>NZ_LMDM01000013.1 GCF_001425825.1 Rhizobacter sp. Root1238
GATGTCGATGCCGTATTCCTCGGCGCCGAGGCGGAAGGTCAGGAACTCGCCACCGGACTGGGTGGCGGCGGAAGCGCGGGCGGCTTCATGCCGGGCCACATGGGAGGCTTCGTGGATCATGTCCATGGTGGGGTCCTGTCAGGGTCGGAAGACTGCGTTGCCGTCACTATCGGCGGGAGCGGGGCGAACTGAAGGGTGGATCAGCGCGCCCCGGCGGGCTCAGAACGTTTCCCAGTCGTCGCTGGGCGCGGTCGCGGCGAAGGCCGGGCCGGCGACCGGGGCGGGCGCCGGGTTCGGGGCGGCGGCTGCGACTTTCGTCACGGCCGGGGCTGCGGCAGGCTTCGCGGGGGTGCTCGTGGCCGCCGCCGGCGGCTTGGGCCTGGCGACCGGCGCGGCGGCGGGCTTCGATGCCGCGGCCGGCTTGGTAGCGGCGGGCGCCACCGGTGCGGGCGCCTTCGGTGCGGGCGCGGACGGCAGGGCCTGCGCATCGAGCCGGAAGGTCGAGACCACCGACGCCAGGCGCTGGGCCTGGTCGCGCAGGCTTTCGGCGGCGGCGGCGCTTTCCTCGACCAGCGCGGCGTTCTGCTGCGTCATCTGGTCGAGCTGCGTGACGGCGGTGTTGACCTGGCCGATGCCGTCGCTCTGCTCGGACGACGCGGCGGTGATCTCGCCGATGATGTCCGACACGCGCNATCTGGTCGAGCTGCGTGACGGCGGTGTTGACCTGGCCGATGCCGTCGCTCTGCTCGGACGACGCGGCGGTGATCTCGCCGATGATGTCCGACACGCGCTGCACCGAGCCGACGATCTCGCTCATGGTCTTGCCGGCGTCGGCGACCAGGCGCGAACCGGAATCGACCTTCTCGACCGAGGCGCCGATCAGCGCCTTGATCTCTTTCGCCGCCTGCGCGCTGCGCTGCGCCAGGCTGCGCACTTCGCCCGCCACCACCGCGAAGCCGCGGCCCTGTTCGCCGGCACGCGCCGCTTCCACCGCGGCATTCAGCGCGAGGATGTTGGTCTGGAACGCGATGCCGTCGATCACGCCGATGATGTCGCTGATCTTCTTCGAGCTGGCGTTGATCTCGTCCATCGTCGTGACGACCTGCGAGACGACCGAGCCGCCACGCGCGGCGACTTCAGCCGCCGACGAGGCCAGCTGGTTGGCCTGGCGGGCCGAGTCGGCGCTCTGCTTGACGGTGCCGGTCAGTTGCTCCATCGACGACGCGGCCTGCTGCAGGNGCCGCCGACGAGGCCAGCTGGTTGGCCTGGCGGGCCGAGTCGGCGCTCTGCTTGACGGTGCCGGTCAGTTGCTCCATCGACGACGCGGCCTGCTGCAGGTTGCTCGCGGTCTGCTCGGTGCGGGCGCTCAGGTCCTGGTTGCCGGTCGCGATCTCGGCGCTGGCGGTCGAGATGCTGTCGGTCGAGTTGCGCACCTGGCCGACCAGCGTGCGCAGCGACCCCTGCATGTCCGACAAGGCCTGCATCAGCTGCGTCGATTCGTCGCGGCCGATCAGCGTGATCTGGTTGGTCAGGTCGCCGCGCGCGATCGACGCGGCCAGCGCCTGCGCCTCGCTCATCGGGCGGCAGATGCTCTGCATGTTGATCAGCGTGGCCGGCACGACGATCAGGATCGCAATGCCGAGCGCGACCGCGAACAGCGTGATGGTCTGGCGTGTCATCGCCTGGCGGGCGGCCTCGGCCTGCTTGCCTTCGGTGCCCAGCGTCTTCTGCAGCTCGGCGACCGTCTTCTCGGCGGCGCCGATGGCTTCCTTCGCGCGGCCCATCACCCGGTTGGCCACCGTGGCCGAGTCGTAGCCGCTGTTCTCCAGCTGCTTGATCACCGGGGCCATCGCGGTGGCGTAGGCGGCGAGTTCGGTTTCCATGCGGGTGGCCAGCGCGGTGCTGTCGTCGGGCGTGCCGGCCTGCAGCGTCTTCAGCTGGGCAATCACGCGCTCGCGCGCGGCGGTCCATTGCCCGCTGAAGCGCGTCACTTCCTCCGCCTTCTCGTAATTGACGATCATTTCCTTCTCGGCCAGGCGCATCTCGCCGAGCGCGGTGCGCAGAGAAGCCAGCGAGTTGCTGTCGGCGAACGAGCTGGTCATGAAGGCGGTGCTGAGGCTTTGCAGCCGCAGCAGCCCGGTCAGGCCGGCGCCGCCGACCAGCGCGAGCAGCGCGAGCACGATGGCGATCGCGCCGACCATGCGGGTGCGGATCGTGAATTGACGCATCAGGTGGGTGAGGTTCATGAGCGCTCTCCGGCGAGCTGGAAGTTGTTGACGATGCTGCGCAGCCGCGCCGCCTGGTCTTTCAGGCTTTCCGCAGCGGCTGCGGACTCCTCCACCAGTGCCGCGTTCTGCTGCGTCATCTGGTCGAGCTGGGTGACGGATCCGTTCACCTGGCCGATGCCGGCGCTCTGCTCGGCGGCGGCGGCGGTGATCTCGCTGATGATGTCGGTGACGCGCTGCACCGAGCCGACGATCTCGTTCATCGTCTGGCCGGCATCGGCCACCAGCCGCGAACCGGCTTCGACGCGTTCGACGCTGGCGCCGATCAGGCCCTTGATCTCCTTCGCGGCCTGCGCGCTGCGCTGGGCAAGGCTGCGCACCTCGCTGGCGACGACCGCGAAGCCGCGGCCCTGCTCGCCGGCACGCGCCGCTTCCACCGCGGCGTTCAGCGCGAGGATGTTGGTCTGGAACGCGATGCCGTCGATCACGCCGATGATGTCGCCGATCTTGCGCGAGCTGGCGTTGATCTCGTCCATTGTCGAGACGACCTGCGCGACGACCGAGCCGCCGCGCGCGGCGACCTCGGCGGCCGACGACGCCAGCTGGTTGGCCTGGCGGGCCGAGTCGGCGCTCTGGTTCACGGTGCCGGTGAGCTGCTCCATCGACGAGGCGGTCTGCTGCAGGTTGCTGGCCGCCTGTTCGGTGCGGTGGCTCAGGTCCTGGTTGCCGGTCGCGATCTCGGCGCTGGCGTTCTCGATCGACGACGACGATTCCAGCACCGTCGCGAGCGAGCGGCTGAGCTGCCGGGTCATGCGGTCGAGGGCGCGCATCAGGTCGCCGAGTTCGTCGCTGCGGTCGGTGCGCGCATCGATCGCGAGCTTGCCGTCGGCCACCTGGTCGGCGACTTGGGCGGCGCGGCTCAGCTCGCCGACGATGCGGCGCTGCATCAGCCAGGCCACGCCGACCGTCGCGGCGGCAGCCAGCAGGCCGAGCGCGGCCAGCAGCAGGCTGGTGCGGCGCGAGCGGGCGGCCGACGCGTCCATCGACGCGGACGACTGCTGGTCCATGCGGGCGACCATGCCGCCCATGCCCTTGGCCAGCGCGCCGAAGGTCTCGTCGGCACCCTGCATCGCGGCGATGCCGGTGTTCGGGTCGACCGACGACAGGTCGATCGCCGAATCGGCCTGGCCACGGTACTTGTCGATCTGCGCGGTGGCAGCCTTGATCTCGGTGGCCAGGGCGGCGTCGCTTCGATCGGCGTCCGCGAGGCCGCCCAGCGTGCGCTTCAGGCCGCCCAGCTGGTTGGCCAGCGATTCGCGGGCTGTCTTGATCTTCGGCTCGTCGAGCGAGCCGATCAGCGCGACGGTGCGGTAGACGCCGGCGTGGATCTGGCCGAGCTGGTCCTGCACGCTGGTGATGGTGCGGAACGACTCGAGGTCGCTGCGGAAGTCCTCGCTGTTCTTGGTTGCTTCGGCGCTCATCAGCGCGGTGTTCACCGAGGCCATCGAGAACACCACGACGGCAGTCAGCACGGGGGCTGCGAGCAGCTTGAGTCCGAGTTTCATGGCGGGCTTCCGGTCGTGCGGGTGGGACGGACGAGGCTTACTTGTAGATGCCGCCGCAGACGGCCACGTCGTCGAGCCGCTCGCAGTACGCGCGCTTCGGCTCGATCTTCTTGCTGACCGGGTTGGTGAACTTGTAGTCCTGCCAGAACGTGCCCTTGGACTGGGCGAGTTCGACGCGTTCCTTCACGAAGGGCTTGCCGTCGACGTCTTTCAGCTCAAGCAGGTTCTTGCCGATCATTTTTTCGTTCGCACCATGGGCGCGCACGACGCCGTCGAGCCCGTAGACGACCAGGTAGAGGTCGCGGTCGGTGAACTGGCCGGCCTTGTTGTTGATCTCGGCGTAAGCCTTGTCCTTGCCGCTGGCCTTGATGTAGGCGACGCCTTTCTTGACCATCGCGGAGGCTTCGTCGGCGGTGGCATTGCCGTCCTTGGCGAAGGCGGGCAGGGCGGCGGCGGCCAGCAGGGCGCACAGGAAGAGGTGCTTGGACATTGGAATTCCTCGGCAGACGGGGCGCTCGCGGGCGCGGTGGCGGGACTGCATCCGCCGGAAAGCGGATGCGCTGGTGCCTTTATCGGCACGGAGCGGTCCGGCTGTACCGGTCCGATGCCGATTCTGTGAGCCAGGGCAAGTCGGCCGTCGGGCCAAAAGACGGGGATATCCGGGGCTTCTCTACTGCGTGAGGCTGCTGCCGGGTCTCGCCCCGGACGCTGAGCTGTGCCTCCGGCAGGTTTCGCCCTGCCGGGCGAGTCACTTTCATTTGCTGGCTCAAATGAAAGTGACTCGCCTGCCGGGGCGAGACCCGGCGCCGCCTCACGCAGTGAGAAGAAGCCTCACGCAGTCAGAAGGTTTCCCAGTCGTCCGCACCGGCGGGGGCGGTGGCCAGCGCCGGACGCGGGGCCGGGGCCGGGGCCGGGGCCGGGGCGGAGGCCAGCACCGGCTCGACCGGCGCCACCGGCTTGGCGACCGCCGCCGCCGGGGCTTTCGCCACCGGCTTCGACGTCGGGCGGGCCACGGCGGCGGGCACCGGCCGGGCCGGCCGGGCCGGCTGGAAGACCGGTGCCGGCGCGGCGGCATGCGTCGCCGACAGCTTGAACACCGCCACATTCGCCAGCAACTGCGCCGCCTGCACCTTCAGGCTCTCGGCCGCGGCCGCGCTTTCCTCGACCAGCGCCGCGTTCTGTTGCGTCGCCCGGTCCATCTGCGTGACCGCCTCGCCGACCTGGCTGACGCCGGCCGACTGCTCGACGCTCGCCGACGTGATCTCGCCCATGATGTCGGTCACCCGGCGGATCGACGCGACCACCTCGGCCATCGTCGTGCCGGCTTCGTCGACCAGCGCGGTGCCCTGCTCGACGCGCTCGACGCTGGTCGAGATCAGCGTCTTGATCTCCTTGGCGGCGTCGGCGCTGCGCTGCGCGAGGCTGCGCACTTCGCTCGCGACGACCGCGAAGCCGCGGCCCTGCTCGCCGGCACGCGCCGCTTCCACCGCGGCGTTCAGCGCCAGGATGTTGGTCTGGAACGCGATGCCGTCGATCGTGCCGATGATGTCGGCGATGCGGCGCGACGAGTCGTTGATGCCCTTCATCGTGTCGACGACGCGATTGACCACCTCGCCACCCGAGACGGCGACGCTCGATGCGCTCATCGCCAGCTGGTTGGCCTGGCGGGCGTTGTCGGCGTTCTGCTTGACCGTGCTCGACAGCTGCTCCATCGACGCGGCCGTCTCTTCGAGCGCGCTCGCCTGCTGTTCGGTGCGGCTGCTCAGGTCGTTGTTGCCCTGCGCGATCTGCGCGCTGGCGGTCGCCACGCCGTCGGCGTTCTGCCGCACGCCGCCGACGATGCCGCGCAGCTTGTCCTGCATGTCGCCGAGCGCCTTCAGCAGCTGGCCCATCTCGTCGCTGCCGCTCGACAGGATCGGCTGGCTCAGGTCGCCGTCGGCGATGCGGTTCGCATCGACCACCGCACGCGCCGCGGCACGCGCGAGGCCGCCCGAGACGAACCAGGCGATCGACAGGCCGATCGCGGTCATCGCGACCAGGCCGGCGATCAGCATCGTGCGCGACGATTCATAGGTCTTCGCGCCATCGGCCGCCGCGGCCATGCTGCCGGCGGTGTTCAGCTCGATCAGCTTGACGAGCAATGCGCGGGCATCGGTGTACGACTGGCCGGCCGACCCGTTCACCAGCTTCTTGACGCCGGCGGTGTCCATCTCCTTGGCCATCCGCAGCAGCTCGGGGTTGATCGCCTGGTAGCTCTTCCACTGCTGCGCGAACTGCTCGTACATCGCCTTTTCTTCCGGCGAGTTGATCATCGCCTGGTAGGCGGCGCGGTGCGTTTCGAAGTTGCCTTCCACCTTCTTCAGCGAGGCCTCGATCGGCTCCACCTCGAGCGAGGTGTCGATCAGCGCGAGCCGCAGGCGCACCGAGCGGTACGACGCCAGGTCGCTGTTGAGCTCACCGAGCGCACGCACGCTGGGCAGCCAGTTGGTCGCGATGTCCGTGGCGTTCGCATTGACGTGGCCCAGGCGCGAGATCGCGAGCAGGCTTTGCAGCAGCGCGATCGCGAGGACCAGGCCGAAGCCGCCGATCAGCTTGGTGCGGATGCTGAGGTTGTTCAGGTTCATGGCAGAGCAGGGTTCAGAAGGTTTCCCAGTCGTCGCCAGGGGCGACGGTGGCGGCGGGTTTGCTGGCAACCGGGGCGGGTTGCGGTGCGGCCTGCGGGGCCGGCGCCGCGGCGGTCACCGGGCTCGGTGCGGCGCGGGCAGGCGCGACGGCCTTCGGGGTTGCGGGCTTCGCTGCGGCGGGCTTCGGCGCGGCGGGCTTCGACGCCGCCACGGCAGGCCGGGCCACCGCGACGGGCGTCGCGGCCGGCTGCGGCAGCGGGCTGTCGCCCGCGTCCAGCCGGAAGGTCGCGACGACCGAGGCCAGGCGCTTCGCCTGGTCGCGCAGGCTTTCGGCGGCGGCGGCGCTTTCCTCGACCAGCGCGGCGTTCTGCTGCGTCATCTGGTCGAGCTGCGTGACGGCGGTGTTGACCTGGCCGATGCCGTCGCTCTGCTCGGACGACGCGGCGGTGATCTCGCCGATGATGTCCGACACGCGNGGCCTGGTCGCGCAGGCTTTCGGCGGCGGCGGCGCTTTCCTCGACCAGCGCGGCGTTCTGCTGCGTCATCTGGTCGAGCTGCGTGACGGCGGTGTTGACCTGGCCGATGCCGTCGCTCTGCTCGGACGACGCGGCGGTGATCTCGCCGATGATGTCCGACACGCGTTGCACCGAGCCGACGATCTCCTGCATCGTCTGGCCGGCATCGGCGACCAGCCGCGAGCCGGCTTCGACGCGATCGACGCTGGCGCCGATCAGCGCCTTGATCTCCTTGGCCGCCTCGGCGCTGCGCTGCGCGAGGCTGCGCACCTCGCTCGCGACCACCGCGAAGCCGCGGCCCTGCTCGCCGGCACGCGCGGCTTCGACCGCAGCGTTCAGCGCCAGGATGTTGGTCTGGAATGCGATGCCGTCGATCACGCCGATGATGTCGTTGATCTTCTTCGACGACGCATTGATCTCGTCCATCGTCGAGACGACCTGCGCGACGACCGAGCCGCCGCGCGCGGCGACCTCGGCCGCCGACGACGCCAGCTGGTTGGCCTGGCGGGCCGAATCGGCACTCTGCCGGACCGTGCCGGTCAACTGGTCCATCGACGACGCGGCCTGCTGCAGGTTCGATGCGGTCTGTTCGGTGCGGGCGCTCAGGTCCTGGTTGCCGGTCGCGATCTCGCCCGACGCGGTCGAGATGCTGTCGGTGCTCTGGCGGACCTGGCTGACCGTGCTGCGCAGCGAGCGCACCATCTGCGCCAGTGAGTCGAGCAGGCTGCCCGGCACCGACTGGCTCAGGTCGACCGCCAGGTTGCCGCGCGCGACCTCGCCCATCACCGCCATCGCGTCGCTCGGCTCGCCGCCGATCTGGCGCAGCACGCTGCGGGCGATCACGACGCCGAGCGCGCCGATGCCGGCCAGGATCAGCAGCGTGATCAGCAGGCCCTGCACCGCGGTGTCGCGCACCTGGGCGTCGACGTCGTCCATGTACAGGCCGGAGCCGACCAGCCAGCCCCAGCTCTTCAGCTGCATCACGTACATCAGCTTGGGCGCCGACTCGGTCTTGCCGGGGCGCGGGAAGTCGGTCATCAGCCACGCACGGCCGTCCTTGCTGGCGCGCAGCGCGTCGATCTCGCCCTGGATGATGTCCAGGCCCTTGCTGTCCTTGACCTTGCCGATCATCGGCTGGCCGTCCCACTCGGGCTTCAGCGGGTGCATCACCGCGGCACCGTCCATCGAGAAGAGATACAGGTAGTCCTTCGCGTCGGCGCCGTAACGGGCCACGCGGATGGCGTCCTTGGCCGCCTTCTGCGCGTCTTCCTTGCTCATCGTGCCGGCGGTCGCCTTCGCCTCGAAGCCGGCGGCGATGTTGTAGGCGGCCTCGACCGCCGTCACCAGCTGGCCCTTGCGCCCTTCGACGATCTGGCTGCGCATGCGCAGGCTGGACGCGACGGTCAGCAGGATGAGCGCCAGGATCGACGCGCCGACCAGCAGGCCGATCTTGCGTTTGAAGGACAGGTTGAGCATGGGGAACCTCGGGTGGAGCAGGTCAGGTTCAGGGCGGGACGACTCGAGAACGCACGATCAGTGCGCGGCGAGCCGGAAGGTGCCGACCGCCTGCGCCAGGCGCGCGGCCTGGTCCTTCAGGCTTTCGGCGGCGGCGGCGCTTTCCTCGACCAGCGCGGCGTTCTGCTGCGTCATCTGGTCGAGCTGCGTCACCGCGGTGTTGATCTGGCCGATGCCGTCGCTCTGTTCGGACGACGCGGCGGTGATCTCGCCGATGATGTCGCTGACGCGCTGCACCGAGCCGACGATCTCGCTCATCGTCGTGCCGGCATCGGCGACCAGGCGCGAGCCGGCCTCGACGCGGTCGACGCTGGCGCCGATCAGCGCCTTGATTTCCTTGGCCGCCTCGGCGCTGCGCTGCGCGAGGCTGCGCACCTCGCTCGCGACGACCGCGAAGCCGCGGCCCTGCTCGCCGGCGCGCGCCGCTTCCACCGCGGCATTCAGCGCCAGGATGTTGGTCTGGAACGCGATGCCGTCGATCACGCCGATGATGTCGTTGATCTTCTTCGAGCTGGCGTTGATCTCGTCCATCGTCGTGACGACCTGCGAAACGACCGAGCCGCCGCGCGCGGCGACTTCGGCGGCCGACGAGGCCAGCTGGTTGGCCTGGCGGGCCGAATCGGCGCTCTGCTTGACGGTGCCGGTCAGCTGTTCCATCGACGACGCGGTCTGCTGCAGGCTGGACGCGGCCTGCTCGGTGCGGGCGCTCAGGTCCTGGTTGCCGGTCGCGATCTCGGTGCTGGCGGTGCGGATGCTGTCGCTGGCGGAGTGCACCTGCTGCACGACGCGGCCGAGCGCGGCCGTCATCGTCTGCAGCGCGCGCATCAGGTCGCCCATCTCGTCGCCGCGGTTCACCGCCGGCCGCGGGCTCAGGTCGCCGCCGGCAATCGAATCGGCCAGCGCGATCGCCTCGCCGAGCGGGCGGCGGATCGAGCCGACCAGCGCGAAGGTGCCGAACAGCGCGCCGACGATGATCAGCGCGACCACGCCCGCTGCCAGCGTCACCGTCCTGCGGCGTTCGGCCGACAGCCGCTCGCGCGTGGCCTGCGCGGCCTGCTCCTGCAGCGCGACGAAGCCGCGCAGCGATTGCATGTAGGTGTCGACGGCCTGGGCGAAGCCGCCCATCGCCAGCGTGCGGGCGCCTTCCAGGTCGCCGCCTTCCTTCTTCTTCGTGATCTCGGCCGAGGTGTCGAGCACGATCTTGCGGTCGGCGGCGATCTTCGCCATCTGCTGCGTCTCGGCGTCGGTTTGCGGCATCTCCTTCAGCTGCTTCTGCAGCTCGGTGATCTGCGCGATCGCCTTGTCGTTGGTGCCCTTGAACGCGGTGCGCACCGAGTCGTCGCTCGCGATCGCGCCGGCCTGGGCGCGCGCGACGGCCGCCTCGGTCAGGCTGGCCCAGCGGGCCGCGGTGCGGATCTTGGTGTCCGACAGCGCCAGCGCCTCGTCGGACAGCGCCTGCACCTGGGCCGAACGCCACGCGGTGAAGGCGACCAGCACCAGCAGCGAGACGATGAAGACGCTCACGGCGAACCAGATGCGGGTGCCGATGCGGAGGTCCTGGATGCGCATGATGTTCTGCAATCAGTGGAAGGGGTGGAGCGGCTCAGTGCCGGGCTTCGAAGCGGAACGCGCCGACGGCCTGCGACAGGCGCTGCGCCTGGTCGCGCAGGCTTTCGGCGGCGGCGGCGCTTTCCTCGACCAGCGCCGAGTTCTGCTGGGTCATCTGGTCGAGCTGCGTCACCGTGGTGTTGATCTGGCCGATGCCGTCGCTCTGCTCGGACGACGCGGCGGTGATCTCGCCGATGATGTCCGACACGCGCTGCACCGAACCGACGATCTCGTTCATCGTCGTGCCGGCATCGGCCACCAGCCGCGAACCGGCTTCGACGCGGTCGACGCTGGCGCCGATCAGGCCCTTGATTTCCTTGGCGGCCTGCGCGCTGCGCTGCGCCAGGCTGCGCACTTCGCTGGCGACGACCGCGAAGCCGCGGCCCTGCTCGCCGGCACGCGCCGCTTCCACCGCCGCGTTCAGCGCGAGGATGTTGGTCTGGAACGCAATCCCGTCGATCACGCCGATGATGTCGTTGATCTTCTTCGAGCTGGCGTTGATCTCGTCCATCGTCGTGACGACCTGCGCGACCACCGAGCCGCCGCGCGCGGCGACCTCGGCCGCCGACGAGGCCAGCTGGTTGGCCTGGCGGGCCGAGTCGGCGCTCTGCTTGACGGTGCCGGTCAGTTGCTCCATCGACGACGCGGCCTGCTGCAGGTTGGGGATCGCGCCGCAGTTGATCGCGACGAAGCGCTTNGCCGCCGACGAGGCCAGCTGGTTGGCCTGGCGGGCCGAGTCGGCGCTCTGCTTGACGGTGCCGGTCAGTTGCTCCATCGACGACGCGGCCTGCTGCAGGTTGCTCGCGGTCTGTTCGGTGCGGTGGCTCAGGTCCTGGTTGCCGGTCGCGATCTCGGCGCTGGCGGTCGTGATGCTGTCGGTGGTGCTGCGCACCTCGCCGACCAGCCGGCGCAGCGAGGCCTGCATCTCGGCCAGCGCGCGCGCCAGCTCGCCGGCTTCGCCGCCTGCTTCGATCGACACCGCCTGCGACAGGTCGCCGCCGGCAATCGCGCGGGCATGCTGCACCGCTTCGCCGATCGGCACCGCGATCGAGCGCGTCAGCCACCAGCCGAAGCCGCCGGCCACGCCCACACACACCAGCACCAGCACGCCGACCACGGTGGCCGCGAGGTTGGTGCCGGCTTCCGCGTGTTCCTGCGCCGCGGCGGCGCGGGCGGTGGCCAGCGCGGCCAGCTCGTCGACGGCGGCCTGGTAGGTCTTGCGGGTCTTGTCGAAATCGCCGGCCAGCAGCCCTTCGAGCGCGACGAAGTCGCCGCTGTTCTTCAGCGCATCGAGCTGCGGGTCGAATGCGAGCGCGACCTTGCGCGCCTGCACCGCCTTGTCGAACAGCGCCTTCATCTCCGCGTCGGAGACCAGCGCCTCGATCTTCTTGATGAGCTCGGCGTTGGCCACCGCGGTCAGCTTCGACTGCTTCGTCAGCTCGTCGGAGAACTCGCCGGTGCCCAGGCGGGCGTTGGTCGTCACGCGCAGCGTGTTCATCGCGGCCTGCGCATTCCAGTCGCGCGCCAGCTGCGTCATCTGCCATTCGGTGGCCGACAGGCGCTTCAGCGTCGACGTGGTCTGCTTCAGCTTGAGCGCGCCGTAGCCGGTGGCCAGCACCATCAGCAGCACCAGCAGGCTGAAGACCAGCCCGAGCCGGGTGCCGATGCGGGCGTTGCGGAAACTGAACTGCATGCAGCGCTCCTATGAGAACGAACAGGGCGCTGACGCGCTTTTCAGGTCACTGGCTTCAGGCGGTCAGCCGGAACACCGACACCACGCCCGAGAGCCGCAGCGCCTGTTCCTTCAGCGACTCGGCTGCCGCGGCCGACTGCTCCACCAGCGCGGCGTTCTGCTGCGTCATCTGGTCGAGCTGCGTCACCGCGGTGTTGACCTGGCCGATGCCGTCGCTCTGCTCCGACGCGGCCGACGTGATCTCGCCGATGATGTCGGTGACGCGGCGCACGCTGTTGACGATCTCGGTCATCGACTGGCCGGCATCCGCCACCAGGCGCGACCCGGAGTCGACCTTGTCGACCGATGCGTCGATCAGGCTCTTGATCTCCTTGGCCGCCTGCGCGCTGCGCTGTGCCAGGCTGCGCACTTCGCTCGCGACCACCGCGAAGCCGCGGCCCTGTTCGCCGGCACGCGCCGCTTCCACCGCGGCGTTCAGCGCCAGGATGTTGGTCTGGAACGCGATGCCGTCGATCACGCCGATGATGTCGGCGATCTTCTTCGAGCTCGCATGGATGTCGTTCATCGTCGAGACGACCTGCGACACCACTTCGCCGCCCTTGCCGGCGGCGCCTTGCGCCGACGACGCCAGCTGGTTGGCGGTGCGGGCCGAGTCGGCGGTCTGCTTGACGGTGCCGGTCAGGTGGCCCATCGACGACGCGGTCTGCTGCAGGTTCGACGCGGTCTGCTCGGTGCGGGCGCTCAGGTCCTGGTTGCCGGTCGCGACTTCGCCGCTGGCGACCTGGATGCTGTCGGCCGACTGGCGCACCTGCGTGACCATGTCGTGCAGGCTGGCGTTCATCTTGCCGAGCGAGCGCATCAGGCCGGCGATCTCGTCGCGGCCCTTGGCCGTGACCCGGCGCGACAGGTCGCCGCCGGCCACCGCGTCGGCCAGGCGGGCCGCCTCGGCCACCGGCACGGTGATCGAGCGCGTCAGCAGCCAGGCGAACACGGCGCCGAACACCAGCGCCAGGCAGCCGGTCACGCCGATCAGCAGGCGGCCGCGCAGCGCGTCGGCATCGATGCGCTTCGCCATCTCGTCGATGGCCTTCTTCTGGTAGTCCACGTAGGCCTGCATCACCGCCACGTAGACCGGCGCGACGACCTGGAAGCTGCTGTCATAGATGCGCGTCGCTTCTTCGGTGTTGCCGGCACGCTTGGCGGCCGTCATGCCGTCGCGCGCCACGAGGTAGGTCTTGCGCGTCTCGGCGATGCGGTCGAGCAGCACCTGCTCGTCGGGCGAGGTCGGGAAGGCCTTCAGCGCCTGGGTGATCTCGTTGGCGCGCGCCGTCGACGCCTTGGCATCGTCGGAGAACAGCCCTTCGAGCGTGGCGTCCGGGCTCTTGGCGATCGCCTTGCCGCGCGTCACGCCGATCGACACGTTGCGCGCCCATTCGGCCGCCAGCCGTTCCTTCGCGAGCGGCTCGGCCATCATCTGCTGGGTGGCCTGGGCGATGCTGCCCAGGCGCCACACGCCGACGACCATGATCAGGCACAGCAACGCGAGGGTGACGGCGAAACCGCCTCCCAGGCGCGCGCCGACTCGAACGTCATTCAACTTCATCGTCGAGCTCCGGAAAGATTGGGAGAAAAATGAACGGCGAAGCTCAGTGGCGCGAACGGCGCACCAGGCTGCCGACGTCCAGGATCAGCGCCACGCGACCGTCACCCATGATGGTGGCGCCCGACACGTCGTTGACCTTGCGGTAGTTGGCTTCGAGGTTCTTGACGACGACCTGCTGCTGTCCGAGCAGCTCGTCGACCAGCAGCGCGACGCGCCCGCCTTCGGCCTCGACCACCACCATGATCCCGCTGACGTGCTCGAAGTCGAAGCGCGGCACGTTGAAGACGTGCTCCATCTCCAGCACCGGCATGTACTCGTCGCGCACCTCGACCACGCGGCCGGAGCCGCCGATCGTCTTGACCATGTCGGGCTGCACCTGGAACGATTCGATCACCGACGACAGCGGGAGGATGTAGACCTCTTCGCCGACGCCCACCGACATGCCGTCCATGATGGCCAGCGTCAGCGGCAGGCGCACCGAGACGCGCATGCCGTAGCCTTCGGCCGAATCGATCTCGACGGTGCCGCCCAGCGCGGTGATGTTCTTCTTGACCACGTCCATGCCGACGCCGCGGCCGGAGACGTCGGTGACGACGTCGGCGGTCGAGAAGCCGGGCGCGAAGATCAGGCCCCACACCTCCTGGTCCGTCATCGAGTCGGGTGCCGGGATGCCGCGCTCGCGGGCCTTCTTCAGCAGCTTGTCGCGCGACAGGCCGCGGCCGTCGTCGCGCACCTCGATGACGATGGAGCCGCCCTGGTGGGACGCGCTCAGCGTGATGGTGCCGGTCTCGGGCTTGCCCTTGGCGACGCGGTCGGCCGGGGTCTCGATGCCGTGGTCGCAGCTGTTGCGCACCAGGTGGGTCAGCGGGTCGGTGATCTTCTCGACCAGGCCCTTGTCCAGTTCGGTGGCTTCGCCGAGCGTCACGAAGTCGACCTTCTTGCCGAGCTTGGCGGCCAGGTCGCGCAGCATGCGCGGGAAGCGGCTGAACACCATCGACATCGGGATCATGCGGATCGACATCACCGATTCCTGCAGATCGCGGGTGTTGCGGTCCAGGTCGGCCAGGCCGGAGGCCAGCTGCTGGTACAGCGCCGGGTCGAGCCCCTGGCTGTTCTGGGCCAGCATGGCCTGCGTGATCACGAGTTCGCCGACCAGGTTGATCAGCTGGTCGACCTTCTCGACCGAGACGCGCAGCGTCGACGCCTCGACCGCGGCGGCCGGGGCCTTCTCGGCCTTGGGCGCGGGCTTTGCGACCGGCTTGGCCGACTCGACCGGCGTGCCGGCGTCGTCGGCCGGCGCCGCATCGGCGGCCGGTGCCGCGACGGCATTCGGTGCGCCCGGGGCGTCGTCGAAGAAGCCGTAGCCGAGGTCGGCCTCGCTGGGCGCGGCGGCCGCCGGGGCGCCCGGGGCGCCGTCGTGGAAGCCGTAGCCCGGGCCGAGCGGCAGCAGCGTGACCTGCTCGCGTGCCACGTGGAAGGTGAACAGGTCCAGCAGGTCGCTGTCGGTGCTGGTCGTGCAGATCTTGAAACGGCGCATGCCGTCGGCCGACATGCCGTTGTCCAGCGGCTCGATGGTGCCGAGGTCGGTGATTTCCTTGAACAGCTCGACCAGGTTGTCGGCGTCCGCCAGGTTCTTCAGCGGACCGACGCGCAGCTCCAGCACGCGTGCATGGTTGGGCGCCGACGGCGCGGGCATCGCCGACGCCGGCGCAGCCGCCTTCGGCTTCTCGGCCGGGGCGGTGGGTGCCGCGGTCGCGACGGGCGCTTCGCCGGCCACCATCGCGCGGATGTTGAACAGCAGCTCGGTCGTGTCCAGCTCGTCGCCGCCGTTGCCCTGGTGGCGTGCCAGCTGGGCGCGCAGCGCGTCGCCCGATTGCAGCAGCACGTCGACCATCGGCGCGGTCGGGGTCAGTTCATGGCGGCGCAGCTTGTCCAGCAGCGTCTCCATCTGGTGGGTCAGCTCGGCGACATCGGAGAAGCCGAAGGTCGCGGCGCCGCCCTTGATCGAGTGCGCGCAACGGAAGATCGCGTTGAGCTCCTCGTCGTCGGCCGACTCGATGTCGAGGTCGAGCAGCAGCTTCTCCATGCGGTCGAGGTTCTCGCCCGCTTCTTCGAAGAAGACCTGATAGAACTGGCTCAGGTCGATGCCGGCGCTCAGCTGAGAGCCCTCGGAGGTCATCTCGCCCATGGCGTGCTCCTGGATGGATGTCGTTATGTTGTCGGTGGCGGAGAAGTCGGGCGCGAGCGCGGGGCGCTCAGCGCACGACCTTCTTGATGACTTCGATCAGCTTGGCCGGATCGAACGGCTTGACCAGCCAGCCGGTGGCACCGGCGCTGCGGCCGGCCTGCTTCATCTGGTCGCTCGACTCGGTGGTCAGGATCAGGATCGGCGTGCTCTTGAACTTCGGGTTGTCGCGCAGCTTCTTCGTCAGGCTGATGCCGTCCATGCGGGGCATGTTCTGGTCGGTCAGCACGAGGTCGAAGTCGCGGCCGCTGGTCTTCTCGTACGCGTCCTGGCCGTCGACGGCCTCGACGACGTTGTAGCCGGCGCTCTTCAGCGTGAAGGACACCATCTGGCGCATGGAGGCCGAATCGTCGACCGCGAGGATGGAATGCATGGGTTTCTCCGGATTTCTCGAAAACTGTTTCGGTAGGTGGACTGGAGTCTTGAGGGCGGCCTAGAACAACTCGATGGATCCGACGTCCATCTCGGCCTGGGTCACCGGGTTGGGTCGCAGCGGGGCTTCCTCGACCACGGTCTCACCGTCTTCGTCATCCGCGAAGGCCTCGCGGGCCAGCCGGTCGACGCAGCTGCGCAACCGGCGGTTGGTGTGGTGGATCAGCTGGGACGCCATGTCCTGGAACTGCAGCGCGGTGACCGCGCCGCCCAGGTCCTGCATGACGCCGCTGAACACTTCGTCGCTTTCTTCGCCCGAGTGGGGGCGTTCGCGCAGCGTGCGGATCTGCTCCGAGGCGCCGTAGAAGCGCTGCATCAGCGTGTCGCAGGCGTCGGCCAGCAGGGTCTGAAGGCGTTCCAGATCGTTGGTGGCCGACATCAGGTGGTCCTGCAGGTCGGCGGCGGCGAGCAATGCCATGCCCGCGGGGGCGGGTGGCATGCCGGCATCGTTGGCGTCGTTCATCTGCATCCAAATCTCCGCTCGAAAGTGAGGGATCGGGCGCTGTGCAGGGGAGCTCCTGCGCAGGGCGTGCTATCTGTCTGGCATTTTCGGCAGGGGACGGGAAAGCATTAGCTCAATCACCGGTGAAAAGTGCTGCCAATTCGAATGGCGGTCGCGAGCGTGCGAAGTTGGCACCCGCGCGCCGGTTGCTTGGCATACTGCGAGCCATGTCTCCGCCTCTGTCCGAGCAGCGCCTGCGACTCCTGCACCTGGAGGACTCCGAGCTTGACCACCACCTGACGCTGGCCCACCTGCGCCGCGGCGGGCTCGACGTCGACGCGATCCGGGTCGATTCGGAGCTCGAATTCCTGCAGGCGCTGGAGCCGTCGCAGGAGTGGGACATTATCGTGTCCGACTACAACCTGCCGGGCTTTTCGGGCCTGGTGGCGCTCGACCTGCTGAAGGCGAGCGGGCGCAGCATCCCGTTCATCCTGGTGTCCGGCGAGATCGGCGAAGACACCGCGGTCGAGGCGATGCGCAACGGCGCCAGCGACTACCTGCTGAAGAACAACCTGGCGCGGCTGGTGCCGGCGCTGCTGCATGCGGTCGAGGCGCACGAGCTGCTGCTGGCGCGCCAGCGCGCCGACCGCGAGCTGGGCGAGCAGAAGCAGCGGGTGCACGAGCTCGCGCAGCACCTGCAGACCAGCGTCGAGTCGGAGCGGGCGGCGATCGCGCGCGAGATCCACGACGACGTCGGCGGTTCGTTGACGGCGCTGAAGTTCGACCTGGCCTGGATTGCGCGGCATTCCGATTCGCCGGAGGTGCTGGCGCGGGTCAATTCGGCGCTCGAGACGGTGAGCCATGCGATCGAGGCGAGCCAGCGGGTGATGCACAACCTGCGGCCGGCGATCCTGGAGCAGGGCCTGGTGGCCGCGCTGCAGTGGATGGCGAGCCGTTTCGAGAAGCGCACCGGCGTGACCTGCGAGTTCCGCAGCCGCTACGACCATCTGACCTTGCCGGCCGGCGTGCCGCTGGTGGCGTACCGCACGGCGCAGGAGGCACTGACCAACGTGACCAAGCATGCGCACGCGAGCCACGTGCAGATCGACCTGACGCTTGCCGGCGGGGTGCTGTCGCTCGAGATCAGCGACAACGGCCGCGGCCTGAACCAGGACGACCTCGCGAAAGCGCGTTCGTTCGGCATCCGCGGGCTGCACGAGCGGGCCGGCACGGTGGGCGGCTGGGTGGACCTGAGCAGCGGGCCGGCGGGAACGACGCTGATCCTGTCGGTGCCGCTCGAGATGATGTCCGACGAGCTGGATTTCGAGATCGCCGAGGAGCCGTCGGCGCCATACGACCCGACGGTGTGGGGGAACATCTGATGATCAAAGTGATCCTGTGCGACGACCATGCGCTGATCCGGCGCGGCATCCGCGACACCTTGTCGGACGCCCCCGACATCGAGGTGATCGGCGAGGCCGGCGACTACACCGAGCTGCGTTCGCTGCTGCGCACGACGGGCGGCTGCGACGTGCTGGTGCTCGACATCAACCTGCCGGGCCGCAGCGGGCTGGACGTGCTGCACGTGTTGAAGGACGAGGGTTCGACGATGCGGGTGCTGGTGGTGTCGATGTACCCCGAGGACCAGTACGCGATCCGCGCCTTGCGGGCGGGCGCGTTCGGCTATGTGAACAAGGGCGGCGACCCGGCGACCATCGTGGCCGCGGTGCGCACGGTGGGGCAGGGCCGCAAGTACGTGACGCCCGAGATCGCGCAGATGCTGGTCGAGAGCCTGACGACGCCGTCGAGCGAGGCGGCGCACGAGAAGTTGTCCGACCGGGAATTGCAGACGCTGGTGATGATTGCGTCGGGCAAGCGGCTGTCGGACATCGCGGAGGAACTGATGCTCAGTCCGAAGACGGTGAGCGTGTATCGCGCGCGTGTCTTGGAGAAGCTCGGCCTCTCGAATAACTCGGAGATGACGGTTTATGCGATCCGCAACGGGCTGGTCGGGAGTGAGTGAGACTCCCGGGCTCACCCCTGCGGGGGGGCTTTGTTCTTCTCACTGCGTGAGGCGGCGCCGGGTCTCGCCCCGGCGGGCGAGTCACTTTCATTTGCTGGCTCAAATGAAAGTAACCAAAGCAAAGAGCCTCAACACACACCATACGGTTCGTTCTGGCCCGCTGCGGACAACACTGCCACTCGGCTGCACATCCCCGTTCGCTGGGATTGTTGTTCTCCCGCGCCACTCGACTCGCGCTCGTCGCTTCGTCTCGCCCCCGCGACCGCCGCGTCATCCTGGCGAAGCGCAGCGAGCCGGGTGGAGAAGAACGGCCAACAATCCCAGCGAAGGTGGAGCCCTAGCCGAAGTGGCCGTGTTGTCCGCAGCGAGTCAGAACGAACCGTATGGTGTGTGTTCAAGCCCTTTGCTTTGGTTACTTTCATTTGGGCTCAAATGAAAGTGACTCGCCCGCCGGGGCGAGACCGTATGGTGTGTGTTCAAGCCCTTTGCTTTGGTTACTTTCATTTGGGCTCAAATGAAAGTGACTCGCCCGCCGGGGCGAGACCCGGCAGCAGCCTCACGCAGTCAGAAGAAGCCCTCCGGCAGCGAGAAAGAGCCCTCGCGCAGCGAGTCCCCGAACCGGGACGAGGTTCAGAACCCGAGACTGGCGAGAAGGTCGTCGACCTCCCCCTGGTTCGCGACCACGTCCGTGCGCCCCTCGGGGTTCACGACCGGCCCGTTCAGGATGGAAGACTCCACCTTCTGCACCTGCTCCGGCGGCGCCGCCTGCACCAGCAGCTTGACCAGGCTGTCTTCCAGGTCCGACGCCAGCGCGACGACCTTGGCCACCACCTGGCCCGTCAGGTCATGGAAATCCTGCGCCATCATGATGTCGGTCAGGTGCAGGTCGATGCGCGCCGTGGCGGCCTCGACGTCACCGACGAAATTCATCACCGAGCCCGAGGCCACCGCCTTCACCGGGTCGGCCACGATGGCCGCCGCCAGCCGGCGCGTCTCGGAGGCGATGTGCCCATGCTCCAGCTTGGCCTGGTCGACCGAATTCAGCACCTTGTTGGCCGCGGCGCCGGTCTTCTCGGCGATGTAGTTCAGGCGGCTGCGCGCGTCGGGCAGGTTGTCGGCCGCGGTCCGCAGCTTGGGCATCACGCCCAGCTGCATCAGCGTGTCATGCAACTGGCGCGTGATCGCGCCGAGCTGCTGGAAGACCTCGGGCGAGGCCGCAGGCACCGTCGGGGCCAGCGTGGCCATCGTGTCCATCTTCATGGTGTGTTCCCTTGTACGTCGGGGGGCTGGTTCGGCATCAGGCCGCAGTGGCCAGCTTCTGCATGATCTTCTGGACTTTTTCTTCCAGCGTCGCCTTCGTGAAAGGCTTGACGATGTAGCCGGCCGCGCCGTCCTGCGCCGCCCGCACGATGTCTTCCTTGCGCGCCTCGGCGGTCACCATCAGCACCGGCAGGTGCTTCAGGCTCGCATCGGCCTTCACCGCCGACAGCAGCTCGAAGCCGTTCATGTTCGGCATGTTGATGTCGCTGACGACGAAGTCGAACTTCGCGTTCTTCAGCATGTTCAGCGCCACCGCGCCATCCTCGGCCTCTTCGGCGTTGTTGTAGCCGATCTCCTTCAGCAGACCGCGCACGATGCGGCGCATGGTCGAGAAGTCGTCGACGATCAGGAATTTCAAATCGGTGCTCATGAGAGTCCTCGCTGGGTCGCTTGGGGCGGTGGGTACGGGGTGGAGCCTGGAAACGGCTGCTTGCGGCAGTTATCGGGCAGTGGCGGCGGAAGTTGAGGGCGGCGTCGCCGCCCCCTCGGCGGCCGGTGCCTCGGGCTCCGGCATCAAGGGCGTGGTCTGGAAGAATCGGTCCTCCGCCTCGCGGTTCATCACGATGATGCTGATGCGCCGGTTGGTCGGGCTCAACGGGTCGTTGCGGTCGAACAGCGCGCTCGACGCGAGGCCCTGCACCCGCAGCATGCGGTCTTCGGGCAATCCGCCCAGCAGCAGTTCGCGGCGCGATGCATTGGCCCGGTCCGACGACAACTCCCAGTTGCTGTAGCCGCGCTCGCCGCCGCCGAACGGCGCGGCGTCGGTGTGGCCTTCGAGCGTCAACCGGTTCGGCACCTCGGCCAGCACGCCGCCGATCTCCTGCAGCAATTCGCGCATGTAGGGTTTGACGAGGGCGCTGCCGCTGTCGAACATCGGCCGGTTCTGGTCGTCGACGATCTGGATGCGCAGGCCGTCGGGCGTCATGTCGAGCCGGATCTGCGATTTGAGCGCCGCCAGCTTCGGATTGCCGGCCAGCACGTCTTCGACATGCTGCTTCAGCGCCTGCAGGCGCTGGGCCTCGGCCTGGCGCTGCTCGGCCTTGACCGCAGCCAGGTTGATGGTGCTGCGCGACGCGTTGTCGCCGCGCTTGACCTGGCCGCCGCTGCGGGTCAGGTCGGTGCCGCCGCCCTTGATCACGTGCGACGAATCGCCCGAGCCGCTGCCGCCGCTCAGCAGCGCCACCTTCAGCGGCGCCTGGAAGTAGTCGGCGATGCCCTTCTTGTCGCCTTCGGTGGTCGAGCCGAGCAGCCACATCAGCAGGAAGAACGCCATCATTGCCGTGACGAAGTCGGCGTACGCGATCTTCCACGCGCCGCCATGGGCGCCGTGGCCGCCCTTCTTGACGCGCTTGATGATGATCGGCTGCAGCTTCTTCGAATCGCCGGCCATTATTTCTTGCCTTTCACATGGCCTTCGAGCTCAGCAAAGGTCGGGCGGTCGGCCGAATACAGCACCTTGCGGCCGAACTCCACCGCCACTTGCGGCGCATAGCCCTGCATGCTCGCGAGCAGCGTGGTCTTGATGCACTGCAGCTCCTTGCCGTTCTCGTCGTTCTTCTGTTCCATCAGCCCGGCCAGCGGCTCGGCGACCGCATAGGCCAGCAGGATGCCGAGGAAGGTGCCGACCAGCGCCGAGCCGATCATGCCGCCGAGGATCGCCGGCGGCTGGCCGACCGAGCCCATCGTGTTCACGACGCCGAGCACGGCGGCGACGATGCCGAACGCCGGCAGCGCGCCGGCCAGCCGGGCGATCGCCGCGGCGGGCGCATGCGCCTCGTGGTGGTGGGTGTCGATCTCGCTGTCCATCAGGCTTTCGATCTCGTGGGCATTCAGGTTGCCCGAGACCATCATGCGCAGGTAGTCGGTGATGAACTCGACCACGTGGTGGTCGTTGCCCACCGTCGCGTATTTCTTGAAGAGGGCCGATTCGTGCGGGCGTTCGACGTCGTTCTCGATCGACATCAGTCCTTCCTTGCGCGCCTTCTGCAGGATGTCGTAGAGCAGCGCGAGCAGCTCCATGTAGCGGGCTTTCGAATACTTCGAACCCTTCAGCAGCGTCGGCAGCGCGGCCAGCGTCGCCTTCAGCACCTTCGGCTGGTTGTTCACGACGAACGCGCCGAGCGCGCCGCCCAGGATCGCCATCAGCTCGGTCGGCAGCGCGTGGATGATGACGCCCAGGTTGCCGCCGTGCAGCACGTAGGCACCGAAGATGCACCCGAGGGCAACCGCGTAACCGATGAGGACGAACATGTTCCAGGTGTTCCGTGTGGGTGGGGAGCACGCCCTGTCCAGCGCATGTCTCGGACCGTTATCGGCCCTGACCCCAGTCACTTGAGTGTCGGGGGGGTGGGGGGGCGGCAATCGCTCGAACAGCGCTGGAAAAGAGATTCCTTCTCGCTGCGCGAGGCCTAGTGTTCTTCTCACTGCGTGAGGCGGCGCCGGGTCTCGCCCCGGCAGGCGAGTCACTTTCTTTGTCTTGCCAAAGAAAGTAACCAAAGAAGGCGCTTGAACCCGAACACCATACGGTTCGTTCTGACTCGCTGCGGACAACACGGCCACGCCGCAGGTGATCCGCCTTGACTGGGATTGTTGGCCGTTCTTCTCCACCCGGCTCGCTGCGCTTCGCCCAGACGACGCGGCGGTCGTGGGGGCGAGACGAAGCGACGAGCGCGAGTCGAGTGGCGCGGGAGAACAACAATCCCGACGAACGGGGATGTGCAGCCGAGTGGCAGTGTTGTCCGCAGCGAGACTGAACGAACCGTATGGTGTGTGTTGAGGCCCTTTGCTTTGGTTACTTTCATTTGGGCTCAAATGAAAGTGACTCGCCCGCCGGGGCGAGACCCGGCAGCAGCCTCACGCAGAGCAAACCCGCCGACCAAAAGAAAACGGACCCCGAAGGATCCGTTGAAAGCACTTTTCAGCGCCAGGAGGAGATCAAGAAAACAAAAGTCGCTAACTCACACTACCCAGGGAAAAACAGAAATCGTTGAGAGCTTTATCGACGGTCCACCGCTCGACTTGAGGGCGTCTGCCGTCTTTCAGTGCATCTGGATGCCGCCGGTGGCCTTGCCCTTGCCGGCACGCGCCGGCGGGTTGCACAGGCCGCACACGTAATGCTTCGAAATCTCGTGCGGGTGGCTGACGAAATGGCCGCCGCACTTCGAGCACTTGGTCATCGTCAGCATGCCGTTGTCGACGAACTTGACCAGGCGCCACGCGCGGGTCACCGAGAGCAGCGCTTCCAGGCCCTGCGCCTGCGTCTGCTCGGAGTACAGCTGGTAAGCCTTGATGACGACGTCGATCTCGTCCATCACGGCCACCTTGTTCAGGTATTCGTGGATGTTCAGGAACAGAGAGGCATGAATGTTCGGCTGCCAGGTCATGAACCAGTCGGTGGAGAAGGGCAGCTGGCCCTTGCTCGGCGACTTGCCGGAGACTTCCTTGTACAGGCGCAGCAGGCGCTCGTAGGACAGATCGGTTTCCGATTCCAGCACCTGCAGGCGGGCGCCCAGGTTGATCAGCGTCACGGCGCGCTCGATCTGCTTGGCTTCGGTCAGGATGCTCTTGGTGCGGGTCATGTCTCTCTCCTTGATTTTTAATGTGGCGGCTGCGGCGGTCGCTGGATTCAGGCGGCTTCGTGGTGGCGGCCGGCCATCAGGATGCTGGCGTGCAGGCGGCTCGTCGTGTCGTTCGACGCGGTCTTGCCGTGGTTGGTCAACAAGCCCCAGACCAGGTCGTCGTCCATGCGGAAGCGGCACAGCAGCGTGTTGCTGGCAGCCACCTTCATCATCTGCGCCGGGGTCAGCAGGCCGATCAGCGATGCGCTTTCGTCGGTGATGCCCAGGCGGTACAGGGCTTGTTCGCGGTCGCTGCGGATCAGGCTCTGGGCCAGCATCAGGTACGACAGGTTGGCTTCACGGATCTCGGTCAGGATTTGGTCGGCGTTCATGTCTCGTTCCTCTGTGTGTGTTGCGGTTTGCTTGCTACTTGTCTCAACGTGGAACGGATTGTGAAGAAGCAAGATGGACCCAAACATCAGGTCAGTTCTGTGGCTTGAGTCCAGCTTCTTCCATCACCCTTGTCAGGCAAATTCCTACACGGCTGCCAGGGAAGCTGACGCGCGCACGCAAGTGCTTGTCGCCAAACGAAAAAAAGACCGACAGGGCGGTCTTTTCGGTCGTGGGGAGGGCTCTTTCAGGCCGCGATGGCTGCCAGATCCGCCGCATAGGCGTCGGACATGTCGTCCGGCAGCGCGAAATCGGCCCGCATCACCCGGGCGGTGGTGCGCTCGCGCAGCGAGGTTTCCACCTTGGCCAGCACGACGCGCATGAAGGCGGCGCGCTCCTTCGGGCATTCGCGCAGCGCATCGTCGAGGTAGTGGAACTGCGCCAGCTGGAAGCGGTGTTCGAACCAGCCGAGGTACCAGAACCAGTCGGTGTAGTAGAGCCACGACTTCTCGTTCAGCGCGCGCAGGTGAGTCGGGTCCTGCCAGGCGGTCGCCGCGTGTTCGTACGGCACCTCGATGATGAACTGGCCGCCGGTCTTCAGCAGCGCCAGGCAGTTGCCCATCAGCGTCGGCAGGTCGGGCACGTGCTCGAGCACGTTGTTCGCGAAGATCAGGTCGACGCTGCCGGCGTCCAGTTGCATCTCACCGCCGTACGACGAGCTCGCGCGGTGCGGCCACTGCACCGGCTGGCCGAGGTCGAGCACCAGGTCGGGCTGGGCGCGCTCGAGGATGTCGACGTTCAGCCAGCCCGGTTTGTAGTCCTTGCCCGAGCCGAGGTTGATGCGCGTGGGCTTCCACGGCTCCTGCGGCCGGCGCTCCTGGTGCACGCGGGCGTAGCCGGCGGCGAACGCGAGGATGTCGGCATAGGCTTCGATCGGCTCGGCCGCCTCGAAGCGCTGCACCTGCGCGCGCGCCTGCTCGAAGAACGCCGGCGTGCCGAAGTGCTGGCCGAACACCGCCTCGAGGCTGGACTCGTCGAACCAGCCGACGCAATCTTCGAAGGCCTCGTGCGGGCGGGTCTGCGGCCGGCGCTCGGACAGCACCGGCGTGCCCAGCGACAGGCAGTGCGACACGCGCGCCTGCTCGAAGCGGCTGGTCGGGTAGAAGTGCAGGTTGACCACGGCCTTGGCCTGCAGGATCACCTGGTCGCGCTCCGGGCCGTACAGCGGCTGGTCGAACTGCGCGATGCGGCGGCCGGTGGCCTCGATGCGTTTCAGCAGGTCGAGCCGGCGCTGGTTCATGCTGCCGATGAACAGCAGGTCGATCGGGCGCTCTTCCAGCGGCAGCGTCTGCGCCGGCTTCAGGTAGGGCGCGAACAGCAGCGGGAACACCGGCACGTCGTCGGCATGGGCGGTGTACGCGGCGATGTTGTCGGCGTCGTACTCGACCACCGCCGAGCCGGCCAGCAGCTTCAGGTAGTCGTCGCCGACCGGCGCGCCGTCGCGGCCGAGCTGCTCCAGGTTCACGAACACGCAGGTGTGGCGCTCGCGCAGCGCGGCGTCGAAGCCGAGGTGCGCGCCGAACACGAAGTTGACCGCGTCATGGCGCAGCCGGTTCTTCGCGAGGCTCACCTCGGCGCCCATGCGGCGGAACTGGTGGCGGAAGTAGCGCGCCTGGTCGAGGAAGCCGAGCGAATGCACGTAGCCCGCGGGCTGGACGATGCACAGGTGGATGTCGGGCAGGTCGTTCATGCAGGCGCTCCTTCAGGGGTTTCGTCGGCGAGGACGATGTGGTCGGGCGGCAGCCCGTGCGACCAGCGCTCGGCCGCTGCCCACAGCAGGCAGCCGAAGTCGCGGGTCCAGGTCTCGCTGTCGAACAGCGGGGCGGTGTCGCGGGCTGCCACCAGGTGCTGGCGCAGGGCCTGGCGCGCCGGGGCGTCGCCGGCCAGTTCGACGATGCGGGCTTCGTAGTCGGCCACCGTCGTGCAGGCCAGTTGCGGCAGGCCGACGGCGTCAAGCAGGCTGGCGGCCACGCGCGAGGCGAAAGTCTGGCCGGCGTACGTGACGACCGGCACGCCGGCCCACAGCGCGTCGCTGGCGGTGGTGTGGCCGTTGCAGGGCCAGGTGTCGATGAACAGGTCGGCCAGCGCGAGGCGGCTCAGGTGCTCGCGCAACCCGATCTTCGGCGCGAACACCAGGCGCTGCGGGTCGATGCCGCGCGCGGCGGCCTCGGCGCGCAGCTGCGCCGGCGAGTGGTCGTTCCATTGCAGCAGCCACAGCACGGCGTTCGGCAGGCGCTGCAGCAGGCGGCACCAGACATCGAAGACCTCGGGCGACAGCTTGAACGGCTGGTTGAAGCCGCACAGCACCAGTGCGCCTTCCGGCAGGCCGGCCTGCGCGCGGCCGTACGGGCCGGGCAGCGGGCGCTGCCGGTCGTTCGGCTGGTAGCAGCCGGGCATCAACGCGAGCTTCTCGCTGAAGTGCGCCGCGTGCGCGAGCGGCGAGACGATCGCATCGCCGACGAAGTAGTCGATGCCGTCGGCCGGCGTCGCGCCGGTCGTGCCGGGGAAGCCGAGGAAACTGAGCTGCACCGGCGCCGCACGGTGGCCGAAGATCGCGAGCCGCGCGTCGCGGGTGTGGCCCTTCAGGTCGACCAGCACGTCGACCTCGTCGTGCCGCACCTGCTGCGCGACCTCCAGGTCGCTGCGCCGGGCCACGTCGACGAAGCGGTCGGCGGCCGCGCGCAGGCGCGCCCGCATCGGGCTGCCGTCGTCCGGGCCGTGTGAATACAACGTGATGTCGAAGCGGCTGCGGTCGAGCTTCTCGAACACCTCGGCCATCAGGATCGCGGTGGCATGCTGGTGGAAGTCGGCCGAGACGAAGCCGACCCGCAGACGTGCGGGCAGCGGGCGCGGCGCCACCGGCGCGAAAGCCTCGACGCGGCGCGTCTGGAAGCGCCAGCACGAGCGCGCGACGCGGCGCTGCGCGTCCGGGTCGTCGGTCACCGTGACCTGCGCGAACACCGACGCCCAGCTCGCCGCGTCGTCCGGCAGCGCCGCGGCAAGCCGCTGCAGCGCAGCCACGTCGGCCTGCGCGTTCTGCCAGCGGCACAGCTCGCGCTCGACGAACGCCAGCAGCCCTTGCGCGGCCAGGTCGCCGCCGCCCAGGCCGAGGATCAGCGCGGTGCGGAAGCATTCGGTCGCTTCCTGCTTCATGCCCAGCGCGTTGAACGACAGGCCGAGGCGGTAATGCGACAGCGCGTGGTCGACATTGCGCGACAGCGCCTCGAACAGCGCGGCGATCGCCGCCTGGTGCTGCCCGGCGTTGAACAGCGCCTCGCCGAGGTTCTGGTAGTACTCGGCGTTGCGCGGTGTCTGGTTGGGCTGCTGCTGCAGGCAATTCGCGGCCTCCAGGTAGCGGTGCTGCGCGCTCAGGCAGTCGGCCACGATCATGCGTGCCAGCGCATCGTCGGGCTTCAGCGCGAGCGCCGACTGCGCGCTCTGCAGCGCCTTGTCGTGCGCGCCGTTCTTCATTTGCGCGCGGGCCAGGTTGAGCAGGTAGACGGTGTCGCGCGGGTTGCGTTCGCTCGCGCGGTGGAAGGCGTGCTCGGCCTTCGCCCAATCGCCCGCCTTCGCGTGGACCAGGCCCTCTTCCCAATCGCGCTGCGCGGTCCGCGCGAACGGCGGCATGAGGGCAGGGCGGGTCTTGGGGGGCTTGTGGGCTTTGGTGTGCATCGTGATGGCGCGCGTGGGCACGCCCCAGGAAAGGGTGCCTGAAATTCTAGGAAGTAGCCCGTCGGCGAAGCGCCGGAGATGCACCGCAGATGCCCGCCAGTTCGCTGCTTGACACACTCTGAAACGTCTTCACGGACCCTCAAGTTCCGGCCGCGAATGCAGATAGAAGGCGGGTTCCGCCCCCT
Source organism: Rhizobacter sp. Root1238 (assembly GCF_001425825.1). Taxonomy (GTDB): domain Bacteria; phylum Pseudomonadota; class Gammaproteobacteria; order Burkholderiales; family Burkholderiaceae_C; genus Rhizobacter. The sequence goes on from NZ_LMDM01000013.1 coordinate 27,675, forward strand.
TTGTTCGGGGGATCCCGCAGAAATTTTGGAAGCACGGACTCAAGTCCCGAAAGTGGCGGTCCGATAAAGCCTCCAACGGCGACGCAACAACGGCGCCGGGGTCCGGCAGACCAGCCGGGCGCAGCAAGCGGCACACCACGGTGTGCCGCCGTTTAGGCAGAAAAGGATCGAAGGTAGATACCCATCTGCCGAGGCAATGCCGGCGCTCCTGCCGGGTCTCAGTTCAACCGTTATTGGAGTATTTCAAATGAGCATGTCAGTCAACACCAACGTCACGTCGCTGAACGCACAACGCAATCTGTCGACGACCCAGAACGCGCTGTCCACCTCGATGCAGCGCCTGTCTTCCGGCCTGCGCGTCAACAGCGCCAAGGACGACGCCGCCGGCCTGGCGATCTCGGAGCGCATGGGCGCCCAGGTCCGTGGCATGAACGTCGCGATCCGCAATGCCAACGACGGCATCTCGCTGGCGCAGACCGCTGAAGGCGCGCTGGGCAAGGTCGGCGATTCGCTGCAACGCATGCGTGAACTCGCCGTGCAAGCCCGTAACGGCACCAACGGATCCAGCGACAAGGATTCCCTGAACAAGGAATTCCAGCAGCTGTCGTCGGAAATCACCCGCGTCCTGGGCGGCACCACCTTCAACGGCATCTCGATCATCGGCGCCAGCGCCGGTGCCAAGGACTTCCAGATCGGTGCCAACACCACGACCAACGACGTCATCACCGTGACGACGACCGACATGACGGCCGATGCCAGCATCACTGCCGTGACGGCCAGCACCGTGGTCATCGACAGCACGACCGACTCGGCCGCGCTGAAGACCGTGATCGACAACATCGACGGCGCGATCGACAAGGTCAACAGCGAGCGCGCCATGTACGGTGCGGCGCAGAACCGCTTCGACTCGGTGATCTCGAACCTGCAGACCTCGGTCGAGAACCAGTCGGCCGCCAAGAGCCGCATCACGGATGCCGACTTCGCGTCTGAAACGTCGAACCTGTCGCGTGCCCAGATCCTGCAACAGGCCGGCACGGCGATGGTGGCGCAAGCCAACCAGCTGCCCCAGCAAGTGCTGTCGCTGCTGAAGTAAGCCGCCAGGCTCGCTTCTGAAGGCCCCGCCCGGGAAACCGGGCGGGGCCTTTTCGTTTGGCGGATGAAAAGGCGGGTCAGACCGGCTCATTTCGCGGTTTAGCCCGACTCCAGTTCTCGGAACAATCACTTCCACAGGTTCCTCGCCCGGGATCTGCGGTCCGGATCCACTGAAGGATGCTGACGGGGCGGTGTGCAACAGCACACCTTTCATGTCGGTGGCCAACGGTGATTCGCGCCGGGTCTGACGCAGGGCATGTCCCCCCCTGCGGCAAGCGCCGGCGCATTTCGCCGGGAGTCATTGATTCTTGAGGAGTGCTTCATGCCACAAACCATCAACACGAACATCGTTTCGCTGAACGCGCAACGAAACCTGAATTCTTCCCAGTCCGCGCTGGCCGTCTCGATGCAGCGCCTGTCGTCCGGCCTGCGGGTCAACTCCGCGAAGGACGATGCCGCCGGCCTCGCCATCGCCGAACGCATGAACGCGCAAGTGCGCGGCATGAATGTCGCGGTGCGCAATGCCAACGACGGCATCTCGCTCGCGCAGACCGCTGAAGGTGCGCTGTCCAAGGTCGGCGATGCGTTGCAGCGCATGCGCGAACTGTCGGTGCAGGCCCGCAACTCGACCAACAGCGGCAGCGACAAGGATTCGCTGAACAAGGAATTCCAGCAGCTGTCGGCCGAAATCGGCCGCGTGCTGGCCGGCACCACGTTCAACGGCCAGCCGATCCTCGCGTCGACCGGCGTCCAGACCTTCCAGGTCGGTGCCAACACGACGGTCAACGACACGATCGACATCAACACCGTCGACCTGACCATCGATGCATCGATCACCGCCGTGACTGCCGCGACGACCGTCATCGACAGCACGACCGATTCGACCGCGCTGGCCACCGTGATCGACAGCATCGACCAGGCCCTGAACCTGGTGAACGACACCCGCGCCACCTACGGTGCGAGCCAGTCGCGCTTCGATTCGGTGATCTCGAACCTGCAGACCAACGTCGAGAACCAGTCGGCCGCCCGCAGCCGCATCATGGACGCCGACTTCGCGGCCGAAACCGCCGCGCTGAGCCGCTCGCAGATCCTGCAGCAGGCCGGCAACGCGATGGTGGCGCAGGCGAACCAGCTGCCGCAGCAGGTGCTGCAGCTGCTGAAGGGCTGATGAACGACGAGTGAGGCGCGGTGCGTGAAAAATTTCGCACCCGAGGGCTCAAGTTGCCGACTGTGACTCCGATACACGCGATATCGGATTCCCCTTTGGGGGCGTCCCTCTTCTTTTAGGACAGTGGCAGCGAGGCTTCCTCTGCTTGCCGTCCACTCTTCCGAAAGGTCACGGTCATGGCATCAGTTACATCAGCAGGGATAGGCAGCAACCTTCCGGTCGAATCGATCATCACGAAGTTGATGGCCGTCGAGCAGTTGCCGGTCACGCAGCTGCAGACCGAAGCGTCGAAGATCCAGACCAAGATCTCGGCCTATGGGTCGATCCAGTCCTCGGTGTCGGGCTTCCGCGACGCCGCGCTCGCGTTGACCAAGGCCGCGACCTGGAGCGCGACGACGGCCACGTCGGCCGACACCGCCTCGATCTCCGTCTCCAGCGGCTCCGGCGCTGCCGCCGGCAACTATGCCGTCAGCGTGTCGAAGCTGGCCGCCGCGCAATCGGTGGCGAGCACCAGCTTCGCCTCCAGCAGCACCGTCGTCGGTGAAGGCGGGCTGACGATCGACATCGGCAGCTGGGACGTGACCGAGCCGGGCTTCAAGGCCCGTGCGACCATCAATTCGATGAACATCGCGATCAGCGCGACCGACACGCTGGCCGACGTGCGCGACAAGATCAATGCCGCCGGCGGCGGTGTGTCCGCCTCCATCGTCACCGACTCGAGCGGTGCGCGGCTGGTGCTGTCGTCGTCCTCCACCGGCGTCGACAACGGCTTCCGCGTGACGGCAAGCGGCGCCGGCCCGTCTGCCTTCGCCTACGACGCGACCGACGGCAGCGCCGCGATGACGCGCACGCAGACGGCGTCCGACGCGAAGGCCAAGATCAACGGCCTGGACATCACGTCGGCGAGCAACACGCTGAACGATGTGGTGCAGGGCCTGACGATGACGCTGCAGAAGGTCACCACCGGTGACGTGCAGATCAGCGTCGCGCAGGACAACACCTCGATCAAGAGCGCGCTCACCAACTTCACGGCCGCCTACAACGGTCTCGCGTCGCTGCTGAAGTCGCAGACCAAGTACGACGACGCCACCAAGACGGCCGGCACGCTGCAGGGCGACAGCACCGCGGTGTCGCTGCAGCGCCAGCTGCGCTCGATGCTGACCGGCACCGGCTCGGCCTCGAGCGCGTTCCCGACGCTGTCCTCGATCGGGCTGGAGATCCAGACCGACGGCACGCTGAAGGTCAACGACACCAAGCTGACCAGCGCCTTGGGCAACCTGACCGAGATGAAGAAGGCGTTCGCCAACAGCGACACCACCGACTCCGCCAACGACGGCTTCGCGCAGAAGCTGCGAGCGCTGGGCGACCAGGTGCTGGGCACCGACGGCTTGCTGGCCGCCCGCACCACCGGGCTGAACAGCACGCTGAAGGACAACCAGGAACGGCAGGACGACATCACCGACCGGATGACGTCCACCGAGAAGCGCCTGCGTGCCCAGTACACCGCGCTCGACACGAAGATGGCCGGGCTGAACACGCTCAGCTCCTACATCACGCAGCAGATCGCCAACTGGAACAAGTCGACGTAGCCCCCACGTCGCTTCGCTCCTGCCTTGCAGGCCGCGCTGGGCCTGAGGCCCAGCCCCTCGCCAGGCACGAACAGTCCTCAGGACTGTTCATGTCCGGGCTCGGCCCCCCGAGGGGGCGCCTCGCCGCAGGCCCGGCAAAGCCGGTTCCTGGGCGAGTTGCTTGGATTGCTTCACTGCGCTCGCGAGGGGAGACCGTTCGGGCTGAGCCTGTCGAAGCCTGCGTACACAAGCCGTTCGGACTGAGCTTGTCGAAGGCCCGCACGCGTCGGCCGCAACCCTTCGACACGGACCCTCGACAAGCCCGGTCCCTGCTCAGGACAACGGGGGGAGGGCTGCAACATCCCTTCACACTTGAAGTTGAAATGGACCCTGTTTCACCCCTGTTGTGCGGCCTAAAGGCTGCGCAGGGCGGGCCGATAAACAGTGCATCCAGTCACGCACAAGGCCTACAACATGTTCGGATCCGACTACTCAGCATCGCCCTTCGGCGGCGGCCGCAATGCCTACCATGCCGTGCAGGTCGGTACCGGGGTCGACAGCGCCTCGCCGCACCAGCTGATCGCGATGCTGTTCGACGGGGTGATCGATTGCATCGCCCAGGCGCGTGGCGCCATGCGCGCCGGCAAGATCGAAGAGAAGGGCCGTGCGATCGGCCGCGCGGTGCGCATCGTCGACGAAGGCCTGAAGGCCGGGCTGAACCTGAAGGAAGGCGGCCAGCTGGCGGCCAGCCTGAACGACCTGTATGCCTACCTGGCGCTGCGGCTGACCCAGGCCAACCGCCACAACGACGAGGCGGCCCTCGACGAATGCGCACAACTGATCGAGCCGCTGCGCAGTGCGTGGGCCGAGATCGCCATCAAGACCGCCGCCTGACCACCGGACCCGCACACCATGAAGCATTTCCAGATCGACCGGTCGAACGACAACGGAGACCACCCCATGAACAAGGCCCTGCTGAACTACTACGAAGCCATCGAGCGCGCCAGCCAGGACATGCTCGAAGCCGCCCGCGTCGGCAACTGGGACCACGTGGTCAAGCTCGAAGGCGCCTGCGCGGTGCTGATCTCGCAGCTCAAGCACGCCGCCTCGCAGCGCCCGCTGGATTCGGAAGAAGCCCAGCTGAAATCGCGCATCATGCAGCGCATCCTCGTCAATGACGCCGAGATCCGCCACCTGGCCGAACCCTGGCTCGAAGACCTGGACGCGATCCTGGCAGGGAAGCCGAAAACCGTTCACTGACCTGCCGATCCCCCGAGCCGGAGCTGAACGTGGACACGATGCCGATGCCGCTCGACGCGCTGTCCGCCACCCATGGCGGGCTGGACGATTTCCGCATCTCGGCCGTGCCCGAGGTGCTGGCGATGCTCAAGCGGCTGCAGGACGGCAACGTGATCGTCCACCTGAACGGCAGCGACGGCGCGACCTACACCACCACGCTGTGGTCGTTCGATTCGCTGCGCGGCCTGATCAGCTTCAGTGCCGAAGCCGAGAGCAACCAGGTGCAGTCGCTGGTCGAGTCGGCCGATGCCGTCGCGGTCGCCTACCTGGACAGCATCAAGCTGCAGTTCGACGCGATCGGGCTGGTGGTGGTGCACAACGGCCGCAGCGCCGTGCTCAACTGCGCGATGCCGCGCGAACTGTTCCGTTTCCAGCGCCGCAGCGGGTTCCGCGTGCGGCCGCTGCTGCGCAGCGCCCCGATGGCGCGCGTGCGCCACCCGGCCATCCACGACATGCCGCTCGCGCTGCGCGTGCTCGACGTGAGCATCGGCGGCTGCGCGCTTTTCCTGCCCGACGACGTGCCGCCGCTGCCGGCCGGCGTGGTGCTCAATGGCGTGCAGATGGACCTCGATGTCGACACCCGGGTCCACGTCGCGCTGCGCCTGCAGCACGTGACCTCGATCAACCCCGATTCGCGCGGCGTGCGCCTCGGCTGCGAGATCGTCAACCCCACCAGCGACGTCACGCGCGCGCTGCAGCGCTACATCGACCAGACCCAGAAGCGCCAGCGCCTGTTGAACGGTTGAGCGCAGCGATCCCGGATCGGCATCCGGGCTAGCACGGCCCGGGATGGGCCACCGGCGTGGCAAGATCGACCCTCGGTTGAACGACGAAGGGTCCAGCGCGTGCGTATCGAAATCGAACCCGGTGTCAGGCTGTTCGTCGACGTCGAAGGCCCCGGCCTCGTCCCCGACGGCAACGGCGTGCGGGAAAAACCCAGCCTCGTGCTGCTGCACGGAGGCCCCGGTTTCGACCACGTCGCCTTCAAGCCCCTCTTCTCGCGCCTGGCCGACCTGGCCCAGATCGTCTACTACGACCACCGCGGCCATGGCATGAGCGACCGCCGACCGCCGTCGGAATGGACGCTCGACACCTGGGCCGACGACGTGGTGCGGCTGTGCGACGCGCTCGGCATCGTCAAGCCGATCGTGCTCGGCCAGTCGTTCGGCGGCTTCGTCGCGCAGCGCTACATCGCGCGCCACCCGGCGCATGCGGCCAAGGTGATCCTGTCCAGCACCGCCGGCAGCATGGCGATGCCGCGCAAGCTCGCGATGTTCGAGCAGCTCGGCGGCGCCGAGGCGCGCGCGGTGGCCGAGCGCTTCTGGGCCGACCCGACCGACGAGAACAACGCCGTCTACCAGCGCGTCTGCAAGCCGCTGTACAACCCGAGCCTGGTCGGCCGGGTCGAGAGCGCGCCGTGGCGCTTCACCGCGCCGGAGATCCTGCAGGCCTTCATCCGCGGCGAGCAGCGGCAGATGAACCTGCTGCCCGGGCTGGCCGCCGCGCAATGCCCGGTGCTGGTGCTGGCCGGCGAGCTCGACCCGGTGTGCCCGCTGGCCGATGCGCAGGACATCGCCGCGGCGCTGCCGGCGCAGTGGCGGCAGTTCCATGCCTTCCCCGGCATCGGCCATGGCGCCTGGCGCGAGAAGCCGAACGAGGCCTTCGACGTGCTGCGCCGCTTCATCACCGAACCCGCCTGACGGCCTGGATGACCACGATGACCCCAGCGATGACAGAAGAACTGTTCCGCGAAGACGCCGCGCTCGACGACTGCGAGGCCCGCATCGTCGCGCTCGGCGAGGCCGGCGTGCAGCTCGACCGCACGGTGTTCTACCCGCTCGGCGGCGGGCAGGCCGGCGACCGCGGCGAGCTGCGGCTGGCCGACGGCCGCGTGCTGCAGATTGCCGACACCCGCAAGGGCGCGGCGCCCGGCGAGATCGTCCATGTGCCGGCGCCGGGGCAGGACGACCTGCTCGCGGGCCTCGCGGTCGGCCAGCCGGTGACCGCCCGCATCGACCGCGCCCGCCGCGAGCGCCACATGCGCTTCCACACCGCGACCCACCTGCTGTGCGCGCTGGTGCCGCACCCGGTCGACGGCTGCTCGATCACCGCCGACTCGGCCCGGCTCGATTTCCACATGACCGACCCGCTCGACAAGGAGGCGCTGACCGCCGGCCTGGCCCGGCTGGTGGCCGGCGCGCACCCGGTGCGCCACCGCTGGATCAGCGAAGCCGAACTCGACGCCAACCCCAGCCTGGTGCGCAGCATGAGCGTGCAGCCGCCGCGTGGACTGGGCCGGGTGCGGGTGCTGGAGATCGAGGGCGTCGACCTGCAGCCCTGCGGCGGCACGCACGTCGCGAACACCGCCGACATCGGCGCGGTGGTCGTCACGAAGATCGAGAAGAAGTCCGCCCAGACGCGGCGCGTGGTGCTCGGCTTCCGATGAGCGAGGAACGCGGCGGGCCGAGCGCCGGGCTGCTCCAGGCCGGTCCGGATCAGCGCGAACTGCGCTGGTCGCAGACGCGCTGGGGCGAGCGGCCGCCGTCGCTGCCGATGCTCGATCCGGTGCTGATGGGCGTGCTGCTGGAGCACATCAACACCCGCGTCGCGGTGATCGGCCGGGATGGGCGCTACCTGTACGCCAACCTCGAGGCGCTGCGCTTCATGGGCCTGCCGCCCGAGCGGGTGATCGGCCGCCACATGTCCGAAGTGCTCGACGACGGCGTGTACCGCAGCTTCGTGCCGATCTTCGAGCGGCTGTTCGCCGGCGAGTCGCTGCACCTGCAGGGTTGGGTCAACTACCAGCTGCAGGGCCGGCGCTACCGCGAGCAGGTGCTGGTGCCGTACACGCCCGGCGGCGGGCCGGTGCAGGCGGTGGTGGTCTGCGGGCTCGACCACACCGACCTGCGGCTCGGCGAAGAAGAACTCGCGCTGCGCCAGGAGCAGCTGCGCGCCAGCGAGGCGCTGAAGTCGGCGATCGTCGACCATGCGCTGGCCGCGCTGATCTCGACCGATGCCGAAGGCCGCATCGTCGAGTTCAATCCGTCGGCCGAGACCATCTTCGGGCGCCGGCGCGCCGAGGTCGTCGGGCGGCCGGTCAGCGAGGTGATCGTGCCCGAGCGCCACCGCGCCGCGCACGAGGCGGGGCTGCGCCGCATGCAGGCCGGCGGCCCGGCGCAGGTGCTCGGCAAGCGCATGGAGCTGCATGCGCTGCGCGCCGACGGCAGCGAGTTCCCGATCGAGATGGTGCTGTGGCGCAGCGATGTCGGCGGCACCGCGTTCTACACCGCCTCGATCGCCGACGTGTCCGAGCGCCACGATGCGGCGCGCCAGATCGAGCGCCAGCGCGAGGCGTTGCGCCAGAGCGAGCGCCTGACCGCGATGGGCAGCCTGCTGGCCGGCGTCGCGCACGAGCTGAACAACCCGCTCGCGATCGTGATGGGCCGCGCGACGCTGCTCGAGGAAAAGTGCGAGGACCGGCCCGACCTGCAGCACGACGTGCAGCGCATCCGCGAGGCGGCCGAACGCTGCGGGCGCATCGTGCGCACCTTCCTGAACATGGCGCGCAGCCGGCCGTCGCAGCGCGGCGCGGTGGCCTTGAACGACCTGGTGTGCGCGGCGGCCGACCTGCTGGGCTACACCTACCGCAGCCACAACGTCGCGCTGCAGCTCGACCTGGCGCCGCAGCTGCCGAGCGTGATGGGCGACGGCGACCAGATCTCGCAGATCGTGCTGAACCTGATGGTCAATGCGCAGCAGGCGCTGACGCTGACGGTGGGCGAACGCCGCGTGCACGTCAGCACCGGCGTCGAGCAGCGCCGCACCGACCGCGAGCCGCGGGTGTGGCTGCGCGTCGTCGACAGCGGGCCGGGCATCGCGCCCGAGGTGCGTGCGCGGCTGTTCGAGACCTTCTTCACCACCAAGCCGGAAGGGCTGGGCACCGGGCTGGGCCTGTCGGTGTCTCGCTCGGTGGCGCGCGAGCATGGTGGCGAGCTGGTGCTCGAATCGACGGCGCAGGGCGCGTCGTTCCGGTTGAGCCTGCCGCTGAGCGGCGAGGCCGAACCGCCCGCCGAACAGCCGGTGGCGCCGCCGGCCGAGGTGCCGGCGCTGGCACAGGTGCTGGTGGTCGACGACGAGCCCGAACTGGCCGAGCTGCTGCGCGACATGCTGGAGCGTGCCGGCTATGCGGTCGCGACCGCGCTGTCGGGCGCGGTGGCGCTGGAGTTGCTGGACGCGGCGCGTTTCGATGCGGTGGTGTCCGACCTGCGCATGCCCGACATGGACGGCGCGGCGCTGTGGCGGGCCGCATCGGCGCGCCAGCCGGAGCTGGCGCAGCGCTTCCTGTTCGTCACCGGCGACACGCTGTCGCCCGATGCCAGCGAGTTCCTGAAGGCGACGCGCTGCGCCGGGCTGGACAAGCCGTTCTCGAAGCCCGACCTGCTGGCCAAGATGGCCGAGATGCTGAAGCCGTAGCCCGGATGCGAATCCGGGGACGAGAGTTCAGGTGCCGAAGCGTTCGGCCGATCGTGCGCGGGCCTTGGCCGCCTCGACCTCCCGGTCGCGCGGCTGGGCGGTGGTGACGAGCGAATCGATCAGCGTGCGGGCCGACGCGGCGACCTCGGCCACCGCGCGCTCGAACGCCGCTTCATTGGCCTTCGACGGCACCGTGAAGCCGCTGAGCTTGCGCACGAACTGCAGCGAGGCATCGCGGATCTCCAGCTCGGTGGCCGGCGGCTCGAAGTTGAACAGGGTCTTGATGTTGCGGCACATCGCGAATTCCTTCCAGGGAGATCAGGGTTCCCTCGGCGGCGCAACGGGTGGCGGAGGGTAGGGCGGCGCAGCGGACTGCCGTTCCCTGCGCCGATTCTGCCGCGCGGCGATGCGTTCGCGCGCGGCGTCGGCAGAGGAATTGCGGCTGCAGCGTTTGCGGCGGTCGAAGCAATCGCAGCAGTCCGCCGCATCGCAGGCGCACTGGGCGACATCGCAGGCGTCGAAGGGATTGCAATCGGCTCCGCCGCAGTCGAAGTCGCACAAACCTGCCTGCGGATGCAGATGAGGCCGAGGGCGTGCCGCCCGCAAGGTCTCGTGGCTCAGCGCACAGGCATCGAGCCGGCAACCGAGCACGCCCAGCCCGTTCCACAGGCCGTGGCGGCGGATCGCCCGCGCGCCGAGCGCCGAACAACCGCGCCGCCCGGTCTGCACTGCGTGCGCGCAGCGGAAGCCCTTGTGCGGCGAGATGAAGCGCTGGTAGAAGCCGATCATCGCGAGGGCGGCGTCCGTCGGCCAGCCGCGGGGGCGCATCGGCTCAGGCACAGGCGACGGCCGGCGGGAACCCGTCATTCGGCATCGATGTGTCCCTTGGTGAAGGCGGCGGCCTGGTCGTCGAAGATCGCCATCGCGGTGCGCATCCGCCGGAATCCGAACTTGCGGTAGAACGGCTCCTTGCCCGGCACGGCGTAGAGGATGATCTTGCGGTGCCCGGCGCACATCGCGAGCAAGCGCGACATCACCTCGGCGCCCACGCCGACCCCCTGCTGGTCGGGGTGCACCGCGACATCGCACACATAGGCGCAGTCGGCGCCGTCGGACAGCACCCGCCCGGCGGCCACCAGCCGGCCGTCGGCCTCGCGCGCGAAGCAGCTGAAGCGGCTGTTGGTGAACACCGTCTGCAACAGCGCCGCGCTCTTGCTGCCCAGTGCCGCGGCGCGGTACAGCGCCTCCAGTTCATCCCAGCCGATGCCGTGCCAGCTGGTGGTCCAGGTCAATGCCAATCGAAGTGCTCCGGGGAATTCAGGACGGTGCCGGGCGCGGCACGCGTTGCGCCGGATCATAGAAGAAGGTCTCCTCGGCGATGCGCTCGCCCTCCCAGCGCTGCCAGGCGAGCTCCTCCATGTGCGTCGTGCTGCCGTCGAGCCATTCGAAATCGAAGATCCAGCGGATCACGACGTGGTCGCCGTTCACCAGCACCGGCCGCACGCACTGCGAGCGCACCGACCGCGCGCGCGCCATCACCTTGCGCTCGCCGGCCACGTGCGCATCGCGGCCGGTGCGCGGCGGTGCCTGGTTCTCCTGCATCGTCGACTGTTCGGTGTAGAACGCCTCGCAGGCCTGCGCATGCGCGTTGCTTTCGACCATGGCAATGAAGCGCTCCAGCGTGTCGGGCGTCGGCATCGTCGTTCTCCAGGGCGGGCCAGGACGGGCCGGACATTGTGCGTCGAATAGCCCGAATGAACGTCGGATGACAGCGCTTCGACAGCGCACCTGCCGATCATCGCGGCCACGTTGCGGCACCAGCGACGACAAGGAGACACCGATGCAGATCACCGGCATGTTCCACGGCGCGCGCCTGTTGCAGTTCGTCGGCTTCCCGGCCACCGAGGTGCTCGGCCCCGGCGCCAGCGAGGAAGAAATCAAGTCGCTGATCGACCGCCACGGGCAGGTGTTCGTGAAGCCGATGTTCAAGGGCGGCATCGGCCAGAAGGGCAAGGCCGGGCTGCTGGGCCGGGCGAGCGACCTGCGGGCGGCGCTGGCCGAGAAAGAGCGGCTGTACTTCGCCGAGCATGCGGTGGGCCACCAGCGGGCCAAGGCCAATGGCGTCACCTTCGAGGCCGGCGTGCCGGCGCGGCACGAGGTCTATTTCTCGATCACCGATTCGACGCGCTTCCGGGCTCCGACGATGACGCTGACGCACCGCGGCGGCATCGACATCGAAGAGGTCGAGCGCCGCGACCTCGCGGTCGTTCCCTTCGATCCGCTGACCGGCCTGAAGGCCTTCGTCGTCGCCAATGCGCTCAGCGAGATCGGCGCGCCGCGCGAGATCATCTCGCCGCTGGTGCAGCAGCTGCCGAAGCTGTGGGAGCTGTTCCACGACTTCGGCATGACCACGCTGGAGCTGAACCCGATCCGCCTGCGCGAGGACGCGAAGGGCCGGCTGCTGCCGGTGGCCTGCGACTTCAAGTGCGGGTTCGACCGCGACGACCCGCGCTGGGCGCGGCTCGGGCTGCCGGCGCACCTGTTCACCGCCGACCATTCCGATTTCGAGCAGGAGATCAACCAGCTGCGCACGCACCAGGGCCAGAGCGACGTCTACGTCGTCAACGATGCCGGCACCATCCTCGCGCCCACCTTCGGCGGCGGCGCCAATTCGCTGGTCACCGAGATGCTCGGCGATGCGGCCATCATCTCGTCCGACTTCGGCGGCAACCCGCCCTACGAGAAGATGAAAGAGGTCGCGCGCATCTGCTTCCGGCACTGGCTGAAGCAGGCCAACGTGCTGTTCGTCATCGGCGGCAAGTCGAACAACACCGACATCCACGAGACGCTGCGCGCGATCGCCGACGCGCTGCGCGAGCACGTCGGGCTGCACGGCGCGACGCCGTTGTACGTGGTGCTCGGGCGCGGCGGGCCGAACCTGGTGCGCGGCATGGCCGCGTTGCGCGACACCTGCGACCAGCTCGGGCTGCCGTACCGGATGTTCGGCTTCGATTCGGACATCAGCCAGGTCATCGCCTATGCGAAGCAGGCCGATGCGTGGATGAAGGCCGGCGGCCGCGCGCAGCTCGCGGCCGGGCTGGGCCTGTCGGAAACCGCCTGACGAGAGGACCACCATGCAGATGAATCCATTGCAGAAACAAGGCGTCGGCGACTTCAGGTACTACGTCGGCATCAGCTCGCTCGCCCAGATCGCGACGCGCGACGACCGCGTCTGCGTGCTCAACATCCTCGGCGCCGAATCGAGCGACGTGACGCCGGTCGGCCATGCCTGGTCGGGCGGCAACGTGGTGTTCGGCACCGCTCCCGGCAAGGGCGGCCAGGTGCTCGCCACCGCGGCAGGCGACATCCCCGTCTACAACAACGTGCGCGACGGGCTGCAGGCCGGCCACCGCTTCAACTGCGGCGTGGTCTACCTGCCGCCGGCGGCCGCGCGCGACGGCGTGGCCGAGCTGATCCGCGTGAACCCCCAGCTGAAGAAGGTGTTCGTCGTCACCGAGAAGATCGCGGTGCACGATGCGCGCGAGATCCGCGCGATGGGCCAGCAGGCCGGCGTCGACATCTTCGGTGCCAACGGGCTGGGCGTGGCCGATGCGTGGAACCGGGTGCGCATCGGCGGCGCGCTCGGCGGCGACGCCCCGGGCGACACGCTGCGCCCGGGCTCGATCGCGATCTTCTCGAACTCCGGCGGCTTCTCGACGACCATCGCGCAGTACCTGCGCATGAGCGGCTGGGGCACGACCACCGTGATCTCCAGCGGCAAGGATGTCTACATCCACTATGCCGCGCCGGAGTTCGCGTTCGCGCTCGCCAACGACGCGCGCAGCAAGGCCGCGGTGCTGTACTGCGAGCCGGGCGGTACCTACGAGCTCGACGCCCGGTTCACGAAGCCGGTCGTGGCCTGCGTGGTCGGCCGCTGGAAGAGCCGGCTGACCCGCGCGGTCGGCCATGCCGGCGCGATGGCCGGCTGCGAGGACGATGCCCTTGCGAAGGAGCGCTGGTTCATGGACAAGTTCGGCGTCGACGGCATCTTCACGCCCGAGGAGCCGCGCTTCTCGGCGCGCGGCGCGCTGGTGACCAACATCGCGCACATCCCGGGCGCGTTGATGGCGGTGATGCGGGCCAACGCGACCTTGCCCGATTTCGAGCCCGAGGGCAGCCTGGTGCTGAAGCCGTGGTTCGCGTCCGATGCGGGGCTCGCGCTGCCGGCGTCGCTCGCGCTGCAGGTGGTGGCGCCGGCCGCGCCCTATGGCGCGCAGGTCGAGCAGGTGAACCGGCAGGTCGGCGGCATCCTGCCGCGGCAGGCGATGAAGGACGCGTCCGGCGCGTCGCAGATGGACGCGCAGACGCAGCTCGGCAGCCTGTACGGCGTCTCGATGCTGCAGGCGGCGACGCTGGCCTTCGAGTCGCTCGTCAAGCTTGCGCTGCTGCACGAGGTCGGCGACGAGAACGACCGGCGCCTGGTCGCGACCGCGGTGGCCGCGCACGTCAACCTGCACGGCACGCCGGCGCTGGCCGCGGCCCAGGCCGCGCGCGAGGCCGGCAATGCGCCGAACGCGGTGATCGCGGCGGCCGTGGCGATCGTCGGGCCGCGTTGCCAGCAGGGCGCGCGCGATGCGGCCCGGCTGCTGATCGACCGCTTCGCCGCCGCCGGCCTGAAAGACCCGGTGGACGAGCGCTTCGACCTCGGCAAGGTCGAGATCCTCGGCTGCGAGGGACTGGTCGGCGCGGCGCCCGATGCGCGCGCCCAGGCGTTGCTTGCCGCGCTCGATGCACGTGGCACGAAATCGGTGCTGCTGCGCTGGCTGCGTGCGCTGCCCGGCCATCCGACCGCTGATGCCGTGCTGGCCGCCACCACGACGACGCTGGCCTGGACGCCGCTGATGGCCAAGCGCGTGTCGCGGCTCACCGCCGAGAGCCTGCCGTGGTGGATGGCCTTGTTCGGCACGCTGATCGGCGCGTCGGCGCCGGCCACGCGGCACCACGATGGGCACTTCTGCGGCTTCGACGATGCGCAGCTGCTGGGCCGTTGTTCGCTCGCCGAGACCGTGTTCGCCGCGTTGATCGGGCTGCCGCCGGTCGACGACGACCTGTTCGTGTTCCAGACGCTGTTCGGCCTGCTGCTGACGAATGGTCCGGGCGCGATCTCGGCGCAGGGTGCGAAGGGAGCGGTGTCGGCCGACGGGCCCGAGGCGGCGCAACGCGTGCAGCTGAACAAGGCGCTGATGGGTTTCCTGACCCACACCGGCTATGCGCACGGCGGCAACGGCCACGAAGGCATCGCGTTCCTGAACGAGCAGTTCCGCGACACCCGCCTCGCCGACCCGGGCGATCCGGAGCACGGCATCGACCTGGCGGCGCTCGCGTGGCGCACCGCGCAGCGCTATGCGAGCTACAAGGCCGAGCGCCGCAGCATCGGCAGCACCGACATCGCGAAGCTGCCCGGCGTGAACCACCCGGTCTTCAAGGACAAGCCGGTCAACCACGATCCGCGCGAAGTCTTCATCGCGCAGCTGTTCGAGCAGCGCGGCGAGCACAACGTGTTCCACGCGTACTACCGCGCGCTGGTGCAGGCGCTGTTCGACGCCGGCGTGTCGCGCAATGTCTGTTGCGTCAACGTCGATGCGGTGATCGCGTCGCTGCTGCTGAAGATGCTGTGGAAGCGGCTGCGGCGCGGCGAGGTGGCCGAGCGCGACCTGGAGACGGCGGCGTTCACGGTCTTCCTGGTCCCGCGCATGCTCGGCTGTGCCGCCGAGATCGACGACCACCTGAACCGGGGCCGCAACATGGACACGCGCGCGCCGGCGGCCGCTTGCAGGTTCGTGGCCTGAGCGCCGGCGGCGTGCGGCCTGCGGTCTCAGGCCTGCGGGCTGTGGCAGACGGCTTCGAAGTTGTGGCCGTCCGGGCCGATCACGAAGGCACCGTAGTAGTTCGGGTGGTAGTTCGGGCGCAGGCCGGGGGCGCCGTTGTCCTTCGCCCCCGCGGCCAGCGCGGCGGCGTGGAAGCGGCGCACCTGCTCGCGGTCCTGGGCCGCGAAGGCGATGTGGATCGGCCCAGGCGGTGCGCTGAACGAGCCGAACCAGAACTGGCCTTCGCCGGCGCGGCCGATCATGGCCCAGCCTTCAGCCTCTTTCGTGATACCGATGCCCAGCGGTTCGAGCGCGGCGACGAGGAAGCTGCGCATTGCGGCGAAGTCGCTGACGTTGAAGCCGATGTGGTCGAAGATCATCGAGGTCTTCCTTTCGCTCGGGAGTCATCCGGGAGGGCCGTGCAGGGGCGCATTGTGGCCCGAGGCCGCGGCCGATTCCAGCGCCGTCTTCATCGCCTGCAGGCCCTGCTCGATCATCGCGGCGATGGCGGAGGCCATCGCGTGCGGCAGCAGGTCGGCGATCCACACCAGGCGGCATGCGGCGCTGCCTTCGTCGAACACCTGCACCGAGGCGTTGTGGTGCGTGAGCCGGCCGCCGACCGCGCTCCACGCCAGCCGGCGCGCATCGTCGTCGAGGTCGACGATCAGTTCGCGGGCCACCACGCCGTTGGCGAAGGTCACGACGCGGGCGCCGCCGTCGTCCTCCAGCCGGCAATCGGTGACGAAGCCGGGGACCAGCCGGGTGTGCAGCGCGCCGACATCGCGCACCGCGTCCCACAGCTGCCCGGCCGGAACGTTGATCGAGACTTGCTTGCGGATCGAGGCCATCGTGTTCTCCGGTTGACGACCCCAGCGTAGGGGCGATGGCGGGTCAGCGGTGGCCGTTTCCGGACACGTTCATCCGCCGGATGCTTCGTCGGTGTCGAGGGTTTCCCATTCGCGCCGCAACAGCCCGTAGAGCCAGCTGTCCGACACCTCGTCGCCGACGATCCAGCGTTCGCGCAGATGGCCTTCGCGGGTGAAGCCGAGCCGCTCGAGGCTGGCGGCCGAGGCATGGTTGCGCGGGTCGAGGTCGGCTTCGACGCGGTTCAGGTTCATCGCGGTGAAGCCGTGCCGCAACAGCGCGCGCAAGGCCTCGTTCATGTGGCCGTGGCCCCAGGCCGACCGGGCGAGCACGTAGCCGACCTCGGCGCGGCGGCAGGCGGCGTTCAGGTGGAACAGCGTGCACAGGCCGATCAGGGTGCCGTCGTCGAGCCGTTCGATGCCCAGGCGCAGGTGCTCGCCGGCGGCCATCGCGGGGCGGTCGCGCTCGATCATCGCGTGCGCCTGGTCGATCGAGGTCCACGGTGGCGCGCTCCAGTAGCGCATCGTCTCGGGGTCGCTGAAGATCGCCAGCAGCGCGGGGGCGTCGCCGTCGCGCAGCGGGCGCAGCAGCAGCCGCTCGGTGTGCAGCTCGACCGAGGCATTCGAGGTGGGCATCGGAGTGCTCATCGTCGGTCCGGCAGTCAATACAGCGTCGTGCGCTGCCGCTCGGGGAGATCGCGGTCGTAGGCCGCGCCGTCGATCGCCGCATCGGTGAGCGCGGCCAGCATCGCGCCGGCCGACGGCACCGTGCTGCGGGCATCGGAGGCGGGTGGTGCCCACAGCTTCGAGCGCTGCAGCGCGCGGGCGCACTGGAACAGCACTGTCTCGATGTGCACGACGATCACGCACGTCGGCGGGCGGCCATCCATCGCGAGCCGCTGCAGCAGGTCGGGGTCGACGCTGAGGTGGGCGCGGCCGTTGACGCGCAGCGTCTCGCCGACGCCGGGGATCATGAACAGCAGCGCGACGCGCGGGTCGGCGACGATGTTGCGCAGGCTGTCGATGCGGTTGTTGCCGCGCCGCTCGGGCAGCAGCAGCGTGTGCTCGTCCTGCACGGTGACGAGCGGGGCCGGGTCGCCGCGCGGCGACGCATCGAGCCCGCCCGGGCCGCTGGTGGCGAGCACCGCGAACGGCGCGGCCTCGAGCCAGCGGCGGTACACCGGGTGCAGCGACGGCACCTCCTTGCGGATCGACGCCTCGCCGACCGGGCCGAACAAGGCTTCGAGCGTTGCCAGATCGGCGACGGTGAACGGCGCAGGAGAATGGTTCGAATCTGACATGGTCTGCGGCGCCTCGGCGAGGGTGGAGGAGGGTGGCTACGCCGCATGGTGCCACCGCAGGCCATGCGGCGGACGATCACGCCGGCGCGGCTGTGTCGGAGGGCGCCGGCTTCGGCCGGCAGTCACGCTTCTTCTCGAGCCAGTAGACGACATTGCCGGTCACGACGATGCTGCCGGAGATCACGGTGGAGGCGGCCAGCAGCGCGGCCTGGCCCACCAGCTGGACGACGCAGTGGTTGCCGCTGCACGATGAGATCACGTTGACGTCCGCCACGTCGAGCACCATCTGGCGCGCAGTGATCTGGCAGGCCTCGTCGTAGACGTGGATGGTGCGCGGGTAGGCGCAGCCGAACGATGCGGCGGCGGCCACCGCGGCGAGGGACAGCGCGCGAAGCGGCCGCAGGGGCCGGCGCAAGGGCCGGCGGAAGGCGTGGGGCATCGGGGCGATCTCGTCGGGAGGGGCAACGATTCTGCCGCGTGCCTGACCCCCCGGGCAGCCCGATGGGCGGCCCATCCGTCCTGAACACGCTTGCAGCCGACGGGCGCTTCATATACTGTATGAACATACAGTTGTTCTCAGAGATGCTTTCGTCCTACGCCGAGCTGCACTGCCGCAGCAACTTCAGCTTCCTCACCGGCGCCTCGCACCCCGAGGAGCTGGTGAACCGCGCGGCCGACCTCGGCTACGCGGCGCTCGCGATCACCGACGAATGCTCGCTGTCCGGCGTCGTGCGCGCGCATGTCGAAGCGCAGCGCCGCCAGCTGCACCTGATCATCGGCAGCGAGATGCGGCTCACGCTGCCGGCCGACGGCGCCCCGCATGCGCGGCTTGTGCTGCTCGCGAAGACGCGCCGCGGCTACGGCAACCTGTCGCACTGGATCACCGTCGCGCGGCGCCGTGCCGACAAGGGGCATTACCGCGCCCACCCGTCCGACCTCGAAGGCGGCGTGCCCGAAGCGCCGACGCTGGCCGGCCTGCCCGACTGCCTCGCGCTGCTGGTGCCCGAGGCCTCGCAGCCGTTCGAGACGGTGTTCGCACATGCGATGTGGCTGAAGACCTGGTTCCACGAACGGGCCGCGCTGGTCGTCGAGCGCCTGCACCGCCCCGGCGACGACGAACTGCTCGCCCTCGTGCCGGACGTCGCCCGGCGGGTCGGCCTGCCGGTGGTCGCGGCCGGCGACGTGCTGATGCACCTGCGCTCGCGCAAGTCGCTGCAGGACACGCTGACCGCCACGCGGCTGAAGCTGCCGCTCGCCGAATGCGGGCTGCAGCTTGCGCCGAACGCCGAGCAGTACCTGCGCTCGCGCGGCCGGCTGGCCGGCCTCTACGAGCCGGCGTGGCTCGACAACACGGTGGTGCTGGCCGCGCAATGCACTTTCTCGCTGGCCGAGCTGAAGTACGAATACCCGCGCGAGGTCGTGCCCGAGGGCAGCACGCCGATCGCCCACCTGCGCCGGCTCACCCATGCCGGCGTGCCGAAGCGCTTTCCGAACGGGCTGAAGCCCGAGTGGGCCAGGCAGATCGAGGACGAACTCGCGCTGATCGAGCGGCTCGGCTACGAGGCCTACTTCCTGACGGTGGCCGACATCGTGCGCTGGGCGCGCGATCGCGGCATCCTGTGCCAGGGCCGCGGCAGCGCGGCCAACTCGCTGGTGTGCTACTGCCTCGAAGTCACCGAGGTCGATCCCGGGCGCGCAACGCTGCTGTTCGGCCGCTTCATCAGCGCCGAGCGCAACGAGCCGCCCGACATCGACATCGACTTCGAGCACCAGCGCCGCGAGGAGGTCATCCAGTACATCTACGGCAAGTACGGCCGCCACCGCGCGGCGCTCACCGCGGTCATCATCAGCTACCGCCCGCGCAGCGCGGTGCGCGATGTCGGCCGCGCGCTCGGCATCGACCTGCAGCGCATCGATGCGCTGTCGAAGAGCCAGCAGTGGTTCGACGGCCGCGGCATCAGCGCCGACCGCTTGCGCGAGAACGGCTTCGACCCCGATTCGCTGGTGGTGCGCCAATGGGCCGAACTCACCGGCATGCTGGTGGGTTTTCCGCGCCACCTGAGCCAGCACCCGGGCGGCTTCGTGATCGCGCGCGACCAGATCGAGCAGCTGGTGCCGGTCGAGAACGCCGCGATGGACAAGCGCAGCGTCGTGCAGTGGGACAAGGACGATCTCGACGCGCTCGGGCTCATCAAGGTCGACATCCTCGCGCTCGGCATGCTCAGCGCGCTGCGCCGCGCGCTGGAATTCATCGGCCACAAGAAGGGCCATCCGTTCCGCATGCAGGACATCGCCGAGGGCGACACCCCCACCTACGACATGATCTGCAAGGCCGACACCATCGGCGTGTTCCAGATCGAGAGCCGGGCGCAGATGAGCATGCTGCCGCGGCTGCAGCCGCGCACCTACTACGACCTGGTGGTCGAGGTGGCGATCGTGCGGCCCGGCCCGATCCAGGGCGGCATGATCCACCCCTACCTGAAGAACCGGACGCTCGCCGATGACGACATCGACTGCCCCGAGGGGATCCGCCCCGCGCTGATGCGCACGAAGGGCGTGCCGATCTTCCAGGAGCAGGTGATGCAGATCGCGATGCTGGCGGCCGACTTCACGCAGGGCGAAGCCGACCAGCTGCGCCGTGCGATGGCGGCCTGGAAACGCAAGGGCGGCCTCGGGCCCTTCCACGAGCGGCTGGTCGGCCGGATGGTCGCCAACGGCTACGAGCTCGACTACGCCGAGCGCATCTTCAAGCAGATCGAGGGCTTCGGCGAGTACGGCTTTCCGGAAAGCCATGCGGCCGGTTTCGCGCTGCTCGCCTACGCCAGCAGCTGGATCAAGTGCCACCACCCCGATGCCTTCCTGGCCGCGTTGCTGAACAGCCTGCCGATGGGTTTCTACGGCCCGGCGCAGCTGGTGCGCGATGCGCGCGAGCACGGCGTCGAGGTGCGGCCGGTGGATGTCGATTGCAGCGACTGGGACTGCGCGCTGGAGTGGCCGCTGGACGAGCCCCGTGCGCACGGCGACGGGTTGCGGCCGGTGCGGCTGGGACTGAACCGCGTCAGCGGCTTGCCCGAGGCCGCGGGCCGACGCATTGCCGCGGCCCGCGAGCACGGCGCCTTCGCGAGCCCCGAAGACCTGGCGCGGCGCGGCGGACTGAATGCGCACGAGCTGCAGTCGCTGGCCCAGGCCGATGCGCTGCGCAGCCTGAGCGGCCACCGCCACCAGGCGGCCTGGGCGGTGGCCGGCGTCGACACCCGGCCCACCGCGATGCTGAGCCGCACCCGCGTCGACGAGCCCGCGCTGCAGTTGCCCGAGCCGGCCGAGGCCGACGAGACGCTGGCCGACTACCAGGCGCTCGGGCTGACGCTGAAGCGCCACCCGCTCGCGCTGCTGCGCCCGCAGCTCGACGCCTTCCAGGTGCAGACCGCGGCGGTGCTGCGCGGCTACCCCGACGGCCGGCTGGCGCGCGCGAGCGGGCTGGTCACGCACCGGCAGCGGCCGCAGACCGCGAAGGGCACGATCTTCGTCACGCTCGAAGACGAGACCGGCGCGGTCAACATCATCGTCTGGCCGCGGGTGTTCGAGACCCAGCGCCAGGCCCTGCTCGGTTCGCGGCTGCTGACGGTCTACGGCCAGTGGCAGCGCCAGGGCGACGTGATGCACCTGCTGGCGGTCAAGATGATCGACCACACGCCGCTGCTCGGCGGCCTGATGGCGAGAAGTCGCGATTTCCGCTGATTTCCGCTGATTTCCGTTGAGCCCGCTGAAGCGCGGGCACACCTGGAAACCAGATGTTGCACGCCGATTCGATAGAGTTCGGGGTTTCCGATTTCCTTCCACCCCGCGCCCCGGCTTCATGCTGTTCCTGCTCTCGCCCGCCAAGACCCTCGACTACGAGACGCCGCTGCGCACCGCGCACGAGCCGACGATGCCGTCCTTCCTGCCCCGGTCGGCGGAGCTGATCCAGGTGCTGAAGACGCAGTCGGTCGCCGACATCGCGTCGCTGATGCACCTCTCCGAGTCGCTGTCGCAGCTCAACGTCGAGCGCTATGCGGCCTGGAGCCCCCGCTTCACCGACGCCAACAGCCGCCCGGCCGCACTCGCGTTCGACGGCGATGTCTACGACGGCCTGAAGGCCCCGACGCTGAGCGACACCGACCTGGCCTGGGCGCAGCAGCACCTGTGCATCCTGTCGGGCCTGTACGGCGTGCTGCGCCCGCTCGACCGCATGCAGCCCTACCGGCTCGAGATGGGCACGCCGCTGCCCACCGCGCGCGGCGCCACGCTGTACGACTACTGGGGCGACACGCTGGCCGAGCACCTGAACGACCGCCTCGCGGCCGATGCCAGCCCGGTGGTCGTCAACCTCGCGTCGAACGAATACTTCCGCGCGGTGCGCCGCAAGGTGCTGAAGGCGCGCGTCGTCGACTGCGTGTTCGAGGACTGGAAGAACGGCCAGTACAAGGTCATCAGCTTCTTCGCAAAGCGCGCCCGCGGGCTGATGGCCCGCCATGCGGTGAAGAAGCGGCTGGCCACGCCGAAGGGGCTGGAAAAATTCAACGCCGACGGTTACCGTTTCGATCCCGCCGTGTCGCAACCCGACCGGCTGGTCTTTCGTCGCCGCCTGCCCGAGGGCGGGCAGGCCGCGTCCACCTGAGCTGACCCCACCATGAACAGCACGACCAAGCAGAACATCACGCCCGAACTGCGGCAATGGATCGTCGACCAGGCCAAGGCCGGCCGCAGCCCGGACGACGTCCTGAAGTCCATGATCGACAGCGGCTGGACCGAAGACGTCGCGATCGATGCGCTGGAGAACACGCTGCAGGGTTTCCTGAAGGATCACGCGAAGGCGAACGGCCTGCCGGTACCGGTTCCAGTGCCCGAGCCGGACCTGCTCGACTCGCCGGGCTCGGTGGTGGTCGACGGACATGAAATCAAGATCGTGATGGCGATGCGCAACCCGCGCGTCGTCGTGTTCGGCGGGCTGATGACCGAGGCCGAGTGCGACGAACTCGTCGCGCAGGCGCGCCAGCGGCTGGCCCGTTCCGAGACGGTGGTCACGACCACCGGCGCGAGCGAGGTCAACGTCGCGCGCACCAGCGAGGGCATGTTCTTCGGCCGTGCCGAGAACCCGATCTGCGCGCGTGTCGAGGAGCGCATCGCGAAGCTGCTGAACTGGCCGCTCGACAACGGCGAGGGCCTGCAGATCCTGCGCTACCAGCCGGGCGCCGAGTACAAGCCGCACTACGACTACTTCGACCCGGCGCAGCCGGGCACGCCGACCATCCTGAAGCGCGGCGGCCAGCGGGTCGGCACGCTGGTGGTTTACCTGAACTCGCCAAAGCGCGGCGGCGCCACCACCTTCCCCGACGTGCACCTGGAGGTGTCGCCGGTCAAGGGCAATGCGGTGTTCTTCAGCTACGACCGGCCGCACCCGATGACACGCACGCTGCACGGCGGCGCGCCGGTGCTCGAAGGCGAAAAATGGGTCGCCACCAAGTGGATGCGCGAAGGAAAGTTTGAATGACCCACCCCCGAGGCGCTGCGCGCCTCCCCCTCAAGGGGGCGCCGCCAGCGGCCCGGCAAAGCCGGTTCCGCGGCGTCCGCTGGATCAAATGCGCTGAATGACCTGCGACCTGCCGCTTGTTGGCGTGCGGGTGCTGGACCTGACGCGGCTGCTGCCCGGCCCGCTGGCCACGCTGGAGTTGCAGCGCCTGGGCGCCAGCGTCCTGAAGATCGAAGGACCGCCGGGCCAGCAGGACGGGGCGCGCGAGCTGTGGCGCACCGAGGCGGAACGCGCGGCGGGCGAGCCGGCGCTGATGTTCCGCCGGCTGAACGAAGGCAAGTCGCTGCGCACGCTGGACCTGCGCGATGAAGCCGATCGCACCGCGCTGCTCGACGAGGTCACCCAGGCCGACGTGCTGATCGAAGGCTTCCGGCCCGGCGCGATGGACCGGCTCGGGCTCGGCTGGCCGGTGCTGTCGGCGCGCAACCCGCGGCTGGTGATGTGCTCGATCAGCGGCTATGGCCAGACCGGGCCGTGGGCGCAGCGGGCCGGCCACGACATCAACTACATCGCGATGGCCGGCGTGCTGCACCAACTCGCCACAGCCGACGGCGAGCCGATCGCGCCGAACTTCCAGATCGGCGACCTGATGGGTGGCACGCAGGCAGCGGTGGCCGGCATCCTCGCGGCCTTGCTGGCGGTGCAGCGCGGCGGCAGCGGACGGCATGTCGACATCTCGATGACGCATGAAGTGCGCCGCCACCATGTGCTGGCCGACCTGGTGGTCGCGCAGACCGGTCGCGCCCCGGTGCCCGGCGGCGACCTGCTGTCCGGCGGTGCGCCTTGCTACGGCGTCTACCGCACGGCCGATGGCCGCCACCTCGCGATCGGCGCCCTCGAGCTGCCGTTCTGGCAGCGCCTGTGCACCGCGCTCGACCGGCCTGAATGGTCGGACCGGCACTGGTCGCTGGGGCTGCAGGTGGGCAGCGCCGAGTCGCTGGCCTTGCGCGATGCGCTGGCCGATCTGGTGTTTACCCGTAGCCTGCAAGCCTGGTGGACGCTGCTCGAGCCGGTCGATTGCTGCGCCACACCGGTGCTGCGGCTTGACGAATGTCACGTTCACGAACTGTTCGCAAATAAACGTTGAACTTTCGTCAACGAGCCTGCCCGAGCTCCCGTTGTGCCACCCGAGCGTGTTGCTCGACCTTTGCAAAGGAGCCCCCCATGAACAAACTCATCGCCGCGCTGATCGCCGCCACCTTCTCGATGGGCGCATTCGCCCAA
Organism: Rhizobacter sp. Root1238; assembly: GCF_001425825.1. GTDB lineage: Bacteria > Pseudomonadota > Gammaproteobacteria > Burkholderiales > Burkholderiaceae_C > Rhizobacter. The sequence goes on from NZ_LMDM01000013.1 coordinate 52,099, forward strand.
GCTGCTTCGGCTCCGGCCGCTGCCGCCCCGGCTGCCAAGGAAGCGGCTCCGGCCGCTGCCGACAAGAAGGTCGCCAAGAAGTCGACCAAGAAGGCCAAGAAGGCCAAGGCTGAAAAGAAGGCCGCCTGAGATCCAGGCAGCTTTCCGGGCGTCAGCGCCCAAAGGCACAGGGAACCCGGCTCAGGCCGGGTTTTTTGTTTCATGACGACCCCTCGGCAAAGGGTACTTTGCCGATCCCCCGGGGGGATCGCGGGCCGGCTTGGGGCGGCCCGGCGCTCGGCCCGCTCGCCGCCTCGACCGCTGTCATTCTTTTGTCTGCGATCAGGCGCGCAAGCGCGGCTTGGCCGCCTCCACCGCCGTGGCAAACGGCCGGCTCAACGCGATCCGCTGCCACTTGCGCTCGTCCCAGGTCTGCGGGCCGGTCAGCGTCCAGCGGGCGATGGTGTCGTCCAGCTCGACGCGCGGCACTCGCCCGAAGATCGGCAAGGCGGGTTTGAGGAGCCGCAAGCCGCGGCGCAGGCGCCCGGGCAGCGGGGCATGCGATTCATGGGCCCAGAAGATGCAGCGCTTCTCTGCCCAGAACGCCAGCCGTTCGAAGTGCACCCGCCCGGCAAAGCCGGTGTTCGCAGGCAGCAGCAGGAACTCGTCCGGCAGTTCCACCACCGAGTACGACAGGTCGCCAAGGTGCTCGCCGCTGCCGTGCTGCACGAAGATCACGCGCTGCACGTCGGCGGCCTTGAAGCGGTCGACTTCGGCATCGTCATGAAAAACGACGATGTCCGGCCCTTGCCAGGCCGTGTGCCAGGTGCTGTCCATGGGGTGTTCTCTTGAGTCGAATGGGCGGGCGTCGACGGTACGCCCCATGTCGGCTCGATATGTATCCAGACGCGACAAGCCTCGGGAGCTGTCGGCGTGATCCCCACAATGCGCGGAACAACTGGATACAAATCCGGCTGTCTGTGAGTGCCGACTCCCTCGGCAACTGACAGACAACCGTGATTTCAGCGCCTCAGCGCTTCGGCTGGGTCAGGCGCGGCGCCGGCTTCGCGCCATCGCGGCGCGGGCCGTTGCCCGGCTGCGCCGGACGCGGGCCGCTGCTGGTGCGCGCTGCCGACGTTGCCGGCGCCTGGCCGCCACCGGTGCGGGCGTGGCCCTGACCACCGCCGTTGCTGCCACCACCACCCCCGGTGCGTGCCGGTGCGGATCCGCCACCGCCGCCGCCACGGCTGTCACGCCCGCGGCCACCGCCGCCGCCATGTCCACCACCGCCGCCAGCCCCACGGCCACCACCGCCGCCACCACCGGCATGCCGATGGCCGCCGCGGCCGGCGCCTTCGCCGATCACCATGCGGCCGAGCACGATCGGCTCGGGACGCTCATTGGCACTCGGCTCGAAGCCCGGCACGATCTCTTTCGGGATCTCGCGCTTGATCAGCTTCTCGATGTCGCGCAGGAAGCCGTTCTCGTCGACGCACACCAGCGAGACCGCCTCGCCTTGCGCGCCGGCGCGGCCGGTGCGGCCGATGCGGTGCACATAGTCTTCGGGCACGTTCGGCAGCTCGAAGTTGACGACGTGCGGCAGCTGGTCGATGTCGATGCCGCGCGCCGCGATGTCGGTGGCCACCAGCACCTGCAGGTCGCCGGTCTTGAAGTCGGCCAGCGCCTTGGTGCGCGCGCTCTGGCTCTTGTTGCCGTGGATCGCCATCGCGCTGATGTCCTGCTTCAGCAGGTGCTCGACCAGCCGGTTCGCGCCGTGCTTCATGCGCGTGAAGACCAGCACCTGGTGCCAGTCGTTCGACTTGATCAGGTGCGTCAGCAGCTCCTTCTTCATCTCGCGGCCGACCGGGTGGACCTTCTGCGCGATCGCGTCGTTGGTCTGGTTGCGGCGCGCGACCTCGATCAGCGCCGGCTTGTTCAGCAGGCGGTCGGCGAGCGTCTTGATCTCGTCGCTGAAGGTGGCCGAGAACAGCAGGCTCTGCTTCTGCGCCGGCACGATCGCCAGCACCTTCTTGATGTCGTGGATGAAGCCCATGTCAAGCATGCGGTCGGCTTCGTCGAGCACGAAGATCTCGACGTGGCTCAGGTCGAGCGTGCGCTGCTGGTGGTGGTCGAGCAGGCGGCCGGGCGTGGCCACCAGGATGTCGACGCCCTTGCGCAGGCGGTCGATTTGCGGCTGCATGCCGACGCCACCGAACATCACCATCGACGTGAGCTGCAGGTACTTGCCGTAGGTGCGCACGCTTTCCTCGACCTGCGCCGCGAGTTCGCGGGTGGGCGTGAGGATCAGCGCGCGGATCGGCAGCTTGCCGCGTGCGTCGCGCACCGCCGGCTTGGCCGACAGGCGCTGCAGCATCGGCAGCGTGAAGCCGGCGGTCTTGCCGGTGCCGGTCTGGGCGCCGGCGAGCAGGTCGCCGCCGGACAGCACGGCCGGGATGGCCTGTGCCTGGATGGGAGTGGGAACGGTATAGCCCTGTTCGTGAACGGCACGCAGCAGGGGCTCGGACAGGCCGAGGGTGTCAAAAGACATGGGGATCCATCAGGAGATCGGCCCGTCGCCGAGATCTTCGGCGCCAGTCGCAGGCAGACGGTGAGGCGAGCGCGAGGCTCAGGTCAGGGATGACGGCAGCGAAGTGACTGGTGTCTGCGCTGGTGGCGGCATTCTACCTGCTGAACGCGATTTCATCGGCCGAACTGCGGGGTCGGCGCGGGCTTGATCCGCGTGCCGTCGCGACGCGGGCCGCGGAGCGGCGACAATACCGGTTTTGGCGCCGCGTTCTGCGGCCGGCCATTCCAGCTCTTCCCCAGCTCTTCCCGCTCTCCAGGACCACACGCCATGGCTCAGTACGTATTCACGATGAACCGCGTGGGCAAGATCGTCCCGCCCAAGCGCCAGATCCTCAAGGACATCTCCCTCAGCTTCTTCCCCGGCGCCAAGATCGGCGTGCTCGGCCTGAACGGTTCCGGCAAGAGCACGCTGCTGAAGATCATGGCCGGCATCGACAAGGACATCGAAGGCGAGGCCACGCCGATGCCCAACCTGCGCATCGGCTACCTGCCGCAGGAGCCGGTGATGGCGCCCGACCAGACGGTGCGCCAGGCGGTCGAAGAAGGCCTGGGGGGTTCGCTCGCCGCCAAGAAGCGCCTCGACGAGGTGTATGCCGAATACGCCGAGCCCGATGCCGATTTCGACGCACTGGCTGCCGAGCAGGCCGAGCTCGAAGCCGTCATCGCCGCCGCCGGCAGCGAGAACACCGACCTGCAGCTCGAGATCGCGGCCGATGCGCTGCGCCTGCCGCCCTGGGAAGCCGTGGTCGGCAAGCTGTCGGGCGGCGAGAAGCGCCGCGTCGCGCTGTGCCGCCTGCTGCTGTCCAAGCCCGACATGCTGCTGCTCGACGAGCCCACCAACCACCTGGACGCCGAGTCGGTCGACTGGCTGGAGCAGTTCCTGAGCCGCTTCAGCGGCACCGTGGTGGCCATCACCCACGATCGCTACTTCCTCGACAACGCGGCCGAGTGGATCCTCGAACTCGACCGCGGCCGTGGCATTCCGTACAAGGGCAACTACAGCACCTGGCTCGACCAGAAGGAGCAGCGCCTCGAGCAGGAGCAGAAGACCGAGGACGCGCGCACAAAGGCGATGAAGAAGGAGCTGGAGTGGGTGCGCCAGAACCCGAAGGGCCGCCAGGCCAAGAGCAAGGCGCGCCTGGCGCGCTTCGAGGAACTGAGCGACGTCGACTACCAGAAGCGCAACGAGACCAACGAGATCTTCATCCCGGTGGCCGACCGCCTGGGCCATGAGGTGATCGAGTTCACCAACGTGAGCAAGAGCTTCGGCGACCGCGTGCTGATCGACGACCTGAGCTTCAAGGTGCCGGCCGGCGCGATCGTCGGCATCATCGGCCCGAACGGCGCCGGCAAGTCGACGCTGTTCCGCATGATCGCCGGCAAGGAGCAGCCGGATTCGGGCACCGTGAAGATCGGCCCGACCACGAAGATGGCCTTCGTCGAGCAGAGCCGCGAGTCGCTGGATTCCGACAAGACCGTGTGGCAGGACGTGTCGGGCGGGCTCGACAACATCGTGGTCGGCAAGTTCGTGATGCCGTCGCGCGCCTACATCGGCCGCTTCAACTTCAAGGGCAACGACCAGCAGAAGCTGGTGGGCAGCCTGTCGGGCGGCGAGCGCGGGCGCCTGCACCTGGCGAAGACGCTGGCGCAGGGCGGCAACGTGCTGATGCTGGACGAACCGTCGAACGACCTCGATGTGGAAACGCTGCGCGCGCTGGAAGACGCGCTGCTCGAATTCGCCGGCAGCATCATGGTGATCAGCCACGATCGCTGGTTCCTGGACCGCATCGCGACGCACATCCTCGCCTGCGAAGGCGATTCGAAGTGGGTGTTCTTCGACGGCAACTACCAGGAGTACGAGGCCGACAAGAAGCGCCGCCTGGGCGAAGAGGGCGCGAAGCCGAAACGCCTGCGCTACAAGGCGCTCAAGTAAGAGCGGCTGCCGGTCAGAAGGCTCGCTGGCAGGTGGCCAGCTTGTCCTTCGCCGGCATCGACAGCATCCGGTTCACCTCGGAGTTGTAGGTGCTGCGGTAGCCGTCGCTCTTGCGCACCGACGACAGGTCCGACTTGGTCTTGGCCGCCAGCTGCACGAGCATGTCCTGCCCGGGCTTCATGCTCTTCGGGTCGACCGGCATGCAGACGAACAGCACGGCATCGATGCCGGCCACCATCTGCTCGACGGCGTCGTCGGCATGGGCCGGCAGGCAGGTCACGAGGGCGGCAGCCAGCAGCCCCGGAATAACGAACGCGGATTTCAAACAGCAGCCCAACGGTGAGACGCCGCGCCGGGCACCTCGTGGTGCACAGGGGGCGTCGGATATCAGGCCGCCATTGTCCCGAACTTCGGGCGCTTGCGCCTTCGGGTACACGCGAATGGGGGGTCATGGCGGGCTGTCGATTCCGTCACGACAAGCACGTCACGACAGAACACTACAGCGGCGCACCGCCCCGGCACGCTGACAGCCCTTTACACCGACATGTTCATGATGTCGGAGTAAGCCTGCACCAGCCGGTTGCGCACCTGCAGCGTGGCCTGGAAGCCGATCTGCGATTTCTGCATCGCGACCATCGTCTCTTCCAGGCTGACCGTCGGGTTGCCCAGCGACACCTGGCGCTGCATCTCGTCCGATTTCACCTGTGAATCGCTCACCGAGCGCAGCGCTTGCGTCAGCGCCTGCTGGAAGCCCGCGCCCTCGGTGGCCTTGCTGCTGTTGACCAGCGGCGTGCCGTTCGGGTTCATCCCCGCACGGGCCGCAGCCTGCGCGAAATTGAAGGGCTTGAGGGTGACGTCCATGGGATCGGACTGTAGACAAGACCCTGAAGCCGGATGGGGCGAACTGCGGGCCGTTTCCCCGGCTGTTCAACGCAATTGAAACCTCAAGTTTCCAAATAATCGCTTCCGTCAGCCGGCCTTTGCCGTCACAGCACCAAGCGAACAACATGGACAACGCGGTCACCCTTGCCAACCCCAGCCAGCTCCCCGTGCCGGCAGGGTTCGGCGCGCGCCTGGCGGCGCTGCCGGCCAAGAGCAAGGCCAGCCTGGGCCTCGGCATCGCGGCGCTGATCGCGGTGCTCGCCGCCATCACGCTGTGGAGCAGCCAGGGCGACTACAAGGTCCTGTACGCCAACCTGTCCGAAAAGGACGGCGGCGCGATCATTGCCCAGCTGTCGCAGATGAACGTGCCCTATCGCTACTCCGATGGCGGCGGCGCGATCCTGGTGCCGTCGGCACAAGTTCACGACCTGCGCCTGAAGCTCGCGTCGGCCGGCCTGCCGAAGGGCTCGATCGTCGGCTTCGAGCTGATGGACGGCGCCAAGTTCGGCCAGACCCAGTTCCAGGAACGCCTGACCTTCCAGCGCGGCCTCGAAGGCGAGCTGACCCGCTCGATCACCGCGATGTCGGCGGTGCAGAACGCCCGCGTGCACCTCGCGCTGCCGAACCAGAACGGCTTCTTCCGCGAACAGCAGAAGCCGAGCGCCTCGGTGATGCTGACGCTGCACCCCGGCCGCACGCTCGACCGCTCGCAGATCGCCGGCATCGTGCACCTGGTGTCGTCCAGCGTGCCCGAGATGAACCCGAAGGCCGTCAGCGTGCTCGACCAGACCGGCACGCTGCTGTCGGCCGCGCCCGACGCCAGCAACGGCGCCGGCCTCGACGCGCAGCAGCTGCAGTACGTGAACCAGATCGAGGCCAGCTACAACAAGCGCATCCTCGACATCCTCGAGCCGGTGATCGGCCGCGACAACCTGCGCGCGCAGGTCACCGCCGACATCGACTTCTCGCAGGTGGAATCCACCGCCGAGGAGTTCAAGCCCAACCAGGGCGAGAACGCCCAGGCCAGCGTGCGCAGCCAGCAGAGCAGCGAGCAGATGGGCCAGAGCGGCGCCGGCGCCACCGGCATCCCCGGTGCCGCGTCGAACCAGCCGCCGGTGCCGGCGACCGCCCCGGTGACGGGCGCCGCCCAGCCGCTGCAGACCGCGCAGAACGGCGCCGCGAGCAACACCAACAGCCGCAAGGAAGCCGTCACCAACTACGAGGTCGACAAGACCGTGCGGGTGACGCGCAACGCGACCGGCACCGTCAAGCGCCTGAACGCCGCGGTGGTCGTCAACCACCGCAGCGTGACCGACGCCAAGGGCAAGACCACCACCGTGCCGCTGACGCCCGACGAGATCGAGAAGCTGAACGTGCTGGTGCGCGAGAGCATCGGCTTCAAGCAGGAGCGCGGCGATTCGGTGAAGGTCATCAACGCACCGTTCCGCATCGAGAAGATCGAACCCGACACCACGCCGATCTGGAAGCAGCCGCAGACGCTGGACATGCTGCGCGCCGCCGCAGTACCGGCTTCGCTGGCCCTGGTCGCGATGGTGATCGTGTTCGGCCTGATCCGCCCGGCGCTGAAGGCCGCGCTGCCGCAGCCGGTGTCGCCGGCCGATGCGCGCGGCAACACGCTGAACGCCATGGTCGACGATGCCGAGGCGCTGCCGAAGGTGGGCAACGATGCCGACGCGAAGCTGCCGATGCTCGAAGCCCCGCGCATCAGCCCGACGCTGATCGCCGCCCGCGCCTATGCCAAGGACAACCCCGCTGCCGTGGCCAGCATCGTGCGCGACTGGGTCAGCGGCGAAGCCGCCTGACCGTCGCCAATCAAAAGAACCACGGAACAGACGATGGACACCAAGGGACTGGAAGACGCGGCGATCTTGATGATGTCGCTCGGCGAGGAGGAAGCCTCCGAGGTGTTCAAGCACCTGACGCCGAAAGAGGTGCAAGGCCTCGGCGAGACCATCGCGAAGATGAAGACCATTCCGCGCGACCGCGTGGAGACGGTGCTGGAGCGCTTCGCCAACCAGGCGCAGGAGCAGAGCCTGCTCGTCACCGACACCGACGAGTACGTGAAGAGCGTGCTGCGCAAGGCGCTGGGCGACGACAAGGCCAACCTGCTGATCGACCGCATCCTGCAGGGCGGCGACACCAGCGGCATCGAGAGCCTGAAGTGGATGGACGCGAGCTCGGTCGCCGAGCTGCTGCGCAACGAGCACCCGCAGATCGTCGCGGCGATCCTGGTGCACCTGGACTTCGACCAGGCCTCGTCGGTGCTGAAGTGCTTCACCGAGCGCCAGCGCAACGAGGTGGTGGTGCGCATCGCCACGCTCGACGGCATCCAGCCGGCGGCGCTGAAGGACCTGAACGACGTGATGAGCAAGGTGCTGGCCGGCGGCGACAAGCTGCGCAAGGCCTCGCTCGGCGGCGTGAAGACCGCGGCCGAGATGATCAACCTGCTGGGCGGCAGCATCGAGACCGCGGTGCTCGACTACGTGCGCGAGGCCGACAACGAGCTGGCGCAGAAGATCATGGACAACATGTTCACCTTCGACGACCTGGAGAAGGTCGACGACAAGGGCATCCAGCTGCTGCTGAAGGAAGTGCAGTCCGAATCGCTGGTGATCGCGCTGAAGGGTGCGACGCCGGAGATGCGCGAGAAGGTGTTCCGTAACATGTCCACGCGCGCCGCCGAGACGCTGCGCGAAGACCTGGAATCGCGCGGCCCGGTGCGCGTCAGCGAGGTCGAGGCCGAGCAGAAGGAAATGCTGAAGATCGTGCGTCGCCTGAGCGACGAAGGCCAGATCGTGCTCGGAGGCGCCGGTGATGACCAGTTCCTCTAAGCCGAACGGCCCGCGGCAGGTGCCACCGCCGGCCGGCGCGAAGCCGACCAGCACCTACAGCCGCTTCATCCCGCGCGAGGAGCTGAGCTCGTTCGCCGCGTGGACGCCGGGCTCGCTGTCCGGCGGCAACGAGGCGCCGAACACCGGCGTGCACCGGCCCGAGCCGCCGGCTCCGCCGGCGCCGAACCCGGTCGACGAACTGATGGCGCAGCTCAAGCAGGTGCGCCAGACCGGCTACCAGGACGGCTACCGCGATGGCCTGGTCGCGCTCGACGGCTTCAAGCAGAGCTATGCGGCGCAGGTCACCGCGCAGGTCGGCGCGATCGTGCAGGGCTTCGGCCAGCAGCTCGACGACCTGCAGCAGGACATGGCGCGCGCGCTGGCCGTCACCGCGACGCAACTGGCCAAGCAGATGGTGCGCAGCGAACTGAGCATGAAGCCCGAACTGGTGGCGGTGGTCGCGACCGAGGCGGTCGACACGCTGCTGCTGAGCGCCCGCCACATCACCGTGCGCGTGCACCCGGACGACCATGCGCTGGTCGCCCAGGGCGCGGCCGACGTGCTGGCCGCGCGCGGCGCGCGCCTGTTGTCCGACGCCGAGGTGCTGCGCGGCGGCTGCCTGGTCGAGTCCGACATCGGCGTGATCGACGCGACGCTCGAAGCGCGCTGGCGCCGGGTCGCCGCGTCGCTCGGCTGCGAGCAGGAATGGGAAGGCGATGAGCCGCCGCTGCCCGAGATCGACGAGAACGGTGACGCCGCATGATCACGTCGAAGCCCGAATCCAAGGCCGTTGCGACCGCCGACAAGTGGCAACGCTACCTTGGCGACCTGAAGAACTTCTCGGCCGATGCCATGCCGCTGGAGACCCAGGGCACGCTGGTGCGGGTGGCCGGGCTGGTGCTCGAGGCCGCCGGCCTGCGCGTGCCGGTCGGCTCGGTCTGCGAGGTGCGCATGGACGGCCAGCCGCCGGTGCTGGCCGAGGTGGTCGGCTTCTCGGGCGACCGCGCCTACCTGATGCCCACCGGCGAGATCCACGGCCTGGCGAGCGGCGCGCGCGTCGTGCCGCGGCCGTCGCCGATCGTGCCGCTGCTGCTGGGCGCGACGCAGCACCAGTGGCGGCGCAGCGAAGACCGCACGCTGCACCTGCCGATGGGCGACGGGCTGCTCGGCCGCGTCGTCGATTCGCAGGGCCTGCCGATGGACCGCAAGGGGCCGCTCGGCAGCGTGCACAACGAGCCGCTGGTGCGCCGCCCGATCAATGCGATGGACCGCGACCCGATTCGCCAGCCGCTGGACACCGGCGTGCGGGCGATCAACGCGATGCTGACCGTCGGCCGCGGCCAGCGCATCGGGCTGTTCGCCGGCACCGGCGTCGGCAAATCGGTGCTGCTCGGCATGATGGCGCGCTACACCGCAGCCGACGTGATCGTGGTCGGCCTGATCGGCGAACGCGGCCGCGAAGTGAAGGAATTCATCGAGGACATCCTCGGCGAGGAAGGCCTGCGCCGCTCGGTGGTGGTGGCTGCGCCGGCCGATGCGCCGCCGCTCACGCGCCTGCAGGGTGCGAGCTACGCGACCGCGATCGCCGAGCACTTCCGCGACCGTGGCCAGCATGTGCTGCTGCTGATGGATTCGCTGACCCGCTTCGCGATGGCGCAGCGCGAGATTGCGCTGGCGATCGGCGAGCCGCCGGCCACCAAGGGCTACCCGCCGAGCTGCTTCGCGAAGCTGCCGCAGCTGGTGGAGCGCAGCGGCAACGGGATCCACGGCGTCGGCTCGATCACCGCGTTCTACACCGTGCTGAGCGAAGGCGACGACCAGCAGGACCCGATCGCCGACGCGGCGCGCGGCATCCTGGACGGCCACATCGTGCTGTCGCGCGAGCTGGCCGAGGCGGGGCACTACCCGGCGATCGACGTCGAGCGCTCGATCTCGCGGGTGATGAACAACGTCAGCCCGCAGGAGCACATCGACGCCGCGCGGCGCTTCCGCCAGCTGAGCGCGAAGTACACGAAGGCGCGCGACCTGATCCAGCTGGGTGCGTATTCGCCCGGCCACGACGGCGAGCTCGATGCCGCCGTCAAGCTGCACGGCCCGATGGTCGAGCTGCTGCAGCAAGGCATGAACAAACCGGCCAGCCTGAACAACAGCGTGCGCGACCTGCGCAAGTTGTTCGGCGGCTGATCACGATGATTGAAGGAGTGCGCATGATTCAACTCTCATTCGAAGCACCGGCCGAGCGCCGGGCCGCTCCCAAGCCGGCCGGCATCCCCTCGGGGGATCGGCAAATGTATTCATTTGACGAGGGGCAGTCATGAGCAACGACCGATCGATCGAGCCGCTGATGGCGCTGTTGGGCCAAGCCGAGCGCGAGCGCGATGCGGCGATGGCCGAATCGCGCCGCGCGACCGATGCGCAGGCCGCGGCCACCGCCCAGGCCGAGCAGCTGGTGACCTATCGCGGCGAGTACGAGGCGCGTTTTCGCGAGCAGTTCAGCCGCAGCAGCTCGATGGACCTGATGCAGTGCTACCAGGGCTTCATGCAGCGGCTGACGCTGGCGATCGACCAGCAGCAGCGCGTGGTGATCCATGCGCAGGGGCGTGTCGAGCGCATGCTGCAGCTGCTGACCGAGCAGGAGATGCGCGTCGCGTCGGTGCGCAAGCTGCTGGAGCGCCGGGTGCAGGAACTGCGCCTGGTGGCCGACCGCCGCGAGCAGAAGCAGACCGACGAGTTCGCCGCGCGGGCCGCCTGGAACCGGCTGAGCCAGACGGGCGCGTCGCCGGTGGTCTGAGCGCCGCTGCGCTGATCCGCATCTTTCCGATCCACCGCTGAATCCACCGCCCAGGCACTTTCATGTCCGCTGCCGTGTCGTCGTCCCTGCCGATCTTTTCCGCGAACAACCCGCTGGCGGTCGCGCCGGCCCCTGCGCCGTCGCCCGAGGTGCCGCATGCCAACGCGTTCTCGCAGATGCTGAAGCAGCGCCAGCAGGCGCAGGCGGCGCCGGCTGCCGCGCCGCCGGCCGCATCACGTGCGCCGACGACCCAGCCGGCCAAGCCGGTGGCGCCCGCTGCACCCAAGGCCGCGCAAGCGCCGGCTTCTGCGGCAACCGAGCGCCCGCAGGGGGGGCAGAAGGCCGAGTCGCCGACTTCCGCCGAATCCGCTGCCAAGGGGGATGCCGAAGCTACCGCGTCCACCGCTTCCACCGACGCGACCGATGCCGCGACATCCGACAACGCTGCGTCGCCGACCGGGCTCGACCCGTCGCTCGGCAGCTGGCTGGCCGGGCTGAACCTGCCGGCCGCGAGCACGCAGGCCGGCGGCAAGCTGGCGCGCGGCCAGGCCGAGGCCGGCGATGCCGCCTCGGGCGATGCGCCCGGCGGCAAGGCCGGCGGTGAAGGCGGCGGCCGTGGTGCACGGCGGCTTGGGGGCGAAGCGCCCGGCGCCCGCGCCGACCGCGCGGCGCCATCCCAGGGCGCCGAGGCGCCGGCGGCCAAGTTGCTGGCCGAGGCGGCCGACCATGGCGCCTCGTTCCGCGAGGTCGCGGCCCAGGTGCATGGCGCCGGCGACAGTGCGCGCACCGATGCCGCGCCGGCCAGCGGCGCGCTGCTGGCCGCCGGGCTGGCGGCCACCGCGCCGAGCGCACCGGCCGAGGCGCCGACCGTCGTCAGCCTGCCGACGCCGGTGGATGCGCCGGATTTCACGCAAGCGCTGGGTGTGCAGGTCAGTGTGCTGGCCGCCGACGGCGTGCAGCAGGCCGAACTGCACCTGAACCCGGCCGAGATGGGGCCGATCTCGGTGCAGATCGTGATCGACGGCAGCCAGGCGCAGGTCGATTTCGGCGCCGACATGGCAAGCACCCGCCAGCTGATCGAGAGCGGGCTGCCCGAACTGGCGTCCGCGCTGCGCGACGCCGGCTTCACGCTGACCGGCGGCGGCGTGTCGCAGCAGGCGCGCCAGGGCTCGTCGGAGGGCGGCCAGGGGCGCGGCGAGGGCGGGTCCCGCCCGCGCAGCAGCGTTGGCGGCGTCGAGGCGGCGCAAGCGTCCACCCCGCGCCGCAGCACCGCCCGCGTGTCGGCCGGTGGCCTCGACCTCTACGCCTGACGCCTCTCATCCACCCGTTCTCCCTGAGCCTGTCGAAGGGTTCTGGGTACACAAGCCGTTCGGGCTGAGCCTGTCGAAGCCCATGCGCAGGCTTCGACAGGCTCAGCCCGAACGGGGTAGGTGAGGACAGCGCGGTTTTCCCCCGCTTTTCGCGCTTTAGAAATTCCCCCGGCTTTCCATAATTTCCCCATTGCAACCCGCGAGTGCGGCGCCGTCGTGGCGCCACCGGACGGGAGGCCATCGAGGGAAATTCCATGTCCACTGCCGTCGCCGACGCTCCTGCCGGTGCAGCCCCGAAGGGCAAGAAGAAGCTGATCGTCATCGTGGCCGCCGTGCTCGCGCTGGCGGTCGGCGGGGGCGGTGCCGTCGTGGTCATGAAGAAGAAGGCCGCCGCAGCCGCTGCCGCCGCCGAGGAAGAAGACGGCGAGGATGCCGGCGCCGCCGCGCCCGAGAAGCACGCCAAGGACGAGCACAAGGGCGTCCCCACCTTCGTGCCGCTGGAAGTCTTCGTCGTCAACCTGGCCGACAAGGAGACCGAGCGTTTCGCGCAGATCGGCGTCACGCTGGAAGTCGACGACCCGAAGTTCGCCGAGCAGCTGAAGGTCTACATGCCGGCCATCCGCAGCGGCATCCTGATGGTGATGTCGCACAAGACCTCGCAGCAGCTGCTCGAAGGCGAAGGCAAGATCCAGCTCGCCCGCGAAGTGATGCGCGAAGCCGTGCTGCCGCTGGGCATCGAAGTCGATGCCGACGACGCCGACGGCGACGACTCGCCGAAGGGCAAGAAGGGCAAGAAGAAGCGCAAGGCCGCGGTGCACAACCCGGTCACGCACGTGCACTACTCCACCTTCATCATCCAGTGATGCAGGTCTTCGTCGTCACGACCGGGCCCACGCCATGAACCAGCAGATCCTTTCGCAAGACGAAGTCGATGCGCTGTTGCAGGGCATCACCGGAGAGAGCCAGAAGCTGGAAGAGGAAGAAGTCCAGCACGGCAGCATCCGCAATTACGACATTGCCAGCCAGGAGCGGATCGTTCGGGGGCGCATGCCCACGATGGAGATCATCAACGAGCGCTTCGCCCGCAACATCCGCATCGGGCTGTTCAACTTCATCCGCAAGAGCCCGGAAATCTCGATAGGCGGCATCAAGGTGCAGAAGTACAGCGCCTTCCTGCGCGAGATCGTCGTGCCGACCAACTTCAACATCGTCTCGGTGCGCCCGCTGCGCGGCAGCGGCCTGGTGGTGTGCGACCCGACGCTGGTCTTCGCCGTCATCGATTCGCTGTTCGGCGGTGCTGGCAAGTTCCACACCCGCATCGAAGGCCGCGATTTCTCGCCGACCGAGCAGCGCATCATCACGCGCCTGGTCGACGTGGTGACCGAGGAATACAAGAAGGCCTGGCACGGCATCTACCCGCTCGAGCTGGAATACCAGCGCTCGGAGATGCAGCCGCAGTTCGCCAACATCGCTACGCCGAGCGAGATCGTTGTCGCCACCAGCTTCACGCTGGAGATCGGCGACACCACCGGCACCATCCATTTCTGCATCCCGTACTCGACGCTGGAGCCGATCCGCGACGTGCTGTATTCGACCATCCAGGGCGACAGCAACGAGCCGGACAAGCGCTGGGTCAACCTGTTGAAGCAGCAGATCCAGTCGGCCGAGGTCGAGCTGGTGGCCGAACTCGCGCAGGCGCCGGCCACCGTGGAGCAGCTGCTGTCGTTCAAGCCCGGCGATTTCATCGAGCTCGACCTGCAGGCCGGCATCCAGGCCAAGGTGTCGGGCGTGCCGGTGTTCGACTGCCACTACGGAACCTCCAACGGCAAGTACGCCTTGAAGATCGATCAACTGTTGACCGGCTCGTCGATGAGCTGGTTGGGGGAAAACAATGTCAGCTGACAACGCAGCGCCGTCCGAAGAGGACGCGATGGCCGCCGAGTGGGCCGCCGCACTCGCCGAAACCAAGCCCGAGACCGCCTCCGAGGTGCAGAACGCCGCCGAGCAGGTGTCGCCGGTGGCGTTCACGAACTTCGCGTCCGGCGCGGGGCCGTCGGCACCGAACGACATCAACATGATCCTGGACATCCCGGTGCAGCTCACCGTGGAACTGGGTCGCACGCGGATCCCGATCAAGCACATCCTGCAGCTGGCGCAAGGCTCGGTGGTCGAGCTCGACGCGCTGGCCGGCGAGCCGATGGACGTGCTGGTCAACGGCTACCTGATCGCGCAGGGCGAGGTGGTGGTGGTGAACGACAAGTTCGGCATCCGGCTGACCGACATCGTGACCCCCAGCGAGCGCATGCGCCGCCTGAGCAAGGGTGCCTGAGCGATGTCCCCTGCGATCACGTCGTTCATGTGGTTCGTCGCGATCATCGCGATGATCCCGGCGGCCTTGTGGCTGCTGAAGCGCACGCCGATGGGCGGTGCCGGCGGGCTGGGCGTGATGCGCAGCGTGGCCGCGCTGCCGCTGTCGTCGAGCCAGCGTCTGGTTGCCGTCGAGGTCGGGCAGGGCGAAGAGCGCCGCTGGCTGGTGCTGGGCGTCACGCCGCAGAACATCACGGTGCTGCACAACATGGCCCCGCAGGCCGAAGCGGCGCCGCCGCAGATGCCGGCGGTGCATCCCGCTTTCGCGCAGATCCTGTCGCGCCTGCGCCGTGACCAGGGGTCGACCGGTGAACGCTGAGCATTTCTTTTCTTCGGCCCGCGTGCGCCGCATCGGCACGATCGCGGCCTTGACGGTGTTGTCGGCCGTTCCTGCAGCGGCTTTAGCCCAGGCCGCACCGGCCGGCAATGGCGCGCTGCCGCTGCTGGTGGGGCAGGGCGCGGGCGGCACCAGCTACTCGGTGCCGATCCAGACGCTGCTGTTCTTCACCGCGCTGTCGTTCCTGCCGGCCGTGCTGCTGATGATGACGGGCTTCACCCGCATCGTGATCGTGCTGAGCCTGCTGCGACAGGCGATGGGCACGCAGTCGGCGCCGCCGAACCAGGTGGTGATCGGGCTGAGCCTGTTCCTGACCTTCTTCGTGATGAGCCCGACGCTGGACAAGGTCTACGCCGACGCGTACCAGCCGTATTCGGAAAACAAGATTGCCTTCGACGAAGCGCTGAAGCGCGGCGAGGTGCCGATGCGCGCCTTCATGCTGAAGCAGACGCGCCAGGCCGACCTGATGCTGTTCTCGAAGCTCGCGAAGGTCGACCCGGCGGTGAAGGCCGCCGACGTGCCGTTCAAGGTGCTGGTGCCGGCCTTCGTGACCAGCGAGCTGAAGAGCGCATTCCAGATCGGCTTCCTGATCTTCATCCCGTTCCTGGTGATCGACATGATCGTTGCCAGCGTGCTGATGAGCCTCGGGATGATGATGCTGAGCCCGGTGCTGGTGGCGCTGCCGTTCAAGCTGATGCTGTTCGTGCTGGCCGATGGCTGGAATTTGCTGCTGGGGTCGCTGGCCGCCAGCTTCGCCACCTGAAGAGACGACGACGATGGATTCGCAACAAGTCTTCACGCTGGGCCAGCAAGGGCTCTACCTGCTGCTGATGGTGTCGGCCCCGGTGCTGCTGGTGGTGCTGGGCGTCGGCCTGCTGGTCAGCATCTTCCAGGCGGCCACGCAGATCCACGAGCAGACGCTGTCGTTCGTGCCGAAGATCGTCGCCGCGGTCGCGGTGCTGATGGTCGCCGGGCCGTGGATGCTGAACACGCTGGTCGAGTATGTGCAGCGCACGCTGACCTCGATCCCGACGGTGGTGGGCTGAACCAGGCCGTTCGCCCCGGGCCCGTCAAAGGGTCGGTGCCGAAGAAACCATGCTGACCTTCACCGACGCCCAGCTCGCCGCCTGGCTGACGCCGCTGCTGTGGCCGTTCATCCGCGTGCTGGCCTTGTTCAGCAGCGCGCCGCTGCTGTCGCAGAAGAACGTGCCGGTGCGGGTGCGGGTCGGCCTTGCGTTCCTGATCACGATCAGCGCGCAGGCCTCGCTGCCGGCGATGCCGGTGATCCCGCTCGATTCGCCGCTGCTGTATGCGGTGGTGCTGCAGCAGGTGCTGATCGGCATCACGCTCGGTTTCTCGGCGCGCATCGTGTTCGCCGCGATCGAGTTCGCCGGCGAGCTGGTCGGGCTGCAGATGGGGCTGAACTTCGCCGGCTTCTTCGACCCGATGAGCGGCGCCGAAGGCAACGCGGTGGGCCGCTTCTTCGGCATCATCGTCGGCTGGCTGTTCATCATCATCAACGGCCACCTGCTGATGATCGCCGCGATGGTGCAGAGCTTCCAGGCCTTCCCGGTGACGGCCGAGCCGTTCAGCTTCCTGCACGTGCTGCAGCCGCAGCTGTGGGGCGCCGAGGTGTTCAAGCTCGGGCTGTGGATCGCGCTGCCGATGGTCACGATGCTGCTGTTCGTGAACCTGGTGATGGGCGTGATCTCGCGCATCGCCCAGCAGATGAACATCTTCGCGGTCGGGTTCCCGATCACGCTCGGCGTCGGCCTGGTGGGCGTGCTGCTGACGCTGCCGATGATGCAGGCGCCGTTCACGATGGCGCTGGAGCAGATGCTGAGCCGGTTTCAGTGAGAAGAACTGGCCGCCTTTCCCCCTGCTGATCCGGCTCAAGTTCCGGGCCCACCCCGGAACAATCGCGGGAGCGCATCACCGCCCCCGCCATGTCCGACCAAGACCGCAACCTACCCGCCACGCAGCGACGACTCGACAAGGCCCGATCCGAGGGCCAGGTCGCGCGTTCGCGCGACCTGTCGCACTTCGCGGCGGTGGCGGTCGGCGGCGCGGCGCTGGTGGCGGTGGCACCGATGCTGGCGCGCTGGCTGCAGCAGCTGCTCGCCTCCGGCCTGCAGTTCAACGCGGTGATGGCCAAGAACCCCGAGGCGATGGGCGAGCGCCTGTCCGAACTCACGCACAAGCTGTTGTGGGTCGTGCTGCCGATGGGCCTGCTGATGATGGTCGTCGGCATCGCCGTCGCGGTCGCGGCCGGCGGCTGGGTCTGGACGATGAAGCCGCTCGCGCCCAAGTTCGACAAGTTCAACCCGATCACCGGCATGGGCAAGCTGTTCTCGAAGCAGCAGCTGATCGAGGCGATCAAGGGCGCCGTGCTGGCGCTGATCCTCGGCAGCATCGGGGCGATGTACCTGCGCTCGCACGTCGAGATGTTCGCCGGCGCGCTGTCGATGCCACTGCCGCAGGCGCTGTCGCATGTCGGCAGCACCATCGTCGGCGGCATGCTGCTGGTGCTGCTGGCGCTGGCGCTCTTCGCCGCCGTCGACGTGCCGCTGCAGCGCCAGCTGCACGCGATGCGCCTGAAGATGAGCCACCAGGAAGTCAAGCAGGAGCACAAGGAAGTCGAAGGCAACATGGAGATCAAGGCCAAGATCCGCGCCCGCATGCGCGAGATGGCCAATCGCCGCATGCTGGCCGCGGTGCCCACCGCCGACCTGGTCGTGATGAACCCGACCCACTACGCCGTCGCGTTGAAGTACGACGAAGGCAAAATGGGCGCGCCGCGCGTGGTCGCCAAGGGCGCCGACCTGATGGCAATGCGCATCCGCGACACCGCGAAGGAATCGAAGGTGCCGGTGCTGCAGGCGCCGGTGCTGGCGCGTGCGCTGTATGCCCACGCCGAGGTCGACCGCGAGATCCCGGCCGCGCTGTTCGCCGCCGTCGCCCAGGTGCTCGCCTACGTGTACCAGCTGCGTGCCGCGCTGAGCGGCCGCGTGGCGCTGCCGGGCGCGCTGCCCGAACTGAACGTGCCGGACGAGCTCGACCCGCACAACCCGAAGAGCGGCAAGTACGGCCTGAAGGCCACCGAGGACACTGAATGAACCCGCTGATCAAACAGATCCAGGGCTGGCTCGGCCCGCATGCCAAGGCGATCAAGGCGCTGATGGCGCCGGTCTTCATCATCATGGTGCTGTCCATGATGGTGCTGCCGCTGCCGGCCTTCGCGCTCGACCTGCTGTTCACCTTCAACATCGCGATGGCGCTGATGGTGATGATGGTTGCGGCCTACATGGTGCGGCCGCTCGATTTCTCGGCCTTCCCGACGGTGATCCTGCTGACCACGCTGCTGCGGCTGTCGCTGAACATCGCGTCCACCCGCGTCGTGCTGCTGCAGGGCCACACCGGTCCGGGCGCGGCCGGCAAGGTGATCGAGTCGTTCGGCCACTTCCTGATCGGCGGCAACTTCGCGGTCGGCCTGATCGTGTTCGCGATCCTGGTGGTGATCAACTTCGTCGTCGTGACCAAGGGCGCCGAGCGCATCGCCGAAGTCGGCGCGCGCTTCACGCTGGATGCGATGCCCGGCAAGCAGATGGCGATCGACGCCGACCTGAACGCCGGCCTGATCGACGAGAAGGAGGCAAAGCGCCGCCGCCTCGAGGTGGGCAACGAGGCGGAATTCTTCGGCTCGATGGACGGTGCCAGCAAGTTCGTGCGCGGCGACGCGATGGCCGGCCTGCTGATCCTGTTCATCAACATCATCGGCGGCTTCATCATCGGCGTGGCCCAGCACGACCTGTCGGCCTCGCAGGCGGCCGACAGCTACATCCTGTTGGCCATCGGCGATGCGCTGGTGGCCCAGGTGCCGGCGCTGCTGATCTCGGTGGCGGCGGCGATGGTGGTGTCGCGCGTCGGCAAGGAAGAAGACGTCGGCACGCAGGTCGCGAGCCAGGTCTTCAACTCGCCGCGCGTGCTCGGCATCACGGCCGGTGTGATCGGCCTGCTGGGCATCATCCCGGGCATGCCGCACCTGGTGTTCCTGCTGATCTCGGGCGGCATGGGCTATGCCGCCTGGTGGATGAACGAGCGCAACAAGCGCGTCAAGAACACCCCGCCGCCGGCCGCGCCGGTGGCCGAGCCGAACGCCGAAGCCAGCTGGGACGACCTGCAGCCGGTCGACACGCTGGGGCTGGAAGTGGGCTACCGGCTGATCACGCTGGTCGACAAGAACCGCGAAGGCGACCTGCTGCAGCGCATCAAGGGCGTGCGCCGCAAGTTTGCGCAGGACGTCGGCTTCCTGCCGCCGCCGGTGCACATCCGCGACAACCTGGAGCTGAAGCCGAGCATGTACCGGCTGACGCTGCGCGGCGCGGTGGTCGGCGAGGGCGAGGCTTTCCCGGGCATGCTGCTGGCGATCAACCCGGGCGGCGCGACCACCCAGCTGATCGGCACCCGCACCACCGACCCGGCCTTCGGGCTGCCTGCCGTGTGGATCGAGGAGCGCCAGCGCGAATCGGCACAGATGAACGGCTTCACGGTGGTGGACTGCTCCACCGTCGTCGCGACCCACCTGTCGCACCTGATGCAGATGCATGCGGCCAAGCTGCTCGGCCGCGTCGAGACGCAGCAGCTGGTCGAGCACGTGACCAAGCTCGCGCCGAAGCTGATGGAAGACGTGATCCCGAAGATGGTCGGCATCGCGAGCCTGCAGAAGGTGCTGCAGCTGCTGCTGGAAGAAGGCGTGCACATCCGCGACATGCGCTCGATCGTCGAGAGCCTGGCCGAGCACGCGGCGGTGGCGAGCGAGCCGGGCGAACTGGCGCGGCGCATCCGCATCAGCCTCGCGCCGGCCATCGTTCAGCAGATCTACGGCCCGGTGAAGGAACTCGAGGTGATCGCGCTGGAGCCGGAACTGGAGCGGCTGGTGACGCAGGCGCTGAACTCGCCGCACGGCGCGGTGCTCGACCCCGGCGTGGCCGACACGCTGACGCGCAGCGCCGCCGCGTCGGCCAAGCGCCAGGAAGACCTCGGCCACCCGGCCTGCCTGCTGGTGCCGGACATGATCCGCGCGCCGATGGCGCGGCTCTTGAAGCGCGCCGCGCCGCGGCTGCGGGTGCTGGGGCACAGCGAGATCCCGGAAACGCATTCGATCCGGATCGGGTCGATCATCGGGGCGAACTGATCGCGTGCATCCCCGTAGCCCGGATGCCAATCCGGGGTGGCGTTGCAAGACGCTTCCCGGATTGGCATCCGGGCTACGTCGTTCTGGCGGGCCCGCTCGAAACAGGCCGGTTTTCCCCCCTCTCATCCTCCTCAAGTTTCCGCCCCACCCCGGAACAATGACGGCACGCATCCACCGCGTCCGTCCATGACCTCTGCCTTCCTGTCCACCGCCGTGCCCCCTCGGCACGAAGCATCCCAAATGAAGGGATTTACGGTGGCTCATCGCCAGACCATGAGCGGCTGCGCTCTCACACACTGGATGCCATTGCTTGCCACTGGTTCCCGCTCGATCTCCTGGAGCTCCCGATGAACGTCAAACGCTTCACCGCCCGCACGTCGCGCGACGCCCTGACCCTGGTCCGCCAGGCTTTCGGCGAAGACGCGGTCGTGCTCTCGACCAAGCCCTGCGCCGAAGGCGTCGAGGTGCTGGCCATGGCGCCGGAAAGCGTTCAACAGATCGAGCGCCTGTCGGCGGCCGGTCCGATCCCGCCGTCGCCGCCGGTCGCCAAACGCGCCGCCACGCCCCGCGCCCCGGCCGCCCGCCCGGCCCCCGCGCCGCAAGCGGCACCGGCCCCGGCGATGGAAGTCACCGACGACGTCGCCCGCCTGTCGATGAGCACGCTGTCGTTCCAGGACTACGTGCGTGAACGCATGCTGAAGCGCCGCCAGGCCGCGCTGCAACAGCAGCATGGCCGCGACAACGAACCCAGCTTCATGCCCGACGACGACCTGCCGCTGCCGACCGCGCTCGAGCAGCGCCTGGCCGAACGGCAGGCGATGCACCCGGCACCGACGCAGCACACGCCGATGCAGGCCGTCGGTGGCCGCAGCCCCGCGCTGCGCGAGCCGCCGGTGCTGCGCGAGGAAATCCGCGTGCAGCAACAGCAGGCCGCTGCCGCCGCGCAAGCCCAGGCCCAGGCGCAAGCCCACGCCCAGGCGCTGGCCGATGCCCGTGCACAGGCCGCGCACACCCCCGCCCCGGTGCCGGCCGCGCCGGTCGTCTCGCTCGCCGACGCCCGCTCGACCGTCAACGCCTCGGCCCGCCGCGACCAGCAGGACATGATGAACGAGCTGCGCTCGATGAAGGGCCTGATCGAAGAGCGCTTCGGCGCGCTGGCCTTCATGGAGAAGCTGCAGCGCCAGCCCGCGCAGGCGATGCTGATCCAGAAGCTGCTCGACAGCGGCTTCTCGCCGGCGCTGATCCGCAAGCTGGCCGAGAGCCTGCCGAACGACGTCGGCGACGAGACCGCGTGGGCCGCCAACATCCTCGAGCGCAACCTGATCACCGGCGAGAACGACGCCGCGCTCGAAGACCAGGGCGGCGTCTACGCGCTGATCGGCTCCACCGGTGTCGGCAAGACCACCAGCGCCGCGAAGATCGCCGCCGCGTTCGCCACCAAGCACGGCGCCGCCAACCTCGGCCTGATCACGCTCGACGCCTACCGCGTCGGCGCCCACGAACAACTGCGCGCCTATGGCCGCATCCTCGGCGTGCCGGTGCACACCGCGCACGACCGCGCATCGCTCGAAGACCTGCTGGAACTGCTGGCGGCCAAGAAGATGGTGCTGATCGACACCGCCGGCATGGCGCAGCGCGACAGCCGCACCCGCGAACTGCTCGACATGCTGGCCCACCGCTCGATCCAGAAGCTGCTGGTCGTGAACGCCGCCGCGCAGGGCGAGACCATCGAGGACGTGATGGTGTCGTACCGTGCCGCCGCCTGCAAAGGCATCGTGCTGTCGAAGCTCGACGAAGCCGTCAAGCTGGCGCCGGCGCTCGACGCGCTGATCCGCCACAAGCTGAAGGTCGTCGGCGTCGCCAACGGCCAGCGCGTCCCCGAAGACTGGCACCGCCTGTCGGCCCACGCGCTGGTGCACCGCGCGCTGCGCGCCAACACCGGCACCGCCTATCGCATGGATGCCGACGACGTGAACCTGATCTTCACGGCGCGCCAGCCGGCGCTGCGCACCCGCGGATCGCTGCACGCCTGATCGCTGCGCCTCCACAAGAACAGCCACCTAGCCTCGTCCTCAGCGCCCCATGCACGACGCCTACGACTCCTCGTTCCCGCAAGACCAGGCCCACGGCCTGCGCCAGCTGTTCGGCCAGACGCGCGTGCGTTTCGTGCCGGTGGTGGCCAACCCGAACATGGCGTTCGGCGGCGTGATGCTGGAGCGCCTGTGCACCGCCTTCGGTGAGCTCGGGGCGCACGTGCTGGTGATCGACGCGTCCGATCGCGCGCCGGCGCCGGCCGAGCTGACGGCCGTCGGCCTGACCGGCTGCGTCGAGCCGCTGTCGCAGCAGGTGTCGTACCTGGCCGCCCGCGGCCTGCCGATCCGCTACGTGGATGCGCACGGCAGCACCGCCGCCTTCCTGCACGCCGCGGCCGATGCCGCGCCCTATGCCGACGTGGTGCTGGTGCATGCCACCGAGACCGACCTGTGCCGCCTGTTCATGCGCAGCGAGGCCCGCCCGCTGCTGCTGGCCGACGACCGCCCGGCCAGCGTGACCCACGCCTACGCTGCGATGAAGCTGCTGACGCAGCGCGCAGGCCTGATGGTGCACGACCTGCTGCTCGGCGCCGCCCCCCATTCGCCGCGCGCCGAACGCATCGCGCAGCAGATCGCTTCCTGTGCCGATGGCTTCCTGGGCGCCGTGCTGCGCGACTGGATGCACATCGATCCCGCATCCGACGTCAACGACCCGCCCACCCCGGCCCTGCGCCGCTGGGCCCGCGACGTGCTGCAGCCTGCCGCCGCCGAAACCGCCCATGCCACCGGCTACCCGGTGTACCGCGAGTTTCCGCAGCAGGCCCTGAACTGAATATCCCCGGAGCTGACCCCATGTACACCGCCAAAGGCCAACTCGACGTCAACTCGATGCTCAAGCAATACAGCTCGCTGGTGCGCCGCCTGGCCCACCAGATGATCGCCAAGTTGCCTGCCAACGTCGAGATCGACGACCTGATCCAGGTCGGCATGATCGGGTTGACCGACGCGCTGAGCCGCTTCGACGCGGCCCAGGGCGTGCAGTTCGAGACCTTCGCGACGCAGCGCATCCGCGGCGCGATGCTCGACGAGCTGCGCGGCAACGACTACCTGTCGCGCGGCACGCGCAAGCAGCAGCGCACGATCGAATCGGCGGTGCACAAGCTCGAGCAGAAGCTCGGCCGCGCGCCCGCCGAGAGCGAGATCGCGCGCGAGATGGGCATCACGCTGCCCGAATACCAGGAACTTCTCGGCAAGGTGCGCGGCACCCAGCTGGTCTACCTGGAGGACATGTCGGGCGACGATGGCGACAACGACTTCCTCGACCGGCACGTGGCCGACGAAGGGATCAACCCGCTGGCGCAGTTGCAGGACCAGCGCATGCGCCAGGCCCTGGTCGACGGCATCAAGACGCTGCCGGAACGCGAGCAGTACGTGATGAGCATGTACTACGAGCACGACATGAACCTGAAGGAAATCGCGGCGGTGCTGAAGGTGACCGAATCGCGCGTCTGCCAACTGCACAGCCAATCCATTGCCCGCCTGCGCGTCAAGCTGCGCGAGTGGTGATCACAGAAACCGAGACGCCATGTTTGCAATGTTCAGGAAGGGTCGCGAGCAGTCGCCCGTGGAGCCTGTCGAACCCGCCGTGAACGCCCCCGGCGAGCCCGATTTGCGGGCCGCGGTGCAGTCGATCGGCAAGCAGGCGTCGAGCGTCGGCCGTGATGCCGCCGAGGTGCGCGGGCTGCTCGACGACGCGAGCAAGGTGTCGGCACGCCAGGCGCAGGCCGTCACCGTGCTGGCCGGCCAGTTGGGCGAGGTCACGCGGGCGCAGCAGGCCATTGGCGATGTCACGGCCGGCAGCCTCGATGCGGTCGGGCGTGCGCGCGACGCGGTCGAGGCGGTCGGCACCGAGGTGGCCGGCATCGTCGACACGCTGCGCGAGGTGGCCGAGGCCGCCAGCGAGATCACGCAGATCGCGCTGCAGACGCGGCTGGTGGCGTTCAACGCGTCGGTCGAAGCGAAGCGTGCCGGCGAGGCCGGGCGCGGTTTCGGCGTGGTGGCCGATGCGGTGAAGGACCTGGCGTCGAAGGTCGAGGGCTCGTCGAAGGCGATCATGAGCACCGTGGGCGTGCTCGACACCCGCATCGGGGCCTTGTCGCGCGAGATCCAGGCCAAGCCCGGCGAAGTCAAGCAAGGCGGTTTCCACAAGGCGCTGGCCGATGTGGAGGCCGGGGTCGCGAGCATCACCGCCGCGGCGACGCAGAGCCGCGAGATCTGCGGCGGCGTCAACGTGCAGATGGGCGCGATGCAGTCGGAGATCCAGCAGACCACCGCCGCGCTCGACAACGCGATGCGCCGCAGCGAGGCCTTCCTGAAGGTCTCGGAGCACCTGATCGAGCTGGTCGCCGAATGCGGCATCGAGACCGAGGACACGCCGTTCATCCAGGCCGCGATGGAAGCGGCCGCGCAGATCGGCAAGCTGCTCGAGGACTCGCTGCGCACCGGGACGATCTCGGCGGCCGACCTGTTCGACGAGAGCTACCGGCCGTTGCCGGGGACGAACCCGGCGCAGCACGCGACGAAGTTCATCGAGCTGGCGGACCGGCTGTTCCCGCAGGTGCAGGAGCGCGTGCTGACGCTGAGTTCGAAGGTGGTGTTCTGCATCGCTGTCGACCGCAACGGTTATGTGGCCACGCACAACAAGAAGTACTGCCAACCGCAACGCGGCGACCTGGCCTGGGACACGGCCAACAGCCGCTACCGCCGGATCTTCAACGACCGCACCGGGCTCGCCTCGGCGCGCAACCAGCGCCCGTTCCTGCTGCAGACCTACCGCCGCGACATGGGCGGCGGCCAGTTCGTGCTGCTGAAGGAAGCCGCCGCACCGATCACGGTGCAGGGGCGGCATTGGGGTGGGATGCGGGTGGCGTTCAGTTTTTGACGGACGAGGCAACTCAGGGAGTTGCTGATCAACGGCCAGTTTCGCTCAGGCGCATGGTCGGCGATTCGACGGCGCGTCCGTCGCCAAGCCCTTGTAGCGGGCCTTCCTCGGGGCGGAACAGGCTCTTCTCACGTGGAACCGACGTTCGACCTTCGCTCGCACGCTCGCCTTGATCCGCTCGACTTCGGGACGTTATTGATTGACGTCTCCATAATAATCGGGACACGGCTCCCACGAGTCTGATTCGGAATCGTCCTGTTTCTCCAAGGCCATTCTCAATTCGTTATATTCCTTCAATACGTCTTTGCCGAATTCATCATTCGGGGTATTTGATTCTGCTTTAATGCGGAGTTTGGAAATTTTTTCCAGGATATTTTGGCGCGACTGTCCCGTGCGGTTTTTCGCTCCAGAGATGGAGGGTGTTTGCGGTTTGGGTTTATTTGCTCTGATTGTGCTCATTTGATGATTCTCGAGTGAAAGTTAAAAAAGCCGAGTGACTGATTTTCAACCTGCATGGCGTGCTTCCATGAACAGGCTTCTGGTCGAAAGCTGAGTCGCTGACCACCCCCTAAGTCACTTCTCCAGCGGATTCGATCCATGCAGGTCCATCATTCAGGGGCAGCGTCTCACGGGCTTGACGGCGACTTGTGGTGTCTCCATAGCCTGTTCGCCATTACCGTGGTTGATTCGGACGGGATCCTGGATGCCCAATCCACCGATTTGCTTGATGTCCTATTCGGCGGGCCATCCACGGCTCCCGCGTGACGAAAGAGAGTTCTCCATGGTCTGGCCGCTGCCCGCCTTGCTCGCCTGGTCTCTGGCGTGGGCGCTCTTTCTTGCGTTGCGACGCACGGCAGTGCCGCCTGGCGTGGCGCTGCTGTTGGCCACCGCGCTCGGCGGGCTGCTGGCCCTGCTGCCGATCGTTGCCGGCACGAGCTGGCGCCGCATCTTCGTCGCGCTCGGCTTTCCGCTCTCTCTGCTCGCATCGGGCGTCGCCTCGGCATTGCCCGCGTGGACCTGGCTGCTGCCGATGGGCGCTCTGATCTCCCTCTACCCCGTCCATGCTTGGCGCGATGCGCCGGTCTTCCCGACGCCGCGCGGTGCGCTGCGTGGGCTGTCGGAGTTGGTGCCGCTGCCCGCGGGCGCCCGGGTGCTCGACGCCGGCTGCGGCTTGGGCGACGGGCTGCGCGAGTTGCACGCGGCCTATCCGCACGCGATGCTCGATGGGATCGAGTGGAGCTGGCCGGTGCGGTTGCTGTGCGGCCTGCGCTGTCGCCTGTTGCGGATCCCGGCGCGCGTGACGCGCGGCGACATCTGGAAAGCCGATTGGTCCGGCTACGAACTCGTCTACCTGTTCCAGCGGCCTGAAAGCATGCCGCGCGCCGTCGCGAAGGCGCGGCAGGAGCTGCGCCCGGGGGCGTGGATGGCGAGTCTGGAGTTCGAGGCGCTGGAGCTGCGCCCGGTGGCCCGGCACCTCTGCCCGGATGGGCGGCCGGTGTGGCTGTATCAGGTGCCGTTCAAAGGGCGCTGACCCGGATTGGCATCCGGGCTACGTCAGCCCTCAATCAAGCCTGGACGAAACCGCGGCTGCCGCGCTCTGCGGGGCCGATCGCCGAATACACCGCGGCCGGCCGCTCGCGCGGCATCAGCACGTCGATCGCACGATCCAGCGCGGCAGTGGCACGGGCCAGCGATTCGCGCTGTGCCGCCACCAGCCCGCCGGCCAGCGCCAGGCGCTCGCGCAACGGGGTGGGCACCGGGCCGCTGCGGGCCGCGCGGGAGAAGAGGTCGACCGCACGCGCCAGCGAGCGGTGCAGTTCGGTCGCATGCAGGTCGATCGCCGCGCTGTCGCGCGTGCGCAGCGCCTCGCCCAGCGAGGCGAGCTGCGTCTCGACCGCGCCGAGGGTGGCCTCGAGTTCGGGCGAGGTTTCGTACGCGGGAATCACCGGCTGCTGCATGACGAACGGGTGGCCAGGGGCCGTTGAAGAAATCGAGACAGAGACCGAAACAGGAAGCGGGACCGCCGGCGATCAGTGCCCCAGCACTTCGCGGGCGTTGGCGATCAGCTTGTCGGCGATGGCTTCCGGATTGACCTTGAAGCTGCCGTTCTCGATCGCGTCGGACATGCGCTTGACCTTGTCGGCGTCGAAATCGGCGTTGGCCAAGCCGGTGCCGGTCAGCGACGACGCCGCGCTCGACAGCGAGACGGTGGTGCTGGCTTCGGGGGCCGCGGCGCCGACGGCCGGGGTGGCCTGTTCAGCGGGCTTCGCGGTCGTCCCTTGCTTTTGCGTGGTGCTGCCGACCGCCTGCGTGGGGGCGGCCGCTTCTGCGTGATTGCCGATCTTGATGCTCATGAAGGACTCCTTGGGTCGGGACACTGGGCCCGGCCTTTCAACATGCACGGTGTATCGGCCCGCCCGATGGCGACTTGAGGGCTTTCGCCCGAATTGTTGTCCCTGGGACGGTTTTTCACAATGCGAGTTCCAACTGGTGTTCCGCGACCGCGACACCCGTCACGAGACGGCCGCTTTCGGTGCGCACGCGCGCCGGCTGGCCTTCGATGCCAGCGGTCACTGCCTCGCCGGAGCCGGCCACTGCGTAGCCATCGCCGACGGCCCGGATGCGAACGGTGTCGCCCGGGGCAAACCATTGCCGGGCCTTCAGCGTGGCTTGGCGCACGCCCTGGCCAGCCGACACCGAGCGCGCGAGCACCCTGCCGACCAGCGCCGAGGCGTCAGTCAGCGCCGGGCTGGCCTCTTCGGCGAGGTCGACCTCGGTTTCGCGGACGTCGGCGGCCGCCAGCACCTGGCCGGCCGGCATCGCCTGGGTCATGACCAGCGCCTTGCCCCAGACCTTGACGGTCACCGGCAGATACACATTCCACGGCGTCGCACCCTGGATGCAGCGCAGCCCGATCCGCGTCTTGCCCCACAGCCGGGTGTTCGGCGTCAGATAAGCCTGGACCTGCTGGCAGGGCGCCAGGCGCAGGCGGGCGTCCAACGGCCCGGCGACCACTTCGACGCGGCCCGGCAGGTCGCTGGCGAGGTGGCTCTTCACGAAGCCGAGGGCCTGCTGCTCGAGCGGCGACGGCGTTGCCGCCTCGGCCGCGAACGTGACGCGGCCCATCGCCACGAGGGCGACGAAAGCGATGAAGGCAACAAGGGCAGGGGCTTTGTTCACGCCTCCACTGTAGGAGCGCGTTGCCGCCCGCAAGCGCTCGAAATGGCGGACAAACCGGCCGCTATTCCCGCTTATGTTTCAGAAGGCGCTGCCCACAATCCTTTCACATCGCCCATGGCCTCGGCACCCACCGACGCCACGGACCGAAAGGACACACCGCCATGCTGAACAAACTGACCAACTCGCTCGATTTCCAGGGCTCGGCGCTTGCGCTGCGCTCGGAGCGCCAGCGTCTGATCGCCAGCAACATCGCGAACGCCGACACGCCGGGCTATGTGTCCCGCGACATGGACTTCGCCCAGGCGCTGCGCGAGGCCACCGGCAGCCAGCAGAACGCGGCGGTGCCCGCCACCACGCAGGCCGGCCACATCGGCATCGAGAGCGGCCTGACCGGCGCGCGCGCCGAATCGAACCTGCTGTACGCGACCGCCAGCCAGACCAACCTCGACCGCAACACCGTCGACATGGACCGCGAGCGCGCCAACTTCGCCGACAACTCGGTGCACTACGAAGCGACGCTGCGCTTCATCAACGCGAACGTGCGCACGATGCTCGAAGCGATCAAGGGGCAATGATGAGCATGTTCCAGATCTTCAACGTCTCCGGCAGCGCGGTCAGCGCGCAGTCGCAGCGCCTGAACGTGGTGGCGTCCAACCTCGCCAACGTCGACACCGTGGCCGGCCCCGACGGCCAGGCCTACAAGGCACGCCAGGTCACGTTCCAGACCGAGATGATGGGCCAGCTCGGCCAGCCGGGCGGCGCCGCGGCGGCCGGCGTGAAGGTCAGCACGATCACCGAAGACCAGACCCCCGGCCGCAAGGTGCACGACCCGAAGCACCCGCAGGCCGATGCCGAAGGCTACGTCACCTACAGCAACGTGAACGCGGTCGAGGAGATGGTCAACATGATCTCGGCCTCGCGTTCGTACCAGAACAACGTCGAGGTGATGAACACGGCCAAGACGCTGCTGATGAAAACCCTCCAGATGGGCCAGTGAGCCCGCCTGAACCCGAAAGCACCCCATGGCCGTCGACACCGTCACCAACAACTACGCCGCGCTGAACACGAAGTCGTCCACCGACCCGAGCGCCACCACCGCGGCCGAGAGTTCGGAGCGCTTCCTGAAGCTTCTGGTCGCGCAGATGCAGAACCAGGACCCGCTGAACCCGATGGACAACGCGCAGGTCACCAGCCAGATCGCGCAGATCAACACGGTCAGCGGCATCGAGAAGCTGAACGGCACGGTCGGCAGCCTGTCGACCCAGTTCCTGCAGATGCAGGCGGTGCAGGGCGCCTCGCTGGTCGGCCGCGAAGTGATCGTGCCGGGCAACAAGATGGACATCGCCGACAAGGTCGGCCAGGGCGGCTTCCAGATCGATGCCGCCGCCGACAACGTGAAGATCGAGGTGCAGAACGCCGCCGGCCAGACGCTGCAGACGCTGAACCTCGGCGCGCAGGGCAGCGGCATGCACAGCTTCGACTGGGACGCCGGCAGCTACGACAACACCAGCGGCATCACCTTCAAGGTCACGGCCACGAGCGGGGCCAACACCCTCAAGAGCACCGCCCTGATGCGTGACAAGGTCAACGCGATCAGCACGGCCAACAACAGCCTGGTGCTGGACCTCGAAAAGGCCGGCGGCGTCACCTACGACCAGGTCAAGGCATTCAACTAAGGACACCACCATGGGCTTCCAGCAAGGTCTCTCCGGTCTGAACGCTTCGAGCAAGAACCTCGAAGTCATCGGCAACAACGTCGCCAACGCCAACACCTTCGGCGCCAAGGCCTCGCGCGCCGAGTTCGCCGACATGTACGCCGCCGCGATGAACGGCTCGGGTGCCAACAAGATCGGCATCGGCGTGAACCTGGCCGCGGTGACGCAGCAGTTCTCGCAGGGCAGCATCACGACCACCGAAAGCTCGCTCGACGTGGCGATCAACGGCTCGGGCTTCTTCCAGCTGAACGACAACGGCACCACGGTGTACTCGCGCAACGGCCAGTTCCAGGTCAACAAGGACGGCTACATCGTCAGCAACGGCGGGTTGAAGCTAATGGGCTACAAGGCCGACGGCACCGGCACCATCCAGCCCGGCCAGGCCGTGCCGCTGCAGCTGCCCACGGCCGGCATCGACCCGGCCGCGACGAAGAACATCACGCTCGAGATGAACCTCGACTCGCGTGCCGCGACGACGCTGCCGGCGACCACGCCGCAGATCAACCTGACCGACGCGAAGACCTACAACAACGCGACCTCGCTGACCGTCTACGACGCGAAGGGCCAGGACGTCGCGCTGACCTACTACTTCCAGAAGGCCGGCACCGACCAGTGGAACGTCTACGTGACGGCCAACGGCACCTCGCTGGCGGTCGACGGCGCCGGCGACCCGGCCCCGGTCACGACGCTGCAGTTCCCGACCAACGGCGGCAACCCGACCGCCCCGGTCGGCGCGGTGACGCTGGACATCCCGGCGACGACCAATGCGGCCGGTGCCGAGAC
Organism: Rhizobacter sp. Root1238; assembly: GCF_001425825.1. Classification (GTDB taxonomy): domain Bacteria; phylum Pseudomonadota; class Gammaproteobacteria; order Burkholderiales; family Burkholderiaceae_C; genus Rhizobacter. Next base: position 82,982 of record NZ_LMDM01000013.1, read on the forward strand.
GCTCGCGATCAGCGGCGTGCAGCTCAACCTGGGCAGCGCGACGCAGTACGGCGCCGGCTTCGGCGTGACCGACCTGAAGCAGGACGGCTACGCGCCGGGCCAGCTGTCGGGCCTGTCGATCGAGGACAACGGCATCGTGATGGCGACGTATTCGAACGGCCAGTCCAAGCCGGCCGGCCAGATGGAGCTCGCGAACTTCCGCAACGCGCAAGGCCTGAAGCCGCTGGGCGGCAACAACTGGTCGCGCAGCTACGAGTCGGGCGATCCGATCCTGGGCGTGCCGTCGGAAGGCAACATGGGCGTGCTGCAGTCGGGCGCGCTCGAGGAATCGAACGTCGACCTGACCGCCGAGCTGGTCAACATGATGACCGCGCAGCGCACCTACCAGGCCAACGCGCAGACCATCAAGACGCAGGACCAGGTGTTGCAGACGCTGGTCAACCTGCGCTGATCGCCGCGAACGCTGAGGAGCTGCCATGGACCGCATGATCTACCTGTCGATGTCGGGCGCGAAGGCCATGATGCAGCGCCAGGACACGCTGTCGCACAACCTCGCGAACGCGTCGACGCCGGGCTTCAAGTCCGAGCTGGCGGCGTTCCGCGCGGTGCCGGTGCTCGGCAGCGGCGCCAGCACCCGCGTCTATGCGCTAGAAACCACGCCCGGCTACGACGCGACGCCCGGCCCGGTCACCGCCACCGGCCGCAACCTCGACGTCGCAGTGAAGGGCAACAGCTGGCTGTCGGTGCAGGCGCTCGACGGCACCGAGGGCTACACCCGCGGCGGCTCGCTCGACATCACGGCCGACGGCACGCTGACCACGCGCAGCGGCCTGCCGGTGCTCGGCGACGGCGGCCCGATCCAGGTGCCGGCCAACACCGAGATCTCGGTCGGCGCCGACGGCACCGTCAGTGCCAAGGGCATCGACGGGAAGATCACCGCGGTCGGCAAGCTGAAGCTGGTCACCGCCACCGAAGACACGCCGCTCGAACGCGGCACCGACGGCCTGTTCCGCTCGGCCAATGGCGACCTGCAGGCCGACCCGAATGCCCGCGTGCAGGACGGTGCGCTCGAGGGCTCGAACGTCAGCCCGATCGAGACCATGGTGTCGATGATCGCCGCGGCGCGCCAGTTCGAATCGCAGATGAAGATGCTGCAGACCGCGGAGGGCGACGAGAAGGCCGCCGCGCAACTGCTGTCGATGAATTGACCTCCCGCTGAACCGAAGGAACCCTCACCATGTTGAATTCACTCTGGACGGCCAAGTCCGGCATGGAGGCCCAGCAGGCCCAGCTGGACGCCATCTCGCACAACCTCGCCAACTCGGCCACCAACGGCTACAAGAAGTCGCACGTGGTGTTCGAGGACCTGATGTACCAGAACCTGCGCCAGGCCGGTTCCAACAGCAGCGAGCAGACCACGCTGCCGACCGGCTACCAGGTCGGGCTGGGCACGCGTGCGGTCGCGACCTCGCGCAGCTTCAGCCAGGGCAACCTTCAGCAGAGCGGCAACACGCTGGACGTGGCGGTGCGCGGCAGCGGCTTCTTCGAGATCCAGATGCCCGACGGCACCAACGCGTACACCCGCGACGGTTCGTTCCAGGTCGACTCGACCGGCAAGCTGGTGACCAACAACGGCTACACCGTGCAGCCCGGCATCACGATCCCGGCCAACGCGCAGAGCGTGAGCATCGGCAACGACGGCACCGTCACGGTGACGCTGCCGGGCCAGTCGGCGCCGCAGACCGTCGGCCAGATGCAGCTGACGAACTTCATCAACCCGGCCGGCCTGGAGCCGAAGGGCCAGAACCTGTTCACCGAGACCGCCGCCTCCGGCACGCCGAGCGCCGGCACGCCGGGGCTGAACGGCCTGGGCCTGGTGCAGCAGGGCTTTGTCGAGACGTCGAACGTCAACCCGGTCGAGGAACTGGTCTCGATGATCCAGACCCAGCGCGCCTACGAACTCAATTCGAAGGCGATCACGACCTCCGACCAGATGCTCCAGAAACTCAGCCAACTGTAAAGACCGTCATGAAGCGAATTGCTCTTCTCGCCGTGCCGGCCCTGCTCGCCGGCTGCAGCACGCTCTATCCGCTGCCCAAGGTCGACGTGGCCGAGCCGACGCGTGCGCGGCCGGAAGCGGTCGCGGCGCCGTCGGTCAACAACGGCTCGATCTTCCAGTCGGGCCAGTACCGGCCGCTGTTCGAGGACTACCGCGCACGGCTCGTCGGCGACACGCTGACGGTGCAGATCGTGGAAAAAGTCTCGGCCAGCCAGAAGAGCACCAGCACCATCGACAAGAGCGGCTCGGTGGCGGCCGGCGTCAGTGCGCTGCCGCTGGTCAACCCGAACGCGTTGCTGCGCTCGAACGCGGCCGGAAACTCGGCCAACACCTTCGCCGGCAAGGGCAGCACCGAGAACACCAACGACTTCTCCGGCATCATCACCGCGACCGTGACGGAAGTCCTGTCGAACGGCCACCTGGTGGTGGCGGGCGAGAAGCAGATCGGCGTCAACCAGAACGTCGACGTGCTGCGCTTCTCGGGCCAGGTCGACCCGCGGGCGATCCAGCCGGGCAACAGCGTCGCGTCGGCGCAGATCGCCAACGTGCGCATCGAGCACCGCGGCCGTGGCGCGCAGGCCGATGCCCAGGGAATAGGCTGGCTCGGGCGGTTCTTTTTGAACGTTCTGCCCATTTAAGTTTCCGCAGAATCGGTTTCATCCTGCGATGAAGCCGATATGCAAACCACCCACACCACTGCCACCGAAAAGCTCCTGCGGCTGATGATCAGCCTGACGGTCGTCGCGGCCAGCGCGGCGCTGTGGTGGCCGATGCCGTCGCAGGCGGCCCGCATCAAGGAAGTCGCCGCCGTCCAGGGCGTGCGCGCCAACCAGCTGGTCGGCTACGGCCTCGTCGTCGGCCTCGACGGCACCGGCGACCAGACCACCTCCACCCCTTTCACGCAGCAGAGCCTGAACGCGCTGCTGCAGCAGATGGGCGTCACCGTGCCGCCGGGCACCACGATGCAGGTCAAGAACGTCGCCGCGGTGATGGTGACGGCGCAGTTGCCGCCGTTCGCGCAGCCGGGCCAGACGATCGACATCAACGTCTCGTCGATGGGCAATGCCAAGTCGCTGCGCGGTGGCACGCTGATCGCGACGCCGCTGAAAGGCGCCGACGGCCAGATCTACGCGCTCGCGCAGGGCAACCTGATCGTCGGCGGTGCCGGTGCGTCGGCGGCCGGCTCCAAGGTGCAGATCAACCACCTGAGTGCCGGCCGGGTGCCCGAGGGCGCGACGGTCGAACGGGCGGTGGCCACGCCGCTGAACCAGGGCGAATTCCTGCAGCTGGACCTGAACGCCAGCGACTTCAGCACCGCGCGCGAAGTGGCGCGCACGATCAACGCGAAGATGGGCGCCGACACCGCGCATGCGATCGACGGCCGCGTCGTGCGCGTGCGCATGCCGGCCTCGCCGGACGCGCGCGTCGGCTTCCTGGCCGACATCGAGAACCTGCCGCTGGAGCTGGCCGCGCCGGCCGCCAAGGTGGTGATCAACGCCCGCACCGGTTCGGTGGTGATGAACCAGACCGTCACGCTGAGCGCCTGCGCGGTCGCGCACGGCAACCTGTCGGTGACGATCAGCACGACGCCGGTGATCAGCCAGCCGTCGCCGCTGTCCAGCGGCGGCAGCACCGTCACGAAGGAAAAGGCCGACATCACGATCAAGCAGGAGGCCGGCACGCTGATCCAGCTGCCGGCCAGCGCGAAGCTGGCCGACGTGGTGAAGGCGCTGAGCGCGCTCGGCGCGACGCCGATGGACCTGCTGGCGATCCTTCAGGCGATGAAGAGCGCCGGTGCCCTCAACGCTGAACTCGAGGTGATCTGATGGCGATCAACCCGATCCAACCCGGCCTGCAGAGCCAGAGCCTCGCGAGCGACACCAAGGGGGTCGATGCGCTGCGCTACAGCGCGTCGAAGGACCCGAAGGCCGCGATCAAGGAGACCGCGAAGCAGTTCGAGGGCCTCTTCATGCAGCAGCTGATGAAGAGCATGCGCCAGGCGACGCTGAGTTCCGGAATGCTCGAGAACTCCGGCACGCAGATGGGCACCGAGCTGCTGGACACGCAGCTCGCGCAGTCGCTGAGCGGCCGCCCGGGCGGGCTGTCGGAGATGATTGCCAAGCACCTGGAACGCCAGCTCGGCGAGCCGCTGGCCAACATGGCCAAGGACTCGGCCTCGGCGCAGACGGTGGCCGCCACCGGCCAGACCGGCACCGCGCCGCTGCCGGCTTCTCTGCAGGGCAAGGAGCGCCAGGTCGGCTTCCTGAAGCTGCACGACAGTGCCGCGAAGGCGGCCGAGGCCGAGACCGGCATCCCGGCGACCTTCATGGTCGCGCAGGCAGCGCACGAATCCGGCTGGGGCCGGCACGAGATCCGGAACACCGACGGCAGCAGCTCGTTCAACCTGTTCGGCATCAAGGCGGGCAAGGACTGGACCGGCCCGACCACGACGGTCACGACCACCGAGGTCGTCAACGGCCAGCCGCACAAGGTGCAGGCCAAGTTCCGCGCCTACGCCAGCTACGAGGAGTCGTTCAAGGACTACGCGAAGCTGATGAAGGACAACCCGCGCTACTCGAAGGTGGTGGCGGCCGGCAACTCGGCCCAGGGCTTCGCGCACGGGCTGCAGCGCGCGGGCTACGCGACCGACCCGGAGTACGCGAAGAAGCTGACCAACATGATCAACACCACGCTGCGCCTGCAGCGCGCCACCGCGTAAGCGAGGAACCGACGCATGAGCTCCTCGGCACTACTGGGCATCGGCACGCGGGCGATGTTCGCCAACTACGCGGCGCTGCAGGCCACCGGCAACAACATCGCGAACGCCAACACCGAGGGCTACTCGCGCCAGCAGGTGGTGCTGGAGACCGCGAAGGGCCAGTTCACCGGCGCCGGCTTCTTCGGCAAGGGCGTCAACGTGAGTTCGGTCATCCGCTCGTACAACAGCTTCCTGACGACGCAGGCCTCGGCCACCAAGGCCACCGCCGCCGGCGACGCCGCGCGTGCCGAGCAGCTGAAGCAGATCGAGTCGGTGTTCGGCACCGGCAAGTCGGGCGTCGGCTACTCGGCCGGCGAGCTGCTGAACGCGTTCGTCGACGTCGCCAACCAGCCGGCCGATTCGTCGGCGCGCCAGGTGGTGATCGCCCGTGCGAAGGAGCTGGCCAACAAGTTCGCGGCCGCGGGCGACCAGCTGCAGAGCATCCAGACCGGCGTCACGCAGGACATCAAGAGTTCGGTCGACACCGTCAACAGCCTGGCCCAGCAGGTGGGCAAGCTGAACGAGCAGATCCAGGCGCTGAACGGCACCGGCCAGCCGCCGAACGACCTGCTGGACAAGCGCGACACGTTGATCAGCCAGATCAGCGGCTACATCGGCGTGACGACGATCAAGGCCGACAACGGCAGCATCGGCGTGTTCGTCGGCGGTGGCCAGGCGCTGGTGCTGGGCGCGAACGCGAACAAGCTGACGACGGTGCCCGACGCCTACGACCCGTCGAAGGTGCAGCTGGGCATCAGCGTCGGCAGCGGCCTGTCGTCGATGATCCCGCAGGATGCGCTGAGCGACGGTTCGATCTCCGGCATGCTGCGCTTCCAGAACGACGACCTGGTCGACGCGCGCAACCTGCTCGGCCAGATGGCCGCGGCGATCAGCGGCGCGGTCAACCAGCAGCAGTCGCTCGGCCTCGACATGGGCAAGCCGGCCAACTTCGGCTCGCCGCTGTATGCGGTGGGCGCGCCGCGCTCGCTGCCGGCCGCCAGCAATGCCGGCGACGCGGTCTTCGGCGTCACGCTGACCGACACCACGCAGGTGCAGGCGAGCGACTACGAGCTGCAGTTCGACGGCACCAACTACTCGCTGACGCGGCTGTCGGACAACACCGCGGCGGTCGGCAGCCCGTTCAGCGCCGCGCAGATGGCCGCCGGCATCACGGTCGACGGCATGACGATCCAGATGACGGCCGGCGCCTCGGTGGCCGGCGACCGCACGCTGCTGCAGCCGGTGGGCAATGCGGCCAAGGACATGCGCGCGGTGCTGAGCGATCCCAACGGCATCGCCGCGGCATCGCCGGTGACCTCGACCTTCGCGGCCACCAACAAGGGCACCGCGACGCTGGCGTCGCTGGCCGCGGTGAGCAATTCGCTCGACCGCACGCTGACGGCCAACGTCAGCTTCACCTCCGACACCGGCGACTACAACTGGGAGCTGCTCGATTCGACCGGCGCGCAGGTGTCCGCCGGCACCGGCACCTGGACCGCCGGCTCGCCGATCGCGCTGAACGGCTTCGAGTTGAAGCTGAACGGCGTGCCGAAGACCGGCGACACGGTGGCGGTGAAGCCGACCACGTCGACCGAGGCGAACAACGGCAATGCGCTGGCCTTCGTCGGCATCGGCACCAAGGGCATCGTCGGCGGCAGCACGCTGGCCAACGGCACGGTGACGCCGGGCAAGACCATCACCGACGCGTACGCGAGTGCGCTGTCGGACATCGGCGTGCGCGTGCAGAGCGCGCAGACCGCGGCGAGCATCTCCGATTCCGCCGCAACGCAGGCCGAATCGGCGCGCGCCAACAAATCGGGCGTCAACCTCGACGAAGAGGCCGCCAAGCTGATCCAGTACCAGCAGAGCTACCAGGCCGCAGCCAAGATGCTGCAGGTCGCTCAGCAAGTGTTCGACACCCTGCTGCAGACCGCGGCAGGCTGATCCGGGACCTCGACAACATGCGCATCAGCACCTCCAACTCCTACGACGCCTCGCTCCAGCAGCTGATGAAGCGGCAGGACGACCTGAGCTCGGCCCAGGAGCAGCTCACCACCGGCAAGCGCGTCAACCGCGCCAGCGACGACCCGGCCGCCGCAGCGCGTGCCGAGCGGGCGCTGGCGGCCGAAAAGCGGGCCGTCGCCGGCCAGCGCGCGGTCGACGCCAGCAAGAACGCGATGACGCTGACCGAAAGCGCGCTCGGCGACGCGACCGACCTGCTGCAGCAGGTGCGCGAGACGCTGATTGCCGCCGGCAACGCCACCTACACCGACGCCGAGCGCAAGGGCCTGTCCGACAAGATCAGCGAACTGCGCAAGCAGTTGATGGCGGTGGCGAACCGGGCCGACGGCGCCGGCACCTACCTGTTCGGCGGGCAGGGCGCCGGCCAGGCGCCGTTCCTCGATGCGGCCGGCGGCGTCGTCTACCAGGGCGGCGACGGCGAGGCCGAGGTGGCGTCCGACGAAGCGCTGCCGATCACCACCAACGGCGACCAGATCTGGATGCAGGCCCGCTCCGGCAACGGCGTGTTCGACACCCATGCCGTGACCGCGACCGGCACCGCGTGGATCGACAGCGGGCGCGTCACCAATCCGTCGGCGCTGACCGGCTCGACCTACAGCATCCAGTTCAGCGTCACCGGCGGCACCACCACCTATTCGATCCTGCAGGACGGTGCACCGACCGCGCAGGTCGGCATGCCGTTCAAGCCCGGCCAGGCGATCCAGATCGACGGCATGTCGGCCAACATCGCCGGCAACCCGGCCGACCTGGACGAATTCACGATCACGCCGTCGGTCACCGGCCAGACCGTGTTCGACACGCTCGACAAGGCGATCGCCGACCTGAAGACGCCGCTGCGCAACGGCACGCAGATCGCGCAGTCGAATGCGGACAACCTGGCCAACCTCGACCAGGTGATGGCCAACATCTCGGGCGCGCGCACCCGTGTCGGCGAGACGCTGAACCGCATCGACGGCGTCACCGGGCGGCTGGACTCGCTGCAGCTGTCGAGCAAGACGGCGCGCTCGGATGCCGAGGACCTGGACATGACGAGCGCAATTTCGGACTTCGCGAACCAGCAGACCGGGTACGATGCCTCGCTCAAGGCCTACACGATGGTGCAGAAACTGTCGCTGTTCAACTACCTGAGCGGCGGGTGAGGCCCACCCCCGAAGCGCCTTCGGCGCCTTCCTTTTTGATCCTGGAGAACTTCGCGTGACTGACAACGCCACACTCGGGCAGGTCGCCCTCGGCTATTCGCCGTTCATCGACCGCAGCCGCGCCGTGACGGCCACCCGCCTGACGATCTATCCGCTGCGCCCCGAGCTGAAACCCGATGTGGCGCAGTTGCTGCACGCCGTGGGCGGCGTGTGGCCGGCCGACGGCGGCCGGGCGTCGCTGAACATCGTCAGCGAAAGCCTGCTGCAGGACCTGATGGGCGCGAGCCCGTCGGCCAACCTGATGATCGAGATCCCGGCCTTCATGGCCTGCGACGAAGCCAACGTCGCGGCGCTGCAGGCGTTGCACCGGGGCGGCAACACGCTGTTGCTGAAGGGCCGGCCGATGAAGGAACTGCCGCGCGAGCTGCTGCCCTGCTTCAAGTTCTCGCTGATCGACCTGGCCGACGACCGCCGCGTCAATGAAACCGGCAACGTGGCGCCGGCCGGTGTCACCCGCAACATCTCGCACGTGCAGTCGGGCGTGCGCAACCTGGCCGACATGGAAGCCAGCTTCTCGCGCGGCGCCGCCGCGGTGCTCGGCTGGCCGATCGACGACGCCATCCACGAGGCGCAGGCCAAGGGCAAGTCGGCGGTGCAGATCGACCTGCAGGTGATCGTCGAGCTGATCCAGCGCGTGGACGCGCAGGACCCGATCGAGAAGCTCGAGAACACGCTGAAGCGCGACCCGTCGCTCGCCTTCAAGCTGATGCGCTACATCAACTCGCCGGCCTTCGGGCTGCGTGTCGAGATCAGCTCGTTCCGCCACGCGATCATGATGCTCGGCTACCAGCGCCTGAAGCGCTGGCTGGCGCTGCTGCTGGCCACCGCCGGCAAGGACGTCAACATGAAGCCGGTGATGTTCGCGGCGGTGCGCCGCGGGCTGCTGATGGAAGAGCTGGTGCGCTCGTCGGGCGACGAGGAGATGCGCAACGAGATGTTCATCTGCGGCGTGTTCTCGCTGCTCGACCGGATGTTCAAGCAGCCGTTCTCCGACCTGATGAAGACGATTCCGGTGCCCGAGCGCGTCTACCAAGCGCTGGTCGACGGCACCGGCCCGTACCAGCCGTACTTCGACCTGGTGCAGGCGGTGGAGCATGAATCGCTGTACGACTTCCGCACCGCGGCCGACACGCTGATGCTGAGCGTCAGCGAGATCAACCGGGCGGTGCTGGGGGCGCTGACGTCGGCGTCGCAGATCGACTGAGCCAGCGAGCGAGCGGCAGCGCACGGGACGTGCGATGCCGGATCAATCGAATTCGAATTCGCGCGCGGGTTTGCCGGTCACGTGGTAGCCAGGCTCCACGCCTGCTGCCTGCCGCAGCGCGGCCAACTGCTCGTCGACCTGCGCCGCAGGGGTATGGCCCAGCTTGCTCTTCATCTCCCGCTGAAGCCGCGTGGCCTTCCATGCGATGACTTCGGAGATGTATTGCTGCCGGGCCTGGTCGTTCTCCGGCAACTGCCGTTCCAGCGCCTGCGAACGTCCGACGGCACTCCACAAGTCTTGCAGCCGAGAGGTGTAAAGCATCGTGATGGCGCGGTCCTGCGACCAAATCGGCAATTGGTGGTGCCGGGCGATGCGCCGGCGTTTCGACGCGCTGGCGCGCGGTTCCCTCGGCGTGTCCAGGTTGCGGTGATGAAGTGCGACCAGGTTGCGGCCCAGCAGTCTGGCCAACGCGATCTTTCCCGTGTCGGTCGGCTTGAAGAGCCCTTCCTTCGAACAGGAGATGTCGATCTGGAGGGTGGTCAGCGTCGTGTTGCGTTCCAAGGCGAGCAGGATGGCCTGCATCTCGCCGCCAGACAGGAATGCTTTGGACGGATGTGTCGAGGGGGCGCCCTTCAGCACCAGCGTGTGCAACTGATGGTTCTGGATGAAGTGGACGAGGAGCTGCAAGGCCAGCTTGCGGCTTGGAATGCTGGAGAAGCACAGATTCAACTCGGCGAGTTCCACCGAAGGCAGCTGCTGGAGTTCGCCGAGCCAGCCCGTCGACGCGTGGTCGACGTCCCCCACCACCAGCGACAAGCAGCGCAAGACGGGGCTGCCGTTGGTGGTCAGGGAGCGCAGGGCGTCCGGCAGTCGATGGGCCGACCAGGGTCCGCGGTGGGTGCCGAGGGACAGGTGGATTTCCCGGCCGTTCAGGTCGCGCAGGCAATTCAGCACCTCGGGATGGGGTGGGCTCCCGTCCAGTTCCAACGCGACCACCCGGATGCGATCGTTGCGCCGCACCGCGTCGATCAGCTGCAGCGGCTGGTCGCTGGCGGGCTCCTTCTCCTCATCATCCGATGGCATGAACGGCTCGCTGCCCGAGTCGTCCATCTCCAAGTCTGAATCCGACGCCCAGACGACCCGGATCGCGTTCAGGTGGCTGTGCTGCACCGCTGCGGCGAAGGCCGTGAAGTCGGCCTCAGCGAGGGGCGGCGTCAGTCTGACGGACATCGAGGACACCGTGTCGATTTTCAGCGCTTCGGTGGCCAGGCGCAGGGTGGCGTTGTTGGCCTTCAGGTGGCGCAACTCGCCGCGACGGATGCCCTGCAATGTTCTCAGCCAACGTTGCGTCAACTTTGGCCAGGGGCAGGTTTGCGGGCCGAGTTCAATGGTCGGCATGGGTTCCACGAGGTCGTGGCATGGGGGAAGGGCGGGATCTCGATGCGGATCCGGCAGGTACGGGTCCGCTGTCCTGTGATGGGAGCGGTGGATGCATCGCTGAGAAATCATGAGGCTGTCCTTGAAGCGACGAAGGCGCCGCATTGAGCTGCCATCTTGAGTAACCGCGCGGCACCGCAAGTTCCGCCTGCCCGTCGCCTCGCGCTGCGTACACTGCGCGCAGCCTCTGCCGGGCTGCCGCTGTCACACGATGTCCCTCTCCGACCCCAAGGCCCTGCGCCAACTCCTCGACGTGCTGTCCGACGCCGTGCTGGTGCTGGACCGCGGCGCGCGGATCGTCTTCTCCAACACGGCCGCGCTGCGGCTGATCCCCGGCGAGCCGGCGCGGCAACTGGCGCAGCTCGCGCCGGTGCTGGGCGAACCGCTGGTCGCTGCCGTGACGCGTGTGCTGGCCGGCGGCACTGCGGGCGAGCTGCAGCAATCCCTCACCTTGCACGACGGCCGCCGCTTCGGCGTCGCGCTGGTGCCGCTGGACGCGGACCGCCACGCGCTGCGCCTGGCCGCGGCGGCTCCCGTGCCGGCACCCACCGCCGACGCCGCGCCGCCGCCGGCCATGCCCGACATGGGCACGATGTTCTGGGACGCGCCATTCCCCGTCACGTTGCAGGACGAGCACTTCAAGCTGATCGACGCCAACGACGCCTACCTCGAGTTCACCGGCTTCACGCGCGAGCAGCTGGTCGGCCACGACCCGCTCGACCTGCAGCCGCCCGAAGACCGCGCACTCAACCGCGCCTACCGCCAGCAGATGAGCGCCGCCGGCACCACCCGCCTGGTGCAGCGCCGGCTGATCCATGCCGATGGCCGCGAGCGCTGGTTCCGCGCCGCATGGCGCGTCGGCAGCGATGCGCAGGGCCGCGCGCGCACCGTCAGCATCCTGCAGGACAGCACCGCCGAGCACATCGCGCGCGAACGTGCCGACCGCTCGGTGCGCGAGCTCGACGACTGGTTCGAGCTCAGCCCGGTCGGCATGGTGCTGTTCGACGAGCAGGGCCTGCTGGTGCGCAGCAACCCGGCCTTCGAGGCGCTGGCGGGCGACGTGCCGGTGCTGATGTCCGAGGCGTCTGCGGGCATCCAGCAGCTGATGGCCTGGCACGACGGCAAGCCGCTGGCGCTGCTGCGCCCCGGTTCCAGCCCGGTCGAGACGCAGGCGTGGGTGCATCACCCGGGCCAGTCCGGCCAGCCCGACGGCACGCCGCGCCGGCTGCGCGGGGTCGTGCGCTGCTACCAGAGCGGCAGCGGGCAGCGCCGCTACATGGCGATCGTCGAGGACCGCAGTGTCGAGGAAGAGCGCGACCTGGCGCAGATGCAGATCGGCGCGCTGATGGACACCGCCGGCGTCGGCCTCGCGACCTTCCAGGAATCGTCCGGCTGGGTGCAGCACGGCGCGGTGTTCGGCAGCGCCGCGGAGTCGGCGGTCGGCGCCGCCGCCGCGCTGCAGTCGATCCGCCGCGACGTGGTGTTGCCCGAATCGCTGCCCGAGTACGACAAGCTGCAGCAGGCGCTGCGGCTGGCCCAGCGCGCTGAGGTGCGCTATGCCATCCGCCATCCGGAGCACGGCCTGCGCTGGCTGCTGACGCGGGTCGAGCCGGCGACGCTCGCGTCGGGCAAGCGCACCACCTCGGTCGTCACGCTCGACATCACCGACCAGCACCAGACCCAGCAGCGCAGCGAGATGCTGCTGCGCGAGCTGACCACCATCCTCGAGAGCACCACCGTCGGCATCGCCTACCTGCGCGGCAACCTGCTGGTGCGCTGCAACCGGCGCTTCGAGGTGCTGCTCGGCTTCCGCGCCGGCGACGTGGCCGGCTGCAGCCTGCAGGAGCTGCTGGCCGCGCAGCCGCAGGTGGGGCAGCTGGTGGCGCAGATCGACGAATCGCTGGCCGCCGGCCGGGTGCACGAGACCGAGATCGCGGTCGACATGCGCGGGCGCCCGCGGCACTGGTGCTCGCTGTCGGTGCGGCGCGCCGGCGAGGGCGAGGACGGCCAGGAGCTGATCGCGGTGCTGACCGACATCACGCGGCTGAAGGCCCAGCAGGCCGAGCTCGAGGCGCTGGCCAGCGAGGTCGCGCTGCAGGCCGAGCGCACGCGGGCCATCCTCGATTCGGTGCTGGTGGGCATCGTCACCGTCGGCAGCGACGGCATCGAATGGATGAACCGCTCGGCGCGCCGCATGTTCGGCGGCGACCTGGAGGATTTCGTCGGCCAGCCGATGGCCACCGTCGCGACGCCGGAGCCGGAGCATCCGTTCCTGCGCACCGAGTACCTCGACGACCTGGTCGAGGGCCAGGCCGAGACCTTCGAATGCCGCGTGAAGGCGCGCGACGGCCGCGAGTTCTGGGTGGTCGGCAACGCGGTCGTCACCGGTCGGCAGCTGACCTATGCGCTGCTCGACATCGAGCGCCGCCGCCAGGCCGAGGCGCGCATCGCCGAGGCGCAGTCGTCGCTGCAGCGCATCATCGAGGCCGCGCCGCTGGCGATCACGCTGCGCGATGCGCACACGCTGCGCATCCTGCAGGTCAACGAGGTGGCGGCGCGCAATGCGTCGACCTCGCCGGCGCAGCTGATCGGCCGCACGCCGGAGCAGATCTTCTCGCCGGAGATCGCCGCCGAGCGCCGCCGCGACATGGAAGACGCGCTGGCCGCCGGCCGCGTGACGCAGCGCGAGTACCGCAGCGAGGTCGACGGCCAGGTCCAGGTGTGGGATGCGCGCTACCTGCCGCTCTCGGCCGACGGCCTGCCGGCCGACCAGCTGCTGATGGTGGCCACCGAGGTCACCGAGCAGCGCGCCGCGCAGGAGGCGCGCTTCGAGGCGGCCATCGCGCAACGCGAGATGCTGGTGAAGGAAGTGCACCACCGCATCAAGAACAACCTGCAGGGGGTGGCCGGCCTGCTGCAGCAGATCGCGACGCGCAAGCCCGAGGTGGCCGGCGTGATGGCCGAGGTGGTCGGCCAGGTGCAGGCGATCGCGCAGGTCTACGGGCTGCAGGTCGGCATGAGCGGCCCGCTGCGGGTGCGCAGCGTGCTGGAGGCGATCACCGGCTCGGTGCAGCGCACCTTCGGCCGCACGATCGTGTTCGACGTGCAGGGGCCGCAGCCGGAAGCCTGGGCCTTGCCGGAGGCCGAGTCGATCCCGATCGCGCTGACGGTCAACGAGCTGCTGACCAACGCGATCAAGCACAGCCCCGGCGATGCCCCGGTGAGTTGCACGCTGGCATGCGGCGACGACGGCGTGCAGATCCTGATCGGCAACGAGGGCCGGCTGAGCGAGGGCTTCAGCCTCGCGCAGTTCCCCGGCGGGGTGTCCGGGCTCGGGCTGGTGCGGGCGCTGCTGCCGCGGCGCAGCGCGAAGCTGTCGATCGAGGCGCTGGGGCCGCGCGTGGTGGCGGTGGTCGATCTGAAGCCGCCGGGGGTGGCGCGGATCGCGACGGCGTGAGGCCCGCGCCGTGTCAGCCGGCCAGCGGAAAGCAGGTCACCATGCCGGTGTTGCGATCCCTGTAGAAGCGAATCCGCACGCCGGAATCCGAAGGGCTGTCCCACGGACCTTCGCCACTGGCAAAGGCATCGCCACGGCGCAGCGCGGTGGCGATCTCGTGCCTGATCCGCCTGCTTGTCCACGCCGGCGGGAAGAAGGTCGAAGGCTCGATCTTCTCGACCCAGCTCGCGGCGCCCGGCGGCTTGATGTCGACGAACCCCGTGAAGGTGTCGTTGCCGTGCGAGGTGATGCGGGCACCGGGGCGCATGCGCAGCCGCTTGCTGTTGGCCTTCAACGATGCATGGCCTCCGACGGCGTGGCCTTCCGGATTCATGCTGCCATGCAGGACATGGTCGATGTCGACATGGCGATCGGACAGGTACTGTGCATCGCCGGGATGGCGAATCGGCGGTTCGACCTCGGCGACCCGCGCCGTGACGGCCTGCCAGTCCTCCAGCGTCTGGCGGATCGACCCTGGCAGCAGGTCACCGACGGCATCCGACAGCAGTTCCAGCACCGCGGCAGCCGCCTTGCGTGGAAGTCGCTGCGTCCCGACGAGGGCGTTCCACAGCGCATGCTTGTGCTCGTCGTGCCAGCGCGACCTGGCCAGTGCCGCAATCACCGGACGGAGCGCGTCGAAGGCGGCAGGATTGCCGGCGAACGTCGCCAGCAGCGTCTTGCCGGTTCGCGCGTCCGGGCCCAGCGCGGCCGCCAGCAGCGGGACGACGTCGTCGGCGTCGAGCGTGGGAGCCTGCAGGCTGGTGATCAGCAACTGCGCTGCGCGGTCGTCGCCCACCGACGCAGCGGCGTGGAAGACCGTGCGGCCGGTGTCATCGGGCGCCAGCAACGCGGTCAACAGGGCTTGGTCGGCCGAGGCGATGCTGCCGGCGACGAACTCATGGAAGACCGCGGGTTCGGCGTGTGCAGCGTCGTCGGCGGCGACATGCAGGAACGTGGCCACGACATCGACTTTCCGGTTCACGACCGCGACATCGAACGCCGTCCTCTTTTGCTCGTCCCTTGCGCCAAGGTACGCGCCGAGCGCTGAGGGCGAGATGATGTTGTTGCGCAGCAGGCCCAGAGGGGCCTGATTCGAGGCCGGGCCGTGTCCGCGGACTTCACGGCGACGAGGTGCAATTGCGTCGGCTTTCCCGACATCTCGGGGCCGCGGGTCAGCAGGTCGATCATCACCTGCTGGGCGATCTTCCAGCCATCGGTGGTGTCTTTGGAATTCATCACCGCCATCGAGATGGGCAAGCTTGCGTGTCGATCGATCGTGCCGTTGGGCGTCTTCAGCAGAAGTGCCAGCAGGCGTTGCTTGCCGTCTGCGCTCAGCTTCTTCGTTTCGATCAGGCACCCGAGCAATTCGTCGAGGACTTTGCGATGTGCGAGCGCCTCGACCAGCAGCGAGGGGCCGCTCGGGTCACTCTGCAGGGCGTCGGTCCACAAGGCTTCCATGGTGTCCTCGTTGAAGTTCCTGGCGAGCAACCGGTTGGCAACGAAGGTCATGGCGTCGTGCAGCTTGCTGGCGACCAAGGTGTGAAGCAGGCCTTTCCCGTCGTTGTCGCGGGCCGACAGCAGGCATTTGAGTTCAACTTCCGTGGCACGGTCGATGTTGCGGACGACGCTTTCCACGAGCGCGCGCGCCAGGGGCTGTTTCGAGGTCCGGGCCGAGGCGGCCAGCTCGAGCCACGCCGCAGCCGCACGAAAGGCGCGCGCGTCGATCGCGGCCCAGAATGGCGTGTGCTTGTTGTCGTCCGGGGCCGTCCAGATCTGCGCCAGGTCGCCCGCCTGTGGGGAAAGGTTGAGCACGTTGTTCACGAACTCCTTGACCTGCGTCGCGTCATTTCGCAATGAGCAGCAGTGCAGTGCCGTTCTTCCGTGGCGGGTTCGGGCGAGCAGGTAGGGCAGCAACTTGCCGTCCAGTCCGACTTTCGGGAAGGAAGCCACGGCGGCCACGATCGGTATGAGGCTGGAACGACCATTCGTCTCGATGCTGTCATGGAGCATCGTGGAACTGATGCCGTCGGAAGTGGCGGTCAGGAGGTCGATCAGGAACGTCAGATTCAACGCGTCGCTGCGACCATCGTCGCCCGCCGCGAGGACAGCCTCCAGGGCGACGTCCTGAACGATGCCGATCAACGCGGGACGAGGCCGCTCGATGCGCAGCAGCTTGGCAATGAGCAGGAACTTGTCTGACTGCGTCAACGCCCCGCTGAGAATCACCTCGCGAAGCAGGAGCTGCAACTTCGAGCAGACCTCCTCGCCCCGCGCAGCGGCGTGCCACAGCAAGGTGTCGCCATCTTTCGTTTTCGCGCCGAGCATCTCCCGGACCACCAGCGTTCTCGCTTCTTCGGTCAGATGCTTCGCAGCGAGAACCTGTGTGATCAACCCGTTTGCCGCCTCCGACCAGCCGTCGGCCGCAGCGACATGGAGCGGCGTCCGGCCCGCAAGATCCGGCCCGAGCAGGTAGCCCAGGTGCAGCGCGCTGGTGCTGCTGGCGATCACCTTCGCGACGAGTCGGGAGAATTCTGCTGCGTCGCTGCGCACCCAGTCGTGCAGCCTGGACTGCAGGCAGCAAGGGGTGACCAGCCGCAGCAGGTCCGGATTGATGTGACTGTCCGGCATCTTCTTGATGATGTCGGCCACCTGATCCGGAAGCTGCAGATCGGACTCGACCGGCTGCCCGGTGGGCACCATCGCCTTCATCAGCAGCATTGTCTTGTCGGCGGGTGTCAATGCGGGCATCGAGACCAGCAGCACGAGGAAGTTTTCCAGCGCGATGGGCGGGCAATTCCTCTGCAGGTGTTGCAGCAACGAGATCTGCTTTTTCTTGTCGACGGGCCTCCACAGAATGAGGGTCCACGCGTCCATCAGGTCGCGCTTCGAAGGTTGCCACTTCTTCCTGATGAGCGCCTTGGTTCCCTTGCTCGTCTGGCAAGCCGCGATGATCGACCGCTGGTAGTCAGCCGTGGGATTCACGTTGGCAGAGCTGGCGATACGCTGCGGTTCGTGGCAGGTCGGCGGATCGATGAAATTGCCCTGTTGGTCGTAGTTGCTGACAGTCCAGTGCCACGGCCGTTCCTTCAGGTTGGACCAGATGATCGTGTCGCTGTTGGAGATCACGAACTTCAAAAGCTTCGAGGACGCGGAATGGATCGTGATCGCCAGCGGCCCGGCCAGCCCGCCGTGCACCAGCTCTCCCTCGAAGCGCGGCAACTCGATGCGTTCCAGGTGCGGCAGCGTTCGAACGCCTGGCGGCACCTCCGCCATGCCTTCGGGAAAGATGATGCTGGACACCTTCGGGGCGCCGGCCACGGCCAGTGACGCCCACAAGCCGTCCAACGCCCCTACCGCGGCGGGCGACAGCTTGCCCAGCTTCAGGGTCCCGGTGGAGTCCAGGGCCTGTCGAAGATCAACGGCTTCCTGGGTGTCGAGCGGGATGGCGAGGGACCCGACCATGTCGCCGAAGGACGGTGCTGGAGTGCCGTCCTGGTCTGGCACCTTGGCATCGACGGGGGTTGAAGAAGGTCTGGCTCTCTGTGTGGCTTGCATGGTGGGATCGAAGTCGTCGGTTCGGGCACTTGCTTGGTAACGCCGCCGCGCCATTCCTCGCTGCACATATGCAATCCACCCCGGACAGATCGCCTTTCGGCCACAATCCGAGCCCACCATGACGAACAAAGGCAAGATCCTCGTCGTCGATGACGACCGCCTCGTGCTCGCGACGCTGTCGCACGGGCTCGCGCAGGCCGGCTACGACATCATCGACGCCGACAACGGCGACGACGCGATCCTGCTGGCGCGCGAACACCGCCCCGATCTCGCGCTGCTCGACATCCGCATGGAAGGCAAGAGCGGCTTCGACGTGGCCGTCTACCTGCGCGACTACTGCCAGATGCCGTTCATGTTCCTGTCGGCCTTTTCCGACGACGACACCGTCGCGCAGGTCGGCGCGCTGGGCGCGGTGGCCTACCTCGTGAAGCCGCTCGACATTCGCCAGATCGTGCCGGCGGTCGAAGCGGCCTTCGCGCAGATCGAGCGGCGCGACGGCGAGCCCGCACCGCTGGCCGGCACGCTCGCGCACGAGGCGCTGGCCCAGCCGGTGGCGATGGCGGTCGGCGTGCTGATGCACCGCTACTCGCTGTCGCGCGGGCAGGCGCTGGAGCGGCTGCAGCGGCTGGCGGCGAGCGAAGGCCAGCCGCTTGCGCAGCAGGCGGAGCGATTGCTTCAGGCCGTGGAGCTGTTGTCGGCCGGGTGACCCGCGGCCGTGACGCGGGGATCCGATCCGTTCGCCGTGCCGCGGCTGTTCCGCAGCCGCTGCAGCAATGACGCCCGGGCGGCGGGCGGCAGTGGGTGTTGTGCGACCGCGTCGGCGACCGACTGCTGCACCCAGAGCGGATCCAGCGCCTCGTTCCAACGCTTGAATTGCCTGAGGACGGCCACCTCCACCAGGCGCGCGTCGGCGATGTCGTCGAGCACAGGAGACGCGAAGGCTGTCGAGTACGTGCGCTGGATCAGCGCCCAGCCGACCCGGCGTGCGCAGACCGGCGGCGAGGCGAAGCCGATCAGCAGCCGGCACTTGCCCTCGGTGCACAGGTCGTCGCGCTCGAGGATGAAATACAGCACCGACATCACGATGCCGGCAACCCCTTGCGCGCCGAGGTCGGCCGTCCACAGCGGGGTGCGGTCGTGCCGTGTCCGGGCGAAGAGCAGCTTCTCGAGCGTCGTCGCCCAGCAGAGCGGAAGCATCCGCGGCAGCAACAGCACCAGGTCGAGGAACAACGGCGCAGTGTCCTCGTGAGCGAGCAGCCGATGCACCAGCGCGCGTCCCGCCTTCGGACGCAGGCAACACGTCAGCGAATCGATGCGGACACTCTGCATCAGCTCGATCAGGGCCGTCCGGCAGGCCCCGATGTCGCGACGCGTCAACAGCAGTTCGAACGCCGTGCGGCTCGAATGGATGTCCGGCGGCATGGTGAAGAGCAGCACGGCGTTCAGGCCGTCGTAGAGGGACGAGGATTCCGCACCGCGCAGGTGGCCAAGCGCGGCGACGATCGTGTCGATCAGCGCGTCGGCATCGCACGGCGTGCGGCCGATGAGGTGGAGCGATTGCACCATCAGCGCGCGCTTGGCGTCGAAAGGCAACGTCGACATGAAGATCGCCTTCATCAGCGTGTCGACAGTGTCGCGATGGGATGCCGCACGGGACAGGACGGGGTGTCCGTCGGCATCGCGGGTGTGCAACAGGCGCGTCAGTCGGGCCTGCTTGCGCGGCATCGCCGTGGCGCTGTCGATGGTTTCCCGGAACCGGGCGACCAGATCGCCGACCTGGATCGACCCGCCGTCGAGTCGCGGCGGTGTGTGCGGGTGGAGGTGGCGGCGGGTGGCGAGTGGAGAAGCGCGCATGACGGATTGAAAGGTGGACAGATCACGTTCTGTGATCGCCGCCTCCAAATCGTTCCCTCGATGCGGTGCCGCCTAGGGCAGCCAGAACTGGAAGCGGGCGCCGCGATCCACCTCGCCTTCGGCCCAGATGTCGCCGCCGTGCCGGCGGATGATCCTGCGCACCGACGCCAGCCCGACGCCGGTGCCCTGGAAATCGTTCGCGCTGTGCAGCCGCTGGAACACGCCGAACAGCCGGTCGGCGAAGCGCATGTCGAAGCCGGCGCCGTTGTCGCGCACCGTGAAGGCCGGCCGGCCCTCGTGCACGCCGGCCTCGAACCAGATGTGCGCGTCGCGGCGCTTCGAGGTGTATTTCCACGCGTTGCCCAGCAGGTTCTCGAGCGCCACGCGCAGCAGCGTCGCGTCGCCCTGCGCATGCAGGCCGGGCTCGATGTCGACCTTCACATTGCGCTGCGGCGACTCGCGCCGCAGGTCGTCGACGATGTAGCCCACCAGTTGCGACAGGTTGATCGGCTGGCGCGCCAGCGGCCGCGCCGACAGCTGCGACAGCGCCAGCAGCGAATCGATCATGCTGCTCATGCGCGCGGCGGCGCCCAGCACCCGGTCGAGGTGGTCGTTGCCGATGCGGTCGAGCAGGCGGCCGTAGTCCTCCTTGACGATCTTCGTGAAGCCCTCGACGACGCGGATCGGCGCGCGCAGGTCGTGCGACACCGTGTAGCTGAACGACTCCTGCTCGTCGGCCGCGGTTCCTGCGGCTGCGGCGGTCGCCGCGGCCGCCGCCGCGTGGCGGTGGAAGATCAGCAGCAGCTCGGCACCGGCACGCGGCAGCGCCGGCAACAGGCGGTGCACCTGCAGCTCCCAGCCCTCGGCGCTGCCGCTGGCCGCATCGGCATGCAGCGACGGCGAGATCGCCTGCTCGGCCAGTGGCCGCAGCCCGGCCGGCAGCCGCTGCAGCAGCTCGGGCCACGGCGGCAGCGCGCTGGGGTCGGCGATGTGCAGCCAGCGTTCGGCCGCCGCGTTGGTTTCGTACAGCACGCCCAACTGGCCCGGCGGCGGCGGCGCGATCCGCAGCACCGGGTCGGCGAGCGCCTGCAGCAGTTCGCCGAGGCGCTGGTCGCCCGGGTCGGTCAGCTCGCGGGCCGTGCCGACGTAGCCGGCGAAGCGGCCCTGCGCGTCGAGCAGCGGCTCGCCGCGCAGCGACCAGGGGTGGCGCACGCCGGCCGATCCGGCGCGCCACAGCGCGGTCGCGCTGAGCGGCGCATGCTGGTCCATCGCGGTGCGCAGCGAGCGCACCAGCGTGTCGCTGGCCTGGAAGTGCTGCCACAGCGGCGGCGCGTCGTCGGCACCGGCCCAGTCGGCCAGCGCCGCGCCGCGCGGCGGGCGCCACTGCACGACCCGGTGCTGCACGTCGCTGCGCCACTGCCAGCAGTCGAGCGATTGCGCAACGGCCTGGCGCTCGGCCCGCTCGTGCTGCAGCGCCTGCTCGGCGCGGCGCAGCTGCCGTCTCGACCGGGCCGCCCAGGCGCCGGTCGCGAGGGCCGCCAGCAGCAGCAGTCCGGCTGGCAGCACGGTCTCGAGATTCATCCGATCGATTGTAAGGAGTGGTTGCGCCGTGACATTGTGGGGGCCGACCCGGTTTCCAATGTGTCGGATGCCTCAAGTCGGCTGGAGCGGCACCGAAAGTGCTGCGAAGACCCCCGCTCCCTGGGCGGGGTCCCCATTGGTGGGCCCACAAGGCTGTGCATTTTTTCCGGAAGTACGTTGACCCATGCCTGCTCCACTGTCTCGTCTCGCCCAATGGTTCGGTGCCCGCCAGTCGCGCAAGGCGCTGAAGTCGTCGACTGCTGCGCCGGCGGACGTGTCGCCGGCCGCGCCGGTGCCGGTGGCGCCGACGGAGCCGGCCGGCGACGACTGGCTGGGCCTGCTGCAGCAGGTCGCGATCCAGGTCGATGAGGCCGACACGCTGGCCGACGCGCTGCACGCCGCCGCCGAACTGCTGGCGCAAGGCCTGGAGGCCGAGGGCCATGCGGTGTTGCGCGTGCTGTCGGTCGCCGGCGACGCCGCCCAGCTGCAGGCCTGGACGCAGCACGACGACCCGCATTCCGGCCGCTTCACCGTGCACCCGCGGCTCAGCGCGACCGGCCGCGCGGTCGCCGAGGGCCGCATCTGCCTCGCGCCGATGCAGGCTTCCGGCGCCAGCGTGATGGCCTTGCCGGTGCATGGCCGCGACGGCACGGCCGCAGTGCTGGAGCTGCACGGCGTGCCGGCCCGGCGCGACCTGGCGGCGCTGCGCCGCGTGCTGGACACCGTGCAGCGCCTGCTGGACCTGCGCGCCGGGCGCGTCGACACCCCCCAGCCGGCCACCGTCCCCATTCCGCTGGCCGCCCCGATCCTGCTACCCACGACGCCGGCGCCGGCCAATTCCGAGCCGGAGCTGCTGCAGCTGCTGATGGAGAACCTGCCGGTCAGCCTGTTCGTGCTGAACGCGGCCGATCGCCGCATCGTCGCGATCAACACCCATGCCGAGCGCGAGTTCGCGAAGGGCCGCGAGCATGTGCTGGGCAAGACGGTGCGCGCCGCCTTCGGCAGCGGCATCGCGGTGCTCGGCGAACCCGCGATCACGCGCGCGCTGGCCGAGCAGGGCATGGTCGAGAGCGAAGTCGAAGTGCGCGGCGAGGGCGACGGTGCCCCGCGCATCGTCAGCGCCCGCTGCTTCGCGCTGCGCCACGCCGACGGCACGCCGCGCCTGGTGATCGTGCTGGCGCGCGACGTGACCCGCGAACGCCGTGCCGAGCGCGAACTGCAGGAATCGCAGAGCCGGCTGCGCGAGTTCGCGCACACGGTGGAAGACAGCCTGTTCGTCACCAACCCGGCGCGCGACCGCTTCCACTTCCTGAGCGAGAGCAGCTACGACACCTGGGGCACGCCGCAGGACGAGTTCGAGCGCACGCCGAATTCCTTCCTGTCGCGCGTGCTGCCGGAAGACCGCCACCTGCTGCTGGCCCGCCGCGAGCTCGAAGAACAGCTGCAGCCGGCCGACATCCGCGTGCGCATCCAGCACCCGGTGAAGGGCGTGCGCTGGCTGCGTTCGCGCACCCGCTCGCGCCGCATGCCCGACGGCGAGCTGCGCGTCTACGGCCTGGTGTCCGACGTCACCGAAGAGCTGGAGCGCGAGAACGAGCTGAAGCGCGCGCGCGACACCGCCGAGGCCGCGAGCCAGGCCAAGAGCCAGTTCATGGCCAACATGAGCCACGAGATCCGCACGCCGATGAACGGCATCCTCGGGATGACCGAGCTGCTGCTGGGCACGGCGCTGAACGACCGGCAGAAGCGCTTCGCGCAGGCGGTGTACCGCTCCGGCGAGGCGCTGCTGGAGATCATCAACGACATCCTCGACTTCTCGAAGATCGAGGCCGGGCGGCTGGAGCTCGCGCCGGTCGATTTCTCGCTGCGCTCGGTGGTCGAGGACACGCTGGAGCTGCTCGCGCCGCGGGCGCACGAGAAGGGCCTGGAGCTGAGCTTCCGCGAGGAGCCCGGCATGCCGAGCCACGTGCACGGCGACCCGCTGCGGCTGCGCCAGGTGCTGACCAACCTGGTGGCCAACGCGATCAAGTTCACCGAAGCCGGCGAGATCGTCGTCGACGTGCGCATGCCGATGCCGGCGCAGTCGGCCGACCGCGCGCTGTGGCTGGAGTTCGAGGTGCGCGACACCGGCATCGGCATCGAGGACGACGTGCTGCCGCGGCTGTTCAGCGCGTTCACGCAGGCGCACGGCGGCATGTCGCGGCGCTATGGCGGCACCGGGCTGGGCCTCGCGATCTCGAAGCAGCTGGTCGAGCTGATGGGCGGCGACATCGAGGTGCAGAGCGCGCCGGGCATCGGCTCGCGCTTCATCTTCAGCATGCCGATGGCGCATGCCGAGGGGGCCGGCGGCGATACCGCCTCGGCGGGGCTGGAGCCGGCGCAGATGCCGGCGCTGCGCGTGCTGGTGGTCGAGGACCACGAGACCAACCGCACCGTGCTCGACAACATGCTGGGCGCCTGGGGCCTGCAGGTGGTGCTGGCCGAGGACGGCCGGCAGGCGCTGGCGATCCTGTCGGGCGCGACGCCGGTCGATCCGCGCTTCGACCTGGCGCTGGTCGACATGCACATGCCCCGCCTCGACGGCATGGGGCTGGCCCACGCGCTGCAGGCGCTCGGCCCGGAACGCCCGGGCAGCGGCATGAAGATGATCCTGCTGTCGTCGGTGTCGTCGCCGGACGACGTGCGGGCGGCGCACCGCGCCGGCTTCGACCGTTTCGTCGCGAAACCGGTGCGCAAGGCCGAACTGCGCCAGGCGATCCTGGGCATCTCCAGCCAGCGCGTCGACGCGACGCGCTTGACGCCCCGGCTGAACGCACAGATCCTTGTCATCGAAGACAATCCGGTCAACCAGGAGGTCATCGGTCAGATGCTGAGGGCGCTGGGGTGCCAGGTCCAGGTCAGCGCTTCGGCGCTGGAGGGCCTGAAGGCGTTGTGCGAGCGGCGCTTCGACCTCGTGCTGATGGACATCCAGATGCCCGGCATGGACGGCGTCGAGGCGTTGAACTGGTTCCGACGAAACCGGTCGGGGCGGTTCGATTTCCTCACGCCGACCGAAACGCCGGTGATCGCCGTGACGGCCAATGCCCTGGGAGGTGACGAAGAACGCTTCCTCGAACTCGGTTTCGACGACTATCTGTCCAAGCCCTTCCGCCAAAGCCAACTGCTCGCCATGCTTTCAAAACGTTTGCGCCCTGCAGCACCCGTGGACCCCGACAGCGCGGCCGCCGGCGGCGCGGCCGCCTCTCCTGCCGCCTCCGCGCCGCCCGCGCCCGCCGCCGACGACGGCGTGCTCGACGCCGGTGCCCTCGACCGCCTGCGCGAACTCGACCCGAGCGGCGAGAACCACCTGATCGAGCGGGTCATGAAGGCTTTCGATACCTCCCTCGAACGGCTCCTCCCCCAATTGCAGGATGCTCAGGCGTCTCACGACTTGACGGGCATCCGCCACGTGGTACACACGCTGAAGTCGTCTTCCGCGAGCATCGGGGCCCTCAAGATGTCTCAAATTTGCGCAGAAATCGAAACCATGGTCCGCCGCGAGGCGACGCAGGGCATGGACGATCGCATCGTGGCCTTGCAGGCCGAGGTGGTCATCGTCGTGGCCGCCACCCGCCGCTTGCTGGGCCGCTGACTCGATGAGCTCAAGCGCGCCGCTGACGGACGACGATCTGCTCGGCCAGCCGCGCGTGCTGCTGGTCGACGACGACGAGGTCAACCTGCTGCTCACCGCGATTGCGCTGCGCGAGCGCGGTTTCGCGATCACTGAGGCCACCAGCGGCGAGCGGGCGATCCAGATCCTGGCCGACTGGTCGCCCGACGTGGTGGTGCTCGATGCGCTGATGCCCGGCCTCGACGGCTTCGAGACCTGCCGCGAGCTGCGCGCGCTGCCCGGCTTCGAATCGATGCCGGTGCTGATGCTGACCGGGCTGGACGACGACGCGTCGATCACCCGCGCCTACGAGGTCGGCGCCACCGATTTCTTCGTCAAGTCGACGCACTGGAGCCTGCTGGCCGGCCGCTTGCGCTACCTGCTGCGCTCGTCGCGCACCCGCCAGGAACTGGAGCGCAGCAAGTCGAAGCTCGCGCGCGCGCAGGACCTCGCGCGCATGGGCAGCTTCGACTGGCACCGCGGCCACGGCAACCCGCTGTTCTCGGTCGAGGGGCTGCGGGTGTTCGGCCTCGGCCCGGGCGACACGCCGAGCATGCGGGCGCTGCTGCGCATGGTGCCGAACGAAGACCGCAACGGTTTCGTGACCATCCTGAACGAGGTGATCCGCCACAGTTCGGTGCTGGCGACCGACATCCCGGTCACGCTGCCCGATGCCCGCCAGCGCATCATCCACGTCGAGGCCGAGCCCGAGTTCAACGAGCACGGCAACCTGTCGGGCTACACCGGCATCGTCCAGGACGTGACCGACCGGCGCATGGCCGAGGACAAGATCCGCCACCTGGCCAACTTCGACGCGCTGACCGGGCTGCCGAACCGCCGCCAGCTGATCTGGCGCACCGAGCGCGCGCTCGAGCATGCGCGCCGGCTGAACCACCCGGTCGGGCTGCTGCTGATCGACCTCGACCGCTTCAAGGTCATCAACGACACGCTGGGCCATGGCGCCGGCGACGAACTGCTGATGGAGGTGTCGCGCCGGCTGCGCTCGTGCGTGCGCCACTCCGACCAGGTGATGGAGAGCGCCGTCGAGTCGATGGGCTCGCGCTCGCACCGCACGCTCGAGGCCGTCGGCCGGCTGGGCGGCGACGAATTCGTCGCGCTGCTGCCCGAGGTGTCCGACGAGACCGATGCCGAGCGGGTCGCCGCGCGCGTGCTCGACGTGATGCGCGAGCCGATCTTCGTCGGCGGCCAGGAGTGCTTCGTGACCGCGAGCGTCGGCATCGCGATGTTCCCGCGCGATGGGCAGTCGGTGGCCGACCTGATGCGCAACTCCGACGTCGCGATGTATTCGGTCAAGGCGCAGGGCCGCAATGCCGCGCTGCTGTACCGGCCGGCGCTGGCCGGCAAGGGTCGCGAGAAGCTCGAACTCGAAAGCGCGCTGCACAAGGCCATCGAGCGCAACGAGCTGGTGCTGCACTACCAGCCGAAGGTCGACGTGCGCGGCGCGCGCATGGTGGGGGCCGAGGCGCTGATGCGCTGGCAGCGCGGCGGCACGCTGGTGCCGCCGGGCGACTTCATCCCGCTGGCCGAGGAAACCGGCCTGATCATCCCGCTCAGCGAGTGGGCGATCCGCGAGGCGGCGCGCCAGGCCCGGATCTGGCAGGACAGCTTCGGCTTCGCCGACTCGATCGCGGTGAACCTGCCGAACCGGCTGTTCGAGCGCACCGACCTGGTCGAGCACATCCACCAGGCCGTCACCGCGTACGGCGTGCCGCACCATGCGATCGAGCTCGAGATCACCGAGACGGGCCTGATGAAAGACCTGCAGAACGTCATCCCGACGCTGCACCGGCTCAACGAGATCGGCGTCGAGATCTCGATCGACGACTTCGGCACCGGCTACTCGTCGCTCGCCTACCTGACCACGCTGCCGATCAGCGAACTGAAGATCGACCGTTCGTTCGTGCGCGACCTCGGCATGACGCCGCAGAGCTCGGCGGTGGTCACCGCGATCATCGCGCTGGCCCGCTCGCTGGGCCTGCGCGTGGTGGCCGAAGGCGTCGAGAACATGCGCCAGATGGAAGTGCTGCACCGGCTGGGCTGCGGCATGATGCAGGGCTTCCTGTTCAGCAAGGCGCTCGCGCCCGAGGCGCTCGACCAGTGGCTGCAGCAGACGGTGCTGCCGCGCAAGGCGCCGTGGATCGTCGATGCCGATGACGGCGACGAGCTGACCGACTCGATCCGCGCGAGCCTGGAGCCGCGGCCGAGCCGCTACACCCCCAAATGACCGGGCACGCGTTCCGTGCCGCTCCCTGCCGTTTCCCATTTCCCTGACCTGATCGATGGACACCAAACCCTTGGCGCCGCAGACGCCTGCCGTGCTGGCCAAGGCCGCGCTGCGCCGGCTCGTGGTCGACAAGCTGGAACCGACGCCCGAGAACTACGCGCGTGCCTACCAGCTCGAATCCGGCATCCAGCCGACCTCGGCGCGTGCGCAGGCTGCCACGACGCCGCCGTCGGTCGCCGACAACGCCACCCAGGCGGCTGCGCTGGCCGCGCTGATCGAGCGCATCGCCCGCGGCATCGAGCGCGGCGGGCGCAACTGGACCGCGGCGCGCAAGAAGGAAAGCCTGCAGCGCGTGCTGTCCAGCAGCCGCAGCGACCTGCAGCGCCTGCAGCAGCGGCTCGGGCAGCTGGTGGGCAGCTGGGAGAGCGACACGCTCGACGACATGGTCGACGCCGACGACAGCCTGACGCACCCGGCGCCGCTCGATGCGCTGCCGCTGCCTGCGGCGTCGGCGATGTCGTCGGGCGAGCCCACGGCTGCCGATGCCGACACGGCTTTCCCGCTGTGGCGCCGCGTCGCCGACGGCCTGAGCGGCACCGTGCAGCTTGCGCTGCCGCCGCCGCCGGCGCCGAGCGCCGACCTGTCGCGCCAGCTGGCCGAGCTGCTGGCGCGTCTTGAAGAGCCGAGCCCGACACCGCTGCAGGCCGACGAGTTCGACGCGCTGTGCGACCGCGCGCGTCGCATGCTGCAGCACCGCCACCACTTCGTCGATCAGCTGAGCGGGCTGTGCCAGGAGCTCACCGCGAGCCTGGCCGAACTGGCCGAGGACGACAGCTGGGCGCGCGGTCAGGTCGATGCGATGAAGCTGCAGATCGACAGCGGGCTGACCGCGCGCAGCGTGCGCTCGGTCAGCGAGCTGCTGGGCCACACCCGCGAGCGCCAGCAGCAGCTGCGCGAAGACCGGGCGCGTGCCCGCGATGCGCTGAAGCTGCTGATCAACCGCATGCTCAGCGAGCTGGGCGAACTGGGCCAGCACACCGGCCGTTTCCACGAAAGCGTCGGCCGCTATGCCGACACCATCGAGAAGGCCGATTCGCTCGAGAGCCTGGCCGGCGTTGTGCGCGAGATGGTCGAAGAGAGCCGCACCGTGCAGTCGCTGGTCAGCCAGGCGCAGGGCCGGCTCGAGTCGGAGCATGCGAAGGCGGTCGGGCTGTCCGAGCGGGTGGCCGAACTGGAGGGCGAGCTGCGCCGCCTGTCGGAAGAGGTGTCGACCGACCAGCTGACGCAGATCGCCAACCGGCGCGGGCTGATGCAGGCCTTCGATGCCGAACGGGCGCGCATGGAACGCGGCCAGACCGAGCTGTCGATCGGCCTGCTGGACGTCGACAACTTCAAGCGCCTGAACGACGAGCTGGGCCATGCGGCTGGCGACACCGCGCTGAAGTCGCTGGCCGAGGTGGTCAGCAAGGCGTTGCGGCCGACCGACCTGGTCGCGCGCTACGGCGGCGAGGAGTTCGTCGTGCTGCTGCCCGACACCCCGGTGCAGGAAGGCGAGCAGATCCTGACGCGTTTGCAGCGCTCGCTGAGCGGCGGGCTGTTCATGCACGAGGAGCGGCAGGTGTTCGTCACGTTCTCGGCCGGCGTCACGCTGTACCGCCAGGGCGAGCCGATCGAAGCTGCGCTCGAACGAGCTGACGAAGCGCTCTACGAGGCGAAGCGAACCGGTAAGAACCGGACGTGTGTCGGATAAAAGCCTGTCGAATCTACCGATCGCCTGTGTCCAACCGTGACGGCCGCCGGTCTTTCTGACAAGCAGGCGCCGGTGTTCACCCTCTGGCGCTGCGAGAGAAATTCAGTTACAGCGGCGTGCCACGTTGGCACGTCTCCTGCGTGAGGGACTCCGTGAAACTTTCAACGGGCCCTTTCCATGTTCGAAGAACGCAGCCATAGGCAGTTGTTCCTCGGTGCGCCGCCATCCGTCACGTCCTTCATCGCCGCGGTGATGGAGCCGTTGTTGACGGTGCTCTGCTATCTCGGCGTCAGCAGCGTGTTCGACGAGCCGGTCGAGCGGCCGGCGCTGACGCTGTGCATGCTGGTGCTGGTGCTCAGCTTCCCCGGCGTCAACCGCTTCAAGGACCGCAGCCTCAACGCGGCGATCGACATCCTCAGTGCATGGATCGCGCTGCTCGGCATCCTGGTGCTGTGCGGTTACGCGACCGACAGCCTGAAGTTCTTCGAATGGCGGGTGCTGGCCTGGTGGGCCGGGCTGACGCCGGTCGTGCAGTGGCTTGCCGTGCGACTGGGCAAGGAAATGATGCGCCGCCTGGCCTTGCGGCCGGAGTACCGCCGCACTGCGGTGGTGGTGGGCGCCGGGCCGCTGGGTGCGAAGGTGCTGGAGTCGCTGAAGGCACGGCGCTCGTTCGGTCAGGACTTCGTCGGCTTCTTCGAGGACCGCTCGCCCGACCGGCTGCACCCCGATGCCCGCGAGCACGTGAAGGGCCGCTTCGAGGACCTGGCCGACTGGGTTCGCCGCCACGGCGTGCGCGATGTCTACATCACGCTGCCGCTGACCTCGCAGCCGCGCATCGTCAACCTGCTGGCGTCGCTGCAGGACACGACCGCGTCGGTCTACTACGCGCCCGACGTGTTCGGCGTCAGCGTGATCCAGGGGCGCCTGCAGGACATGGCCGGCGTGCCGGTGGTGAGCCTGCTGGAGTCGCCGTTCACCGGCACCAACGACCTGGTGAAGCGCTTCAGCGACATCGTGATCGCGTCGCTGATCCTGCTGCTGATCTCGCCGGTGATGGCGGCGCTCGCGATCGGCGTGAAGATGAGTTCGCCGGGGCCGGTGATCTTCCGCCAGAAGCGCAACGGGCTCGATGGCGAAGAGATCGAGGTCTACAAGTTCCGTTCGATGACGACGCAGGACAACGGCGCGGTGGTCAAGCAGGCGACGCGCGGCGATGCGCGCATCACGCCGTTCGGCGCGTTCATCCGCAAGACCTCGCTCGACGAGTTGCCGCAGCTGATCAACGTGCTGCAGGGCCGCATGAGCATCGTCGGGCCGCGCCCGCACGCGGTGGCGCACAACGAGCAGTACCGCAAGATGATCCAGGCCTACATGGTGCGCCACAAGGTGCGCCCGGGCATCACCGGCTGGGCGCAGGTGAACGGCTTCCGCGGCGAGACCGACACGCTGGACAAGATGGCCGCGCGCGTCGAGTACGACCTCGAATACCTGCGCAACTGGTCGCTCGGGCTCGACCTGATGATCATCGTGCGGACCGTGCGGCTGGTGCTGTTCGATCGCAACGCCTATTGATGTGGGCCCCCCGTCGTCGCCGCGCTCCTCCTGACCCGAGGGACGCCACCCGGCGGCCCGGCGGAGCCGGTTCCGCGGGCGTTGCCTGATCCTTCTCTGTTGTGCGGGGTACCTTATGCGTCGTCATTCTTCCGTTGCTGTCGTTGTCCTGAGCGGTCTGGCCGGAGTCGCCCATGCCGGTGACGAATCCGATCCGTACGTGTTCGGGTTCAGCCAGGCGGTCTCGGCCGACAACAACCTGTTTCGCGCGCCCGACGGCCAGCCGGTGGCGCGCGACGCGATCTCGTCGACCGGGCTGCGGGCTGCGATCGACCAGCCGTTCGGGCGGCAGCGATTCACGGCGGGGCTCGAGGCCAACGTCAACCGCTACAAGAACAACACGCAGCTGAACAACACCGACCACCGGCTGTCGGCGCGGCTCGACTGGTCGACCATCGAGCGGGTGTCGGGCGAGCTGACGGCCGAGCAGCGCAGCAGCCTGTACCGCTACGACCTCGACAGCCAGAACCGCTTCACCGGCAAGAACCAGTTGCGCACGACGGGCGCCGGGCTGCAGGTGCGTGTGGGTGTCGTCACCGCGTGGACGCTGGAAGGCGGCTGGGCCGGCAACCAGAGCCGCTATTCGGCCGAGGAATTCAGCAACCGCGACGTGCGCCAGCAGACGGTGAATGCCGGCGTGCGCTGGGCCGATGCCGATGCGCTGAGCGTGCGGCTGGGCGGCCGGCACACCGAAGGCCGCTTCCCGAACTTCGGCATCGAGCCCGACACGTTCCGGCGCAACGACGTCGACCTGAGCCTGCTCGCCAAACCGAACGGGCTGAGCACGCTGAACGCGCGCGTCAGCGCGACGAGCGAGAGCCACTCGGTGCAGTCGCAGCGCGACGTGAACACCTGGACCGGCGCGCTCGGCTGGAACTGGCAGGCCACCGGCAAGCTGAATTTCGACACCCAGCTGTCGCGCGACAGCAGCGTCGGCAGCAGCACCTTCGGGACCGCGCTCAACGAGATCGATTCGAGCGACACCCGGGTCAGCCACAGCCTGCAGCTGAAAGGCCGCTGGGATGCGACCGCGAAGATCCAGCTGACCGCTCAAGGCGGCTACACCCGCCGCAAGCTCGACAACGCCTTCATTGCCAACGGCGTGACCGCGCCGGCCGAAGGCGAGGACAACACCGTCACCTACGGTCTCGGCATCGCCTGGCAGCCGCTGCGCAGCCTGCAGTTCGCCTGCAACGTCGGCCACGAACGCCGCCAGATCGTCGGCGACAACATCACGATCACCTACCCCTACAGCGCGACCACCGCGAGCTGTTCGGGCCAGGTCAGCATCCGCTGATCCGGCGCCTTGTCGGATGGCGCGTGGCGCTGGCCGCCACGCCCTGAATGCATGCTGCATCGCACCATGAGAGGGAGCCGTGCTCTGGCATGGGCCATGCTGATGTGTCCATTTGAAGGCAGTTTGCAGCTTCTTGCAGGCAGTAACGAAGAGATACAGGGCGGAAATCGGCAAGCTTGGCGTGCCGGATGGTAGTTGCTGCAGCAAATTCGGCTTCTTTTGCAAGTCGAAGGCGGGTTTGTCGTGCTGCTGCACGGGCACGCAAGCTGCCTTGTACCCCGTGCGCCGCGATCTACCCCCTCAAACTGGGGATGGGCCTTGAAAGTGGCGTGTGTCTTGCATAGGGGAAAGCACCTAATCACCAGGAGGTATTCAATGAAGAAGTTCCTTGTTTCACTGGCCCTCACCGCGATGACTTTCGCGACCGGGTCAGCATTCGCCAGCAGCGAGAGCTGCGACGATCCGCTGAAGAGCAAACTGGGTCAGAGCTTCTGCTACGAGGTGTTCGATAACCTCGCGCCCGGGATGTACAACGTGAGCTTCGAATATGAAGCGCAGAAGCTGAGTAGTCCGCTGGACCGCACGCTCGACTTCGCGTTCCTGTTCGACAGCGCGAAGGGCCCGGGCACGTTCGACCAGCTGTCGGATTCGACGAAGACGACCGGCTGGAACACGTACTCGTTCGTGACGAAGGCAGGCGGCGACAGCTTCCTGATCTTCGCGCTGCTGGGCGTGTACCCGCAGAAGTTCAGCCTGGCGTTGCAGAACATCACCGTCACGGCCGTTCCGGAACCGGCGACGTACGCGATGCTGCTGGCCGGCCTGGGCGCGATCGTGTTCGTGTCGCGCCGCCGTCGTCCGCAGGACTGAGTTTTCGGCCTCTCCGAGGCTGAATTCAAAAGGCCCCGCAGCGCAAACTGCGGGGCCTTTTTGTTGGGTGCTTGCTTGCTTGCTTGCAAAGGCGCGGGTGGGGAGGCTGTGGCGCGCCGTCGGGGGCGGTCCTCGGCCCCCCCTGGGGGCCGAAGACTGCCCTCCGCTGGCTGGCTTCATGGCCCGTCGCCGAAACTCCCGCCGCTCACTTCGTTCGCTGTGGTCAAACAGTCGGCGACAGT
>NZ_LMDM01000014.1 GCF_001425825.1 Rhizobacter sp. Root1238
GACGGAGAAGATCGGCTTTGGGGATGGCGGGCGCAGCCCGCTTCGTGGACTGACTCATCGGCACTGTTTGACCACAGCGAACGAAGTGAGCGGAGGGAGTTTGCCGATGCATCCCCAAAGCCGATCTTTGCAGTGGAGTCGACGGGCCCCCGGGGGGCCCGTCGACCGCCCCGGCATGAGTCCCCAGCCCATCCCCTCACCCGTCGCGACGAGCAGAAGCAGCAGCAGCTAGGCCTGCCACACCCCGAACCCAGCTTCACGCAGAGCGATGCCCAGCTCCACTTCCATGTCGCGTGCCCCGTCGTACGGCATAGGGTTGTAGACCTCGTACAGCTTCGGCAGCAACCTCAGCCCGTACGCCGTGACGAAGCGGTTCGCCTGGATGCCGGCCTTGTGCTTGTCGAAGCGGACGTCCGGGTCCAGCCCCGTCATCCCGACGTAGACGAAGGGCTTGCCGAGCTGGTAGTCGGGGTTGGCCTTGCGGAAGCTCGGCTCGTTCCACACCTGATCG
Organism: Rhizobacter sp. Root1238; assembly: GCF_001425825.1. Lineage (GTDB taxonomy): Bacteria > Pseudomonadota > Gammaproteobacteria > Burkholderiales > Burkholderiaceae_C > Rhizobacter. The sequence continues at coordinate 512 of NZ_LMDM01000014.1, forward strand.
GCCAGCTCCACCACGTAGACGCTGTAGTGATGCTTCGGCCGCCGCGCCACGGTCGCTCAGGCCGGCTTGCCGCGTGCCACCAGTTCGGCGTGGCGCGCCGCGTCGATGTTGCTGCCGCACATGACCAGGCCGACGCGCTTTCCGTCGAGCCGGTCCTTCAGCGGACCGAACAGCGCCGCCACCGCCGCGGCCGGCGCCGGCTCGACCGCGAGCTTCATGTCGATGAACAGGTCGTGCATGCCGCGGCACAGGTCGTCGTCGGAGACGCGCACGATCTCGTCGACGAAACGACGGCACAGGCCAAAGCTGTAGGCCAGCGCATAAGGCGCCCCCAGGCTGTCGGCGATGGTGTCGACCGCGTCGAGCTTCACCGGCTCGCCGGCCCGGAAGCTGCGGTACATCGCATCGGCGCCGAAGGGCTCGACGCCGTAGACGCGGCAGTCCGGATTGAGCTGCTTGACCGCCGCTGCGATGCCCGAGATCAAGCCGCCACCACCGACCGGCACGACCACCGCGTCGAGCTGCGGCACCTGCTGCATGAACTCCAGCCCGACCGTCGCGGTGCCGAGCGAGGTCAGCGGCCCGTCGAACGGATGGATCATCGTGCGGCCCTCGTCGGCCACCAGCGCCTGCGCCTGGGCGAAGGCCTCGTGCACGTTCTTCACCAGCACGACCTTCGCACCGAAGCCCTCGCAGGTGGCGATGCGCAGCGGGCTCGCGTGCTGCGGCATCACGACCGTCGCGCGGGTGCCGGCGATCCGCGCCGCATAGGCAGCCGCGATCGCGTGGTTGCCGGCACTCGCGGCGACGATGCCGCGCCGCTTCGCGTCGGCATCCAGCGCCTCCACGCAGTTCAGCGCGCCGCGCAGCTTGAAGCTGCCGGTGGTCTGCCAGAGCTCCAGCTTCAGCCAGACCTCGGTCGACGGCGACAGGCGCGTCGCGGCGGCGCCGGTCTGCCAGCGCCACGCCGGCGTCGCGAGCACCTTGCCGGCCAGGCGGTCGGCGGTGGCGCGGATGTCGGCCAGGGAGGGGAAGGGCGTTTCGGAAACTTCGGTGGCGTGCGTCATGGGGTTCTCCGGGGCCGGATTGTCCGTGCAAGCGACGCGGCCTGCAGAGGCCCCGGGATAATGCGCCGGATGACAAGCAGCACGAGCGACGGCGACAAGTTATTCAAGCGGCTGGCCGACAGCCTGGACGAGCACACGTTCGTCAAGCTGGTGCTGGCCAAGTACCGCGGGCCCGAACCCGACCTGCTGCGCGCCACGGTGCGCCGCATCCAGGTGCGCGATGCCGACACGCTCAGCTTCGTCTACACCCACCGCACGCGCGACGTGACCAAGAACATGCCGCTCGCCGAGGGCCTGCAAAGCCTGCGCGAACGGGCCACCGAGCTGTTCGGCCACCTGCACCTGATGACGCGTGGCGAGGACGTGCAGCTGATGGTCAGCAAGAAGGGGCAGCAGACGCTGCGCGTGGCCGCTGTCGAGCATGAAGCCGACGACGCGGCCGCCGGCCACGACCGCGAGAAGCACCGCTTCGTCGACCTGACGCGGCCCTTCCTGGCCGACCTCGGTGTCACGACGGCGCAGCACCAGCTGGTGCCCGCGATGGCGCGCAAGTGGAAGCAGATCAACAAGTTCGTCGAGGTGCTCGACAGCGCGCTGAAGGCCTCGCCGCTGCGCGACGCGAAGGACGTGCGGGTGCTCGACTTCGGCGCCGGCAAGGGCTACCTGACGTTTGCGATGCACGACTACCTGCACGGCACGCGCGGCATGAACGCGCAGGTCACCGGCGTCGAGCTGCGCGAGGACATGGTGCGGCTGTGCAACGCCGCCGCGCAGCGCAACGGCATGGCCGGCCTCGCGTTCCGCCACGGCGACGTGCGCACGCATGCGCGCGAACCGGTCGACGTGATGATCGCGCTGCACGCCTGCGACATCGCCACCGACTACGCGATCGACATGGGCATCCGCGCCGGCGCGTCCATCATCATGTGCTCGCCGTGCTGCCACAAGCAGATCCGCCCGCAGCTGCTGAGCCCGCACCCGCTGCGGCCGATCCTGCAGCACGGCATCCACCTCGGCCAGGAAGCCGAGATGCTGACCGACGGCCTGCGCGCGCTGCTGCTCGACTCGCAGGGCTACGACACGCAGGTGTTCGAGTTCGTCGCGCTCGAGCACACCAGCAAGAACAAGATGATCCTGGCGGTGAAGCGCGGCCAGCCGAAGCCGGCCGACGAGGTGCTGGCGCAGATCCGCGAGATCAAGGCCTTCTATGGCATCCGCGAGCACTGTCTGGAGACGCTGCTGGCCGCGGCCTGAACGCTGCGTTCAGGCCGCCAGGATCAGGTCGGCCGCCTTCTCGGCAATCATGATCGTCGGTGCGTTCGTGTTGCCACCGATCAGCGTCGGCATCACCGACGCGTCGACGACGCGCAGGCCCTGCAGCCCGTGCACCCGCAGCGTCGCGTCGACCACCGCCATCGCATCGGCGCCCATCCTGCAGGTGCCGCTCGGGTGGTAGATGGTGTCGGCGCGGTTGCGGATCACCTCGCGGATCTCGTGGTCGCTCGACACGCCGGCGGTGAACAGGTCGCGCCTGACGCGCGACGCGATGGCCGGCGCCTGCAGCAGCCGCTGCGTCAGCTTCCAGCCTTCGACCAGCACCTCCAGGTCGTCCGGATCGTCGAAGTACTTCGGATCGATCAGCGGCACATCGCGGATGTCGCCGCTTTGCACCAGCACCGTGCCGCGGCTGCGCGGGCGCAGCAGGCAGACGTGGCACGACAGCCCGTGCCGCAGGTGCAGCTTGCGCGCATGGTCGTCGACCAGCGCGACGACGAAGTGCAGCTGCACGTCCGGCGCCGTCGATTCGGGCGACACCCGCAGGAAGCCGCCGCCCTCGGCGAAGTTGCTGGTCAGCGGCCCGCTGCGCTCGCGCCGGTAGCGGCCGAACGCGCGCAACGCGCTGAGGCTGCCGGCCGGCGAGAAGCCGAACAGCGCCGTGTCGGGCACGCGGTAGCCGAACGTGAAATCGATGTGGTCCTGCAGGTTGCGGCCGACGCCCGGCAGGTGGTGCTTCAGGTGGATGCCGGTGCGCTGCAGGAAGGCGCCGTCGCCGACGCCCGACACCTGCAGCAGCTGCGGCGTCTGCAATGCGCCGGCGCACAGGATCACCTCGCGGCGCGCCATCAGCCGCTCGACGTGGCCGCCACGCGCCATCTCGATGCCGACCGCACGCTTGCCGTCGAACAGCACGCGCAGCGTCTGCGCCTTCGTCAGCACGTGCAGGTTGTCGCGGCGGTCCATCACCGGGTGCAGGTACGCGCGCGCGGCGCTCCAGCGCTCTCCGCGGTGCTGCGTGACCTGGTAGAGGCCGATGCCGTCCTGGCTTGCGCCGTTGAAGTCGTCGTTCAGCGCGAAGCCGGCCTCGCGCGCCGCCTGCAGCCAGACCTGCTGCCACGGGTTCGCGCTGCGCAGCTCGCCGACGTGCAGCGGGCCGCTGCTCCCGTGGAACTCGTCGTGCAGCCGCTCGTTGTTCTCGGCCTTCTTGAAGTACGGCAGCACCTCGTCGTAGGACCAGCCGGGGTTGCCGAGCGCGGCCCAGTGGTCGTAGTCGCTGCGGTGGCCGCGGATGTAGATCATCGCGTTGATCGCCGACGAGCCGCCCAGCGCCTTGCCGCGCGGCTGGTAGCCGCGGCGGCCGTTCAGGCCGGTCTGCGGCACGGTCTCGAAGGCCCAGTTGTTCAGCCGCGTCGGCAGCATCGTGACCGCGCCGACCGGCATGTCGATCAACGCGCCGCGGCCGTCGCCGCCGGCCTCGATCAACGCGACCGTGTTCGCCGGGTCGGCGCTGAGCCGGTTCGCGAGCACGCAGCCGGCCGAGCCGCCACCGACGATCAGGAAATCGACTTCGTTCGTCTCTGTCATGGAGGCGCATGCTCGCGGCGCGGCCGCAGCGGTGTCAATCGGCAGCGTCCCGCGGCCAGACCCACCGGGCCTAGATGAGGCTGTGGCCGAACTGCGGCGGGCCGGGCAGCATCAGGTCCTCGATCGACGGCAGCCCGCCGAGCAGCATCGGCGTCCAGTGCTCGGCCGGCGCCGGCGCATGGAACAGGAAGCCCTGGTAGGCGTCGACGCCCAGCATCTGCAGGAAGCGCAGTTGCGCGCCGCGCTCGACGCCTTCGGCCACCACCTGCAGGTGCAGGTTGTTGGCCAGCGTGACGATCGAGCGCACGATGCGCTCGCGCCGCGCATTGCCCGGCAGGTCGAGCAGGAAGCTGCGGTCGATCTTCAGCACGTCGATCGGCAGGTCGGCCAGCTTCGACAGCGACGAATAGCCGGTGCCGAAATCGTCGATCGAGATCTTGAACGACCATTCGCGCAGCAGCTTCAGCTGCGCGAGCGCGCGCTCCGGCCGCTCGGCGAGGAAGGTCTCGGTGACCTCCAGGTCGAGCGCGCCGACCGGCACGTCGTAGCGGCCGACCGCGGCGAGCACCGTCTCGAACAGGTTGTCGCGGTCGAGGTCGCGCGCCGACAGGTTCACAGCGACGCGCGGCGCCGGCGCGCCGGCCGCCATCCACAGCGCGAGCTGCCGGCACACCTCGTCGAGGATGTAGTCGGTGATGCGCGACACGCAGCCCATCTGCTCGGCCACCGGCACGAACTCGGCCGGCGACACCGCGCCGAGCGCCGGGCTGTTCCAGCGCACCAGCGCCTCGAAGCCGAGCAACTGGCCGTTCGAACGCACCTGCGGCTGGTAGACGACGTGCAGCTCGCGGTCGTCGATCGCGCGCTCGAGCGCCGACTCGATCGCGATGCGGCGGCTGACCGCGCGCTCGCTGATCGGCGTGCCGACGTCGTCGGCGTTGGCGCCTTCGCGCGCCAGCTCCATCGCGACGCCGCTGCGGTGCATCACCTCGGCGGCCTGCGCGCTGTCGTTCGGGAACAGCGCGGCGCCGAGCGCGAGCTCCACCTGCACTTGGCCGCTGCCGACCTGCAACTGGTGCGGCAGCGCCCGGCGCAGCCGCGTCACCGCCATCATGGCCTGCACTGCCGGCACCGGCGGGAGCGCGATGCTCAGCATCGAGCCGCGGGTGCGGGCGATGTAGCTGTCCTTGCCGCCGGCCTCGCGCAGCGCGTTCGCGAACGCGACGATGAACTGGTTGCCCTGCGCCATGCCGAAGCGCGCGTTGACCTGGCGCAGCGAGCCGAGCCCGCACGACACCACCGGGATCACCATGCCGGGCAGCAGCATCGCGCGCTGGCGCTCCAGCCACTGCGCCATGCCTTCGGGGCGCGGCAGGCCGGTGACGACGTCGTGCGAGGCCAGGTACTCGGCCTCGGCCTGGCTGCGCACCAGGTTGCGCTGCAGCTCGCGCAGCTCGGTCACGTCCTGGAAGCTGACCGCGAAGTGGCGATCGCCGCAGGCGAAGCGGTTGCGCACCACCAGCCGGCGCTGCGCACGGCCTTCGCCGACCAGCCATTCGGTGCCGGCGTCGAAGCTCGGGACAGCGCTACCTTCCGGGGCGGGCGAACGCAGCCAGCGGGACAGCGGCTGGTCGTCGACGACGCTGCCGGCGAGCTGCGCGAACAGCCGGTTGCCGCGGCGCACGCGGCCGTCGTCGCGGCACACCACGACGGCGGTGCCCTGGTTCTCGAACAGGTCCTCGTACAGGTCCTGCATGCGCTGGGCATGCTGCTGCGAATGCTTGACCGCGCTCAGGATGCGGAACACCGCGAGCGGCAGGCAGAAGTTGAAGAAGGTGAACAGCAGGCCGTGGATGTACAGCGGCGAGGTGTCGATGGTGACGTCGATGCCGAACAGGTTGGGCATCACGAAGCCGCTGGCCGCGAACCAGAACGGCACGATGTTGAACGCCATCAGCGCGAGCGCGAGCCGGTAGCCGCGCAGCAGGCCCGCCAGCAGCGGCGCCGAATAGCAGAACACATAGCCCAGGCGCTGCACCTCGGGAATGCGCACGCAGGTGGCAATCACCACGCCGGCGGCGTAGACGGCGACGATCAGGCCGTTGGCGCTCAGACGCTGGTGCTGCGTCGACCAGCGGATCGCCGCCAGCAGCGCGACGTAGAACGCGATGACGATGAACAGGATGTAGTAGACGCCGCGCTGCAGCCCGAGCCACGAGCTGTGCAATGCGATCGCGGCCTCGAGCGTGATGCCGCTGAGCAGGACGATGCGCAGCGCGCTCAGCTGAACGCGGCTGTCGGTGTCCTGGGACGGGCGGCCCGGCAATTGCAGGAAGGCGTGCAAGGACGCCCAGAGGCGCTCACCCGTCGAGATCAAGCGGCGGAACATCGGATCAGGCTGACGTGGCTGCTGACTGGCAAAGCTGCTGAGTGTGCCCGTCGCTGGTGCACACACGACGGCGGCGAGCGTGAACGACTTCACGGCAGGAGGGCAGCCCCTGGGGGAAACCCGTGCATCCAGTGCTGGGCGCGATCGACGGTGATGCCCGCATGCGATGGGTCCGCCGGCTCAGCCCGGCGAGGGCGAGGGCCCGGCGGGCCCGAAGCCGCGCGCGCGGTCGATGGCGAACTGCGTCGCAAACGCCGCGAAGCGGCCGGCGTCGAGCGCCTCGCGCACCTCGCGCATCAGGTTCAGGTAGTAGTGCAGGTTGTGGATGGTGGTGAGCATCGGCCCGAGCATCTCGCCGCAGCGGTCGAGGTGGTGCAGGTAGGCGCGGCTGAAGCCCTTGCAGGTGTGGCAGCTGCAGGTCTCGTCGATCGGGCGCTCGTCGGTGCGGTAGCGGGCGTTGCGCAGCCGCAGGTCGCCGAAGCGGGTGAACAGGTGGCCGTTGCGCGCGTTGCGGGTGGGCATCACGCAGTCGAACATGTCGACGCCGGCGGCGACGCCCTCGACCAGGTCTTCCGGCGTGCCGACGCCCATCAGGTAGCGCGGCTTGTGGGCCGGCAGCCGGTGCGGCGTGTGGGCCATGATGCGTTGCATCTCGGCCTTGGGTTCGCCGACGCTGACGCCGCCGATCGCGTAGCCGGGCAGGTCGAGCTCGACCAGCGACGCGAGCGATTCCTCGCGCAGGTTCTCGAACATGCCGCCCTGCACGATGCCGAACAGCGCGTTCGGGTTCTCGTTGCGCTGGAACTCGGCCAGGCAGCGGCGCGCCCAGCGCAGGCTGAGCTCCATCGAGCTGCGGGCCTCGGCCTCGGTGGTGAGGTGGCCCTTGCTTTCATAGGGCGTGCACTCGTCGAACTGCATCACGATGTCGCTGTTCAGCGCGTGCTGGATCTGCATGCTGATCTCGGGCGTCAGGAACAGCTTGTCGCCGTTGACCGGCGACGCGAAGCGCACGCCTTCTTCGCTGATCTTGCGCATGTCGCCCAGCGACCAGACCTGGAAGCCGCCGCTGTCGGTCAGGATCGGCCTAGTCCAGCCTTCGAAGCGGTGCAGCCCGCCGAACTGGCGCAGGATGTCGACGCCCGGGCGCAGCCACAGGTGGAAGGTGTTGCCGAGGATGATCTGCGCGCCCATGTCTTCGAGCGACTGCGGCATCACGCCCTTGACGGTGCCGTAGGTGCCCACCGGCATGAAGATCGGGGTCTCGACGACGCCGTGGTTCAGCGTCAGGCGGCCGCGGCGCGCGTGGCCTTCGGTCTTGAGGAGGTCAAACTGGAGCATGGGGGGATTGTCCTGCAAGCCCAGGCCCGAACCTTGTCTGGTTGTGGTCCTGGGGCAGCACCGATAACATAACAAACGTTATAACCTTCAGGGCTTGCCATGCACACGCTGAAACTCACGCAGATCGGCAATTCGGTCGGCGTCATCCTGCCCAAAGAGGTTTTGGTGCGGCTGAAAGTCGAGAAAGGTGATGTCGTCTATCTCACCGATAGCCCCGATGGCGTCAGGATCACGCCGCATGATCCGGCCTTCGAGACGCAGATGGAGCTTGCTCGCCAGATCATGAAGAAGCGTCGTGCGGCTTTGCGCGAACTGGCGAAGTGATGGCGGACTGGATCTGGCTCGACCGCGCCGCCATTCAGGCGATTCACGAAGAGCAGCTGGCCGAGCACGGTGGTGGTACCGGGGTGCGGGACGAGGGATTGATGGACTCGGCGTTGGCCCGGCCGCAGCAGCTGGCGTACTACGGCACACCGGATGCGGCTGCGGTTGCTGCCGCCTATGGGTTCGGACTGGCGCGCAACCATCCGTTTGTTGATGGGAACAAGCGGACAGCGTTCGTGGCGGCAGAACTGTTCCTCGCCTTGAACGGCTTCGACCTGATTGCGGACGACGAGGAATGCGTTCTGACCGTGCTGGCATTGGCGAGCGGCACGCTCACGGAGGAAGCGTTCGCGACCTGGATTCGGCAGAACACGGTGAAGCTTTGAATGCCTTGCGCGTCAATTCACGCTTCACTGCGCCAATGGGATTGCGGCCACGCTAGGTTTTGCGCTCCAGCAGCATCGCATCCCCATAGCTGAAGAAGCGGTAGCCCTGCGCGATCGCGTGCGCGTACAGCGCCGTCACGTGGCCGTACCCGGCGAACGCGCTGACCAGCATCAGCAGCGTGCTCTTCGGCAGGTGGAAGTTGGTGACCAGCACGTCGACGACACGAAACGTGAAACCGGGCGTGATGAAGATGTCGGTGTCGCGGCTGCCGGCCTGCAGGCTGCCGCCACGCGCGGCCGATTCGAGCGCGCGCAGCGTGGTCGTGCCGACCGACACCACCCGGCCGCCGGCCGCGTGCGTGCGCGCGATCGCGTCGACCGTGGCCTGCGGCACCTCGAACCATTCGCTGTGCATCGTGTGCTCGGCGATGTTCTCGCTGCGCACCGGCTGGAAGGTGCCGGCGCCGACGTGCAGCGTGACGCTCGCCGTGCCGACGCCGCGCTCGCGCAGCGCGGCCAGCACGCCTTCGTCGAAATGCAGCGCCGCCGTCGGCGCGGCGGCCGCGCCCGGCCGTGCGGCGAACACCGTCTGGTAGCGCCGCTCGTCGTCGGCCTCGTCGGCATGCGTGATGTACGGCGGCAACGGCACATGGCCGTGCCGCTCCAGCAGCGCGAGCGGATCGGACGGGAAGCGCAGGTGGAACAGGCTGCCGTCCGGCCCGCCGCGGCCCAGCACCTCGGCATCGAACGCGTCGGCGAAGCGCACCGTCTGGCCCGGCTTCGGCGACTTGCTGGCGCGCAGGTGCATCAGCAGTTCGTTGCCCGGCAGCAGCCGCTCGACCAGCGCCTCGACCGCACCGCCGCTGGCCTTCGCGCCGAACAGCCGCGCCTTGATCACGCGCGTGTCGTTGAAGACCAGCAGGTCGCCCGGCTGCAGCAGCGCCGGCAGGTCGCGGAAGATGCGGTCGGTGGGCGGAAGCTTGCGGCCGTCGAGCAGGCGTGACGCACTGCGTTCGGCGGCCGGGTGCTGCGCGATCAGCTCGGGCGGCAGCGCGAAGTCGAAATCGCTCAGCGTGAAGTGGCGAGGGGAGGGGGACGGAACGGAATCGGACGACATGGCATGCAGGCTGGACCGGCCTGACGAAGATCTGCAGGGCCGGATTGTTTCACGCGGCGGATCGCACGGCAGAATCAGCGCATGCCCGGTCGCGCCGTCTCGTCTGCTGTCGAAACCCCTGTCGCAGCGCCCGTGCGCGAAAAATCCGCCCCGCAGAAGGCGATGGAGAAGCTGGGCCTGGTGCGCGACATCGACCTTGCGCTGCACCTGCCGCTGCGCTACGAGGACGAGACCCGCATCGTGCCGATCGCCACGCTGCGCGACGGCGACACCGCGCAGGTCGAAGGCATCGTGCGCGAGTGCGAGATCCAGTTCCGCCCGCGCCGCCAGCTGGTCGTGAAGATCGACGACGGCACCGAGGAACTCTGGCTGCGCTTCCTGAACTTCTATCCGAACCACCAGAAGACGCTCGGCGTCGGCAAGCGGGTGCGGGTGCGCGGCGAGGCGCGCGGCGGCTTCTTCGGGCGCGAGATGGTGCACCCGAACTTCAAGGGCGTCGACGACGACACGCCGCTGGCCGAGGCGCTGACGCCCGTCTACCCGACCAGCGCGACGCTGCCGCAGGCCTACCTGCGCAAGGCGGTGGCCTCGGGGCTGCAGCGTGCCGACCTGTCGGAGATCGTGCCGGCGGCCCTGCTGCCGCCCGGGCTGGTGAGCCTGCGCGACGCGCTGCGCTTCCTGCACCATCCGACCCCGGACGTCAGCCTGGCCACGCTCGAAGACCACAGCCACCCGGCCTGGCAGCGGCTGAAGTTCGAGGAGCTGCTCGCGCAGCAGCTGTCGCAGCTGCAGGCCAAGCAGGAGCGGGCGCTGCAGCAGGCGCCGGCCTTCACGGTGCAGGCGGGCGGCCTGCAGGAGAAGCTGCTCGCGGCGCTGCCGTTCTCGCTGACACCGGCGCAGCGCCGCGTCGTCGAGGAGATCGCGCTCGACCTGCAGCGCCCGGTGCCGATGCACCGGCTGCTGCAGGGCGACGTCGGTTCGGGCAAGACGGTGGTGGCGGCGCTGTCGGCCGCGATTGCGATGAACGAAGGCTGGCAGTGCGCGCTGATGGCGCCGACCGAGATCCTCGCCGAGCAGCATTTCCGCAAGCTGGTCGGCTGGCTCGAGCCGCTGGGCGTGCAGGTGGCCTGGCTGACCGGCAGCCGCAAGGGCAAGGCGCGGCGCGAGATGCTGGCGCGCGTGGCCTCGGGCGAGGCCGGGCTGGTGGTCGGCACGCATGCGGTGATCCAGGGCGAGGTCGAGTTCGCGCGGCTGGGGCTGGCCATCATCGACGAGCAGCACCGCTTCGGCGTCGCGCAGCGGCTCGCGCTGCGCGCCAAGCTGCAACAGGGCGCGCTGGAGCCGCACCTGCTGATGATGAGCGCGACGCCGATCCCGCGCACCCTCGCGATGACGGTGTTCGGCGACCTCGACGTCAGCACCATCGACGAACTGCCGCCGGGTCGCACGCCGATCGTCACCAAGGTGTTCAGCGATGCGCGCCGCGACAACGTGATCCTGACCATCGCCGACGAGGTGGCGCGCGGCCGGCAGGTCTACTGGGTGTGCCCGCTGATCGAGGAATCGGAGACGCTGGACCTGCAGAACGCCACCGCGACGCACCAGCAGCTGTGCGAGGCGCTGCCCGACGAGATGGTCGGCCTGCTGCACGGCCGCATGCCGTCGGCCGAGAAGGCGGCGGTGATGGCGCTGTTCACCGCCGGCCGGATGAAGGTGCTGGTGAGCACCACGGTGATCGAGGTCGGCGTCGACGTGCCGAACGCCTCGCTGATGGTGATCGAGCACGCCGAGCGCTTCGGGCTGAGCCAGCTGCACCAGCTGCGCGGGCGGGTCGGGCGCGGCTCGGTCGCGAGCGTCTGCGTGCTGGTCTACACCGCGCCGTTGTCGCCCACCGGCAAGGACCGGCTGCGCGCGATGGCCGAGACCAACGACGGGTTCGAGATCGCGCGGCGCGACCTGGAGATCCGCGGGCCAGGCGAGTTCCTCGGTGCGCGGCAGTCGGGCGCGCCGCTGCTGCGCTTTGCCGACCTCGCGCTCGACGAGGCGCTGGTGCACCGGGCACGGGCGGTCGCGACGACGCTGCTGGCGCAGCACCCGCGCATCGCCGAGCAGCACGTGCTGCGCTGGCTGGGTGGCAAGGCCGAGTACCTGAAGGCCTGACGGGCAACCCCCTAGTTTCTGGCGTCCTTTCGACGCGAGGGGCGGGATAGCATCCGCGGCGACACCGTCAACCCCGGAGGGCGTGCCCATGAACCTGATCCAGCGTGTTCAAGACATCCTGCTGAAGCCGAAGGCCACCTGGCCGGTCATCGATGGCGAGGTCGAGACCACCGCGTCGCTCTACCAGCGTTACGTGATGATTCTCGCGGCCATCCCGGCGGTGGCGAGCTTCATCGGGTTGTCGGTGGTCGGCTTCGGCGGGTACGGCATGGCGTTACGCGTGCCGATCCTGTCGGGCCTCGCGCACATGGTGGTCGGCTACGTGCTCGGGCTGGTGATGGTGTTCGTGCTGGCGCTGGTCGTCGACGCGCTCGCGCCGACCTTCGGGGGCCGCAAGGACCCGATCAGCGCGCTGAAGGTGGTCGCCTATTCGATGACTGCGGCCTGGGTCGGCGGGATCTTCGCGCTGTTGCCGTCGATCGGCGTGCTCGGGCTGCTGGCGTCGCTGTATTCGATCTACCTGCTCTTCACCGGCCTGCCGGTGCTGATGAAGGCGCCCGAGGCGAAGGCGGCGGCGTACACCGCGGTGGTGATCCTGTGCGCCGTCGTGCTGATGCTGGTGCTGGCGGCGCTCTCCGGCCTGGCGCTGCCCACGCGCAGCATGTTCGGCACCACGACGGCCGGCGGCCCTGCCGTGACGATCAAGACGCCCGACGGCGAGGTCAAGATCGACACCGCGAAGATGGATGCGCTCGCGAAGAAGATGGAAGAGGCTGGCAAGCGGATGGAAGAAGCGCAGAAGTCCGGCGACGCGGCTGCCACCGGCAAGGCGATGGGCGCGCTGACCGGCGGCAACGGCCAGCCGATCGCGCCGGCCGACCTGAAGGCCGCGCTGCCCGAGGCGCTGGGCGATCTGAAGCGCGAATCGATCGAATCGCAGGGCGGCCAGGCGATCGGCATCGCCAGCTCGATGGCCAAGGCCTCGTATGCCGCTGCCGACAAGCGGGTGCAACTGAGCATCACCGACCTGGGCGGCACCGCCGGCCTGGCGGCATTGGCCGGCTGGGCCAACATGACGATGGACAAGGAGACGGCCGAGCAGGTCGAGAAGGCCTACAAGCAGGGCGAGCGCACGGTGCGCGAGGAATACCGCAAGGACGGCAGCCATGGCGAGGTGACGGTGCTGCTGACCAATGGCGTGATCGTCGAGGCCAAGGGGCAGCAGGTCGACCTGGCGGCGTTGAAGAAGGCGCTCGATGCCGTCGGGCTCGACAAGCTCGAGGCGATCAAGCGCCCTGCGAAGGCCTGAACCCGGTCAACTGCCGAAGTGGATCTGGTAGCGGGCGCCGTCGGAGAACTGGCAGGCGCCGGTGCCGATGCCCGGCCCGGTGATCAGGTACTCGCATTGCGCGTTGACGCCCTTGCCGCCATACGCGTTCGCGATGCCGCGGCGGCCGCTGAAGCTGCGCTGGTTCAGCCCCAGCACCTCGTTGTAGAGGCGGCCGAACGCGGCGTAGCTGCCGTCGACGCGGGTGCTCTCGCCCTGCATCGTGTCGCCCAGGTACGACAGCGTGAAGCTGCCGCGGCCGGTGTTGTTGTCGACGACGACGGCGGTCAGCAGCCCGCCCTTGTTGGCCTGCGTGTTCAGCGGATACAGCCGGGCGTTCATCACGGTGGGGGCGGGCGGTGCCGCGGGCGCGGGAGGCGTCACGACGGTCACCTGGGTGGGCGCCGTGCCGTCGCTGCGCGCGTCGGCGCGCTGGATCGGGTAGCCCTGGCCGGTGCGCGGGTCGATCGGCACGACGTAGCAGGCAGACAGCGAGGCCGCGACCGCCAGCAGCGAGGCGGCATTCAGGGCACGTGAAGGGGGCTTGCTCATTCGAGGTCTTTCGGTAGGCGGCAGATGCCGCGGGCCGGAGAATCCGTCGGCGCCCCGGCCTCGGCAAGCAGCACGACCCGGGGTATCGCAAGGCGATGCCGGCAGGCGCATGACGCGCGCCCGGGTGTCGGATATTCTTCCGCTTCCTCCGTGCTGGAGGCTTGAGCGGGATGCCATGACACTGACGGAGTTGAGATACATCGTTGCGGTCGCCAGGGAGAAGCACTTCGGCCGTGCCGCCGAGGCCTGCTTCGTCTCGCAGCCGACCCTCAGCGTCGCGATCAAGAAGCTCGAGGAGGAGCTCGACGTCAAGCTGTTCGAGCGCGGCTCCAACGAGGTCAGCGCGACCCCGCTCGGCGAGGAGATCGTGCGCCAGGCCCAGTCGGTGATCGACCAGGCGGCCGGCATCAAGGAGATCGCCAAGCGCGGCAAGGACCCGGTGTCGGGGCCGCTGCGCGTCGGCGTGATCTACACGATCGGCCCCTACCTGCTGCCCGACCTGGTGAAGCAGGCGATCGAGCGCGTGCCGCAGATGCCGCTGGTGCTGCAGGAGAACTTCACCGCCCGGCTGCTCGACATGCTGCGCACCGGCGAGCTCGACTGCGCGATCATGGCCGAGCCCTTCCCCGACACCGGCCTCGCGATGGCGCCGCTGTACGACGAGCCCTTCGTCGTCGCGCTGCCGAAGGACCACCCGCTGGCCAGGCGCAAGCGCATCACCGCCGAAGAGCTGAAGCAGGAGACGATGCTGCTGCTGGGCACCGGCCACTGCTTCCGCGACCACGTGCTCGAGGTCTGTCCCGAGTACGCCCGCTTCTCGAGCGATGCCGAGGGCATCCGCAAGAGCTTCGAAGGCTCGTCGCTCGAGACCATCAAGTACATGGTGGCCTCGGGCATGGGCGTCACCGTGGTGCCGCAGCTGAGCGTGCCGAAGGACCAGCAGCCGCATGTGCGCTACGTGCCGTTCGCGACGCCGGTGCCGACGCGGCGCGTGGTGCTGGCGTGGCGCCGCACCTTCACGCGCTACGAGGCGATCGCCGCGCTGCGCAATGCGATCTACGCCTGTCCGCTCGAAGGCGTCAGCAGAGTGTCGTGAGGGGCCTTTGAAGGCTGACTAGACTCGACCCGATTCACCCTTGTTTCCCGGAGATTCCCAGATGGCGAAGAAAACCAAGACCGCTTCCGTTCCCGCAGCCTCGACCGCCCCGAGCGGCGGCATGGGCATCCACATCGGCATCAGCGACAAGGACCGCGCGGCCATCGCCGGTGGCCTGAGCAAGCTGCTGGCCGACACCTACACGCTGTACCTGACGACGCACAACTTCCACTGGAACGTCACCGGGCCGATGTTCAACACGCTGCACCTGATGTTCATGACGCAGTACACCGAGCTGTGGGCTGCGGTCGACCCGGTCGCCGAGCGCATCCGCTCGCTGGGCCACCCGGCGCCCGGTTCGTACGCACAGTTCGGCGCGCTGGCCTCGATCCAGGACGCACCGGCGGTGCCGCCGAAGGCGCTCGAGATGGTGCGCATCCTGGTGCAGGGCCACGAGGCGGTCGCGCGCACCGCGCGCAGCCTGTTCCCGCTGGCCGACAAGGCCGGCGACGAGCCGACCGCCGACCTGCTGACCCAGCGCCTGACGGTGCACGAACAGACTGCGTGGATGTTGCGCAGCCTGCTCGAAGAGTGAACGGGCGGGCACGATGAACGGCCCCACCGCAGTGCGCGCGGCGATCGTCACCTTCGACGGCTTCAACGAGCTGGATTCGTTCATCGCGCTCGGCCTGATGAACCGGCTGCGGCCGTCCGGCTGGACGGTCGACATCGCCGGCCCGAGCCAGCGGCTCACGTCGATGAACGGCGTGACGATCGAGACGCAGCAGCCGCTCGAGTTCGCGAACGAGGCCGACATCGTGCTGTTCGGCAGCGGCATCTACACCCGGGCGATCGCCGAGAACAGCGCGTTGCTCGACCGGCTGCAGCTCGACCCGTTGCGCCAGCTGATCGGCGCGCAATGCTCCGGCACGCTGCTGCTGGCGCGGCTGGGCCTGCTGGCCGACATCCCGGCGTGCACCGACCTGACGACCAAGCCGTGGGTGGTCGAGGCCGGCGTGCGGGTGGTCGATGCGCCGTTCCATGCGCGCGGCCCGATCGCGACGGCCGGGGGCTGCATGGCCTCGCAGTACCTCGCCACGTGGGCGATGCTGCGGCGCGCCGGCGTCGATGCGACGTCGAAGGCTTTGCATTACGTGGCACCGGTGGGCGAGAAAGAAGCCTACGTCGACAAGCTGATCGGCACCGTGCGGGCCTTCATTCCGCCCGACGAATTGCTGCTGTAGATTTTCGTTCGAGCGTTGGCGCGGAAGGCGCGTGCGGGGAGGCTGTGGCGCGCCGTCGGGGGCGGTCCTCGGCCCCCGGGGGGCCGAGGACTTCCCTCCGCTGGCTGGCTTCGTGGCCCGTCGCCGAAACTCCCTCCGCTCACTTCGTTCGCTGTGGTCAAACAGTCGGCGACAGTCAGTTCACGAAGCGTGCTGCGCACGCGGGCCACGAAGCCAGCCAGCTCCGGCGCCCCCTCCTGATTGGCGCGCCACAGCCTCCCCGCACGCGCCTTCTGCCGCCGCCCTGCCTTGGGAAGGTGACAAGCGAACAAGTGAAGGTTGATCCCGGGTTGTCACCCGGGCTGCCAGCGACGAACGCACGAGCGTAGCGAAGTGCCCATCAAGCAACGCCCGCGGAACCGGCTTTGCCGGGCCGCAGGGTGGCTCCCCTCGGGGGCAGGAGCGAAGCGACTGGGGGGCCCCATTCAATTCGGCGCCGGCACCGACCAGCGCTTCTGCACCTCGCCGGCACCGTTGACGCTTTCCAGGTGCACGCCGAAGCCCCACAGCCGGGCGGCGTGCTTCAGCACCTCCTGCGCGTTGTCGTGCAGCGGCCGGTCGTTGTGCTGCGCATGGCGCAGCGTCAGCGAGCGGTCGCCGCGCAGGTTCACGCTCCAGACCTGGATGTTCGGTTCGCGGCTGCCCAGGTCGTACTGGTGCGACAAGGCCTCGCGCACGCGGCGGTAGCCGCTCTCGTCGTGGATGGCCGAGACCTCCAGCTCCTTGTCCTTCTCGTCGTCGACGATCGCGAACAGACGGAACTCGCGCATCAGGTTGGGCGACAGGTACTGGCCGATGAAGCTCTCGTCCTTGAAGTTGCGCATCGCATGGTCGATCGATTCGAGCCAGTCGGTGCCGGCGAGCTGCGGGAACCAGTGGCGGTCTTCGTCGGTCGGGTTCTGGCAGATGCGCTTGATGTCGGTGTACATCGCGAAGCCGAGCGCATACGGGTTGATGCCGTTGTAGCCGCGGTCGCCGACACGCGGCTGGTACACCACGTTGGTGTGCGACTTCAGCCACTCGATCATCATGCCGTCGCTCAGGTGGCCGTCGTCGTACATGGTGTTCAGCAGCGAGTGGTGCCAGAACGTGGCCCAGCCCTCGTTCATGACCTGCGTCTGGCGCTGCGGGTAGAAGTACTGCGCGACCTTGCGCACGATGCGCACGATTTCGCGCTGCCACGGCTCCAGCAGCGGCGCGTGCTTCTCGATGAAATACAGCAGGTTCTCCTGCGGCTCTTCCGGGAAACGCCGCGACTCGGCTTCTTCGAGCGCCGCCTTGTCGGCCTTGCGCGGCAGCGTGCGCCACATCTCGTTGATCTGGCGCTGCGCATAGGCCTCGCGGTCCTTCGCGTCGGCCAGCTCCTGCGCGAGCGACT
This sequence comes from Rhizobacter sp. Root1238, assembly GCF_001425825.1. Lineage (GTDB taxonomy): Bacteria > Pseudomonadota > Gammaproteobacteria > Burkholderiales > Burkholderiaceae_C > Rhizobacter. Next base: position 17,791 of record NZ_LMDM01000014.1, read on the forward strand.
TGCGGCTCGGCCGGCGGTAGCGGTCGACACCGTGGTTCATCAGCGCATGGCAGCTGTCGAGGAAGTTCTCGACCGCGTCCAGCCCGTGGCGCTCCTCGCATTCGGTGACGTAGTTCTTCGCGTAGACCAGGTAGTCGATGATCGACGACGCATCGGTCCACATGCGGAACAGGTAGTTGCCCTTGAAGAAGCTGTTGTGCCCGTAGGCCGCATGCGCGATGACCAGCGCCTGCATCGCCATCGTGTTCTCCTCCATCAGGTAGCTGATGCAGGGGTCGGAGTTGATGACGATCTCGTAGGCCAGGCCCATGTGGCCGCGGCGGTAGTTCTTCTCGGTCGAGATGAACTCCTTGCCGTAGCTCCAGTGGCGGTAGTTCACCGGCATGCCGACCGACGCGTACGCGTCCATCATCTGCTCGGCGGTGATGATCTCGAGCTGGTTCGGATAGGTGTCCAGGCCGTAGCGTTCGGCAGTGGCCTTGATCACCTCGTGGTAGCGCTCGACCAGCTCGAACGACCAGTCGGTGGGCGACGGCAGCGGCTCGTGCGCACGTTTGGGCGCCGCGACGTCGGAGGCGCGGCGTTTCGGGGAAGCGGTGAGCATCTGTTTCTTGCGCCTCTCGGCGCCCCACGGTGGAGTGACTTGGAGGTTCATGTCGGTGCACCCTCCTTCTTGAACAGCTCGCGGAACACCGGGTAGATCTGCGACGCCTCGGTCACCTTGCGGATCGCGAAGGCCTTCGCGTCGGCGGCCAGCGCCGAGTACTCGTCCCACAGGTTCTGCTCTTCCTCGGCCACCTGCACATAGGCGAAATAGCGGCACAGCGGCAGGATGTTGTTGGCCAGCAGCTCGCGGCAGCGTCCGCTGTCGTGGTGCCAGTTGTCGCCATCGCTCGCCTGCGCGCCGTAGATGTTCCACTCGCTGGTCGGGTAGCGGGCCCGCGCGATCTCTTCCATCAGCACCAGCGCGCTCGACACCACGGTGCCGCCGGTCTCGGTCGAGTGGAAGAAGTTCTGCTCGTCGACCTCTTGCGCCTGCGTGTGGTGGCGGATGAAGACGATGTCGATCTTCTCGTAGTGCCGCGTCAGGAACAGGTACAGCAGGATGAAGAAGCGCTTCGCGAGGTCCTTGCGCGCCTCGTCCATCGAGCCCGACACGTCCATCAGGCAGAACATCACCGCCTTCGAGGTGGGCACCGGCACGCGCACGCGGCTTCGGTAGCGCAGGTCGATCGGGTCGAGGTAGGGGATGCGCTTCAGGCGGGCGCGCAGCGCTTCGATCTGCAGCTCGAGCGGCGGGATCTCGTGCGCGAACGGGTTCGGGTGCGGATGGCGCTTCAGCTGCACCAGCTGCGCTTCGAGCTCGGCCAGTTCGTGCCGCGATTCGGCGCCGAGCGCGATGCGCCGGCCGATCGCGCCGCGCATCGAGCGCACCACGTGCAGGTTGTTCGGGGTGCCGTCGCTGCTGTAGCCGGCACGGTGGGTCTTGAACTCGGGCGTCTCGGCGAGCGTCGTGCGCGCAAGGTTGGGCAGCGCGAGGTCGTCGAAGAAGACCTGCATGAACTCTTCCTTGCTGAGGTGGAAGACGAAGTCGTCGTCCCCCTCGCCGGAATCGCTCGCCTGCCCGCCACCGCCACCGCCCGCGCCGCCCTTCGGCCGCTCGATGCGGTCGCCGCGCACGTAGTCCTGGTTGCCTGGGTGGACCATCTCGCGCTTGCCGCCCTGCCCATGGCCGAACACCGGCTCGGCGATGTCGCGCTTCGGGATGTGGATGTCCTCGCCCTGCGCGATATCGCGGATGCCGCGTCCATCGACCGCGCGCTTCACCGCCTCGCGGATCTGGTCCTTGTGGCGGCGCAGGAAGCGCTCGCGGTTGCCGATGGACTTGTTCTTGCCCGCCAGCCGTCGATCGATGATCTGCTGAAGCATGAGGGCCTTTCGTCAGGCGTCGATCAGGAACTCTTTCTGACGCGCAGGTACCACTCGCACAGCAGGCGGACCTGCTTCGACGTGTAGCCCTTGGCGACCATCCGGGTCACGAAGTCCTCGTGCTTCTTCGCCTCGTCGGCGCTCGCCTTCGCGTTGAAGCTGATCACCGGCAGCAGCTCCTCGGTGTTCGAGAACATCTTCTTCTCGATCACCGTGCGCAGCTTCTCGTAGCTGGTCCAGACCGGGTTGTTGCCGGCGTTGTTGGCGCGTGCACGCAGCACGAAGTTGACGATCTCGTTGCGGAAATCCTTCGGGTTCGCGATGCCGGCCGGCTTCTCGATCTTCTCGAGCTCGGCGTTCAGCGAGCCGCGGTCGAACACCTCGCCGGTGTCGGTGTCGCGGTACTCGTGGTCCTGGATCCAGTAGTCGGCATAGGTGACGTAGCGGTCGAAGATGTTCTGGCCGTACTCGCTGTAGCTCTCGAGGTAGGCGGTCTGGATCTCCTTGCCGATGAACTCGGCGTAGCGCACCGCCAGGTGCTCCTTGATGAACGCGAGGTACTTCTGCTCGGTCTCGGCCGGGAACTGCTCGCGCTCGATCTGCTGCTCGAGCACGTACATCAGGTGCACCGGGTTCGCGGCCACCTCGGTGCTGTCGAAGTTGAAGACCTTCGACAGGATCTTGAACGCGAAGCGCGTCGAGACGCCGCTCATGCCTTCGTCGACGCCGGCGTAGTCGCGGTACTCCTGGAAGCTCTTCGCGCGCGGGTCGGTGTCCTTCAGGTTCTCGCCGTCATACACCAGCATCTTCGAATAGAGGCTGCTGTTCTCCGGTTCCTTCAGCCGGGTCAGGGTCGCGAACTGCGACATCATCTTCAGCGTGCCTGGCGCGCAGGTGGCCGCGGCCAGCGACGAGCCGCGCAGCAGCTTCTCGTAGATCTTGACCTCTTCGCTGACGCGCAGGCAGTACGGCACCTTGACGATGTAGATCCGGTCGAGGAAGGCCTCGTTGTTCTTGTTGTTGCGGAACGCCTTCCACTCGCTCTCGTTGCTGTGCGCGAGCACGATGCCGTCGAACGGGATCGCGCCGAAGCCTTCGGTGCCCTTGTAGTTGCCTTCCTGCGTCGCGGTCAGCAGCGGGTGCAGCACCTTGATCGGCGCCTTGAACATCTCGACGAACTCGAGCAGGCCCTGGTTCGACAGGCACAGGCCGCCGGAGTAGCTGTACGCATCGGGGTCGTCCTGCGCATAGGTCTCGAGCTTGCGGATGTCGACCTTGCCGACCAGCGACGAGATGTCCTGGTTGTTCTCGTCGCCCGGTTCGGTCTTCGCGATGCCCACCTGCTTCAGCACCGACGGGAAGCGCTTGACGATGCGGAACTTGCGGATGTCGCCGCCGAATTCTTCGAGCCGCTTGACGGCCCACGGCGACAGGATGCGCTGCAGGTAGCGGCGCGGGATGCCGTATTCCTTCTCGAGGATGGGCCCGTCCTCGATCGCATCGAACAGCCCGAGCGGCGATTCGTTCACCGGCGAGCCCTTGATCGCGTAGAACGGCACCTCCTGCATCAGCGCCTTCAGCCGCTCGGCGATCGACGACTTGCCGCCGCCGACCGGGCCGAGCAGATACAGGATCTGCTTCTTTTCCTCCAGCCCCTGCGCGGCATGCCGGAAATACGACACCACCTGCTCGATGGAGTCTTCCATGCCGTAGAACTCGGCGAAGGCCGGGTAGATCTTGATGACCTTGTTCGCGAACAGACGGGACAGCCGCGGGTCGTTGCGCGTGTCGATGGTCTGTGGATCCCCGATCGCCTTGAGCATGCGCTCGGCGGCGGTGGCGTAGGCCACGGGGTTGCGCTTGCATTCGGCGAGGTACTCTTCCAGCGAGAGTTCCTCTTCACGCGTGCGCTCGAAGCGTGCTGCGAAATGGCTGATCACGTCCATGCTGACCTCCTAAGACATCGGGATGGCGACAGCGAAGGGGCCACCTTCGCTGCCGTCTGGGGAAGTTCTGATGAAGTCCCGGGTCGAGGGCTCCATCAGAGCTTTCCTTTGAAAGGTCAGCGCGTCACGTGATTCAAGCTTGCGTCATTTCGAGGTGTCGTGTGTGTGGAGATGTGGAGGAAAACGACCGCTGTTCAACGCTTCGATCAGGTGAAGGTGTACAGCAATTAGTGTGCCCCCGTCTGTTGCCGCATGTCACCCACCTGAGTGGATGATGCATGCAATGAGCCGTTTGCGGCGGGGGAAGTTCCTGATGCGCGCCTCAGGGATTGTGAGGACAACGGAATGTCGATCGGCATGTCGGGGGCTGGTCTCAGGTGTTGGTCAATCCGAGCTTGTCGAGCAACCCATTCAACTCCTCCAGCGAGCCGAAGGCAATGGCGACTTCGCCTTGTTCGCCGCGCTTGGTGCGTTTCTTGACGCGAATCTCGACCTGCGCCGTCAGTGCATCGGAGAGTTCTTCCTCGATGCGCGCGATGTCGCGCGGCTTTTCTTTCGGCACGCGCAGCAGCGGTTGCTGGCGCGACGAGCCCATCTTCGTCACGAGCTTCTCGGCCTCGCGCACGCTGAGTTTCTTCGCGACGATCTCGCCGGCACCGAGGATCTGGTGCGCGCCATCGAGCGGCAGCAGCGCGCGCGCATGGCCCATGTCGAGGTCGCCGGCCATCAGCATCTGCTGCACCGGCTCGGCCAGGTTCAGCAGGCGCAGCAGGTTGCTCGCCGCACTGCGCGAGCGGCCGACGGCCTGGGCCGCCTGCTCGTGCGTCAGGTGGAATTCGTTGACCAGGCGCGCGATGCCTTGCGCCTCTTCGAGCGGGTTCAGGTCTTCGCGCTGGATGTTCTCGATCAGCGCCATCGCCGCGGCGGCTTCGTCCGGCACCTCGCGCACCAGCACCGGTACCTCGTCGAGGCCGGCCAGCTTCGCGGCGCGGGTGCGGCGTTCGCCGGCGATGATCTCGTAGCGGTTCGGCGCGACCGGGCGCACCAGCACCGGCTGCATGATGCCCTGCGCCTTGATGCTTTCGGCGAGCTCGTACAGCGAGCCCTCGTCCATGCGCGTGCGCGGCTGGTACTTGCCCGGCTGCAGCTGCGTCAGCTTCAGCGTGCGCGGCGTGCCGTCGTTGACCGGAACGGGGGTGTCGCTGACCGTGGGGCCGAGCAGTGCTTCGAGGCCGAGGCCGAGGCCTTTGGGTTTCTTGGTTGCCATCGTGGCATTTTCCCCGATCAACCGGCACGGGCCGTCGGCGGCGGTTGCAGGGATTGCAGCGATTGCAGCAGCGCGCGTCCGTCGGGCCACGCGCCCAGCCCCGAGTCGCCGTTGATGTGGCCGCGCGGACCGATGTCGACCTGCCGGCTGCCCCACGCGCGGGTCATCTGGGCCGCGCGTTCGGGGGCGCAGTACGGGTCGTCGCTGCTGACCACCGCGATGCTTGCGAAGGGCAGGGCCTGGCGCGCGATCGGGCGCCACGGCGTCAGCTGGGGCGGCATGTCCGCGCGCTCGATGTCGGGCGGCGCCACCAGCAGTGCGCCGCGCACGCGGTGCGTGTGGCGAGAGTGCGCGGCCCAGGCCGCCACCAGCTGGCAGCCCAGGCTGTGCGCGGCCAGCAGCGCGGGGCGCTCGTCCTGCAGCAGCACCTCTTCGAGGCGGGTCATCCAGTCGCCGCGCTTCGGCCACAGCCAGTCGGCCTGCTCGACGCGGAGGTCGCCGTGTTCGCGTTCCCAGAGGGTCTGCCAATGGCCGGGGCCGGAGTTCTCCCAGCCGGGGAGCAGCAGCACCCGCACGTCGTGCAGGGCCAGCGATTCTTGCGAATGGGCGTTTGTCATGCAGGTGGCTTATCCTCGCGGTCCGAATTCTCTTTTTGGGCAGGTGGACGATTCAATGAAGCATCGCGTGTTTGTCGACGGCCAGGAAGGCACGACCGGTCTGCGCATCAACGAATACCTGGCGGCGCGCAGCGACGTCGAAGTGTTGCGCATTGATGCCGATCGACGCAAGGATGCCGCCGAACGCGCCCGCCTGCTGAACGCCGCCGACGTGGCTTTCCTGTGCCTGCCGGATGCGGCCTCGCGCGAGGCCGCGGCGATGGTGACGAACCCGGACACCTGCCTGATCGATGCCAGCACGGCCCACCGCACGGTGCCGGGCTGGGTGTTCGGCCTGCCGGAGCTGGCAGCAGACCAACGCGAGCGGCTGCGCGGCAGCAAGCGGATCGCCAACCCGGGCTGCCATGCCAGCGCCTTCATCCTGCTGATGCGGCCGCTGGTGGATGCCGGTCTCGTGCCCGCCTCGCTGGGCGTCAGTGCGACGTCGATCACCGGTTACTCCGGCGGCGGCAAGAAGATGATCGAGCAGTACGAAGCGGGCGGCGATGCCCGTCTCGATGCGCCGCGGCCCTATGGCCTGACGCTGGCGCACAAGCACCTGCCCGAGATGATGGCGCACACCGGGCTGACGACCAAGCCGGTATTCATGCCGATCGTGGGCAGCTTCTACAAGGGCTTGGCAGTGAGTGTGCCCTTGCACTTGTCGACCTTGTCGGCGGGCGCGAGCGCCGAATCCGTGCATGCGGCGCTGAGCCGGCGCTATGCCGGCGAGCGTTTCATTCGCGTGATGCCGCTGCGCGATGCGCCGACGCTCGAAGACGGCTTCTTCGATGTGCAGGCCTGCAACGACAGCAACCGTGTCGACCTGTTCGTGTTCGCGAATGACGACCAGGTGCTGCTGATGTCGCGCCTCGACAACCTCGGCAAGGGCGCCAGCGGCGCGGCGGTGCAGTCGATGAACGTGCACCTCGGCCTCGACGAAGGCCTGGGGCTGTAAGGCCCCGGAGCGTTTCAGGCCGCGACGGCCTCGTTGGCCCGCGCGACCATCTCGGTCGCGAATTCAACGAAGGCCTGCGCACCCCGCGAGGCCGGATCGAACACCACGCCCGGCAGGCCGTAGCTCGGCGCCTCGGCCAGGCGGACGTTGCGCGGGATCACGCTGTTGAAGACCTTGTCGCCGAAGTGCACCTTCAGCTGGTCGCTGACCTGCTGCTGCAGCGTGATGCGCGGATCGAACATCACGCGCAGCAGGCCGATCAGCTGCAGGTCGGGGTTCAGGTTGGCATGCACCTGCTTGATGGTGTTGACCAGGTCCGACAGGCCTTCGAGCGCGAAGTACTCGCACTGCATCGGCACCACCACCCCGTGCGCGCTGCACAGCCCGTTCAGCGTCAGCAGGCTCAGCGACGGCGGGCAGTCGATCAGCACGAAGTCGTAGTCGGACGCCACCGCCTCGAGGGCCAGCTTCAGCCGCTTGTCGCGCCGCTCCAGGCTGACCAGTTCGACCTCGGCGCCAGCGAGTTCGCGGTTCGCGCCCAGCACGTCGTAGCCGACCTTCTCGCTGCGCTGGCGGGCTTCGGCGATCGTCGCCGATTCCAGCAGCACGTCGTAGACGCTCAGTGACATGGCCCGCTTGTCGATGCCCGATCCCATGGTCGCGTTGCCCTGGGGGTCGAGGTCGACGACCAGCACACGCTGGCCGATCTGCGCCAGGCCGGCAGCCAGGTTGACGGTGGTCGTCGTCTTGCCGACGCCGCCCTTTTGGTTCGCGATGCAGAAGATGCGGGTCATGGAGGAGGGCGCTGCTGGAAGAGGGATCAGTTGCTGCCGAGGCGGATGCCGAAGCCGATCAGGAAGATACCAGCCGCCTTCTGCAACCACGCTGCCAATCGCCGGTGCCGGCGCACTTTGTTCGACACCGACTGCGCGAACGCGCACAGCGTCAGGCAGTAGGCGAGGGTGATCAACGCGATCGTCGCGGCCATCGCGGCGAAGGTGGTCGCACCGCGGTGAGTGGCCGGGTTGATGAACAACGGGAAGAAGGCCATGTAGAACACGATGGCCTTCGGGTTCAGCAAGGTGATCAGGAAGGCTTGGCGCGCATAGCCGCGCGGCTCGATGCGGACCGGCGAGGCGTCGCCGGGCCTGGCGAGCAGCAGGCGCAGGCCGATCCAGACCAGGTAGGCGGCGCCGCCGTACTGCACCAGCCGGAACGCGGTCGGGTGCGACGCCAGCAGCGCGGCCACGCCCCCGACGGCACACCACAGCAGCACCTGGTCGCCGGCGATCACGCCGAAGGTGGCGGCCGCACCGGCTCGGAATCCGCCTTTCGCGGTGGACGTGAGCAAGGCCAGCGTGCCAGGACCGGGCAGTGCCAGGAACAGCACGATGGCCAGGCAGAACGACCCGTAGTCGGAGATGCCGAGGACGGTCATTCGGCAGCCCGGGGTCGGATCCAGACCAGGCAGCGCTCGGCGTTCAGGTCGGGCACTTGCAACGGTTCCACGTGAAACACATCGAGATCGGCCGGCAGGTCAGCGATTTCCGTGGAGGGCGGCTTGCCCTTCATCGCCATCCAGGTGCTGCCTGCAGGAGCGAGGTGCTTCGCGGTCAACCGCGTGAAATCGCCCAGCGACGCGAAGGCGCGGGAGGTGACCACATCGGCCCCGGCGGGCGGCAGTTCTTCGACGCGGGCATGCTGCGACCGCAGCTGGCGCAGCCCCAGCTCGGCCGCGGCCTGCTGGATGAAGCTGGCCTTCTTGCCGACGGTGTCGACGCAGGTGATCTGCCAGCCGGGTTCGGCGATGGCGATCACCACCCCCGGCAGGCCGGCGCCACTGCCGACATCGAGCAAGCGCAGCGGCTGACCGGCCGCATGCCGGCGCAGCGGCACCACGACCGACAGGCTGTCGAGCAGGTGGTGGGTCAGCATCTCGGCCGGATCGCGGACCGCCGTCAGGTTGTAGACGCGGTTCCACTTCGCGATCAGGTCCTGGTAGGCGAGCAGGCGCGCCTGCTGGTCGGCGTCGAGCGTCAGCCCGAGCCGCTCCAGCCCGCGGGCGAGGACGAACTCGCGGGCCTCAGGCGGCTGCATCGTTCGGGGCGGTGTCGTTGCCTGCACGGTCCGTCGTCATGAATTCCTTGAAGCGGCCTTTCTTCAGGTGAATCAGCAACAGCGAAATGGCGGCCGGGGTGATGCCGGAGATGCGAGAAGCCTGGCCCAAGGTCTCGGGCCGGTGCTTCGCCAGCTTTTGCCGCGCTTCGAAACTGAGTGCGGTGACCTGGGCGTAGTCGAGCTCGGCCGGCAGGCGCAGGTTTTCGAAATGGGCGGCGCGCTCGACTTCGTCGTTCTGCTTGGTGATGTAGCCGGCGTACTTGATGCTGATTTCGGCCTGCTCGATCACCGTGTCCGCGAGCGTCAGGCCCAGTTCGGCCTGCAATGCGGCGCGTGAGAGACCCAGCTCGGGTTTGGCGATGGCGGCGACTTCGGCAATGGCATCGAAGCCAACCCCCGGTCGCCGAAGCAGGTCGGCCAGGCTGTATTCATGCTCGATGGCCTTGCCGAGCAGTCGTTCGGCGTCGGCCGCGGGCAGCAGGGTGGGGTGGACCCAGGTCGAGCGCAGCCGCTCGGTTTCACGTGAAACAGCATCGCGCTTGCGGTTGAAGGCATCCCAGCGCGCGTCGTCCACCAGGCCCATCTCGCGACCGACCTCGGTGAGCCGCAGGTCGGCATTGTCTTCACGCAGCTGCAGCCGGAATTCGGCACGGCTGGTGAACATCCGGTAGGGCTCGGTCACGCCCTTGGTGATCAGGTCATCGACGAGAACGCCGAGGTAGGCTTGGTCGCGGCGGGGCGTCCAAGCCCCGTGTCCCTGGACCTGGCGAGCGGCGTTGATGCCGGCGAACAGGCCTTGGGCCGCAGCCTCTTCATAGCCGGTCGTGCCATTGATCTGGCCGGCGAAGAACAGGCCGCCGATCGACTTGGTCTCGAAGCTGGCCTTCAGGCCCCGCGGATCGAAGTAGTCGTACTCGATCGCATAGCCGGGTCGAAGGATGTGGGCATTCTCCAGTCCCGGCATCGAGCGCACGGCAGCGAGCTGGATGTCGAAGGGCAGGCTGGTGCTGATGCCGTTCGGGTAGAACTCGTGCGTCGTCAGGCCTTCGGGCTCGAGGAAGATCTGGTGCGAGTCCTTGTCGGCGAAGCGGTTGATCTTGTCTTCGATGCTCGGGCAGTAGCGCGGGCCGACGCCTTCGATCACGCCGGTGAACATCGGGCTGCGGTCGAAGCCGCCGCGGATGATCTCGTGCGTGCGCTCGTTGGTGTGGGTGATCCAGCAGGGCAGCTGGCGCGGGTGCTGGGACGCCTGGCCCATGAAGCTGAACACCGGCACCGGATCGAGGTCGCCGGGCTGCTCGGTGAGCTTCGAGAAGTCGATCGTGCGGCCGTCCAGGCGCGGTGGGGTGCCGGTTTTCAGCCGGCCTTGCGGCAGCTTCAGTTCCTTCAGCCGCGCGGACAGCGACACGGCGGGCGGATCGCCGGCCCGGCCGCCCGCGTGGTTCTGCAGCCCGACGTGGATGCGGCCGTCGAGGAAGGTGCCAGCCGTCAGCACGACGGCCCGGGCGCGGAAGCGGATGCCGACCTGCGTGACGGCACCGACGACGCGATCACCTTCGACGATCAGATCGTCGACCGCTTGCTGGAACAGCGTCAGGTTCGGTTGGTTCTCCAGCCGGTGGCGGATGGCCGCCTTGTAGAGAATGCGATCCGCCTGAGCGCGGGTGGCACGAACGGCCGGGCCCTTCGAGCCGTTGAGGATGCGGAACTGGATGCCCGATTCATCGGTGGCGGCGGCCATCGCGCCCCCGAGCGCATCGACCTCCTTGACCAGGTGCCCCTTGCCGATGCCGCCGATCGACGGATTGCAGCTCATCTGGCCCAGCGTTTCGATGTTGTGCGTCAGCAGCAAGGTGCTGCAGCCCATGCGGGCGGCGGCGAGTGCGGCCTCGGTGCCGGCATGGCCGCCGCCGACGACAATCACGTCGAAATCTTGGGGGAACAACATGGGGGCTCCGGTTGGGGTCGCAGCAGCGGCTTTCCGCGCTGCAATCGCAGGGCGCGAGGGGCGCCGGCGAGGGCTGAATTTTAGGCGGGGCCCGCGTTCCCGTCACCCGTTGTCACGGCCTGCCGCGCCTGCAGCGTGGTTTCGTCGACACCTTGGTTTCACGTGGAACAACCCATGAACACCGCTTTGGCCTGCCGACCCGGCTGTGGCGCCTGCTGCACCGCGCCGTCGATCAGCACGCCGATTCCCGGCATGCCCGATGGCAAGCCGGCGGGCGTGCCGTGCGTGCAACTCGATGCTGAGCAGCGTTGCAAGATCTTCGGCCAGGTGGATCGGCCCGCGGTCTGTGGTTCGTTGCAACCAGGCGCCGAAATGTGCGGCACCAGTGCCGAGCACGCGATCCGTTGGCTGACCCGGCTTGAGCGCCAGACCTGCCCGGCACCGCGCTGACACCGCGCTGACACCGCTGCGGCTACCCCCAATGCCGAACGCAGGGCGGCTCTCTAGACTGGTCCATCCTGACTGAGCGGAGACGCCATGCCATTCGATTCCATCACCCGCCGCACGTGGCTCGCTGCCGTCGCGGCCGGCAGCATTCCGTCGATCGGCTGGGGGCAGGGCGCTGCCTGGCCGACGAAGCCGATCCGCTTCGTCGTGCCGTTCGCGCCGGGCGGCAGCTCGGAGATCGTCGCCCGCTCCACCGCCGTCGAGCTGGGTAAAGGCCTGGGCCAGACGGTCTATGTCGAGAACAAGCCCGGTGGCAGCGGCAACATTGCGATGGCCGATGTCGCGCACGCCGACGATCAGCACACGCTGATCCTCGGCCACATCGGCACGCTGGCCGTGAACCCGTTCATGTACGACAAGCTGCCGTATGACCCGATCAAGGATTTCCGCCCGATCACCTTGCTGGCGAAGGTGCCGAGCCTCTATGTCGTCCATCCGGACGTGCCGGCGAAGAACCTGAAGGAGTTCATCGCGCTGGTGCGCAGCAAGCCGGGACAGTTGAACTTCGGTTCCGCCGGCAACGGCAGTGCGGGGCATCTGGCGATGGAATACCTGAAAGCCGTCGCCAACTTGTTCATCGTTCATGTGCCGTACCGTGGCACCGGGCCGCAGCTGACGGACCTGTTGGCGGGCCGCCTCGATGCGGCGTCGGTCGGGGCGCCGGCCATCCTGCAGTTCATCAAGGCCGGCAAGCTGCGCTGTCTGGCCACCGGGTCGAAGCAGCGCCTGGCGCAACTGCCCGACGTGCCGACGGTCGCCGAGCAGGGCTTTCCGAATTTCGAGATGACGCAGTGGTACGGGTTGATGGCCCCGTCCAGCCTCGCGCAAACGTCTGCGGACCGCCTCGCGGTGGAGGCGGCGAAGGCCATCCGCTCCCAGGCCGCCAGGGAGCGGCTGGAAGGCGATGCGGCCGAGGCGATCGGCAACACGCCGGCGCAGTTCGCGCAGTTCATCGCGCAGGAGCAGGCGCGCTGGAAACCGGTGATCACGCGGGCGCGCATCAAGCCGGACTGAGCTTCCGAGCTTCCGCCTTCCATCTGGCAACGGCGGAACTGAACCACGATCGACTCGCTTCCCGGTGTTTTGCAGGCGCCGGGCCCGTGGGAGCATCCCCGGACACGGTCTGTCGGGCGGCGCTGGGTTGCCGCCGACACCGTGGCTGGATCGTCGTCCATGGTGTTGAAGTTTCGTCAACTGCTGCGTCGGGTTGCCTCTTCGGTCAAGTTCAAGATCGTTGCGGCTGGCGTGGTCACGGCCGTCGGTGCGACCGCGGTCACGACGCTCTTCATCCTGTCGATCACGCAGAGCCGATCGCGGCAGCAGTTGCTGCTGCAGAGCGCGAACGATGTGGAGCGCACCGCCAGCCTGCTGTCCAGCAAGCTCGAGCTGCTGCAGACGGCGCTGCAGGGTGTCGCCAGCCAAGTCCGGCCCGAGATGCTGCGCGACAGGCCGGCGCTGACGCAGTTCCTGATCGACAAGCCGTCCGCCGGTCTGCTGTTCGATTCCGTCTTCATCATGGGCCCGAACGGCGATCTGCTGGTACGCCTCGAGAAGGGCGTGCCAGGTTCGAACCTTCCGAACCTCGCCGATCGCGAGTACTTCCAGCGGGTGATGCGCGAGAAGCTGCCGGTGGTGTCGCGGCCGCTGGTCAGCGCGATCAGCCATGCGGCTGTCCTGATCTTCGCGGTGCCGGTGCGGCAGGTCGATGGCCAGGTGACGGCTGTCGTCGGCGGAGCGCTGCGCCTGGACAAGACCGGGCTGCTGTCGTTCCTGCGCGATTCGTCCGGTCGCGACAACTCGCGCGATCTCGTGATCGACAAGAGCGGGCAAATCCTGGCGCATGCCGATCCCCAGCGCATCCTGCGCCATGCGCGCGAGGAAACGGGCCTGAGCGCCGAGTTCGAACGCTGGGTGCTTGATGGCAGCACGATCCACGTGGAAGGCACGGCCTCGGTGGGCCACGGCTACCTCGTGGCGCTGGCCGGCGTGCCGGCTGCGGAATGGATGCTGGTCCACGTCACCCCTGAAACCGATGCGATGCAATCGCTGGCCGCCGCGCGCGACACGGCCTGGCGCGTCGGCGCGCTGGTGGGCCTGGCGGCGGCGTTGCTGGCGGGCTTGCTGGCGTGGTTCATCACGCGGCCCATCTCGCGCCTGCATGCGAGGGCGATGAGCCTGCTCGATGACGAGGCGCCGCTGCGCGGCGACTGGCCGCGGGGTGGTGGCGAGATCGGCGCGCTGTCGCGGGCCTTCCAGCATGTCGTCGAACAGCGTGCACTGCGAGGCCGCGAGACCCATCGCCTGCTGATGCAGCTGCAGGCCGTTCTGGATGCGGCCCATGCCGGCATCGCGCTCACGCGCGAAGGCCGGTTCGAACTGGTGAGCCGGCATTTCTGCGAACTCTTCGGACGCGACAAGGCCGAGCTGCTCGGCCACGACACACGGCAGGTCTTCACGAGCGAACTGCAGCACCAGCAACTGAGTCAGCAGTCACGCGACGCGTTGGGCGAGACGGGTGTGTTTGAGGCCGAAAGCCAGCTCGCGCGGCGCGATGGCAGTACGTTCTGGGGCCACATCCGCGGCAGCCTGTTGCCCGACAGCGATCGGCGCGCCGGCATCATCTGGATCGTCGAGGACGTGACCGAAGCGCATGAACGCAACGCGCGGCTGTCGTGGTCGGCGACGCATGACGCGATGACGCGCCTGGCCAACAGGGTGCAGTTCGAGAAGGTTCTCGACGAGGCGACGCTGGGAGCGGCCGAGCAGCCGTTCTGTGCGCTGTTCATCGACCTCGATCGCTTCAAGGCGGTCAACGACAGTGCAGGGCACGCGGCTGGCGACGCGCTGCTGCGCGACATCGCCGCACAACTGCAGGATCGCGTGCGCCCATCGGACACGGTGGCACGGCTGGGCGGCGACGAGTTCGCGGTGCTGCTGCCGCACTGCCCGGTCAAACGCGCGGTGGACCTGGCCGACACGTTGCGGGTGGCGATCAACGGCTATCGCCTGGCCTGGGAGGGTCGCAGCTTCAGCGTGGGGGCGAGCATCGGGCTCGTGCATGTCGGTGCCGGCTTCGCGAATGCGACCGAGGTGCTGCGGGCCGCCGACATGGCCTGCTACGCCGCGAAGCGCGACGGACGCAACCAGGTGGTGGTCTATACCACTGCGATGACAGCGACTCGGAATCTGGTGGGAGTTTGACGGGCCGGCCTCGCGGGAGCTGAGGCGGCCGGGCCAAGCCTGTTGGCACTTCGACAGTTCGAAACGCAACAGACCTGGCTTGGCACGACTGACATTGACGAGATCAGGGACATCCCTGTCTCTTCGAGGGAACCTCGCTGCGGTGACAGCCGCTCACGGGTTCCTCTTCGATTTACTACTTCCTCCGCTGAGTTCGTTGCAGTGATCCCGGGAATCTGGAGCGCCCGATCACTGCTCGATCAACTTTTACTACGGTCTGACACTCTCACGACTGGACTTGCGTCCAGGAATCTCACCAAGTCTTGTTCGGCGTATCCGTACCGCCGCTGATCAGGCGCAGCAACTTGCTGTCGAGAACGACGGGCTCATTGCGAACGATCTTCGACTCGCTTTCGAAGCGGACCTTGTCGCTCGATTGCGTCGAAGGGATCAGTGCGATTGCTTGTTGCATGAGGAGCTCCTGGCTTGCTGCGTGCACGCCAACTCGTGCACTGGCTCTATTGCAGCAGCCCCCCTCGTTTGCGGTAACTGTCAGCTCTTACAGGTATCGCTGTCTGCCAAGTTCGGGCAGTGCGAAAGTCAACGAATCAGCCCCATGCGCAAGGCCTTCAGAACGGCCTGATGCTTGTTGACGCAACCCAGTTTGTGCATCGCGTTGTTCACATGCAGTACAGCAGTTCGCTCACTGATTCCGAGGATGTTGCCGACCTCCCACGCGGTCTTGCCGTCCATCGTCCAGCGCAGCGTTTCGACCTCGCGGGGCGTCAGCGGCGACGCGCCTGGCTCCTGCGCGGCGGGGATGAGAATGCGCGCAGCGCCCTCATAGGCGTGCACCGCGAACAGCTGCAAGTCGGCCACCATCCGCGTCAGTTCCTGGCGGTCATGTGGCAAGGCTTGGTCGCGTTCCACGCCCAGCACGAAGTGTTTCCCATCGGGCAGGTGAAGCGCCAGGCTGATGCCGTGGCTGTAGCCGAAGCGGGCCTGATGTTCCCACTTCTCGCCCTGGCCGCAGGCGGTGTACGTGTTCTGGTCCCAGATGATGGGAACGCTCTGCCGCTTGCAGTGCTGCATCACCGGATCCTTGCTGCCATTTCCCACGGCTTCGAAGGAATCGCGGTACGCGTCGGGGGCATTGTCGACCGCGATGAACTCCGGCTCGCCAAGGAAGTGATCGATGACGGTGATTGCGCTGACCCGTTCGAAGCCCAATTCCTGCGTAAACCGAACGATCTCACCGCGAAACTCGTCACGGCTTTGTGCCTGCAGCACCGACATGTACCCACCTTGCAGCATGGTCCTTCTTTCACTGGCAAGCATCTGTGCCCGGCGTCCGACCTTGCAAAACCTGAAAGGTCTTACAGCTGACAGAGATTACAGCTGGCAAGGTTTACAGCTAGGCGCGACCGTGACTTGACCACATTATTGGCCAATCACAAAACTCAGGGATCAACACGATCAACCGCTATGACGCCTGCATGGACCATCTACGCCTGGCCACCCGTCAAGTGGCACGCGGACAGCACCCCGGATCTTCACTTCGTTCACCTGGGCACCCGGGTGCTGAATCCCGGCGATGAGGACGGACCGAGCACCGGCCAGACGCTGTGGGGCGGCCCGCTCTCCGAAGGCGCGGCAGGCGTGGCGTGGGACTGGGTGCAGCTGGAGCAAGGCATCGTCGCGATGGCCGACCCGCTCGGTCTGATCACCAACCTGCAGCTGCTGGGTGCCGGCGGCGAGAAGCTCACCGGCATGGAAGTGGCACTGCGGCTCAACGAGATCGTGCACACGCTGCCGTGGCAATCGGAAGTTCAACGCGCGCTGGACCGCGCGGCCTGAGCACCACGGGGCACAGCGCCCGCTCCGCGTTCACCCCGCCGCGAGCACCATCTCGGTGTGCGGGATCCCGTCTTCCATGTAGCGCTCGCCGACCACCTCGAACCCGAAGCCCGCGTAGAACGCCTCCAGCCGCGACTGCGCCGAGATGCGGATGCCATGGCCGGGCAACACGTCGCGCGCATGCGCGATCGCACGCCGCACCAGCTCGCGGCCCATGCCCAGTCCGCGCGCCGCCTCGCTGGTGATCACCCGGCCGATCGACGGCTCGACATACTTGGCGCCTGGCGGCAGCAAGCGCGCATAGGCGAACGGTTGGCGCTGCGACGGCAGCCATGCAGCCAGGTGCCATGCCGCTTCGTCATGGCCGTCGACATCGAGGTACACGCAGTTCTGTTCGACGCAGAAAACCTGCTGGCGCGTCATGTAGATGTCGTGCAGCTCGCGCAGCGACAGCTCGTCGAAGCGGCAGAAGCGCCATTGCAGCGCATCGAGGGAGAGAGGAGGAGTGCTCATCCCGACATGATGCCCGCTGGCGGGCCGAGCGCCGGGCCGCCCCAAGCCGGCCCGCGTCCCCACGGGGGACCGCCCGGTGTACCCGCCGAACGAGGGGTCGTCATCTAACCGCCGCGGCGCGCAGGTGCCGTGCGACGAACACGATGCTCACCACCGTCAGCACGGTGCAGACGCCCAGCGAGATCGCGATCGGCTGCATCGCCAGCGCCTCGCCCTTCAGCACGCGCGTCATCAGCGTGAACTGCGCGAGGCCCGGCACCCACGCATGCCACCACGCCTCGCCGCCCTGGTTGAACAGGGTCATCAGCGGCAGCAGCGAAGCGGCCAGCACCACCACCGTGCTGTTCGCCTGCGCTTCCTTGAAGGTCTTGCAGCGGATCGCCACCGCCATCAGCAGCGCCGACAGCGCCGCGGCCAGCGGCAGCAGCAGCGCGACGAACCGCAGCGCCTCGACCCAGCCGAACTGGAACATCGCCTGCAGCGTGTCGCTGCGCAGCAGCCACTGTGCCGGCAGGAAGCTCAGGCAGCACAGCACCGCGATCAGCATCGCGAGCGCGAACACCGCGCCCCATTTGCCGCCGACCACCGCCCAGCGCGGCGCCGGGTTGGCCAGCAGCGGCTCCAGCGACCCGCGCTCGCGCTCGCCGGCCGTGGTGTCCAGCGCGGCATTCAGCGCGCCGTAGACCACGGCCATGATCACGAAGAACGGCAGCATGCCGGTCAGCTGGGCGGCGCGGCCTTGCGCACTCGCGAGGTCGTGCTCTTCCACCTGCATCGGCTCCAGCAACTGCGGCGACACGCCGCGCAGCGCCAGGCTCAGCGCACCGCGCTCGCGCGCGTACGCCGCCAGCAGCCGTTGCACCCGGCCGGCGCCGGCCTCCGCCGCCTTGTTGCCGGTGTCGGAGATGACCTGCAGCACCGGCTGCTCGCCGCGCACGAGTGCGGCCTCGAAGCCGGCGGGGATCACCAGCACCGGGTCGCCGAGCTTCTGTGCCCGCAGCTTCGCTTCGTAGTCGGCCGGTGCGGGGGTCACGACATAGCTCTGCCGCTCGATGAAGTTGCGCAGCGCCGGCGCATGCTCGATGCCCGCGACGACGACCTCGCGCTTCTCGGCCTGGGCCTCCAAGGTCGCGATCAGGCCCGACAGCGCGACCAGCACCAGTGGCCCCAGCAGCACGCTGGAGATCAGCACGACGATCAGCGTGCGCCGGTCGCGCAACGCGTCGGCCAGCTCCTTGCGCAGCACGATCGACAGCAACGAGAGGCCGCTCATGCCGATGCCTCCAGGCGCACCGGCTGCGCGAGTTCCTCGGCAAACGCGAGCTTCACGAAGGCCTCCTCGAAGTCCTGTTCGCCGGTCTGCGCGAGCAGTTCAGCCACCGTGCCGCTGGCAACGGTGCGGCCGTGCGCGACCACCGAGACGCTGTCGCACAGCCGCTCCACCTCTTGCATGATGTGCGTCGAGAACACGATGCACTTGCCGCCGCCGGCCGGGCTGCGCAGGTGGCGCAGCACCTCGCGCAGCGCGCGCGTCGCCAGCACGTCCAGCCCGTTGGTCGGCTCGTCAAGCACGATGTTGGCCGGGTCGTGCACCAGCGCGCGGGCCAGCGCGGTCTTCATGCGCTCGCCCTGGCTGAAGCCGTCGGTGCGGCGCTCCATCAGCGGCTTCAGGTCCAGCGACTCGGCCAGCGCGTCGGCGCGCGCGTGGGCGGCGTCGCGCGAGAGCCCTTGCAGCCGGCCGTAGTAGACGATGTTCTCGCGGGCGCTGAGCCGCAGCGACAGCCCGCGTGCATCGGCCAGCACGCCCATGCGCGCCAGCGCGGCGCGCGGCTGCGTGGCGACGTCGAGCCCGTCGACCTCGAGCCGGCCGGCGTCCGGAGTGATCAGCCCGGCGAGCATGCGCAGCGTCGTCGTCTTGCCGGCGCCGTTCGGCCCGAGCAGGCCGGTGATGCAGCCATCGGGGGCATGCAGGTGCACGTCGGCGACGGCCTGCACGCTGCGACCGCGCGCGGCGGTGAAGCGTTTGGCCACATGGTCGATGCGGATCATGTCGGCGCTCCGGGTTGCAGCGGCACGAAGGCCGGCGGGCGCGGCACCGCGACCAGGCAGGTCGTGTCGAGCGCCAGCGCCGCGGCATCGTCGGCCGCATCGATGAAGCGCTGGATCAGGTCGCGCGCGCAGCCGACGCCCATCACGCCATGCCCCGCGTTCGGCACCACCACCGAGCGCGCCAGCGCCCCGAGCGCACGCGCGACGCGGTCGGCATGGCGCGGCGGCGTGATCGGGTCCAGCCCGCCGCTCAACAGCAGCACCGGTGTCGTGCTGGTCGACAGGCGATAGAAAGCGTCGGGCACTGCGCCGCGCGGCCAGTCGGTGCAGACGCGTGCGTACAGCGCGCCCAGCGAGCGGCCGAAATCGGCCCCCGGCGGGTCGGTCGCCTGCGCCATCCGCGGTGCGTCTTCCGCGCAGACGACGCTGAAGTGCATGCCCATCGCGAGCCCCATGCCCTTGCGCGCGCCCAGCAATCCGCCGAGCCCGACGAGGCCCTCGAAACGGCCCTGCGCCGCATCGTGCAGCGCGGTCGGCAGCGCGGCGGCGATCCACGGCGCGTACAGCGTGCCGCGCACCGCGCCCAGCACCGTCTCGCGCGTCAGCGTGAAACGCTCGATGCGCCCGCTCAGCGGGTGCGCGGTGCTGACCTCACGCGGCAGGCCGGCGAGCAGCGCCTTCCAGTCGGCGCGCAGCGTCGGGTGCGCGCGCGTGCAGGCGGCCTCGGCTTCGCAGGCGGCCAGCAGCGCGTCGAACGCCTGCTGGCCGTCGGTCGAGAAGCTGACCGGCAGCACCATGTCCGGCGGCGCGACACCGTCGAGCACGCTGCGCCGCACGCGATCCGGGAACTGCCGCTGGTACTCCAGCGCGGCCCGCGTGCCGTACGACGCGCCGACCAGGTCGATGCGTGGAGCGCCCAGGCGCGCCCGCACCGCGTCGAGGTCCTGCATCGCGAGCGTCGTCGTGAAGAAGCCGAGGTCGGCCGGCACGGCGAGCGGGGCGCGTGCGGCCAGGCGGTTGCGGCAGGCGGCCATGCGGGCGAACTGCCGGGCTGGGTCGGCCTCGTCGGCCAGCGTCTCGCGGCCGCCGTCGGGCGCGTTCTCCGGTCCGTCGTCGCAGGCGAGCGGCGCCGAGCGGCCGGTGCCGCGCTGGTCGACGAACACGATGTCGCGCCGGTTGTTCAGGCGCTGGAACAGCGGCATCACGCTGCCGGCCAGCGAGATCGCGCTCTGGCCCGGCCCGCCGGCCAGCAGGAACACCGGGTCGGGCAGCTTGCGGCGAGCCATTGCCGGCACGACGACATAGTGCACGTCGATCTGCGGCCCCGCCGGCCGGGCCGGGTCGAGCGGGCGTCGCAGCTGGCCGCACAGCACCTCGTTGCGCAGGCCGGCGACGCGGCAGGGCGTGGGCGCATCGTCGGCGGCGCGTGCCGGCACGGCCATGCCACCGAGCCCCGCGGCCAGCACGGCGCCCATCATCGCGGCGAGCGGCCCGCGCGTCATTCGCCCAGCAACCGCTTCAGTTCGCCGCTGGCGACCAGCCGCCGCACGTCGTCGTTGCCGCCGACCAGCGTGCCCTTGACGAAGACCATCGGGAACGTCGGCCAGCCGGTCCACATCTTCAGCGCCGCGCGCGGGCGCCACTGGCTCAGGTAGCTGCCGAACTTGAGGTAGTGGTGCGCGACGCCGGCACCCTCTAGCGCCCGGCGGACGCGGCGGCAGTGCGGGTTCTGCGCCATGCCGACCACCAGCACCGGGTTCGACGCGGCCGCGGCCTGCACGTTGTGGACGATGTCCGCATGCAGCGTGGCGACCTTGTCGCGGATCGCCGGGTGCAATCGGGATTCTTCAAGGACTTGGCGCGGCATGCGGGCTCCAATGCAAAGGCGGGAGATTAGCCGACACGCAGGCCGCCTTCGCACCCGATGGCGCCGGCCCGGCGGCCGCTGTGTAATACCGGGTCCGCCACTCCCGACGAAGGCTCACCATGAAGCTCTACTACAGCCCCGGTACCTGCTCGCTGTCGCCCCACATCGTGCTGCGCGAGGCCGGCCTCGCCTTCGAGCCGGTGCTGGCCAGCACCAAGACGCACCAGCTCGCCGACGGCACCGACTACTACACGATCAACCCGAAGGGCTACGTGCCGCTGCTCGAACTCGACACCGGCGAGCGGCTGACCGAGGGCCCGGCGATCGTGCAGTACATCGCCGACCAGGTGCCGACGAAGAACCTGGTGCCCGCCAACGGCACGATGCTGCGCTACCGGGTGCAGGAGTGGCTGAACTTCATCACCAGCGAACTGCACAAGGGTTTCGGCGTGCTGTTCAACCCCGGGATGCCGGAAGAGGCCAAGGCGGTGATGCGGACCAAGGTGCAGGGGCGCTTCGCGTGGCTCGACGGCCAGCTGAGCGGCAAGGCCTACCTGATGGGCGAGCACTTCAGCATCGCCGACGCCTACCTCTTCACCGTGAGCCGCTGGGCGCCGCGTGTCGGTGTCGAGCTCGCGGGGCTGGCGAACGTGTCGGCGTACGTCGAGCGGGTCGGCGCCCGCCCGGCGGTGCAGGACGCCATGAAAGCCGAAGGATTGACATGACCCCTTTTCGACGCGGCGCTGCCGCGTGCGCTGTGCTGGCAGCGCTGTCGGTGGCGAATGCGAACGCCGCCCCGGCGGTCGGGCGCTACGACGCGCAGCTGTGCGTCGCCACGTCCGACGCTGCGCCCAGTTGCGGCCCGGCCCGGGTCGACTGGCGCAGCGGCCAGCGCGTGCAGGTGCAGATCAGCGATGTCGTCTACCGGCTGAAGCTGCGCAGCAGCCAGCTCGACGTGGTGCTGATGCAAGGCAGCATGCAGCTCGACGAGTTCAGCGCCGACTACGCCTGGCAGGGCGACACGCTGCAGTTCGCCGACCGCGACAAGGGCGCGCGCTACGAACTGCAGCTCGGCGCCCGCAAGCGCTGAGTCAGGCGGTCTTCTTCGCCGCCGGCTTCAGCAGCGCGTCGCAGGTCGCGCGCTGGCTGTCTCCGTCGGGGAGTTGCCGGCAGGCGGCGTCGAGTTGCGCCTGCAGCCGCTTCACCGCCGCGCGCTGGCCGGGCGTGCGCTGCCAGGCCAGCAGCTTGTCGCTGGCGCGCTGCAGCGAACGGCCGCTGCGCTCGTAGAAGGCGCCCGGCTGGCCGGCCGCTTCGGTGAAGAGCTGCTGCGCGGCGCGCTCGATGCGCGCATCGTCCTGCGGCGACAGGTCGACCAGCGCTGCCAGGTAGCGCGCGCCCCATTGCAGCCGCGTCGCCGGGCCTTCGCTCTTGTCGAACGAGGCCTCGTACCACGTCAGCGCGCCGGCCTTGTCCCCGCGCTTCTTCGCGTTGGCGGCCAGCCCGAGCATCAGGTAGTACGGCGAATGGCTCTTCGCGAGGTTGGCCTTCAGCAGCGTGTCCGATTCGTCCAGCAGGCCGGCCATCTCCAGCAGGTCGGCCGCGCTGGTGATCACCGCCTGGCGCTCGTAGCCGTCGGTGATCTCGCGGTCGGCCCGCGCCGCCTGCTCGCGCACTTCGGCCAGCAGCGCGTCGGGCAGCGCCGGTGCGGCGTCCTTCGCGAGATCGATGCGGGCCAGGTCGACGCGCGCGGTCAACGCGGCCAACCGGTCGGCGCGCGACAGCGTGGCATCGGCCTGCAGGCCCTTCAGCGCGCCGTCGAAGGCGGCCAGCAGCTGCGGGCGCGCCGGCGTCTTCGGGGCCGACAGCACCCGCACCAGGTCGGCCGCGCTGACGGTCAGCACGTCCATCTGCGCGCGGGCGGCGGCCGGGTCGGCCAGCAGCGCGAGCACGCGTTCGCGGTCGGCCGGCATCGCCTTCACCTGCGCCGCGTCGCCGGCGGTCAGCGCCTTCAGCAGCAGCCGCTGCGAGGTCTCCGGCGCGTCGGCCGGGCAGGCTTGCGCGATCTGGCGCAATACCGCGACCGACTGCGCCTTCGGCAGCACCTGCTGCTCGTCGGTCTCCCACGAATAGAACGCCAGCAGCTTCCAGTCGTTGGCCGACAGGCCCGCGTTGCCGGCGCGCGCATCGGCGAGCACCGCCTTCACCGGGCGCTGCGCGCTGATACCGAGCGTCAGCACCTGCGTGTACTGCGCGGCATCGACCTCGCCGGGCAGGCGGGTCACCTCG
Source organism: Rhizobacter sp. Root1238 (assembly GCF_001425825.1). Taxonomy (GTDB): domain Bacteria; phylum Pseudomonadota; class Gammaproteobacteria; order Burkholderiales; family Burkholderiaceae_C; genus Rhizobacter. The sequence continues at coordinate 40,872 of NZ_LMDM01000014.1, forward strand.
GCGCCCGCCGGGTTGAACAGCACCATCGTCGGGTAGCCGCGCACCGCGAAGCGCGTGCCGAGCTTCTGCGCGCCGGGGCTGTCGCCGTCGATGTAGACCGGCACGAAGGCACGCGAGCGCTCGATGAAATCCTGCCGGTTGAAGAGGGTGGCCTTGACCTGGTTGCAGGGCGGGCACCACTTGGCGCCCCAGTAGACGAAGACCGGCTTGTTCGCGGCCTTCGCGTCGGCGAAGGCGGCATCGACGTCCGCGTCGCTCGCGGCCTGGCGCCAGGCGATCCCGGGGGTGTCTTGCTGCGCATTGGCGGCGTTGACGGCGGCGGCCTTCGCGACAGCGGCAGCGGCGGCGGCACCAGGATCAGCGGGCGGCGGCGTTTCCTGCCGGGAGCAGGCGGCCAGCAGGGCCAGCAAGCTCAGGATCGCGAAGGGCGGTTGGATTCTCATGGGGATCTCCCGGGCAAGGCGTCCAGTGTGGCGCAATCGCGATGGATCGATCCTCGAAATCCGATCGACCTTATTCGCCTGGCAACGAAGGCTGCGCGCCCAGGTGCGCCTGCGCGTCCTCGTCGCGCCAGCCTTCGAGCGGCGTCGCACGCGCGAGCGCCATCCACAGGTGGAAGGGCATGCGCATCGGCCGCCGCGGCGCCGCCCGTTCGACGTCGAGCGTGCCGCCGCGCGCCACCAGCACGCCGCATTCGGGCGGGATCTCGTCGGCGCGCGCAATGCCCTCGGCGAGCACGTACCAGCACTCGCTGCTCAGCTGCAGGTAGGCCGCGCGCTTGGCGGCGCGGCGCAGGTCCGACAGCAGGTCGCTTCGCTGCACCTTGATCTCGTGGACGATCGGTTCGAGGTAGGCCTCGACGGTGGTGTGGCGGATCGAGAACACATCGGGCATTGCCATCACCCAGCCCTCGTCGACCCTGGCGCGCACCGACAGTCCGCGCCACGCCAGGCGGCCGGCCCGCGTCATCTCGCGGGCCACGCGCTCCACCAGTTGCTCGTGCGCGTCGCGGCGGGCGCGGTTGCGCTGCAGCGTCTCGGCCAGCACCGCGATGCCGGCCTCGGTGACGCGCAAGGTCTCGTGGCCCGAGGCCTGCAGCACCCGTTCGAGCAGGCCGAGGAACAGCAGCTCGACCTCGACCAGGTCCTGGCACGGCCAGCCGGCCGAGCGCCAGACCTCGCGCAGGCGGCGGCGGTGCACGGCGGTCAGCAGGTGGGTGGCTTGGCTCGTCATCGAAGCGGGAGTTTCGATCCCTCGCGCAAGGCATGCAACAGCAGCCGGCCCTTGGCCAGCGTCTCGTCGAGTTCCTCGCGCGGCTCGGAGTCGGCGACGATCGCGCCACCGACCTGCACCATCACCCGCTCGCCGTGCACGACCGCGGTGCGGATCACCACCGACAGGTCCATGCCGCCGGCCGCGTCGAAGTAGCCGATGGCGCCGGCGTAGGGTCCGCGCCGCACCGGCTCGATCGCCTCGATGACCTCCATCGCGCGCACCTTCGGCGCACCGGTCATCGAGCCCGGCGGCCAGCAGGCGCGCAGCAGCTCGGCGATGCCGGCACCGTCGCGCAGCCGCGCGCGCACCGTCGACACCATCTGGAACACGCTCGGGTGCGCCTCGATCTCGAACAGGCCGTCGACGCGCACGCTGCCGACCTGCGCGACACGGCCCAGGTCGTTGCGCATCAGGTCGACGATCATCAGGTTCTCGGCCCGGTCCTTCACGCTCGCGGCCAGCGCCGCGCGCTGCTGCGCATCGGCCGGCGCATCGGCACCGCGGGGGCGCGTGCCCTTGATCGGCCGCGCGCTGACGTCGCGGCCGTCCAGCCGCAGGAATCGCTCCGGCGACACGCTCGCGATCGCGCCCTGCGGCAATGGCAGGTAGGCGGCGAACGGGGCCGGGTTCAGGGCGGTCAGCGTGCGGTACAGCGCGAAGGGGTCGCCTTCGAAGCGGCCTTCGAGGCGGTGCGACAGGTTGGCCTGGAAGAGGTCGCCCTGCGCGATCAGCTCGAGCACCTCGCGCACCTGCTGCAGGTAGCGCGGGGCCGGCGTGCGCGAGCGCATCTCGCCGGCGCGGAACTGCGTCGCCGGCGGCGCCGGCCCGGCGGCCGCGTCGAGCAAGGCCTGCCAGGCGTCGTCGCGCGCGTCGGTGAGACCCGGCCAGTGGCTGCGGCAGGCGTACCAGCGCTGCGTCGCGTGCTCGTGGGCCAGCACCTGGTCGCACAGCAGCAGGCGCATCATCGGCAGCGCGGGGTCGATCGCGGCCTGCACCGGCAGGCGCTCAACGTGGCGTGCCAGGTCGTAGCCGAGCCAGCCCAGCCAGCCGCCGGCGAAGTCGAGGCCCGCGGGCCGCTCGCCGGCCGGCAGCGCGGTGCGGGCCAGCAGGTCGCGCAGCGCGTCGAACGGGTCGCTCCACCGCGACAGCACCGTGCCTCCCGGGTCGCGCAGCCAGGTGCCCTGCGCATCGGTCTCCAGCACCGCGGCCGGTGGCCCGGCCAGGTACGACCAGCCCGCCAGTCCCGGCATCGGCTTGCTGCTCTCCAGCAGCGCGGCCGGTCCGCGGGCCAGCAGTCGGCCGCAGAGGGCTTGCGGGGTGGCTGCCAGCGGCAGGGGTAGGATGCTCGAACCGGAATCAGCCACGCAGTACACGCACAGGACACAGGGCGCATGAGTGTAGAGCGGCAACTTTTCCCCCCGACGGCGCGGCACGAGTCGCTGCGCCGCCTGCTGCTGGCGCAGGACGGCTCCACCACCCGCACCTGCTCGGCGATGTGCGGCCTGCCGGTGCAGGTGCTGCTGCACCACCAGCACCGCACGACCGAGGTGCCGCGCACCGTGGCCGAGCAGCTCGGCGGCACGTCGTGGCTGGAGCGGGTGACGAGCCTGGTTGCCGATGGCCAGGTGCTGATGGACAACCTGTCGTACACCCGCCTCGACGCGGTGCCCGACTGGTTCCTGCGCGGCCTCGACGAAGGCGCTGCGCCAATCGGCCACCTGCTGGCCCGGCTGTTCGTGCAGCGCCAGGCGATCGAGAGCGAACCGGCGCTCGAAGCCGGGCTGTGGAAGGTGGTCGGGCTGCCGGACTCGCGGGCGAGCCGGGCCTACCGCATCGTCACGCCCGAGGGGCCGCTGATGCTGATCTTCGAGGTGTTCCGCGGCGGACTGGTGCCGCAGCCCGAGCCGGTCCTCGGCTGATCGCCCCCAGCGTCAGAGGCTGGCGAACGGCCGCTCGCGCATCCACTTGGTCGCGACCCACTTCTCGCCGACGGCTGCAGGAAGTCGAAGTGTGGCGCGCTGCCGGCGCCCACCGGGTAGTGCAGCAGCTGCAGGCCTTCGCCGTGTGACACCGGCAGCCCCATCAGCTCGGCCAGCCGCCGGTCGAGCCGCGCGATCAGCGGCGTCTCGGCCGGCCGGAAGAACATGCCGAGGCTGCCGCGCAAGCCGTTCGCCACGTCGCGGCCGGTCATCGGGTCGACCAGCGTCGATGGCTTCAGCCGCGGGCGCGCCAGCGCGATCAACGCCTCGCACTCGTCGACGTCCAGCACGTCCTGCAGCACCGCGAGCACCGGCTCGTCTGCCCGCATCGCGACGCGGATGCGGCGGTCGTTCGTCTCGATCACCGGCCCGTCGGCCAGGCACGCACCGAGTGCGACGGTGTCGACCGGCAAGGGCGTTCCACGCTCGCGCGCCCGCACGAAGGCGTCGACGAGGGCTTGCGCCGCCGCCGGTGCCACCTGCCGCTCGCGCAGCGCGTCGACCAGTGCGGCCGGCGGTTGCCCTTGCGCCAGGTGCTGCGCGACCCATTCGCCGAGCGCCGGCGCAAAGCGCAGCCGGGCCGTCATGTGCCCAGCAGGTCGACCGCGACCCAGCCCTGCTCGGTGCGCACGAAGTTCTCTTCGAGCTGCGCCGTGCCGGCGCCGCGCACCACGCCAGCGACGACCGGGAACACCTTCTGGATCTCGCCGTCGCGCGTCCACGGCGCTGCGTCGACCCGGTAGGTGTAGGTCACGCGGGCGTGCGTGTCCGGCCCGCGCTCGCCCCGGTCGAGCTTCCAGCCGACGACGCGGTCCAGCGACAGGTGCGCGGCGCAGAAGTCGCGCGTCTTCGCATCGCGCTGCACCAGGTAGCGCTGGCCGGCCTCGGTGAGGTCGAAGCGGCGCACCTTCATCGCGTGCTTCGTGCCTTCGTCGTCGACCACGACTTCGGCCACGCCGGAGCGGACCAGCCCGAGCCGTTCCAGCACCGGCATCTGCAGCGCGTTGCGGCCGCCGACGTCGACCTCGTGCTGCGTCACGTCGATCGGCCAGGCGGACTTGCCCAGGCACAGGTCGCCGCGCTGGGCCAGGTAGGTGGTCATCGCGGCGGTGAACGTGGCCTGGTCGGGCGCCGGGTGGCAGCCGGCGATGGCGAGCATGGCGCCCATCAGCGCGATCAGTCGACAGGTGAGCGGGTTCATGGCGTGCAGGGTCCGGTTGAAGCGGGCGCCGCCGGCGGCTGGTCGCCGTCGGTCAGCGTGTTCAGGAAGCAGATCAGGTCGGCGATGTTCTGCTCGCTCATCGGCGGTGCGCTGTGGGCCTTGCGGCCGTCCAGCGGCATCTGGGTGTCGATGTTGGCGACGAACTGCGGCGGCAGGTCGTCGTACTTCTTCACCTGGCCGCCGACGTACTGCGTCTTCACGAGGCCGTAGCCCGGGAAGCCGGCATCCGGCACGGCCTTCGGCTGGCCGCCGACGGTCGGGTACCAGATCTCCGGCAGCGTGTCGCGCGTGTTGTAGAAGCGGATCACCTGCTCCAGCGAATGCATCACGCCGTTGTGGAAGAAGGCCTGGCGCGTCGCCACGTTGCGCAGCGTCGGCGCTTTCACCATGCCGCAGAAGGTGTTGCCGGCGGCCGGCGGATGGTCGGTGCGCAGCGCCACCCCGGCACGCGCCAGCCCGCATGGCGGCTCGCTGTGGGGGCCTTCGTAAAGTACTGTCGTCAGCCCATGTCGTCACATGTCGCGCAGCACCGATTGCAGAGGCTGCAACTGGGCTTCGATGTCGGTCAGCATCGAGGCGTCCGCGGCCGCGCCACGGCGCAGCGCAGCCTCGAGCCGCTCTGCGGCGGCCGCAAGGCCGGTGGCGCCGAGCGTCGCGCCGGTCGACTTCAGGTCATGCGCCAGCCGCAGCGCCTGCGCCGCGTCGCCGGCCGCCTGCGCCGCCGCGAAACGGCCGCTCCACGCACCGATCGCGTCGCGCGCGGCGTGCAGCACGCGCAGGTAGAGGCCGACCTGGCCCTCCATGCGCGCGAGCGCCGTCGCGAGGTCGAAGCCGGGCAGCGCGGCCAGCGCCGGCAACGGCGGCGGCGCGTCCGCAAAGGCGGCGACCTCGGGGCGTTCGCCGGCACCCGCCTGCGGGTCCGCGCCGGTCAGCCGGGCGATCACGCGGCGCAGTTGCGCGCGCGAGAACGGCTTCGTCAGGTGCGCCTGGCAGCCGGCCTGCAGGCTGCGCCGCTCGTCGTCGGGCAGCGCGTTCGCGGTCAGCGCCACCACCGGCACCGGGGCGCTGCCGCGCCGGCGCTCCAGCGCGCGCAGCGCGGCCGTGGCCTGGTAGCCGTCCATGCCGGGCATCTGCACGTCCATCAGCACCAGGTCGTAGGGTTGCGACGCGAAGCGCTCGACCGCCGCCGCGCCGTCGTGCACCACGTCCATCCGGTGGCCTTCGCCTTCGAGGTAGGCCTGCACCAGCAGCACGTTCTGCGGGTTGTCGTCGGCCAGCAGGATGCGCAGCGAGCTCTGCATCGCGCCGTGGGGCTCGGGCGTGCTCGGCGCCCACACCGCGACCGGCGCGTCGGTGCTGACCGGCAGCGCCAGCTCGACATGGAAGCACGAGCCCTCGCCCTCGCGGCTCTCGACGCCGAAGCGCCCGCCCATCAGCGCCACCAGCCGGCTGCTGATGGTCAGGCCCAGCCCGGTGCCGCCGTAGGCCCGCGCGACGCCGCTGTCGGCCTGCGTGAAGGCCTCGAAGATCGTGCGCTGCCGGTCGGCCGGGATGCCGATGCCGGTGTCGCGCACCTCGAATCGCAGCAGTCCGGGCGCGTCGGCCACGCGGTGCACCGCCAGCGTCACGCTGCCGCGGTGCGTGAACTTCACCGCGTTGCCCAGCAGGTTGCGCAGCACCTGCGCGAGGCGCGGTGCGTCGCCGTTGACGACCGCCGGCAGCTCCGGGTCGAACTGCGTGACGAGCCGCAAGCCCTTCTGCGACGCACGCGCCTCGAACAGCACCGTCTGGCTCGCGACCAGCTCGACCAGCGAGAACGGCTGGCGGTGCAGCTCCAGCAGGCCGGCCTCGATCTTCGACAGGTCGAGCAGGTCGTTCAGGATCTCCATCAGGCTCGCGCCGGCCGACTGGAACAGCGCGACGTGGCGGCCCTGGCGCTCGTCGAGCCGCGTCTGCGCGAGCAGCTCGGCCGAGCCGAGCAAGGCGTTCATCGGCGTGCGGATCTCGTGGCTCATGTGCGCGAGGAACTCGCTCTTCATGCGGCTGGCCGCCTCGGCGCCGGCGCGCTCGCGCTCCAGCTGCAGCCGCTCGGCGCGCAGCACGCGGCGGCCATGGCCGTGCGACAGCGCGGCCAGGCAGGCGGGCAGCACCAGCACCGGCAGCAGGTTCGACAGCTGCGCGCGCCACAGCACGCCGGCGGCATCGAGCAGCACCAGCGCGAGCACGGTGGCGGCGCACCACGCCAGGTCGGCGTGCGGACGCAGCATGCCGCGCCACAGCGCGACGGCACCGGGCAGCAGCGCGAGCAGCCACCACATCGCATCGAGTGCCGGACGCGGCGGCGCGAACAATGCGCCGGTCGCCAGCGCCGATTGCATCTGCGCGAGTGCCGCCGGGCCCCAGCGCGGACCGAGCGGCGTCTGCACGCGGTCGCTCAGCACCGCGCTCGCGCCGATCACGATGCTGCGGCCCTGCACCTGGCGGCGCAGCTCGTCGTCGCGCAGCTCGCCGCGCGCGGCCTGCACCACCGACAGGTAGGAGCGCAGCGCGACGCTGTCGCCGCGCGCCGGCCAGCGTGGCCGCACGCGGCTGGCCGCGTCGACCGGCCAGCGGTGATCGCCGGCCCGCGCCTGGCCCTCGGCGCAGGCGAGGGCGCCGGGCGCGAGTCCCTCGGCTGCCAGCAGCGAGGCCAGCGACAGGGCCGGCACGCCCCGCACGGTAGACGCATGCCACAGCGACAGCGCGCGCAACTGGCCGTCGTCGTCGGTCGGCATCGACACCATGCCGAGCACCGGCGAGGCGGCCATCAGCGCCGGGGACGGCATCAGCAGCCCCGGCCAGGCCTGCGCGCCGCAGCCGCCGGTGCCGGACTGCGGCGGCAACCACTCGCCATCGCCGGGCGGCTGCGGCGCCACGCTGACCGCCAGCACGATGCGGCCCCGGTGGCGCGCGAGCGTGGCGGCGAGCGCCGCATCGCCGTCGCGCGGGTCGGCCAGCAACACGTCGATCGCGACGCTGCGCGCGCCGATGTCCAGCAGGTACTCGGCGACCAGCGCGAGCAGGCTGCGGTCGGGCGGCCAGCCGCCGAACTGCGGTCGCAGCGCCTCGACCGACGCCTCGTCGATGTCGACCACCAGCACGCCGGGCGCGCCATCGCGCGATGCGAGCACGCGCGCCTGCTGGTCGTGCCACGCGGTCTGCGCCGGCGCCAGCGTGCCGCTGGCGGCGATCAACCCGGCGAGCAGCGCGCTCGCCAGCAGCGCGAGGAGCACCGCGCGGCGGCCGGTCGGCGCGGGCCACTTCACCGCACGGCTCTCACAGCAACAGCAGCACCGCGGCGCCCGGCAGCAGCCACCACCACAGGCTGCGCGGCACATCGAACTGCTGGGTCGCGCCCCACGGGCCGGTGAAGCCGTCGGCCTGCTGCGTGCGCACGCGCAACCAGTAGCGGCCGGGGGCAGGGCGCGGCATCACCAGCTCGGGCAGGTTCTCGCGCCGCTCCAGCACCAGCTGCGTGAAGTCGGCATCGGTCGCGACCTGCACGTCGTAGGCGTCGTCGCTGCTGCGTTCGCGCCAGCGGAACACCAGCTGCCCGCCCTCGTCCTTCGGCGGCGCGAGCGTGGCCGGCGGCGGCGTCTCGCGCAGCTCGAAGCTGCTGGCGTCGCTGAACGGGCCGTGGTCGTCGCCGGTGGCGATGCTCGCGATGCGCCAGTGGTAGCGGCCGGGCGGCAACGCGAGGCCGAGACGTTCGCCGCCGACGTCACCGCGGTCGATGCGCACGGTCTCGAAGCGCGCGTCGTCGGCCACCTGCAGGTGGTAGCGCTGTGCGGCCGCCGCCTTCGTCCAGCTGAATTCGACGCGCTCGCCGTAGGCATGGCCTTCGTCGCGCGGTTCGGTGGTGAAGGGCGGCTCCGGCCGCGCCTTCAGCGTGAACGCGAGCTGCGCGCTGCGGCCTTCCAGCCCCTGCGCATCGCGTACGCGCACCTGCAGCAGGTAGCGGCCGTCGGGCAGGTCGGCCCACTGCGCGGCGGGCTCGGTGAAGCTGCCGTCGAGCAGCCGCTGGTTCAGGCCCTCGTCGGCGAACACCTGGGCGCGGTAGCCGACCGCACCGGCCAGGGCCGGCCACGAGAAGCGCAGCGGCACCCGCTCGTAGCGGGTCGGCAGCGTCGACAGGCCGGGCGCCGGCGGCAGGGGCTTCACCGGCGTGGCGCCTGCCGCATCGGCCACCATGCCGAAGCCGTCGGCGATGGTCGCGACCGGCTTGCGGCCGCTGCGGGCCGCGACCCGTCCCTCGATGACTTCGGCCGCCGTGCTGCCGGCGGCCACGCGCACGCGGAACTCGGTGCCGCGCACGCCCAGCGTCAGCACCGGCGTGCGGATGTCGTAGGCCGAGCCGCGGGTGTGCTGCGGGTTGACGCGCGATTCCGCCTCGCCCTGGTCGAGCGTCAGCTGCGAGCGCGTGACGCCGCTGTGGCCGAACACCAGCAGCGAATCCATGCGCAGCTGCGAGCCGCCGGAGAGCAGCACGCGCGTCGAGTCGGCGAGGCGCAGCGTCACGCTCGCGTCGGGCTCGGTGCGCAGCAGGTCGCCCGGCCGCAGCGTGTCGCCGACCACCAGCGCGATGCGCTCGCCGGCGCGTTCGCGCTGCGCGCCGCCCGACAGGAAGGCGACGCTCGCGACCGCCGCCTCGGCGCGCAGCCAGGCCACCGGCATGCGCAGCTGGCGGCCGGGTTCGAGCCGTTTCGGGTCGGCGACCTGGTTCAGGCGCTGCAGGCGTTGCCAGCCGGCACCGGGCGCGAGGTAGCTGTTGGCGATGCTGTAGAGGGTGTCGCCGGGGACGACGCGGTAATGCCAGTCGGCGGCCGCCGGATCGGCGTCGGCCGCATGGCCGGTGCCCGCGCACAGCAGCATCGCCAACGCGATGGCCGCTGCAACGCCGCGGGCGTCGCGCATCGCACTCCCAGCCGGCGAACGGGACATCGTGTGCCTCCCCTCGGACCCGATCCAGCCCGGCGCGTCTATGCGGCCAAGCCCTGACCCGGCCCAGAGCGCGGAAAGATAGCATGGGCCGACCGCTTCGTGCCCACTCGATGACCCCCACTCCGCCCCCCTATCCGCACCTTCTCGACCCGCTCGACCTCGGCTTCGTGACACTGCGCAACCGCGTGCTGATGGGCAGCATGCACACCGGCCTGGAAGACGGCCGCAAGCACTTCCCGGCGATGGCCGCGTTCTTCGCCGAGCGTGCGCGCGGTGGCGTCGGGCTGATGGTGACCGGCGGCTTCGCGCCCAACATCGCCGGCTGGACCAAGCCGTTCGCCGGCATGCTGGCCAGCAGCGGCGCGGCACGCCGCCACCGCGAGGTGACGAAGGCCGTGCAGGCCGAAGGCGGCCGCATCGCGCTGCAGATCCTGCACACCGGGCGCTACGGCTACCACCCGTTCTGCGTCGCGCCGTCGCGCATCCAGTCGCCGATCTCGCCGTTCACGCCGCGCGAGCTGTCGGCGCGCGGCATCGAGCGGCAGATCCGCGCCTTCGTGCGCTGCGCGCTGCTGGCGCGCGAGGCCGGCTACGACGGCGTCGAGATCATGGGCAGCGAGGGCTACCTGATCAACCAGTTCCTGGTGACGCACACCAACCACCGGACCGACGACTGGGGCGGCTCGTACGAGAACCGGATGCGGCTGCCGGTCGAGATCGTGCGCCGCGTGCGCGAGGCGGTCGGGCCGGATTTCATCGTGATCTACCGGCTGTCGATGATCGACCTGATCCCCGACGGCAGCAGCTGGCCCGAGGTGGTCGCGCTCGCGAAGGCGGTCACGCAGGCCGGCGCGACGATCCTGAACACCGGCATCGGCTGGCACGAGGCGCGCGTGCCGACGATCGCCACCAGCGTGCCGCGCGGCGCGTTCGCATCGGTCACGCAGACGATGCGCCGCGAGCTTCGCGCCGCCGGGTTGAGCATCCCGCTGGTCACCAGCAACCGCATCAACACGCCCGAGGTCGCCGAGCAGCTGCTGGCCGACGGCTGCGCCGACCTGGTGAGCCTGGCGCGGCCGCTGCTGGCCGATCCGGAGTTCGTGCGCAAGGCGGCGGCCGGGAGGCCCGAGGCCATCAACACCTGCATCGCCTGCAACCAGGCCTGCCTGGATCACGCCTTCAAGGCGCAGCTCGCGACCTGCCTGGTCAACCCGCGTGCGGCGCGCGAGACGGTGCTGGTGCAGCGGCCGGCGCGGCAACGGCGCCGCGTCGCGGTGGTGGGCGCCGGGCCGGCCGGGCTGGCGGCCGCCTGCACGCTGGCCGAGCGCGGCCATGCGGTCGACCTGTTCGATTCGGCGGCCGAGATCGGCGGCCAGTTCAACCTGGCGAAGCGCGTGCCGGGCAAGGAGGAATTTTCCGAGACGTTGCGCTACTTCGGCCAGCGGCTGCAGGCGGCCGGCGTCGCGCTGCACCTGAACACGCGGGCCACGGCCGGCCTGCTGGTGGCCGGCGACTACGACCGCGTGCTGCTCGCCACCGGCGTGACGCCGCGCGACCCGAAGATCCCCGGCCAGGAGCTGCCGCAGGTGCTGAGCTACCTCGACGTGCTGCTGCAGCGCAAGCCGGTCGGCGACAAGGTGGCGGTGATCGGCGCCGGCGGCATCGGCTTCGATGTCGCGGAGTTCCTCGTGACGCCGCCGGGGCACTCGCCGACGATGAACCTGGCCGAGTGGCGCGCCGAATGGGGCGTGGCCGATCCGGCCGAGGTGCGCGGCGGCGTGGTGCCGGCGCAGCCCGCGCCGCCGGCCCGGCAGGTGGTGTTGCTGCAGCGCAAGAGCGGCAAGCTCGGCAAGGGCCTGGGCAAGACGACCGGCTGGATCCACCGGGCGGCGTTGCAGATGAAGCAGGTCGAGATGATCGGCGGCGTCAACTACGAGCGCATCACGCCGCAGGGCTTGTTCGTGACGTACGGCGAGAAGCGGCTCGACGGCGAGCTGATCGAGTGCGACACCATCGTGCTGTGCGCCGGCCAGGTGCCGCTGCGCGAACTGCTGGAGCCGCTGCGCGCGTCGGGGGTGGCCACTGACTTGATCGGTGGCGCCGACGAAGCGGCCGAACTCGATGCGAAAAGGGCCATCGACCAAGGCACGCGGATTGCCCTGGCGTTGGAATGAGCCGACTGCTGCGCGCCGCCTTCGTCAGTTTCCTGTTGTGCCTCACCGGGCTGGGCGGTTGCGCCAGCCTGCCGCCGCCGCAGCCGCGTCCGGCGGTGCAGGCGCTGGCCGATCCGGAGAACACCGCGCTCGGCAAGCTGGTCGCGGCCACTGCGCCGGCGCCCGGCATCTCGGGCTTCCGGGTGCTGGCCTCGGGCGACGACGCGTTCGCCGCGCTGACCGCGCTGGCCGACCGCGCGCAGAAGACGCTCGACCTGCAGTACTACCTGATCCACAGCGACGAATCGTCGCGGGCGCTGATGCAGCGCGTGCGGGCCGCCGCCGACCGCGGCGTGCGCGTGCGGCTGCTGCTCGACGACCTGAACACCGCCGGGCAGGACGACGCACTGATGCGCCTGACGCAGCACCCGCGCATCGAGGTGCGGCTGTACAACCCGTTCCCGTCCGGCCGCATGGCCACGATGAGCCGCGTGATGGCCTCGCTGACCGACGTCGGCCGCATCAACCACCGCATGCACAACAAGATGTTCGTGGCCGACAACGCGCTCGCGGCGACCGGCGGGCGCAACCTCGGCGACGCCTACTTCGTGCAGAGCGCGCAGAGCAACTTCCTCGACATCGACGTGCTGGTGGCCGGGCCGGCGGTGCGTGCGCTGTCGAAGGTGTTCGACGGTTTCTGGAACGACCCGCTGGCCTACCCGATCGACGTGGTGACCGGCGCCGCGCCGGCGGCCTCAGCCACGTCCTCCCCGGCCGGCGACGCCCCGGCGCCCGACCACCCGGCGAGCGCGCTGGCCGGCGAGGCGGCGGCCTCGGCGCCGGCGATCGTCACCCGTGCCGCGAAGTCGCCGCTCGGCAGCGAGCTGGCGCGCAACCAGCTGAAGCTGGTGTGGGCGCCGTCGCGGGTGCTGGCCGACAAGCCGACCAAGGCCAGCGCACCCGCCACCGAAGAGTCGCCGCCGGCCCCGCACGAGGTGATCAGCGACGACGTCGAGGGCCTGCTGCGCGGCGCGCGCAATGAGGTGCTGCTGATCTCGCCGTACTTCGTGCCGGGCGCGCGCGGCATGGCGCTGATCGAGGACCTGAAGCGGCGCGGCGTGCGCCTGCGCGTGCTGACCAATTCGCTGGCCACCACCGATGCGCCGGCGGTGCACATCGGCTATGCGCGCTACCGCGAGCAGATGCTGAAGGCCGGCGTCGACCTGCGCGAGCTGCGCGTGCACCTCGACCTGCCGCGCAGCAAGGTCGGCTCGTTCGGCTCGTCGCAGGCCTCGCTGCACGCCAAGGTGCTGGTGATCGACCAGCGCGACGTGCTGATCGGCTCGATGAACATGGACCCCCGCTCGGCCCGGCTGAACACCGAGATGGGCGTCGTGATGCACAGCCCCGAGATCGCGCGCCAGATGCAGCAGCTCTACGACGAGGTCGCCAGCGCCAACAGCTACCGCCTGTCGCTCGACCCGGACGGCCGGCTGCTGTGGACACTGTCGCCGCCCGGCGGCGCGCCGCAGGTGCTGAACAGCGAACCGGAGGCGAGCCTGTGGTTGAAGCTGACGGTGAAGCTGCTGTCGCCGTTCGCGCCGGAGGAAATGTTGTGAACACGGGAATCCGCGGCCGCATTTCACGCTGATTTCACGCCCCCATCACCGATCCCGCTTGCGGCACTGAGATGATGCCGCCCGTGCGCCGTCGACAGCATGGCGCGGATGGGGGAGGGGGAACCCGTGGGATTGAATCGAAAGCAGTGGGCCGGCATTGCCGTCGCAGCGGTGCTGGTGGCCGGCGGGATCGTCGTCGCGACGATCGGCTGGGGACGCTACGGCGGCAGCATCAATGCGCTGGACGTGGACCTGGAGCATCCGCAGGCCTATGTGTCGACGCCGGCGCTGTCGAAGCTGCCGCGCGACCTGATCAAGGCGCCGGTGCTGCGCGACGTGCTGACCGAAGACTTCGCGTTCTACTACGAGGAGCATGAAAGCCGGCTCGGCCTGCAGGGCGCGCTGAAGCGCATCGCGTTCGAGCACGACACCACGCTCAGCGACAAGCTGATCGCGCTGGCGCTCGACGAACCGGCCGAGATGGCGTTCTGGACCGATGCCAAGGGCGCGCCGCGCCATTGGGTGATGGCGATGACGCGCGGCGTGCTGGCCCGCACGCTGCAGGGCGCCGCTGCGCTCGCCACCAACGACCGCCAGTTCAGCGTGATCGACCCGATCCGCGTCAACGGCGACACGCTGCCGGTCTACGCGTTGACGCTGTCGTCGCGCCGCACGCTGGCGCTGGTCGCGCAGGGCAACCGCGTCGTCGTGCTGAGCGACCCCGGCCTGCTGTTCGACGCCGAGCGCAAGGCCGATGCGCATTCGCGCGACATCGTCGCCGCGCTGCTGTCGGCCGATGCGAAGGCGCAGGCTGTGTACCGCCGCGGCTTCGGCCTCGGTGACGTGGACAAGAGCGGCAACGGGCACACCCTCGTCGCCGACGCGCGGCTGATGTCGTTCGGCTACCAGCATTTCTTCCCCGGCCTGCGGGCCTTGCGCTTCGACATCGCGCCCGGCGGCGCGGTGCTGGCGACCCAGCTGCGCGTCGACGGCCTCGCGGCGCTGCCGGCCGCACCGGCCGACCGCGGGCTGTGGTCCGCGCTGCCGGCCAACCCGGCGGCCTGCACGCTGCTGCCGGCCGACTGGACGCGCGCCCGCGGGGTCGCCGGCGCCCCCGGCTGGCCCGCGCTCGCCGACCAGCTCGACGGGCCGGCGGCGATCTGCTGGTACCCGCGTTCGCACTTCCACACGCCGCTCGTCGTCGCGCAGCTGCGCGAAGGCGCCGCCGACCCGTCGGCCTCGCTCGACGCACTGAGCGGCTGGCTGCTGCCGGCCAAGTCGACCGCACTGACACCGGCCGCGCGCACCGGCGCCCAGCGCTGGCAGCGCGAGGTGCGTGCACCGTGGGGCCCGCATGGCGACGCGACGGCCACCACCTACCGGCCGACGCTCGCCCGCCAGGGCCGCTGGCTGACGTTCTCGCCCGACGATGCGCTGGTCGACCAGGCGCTCGATGCCCAGGCGCGCCGCTTCCCGAGCGTGGCCGACAGCCTGCCGGCCGGGCCGGCGACGCTGGCGGTGATCGCGCCACGCCAGGCGGCCGAGCTGGCCCGGCGCGAGGCCTTCGAGGTGCTGCCCCAGGAGCAGGAACTGTTCCGGCGCGCCGCCGAGCGCCAGCTGGTGCCGCGCCTCGATGCGCTCGGCAAGCTGCCGACGGCACGCGCGGTGGCGGCCGGCAAGCCGGACGCCGAAGGCTGGGTTGCGCTCGACTGGCAGCCGTTCCCGTTGGCCGGCGCGAAGACCCGCTGATGTCGCGCGCTCCCTTCACGCGGCGCACGCTGCTGCTGGCCGGTGCGCTGCTGGCGACCGGCAGCCAGGCGGCGCCGGCGCGCCTCGACCGCGCGCAGTCGCAGCGCTTTCGCGACTGGATGACGCTGCTGATCCATGCGCAGATCGAGCGCGGCCCGACGCCGCGCTGGACGCACCGCGACTGCGCCGGCCTGGTGCGCTTCGCGGTCGCCGAATCGCTGCGCGAGCACGACCTGGCCTGGCGGCGCGCCAACGGCCTGCTCGGCATGCGGCTGCCGGCCGACCTCGACACCGGCAGCACCCAGCCGCTGCGCCATGCGTGGCGGCGGGCCGACGGTACGCGCGATGCCTTCGTCGGCGCGCTCGAGCTGGTGCAGGAGAACACCCGCCCGGTCGCGCGCCAGCTGACGCAGGCGGTGGCCGGCGACCTGCTGTTCTACGACTTCGGCGACGAGCAGCACCTGATGGTCTGGATGGGACGCTACATCGCGTACCACACCGGCCGCATCGAAGCCCACGACAACGGCCTGCGCGCGGTGCGCGCCGACCAGCTCCTCGGATGGAAGGACACGCGCTGGCGGCCTTCCGACGACAACCCCAACTTCTCGGGCGTCCATCGACTGGCGTTCCTCGCATGAAGACCTTGACCAAGATTTCCTGGCCCGCCCTCGCTCTGGCCGCGTTGCTCGCCCTGCCGCCGGTGGCGCCCGCCGCGCCGCCCGCGGGCCCGGTGCCGCTGCCGAATGCCTGGGCACCGTTCTCCGGCGAACCGTTCTTCCTGCTGTCGGACGCGACCTTCGGCAGTGCCGACATCGCGAAGGTGCGGCTCGAGGTCAACGCGCCGCAGATGCTCGAGCAGGCCGGCGGCGTCGACGTGCTGGTCTACCGCATCCCGCAGCCGCTCGATTTCCTGCAGCGGCAGAAGAACCTGCACCGCGTGCAGGTCGATGCGCGGCCGGCCGAGCCGGGGCTGTCGAACACGCTGACCCACCTGTGGGACAACTGGGCCGTCAAGTCGCGCCTCGCGTGGCAGAAGCTGTTCTCCAGCGAGGCTCGCCAGGCCGTCACCGCGCAGGCGCCGGCGCTGAAGACGCCGCAGGGGCTGACGAAGCCGTCGAGCTTCGAGGAGCCGCCGCAGTTCAAGCCGATTGCCGGCCTCGCGGTGATCGAGCGCTTCCGCTACCCGGTGGAGGCCGCCAGGCCGATCGAGCCGCCGAAGGACCTGAAGCTCGCCGGCAGCAGCAGCGAGTTCATCAACCCGTCGCAGGGCAACGTCTGGGTGCCGATCGGCAAGCGCGCGCCGGGGCTGTACCTGGTCGAGGCGATCGCCGGCCAGCACCGCGCGACGACGCTGCTGTTCGTCAGCGACACCGTCGCGCTGACCAAGGTGTCGGGCGAGCAGATGCTGGTGTGGGCCGCGCAGCGCGGCAATGGCGCCGCGGTGCCGAAGACCCGCGTGGTGTGGACCGACGGCATCGGCGTGCTGAAGAGCGGCGCGGCCGACGCCCAGGGCCTGGTGCGGCTCGACCGCAAGGCGCCCGAGCAGACCTACGTGTTCGGCGAAGACCCGGCCGGCGGCGTCTTCGTCTCCGAGAACTTCTATTACGACAGCGAGATCTACGCGGCCAAGGTCTATGCCGTGACCGACCGCCCGCTGTACCGCCCCGGCGACTGGGTGCAGGTGAAGGTGAGCGGCCGCGAGTTCCGCAGCGCGCGCGAATCGGTGAGCCTGAAGGACGGGCCGCTCGCACTGCAGGCCCTCGACCCGGCCGGCCAGGTGATCGCGACCCAATCGCTGCGCTTCAGCGGCACGCAAGGCGCGGACACCCGCTTCGCGCTGCCCGACAACGCGGCGGCCGGCGGCTACGAGCTGCGCCTCGCGATGGGCGACGATGTCTACACCGCGGCCTTCCGCGTCGCCGACTACCAGAAGCCGCATTTCGAGATCACGCTGCTGGCCGACAAGCCCGGCTTCGCGACCGGCGAGCGCGTCAGCGGCAAGCTGCAGCTGAACTACCCGGACGGCAAACCGGTCGCCCATGCCCGCGTCAGCCTGACGGCCCGCGCGCAGAAGCTGACGATGGTCGAAGGCGAGCTCGACTACGGCGGCCAGTTCCCGCTGAAGCTGACGCAGGACGAGCTGCAGACCGATGGCAGCGGCGTCGCGAGCTTCTCGCTGCCGCCGGCCGACCAGCCGAGCCGCTACATCCTGACGGCACTCGCGACCGATGGCGCGGCCTGGCGCGTGCGCACGTCGAAGGAGATCCTGGTCGAGCGCGGCAGCGGTTCGTACAAGCTGACGCCGGACCGCCAGTTCTCGAAGCCGGACGAGCCGGTCGCGTTCACCGTCAGCGCCGGCGCGCAGTCGTCGGCCGACGCGGCGCGCCCGGCGCGCTGGGAATGGCTGCGGCTGGAGAACCGCGCGAAGGAATCGGGCGCCATGCCGGCGGCCGGCGACGCGCTGACCCTGCGCTTCCCGCAGCCCGGCGCCTACACCGTGTCGCTGCGCGATGACAAGGGCCGCCTCGTCGGCGCCGCCAGCCACTGGGTCAGCGGCGACGGCCTGAAGGCGCCGGCCGGCAGCGTCACGATGGTGTTCAACCGCGCCGCCTACCGCGCCGGCGACACCGCCGAGCTGCTGCTGAGCTTTCCGGAGCCGATCGACCACGCGCTGCTGACGCTGGAGCGCGACCGCGTCGAAGCGACCGCGGTGCTCGGCGAATCGGTCGACTGGGTGAAGAGCGAGCGCCTCGGCCCGACGCAATGGAAGCTGACGCTGCCGGTGCGCGAGGAGATGAGCCCGAACATGACGGTGTCGGTCGCCTACGTGAAGAACGGCGACTACGTGTTCCAGAACCAGGGCCTGCTGGTCGAGCAGCCGCGCGTCGCGCTCGCGCTGCGCACCGACAAGCCGGTCTACGCGCCGGGCGAGCTGGTCACGGTCGACATCGACACGCGGCTCGGCGGCAAGCCGGTGCCGGCCGAGGTCGCGGTCGGCGTCGTCGACGAGATGATCTACGTGCTGCAGCCGGAGATCGCGCCGTCGATCGAGGACTTCTTCTACCACCCGCGCCGCAACAACGTGCGCACCAGCGCCAGCCTGTCCTTCATCGGCTACGACCTCGCGACCAGCAAGCTCGGCGTGCTGCCGTCGTCGCGCCAGGTGAACGAGCGCGCGGTGAAGGTGCTGGAGCGGCCGCGCCGCGACAACGTCGACACGGCGGCCTGGGAGCCGAAGCTGACGACCGATGCGAGCGGCCATGCGCGCTTCACGTTCCGCATGCCCGATTCGCTGACGCGCTGGCGCATCACCGCACGCGCGATGCAGGCCGGCGGCGCGGTCGGCCAGCAGGTCGGCTGGGTGCGCTCGGACAAGCCGTTCTACGCCAAGTGGACCAGCCCCGACTGGCAGCGCGAGGGCGACCGCGCGCAGGCGTCGATCGCGCTGTTCAACCAGACCGGCCAGCCGGCGCGCGTCGAATGGGAAGCGCGCGGTGCCGGCGTCGAGCGCAAGGACACGCTGAGCGTGCAGCCGGGCATCAACTTCATCGCGCTGCCGATCGCGGCCGACCGCATCGGTGCCGCCGGCGTCAGCCTGGTGCTGCGCCAGGACGGCCGCGTCGTCGACCAGCTCGACACCACGCTGCAGCGCCTGCCGGTGGCCTGGCGCGCGCCG
This sequence comes from Rhizobacter sp. Root1238, assembly GCF_001425825.1. Classification (GTDB taxonomy): domain Bacteria; phylum Pseudomonadota; class Gammaproteobacteria; order Burkholderiales; family Burkholderiaceae_C; genus Rhizobacter. The sequence continues at coordinate 59,525 of NZ_LMDM01000014.1, forward strand.
CGCGAGCAGGTGCTGGACATCAGCACCGGCAGTGCCGCGTTGAAGCTGCCGGCGGACGCGACCCGCGTGCGCGTGGCCTTCGCGCAGGACCTGGCGGCCGGTGCCTTCAACCGCTGGATGGAGGAGCTGATCGACTTCCCGTACGGCTGCGTCGAGCAGACGGCGAGCCGCATGCTGCCGCTGTCGATCGCGCTGCAGTCGCTGTCGCCGGCCCAGCAGCCGCTGGCGCCTCAGCTGACGCAGCGGCTGTCGACGGCGCGGCTGTCGCTCGCGCAGATGGCCGGCCCGCAGGCGCGCTTCGGCTGGTGGGGCCGCGGCATGAGCGACGACGCGTTCATGACCGCGTATGCCTACTACGCCGATTGGCGCGCGACGCAGGCGCTGCGCACCAGCCTGCCGGACGAGCACTGGCAGCGCCTGCTCGACGTGTATGCGAAGGAGGGCAGCGCGCTGCCGCGGATCCAGCGGGCACTGGTGCTGTCGTGGATGCAGGAGATGGGGTTGTCGGTGGGCGCGATGAATGCGAGCCTGATCGAGGAACTGGGCGCCCAGGCGGCCGCGCCGGTGCCGGTCTCGATGCGGGATGGCAGCTGGGTGATGACGGAGGGGGCCGCCGCCGGTTCGCGCGACATCGCGCTGGTGCTGGCGCTCGACACCGCGCTGCGGGCGAAAGGCTCGGTCACGGTCGACCAGCGCGCGGCCGGCGATGCGGCCGCCGCGCGACTCGGCGACTCGCCGTCTCCGTTCGTGCAGTCGCTGCTGATGGCGACGCGCCGCAGTGGCACCGAGAAGGCCGGTGAGCTGCTGGGCCAGGTGGGTGCCGGCATGCCGACCTTCGACCGCTCGCAGACGCTGCTGTGGTTGCAGCGCGCGCTCGGCCGCAAGCCGGACGCCGCCGTCTCCGATGTGGCGCTGGCCGCACCGTGGCAGCGCAGCGTGGGCAGCAGCGGCGACGTGGTGTGGACCTTGCCCGCGGGTGAGGCGCTGCCGGCCACGCTGGCCGTGCCGGCCGGCGGCAAGGCGGCCTGGGCCTACGTCAGCTACGACAGCAGCGAGGCGCAGGCGCCGGTGCTGCCGGTGACGATCGAGCGCACGCTGTGGCGCGTGGTGACGGCGCCGAAGCCGGCCGCCGCGTCGCAGCCGGCGGGGCAACAGGCGTCTCCCGACAGCGCACGCATGAACGTCACGCTGGAGCGGGTCTCGCCCGGCACGGCACTGGACACCAACACGCTGTACCTGGACCAGATCAAGCTCGGTGCGCCGAAGGCGATGCGCTGGGCGCTGGTCGAGGCGGCTCTGCCGCCCGGCGCGGCAGTGGAGGCCAGCACCTGGGGCCTGGACCTGAACGGCCAGCCGCTGGAGCGCGCGCAGCACGAGCCGACGCCGCAGGGCTATGCGGTACCGGTCGAGAAGCTGGAGGCCGGCGGCACGGTCACGCTGCGCCACCTGGTGCGCTTCGCGCAGCGCGGCCAGTTCAAGCTGCCGCCGACGCGGGTGCACCGCATGTACCAGCCGGAGGCCAAGGGCGTCGACGGCAGCGGTGCCTGGTCCACGGTCGAGGTCCGCTGAAGCACCCATGGTCGCCCGCTTCGCCGCCGCCGTCGCGCTGTTCGCGGCCTGCACCGTGCAGGCCGCGCCGGCCACGCGCCTGGCCTGGCTGCAGGGCGACGAGGTGATCGCGCTGCAGCGCAGCGGCGAGGGCGCGCAAGCGCTCGCGTCGGTGCCGCGCACGCCGCTCGGCAGCACCTGGAAGCTGTTCGTCCACGGCTACCTGGAGGCGCGCGGCGTGCAGGAGCCGGCCTACCGCTGCGAGGCGATGCAGCGCCTGCCGGACGACGACTACTGCTGCGACCCGGGAGCCTCCATCGGCCGCGACGAGGCGCTCGCGCGCTCCTGCGGCCCGTACTTCGAGCCGAAGCGGCTGGCGCTGCCGGCCGACGACTGGGCGCGCTTCTGGCGCGACCGCGGCGCGCCGGCCTGGCTGCAGCGGCTGGACGCGATGCAGCCCGGCACCGAGCTCTCGGTGCCCGAGCTGCTGCAGGCGCTGCGCCAGGTGCCGGCGCCGTCGCGGCTGGCGGCGCGGCAGGCGCTGCTGCCGCTGGCCACGCGCGATGCTGCGGTGCTGGCCGCGCTCGGCAGCGGGCCGCGCTTCAAGACCTGGTCGTGGCGCGTCGACGGCGAGCGCAGCGGCGGCATGGCCGGCTGGCTGGCCGACGGCACGCCGTTCTGGTTCGGCGCGGCCGGCACCAGCCGGACTGCGCTCCAGGCCCAGGCGCCGTGGATTGCGCGGCAATGGTCGGCGCACGGGCTCGCCGCCGTGCGCGGCGATGCCGACGCGCTGGCGGCCCAGCCCTGCATCGACGTGCGCTTCTTCCAGCGCTACCCGATCCAGGCGGTGCTGCGCGCCGATGGCAGCGCGGCACCGGCCGGCGCGTTGAACGGCCGCCACCGCGTCGTGTTCCGCAACGGCACGCAGCTGCCGATCGACGCGCTGCCGGCGCTGCAACTGCGGCTGGAACGCGACGGCCCGGTGATCGATGCACGGCTGCCGCTCGAAGACTATGTGGCCCGCGTCGTCGACCGCGAAGGCCGCGCGACCGAGCTCGAGGCGGCCCGTGCGCTGGCCATCGCCGCACGCAGCTACGTGCTGCAGAACGCGCCGCAGGCCGAGGCCTGCCGGCAGATCGCCGACGACAGCCGCACGCAGCGCGTCAGCCCGAACCCGCCCAGCGAGGCGGCGCGCGCCGCGGCCGCCTTCACCGACGGCCTGGTGATCAGCGGTGCCGAAGTGCGCTACCACCTCGACCAGGCCTCGCCGGGCGTGCTGTCGTGGCAGGCCGCGGTGGCGGCGAGCCGGCGCGGCGACGGCTTCGAGACCATCCTGCGCGCCACCTGGCCCGGCATGACGCTCACCGGCGCGCAGGCCGGCGCCGACTGCGAAGCGCTGCCGCAGGCGCACGCCTGGCTGCTGCAGCGCCAGCAGCGCTGGCGCGAGCTGCTGCGCCGCGAGGCCGGCTACCAGGCGCTCGGCGCCGAACTGCGCGTGTGCCGGCTCGCGATGGGCACGCCGCACTCCGACCAGCGGCGGCTCGAGATCCGCGTGCGCGAATGGCTGAGCCGCGAAGGCCGCGTGACCCTGATCCACGAATACCTGCACCTCGCCTTCCGCGACCATCCGCGCGGACAGGACGAGGCCTACATCGAACAACTCGCACAGCGATTGGCCGACTCATGAAGAAGCTCCTTCCCCTGCTCATGGCCGCGGCCGCCACCGGCGCCGCGGCGCAGTCCGCGATCGACACACCGACCTCCGGCTGGCGCAGCGCGCCGCCGCGCCAGCGCGATTTCGTGCAGGAGGTGCACTACCCGGCCGCGAGCGTCAACGTGAACGGCCGCTCGGCCACGGCGCTGATCCGCGGCCACATCGGTGCTGCCGCGAAGACCGGTGCCGACGGTGCACGCCAGCCGGCGCGGCTGGTGGTGGACGGCGTCGCGATGCCCTTGTCGACCGACGAAGACGGCGGCTTCGCGCGACCCTGGTCGTTCGGCAGCGGCAGCCACGGCGTTGAGGTGCGCTCGCCCGGCGGCGGCGCCGGCAAGCGCACCCAGTTCTACGAAGCGCAGGCCGGCCGCGTGCCGACGCGGCTGCGCGTGGTGCTGAGCTGGGACAGCGACAACACCGACCTCGACCTGCACGTCGTCTCGCCCGACGGCGAGCATGTGTTCTACGGCGCGCGGGTGGCCGGCAACGGCGGCGCGCTCGACGTCGACGTGACGACCGGCTTCGGCCCCGAGATCTTCGCGACGCCCAGCCCGGTGCGCGGCGCGTACCACGTGTTCGTCAACTACTACGGGGCCGGCGAGCGGCGCGACGTGATCACCACCGCGCAGGTCGCGATCGTCGAGGACGAAGGCACGCCGCGCGAGAAGCAGCAGGTGTTCCGCGTGCCGCTGCGCAAGCCGGGCGAGCTGACGCTGGTGCGGTCGTTCCTGGTGCCGTGACGCGCTGGCCGGGCATGCGGTGATACTGCCGGCGCCATGCGCATCAAGCACGTCGAAGTCTTCAACGCGATCATGCTGACCGGCACCGTCAGCGGCGCCGCACGGCTGCTGCACGTGACGCAGCCGGCGGTCACGCAGACACTGCAGCATGCCGAGCTGCAACTCGGCTACGCGCTCTTCACCCGCCAGCGCAACCGGCTGGTGCCGACGCGCGAGGCGCAGGCGCTGTACCCCGAGGTGCAGCGGCTGGTCTCGCAGCTCGAATCGGTGCGGCGGCTGGCCGGGGCGCTGCGCGGCGGCCAGCAGGCTGCGCTGCGCATCCTGGTCGTGCCGTCGCTCGCGGTGCATGCGCTGCCGCAGGCGCTCACGTTGTTCCGCCGGCGCCATCCGGCGGTGCCGGTCGCGATCCGCACGCTGCATTCGCCGGAGATCGCGCAGGCCATCGCGCTGCAGGAGGGCGATGTCGGCATCGTGTTCGGCCCCAGCCCGCACCCGGCGGTGCAGCAGGTGCCGGTGGCGCAGGGCCGCATGGTGTGCGTGTCTCTTGCCACGCCGGCCCGCAGCGGCGACCGGCGCAGCACCATCGAACTCGCCGAGGTGCTGCGCAGCAGCTTCATCCGCATCGACGAGCGCGACCCCATCGGCGCGATGCTGGCCGAGCAATGCGCCCGCGAAGGCCTCGCGCCCGAAGGCGGCATCACGGTGCAGACGCACCACATCGCGATGACGCTGGCGGCGCAGGGCTTCGGTCCGGCGCTGATCGATTCGTTCACCGCCGCGGCCGCCGACGACACGCTGCAGGTGCGCACGCTGGTGCCCGAGGTGCCGGTCAGCATCAGCGCGCTGCTGCCGCAGGGCGAGCGGTCGCCGCAGCCGGCCGACGACCTGATCGACGCGTTCCGCCGCGTCGTCAGCCCTGCAGCCTGAACGGCGCCGCGTCGATCGACGGCGTGCGGCCCTGCATCAGCTGCGACAGCAGCCACGCGCTGCCGCACGCGAGCGTCAGCCCGAGCGCGCCATGACCGGTGTTCAGCCACAGCCCGCCGAGGCGCGTCGCGCCGATCAACGGGCGCGAGCTCGGCGTGGCCGGGCGCAGGCCGGCCCAGGGCTCGGGGTCGCCGGTCAGGAACGCGCCGGGGAAGGTCTCCGTCGCCGCCTGCAGCATGGCCTCGATGCGGCGCGGACCGATGCGCAGGTCGGCACCGCGCAGCTCGGCGAAACCTGCCACGCGCACGCGCTCGCCCAGCCGCGCGTAGACCAGCTTGCGCGCCGCATCGGTCACGCTGACCTGCGGCGCCCGCGCGGCGTTCGCGATCTGCAGGCTGATGCTGTAGCCCTTGATCGGCTCGATCGGCAGGTGCACGCCGAGCGGCTTCAGCAGCGCGGCCGCGCCGGGGCCGGCCGACACGACGAAGGCGTCGGCCTCGATCTCGCGCTCCGCACCGCCGGCATTGGTGCAGCGCAACGCGTGCACGCGGCCGTCGCGCTGCACGAACCCGACGACGCGCGTGTCCATCCGCCAGCGCGCGCCGCTCGCCTCGGCCAGCGCATGGCTCAGCTGCTGCGCGTCGGTGACGGCCTCGTCGGGCGTCCAGACGCCGAAGGCGATCGGCGCGCGGTCGTGCGCCAGCGCCGGCTCCTGCTGCCGGCACGCGTCGGCGTCCAGCACGCGCTGCCGGCAGCCGAACCGGGCCTGCCAGGCGACCTGCCGCTGCGCCGCCTTGCGCTTGCCGGCCTCGCGGTGGATCACCAGCTTGCCAGCCTGGCGGACCTGCACGCCGAGCGGTCGCTCGGCCGGGGCTTCGCGTTGCCAGCGGGCCAGCACGTCGCGGCTCAGGAACGACAGGCGCAGCAGCGCCTCGGTGGTCTGCTGCACGCGCGCCTGCGTGCAGGCGCCGATGAACGCGGCCAGCCAGCGCCAGTGCGACAGCTGCCAGCGCGGCTGCCACGACAGCGGGCTGTCGCGCGACAGCAGCCAGCCCGGCAGCGCGCGCAGCGCGGCCGGCGTCGCGAGCGGCTCGACATAGCTGTAGCTGAGCTGCGCCCCGTTGGCGCGGCTCGCGCCCTGGCCGGGGCGGTCGGCGGCGTCGACCAGCGTCACCTGGAAGCCCTCGTGCGCCAGGGCCATCGCGGTGGCGCTGCCGACCACGCCGGCACCGATCACGCAGACGTGCGTCATGCGGGCACCGCCGCGCCCGCGTCCATCGCGCGCTGCGCCTGCGACCACGCGACGACGGCGCGCGCCAGCGCATCGGTCGCATCGATCACCGGCAGGCCGAGTGCCGCTTCGTCGAGCACCAGCGGCAGCTCGGTGCAGCCGAGCAGCAGCGCGTCGGCACCGCGCCGCTGCAAGGCCTGCGCGGCCTGCAGCAGCAGGCGGCGGCCGAGCGCCGGCGTGCCGGCCTTCACCGCGGCGATGCCGGGCATCACCCAGTCGAGCATCTCGGGCGCGGTCGGCAGCACCCACTGCGGCGGATGGGGGTGCCGCGGCGGGCGGTTCAGGTACAGGCCCGAGGCCAGCGTCGCATCGGTGGCCAGCAGCCCGACGCGGGCGCCGGGCGCGCGCCGCGCCAGCTCCGCCAGCGCGGCGTCGGCCAGGTGCAGCATCGGCAACCCGAGCGCCGATTGCAGCGCATCGAACCACAGGTGCGCGGTGTTGCACGGCAGCACCACCAGCCCGGCACCGGCGGCCGCCAGCCGCTCGCCGCAGGCGCGCAGCGCCGGCAGCGGCGATTCGCCTTCGCCGCGGAAGGCCGCGGTGCGGTCGGGCACCTGCGGAATGCTGCTGACGATCATCGGCACGTGGTCCTGGTCGCATTGCGCCGGCGTCGCGGCCAGCACCTTGTGCAGGAAGTCGAGCGTCGCGAGCGGGCCCATGCCGCCGAGCACGCCGACCAGGCCGGGGGCGGGCGTGGGCAGGCCCGTGCCGCGTGCACCGCACGCTGCATCGTTCATCGCTGTGTCTTGTCGAGGAGGGAAGAGGGCGGGGCCGCTCAGGTCGCCGGCTTGTCGCTCAGCGCCTTCAGGTTGTCGCGCAGTTCCTGGCTCATCGGCGCCTGCAGGTTGATGCCCTTCGGCGGGATCGGCGACTGGAACCACTTCTTGTAGAGCGCCTCGAACTCGCCGCTCTGGATCAGCCCGGCGATCGTGTCGTCGACCAGCTTCTTGAAGGCCGGGTCCTCGCGACGCACCATGATGGCGTACGGCTCCACCTGGATCGCGTCGCCGACCACCGCCAGCTCGGCCGGGTTGGCGGCGCTCGCCTTCAGGCCGTACAGCAGGATGTCGTCCATGCCGAACGCGAGCGCGCGGCCGGTCTGCACCATCAGCGCCGACTCGGCATGGTCCTTCGCACCGAGCAGCTCGATGCCGAGCTTCTTCTCTTCGTTCAGGTTGCGCAGGATCTTGTAGTTGGTGGTGCCGGTGGTCGACACGACCGGCTTGCCGGCCAGGTCGGCGAGCGACTTCACCGGCGTGCCGGCCTTCACCAGGAAGCGGGTGCCGGTGTAGAAGTAGTTGGTCGCGAAGGCGACCTGCTTGCCGCGCTCGCTGTTGTTGGTGGTGGAACCGCACTCGATGTCGATGGTGCCGTTCTGCAGCAGCGGGATCCGGTTGGCCGAGGTCACGGCCTGCAGCTGCACCTTCAGGTCGGCGCGGCCGGTGGCCTTCTTCACCGCGTCGACCACCTTGTTGCAGATGTCGACGCCGAAGCCGACCGGCTGCGCCTTGTCGTCGAGGTACGAGAACGGGATCGACGACTCGCGGTACGCGACGCCGATCACGCCGCTCTGCTTGACCTTCTCGAGCGTGGTCTGGGCGGCCGCGAGCAGCGGGAGCGCGCAGGCCAGGAGGGACAGTGCACGGAGGGAACGCAGCGACATGGGTGGGTCCTCGAACAGCGGTTGCGGTGCGAGGATGCTAGCGAGCTTCGTGCCGGGTGGGCCATCGGATCTTCCCCGGGCCCCATCAGCCCGCCTTATGGAGGATCAGCGCTCGACCTGCACGCCCTTCCAGAACGCGACCCGGCCCTTGATCTGCGCGGCCGCCTCGCTCGGTTCGGGGTAGTACCAGACGGCGTCCGGGTTCGCCTCGCCGTTCACCAGCAGGCTGTAGTAGTGCGCCTGCCCCTTCCACGGGCAGCTGGTGCGGTGGTTGCTGAAGCTGACGTACTCGCGCTTCAGGCTGCTCTCCGGAAAATAGTGGTTGCCCTCGACGACCACCGTGTCGTCGCTCTCGGCGATGGTCACGCCGTTCCACACTGCTTTCATCGCATTCCTCTCGTGTTGCCGACGCCGACGATGGTAGCGGCGGCCCTGCCGACCCCCTCGACTGAAGGAAAAGCCCGCTGTTGCGCCAAGGCCGTTTGGGCTTATCGTGAGTGCGGTCGCTCGATCGGCCCGCCTGGGGGGACGACACCATCCCGAAAGAGAGTCGTTGAACATGCTCACGGCGCAGGCCCGTTCCCGCCGACGCAGCCTGGCCTGGATCGGCTGGGGCCTGCCGGCCATCGGCGTTCTGGTGATCGTTTTCATGTGGGCCTTCGTGCTGCACGGCCTGGAGGCCGAGCGCGCCCGCGTGGTGGCCGACGCGTACGCGAAGGCGCGCAGCCTGAACCGCGCGTTCGAGGAGTACACCGAGCGCGCGCTGTCGCAGTTCGACCAGATCGGCGGCTTCGTCGCTTACAACGTCGAGCAGCGCGGCGGGCACGATGTCGACCTGCCGGGCCTGCTGCGCCAGGGGCTCGCCCGCCAGCCGGGGCTGGTCGCGCTGTACGTGACGGACGCCGCCGGCAGCGTGATCGCATCGACCGGGCAGGGCGTCGGGCTCAGCGTGGCCGACCGCGAGCACTTCAAGGTGCACGTCGACGGGAAGACGCCCGGGCTCTACATCAGCAAGCCGCTGGTCAGCCGCGTCAGCCAGGCCTGGACGATCCAGCTGAGCCGGCGGCTGCAGACCGCGCAGGGCGCGTTCGCCGGCGTCGTGGTGGTGCTGACCGACCCGTCGTACTTCACCCGCTTCTACGACGAGCAGCAGCTCGGCCGCCAGGGCGTCATCAGCTTCGTCGGACTCGACTGGACGGTGCGGGCGCGGCGCTCCGGCGACTGCCTGTGGTTCGGCGAGACCGCCGGCAACAACTTCCTGGTCCACGAACTGGCGCGCGCCCCCGAGGGCACCTACCGCGCGACCAGCCGGCTCGACGACGTGCCGCGCCTGCTGGCCTACAAGCAGCTCGCCGACCGGCCCTTCGTCGTGTTCACCGGGCTGGCCGAAGCGGAGGTGCTGGCCGAGCACGAGGCGCGCCGCAGCGCCGAACTGGCGATCGCCGCGGTGGCGACCGCGGTGCTGCTGGCCGTCTTCGGCGCGTTGAGCGGGCTGGTGCAGCGGCTGCGCCGTAGCGAGCGGCAACGCCAGCTCGCCGACCGCCGGCTGCGCGAAGTCGCCGACAACCTGCCGGCGCTGGTCGCCTACATCGACACCGCGCAGTGCTTCCAGTTCTGCAACGCGACCTTCGACAGCTGGCTCGGCCTCGACCCGGCGGCCCAGGTCGGCCGCCCGATGGCCGAGGTGCTCGGGCCGGCGATGTACGAGGCGCGCCGCGCCGAGGTGGAGCGGGCGCTGGCCGGCGAGCGCGTCGAGTTCGATGTCGAGACGCCGGTGCGCGGCGAGGCCCGCTGTCTGCACAACGTCTACATCCCCGACCGCGCGCGCGACGGGCGCATCCGCGGGCTGTACGCGCTCAGCAGCGACGTGTCGGCGCAGAAGGCGGTGGAGCGGCAGTTGTCGGCGCTGGCCCGCGTCGACGCGCTGACCGGGCTGCCGAACCGCCACGCGCTGAACGAGCGCCTGCAGGAGGCGCTGGCGCGCGCCGAGCGCAGCGGCGACCTGCTGGCGCTGATGTTCCTCGACGTCGACCGCTTCAAGGACATCAACGACCGGTTCGGCCATGGCACCGGCGACCGCGTGCTGAAGGAGTTCGCCAGCCGGCTGCGCGGCAGCGTGCGGGCGACCGACACCGTCGCGCGGCTGGCCGGCGACGAGTTCGTGATCGTGCTCGAAGGGCTGGGCACCGACGTGGAGCCGACCGCGGTGGCGCAGAAGATCGTCGCGCAGATGAACCGGCCGTTCGAGGTCGACGGCCAGGTGCTGGTCGTGACGACCAGCATCGGCGTCGCGTTCCACCGGCACGGCAACCTCGACCCGGCCGCGCTGCTGGCGCGGGCCGACGGGGCGCTCTATGCGGCGAAGACGGCCGGGCGCAACACCTTCCAGCTGTCGTTGCTGTAGACGCTACGCATACCGCGCCGCGGCCTTCGCGAGCCGCGACGCGATGCTCGCCGCGAGCGCCTTGTCGCCGGTCACGACGACGCTGTCGCCGTGGCGCAGGATGTCCATCGTCAGCTCGGTCGGGTCGCTGTACGGCACCTGCAGTTCGTAGCGGCCATCGTCCAGCCAGCGTGCCTTCTGCTGCGGATGCCACTCTTCGTTCGCGACCCACTGGGCCGCATCGGCCTGGAACACCAGCGTCGCCCACTTCAGCTTGCTGCCGGTGCCGCTGTAGATGCCGTAGCCGGCGTCGAGCTCGGCCTCGAGGTCCTTCACCGCGACATGGCGGGCGCGCGTCTCGAGCGGCCGCGCCTCCTGCACCGCATCGAGCGCGAAGCGGCGCAGGCCGTCGCTCGCATGGCACCAGGCGTCGAGGTACCAGGTGTTGCGGTAGTTCACCAGCCGCTGCGGCGAGACCTCGCGCTCGCTGGTGCTGCGGTCGGTGCGCTTGAAGTAGCGCAGCCAGATGCGCTTGCGCTGCACCAGCGCGCTGCCCAGCAGCTCGAAATGGCGGCTCGGCGTGCGGCGGCGCGCGGTGGCGATCATCTTGACGCGCCGCATCAGTTCGCGCGCCTCGCTCTCGTCGGCGCCCAGCATGCCCTGCAGCTTGTCGACCATCGGCTGCAGGTGGCGCGACAGCACGCCGTCGTCATCGAGCCCGGCCATCAGCTGGTGCATCGTCAGCAGCGCATGGATCTCCTTCTCGCTGAACCAGACGCCCGGCAGCTCGTGGCGCGCGCCCGGCAGCGCATGGGTGTCGCCCTGCTCGAAGCGGTAGCCGTTCTCGAAACGGTCGTAGACGATCGGCGCGCTGAGCCGGTCGCGCAGGTACTGCAGGTCGCGCTTCAGCGTGGCGGGAGAGATGTCGAGCTCCTCGAGCAGCGCGTCGAAGCCGACGCAGCCGCGGCTGCGCAGCAGCAGTTCGATCTTGTAGAAGCGTTCGGTGCGGTCCATGGCGGGGCGAGTGGCGAATAGCAGTCGGGTGGCTCACCAGATGAGCCAGCCGCGCGAGCATACCTGGATGTCTTTTCGGGGCCACGCGACCCGGTGGCTCATCTGGTGAGCCACCGGGCCGCAACACTTCGCTCCATCGCTGCATCGCGCAGCGGAACCCACGGAGCCGAACGATGACCACCGAACTGCCGACCCCCGCCTTGCCGACCCCGGCGCTGCCGAACAGCCTGACCGCGCACGAGCACATCGGCTTCGAACTGGGTTGGGACTACGGCCACTACGCCGTCGTGCCGCCGGCGCCGTATGCCAACGAACCCTCGCCGCTGCGCAACGGCTGGCTGTCCGGCCAGGCGGCCTTCGGCCCGCGCACGCTGCAGGCGACGCCGCAGGTGCGCAAGTGGCTGCAGCTGCGGCTGCATGCCTGGCTGCGCGGCCGCAGCGTCGAACTGGTGCAGGTGACGCCGCACTACCTGCAGCAGATCGACGTGAGCCACTGCCCGGTCACCCGCCTGCCGCTGTCGTCCGACACGGCCGACGGCACCGAGTCGGCCTCGGCGATCGCATCGGTCGACCGCGTGCGCAGCGATGCCGGCTATGCCGCCGGCAACCTGGCGGTGATGAGCACCAAGGCCAACCATGCGAAGGCGGCGCACGGCTATCGCGACGCGCTGCAGTTCGTCAAGCTGATCGAAGGCGGGCCGCTCGGCGGGCTCAACGGGCTGACGGCCGAGCAGTGGTCGCGCGTCGCGGTGCTGTGCAGCTTCGTCGAACCGCTGACGCATGAAGAAGCCAGCGCGTTGCCGCTGCTGGTGTTGCCGCCGAACCGGCTGCGCCTGTTCAACCCGGTGCAGGCGCTGCAGGCCTTCATCAGCCAGCAGCTCACCACCCCGGGCTGGAGCCACCGCATGACGCGGCTCGAAGACCTGCTGCCGGGCAAGCTGCTGCGGCGCGCGTTCCAGACCTTCTTCCATGCGCTGCTGCCGCGCGTGCTCGAAGCCGGCCGCAACAGCACGCCGCAGGCGCTGCGCTGGGCCATCGAAGACGCCTGGCGCCAGCCGCTGGTGCAGCAGCGCTGGACGCTGTTCGCGCGCCAGCTCACGGCGGCCCAATGCGAGGCGCTGGTGCAGCGCGCGAGCGCCCGGCAGCTCGGCACGGTGCGCATCGAATGCGTCAGCGACGAGCAGGCGACCGACGGCTGGCAGATCGATTCGCGCGGCTACGTGCCGCATGCGGTGCTGATGCGCCGCAGTGCCGGCGGCGTGCCGCGCCGGTTGCGGCCCGACGCGTTCCCGCCGGCCGGCGACCCGCGCCAGGCGAGCCTGCCGCTGCAGTGAGCGCCGCCACGGTCTGCAGAACGGTTCTCGGGGAGGAAGAGGGGAGCCGCAGGGGTGGGCGGGAAGCACGGCGAGGAAGCGAGCTGTAAAAGATGCTTTACATCGACGGGCCTCGCGCCTAAGATGACTGTAAAGCAACCTTTACATGGCTCACCAATGCTGAAATGCTTCTCGCCCATCCCCCGCCGCTACCTGGTCGAGCTCGGTGCCGCGATGCTGGTCTACGCGCTGGTGCTGTGCACGTCGATCTTCCTGCTGAAGACCGGCCACTTCGACGGCCCGTCCGCCACGCTGGTGGCGCTGCTGCCGACACTGCCGTGCATCGCCGCCTGCTGGGCGATCCTGCGGCAGTTCCGCCGGCTCGACGAACTGCAGATGCGGGTGCAGCTCGAAGCGCTCGGCTTCGCATTCGCCGGCACCGCGCTGCTGACCTTCAGCTACGGCTTCCTCGAAGGGGTCGGCTGGCGGCCGCTGTCGATGTTCACCGTGTGGCCGGTGATGGCGGGGCTGTGGGTGATCGGCGGCGTGATCGCGGCCCGGCGCTATCGGTAGGGAGCGGGTAAGAGACTGGTAAGAACAGGTGAAGAACAATTGAAGAACCACCTGAAGACGCTGCGGGCCGAACGCGGCTGGTCGCAGACCGAGCTGGCCGAGCGGCTGCAGGTGTCGCGCCAGACGGTCAACGCGATCGAGAACGAGCGTTACGACCCGAGCCTGCCGCTGGCCTTCCAGATCGCGCGCACCTTCGGGTTGCCGATCGAGGAGATCTTCGAAGCCCCGTGATTCGACACCCCTAAAAACTAAATCAATCGTTTGATTCATTTGATAGAGTGCCGGCCATGTCGGCCCACCCCCCCGAGACCAGCCGCGAACCCTCGCGCGCACCGCGCAGCGACGGCGAGCAGTCGCGCATGCGACTGCTGCTGGCCGGGCTGCGGCTGTTCGCGCAGCACGGCTACAACAAGACCTCCACGCGCGAGATCGCCGAGGCCGCGCAGGTCAACATCGCGGCCATCAGCTACTACTTCGGCGACAAGGCCGGGTTGTACCGCGCCGTGTTCGCCGGCCCGCTGAGCACGCCGCACGACGACATCGCCCGCTACGACGACCCGGCGATGACGCTGCCCGACGCATTGCACGGCCTGTACGCCGGCTTCCTCGAGCCGCTGAAGCACGGCGACATGACCCAGCAGTGCATGCGCCTGCATGTGCGCGAGATGCTGGAGCCGACCGGTGTCTGGGAGGACGAGATCGTCAACGGCATCAAGCCGCGCCACGAGGCGCTGGTCGCGCTGCTGGCGCGCCACCTGGGGTTGCGCCGTGCCGACGACGAGCTGCACCGGCTGGCGATCTGCATCGCGGCGCTCGGCGTGCACCTGCAGATCGCGCAGGACGTGACCGATGCGCTGGCACCGCGCCTGAACAGCCACCCGCGTGCGCTCGATCGGTGGTCGGAGCGGCTCGTGATGTATGCGCTGGCGATGGTCGGGGCCGAAGGTGCGCGCCGCGTGGCGCTCAAGAGAACCCGCAAGAACATCGACCAACGCGTGGACAAGAAAGAGGACAACACATGACGACACCGACCCGCAGCGCGCTGCTCGCGGCCGTGCTGGCCGCGGTGGCCGCCCTGGCCGGCTGCGCGAGCGCGCCGCCCGAGCCGGCCGCCGATCCGGCGCTGCTGCCGGCGCAGTGGTACGCCCCGCTGCCGCACAACGGCCGCCTCGCCGACCTGAGCGGCTGGTGGCAGCAGTTCGACGACCCGGTGCTGACCCGGCTGATCGACGCCGCGCAGGCCGTCAGCCCGACGCTCGCTACCGCCCGCTCGCGCCTCGCGCAGTCGCAGGCCACGCGCACCGGCGCCGGCGCGGCGCTGCTGCCGACGCTCGATGCCAGCGCCAGCGCGTCGCGCGGCCGCACCGATTTCGTCACGCCGCTGTCCACCACCACCTCGGCGGGCCTGCAGACGGCCTGGGAGATCGACGTGTTCGGTGCCGGCCGGGCCGGCCGCGACGCAGCGCAGTACCGCCTCGAAGGCGCCGAAGCGTCGTGGCACGACGCCCGCGTGTCGGTCGCCGCCGAGACTGCGAACGCCTACCTGGGCCTGCGCGCCTGCGAGGCGCAGCTGGTGCAGACCGAAGCCGATGCCGGCTCGCGCGCCGAGACCGCGCGCCTGACCGGGTTGAGTGCGCAGGCCGGCTTCGAGCCGCCGGCCACCGCGGCGCTGTCGCGCGCCAGTGCCGCACAGGGTGCGAGCCTGCTGACCGCGCAGCGCGCGCAATGCGACATCGCGATCAAGGGCCTGGTCGCGCTGACGGCGATCGACGAGCCCACGCTGCGCGCGACGCTGGCCGCCGGAACCGCCCGCATCCCGCAGCCGGCCGAGCTGGCGATCGACAGCGTGCCGGCCGAGGTGCTCGCCCAGCGGCCCGATGTGTTCAACGCGGCGCGCGAACTCGGCGCGGCCAGCGCCGAGGTGTCGCAGGCCCGCCCGAAGCGCTTGCCGCGCGTCACGCTGGCCGGGTCGATCTCGCGCACCCGCGTCGACATCGGCGATGCCACGCAAAGCGGCACCGTCTGGTCGGTCGGGCCGCTGGCGGTCACGCTGCCGATCTTCGACGCCGGCGTGCGCCGCGCCAACGTCGACGCGGCCCGCGCCCGTTACGACGAGGCCGCGTCGCTGTACCGCGCGAAGCTGCGCACGGCCGTGCAGGAAGTCGAGCAGGCGCTGGTGCAGCTCGACAGCAGCGCGGCACGCACCGACAACGCCCGCATCGCCGACGAAGGCTTCGAGCAGTCGTTCCGCGCCACCGAGGCCCGCTTCAAGGGCGGCCTGGCCAGCCTGTTCGAACTGGAAGACGCCCGCCGCAGCGCGGTGCAGGCGCACGCCACGCTGATCGACCTGCAGCGCGAACGCGTCGCGGCCTGGATCACGCTGTACCGTGCGCTCGGCGGCGGCTGGCGCACCGGCACGCCGGTGGCCGATGCCGCACCGGCCGACAACCCCTCGGGCCCCACGAAGGCCACCCCCTGAACACGCTCCACAGCTGACGCCCACCATGACCCAACGACTGAAGCCCCTGCTGCTGTCCCTCGCCGCTGCCGGCGTGCTTGCCGCTCTGCTGGCCGTCTCGGCGACGAGCACCGTCCGTGCCGCCGACGACAAGAAGCCCGCCGCCGCCAAGGCCGCGCTGACCGTCACCGTGACGCAGCTGCAACCGGCCAGCCTGCCGACGCTGCTGGCCGCCAACGGCAGCATCGCCCCCTGGCAGGAGGCGATCGTCGGCACCGAAGCCAACGGCCTGCGCCTGGCCGACGTGAAGGTGAACGTCGGCGACGTCGTCAAGCGCGGCCAGGTGCTCGCGACCTTTGCGTCCGACACCATCCACGCCGACCTCGCGCAGACCCGTGCCGCGGTGGCCGAGGCCGAGGCGAATGCCGCCGAAGCGGCCGCCAACGCGCAGCGGGCGCGCGACCTGCAGCCCACCGGCGCGCTGAGCGCGCAGCAGACCAACCAGTACCTGACCGCCGAGCGCACCGCGCAGGCGCGGCTGGAAGCCCAGCGCGCCGCCGCCAAGGTGCAGCAGCTGCGGCTGCAGCAGACCCAGGTGCTGGCGCCCGACAACGGCGTGATCTCGTCGCGCAGCGCGACCGTCGGCGCGGTGCTGCCGGCCGGCCAGGAGTTGTTCCGCCTGATCCGCGGCGGCCGGCTCGAATGGCGGGCCGAGGTGCCGTCGTCCGAGATCGGGCCACTGAAGCCCGGCATGGCGGTGCGCGTGCTGCCGGCGAGCGGCGAGCCGGTCACCGGCAAGCTGCGCATCGTCGCGCCGACCGTCGACGCGCAGACGCGCAACGGCCTCGTCTACGTCGACCTGCCCGCCGGTGCCAGCGCCGCGAAGGCCGGCATGTTCGCGCGCGGCGAGTTCGAGATCGGCTCGCAGCAGGGCATGACGCTGCCGCAGAGCGCGGTGCTGCTGCGTGAAGGCTTCAGCTACGTGCTGCGCGTCGGCGCCGACAACAAGGTCACGCTGGTCAAGGTGAAGGTCGGCCAGCGCGTCGGCGACCGCATCCAGATCCTCGGCGGCGTGCAGCCGGCCGACCGCGTCGTCGCCACCGGCGGCGGCTTCCTGGGCGACGGCGACACGGTGCACGTGGTCGACGCGCTGCCGGTGCCGGCCGCCGCCTCCGCTGCCGCAGCCGCCACGGCCGCGCGCTGAGCATGCACCGGCACTCCCTGAAGGACGACGCCCCATGAACATCAACGTCTCCGCCTGGTCGATCCGCAATCCGATCCCCGCGGTGCTGCTCTTCATCCTGCTGACCCTGCTCGGGCTGTACAGCTTCAAGAGCATGAAGGTGCAGAACTTCCCCGACATCGAGCTGCCGACGGTCACGATCTCGGCCGCGCTGCCGGGGGCGTCGCCATCGCAGCTCGAGACCGACGTCGCGCGCAAGATCGAGGATTCGGTCGCGACGCTGCAGGGCCTGAAGCACGTCTACACCTCGGTGACCGACGGCCTGGTCACGATCACCGGCGAGTTCCGGCTCGAGAAGCCGGTGCAGGAGGCGGTCGACGACATGCGTGCCGCCGTCTCGCGGGTGCGCGCCGACCTGCCAGCCGACCTGCGCGACCCGGTGGTCACGAAGATGGAGCTGTCGGGCTCGCCGATCCTGACCTACACCGTGGCGTCGGACCGGCTCGATGAAGAGTCGCTGTCGTGGTTCGTCGACAACACCGTGGCCAAGCAGATGCTCAGCGTGCGCGGCGTCGGCGCGGTCGCGCGGGTCGGTGGCGTCACGCGCGAGGTGCGCGTCGAGCTCGACCCGGCCAAGCTGCTGGCGCTGAATGCCACCGCGGCCGACATCTCGCACCAGCTCAGCAAGATCCAGCAGGAAGCCTCGGGCGGCCGCACCGATGTCGGCGGAGCCGAGCAATCGGTGCGCACCATCGCCACCGTGCGCTCGGCCGAAGAGCTCGCGAAGATGGAGATCTCGCTGGCCGACGGCCGGCGCCTGCGGCTGGAGCAGGTCGCGCGCGTCAGCGACACGGTGGCCGAGCAGCGCTCGACCGCGTTGCTGAACGGCAAGCCGGTGGTCGGCTTCGAGATCACCCGCACCCGCGGGGCCGGCGAGACCGAGGTGGCGGCCGGCGTGCGCGCCGAGATCGAGGCGATGAAGGCGGCGCACCCGGAGGTGAAGTTCGAAGAGGCCTTCAACTTCGTCGACAACGTGCAGGAGGACTTCGACAGCTCGATGGCGATGCTGTACGAAGGCGCGGCACTGGCGGTGCTGGTGGTGTGGCTGTTCCTGCGCAACTGGCGCGCGACGCTGGTGTCGGCGCTCGCGCTGCCGCTGTCGGTGATCCCGGCCTTCGCGTTCATGGCGCTGGCCGGCTTCACGCTGAACGGCGTGACGCTGCTGTCGCTGTCGCTGGTGGTCGGCATCCTGGTCGACGACGCGATCGTCGAGATCGAGAACATCATGCGGCACCTGCGCATGGGCAAGACGCCGCTGCAGGCGGCGATGGAGGCGGCCGACGAGATCGGCCTCGCGGTGATCGCGACCACCTTCACGCTGATCGCGGTGTTCCTGCCGACCGCCTTCATGAGCGGCGTGGTCGGCCGCTTCTTCGTGCAGTTCGGCTGGACCGCGGCGATCGCGGTGTTCATGTCGCTGGTGGTCGCGCGCATGCTGACGCCGATGATGGCCGCCTACCTGCTGAAGCCGCCGAAGGGCGATCACAAGGATGGCCGCTGGGTCGAGATCTACATGCGCTGGGTCACGGCCGCGCTGCACCACCGCGTGATCACGACGATCGCGGTCATCGCGTTCTTCGCCGGCTCCATCGTCCTCGCCGGCATCCTCGAGAAGGGCTTCATCCCGCCGGACGACCTGTCGAAGTCGCAGGTCTCGATCTCGCTGCCGCCGGGCGCCACGTTCGCGCAGACGCTGGCGGTGGCCGAGCAGGCGCGCGAGATCGTGCAGAAGAATCAGTACGTGAAGCTGGTCTACACCGCGGTCGGCGGCGGCAACACCGGGGCCGATCCGTTCGCCGGCGCCGGTGCCGCCGAGGTGCGCAAGGCCTCGCTCAGCATCAACCTGACCGAGCGCGGGCATCGGCCGAAGAAGCAGGTGATCGAGCAGCAGCTGCGCGACGCGCTGGCGGGGCTGCCGGGCGCGCGGGTCGCGGTCGGCTTCGGCGGTTCCGGCGAGAAGTACGTGGTGGTGCTGGCCGGCGAAGACGGCGACGTGCTGCTCGCGCATTCGAAGCAGGTCGAGCGCGAGCTGCGCACGATCTCCGGCATCGGCGCGGTCACGTCGACGTCGAGCCTGGTGCGGCCGGAGCTGATCGTGCGGCCCGACTTCGCGCGCGCGGCCGACCTCGGCGTCACGTCGGCGGCCATCGCCGACACGCTGCGCATCGCGACCGCCGGCGACTACGACCAGAGCCTGCCGAAGCTGAACCTGTCGCAGCGCCAGGTGCCGATCGTCGTGAAGCTGGCCGCCGATGCGCGCACCGACCTCGACCTGCTGTCGCGGCTCGCGGTGCCGGGCGCGAAGGGGCCGGTGATGCTGGCCAACGTCGCGACGCTGTCGATCGACAGCGGCCCGGCGCAGATTGCGCGCTTCGACCGCAAGCGCAACATCAACTTCGAGATCGAGCTGAACGGCCAGTCGCTGGAGCATGTGCAGAGCACGGCCGAACAGCTGCCCAGCCTGCGCAGCCTGCCGGCCGGCGTGTCGCTGGCCGGCGTCGGCGATGCCGAGGCGATGCAGGAGCTGTTCTCCGGCTTCGGCCTCGCGATGCTGACCGGCGTGCTGTGCATCTACATCGTGCTGGTGCTGCTGTTCCACGACTTCGTGCAGCCGGTCACCATCCTCGCGGCGCTGGTGCTGTCGGTGCCGGGTGCGTTCCTCGCGCTGTTCGTCACCCACACCGCGCTGTCGATGCCGTCGATGATCGGGCTGATCATGCTGATGGGCATCGCGACCAAGAACTCGATCCTGCTGGTCGAGTACGCGATCATGGCGCGCCGCGAGCACGGGCTGTCGCGCTGGGATGCGGTGCTCGACGCCTGCCACAAGCGGGCCCGGCCGATCGTGATGACGACCATCGCGATGGGCGCCGGCATGCTGCCGATCGCGCTCGGCATCGGCGTCGATTCGAGCTTCCGTGCGCCGATGGCCATCGTCGTGATCGGCGGGTTGATCACGTCGACCTTCCTGAGCCTGCTGGTGATCCCGGTGCTGTTCACCTTCGTCGACGACGTGGTGCAGTGGGTGTCGAGCAAGGTTCGCCGGCACCATCCGACGGATGAGGCGCCGGCGCTGGTGGCGAAGTAGCCGCCACGGCACGCAGTAGCCCCTCGGGCCGGCACGGCGCGCCGGCCCGGTACACTGCGGCCTCCATGTTGTCCCGCGGTCTCGTCCTCGTCCTGACTCTGTTCCTGCTGGCAGCCGGCCTGATGGCCCGCCCGCAGGCGAGCGAGATGCTGCCGTCGGCGCAGGCCGTGGTGGCGGTGGCCGATGCGTCCACCCAGGATCGCGACGGCGCCGGGCACGAGCTCGACGACCGCATCCAGTCGGCTGGCGAAACCGTCGCCGACGTGCAGGACCTGCTGACCGGCGCGCTGCCGGTGCCGGACCCCGGCTTCTCGCTGGCCCGTCCGCCCGTCGACACCGAGCCCGCTCGCCCGGCCCCCTGGCTGGACGGCCTGC
This sequence comes from Rhizobacter sp. Root1238, assembly GCF_001425825.1. Classification (GTDB taxonomy): domain Bacteria; phylum Pseudomonadota; class Gammaproteobacteria; order Burkholderiales; family Burkholderiaceae_C; genus Rhizobacter. The sequence goes on from NZ_LMDM01000014.1 coordinate 79,855, forward strand.
GGCGTCCCCCGAAGGCGCACGCGCCGCTCGCCTGAGAACCCTGCCGCGGCATGTCCGCGGCCAGCGGTTCTGCCTCGATCCCTCGCTTTTTCTGTTTTGCCCCCGTGCGTCCGCGGCCGTGCCATCCTGGCAGCCCGACGGACCACCACTGCCACGCCATGGAATCTCTCCTCGACCCCAATCTCTGGATCGCCTTCGCGATGCTCACCGCCCTGGAAATCGTCCTCGGCGTCGACAACATCATCTTCATCTCGATCCTCGTCGGGCGCCTGCCGCCGGAGCTGCGCGACAAGGCGCGGCGCCTCGGCCTCGGCTTTGCGATGGTCTCGCGGCTCCTGCTGCTGTTCTCGCTGAGCTGGGTGATGGGGCTGACCGCCGACCTGTTCACGGTGTTCGGCCAGGGCATCAGCGGGCGCGACCTGGTGCTGCTGTTCGGCGGGCTGTTCCTGCTGTGGAAGGCCTCGCACGAGATCTTCGTCGAGGTCGAGGCGCGCGAGCAGCATGGCCCGGCGCCCGTCGCCGACCAGGCGGCACTGAAGGCGGCCGGCCAGCGCATGTTCTGGGCCGTGATCGGCCAGATCGCGGTGATCGACATCGTGTTCTCGCTCGACTCGGTGATCACGGCCGTCGGCATGGTCGACCAGATCGGCGTGATGGTCGCAGCGGTGGTCGCGTCGGTCGGCGTGATGCTGGTGGCGGCGAAGCCGATCGGCGAGTTCGTCGACCGCCATCCGTCGGTCAAGGTGCTGGCGCTGGCCTTCCTGGTGATGGTCGGCATGGCGCTGACGGCCGAGGCCTTCGATGCGCACGTGCCCAAGGGCTACATCTATGCCGCGATGGCGTTCTCGCTCGCAGTCGAGGCGCTCAACATCCGCGCGCGCGCGAAGCGCCGTGCGAACACTCCTGAAACTTCGAACTGAAGGAATTCACCATGAATCCGCTTTCCAACATCGCGTCGACAGGCTATGTCGACAGCTCCGTCCAGCAGCGCAACAAGGTGCTGCGCAACACCTACTGGCTGCTCGCGCTGTCGATGGTGCCGACCGTGCTCGGCGCCTGGATCGGCGTGTCGACCGGCATCGTGCGGGCCATGTCGCCCGGCGTCGGCCTGGTCGTCTTCCTGGTCGGCTCGTTCGGCCTGATGTTCGCGATCGAGAAGACCAAGAACTCGGCGGCCGGCGTGCCGGTGCTGCTGGCGTTCACGTTCTTCATGGGGCTGATGCTGTCGCGCCTGGTCGGCGCGGTGCTCGGCCTGTCGAACGGGGCGAGCCTGATCATGACGGCCTTCGCCGGCACCGGTGCGGTCTTCCTCGGCATGGCGACGCTGTCGTCGGTGATCAAGCGCGACCTGTCGTCGATGGGCAAGTTCCTGTTCATCGGCGCGATCCTGCTGCTGGTGGCCGGCATCGCGAATTTCTTCATCCAGTCGAGCGCGCTGATGATCACGCTGTCGGTGCTGGCGATCGGCATCTTCTCGGCCTTCATCCTGTACGACCTGAAGCGCGTGCAGGACGGCCACGAGACCAACTACATCAGCGCGACGCTGGGCGTGTACCTGAGCATCTACAACGTGTTCCAGTCGCTGCTCGCGCTGCTGGGGATCTTCGGCGGGAGCCGCGACGAGTGATCGTCGGCCGCTGACGCCTCAGCGCAGGTGCTCCCGCACGGGCGGCCGGTCGATGTCGGCCGGCAGCCCGTGCGAGCGCTCCAGCCGGTCCTCCAGTTCTCCCAGGTGCGCCGAGATGCCGTTCGTGGCCTCTTCGAGCGCCACCTGCTGCTCCCGCCGCAACTGGTCGAAGCGCGCGTTCACCGCGGCCCGCGCATCGAGCCCCGACTGGTTGAGCCGCGCCAACTCCGCGGTCAGGAAACCCTGCAGCTCGGTGAAGCGCGAGGCCTCCGCCTTGTCGGCCAGCTCGCGCTGCGCCTGCAGGTCCTTCGACAGCCGGCGCGCTTCCAGCATCGCCTTGCCCTGCAGCTGCAGCGCCCACACGACGAACCAGACGCTGATGAACACGAAGGCGCCCAGCAGCAGCATCGGCAGCGGCGCCTGCACCGTCGTGAAGCCGAGCGACAGCGGCGTCGGCGCGACGAAGGCCTGCCAGTTCAGCAGCGTGAAGACGGCCATCACCAGCAGGGCCACAAACAGCACGAGCACGCGGACCATGGCGGTCTCCTCGAAATGACGATCAGGGCCCCGAGCGTAAGACCAGCCCCCTCGCCGAGGGTGTAGGACAAGCGCCCGGCGTTCGCTAAGCCGCCGCCGCAGGCTGGCCCGGCAGGCCCGCATCGCGAAGGCGCTTGGCGGCCAGGTGTTCCCGCTCGATCGATTCCTGCGCCCGCTCGCAGGCGGGTCCGGAGAACTGCGTCGCCATCGCGTCCAGCAGCACCCGCGTGCGCGCCGGCATCAGCCGCCGGCCGGGGAACACGGCCCACGCGGTCACATCGGGCAGCGACCAGCCCGGCAGCACCGGGACCAGCTCGCCGCTGCGCACATGGTGCACCGCGAAGTGGCTGGAGACCACGGTGATGCCCGCGCCGGCCCGCGCCATGCGGATCAGCATTTCGGGCGAGTTCGCGGTCGCGCGCGGCGACGGCGTGCCCTGCCACTGCGCCTCGCCACGCTGCAGCGTCCACATCGCCGGCTCGCCGCTGCGCGTCAGCAGCTGCAGCGTGTCGTGCTCCATCAGCGCCTCGGGTTCGCTCGGCTCGCCGCGTCGCGCCAGGTAGGCGGGCGACGCATACAGCCCGACCTGCATCGCCGCGATCCGCCGCGCCGCCAGGCTCGCATCGTCGGGCAGGTCGCCCATGCGGATCGCGACGTCGAAGTTCTCGCCGATCAGGTCCACGCGCCGGGGCGACAGGTCGAGCTCCAGCGTGATCGCCGGGTAGCGCACGAGGAACTCGTTCAGCATTTCGCCGAGCACGACGTTCGCGAAATCCGCCGGCATCGAGATGCGCAGCCGCCCGCTCGGCTCCACCTGCCGGTGCTGCGCCAGCGACGCGGCGGCCTCGACCTCGGCCAGCACCTGGTTCGCATGCTCCAGCACGCTGTGGCCGAAATCGGTGACGGTCAGCTTGCGCGTGGTGCGCAGCAGCAGCCGCTCGCCGAGCTGCGCTTCCAGCGCGGCCAACCGCCGCGACACGGTCGACTTCGGCAGGCCGACACGCTCGGCGGCGCGGCTGAAGCTGCCTTCTTCGGCGACGCGGGCGAACAGCATCAGGTCATTGGCTTCGAGGCTCATCGCGGGCTCCACTGTCTCATCAGTGGAACAATGTTATCCAATCCAATGGCTTCCGGTTGGATTTTGGGACGCCTAGAGTTCGTTCATCGCATCCCGAACCCCCTCAACCCCCTCGGAGCCCCTCATGAACATCCTCCAGATCAACTCCAGCGCCCGCACCCAAGGTTCGCAATCGACCGTGCTGGCCCATGAACTGACCAGCCGCCTGCAGGCCGTGCACCCCGACGCGACGCTGACGCTGCGCGACCTGGCCGTCACGCCGCACCCGGTGCTCGACGAGGCCGCGCTGCAGGCGCTGTTCACTCCGGCCGAAGCCCGCACGCCGGCCCAGGCCGCGCGGGTCGCGCTGGACGACGCGTTGATCGCCGAGATCAAGGCGGCCGACATCGTCGTGCTCGGCGTGCCGATGTACAACTTCGGCGTGCCGGCCCAGCTGAAGAACTGGATCGACGCGATCGCCAAGGTGAAGGTCACTTTCGCGTACACCGACAAGGGCCCGCAAGGCCTGCTGACCGGCAAGAAGGTCTATGTCGCTCTGACCCGCGGCGGCCTGTACCGCAACACGCCGGCCGACACGCAGGTGCCGTACCTGAAGTCGGTGCTGGGCTTCCTCGGCATGACCGACGTCGAGTTCTTCTACGCCGAAGGCCTGAACATGGGCCCGGACGCTGCCGAGAAGGGCCTGGCGTTCGCCCGGGCGCAGATCGACGAAGCCGTGCACGCCTGATTCCGCTTCCACCGTTCACCCATCAGTCTTCCATCACCACCAAGGAGTTCGACATGTCTTCCGCCACCACCGTCTTCCACCCCGTGACCGAGGCCGTCGCGCGCCCGCGCGAGCTGGAGCGCCTGGTGACGGGCCAGGCCACGTCGGACGGGGCCGGCGTCAAGCTGACGCGGGTGCTGACGCAGCCGCTGCAGCGCCGGCTCGATCCGTTCCTGATGCTCGATGCCTTCGGCACCGACAACGCCGATGACTACGTCGGCGGTTTTCCGGACCACCCGCACCGCGGCTTCGAGACCGTCACGTACATGATCGCCGGGCGCATGCGCCACCGTGACAACGCCGGCCACGAAGGCCTGCTGCAGAACGGCGGCGTGCAATGGATGACGGCCGGGCGCGGCATCGTGCACTCCGAGCTGCCCGAGCAGCAGGAAGGCCGCATGGAAGGCTTCCAGCTGTGGCTGAACCTGCCGGCCGACCGCAAGCTGGCCGACCCGTGGTACCGCGACATCCAGTCGGACGAGATCCCCGAGTTCACGACCGGCGGCGGTGCGACGGTGCGCGTGATTGCCGGTGAATCGCACGGCGTGGCCGGCGCGATGCAGCGCGAGCGGACGCTGCCGCTGTACCTCGATGTGCACCTGGCGGCCGGTGCGCGCTTCGACCAGCTCGTGCCGGCGTCGCACAACGCGTTCGTCTACGTGTACCGCGGCGAGGTCGACGTGGGTGGCGCGCGCGTGGGTTCGCAGCGCATGGCGATCCTGAAGAACGGCGCCGACCGCGACGGCATCGTGCTGCAGGCGGGCGATGCGCCGGCGAAGGCGCTGATCATCGCGGGCCACCCGCTGAACGAGCCGATCGCGCAGTACGGGCCGTTCGTGATGAACACGCACGAGCAGATCTTCCAGGCGGTGGAAGACTACCGCTCGGGCAAGTTCGGTCCGCTGACCGCCTGACGCGCCGCGACCCGTTCGCCCTGAGCCTGTCGAAGGGCCTGCTCGCACGGCACCCGGCTTCGACAAGCTCAGCCCGAACGGGGGAGGTGCTTGGCCCGAACGGGATGGGCTCAACCCGAACGGGATGGTTCAGCCGAACGGGAGCGGCGTTCGGCGTTAGGCTTGCCCGATGTTCCTCCAGCACCTGCCCCTGGCCCCGTGGGCCGAGCGCACCCACGCCGGCCTGCGGCTCACGCTGCTGAGCGACACGCCGGACCTCGACGAGGTCCACGTTCGCTTCCTGCTCGACAACGAGGAGACCTGGCAGCCGCTTGCTCGCACGGCCGACCAGGGCCGCTTCGCGTGCTTCGAGGCGACGATCCCGTGGTGCCCGACCGGGCCGACGACGCGCTACTGCTTCCGCGCGTTGCGCAGCGGCATGCCGCACTGGCTTGCCGCCACCGGCCCGCAACGCCGCGTGCCGAACGAGGCCCATCACTTCCGCATCGCCCGCCAGCCGCTGGTGCCCGCCTGGGCGCAGCAGCAGCTGATCTACCAGATCTTCCCCGACCGCTTTGCGCGCGGCCCCGACGCGCCACGCGAGCGCCCGCCGCACGCCTTCGGCTACGGCAAGGCGCCGGTGCATGCGCTCGACTGGGGCGCGCCGCTCGACGTGAAACCGACGTGGAGCGCGTTCTACGGCGGCGACCTGGCCGGCATCGGCGAACGCCTCGGCCACCTGCAGGCGCTCGGCGTGACGACCGTCTACCTGACGCCGGTGTTCGGCTCCGGCAGCAACCACCGCTACGACACCGAGGACTACGACCACGTCGATGCCGGGCTCGGCGGCGACGCGGCGCTGGTCGCGCTGTCGCAGCAGCTGCATGCGTGCGGCATGCGCCTGGTGCTCGATGCGGTGCTGAACCACACCGGCGCGAACCACCCGTGGTTCAACCGCTTCGCGCAGCACGGCGAACCGGGCGCGTGGCAATCGACCGAGTCGCGCTGGCACGGCTGGTACGCCCGCGACGAGCACGGCCGCCCGGTCTACTGGAAGGGCCACCAGTCGCTGCCGGTGCTCGACTATGCGCACCCCGAGGTGCTGGACGCCTTCATCCGCGCGCCCGATGCGGTGCTGCGGCGCTGGCTGCAGCCGCCGGTGTCGGCCGACGGCTGGCGGCTCGACGCGGTGCACATGCTGGGCGAGGGCGCCGGTGCCGGCAACAACGCGGCGATGCTGCGCGCGATGCGCGATGCGGTGCGCGACGAGAACCCGGAGGCCATCCTGGTCGGCGAGCATTTCAGCGAGGCGAGCTCCTGGCTGCAGGGCGACCAGGAAGACGCCGCGATGAACTACTGGGGCTTCACGCTGCCGCTGTGGCAGTGGCTGGCGGGGGTCGATTTCGGCGGCCGTGCGGCACCGATCGCGACGGCCGACCTGATGAGCTGGCTCGGTGAATCGCGTGCCGTCGTGCCGCACGAGGTCGCGCTCGCGCAATGGAACGCGCTCGACAGCCACGACACGCAGCGCCTGTTCACGCTGCTCGGCACCGACGAGGCGAGGCACGCGCTGGCACTCGCGCTGCAGTTCGGCTACCCCGGCGTGCCGTGCATCTACTACGGCGACGAGGTCGGGCTGCAAGGCGGCAACGATCCGGACAACCGGCGCTGCTTCGACTGGAGCGGCGCGAGCTGGCGCAGCGGGATTCTCGAGCGCGTGAAGCGGCTCGCCGGCTGGCGCCGCGAGCGTGCCGAGCTGCGCGAGGGTGCTTGCCTCACGCTCGCGCATGGCGACGACTGGATCGCGTTCGCGCGGGTGAACGCCACGGCCGTCACGGTGCTGGTGCTGAACCGCGGAGATGCGACCGAAGCGGTCGTGCCGCTCGACGCGTTGCCGTTCGACATCGCCCGCTGGACATCGCCGAGCGGCCACCGCTGGACGCTGGAAGGCCGCGCGATCCGCCTGCCGCTGCCGGCGCGCGACGCGGCCTGGCTGTGGAGCGCCGGCGCCTGATGCTCAACGCGCGGGCGGCGTCATCGCCGCCCGCGCCTGCAGCGCCGCCTCGCGCGACGCACACCCTTCGCGGTGGTCGTTCACCAACCCCATCGCCTGCATGAACGCATAGACCGTGGTCGGCCCGACGAAACTCCAGCCGCGCTTCTTCAGGTCCTTCGACATCGCGATCGCCTCCGCCGAGGTCGTCATCGCGACCAGCGCCTCGTGCGTCAGCTTCTTCGGCCGCGTGTGCGCCGCCGGCTCGTGACCCCACGCATACGCGGCGAGCGAGCCGAACTCGGCGCGCATTTCCAGCACGCGCTGCGCGTTGTTGATGGTCGACTCGATCTTGCCGCGGTGGCGCACGATGCCGGCGTCGCCGAGCAAGCGCTCGACATCCTTCGCGGTGAATCGTGCCACCTGCTCGGCGTCGAAGTTCGCGAAGCCGGCGCGAAACGCCTCGCGCTTGTTCAGGATCGTCAGCCAGCTCAGCCCGGCCTGGAAACCCTCGAGGCAGATCTTCTCGAACAGCCGCCGGTCGTCGGTGACCGGGAAGCCCCATTCATGGTCGTGGTAGTGCTGGTAGCCGGGTGTCGCGCGGCACCAGTGGCACCGCGCGACGCCGTCGTCGGCGATGAAGAGGCCGCGGCGTTCGGCGGCCTGGTGCTGGGCGGGGGTCGTCATGCAAGGTCCTTGGGGATCAGAGCGTGCCGGCGCAACCGGGTGCGCCGCAGCGGCAGGCCAGGCGGCCCTGGTGGTGCGAGCGGCCGTAATCGACCGTCAGTTCCTCGCCGGGGGCGATGTCTCGCAGCGCATGGAAGGCGACGCGGCCCTGCTGCAATTTCAGCGTCGCGTTCGGTCGGCAGGAGTGGTTGGTGAAGCGCAGCGCGTCGACCGATTGCGACGCATCGATCGCGCGGCGCTCGGACACCTCGACGATCATGATGCGCGCCTGCCCGCGCGCACGGCGGCGGGCTTCGGTGACGCTGATCGGCTCGCCACGCAGCTCGCCGATCTTGCGGCGTGCCGGAATGGCCTCGGCGGCGAACACGCCCTGGCCGTCGATCGGGCTGGCGGCGACGGTCAGCGCGAACTTCTGCGGGTCGGCCGGGGCGCCGCGCGGGCGGGGTGGGGCGCTCGGGGGTTCAGGAGCGGCAAGGGTCGACAGTCGCGGCATGCGGCGATTGTCACCGGGTCACGTGCCACGCTGCTGCCACTCGTCGCGCAGCAGCCCGTGCAACTCGACGTCGTAGGCCGCGCCCTTGCCGACCCAGCGCTGGCGCAGCAGCCCTTCGCGCGTGAAGCCGAGCGATTGCAGCAGCCGCACCGATGGCTGGTTCAGCGGATTGACCTCGGCCTCGAGCCGGCGCAGGCCCATCGGTCCGAACGCGGCACCGACCAGCGCGCCGGCCGCCTCGCGCGCCAGCCCACGACCCCAGTGCGCCCGCCCCAGCACATAGCCGAGCTCCGCGCGGGCGCTGCCTTCGTTGAAGTTGAACAGCAAGCCGGCACCGATCACGGTGGCGTCGTCGCGCGACAGGATGACGAACTGCACCGCGTTGCCGGTCGCCTGGATGCCAGCGATGCGCTGGTACCAGGCGGCGGCATCGTCGATCGAGCGCCAGGTCGCGTACGGCAGGAACTGCGTCACCATGTCGTCGCCGTTGACCGCCATCAGGCCGGGCAGGTCGGGTTCGGCGATCTGCCGCACCACCAGGCGGGGCGTCTCGATCGGGGCGGGCACGGTCAGCGGCATCGAAGGCTCCCTGTCCGCGCCGCGGGCCGGCACGGGTCCGCGCGATTCTGTCCCAGCCGCCGAGGGCTTGGACACCGCTGATACGAGTCGACACCGCGATCGGTGCAGCGGGCTTGTTCCGGCCGTTGCGGGCCGGTCGGTCCGGCGACGATGCGCCACCATGCCGATGCACCCCCTTGCCTCCACCGACGTGCCATTCGCCCGCCTGGCCGACGGCGAACTGGTGACGGCCGGTCGCCGCGCGTCGAAGGGCTTGATCCTGTGCGCTGGCCTGCTGGCCTGGCGGCGTCACCCGGTGATGGGCCTTGCGCTGGGTGACCTGCTGCGCCGAACGGCCGGAATTGGCCCCCGCTTGGCCCGTTTATCAGCGCTTGGCCCGGTGCCGCTCCGGCTACGCTTGATCCCAGGACGAACTGACGTCTGACAGATCACCGCCCGCCATGAACCGCTCGACCGCCACCGCTTCTGCCCCGATCAACTTCCGCGCGCTGCCCGCGAACGAAGGCATCGAATGGGAAGACATGCCTTCGCTGCCGGTCTCGCGCAGCAAGGGCCCGCAGGCTGAAGACGGCCCGGCGTGGAAGAACACGATGCCGGCCAGCATGATGGACGTCGCGCAGCCGCCGAAGCCGTTCCGCGAAGCGCTCGACGGCCTGTCGATGCGCGAAGTCGACGAGCCGGAAATCTTCCAGCACTTCTTCGGCAAGTAAGGGCGGGGACGCTCAGCCTTCCCAGGCCGTCGCGGGACGCCCGGACGCGTCCACCTCCACCGAGAACAACGCGCCCGCCAACGGCTGCGCCGCCAGCTGCTCGTCGCTCAATTCGAAACGCGCGCTGGTGATGAACAGCGTGCGCAGCTCCGGCCCGCCGAACGCGACGTTCGTGATGTGGCTGGTCGGCAGCGCGATGCGCAGCAGTTCCTTCGCGCTGACGGGGTCGTGGCAGGTCACGCACGCCGCGCCCCAGCGCGCGATCCACAAGCGGCCGTCGGCGTCGGTCGTCATGCCGTCGGGATGGCCGTCACCCTTCGCGAAGCGCAGCCACAGCCGCTGGTTCGAGATCGCGCCGGTGGCGGTGTCGAAGTCGAACGCATGGATGCGTTGCTGCGCCGTCTCGTTGAAATACATCGTGCGCCCGTCGAGCGACCAGGTCGGCCCGTTGGTCACCGCGAAATGCGCATCGAACACCTTCTCGCAGTGCCGCTTCGCATCGAAGCGGTACAGCGAGCCGGTCGGCTCGGTGCAGCCGAAGTCCATCGTGCCGCCCCAGAAGCGGCCCTGCAGGTCGCACTTGCCGTCGTTGAAGCGGTTGCCCGGCAGGTGCGCCTCGGGATCGTGCAGCTTCTGCACCCGCCCGGTGTCGGTGTCGAACAGCGCGAAGCCGCTGCGCAGCGTCACCAGCAGGCCGGGCGCTTCCGCACGCTCGGCCAGCGCCGAGATCTCCTCGTCGAACGGCCAGCTCTCCCGGGCGTCGGTCGCCGGGTGGTAGCGGTACAGCGTGCGCCCGAGGATGTCGACCCAGTACAGCGACTGCCGCCGCACCGACCACAGCGTGCCCTCGCCGAGCGTGGCGCCCGCGGGCCACAGCACGCGGGGTTCGGACAGCAGCTTGGGGGCGGTGACGGTCATGCGGCTTTCAGCGGGGCTTCAGCGGGGCTTCAGTGAGAGTCGCGGGGCACTTCGGCACCGCTGCCACCGACCAGGAAGTCGAGGTCGGCACCCAGGTGGGCCTGCTGCACGTGCTCGACGTACAGCTTGTACCAGCCGCGCTTCGGCGGCTCGGGCGGCTGCCATTGTGCGCGCCGCGCGGCCAGCTCCTCGTCCGACACCTCCAGGTGCAGCTTGCGCTCGTGCACGTCGAGCTCGATCATGTCGCCGTCGCGCACCAGCGCCAGCGGGCCGCCGGCCGCTGCTTCCGGCGAGGTGTGCAGCACGACGGTGCCGTAGGCGGTGCCGCTCATGCGTGCGTCCGAGATGCGGACCATGTCGGTGATGCCCTTCTGCAGCACCTTCGGCGGCAGCGGCATGTTGCCGACCTCGGCCATGCCGGGGTAGCCCTTCGGGCCGCAGTTCTTCAGCACCATCACGCAGTTCTCATCGATGTCCAGCTCGGGATCGTCGATGCGGGCGTGGAAGTCCTCGATGGTCTCGAACACCACCGCGCGGCCGCGGTGCTTCAGCAGGTGCGCCGACGCGGCCGAGGGCTTGATCACCGCGCCGTTCGGCGCCAGGTTGCCCTTCACCACCGCGATGCCGGCCGACGGCATGAACGGCTCGGCCGGGGTCATGATGACCTCGCGGTTGTAGCAGGGGATGTTGGCGATGTTCTCGCCCAGCGTCTTGCCGTTGGCGGTCAGCGCGCCGGTGTGCAGCTTGTCGGTGATCTGCGTCAGCACCGCCGGCAGCCCGCCGGCGTAGTAGAAGTCCTCCATCAGGAACTTGCCCGAGGGCTGCAGGTTCACCAGGCAGGGCACGTCGGCACCGAGCTTGTCCCAGTCGTCCAGGTCGAGCTTGACGCCGATGCGCCCGGCGATCGCCATCAGGTGGATCACTGCGTTGGTCGAGCCGCCGATCGCGGCGTTGGTGCGCACCGCGTTCTCGAAGGCCTCGCGCGTCAGGATCTTCGACATGCGCAGGTCTTCCTTGACCATCTCGACGATGCGCCGGCCGGTCAATTGCGCAAGCCGGTTGCGCCGGGTGTCGGCGGCCGGGATCGCGGCGTTCTCCGGCAGCGACATGCCGAGCGCCTCGACCATGCTGGCCATCGTCGACGCGGTGCCCATCGTCATGCAGCTGCCCTTGGAGCGGTGCATGCACGATTCGGCCGCGGTGAACTCGTCCATCGTCATCTCGCCGGCGCGCACCATCTCGCTCATCTGCCACACGCCGGTGCCCGAGCCGATGTCCTTGCCGCGGAACTTGCCGTTCAGCATCGGCCCGCCGGACAGGCCGATGGTCGGCAGGTCGCAGCTGGCCGCGCCCATCATCAGCGACGGGGTGGTCTTGTCGCAGCCCATCAGCAGCACGACGCCGTCGATCGGGTTGCCGCGGATCGATTCCTCGACGTCCATGCTCGCGAGGTTGCGGAACAGCATCGCGGTCGGGCGCAGCTGGGTCTCGCCGAGCGACATCACCGGGAACTCGAGCGGAAAGCCGCCGGCCTCGTAGACGCCGCGCTTGACGAACTCCGCCAGCTCGCGGAAGTGCCCGTTGCAAGGGGTCAGCTCGCTCCAGGTGTTGCAGATGCCGATGATCGGGCGGCCGTCGAGCAGGTCGTGCGGATAGCCTTGGTTCTTCAGCCAGCTGCGGTGCACGAAGCCATCGCGGTCCTGCTTGCCGAACCAGGCGTGGCTGCGCCGCTTCGGCGGAGCGGGCGGTTTCTTCGAATCCATGGGGTCTGTTGTCTCCGGAGGGGGGCGGGCCGGCCTTGTCCAGGCGGTCGTCGAGTCAGTCGTCGTACAAGGCCCTTGACGCGGCGGATCGTATCAAGGCACATTGATAATAGAAAAATAAATAAATTCGCTTCTCACATATCTGAATTGCAATAGATCAAGGACAAACCCCCATGGCAAGTGCCACGACAGCCGTTCTAGCGTCATTCCCCAGCCTGCGCGGACGCCGCGTTTTCATCACCGGCGGCGGCACCGGGATCGGTGCGGCCGTCGTCAGCGCGTTCGCGGAGCAGGGCGCGCTGGTGGCCTTCGTCGATGTCGCCGAAGCGGCCAGCCGCGAGCTGGTGCAGCAGATCGAGGCGGCCGGGCACCCGGCGCCGTGGTTCCGGCCCTGCGACGTGCGCGACGTGCCGGCGCTGCAGCAGGCGATCGCCGATGCCGAAGCGGCGCTCGGTGATTTCGCGGTGCTGGTCAACAACGTCGCGAGCGACGACCGCCACACGCTGGAATCGGTGACGCCGGCGTACTACGACCAGCGCATGTCGATCAACGAGCGGCCGGCGTTCTTCGCGATCCAGGCGGTGGTGCCGGGGATGAAGCGGCTCGGTTTCGGTTCGGTGGTCAACTTCGGCTCGACCGGCTGGCAGGGCAAGGACGGGGCGTACCCCTGCTACGCAATCGCGAAGTCGTCGGTCAACGGGCTGACGCGCGGACTGGCGAAGCCGCTCGGCGAGCACCGCATTCGCATCAACACGGTGTCGCCGGGGTGGGTCATGACGGAACGGCAGGTGAAGCTGTGGTTCACCGCCGAGAGCGAAGAGGTGCTGAAGCGCAACCAGTGCCTGCCGGACAAGCTGCAGCCGGGCGACGTGGCGCGGATGGTGCTGTTCCTCGCGGCGGACGACAGCGCGATGTGCACTGCGCAGGAGTTCAAGGTCGACGCGGGCTGGTCGTAGGCTTCTCTACCGTTCGCCCTGAGCAGGGACCGAGCTGGTCGAAGGCCCGTCCGTCGAAGGGTTGGTGCCATGGCACGAGGCCTTCGACAAGCTCGGTCCGAACGGCTTTTTTGTTCAGGCTTCCACGCTCACGTCGAACTTCGCTCCGTAGACGGTCACCGCCGTCGTCTTCAGCGCCTTCAGCATCACCTTCGCCGCCGGCGACAGCAGCCGGTCGGTGCGGGTGATGATGCCGAACGCATCCATCTGGCAGGGCAGCGCGATCGGCAGCAGCGACACGATGCCGTGCGCCGCGTAGTAGCGCGCCACATCGGTCGCGACCACCGCGATCATGTCGCTCTGTTGCAGCATCTTCGTCATGAACAGCAGCGCCGAGGTCTCGATCACGTTCATCGGCGCCTCCAGCCCCTCTTCCTGGAACATCAGGTCGAAGCGGTGCCGCAGCACGCTGCCGCTGGGCGACACGATCCAGCCGGCGTTCACCACGTCGCGCAGCCCCAGGTGCGCCACCGACAGCAGCGGGTGCCCCGGCCGGGTGATCGCGCACACCGTTTCCTCGGTCAGCGTCTCGTAGCGCAGGTCGGTCTTGTCGTGCTGCGCGAACAGCCGCGCGACCAGCATGTCGAGCTTGCCCTGCGCCAGCCGGTCGAGCAGCACGTCGCTGGTCTCGATCTGCACGCCGATGCGCAGGCTCGGGTGCTCCTGCTTGACCAGCGCGACCGCCGGCGGCAGCAGCACCAGCCCCGGCGCGGTGATCGCGCCGACGCTGACCTGGCCGTAGCGCCCGGCCTTGATCGCTTCCAGCTCGTCGTGCGCCTGGTTCAGGCTGCTCAGCGCGACCCGCGCATGCCGGATCATCGTCTCGCCGTACCAGGTGGGCCGCATGCCGCGCGGCAGCCGCTCGAACAACGGCACCTCCAGCACGTCTTCGAGATCCTTCAGGAGTTTCGACGCGGCCGGCTGCGTCATGTTGAGCACCTGGGCCGCGCGGTGGATGTTGCCCTCTTCGTCGAGCGCCACCAGCAGCAGCAGCTGCCGCGTCTTCAGGCGGGCGCGGATGAACCAATGGGTGTAGTTCGTCATGCGAAAGGGCGTTGTCTCGGCGCGCCACTAGGGGTTTTTATCGATGCCGGATCGTATATGTGTTTTCGGCAAATATCTATTAGAAAGTTATAGCTCCGCTCATTAGGATGCGGCACCTTCACCCAAGCCTCGCTTGCCAGACGAGAAGCGCCTGCCCCATGAGACTGATCCAGTTCCTCGCCGAAAACGGCACCCAGCATGTGGGTTGCGTGGCAGACGACGGCCGTTCGGTGCGCGCGGTCGGCGGTTTCGTCAGCAGCTACGAATTGGCGCAGGCTGCGATTGCCCGCCGCGTATCGGTCGATGCGCTGGCGCAACCGGCGCTCACCGGCGAGGCGCTGCCGTATGACGTGCTGCTGCGCGAACAGCGTGTGCTGACGCCGCTGGCGCATCCCGACGTCGCGCACTGCTTCGTCACCGGCACCGGCCTCACGCACACCGGCAGCGCGTCGGCGCGCGATGCGATGCACCAGAAGCTGTCGGGCGGCGAGGAAACGCTGTCCGATTCGATGCGCATCTTCAAGTGGGGCATGGAAGGCGGCCGTCCGGCCGACGGCCTGCCCGGCGTGCAGCCCGAGTGGTTCTACAAGGGCAACGGCAGCATCGTCGCGGCGCCCGGCGCGCCGCTCGCGATGCCCGACTTTGCGCTCGACGGCGGCGAGGAGCCCGAGCTGGTCGGCCTGTACGTGATCGGCCCCGACGGCCAGCCGTACCGCCTCGGCTACGCGATCGGCAACGAGTTCTCCGACCACGTCACCGAGCGCCAGAACTACCTCTACCTGGCCCATTCGAAGCTGCGCGTCTGCGCGATCGGCCCCGAGCTGCGCAGCGGCGCGCTGCCGGCGCACCTCGAAGGCACCAGCCGCATCCGGCGCGGCAGCGAGGTCCGCTGGGAAAAGCCGTTCCTGACCGGCGAGGCCAACATGTGCCATTCGCTGGCCAACCTCGAATACCACCACTTCAAGTACGAGGCGCACCGCCAGCCGGGCGACGTGCACCTGCACTTCTTCGGCACCGCGACGCTCAGCTTCTCGGACAACGTCCGCGTCGAGCCGGGCGACTGCTTCGAGATCGACCTGCCGGCGCTCGGTGCGCCGCTGGTCAACCCGCTGGCGCTGGTCGATCGCCGCTTCGCGATCGGCGGCGTGCGCGCCCTCTGACCCGGTGCGGACCATGACGCAGAGCTACAAGAACTACATCAACGGCCGCTGGGAGACCGGCGTCACGACCGGCATGAGCAGCAACCCGTCCGACCTGGACGAGGTGGTCGCCGAATACGCCCGCGCCGACGGCAACCAGGCCGAGGTCGCGATCCGTGCCGCGGCCGATGCCGCGCCGGCCTGGGGCCTGAGCACGCCGCAGCGGCGTGCCGACGCGCTCGACCAGATCGGCAGCGAGATCCTCGCCCGCAAGGACGAGCTCGGCCAGCTGCTGGCCCGCGAGGAAGGCAAGACCCTGCCGGAGGCGATCGGCGAGGCCGCGCGCGCCGGCAACATCTTCAAGTTCTTCGCCGGCGAGGCGCTGCGCGCGGCCGGCGAGCACCTGCCGTCGGTGCGGCCGGGCGTCGAGGTCGACATCACCCGCGAGCCGGTCGGCGTGGTCGGCATCATCGCGCCGTGGAATTTCCCGCTCGCCATTCCCGCGTGGAAGATCGCGCCGGCGCTGGCCTACGGCAACAGCGTCGTCTTCAAGCCGGCCGAGCTGGTGCCGGCCTGTGCCGCGGCGCTGGCCGAGATCATCAGCCGCGCCGGCCTGCCGGCGGGCGTGTTCAACCTGGTGATGGGCAGTGGCCGGCAGGTCGGCCAGGCGATGGTCGACAGCCCGCTGGTCGATGCGATCAGCTTCACCGGCTCGGTGGGCACCGGCGAGCAGATCCTGAAGGCCGCGACCGCGCGGCGCGCCAAGGTGCAGCTGGAGATGGGCGGCAAGAACCCGCTGGTGGTGCTGGCCGATGCCGACCTCGACCAGGCTGTCGAATGCGCGGTGCAGGGCTCGTTCTTCTCGACCGGGCAGCGCTGCACCGCGTCGAGCCGGATCATCGTCGACGCGACGGTGCACGACCGCTTCGTCGCGAAGATGCGCGACCGCACCCGCGGGCTGAAGGTCGGCCATGCGCTGGAGCGCGGCATCGACATCGGCCCGGTGGTCGACCGCAGCCAGCTCGACACCAACCTCGGCTACCTGGAGATCGCGCGCAACGAAGGCGCCGAGCTCGTCACCGGCGGCGAGCTGCTGCAGCGCGCGACGCGCGGCCACTTCATGGCGCCGGCGCTGCTGCTCGCGCAGCCGCAGCACCGCGTGGCGCGCGAGGAGATCTTCGGCCCGGTCGCCTGCGTGCTGAAGGCCGATGGTTTCGAGCATGCACTGGCGCTCGCCAACGACACGCCGTTCGGCCTGTGCGCCGGCGTCTGCACCCAGTCGCTGAAGCTCGCGACGCAGTTCAAGCGGCAAGCCAAGGTCGGCATGGTGATGGTCAACCTGCCGACCGCCGGCGTCGACTACCACGTGCCGTTCGGCGGCCGCAAGGGATCGAGCCACGGCCCGCGCGAGCAGGGACGCTACGCCGCCGAGTTCTACACCACGGTCAAGACGGCGTACACGCTGGCCTGATCCTGGAACGACAGACAGAGGAGTTCCACCCCACGCCTGAGCTTCACCGCCCTTGCGCTTTGATGCGGCACCCCGGCACCGCCGGAACAAGCCGTGCGTTTTTCATGCCACCCACCAAGAGGAGACAACCGTGAAATTCCAAAGACGTTCCCTGTTTGCAGCGATGGCTGCGGCATCCCTGGCCGCGGCCCTGCCGTTCAAGGCCTTCGCCCAGAAGAAGATCGTGCTCGGCTTCAGCCAGATCGGTGCCGAAAGCGAATGGCGCACCGCGAACAGCGAGTCGATCAAGTCGTCCGCCAAGGAAGCGGGCGTCGACCTGAAGTTCTCCGACGCGCAGCAGAAGCAGGAGAACCAGATCAAGGCCATCCGCAGCTTCATCGCGCAGAAGGTCGACGTGATCGCGTTCTCGCCGGTCGTCGAATCCGGCTGGGGCACCGTGCTGCGCGAGGCCAAGGCCGCCAAGATCCCGGTGATCCTGTCGGACCGCGCGGTCGACGAGAAGGACGACAGCCTGTGGGTCTCGTTCATGGGCTCCGACTTCGTCGAGGAAGGCCGCCGCGCCGGCCGCTGGCTGGTCGAGAAGATGAAGGACCAGAAGGGCGACGTGAACATCGTCGAGCTGCAGGGCACCGTCGGCTCGGCGCCGGCGATCGACCGCAAGAAGGGCTTCGAGGAAATCGTCAAGGCCGACCCGAAGTTCAAGATCATCCGCTCGCAGACCGGCGACTTCACCCGTGCCAAGGGCAAGGAAGTGATGGAGGCGTTCCTGAAGGCCGAGGGCAAGAAGATCAACGTGCTCTACGCGCACAACGACGACATGGCCATCGGCGCGATCCAGGCGATCGAGGAAGCCGGCATGAAGCCCGCGAAGGACATCGTGATCATCTCGATCGACGCCGTGAAGGGCGCCTTCGAGGCGATGATCGCCGGCAAGCTGAACGTGTCGGTCGAATGCAGCCCGCTGCTCGGCCCGCAGCTGATGCAGGCCGTCAAGGACCTGGTGGCCGGCAAGACCATTCCGAAGCGCATCGTGACGCAGGAAGGCGTCTTCCCGATGGAGGTCGCTGCCAAGGAATTCCCCAATCGCAAGTATTGAGCGATGGGGTGAGACTGGGCTTCGCAGCAACGCGCGAAGCCTGTCGGAGCAGGCCGCGCTCCGGCCGCCGCCCAGTGGAGCGGCGATGACGAACCCCCCATGACTGGAGACAGAGAAGTGAAAACCATCCGTACGATCCTGGCCTCGCTGGCCACTTTTGCCGTTGTGGCCATCGCGCCCCTGGCTGCGCATGCGCAGGACAAGGGCTCGATCGCGATCTCGATGCCGACCAAGTCGTCCGCGCGCTGGATCGCCGACGGCTCCAACATGGTCAAGTACCTGCAGGAGAAGGGCTACAAGACCGACCTGCAGTACGCCGAGGACGACATCCCGAACCAGCTGGCGCAGATCGAGAACATGATCACCAAGGGCGCCAAGGTGCTGGTGATCGCCGCGATCGACGGCACGACCCTCACCGACGTGCTGCAGAAGGCCGCCGACAAGGGCGTCAAGGTCATCGCCTACGACCGCCTGATCAAGGGCTCGAAGAACGTCGACTACTACGCCACGTTCGACAACTTCCAGGTCGGCGTGCTGCAGGCGAGCTACATCGAGCAGAAGCTGGGCCTGAAGAGCGGCAAGGGCCCGTTCAACATCGAGCTGTTCGGCGGCTCGGCCGACGACAACAACGCGTTCTTCTTCTACAACGGCGCGATGTCGGTGCTGGACCCGTACATCAAGAGCGGCAAGCTGGTCGTTCGCAGCAAGCAGGTCGGCATGGACAAGGTCGCCACGCTGCGCTGGGACGGCGCGGTCGCCCAGGCCCGCATGGACAACCTGCTGAGCGCGTACTACTCGGGTGCCCACGTCGACGCCGTGCTGTCGCCGTACGACGGCCTGTCGATCGGGATCATCTCGTCGCTGAAGGGTGTCGGCTACGGCACGCCGAAGCAGCCGATGCCGGTCATCACCGGCCAGGACGCCGAGGTGCCGTCGGTCAAGTCGATCCAGAAGGGCGAGCAGACCTCGACCATCTTCAAGGACACGCGTGAACTGGCCAAGGTCACCGTCGGCATGGTCGACGCGGTGCTGGGCGGCAAGAAGCCCGAGATCAACGACACCAAGACCTACAACAACGGCGTGAAGGTCGTGCCCTCGTACCTGCTGAAGCCGGTCAGCGTCGACGCGAGCAACTGGAAGCAGGTGCTGGTCGGCAGCGGCTATTACACCGAAGCGCAGCTGAAGTAACCGCCTCTTGGCGCGGCGTGGGTTCTGCGCGGCGTGCGCAGAACCCTTTTTTGCAGTCGGAACGATCCAGAGGACCAAGGATGGAAGCCATCCTGGAGATGCGCGGCATCACCAAGAAATTCCACGGCGTGACCGCCCTGAACGACGTCAACCTCGTCGTGCGCCAGGGCGAGATCCATGCGGTGGTCGGCGAGAACGGCGCCGGCAAATCGACGCTGATGAAGGTGTTGAGCGGCGTCTATCCGCATGACTCCTACACCGGCGAGATCCATTACCAGGGCGAGCTGCGCAAGTTCGCCGGCATCTCCGACAGCGAAAAACTCGGGATCATCATCATCCACCAGGAACTCGCGCTGGTGCCGCTGCTGTCGATCGCCGAGAACATCTTCCTCGGCAACGAACGCGCGAAGCTGGGCGTGATCGACTGGTTCGAGTCGCACCGCCGCACGCAGGAGCTGCTGGAGAAGGTCGGGCTGAAGGAATCGCCGTCGACGCTGATCACCAACCTGGGCGTCGGCAAGCAGCAGCTGATCGAGATCGCGAAGGCCTTGTCGAAGGAGGTCAAGCTGCTGATCCTCGACGAGCCGACCGCGAGCCTGAACGAAAGCGACAGCAATGCGCTGCTCGAGCTGCTGCTCGCGCTGAAGGCGCAGGGCATCTCGGCGATCCTGATCTCGCACAAGCTGAACGAGGTCTCGAAGGTCGCCGATTCGATCACCGTGCTGCGCGACGGCGCCACCGTCGAGACGATGGACTGCCGTGCCGAGGCGATCAGCGAGGACCGCATCATCCGCAACATGGTCGGCCGCGAGATGGCCGACCGCTACCCGAAGCGCACGCCGAAGATCGGCGACACCGTGTTCGAGGTGCGCGACTGGAAGGTGCACCACCAGGTGCACGCCGACCGGCTGGTCGTGAAGGGCGTGAACCTGAACGTGCGGCGCGGCGAGATCGTCGGCATCGCCGGGCTGATGGGCGCCGGGCGCACCGAGCTCGCGATGAGCGTGTTCGGCCGCTCGTACGGCCAGCGCATCAGCGGCGAGGTGCGCATGCACGGCGAGGCGATCGACACCTCGACGGTGCAGAAGGCGATCGCCCACCGAATCGCCTATGTCACCGAGGACCGCAAGGGCCTGGGCCTGGTGCTCGGCGAGGACATCAAGAAGAACACCACGCTCGCGAACCTGCCGGCGGTGTCGCGCCACGGCGTGATCGACGACGGCCGCGAGTTCACGGTGGCGAGCGATTTCCGCAAGCGGCTGAACACCCGCTCGGCCAGCGTCTACCAGCCGGTGGTGAACCTGTCGGGCGGCAACCAGCAGAAGGTGGTGCTGAGCAAGTGGCTGTTCTCGCAACCCGAGCTGCTGATCCTCGACGAGCCGACGCGCGGCATCGACGTCGGCGCCAAGTACGAGATCTACACCATCATCGACGCGCTGGCGGCCGAGGGCAAATGCATCCTGATGATCTCGTCGGAGATGCCCGAGCTGCTGGGCATGTGCGACCGCATCTACGTGATGAACGAAGGCCGCTTCGTCGGCGAATTCCCGGCGGCCGAGGCGTCGCAGGAGCGGATCATGCGCGCCATCATGCGGGCCGGCTCGCACGACGGCATGGACGCCCCCCCGAAGCTGGACACTGAACACGGCCCCCTGGCCGGAGAGACGAATCATGGCAACTGACATCGCCGCGGCGGCCCCCGTGCCGCCCAAGGAGTACCGCGGCTTCCTGAAGAACAACGTGCGCGAGTACGGCATGCTGCTGTCGCTGGTCGCGATCATGGGACTGTTCCAGTACCTGACCGACGGCACGCTGCTGAAGCCGCTGAACCTGACCAACCTGGTGCTGCAGAACAGCTACATCGTCATCATGGCGCTGGGCATGCTGCTGGTGATCGTGGCCGGGCACATCGACCTGTCGGTCGGCTCGGTGGCCGGCTTCATCGGCGCGCTGGCCGCGGTGATGATGGTGAACCACGAGATCCACTGGATCTGGACCATCCTCGGCTGCATGCTGGTGGGCGGGCTGATCGGCGCCGCGCAGGGCTGGTTCGTCGCGTACTTCCGCATCCCGTCGTTCATCGTCACGCTGGCCGGCATGCTGGTGTTCAAGGGATTGGCGCTCGCGCTGCTGGAAGGCCAGTCGGTCGGGCCGTTCCCGGTCGAGTTCCAGCGCCTGAGCTCGGGCTTCATCCCCGACCTGTTCGCCGGTGCCGAGCTGCGGCTGACCTCGCTGCTGCTGGGCGTGATCACGGTGCTGGTGATGGTGGTGCTGAAGGTGCGCGGGCGCATCGCGCAGACGCGCCACGGCATGGAAGAAGAGCCGTACCCGTTCTTCCTCGCGAAGACGGCGGCGTTCGCCGCGGTGATCCTGTTCTTCAGCTACCTGCTGGCCTCGTACCGCGGGCTGCCGAACGTGCTGATCATCATGGTGCTGTTGATGGTGGCGTACGACTTCGTCACCCGGCGCAGCACGATCGGCCGGCGCATCTACGCGCTCGGCGGCAACGAGAAGGCCGCCAAGCTGTCGGGCATCAAGACCGAGCGGCTGTCGTTCTACACCTTCGTCAACATGGGCGTGCTGGCGGCGCTGGCCGGGCTGGTGTTCGCCGCGCGGCTGAACACCGCGACGCCGAAGGCCGGCGTCGGCTTCGAGCTTGACGTGATCGCGGCCTGCTTCATCGGCGGCGCATCGGCCTCGGGCGGCGTCGGCAAGGTGATGGGCGCGGTGATCGGTGCGTTCGTGATGGGCGTGATGAACAACGGCATGTCGATCATGGGCATCGGCATCGACTACCAGCAGGTCATCAAGGGCCTGGTGCTGCTCGCGGCCGTGTTCCTCGACGTCTACAACAAGAACAAGGCCTGATTGATGTGCCCACCCCCGGAGGCGCTTCGCGCCACCCCCTCGAGGGGGCAACGCCAGTGGCCCGGCAAAGCCGGTTCCACGGCGTTCGCTGGGTACTGAAACGAGAACCCTGACATGACCGTGAAGCCCGATGTCGCTCCTGTCCTCGAACTGCGTGGCGTCAGCAAGCAGTTCCTCGGCGTGCGCGCGCTCAGCGACGTCGGCCTGCGGCTGTTCCCCGGCGAAGTGCATGCGCTGATGGGCCAGAACGGCGCCGGCAAGTCGACGCTGATCAAGGTGCTGACCGGCGTGCATCCGCCCGATGCCGGCGAGTTCACGCTGGCCGGTGCCGCGATCCGGCCGACCACGCCGCAGCAGGCGCAGCAGCTGGGCATCAGCACCGTCTATCAGGAAGTGAACCTCTGCACCAACCTGTCGGTGGCCGAGAACATCTTCGCCGGGCGCTACCCGCGCAAGGGCGCGCGCGGCGGCTGGCGCATCGACTGGCCGCGCATGAACGCGCAGGCGCGCGAGCTGCTGACGCGGCTGAACCTCGACATCGACGTGACGCGCGGCCTGGCGACGTACTCGGTGGCCGTGCAGCAGATGGTCTCGATCGCCCGCGCGCTGAGCGTCGAGGCCAAGGTGCTGATCCTCGACGAACCAACCTCCAGCCTCGACGAAGACGAGGTCAAGCGGCTGTTCGCGGTGCTGCGCCAGCTGCGCGGCGAGGGCCTCGCGATCCTGTTCGTGACCCACTTCCTCGAGCAGGTCTACGCGATCTCGGACCGCATCACGGTGCTGCGCAACGGCGAGTTCGTCTGCGAGAAGCCGGTCGCCGAGCTGAACGCGCCGGCGTTGATCACCGCGATGATCGGCCGCGAGCTGGCCAGCCAGTCGGAGGTCGTGCCGAGCGCCCGCCCGCACGACGGCCAGCCGCTGCTACGGGCCCAGGGCCTCGGCCAGCAAGGCCAGCTGCAGCCGGTCGACCTCGACCTGTATCCCGGCGAGGTGCTGGGGCTGGGCGGCCTGCTCGGCTCCGGCCGCACCGAGCTCGCGCGCTTGCTGTTCGGCCTGGCCGCGAACGACCAGGGCACGCTGCAGGTCGACGGCCAGCCGGTGCAGCTGCACAGCCCGGCCGACGCGGTGCGCCACGGCATCGGCCTGTGCCCCGAAGACCGCAAGACCGACGGCATCGTCGCCGAGCTGTCGGTGCGCGAGAACATCGCGCTCGCGCTGCAGGCCCGCCATGGCCTCGCGAAGACGCTGTCGCGCGAGCAGCAGGCCGAGATGGCCGAGCGCTTCGTGAAGGCGCTGGGCATCAAGACCGCCAGCATCGACACGCCGATCGGGCTGCTGTCGGGCGGCAACCAGCAGAAGGCGATGCTCGCGCGCTGGCTCGCGACCGAGCCGCGGCTCCTGATCCTCGACGAGCCGACGCGCGGCATCGACGTCGCAGCCAAGCAGGAGATCATGGAAGAGATCCTGCGGCTCGCCCAGCAGGGCATGTCGGTGCTGTTCATCTCGTCGGAGATGAGCGAGGTCGTCCGCGTCTCGCACCGCATCGCGGTGCTGCGCGATCGCCGCAAGGTCGCCGAGCTGCCGGCCGGCAGCAGCGAGCAGGCGGTCTACCACGTGATTGCGGCGCAGGCATGAGCAGTCTCTTCAAACATCGCCTGGCGTGGCCGCTGGTCACGCTGCTGCTGCTGCTGGTGCTGAACGCGGCGTTCAACAGCAGCTTCCTGCACCTGGAATGGCGCGACGGCCACCTGTACGGTAGCCTGGTCGACATCCTGAACCGCGCAGCACCGCTGATGCTGGTGTCGCTCGGCATGACGCTGGTCATCGCCACGCGCGGCATCGACATCTCGGTCGGCGCGGTGGTGGCGATCGCCGCGGCGATCGCGGCCTGGATGATCGGCGGCTCGCTGGTCATCGTCGACGGCGTGGCCACGCATGCGAGCCGCTTCCCGATGTGGGCGGCGGTTGCCGGCGCGCTCGGCGTCGCGCTGGTGTGCGGGGTGTGGAACGGCGTGCTGGTCGCGCGCGTCGGCATGCAGCCGATCATCGCGACGCTGATCCTGATGGTGGCCGGGCGCGGCATCGCGCAGCTGATCACCGGCGGGCAAATCATCACGATCTACTACGGACCGTATTTCTTCCTCGGCAGCGGCTACCTGCTCGGGCTGCCGTTCTCGCTGTTCATCGCGGCGGCGGTGTTCGTGCTGCTGTGGTGGGTGACCACGCGCACCGCGCTCGGGCTGTTCATCCAGGCGGTCGGCGTGAACCCGTCGGCCGCGCGGGTCGCCGGCGTGCGCGCGCGCCGCATCACGGTGTGGGTGTACGCCTTCTGCGGGCTGTGCGCCGGCGCGGCCGGGCTGATCGTCAGCTCGAACGTCAAGAGCGCCGACGGCAACAACGCCGGCCAGCTGATGGAGCTGGACGCGATCCTCGCGGTGACGCTGGGCGGCACCGCGCTGACCGGCGGCCGCTTCAGCCTGGCCGGCAGCGTGATCGGCGCGCTGATCATCCAGACGCTCACCTATGCCATCTACTCGCTGGGCGTGCCGCCCGAGGTCAACCTGGTCGTCAAGGCCGGCGTGGTGTTCGCGGTGATGCTGCTGCAGTCGCCGGAGTTCCGCCAGAGCCTGCGCGCGCTGGTGCAGCGGCCCGCGGTGGGAGGACGGGCATGAATGCGCAGGTGCAACCGATGGCGCCGATGCCGGCCGCCGCTGCGTCGAGGCGCCTGCGCTTCGACCCGAAGTTCATCCCGCTGGCGGCGACGATCTCGCTGTTCGTCGTGATGGCGATCCTCGGCTCGGTGCTCTACACCGGCTTCTTCTCGGCCCAGGTGTTCCTGAACCTGCTGATCGACAACGCCTTCCTGTGCATCGTCGCAGTCGGCATGACCTTCGTGATCCTGTCGGGCGGCATCGACCTGTCGGTGGGCTCGGTGATCGCGCTGACGACGATGGTGTCGGCGTCGCTGGTCGAGAAGCACGGCTGGAGCCCGGCGGTGGTGATCCCGCTGGTGCTGCTGATGGGCATCGGCTTCGGCGCGCTGCAGGGCGTGCTGATCCAGCGCTTCCGGCTGCAGCCCTTCATCGTGACGCTGGCCGGCATGTTCCTCGCGCGCGGGTTGTGCTACCTGATCAGCATCGATTCGATCAGCATCACGAACCCGTTCTACACCGCGCTGTCGCAGCTGCGCGTGCCGCTGTGGGAAGGCGCCGAGCTGTCGGTCAGCGCAATCATTGCAGTCGCCGTGGTGCTGCTCGCGGTGTTCGTCGCGCACTACACGCAGTTCGGCCGCACGGTCTACGCGATCGGCGGCAACGAGCATTCGGCGGTGCTGATGGGCCTGCCGGTGCGCAGCACGCTGATCGGCGTCTACACCGTCAGCGGATTCTGCTCGGCGCTGGCCGGCGTGGTGTTCACCTTCTACATGCTGTCGGGCTATGGCCTGCACGCGGTCGGGCTGGAGCTGGACGCGATCGCGGCGGTGGTGATCGGCGGCACGCTGCTGACCGGCGGCGTCGGCTACGTGCTGGGCACGCTGTTCGGCGTGCTGATGCTCGGGATCATCCAGACGCTGATCATGTTCGACGGCAGCCTGAGCTCATGGTGGACCCGCATCGTGATCGGCGGGCTGCTGTTCGTGTTCTGCCTGCTGCAACGCATCTTCGAATCGAGCCGCAAGCGCGGCTGACGCTCCCCGTTCCCCCGACAGGGCTCCCCCAGGCCCTGTGTTTCCCCTGTGCATCAAAAACCAAGGAGACCATCCGTGAAGACATTCCCCCACCGCCAGACCGTGCTCGCCCTGGCTGCCGCCGCAGCCAGCGTGTTGAGCGCCACCTCTGCACAAGCCGTCGATTGGGGCGGCTACTTCCGCACCGGCCCGGGCGCGACGTCGAAGGACTCGTCGCGCGCGTGCTACGGACCTGTTGAGCGCCACCTCTGCACAAGCCGTCGATTGGGGCGGCTACTTCCGCACCGGCCCGGGCGCGACGTCGAAGGACTCGTCGCGCGCGTGCTACGGACTGGGCGGAGAAGGCATGAAGTACCGGCTCGGCAACGAGTGCGACTTCTACGGCGAGTTCCTGCTGAGCCAGGGCTTCAAGGCCGATGGCGTGGAATACAAGGCCGCGCTGATGACCAACCTGTACAGCAACGGCACCGACACCGGTGCGGTGGACCGCGGCCTGAGCGGGCAGCCGGCGACGAACCAGTCGCTGGACCACAGCAAGCTGGGCATCAACCAGATGTACGTCGAGGGCAAGGGCTACGACATTGCGCCGAACACGAACTTCTGGATCGGCAAGCGCTTCTACGGCCGTGCGGACGTGCACATCGTCGACACGTTCTTCGTGAACCTGTCGGG
This sequence comes from Rhizobacter sp. Root1238, assembly GCF_001425825.1. Classification (GTDB taxonomy): domain Bacteria; phylum Pseudomonadota; class Gammaproteobacteria; order Burkholderiales; family Burkholderiaceae_C; genus Rhizobacter. The sequence continues at coordinate 106,060 of NZ_LMDM01000014.1, forward strand.
CGTGGGCGCCGGTGCGGACAGCATGGACGTCGGTGGCGGCAAGCTGGCGGTGGCGGCGTTCCGCTCGGACAGCGCCGACTCGACCAAGCCGGGCTCGCGCGTGAACGTGGACTTCTCGGAGCTGGTGGTGAACCCGGGCGGCAAGCTGCGCATCGTGGGCACGATCACGAAGGGCGACTTCACCGACGGCAAGAACGGCTTCGGGYTGACCGCGCAGCACAACCAGGACAACGCRCTGGGGCTGGGCGGCACCAACATCCTGTGGGTGCAGTACGCGCAGGGCTCGGCCGGGCTGAACGGCAACTTCGGCAACCTGGGTGCGAACTCGGGCAACAAGAGCTACCGCATCGTTGAGAGCCCGGGCTGGCAGGTCGGCCCGTTCGGCGGGCAGGGCATGGTGATGTTCCAGCACGACAAGCTGGACGACGGCCTGGGCAACACGACCAACGTGAAGTCGGTGTCGGTGGGCGGGCGCGGCTCGTACGCGCTGACCAAGAACTTCAAGCTGGTGGCCGAAGCCGCGTACGTGCAGAAGAAGCCGGACGCCACCGACACGCAGAAGCTGGCGAAGTTCACCTTCGCGCCGACGCTGGCGACCGGCCCGGGCTTCTGGAACCGTSACCACCGCGAAGTGGAACAGCGCGGCCAACGCCGCCACCGGCCCCAACGGCCTGACCGGCAACGCCGACGGCAAGACCAAGGGCACCTCCTATGGTGCTCAAGCGGAAATCTGGTTCTGATCCGGTACCGGCTGACGACTCCTTTCGAAGGGCCCTGCGGGGCCCTTTTTTCATGTCGGTGAACCCTCGGCGCGGCCGACTCAGGGCTTGTCCCGATGACGCCAAAACCGTCTGAAGCGACATTTCGTTCGTCACTCAAACTATGTCGATGTGGTCGAACTCGTACCCATCGGCGATCGAAGTGATGCACCCCACAAGACTGGAGAGAGACATGCAGATCAAGCACACCCTGGGCGCCGTCGCCTTCGCGCTCGCCTTCGGCGGCCTCAGCAGCGCTGCGCAGGCGCAACTCACCGTCGGCGTCAGCTGGTCGAACTTCCAGGAAGAGCGCTGGAAGACCGACGAGGCGGCCATCAAGGCCCAGCTCGAGAAGCTCGGCGCCAAGTACGTCAGCGCCGATGCCGGCGGCTCGCCCGAGAAGCAGCTGGCCGACATCGAGGGCCTGATGTCCAAGGGCGCCAAGGTGCTGATCGTGCTGGCGATGGACAAGGACGCGATCCTGCCGGCCGTCAACAAGGCCGCGAAGCAGAAGGTGCCGGTGGTGGCCTATGACCGGCTGATCGAGGCGCCGGGCGTGTTCTACATCACCTTCGACAACAAGGAGGTCGGCCGCCTGCAGGCGCGTGCCGTCTACAAGGCCCAGCCCAAGGGCAACTACGTGATGATCAAGGGCTCGCCGACCGACCCGAACGCGAACTTCCTGCGCGAAGGCCAGCAGGAGGTGATCGACGCGGCCGTCAAGAAGGGCGATATCAAGATCGTCGGCGAGGAGTACACCGACGGCTGGAAGCCCGAGGTCGCGCAGAAGAACATGGAACAGATCATCACGAAGAACGGCGGCAAGATCGATGCGGTCGTCGCGTCGAACGACGGCACCGCCGGCGGCGTGGTGGCTGCACTCACCGGCAAGGGCATCAAGGGCATCCCGGTGTCGGGCCAGGACGGCGACTTCGCCGCGCTGAACCGCGTGGCCGCCGGCTCGCAGACGGTGTCGGTCTGGAAGGACGCGCGCGACCTGGGCCGTGAAGCGGCCAGCGCGGCGGTGGCGCTCGGCAGCGGCAAGTCGCCCGAGAAGGCCGTCAGCTGGAACGGCGGCGAGAAGAAGATCGCGCTGCAGTCGCGCTTCCTGGCGCCGGTCGCGATCACGCGCGACAACCTCGACGTCGTCGTCAAGGCCGGCTGGATCAAGAAGGACGAGCTGTGCAAGGGCGTGACGGGCGACAAGGTGCCCTCGGCCTGCAAGTGAGTTCGCTGATCCAGCCCTCCCTGATCAAGCACCTGCGCCACGCCGCCGTCGACTGGCGGCTGGTGCTGATGGGGCTGGTGCTCGCCGTGATGTCGGTGGTGTTCCACGCGATGTCCGGCGGCATCTTCCTGTCGCCGGAGAACCTCTACAACATCGCGCAGCAGACGGCGGTGGTCGGCATCGTCTCGACGGTGATGGTGCTGGTGATCGTCGCGCGCCACATCGACCTGTCGGTTGGCTCGACGATGGGTTTCGTCGGCGTGCTGATCGCGTACCTGCAGTACACCGCCGGCTGGTCGTGGCAGGCCTCGTGCCTGGCGGGCCTCGCGGTCGCGCTGCTGGTGTCGGTGTACCAGGGCGGACTGACGGCGGTGCTCGGCGTGCCGTCGTTCGTCGTGACGCTGGGCGGGCTGATGTCGTTCCGCGGCGCGGCCTTCCTGGTCGCCGACGGCAAGACGCAGCCGGTCAGCGACGACTTCTTCGTCAACCTCGGCGGCGGCTACGACGGGGCGATCGGCGTCGGCCCGAGCTGGGTGCTGGGTGGGCTGCTGAGCGCGGCACTGGTCGTGCGCATGCTGCTGCGCCGGCGCGCCAAGCAGCGCCACGGCATGGCGCTGCAGCCGCTGTGGGTCGACGGGCTGCTGGCCGGGCTGACGATCGCGCTGCTGCTCGGCTTCGTGGCGGTGATGTCGGCCTACCGGATCTCGTCGAAGACCGAGGCGCAAGGCATCCCGGTGCCGGTGCTGATCTGGGGCGTGGTGGCCGGCACGCTGTCGTTCATCGTGCACCGCACCCGCTTCGGCCGCTATGTGTTCGCGATGGGCGGCAACCCCGATGCGGCCGCGCTGGTCGGCATCCCGGTGCGGCGCGTCACGTTGATGCTGTTCGCGCTGCTGGGCGTGCTGATCACGGTGGCCGCGATCGTGTCGGTGGCCCGGTTGAACGCCGGCACCAACTCGCTGGGCAGCGGCATGGAGCTCTACGTGATCGCCGCCGCGGTGATCGGCGGCACCGCCTTGTCCGGCGGCAGCGGCTCGATCCTCGGCTCGGTGCTGGGCGCGCTGATCATGCAGTCGCTCGACAGCGGCATGCTGCTGCTCGACGTGCCGATCGGCAAGCGCATGGTGATCATCGGACAGGTGCTGATCGTGGCCGTCGTGTTCGACGTGCTGTACCGCCGCTACGTGCAGGAAAGCTGATGGAACCCCTGGTCGAACTGGTCGACATCCACAAGGCCTTCGGCGGCGTGCGCGCCGTCGAGGGCGTCAACCTGACGCTGTACCCGGGCGAGGTGGTCGCGCTGCTCGGCCACAACGGGGCCGGCAAGTCCACGCTGATGAAGATGCTGGCCGGCGCCTACCCGATCGACAGCGGCGAGACCCGCATCGGCGGCAAGAAGGTGCAGATCCGCACGCCGGCCGAGGCGCAGTCGCACGGCATCGAGACGATCTACCAGACGCTCGCGCTGGCCGACAACCTCGATTCGGTGGCCAACCTGTTCCTCGGCCGCGAGAAGCTGACGCCCTGGCGCACGCTGGACGACCACTTCATGGAGGTGCAGGCCCGGCAGGTCTTCCAGCGCCTGAACAAGAACTTCACCAACATCCGCACGCCGGTGCGCAGGCTGTCGGGCGGGCAGCGGCAGGTGGTCGCGATCTCGCGGGCGATCTACTTCAATGCGCGCATCCTGGTGATGGACGAACCCTGCGCCGCGCTTGGGCCCGAGGAGACGCGCATGGTCGGCAACCTGGTGCGCCAGCTGAAGGCCGAGGGCGTCGGCATCTTCCTGATCAGCCACGACATGCCCGACGTGTTCGAGCTCAGCGACCGGCTCGCGGTGATGAAGAACGGCAAGCTGGTCGGCACCTACCGCACCAGCGACGTCACCGAGGACGAGGTGCTCGGCATGATCATCCTCGGCAAGCAACCGGCGGGCAAAACGCAGGCATTCGCACCGGTTTGACGACCCGCCCGGCCGCTTGTTGCGGTGCGGGATGCTACATTTCGGGGGTTTGCCCTAGGGCCCGCGCGGACCGACGCCTCTCGGCTCGTCCGCGGCTGTAACCACCCTGAAACCCAACCTGATGGCCTTGCCCACCGCCGCGCCCGAGCGTCAGCTCAAGCATCGACGCAGCATCGACGTGCGCGTCTATGCGCGCGGCAACGGCCTGTGGGAAGTCGACGCCCACCTGAGCGACATCAAGACCCGCGACGCCACGCTGGCCGGCCAGGTCCGCCATGCCGGCGACCCGATCCACGACATGCTGCTGCGGCTGGTGATCGACGAGGCCTTCAACATCCTCGAGGCCGGCTCCGAAACCCGCTGGATGCCGTACCCCGGCCACTGCGACGACCTCGGCGATGCCTATGGCACGCTGGTCGGCCTGAACCTGCTGCAGGGCTTTCGCGCCGCGGTGCGCGAGCGGCTCGGCGGCGTGCTGGGCTGCACCCACCTGACCGAGATGACCCAGGTGCTGCCGACCGCGGTCGTGCAGGCCTTTGCCGGCGAGGTGCTGGACACGCGGGAGGACAATGCGTCCGGCCGCCAGCCGTTCCAGCTTGACCGCTGCCATGCGCTGCGCACCGACGGGCCGGTGGTGCGCACCTTCTACCCCCGCTGGTACCGAGCATTGCCTGTGCCAGGCACTCCCATCGACGGGCCTGCCCGTTGAACATTTTTAGAAACTGAGCGAGAGAGTCCGCGATGAAAATCCATGAGTACCAAGGCAAGGAAATCCTGCGCCAGGCCGGTGTCCCGGTGCCGAAGGGCTACCCGGCATTCAGCGTGCTGGAAGCCTCCGAGGCGGCCCAGAAGCTGGGCGGCCCGGTCTGGGTCGTGAAGGCGCAGATCCATGCCGGCGGTCGCGGCAAGGGCGGCGGCGTCAAGCTCGCGCGCTCGCTCGACGACGTGAAGAAGCTGTCCGGCGAGATCCTCGGCATGCAGTTGAAAACCCACCAGACCGGCCCCGAAGGCCAGAAGGTGCGTCGCCTGCTGATCGAGGAAGGCGCCGACATCAAGAAGGAATACTACGTTGCCGCCGTCACCGACCGCGCGACGCAGAAGGTCGCGATGATGGCCAGCAGCGAAGGCGGCATGGACATCGAAGAGGTGGCCCACAACACGCCCGACAAGATCCTGAAGGTCTTCATCGACCCGCTGACCGGCATGACCGACGCGCAAGGCTACGAGCTCGCGAAGGGCATCGGCGTGCCCGAAGCCTCGCAGGCCCAGGCCGTCGACGTGTTCAAGAAGCTGTACGGCTGCTACATGAGCACCGACGCGTCGCTGGCCGAGATCAACCCGCTGATCCTCGAAGGCAACGGCAACATCAAGGCGCTCGACGCGAAGTTCAACTTCGATTCGAACGCGCTGTTCCGCCACCCCGAGATCACCGCCTACCGCGACCTCGACGAAGAGGATCCGGCCGAGATCGAGGCCAGCAAGTTCGACCTCGCCTACATCCAGCTCGACGGCAACATCGGCTGCCTGGTCAACGGCGCCGGCCTCGCGATGGCGACGATGGACACCATCAAGCTGTTCGGCGGCGAGCCGGCCAACTTCCTGGACGTCGGCGGCGGCGCGACGGCCGAGAAGGTCACCGAGGCCTTCAAGATCATGCTGAAGAACCCCAAGGTGAAGGCGATCCTCGTCAACATCTTCGGCGGCATCATGCGCTGCGACACCATTGCCGAAGGCGTGATCGCCGCGTGCAAGGCGGTCAACCTGTCGGTGCCGCTGGTCGTGCGCATGAAGGGCACGAACGAAGACCTGGGCAAGAAGATGCTGGCCGACAGCGGCCTGCCCATCATCAGTGCCGACTCGATGGCCGAAGCGGCCCAGAAGGTCATGGGCGCCCTCAAGGCCTGAACTCGCGCGACGACCCTCCAAGGAAATTCCATGAGCATCCTGATCAACAAAGACACCAAGGTCATCACGCAGGGCATCACCGGCAAGACGGGCCAGTTCCACACCCGCATGTGCCGTGACTACGCGAACGGCAAGAACTGCTTCGTCGCCGGCGTGAACCCGAAGAAGGCCGGTGAAGACTTCGAAGGCATCCCGATCTTCGCGAACGTCAAGGACGCGGCCGCCAGCACCGGCGCCACCGTCAGCGTGATCTACGTGCCGCCGGCCGGCGCCGCCGCGGCCATCTGGGAAGCCGTCGAGGCCGACCTCGACCTGGCCATCTGCATCACCGAAGGCATCCCCGTGAAGGACATGCTGGAAGTGCGCAACAAGATGAAGCAGAAGGAAGCCAAGGGCGGCAAGCAGACGCTGCTGCTCGGCCCGAACTGCCCCGGCCTGATCACGCCCGACGAGATCAAGATCGGCATCATGCCGGGCCACATCCACCGCCGCGGCCGCATCGGCGTGGTCTCGCGCTCGGGCACGCTGACGTATGAAGCGGTCGCGCAGCTGACCGAGATCGGCCTCGGCCAGTCGAGCGCGGTCGGCATCGGCGGCGACCCGATCAACGGGCTGAAGCACATCGACGTGATGCGCATGTTCAACGACGATCCCGAGACCGATGCGGTCATCATGATCGGCGAGATCGGCGGACCGGACGAGGCCGACGCCGCCCGCTGGTGCAAGGACCACATGAAGAAGCCGATCGTCGGCTTCATCGCCGGCGTCACCGCGCCCCCCGGCAAGCGCATGGGCCATGCGGGCGCGCTGATCTCGGGCGGTGCCGACACGGCCGATGCCAAGCTGGAGATCATGGAAGCCTGCGGCTTCACCGTGACGCGCAACCCGTCGGAAATGGGCAAACTGCTGAAGGGCCTGCTCTAAGCAAGCCGGGCTCGACGCCCCAGGGGCCGCCTTTGCAGGCGGCTTTTTTTTCGGCGGGACGACGGCGCCTGTGGAAACTACAGAAGCCGGGCGCCGGCCGGCCGGCAGACAATGCCGGCCTCGGTTTCCGCAATCATCGAACACAACAACCAGGAGGATCCACACCCATGGACTTCACGTCAGGAGCCCTGTGGGGCGCCTTCGGCGCCATCATCGCCGCCAACATCCTGCTGTCGGGCGACAACGCGGTGGTCATCGCGATGGCCGCCCGATCGTTGCCGCAGGAGCAGCAGAAGAAGGCCATCTTCTGGGGCAGCGCCGCCGCGATCGTGATGCGGATCGTGCTGACCATCGTCGCGGTGCAGCTGCTGCAGCTGCCCTACCTGAAGGTGATCGGCGGCGTGCTGCTGCTGTGGATCGGCGTGCAGCTGCTCGTCGATTCGGAGGACGACGGCGAGGTCAAGTCGCACGGCACCATGGGGGCGGCGATCCGCACGATCCTGGTTGCCGACCTGGTGATGAGCGTCGACAACGTGCTGGCGGTGGCCGGCGCCGCCGACCGGGCGCCCGAGGGTGCGCGGTTGACGCTGCTGATCGTCGGGCTTGCGCTGTCGATCCCGCTGATCATCGCCGGCAGCACGCTGCTGATGAAGATCATGGACCGCTTCCCGATCATCATCACGCTGGGGGCGGCGCTGCTGGGCTTCCTGGCCGGCGAGATGTTCGTCAGCGACCCGTTCTCCCGCGACTGGTTCCACGCCAACGTGCCGGAAGCCGACTTCATCGTCGGCGGCATCTGCGCGGTGCTGGTGGTGGTGGTCGGGCTGTGGCTGCAGAAACGCGGCAAGGCGGCGAAGGGCGGCGCAGCCGAATGACGGCGGCGGGCCCGCGCGGCCTGGAGCCAGCGCCGGCGTGAGCCCGTTCGCCCGTGGCGCCTGTGATATGGTGCCCGCTCCATGTTCAGCGGCGGCCTCGTTCCCCCCGATCCCTCCTTCAACGCCGCGTCGACGGCGGCCGCCGTCGCCTTGCTGCTGACCGCGGTGCTCGTGCACGTGTTGCTGGTGCTGCCGCGGCTCGATGCCGGCCGGGGGCGCCTCGCCAGCGGAGCGCTGGCGCTCGTCCAGATCCTGATCGCGTGGGGCCTGCTGTCGGCGGCCGTGTGGGTGCCGTGGCTGCTGCCGGTGGCGGCGCTCGTCACCGGGCACCTCGGGTTCGAACGTGGGCTGGCGGGGCGCCGTGGACCGCCGCATCCTGAATCCCCCGCGCTGCCCGCGCCCGATCCATCGGCGACATCGACCCGCCCCGGCGCCGAAGGTCGCATGCTCGGCCGCTATCGCGTCGAGCGCGAGCTGGGTCGCGGTGCGATGGGCGCGGTCTACCTCGGCCGCGACAGCAAGATCGGCCGCCTGGTCGCGATCAAGACGATGGCGCTGAGCCAGGAGTTCGCCGGCGACGAGCTGGAAGAGGCGCGGCGCCGCTTCTTCCGCGAGGCCGAAACGGCAGGCCGGCTGCAGCATCCCGACATCGTGACGATCTACGACGCCGGCGAAGACCAGGAACTCGCCTACATCGCGATGGAATACCTGAAGGGCGAAGACCTGCTGCGCCACAGCCAGCCCGGGCGGCTGCTGCCGGTGCCGCAGGTGCTGCGCGTCGTTGCGCGCGTGGCCGAGGCGCTGGCCTACGCGCACAGCCAGGGCGTGGTGCACCGCGACATCAAGCCGGCCAACGTGATGGTCGACCTGTCGCGCGACCTGGTGAAGGTCACCGATTTCGGCATCGCGCGGATCTCCGATTCGAGCCGCACGCGCACCGGCATGGTCCTCGGGACGCCGTCGTTCATGTCGCCCGAGCAGATGGCCGGCCTGCGCGTCGACGGGCGCAGCGACCTGTATTCGCTCGGCGTGATGCTGTTCCAGCTGCTGACCGGGATGCTGCCGCACCGCTCGGAATCGATGGCCACGCTGATGCACCAGATCGCCAACGAGCCGGCGCCTGACGTGCGCACGCTGCGCCCGGAGCTGCCGGAAATGCTGGCCGACGTGGTGACGCTCGCGGTCGAGAAGCGGCCCGAGGTGCGCTATGCCGATGGACGGCAGATGGCCTCCGACCTGCGGCAGATCGCGTCGTTGATGGACGCCGCCGCGCTGGCGCCGCCGCCGGCCGTAGGATCGCCACCCCCCGATTCCAGCGGATTCACGGAGACCGTGAAGTTCGACCGTGCCGATCCAAGGCACAATTCCTGACCCCCTCGGTTTGAAGGTTCGATGACTCTGCCCGTGTCCGCCACCGCCATGTCGCTTGAATTCTTCAGTGCCACGGACACCGGCCGAGCGCGCAACAACAACGAGGATTCGGTCGCCGTGCACGAGGCTTCGGCGCTGGTCGTGCTGGCCGACGGCATGGGCGGCTACAACGCCGGCGAGGTCGCCAGCGGCATGGCCACCTCGTTCATCAAGACCGAACTGGGCCGCTGGCTGCAGGAAGCGTCGGGCAACGCGTCCGACACCGACGTGCGCCGGGCGATGGACATCTGCGTGGACAACGCGAACCGCGCGATCTTCAATGCGGCCAATTCGAACCCGCAGTACGCCGGCATGGGCACCACGCTGGTGGTCGGCGCCTTCCGCGACGGCCGGCTGCTGATGGGTCACGTCGGCGATTCGCGCGGCTACCGCTTTCGCGCCGGGCGCCTGCAGCAGATCACGCACGACCATTCGCTGCTGCAGGAACAGATCGATTCCGGGCTGATCACGCCGGAACAGGCTGCCTTCTCCGCCAACAAGAATCTGGTGACGCGCGCGGTCGGCGTCGAAGACACCGTGCTGCTGGAGACCCACCTGCACGACCTGATGCCCGGAGACATCTACTTACTCTGCTCCGACGGGCTGTCTGACATGCTGGACGATGAAAGCATCGGCCAGGTGTTGCAGGCACACGACTCGCTGGACGAGGCAGGCGCGGCGCTGATTGACGCGGCCAATGATGCGGGTGGAAAGGATAATATCGCGGTGGTCCTGGTTCGGGTACGGGGCCAGAGCATCGCGCCGCGGTCCTGGTGGCCGTTCAGGCGTTGAAGCGTTCGGGCGTTGAAGTTTTGCCGGCGCTGAAATTGCCAGCACATTGCACGGGGTCCTGGTTCGGAGCCCAGACATACAAGAGAGACTAGAGGTCAAGCATGGGCAAGTTGGTCGTATCGCTCGACGGAGTCGTGATCAAGGAAGTGCAGATCACCAAGGACAAGACGACCCTTGGCCGGCGGCCCTACAACGACATCGTGATCGACAACCTGGCCGTCAGCGGTGAGCACGCGGTGCTCCAGATGGTCGGCTCCGATGTGTTCATCGAAGACCTGAACAGCACCAACGGCACGTACATCAACGGCAAGGCCGTCAAGAAGCAGCTGCTGGCGCACAACGACACCGTCGAGATCGGCAAGTACAAGATCAAGTACCTGGTCGAGGACGGGACCGACTACGAGAAGACGATGATCCTGAAGCCCGGCGCCGCGCCGGTGCCTTCTGCCCAGGGCTTCGCGCAGACGCTGGCGCCGGCCTCCGGCTTCGGCGGGCTGGGCGCATCGTCGAACCCGGCGACCATCAAGGTGCTGAACGGTGCTGCCGCCGGCCGCGAGGTCGCGCTCACCAAGGTGGTCACGACCGTCGGCAAGCCCGGCGTGCAGGTCGCGTCGATCACGAAGCGTCCGGGCGGTTATGTGTTCGCCCACGTCGAAGGCGCCACGCGCCCGACCATCAACGGCAACCCGCTGGCCAGCGACACGCTGCCGCTGAAGAACGGCGACGTGATCGAACTCGCCGGCACGCAGATGCAGTTCGTGCAGGCCTGAGAAACTGTAGCCCGGCCGGCGTGAAGCAATTCACGTCGATCGCGAATGCCGGGTATCGAGGTGTTCAAGGTGGGCCCGATTGCGGCTTCGCACCTTGCATCACCGGGCGGTCGCAGTCAGCATTCAGCGTTCTGTCCTGCTGGCGTGCCTGAGTCGCGCGCCTCCTGCCACCGCCATGAAAATCCGCGTCCTCGGGTGCTCCGGGGCCATTGCCGCAGGCAGCCGGACCACCGCCTTCCTGGTCGATCACGATGTGCTCGTCGATGCGGGCACCGGCGTGGGCGACCTGTCGCTCGATGAGCTGACGGGCATCGATCACATCCTGATCAGCCACTCGCACCTCGACCACATCCTGTCGATCGGGCTGCTGGCCGACAGCGTGATGCGCAGGCGCATGGCTGCCGGCCGGCCGGCGATCCAGGTGCATGCGCTGCCGCAGACGCTGGAAGCGCTGCGCCAGCACATCTTCAATGGCGTGATCTGGCCCGACTTCACGCGCCTGCCGAGCCGCGAGCAGCCGGTGATGCAGCTGCGGCCGTTCGAGATCGGCCAGCAACTGATGCTGGGCGGCAAGACCTTCGAGGTGCTGAGCGCGGCCCACACGGTGCCGGCGGTTGGCTTCGGGCTGAAGGGCGCCGATGGCTGGTGGATCTACACCGGCGACACGGGGCCCAACCCGTTGCTGTGGGAGCGGCTGGCGCAGCTGAAGGTGGCGCACCTGGTGATCGAGACCGCCTTCAGCGACGACGAGCGACAGCTCGCGCGCATCAGTCGGCACCTGTGCCCGACCGCGCTCGGGGATGAGCTGGCCTCGCTGAAGCACAGCGTCGACATCCACATCACCCACATCAAGCCTGGCGAGACGGACGCCGTGATGAGCGAAATAGGCCGCCTTGATACCATCCACCGGATTCGCATGCTTGTCGCGGGCGACGTGATCGACGTGGGTTGATTCGAAGGGCTTATGGGATTCTTTGACTGGCTGCGCAGGCCGCAACGCGCCATCGCGGCGGTGAAACCGGAACGCGAGCTGGTTGACCATGAGGCGGCGGGCCCGTCCCAGCGCGGCGTTGAGTTGCTGAGGTCGGGCCAGATGCTGGCAGCGTCGCAGCAGTTCCGGGAGGCGGTGGCAAGAGAGCCCGGTGTCGCGTCTCACCACGTGAATCTGGCCTACACACTGCAGCAAGTCGGCGAAGGGGTCGCTGCGCTCGACCATTTGCGGCTGGCGGTGTCGCTGGATCCGGAATCGCTCGATGCGCGATACATGCTGGCTGGCGCGCTGGAAACTCTGCCCGATTTCGAGGGCGCGGTCGAACATGTACGCGCCGCATTGGCCCTGCGGCCGGATTTCGAGGCGGCGCGGATCGACCTTTGCCGAATGCTTGCGCTGAAGGGCGATCTGGTGCAAGCGCGTGCGGCCATCGAAGAGGCGATGACGCTGCATCCGTCGAACGCGGACTTCCATCACTATCTCGGCAACGTGTGCGTGACCGAGGGGCAACCGGATGCGGCCGTCGAACACTACCGCCGCGCACTCGAACTTCGCCCGGACCATGTTCAGGTCATTGCCAATATCGGCAGTACTTTGCGGATCAAGGGTCTGTACGAAGAAGCCATCGCCAGCTACGAGCAGGCCTTGAAGCTCGACCCCACGTTCGCCGATGCGCATGCCAAATGGGGCATGACGCGCAAGGCGCAAGGCCGCCTTGCCGAGTCGGAGGAGGCATTTCGTCGGGCGCTTCAGCTGGATCCGAAGAACCCGGACACCCTGAATGAGATGGGCATGGTGCTCCAGGAGCAGGGCAAGCTGCCGCAGGCCATCGAGCACTATCGGCGTGCCATTTCGCTGCGTCCGGACCTTCCCGGTGGCTACGTCAACCTGGGGATGGCGCTGGACCACAACGGGCAGTCCGGAGAGGCCGTCGATGTCTACAAACAGGGCTTGGCAATCAAGCCGTCGCACGAGCTCCATGGCAATCTGGGGATCACGCTGGCCAAGCTCGGCAACACCGACGAGGCAATCGATCACTACCACGAGGCGATCCGGCTGAGCCCCGACAACCTGAGCGTCCATTGCAACCTGGCAAGCGCGTTGGGCGACACGGGGGCGACCGAACAGGCGATTGCGGCGTACCGCGATGTGCTGGCGAAGCGCCCCGACTTCCTCATGCCCCACAGCAACCTGCTCGTGTACCTGGCATCCACCGGCCACGCCTCGACGCAGGAATACCTGGCCGAGGCGCGCCGTTTCGATGCGAAGCTCGCGCGTCCGCCCGAGGATCCTCCGGTCCGCCGCAACCTGGCTTCCGGGCAGCCTCTTCGCGTGGGATTCGTGTCCGGCGACCTGCGCACCCACCCTGTCGGCTTGTTCATTGAGGGAATCATTCAGCACCTGGAGCCCAGCAAGCTGGAGCTCATTGCGTACTCGACCGTGGGCCAGGAAGACGCCTTGACGGCACGGATCAAGCCGCGCTTCGGCCAATGGGTGCAGCTGAGAGGGCTGGGCGATGACGCTGCAGCCCGCAGGATTCGTGCTGACGAGGTTGACATCCTGATCGACCTGGCCGGTCACACCGCCGAGAATCGCCTCGCCGTGTTTGCGAGGCGTGCGGCGCCGGTCCAACTCAGCTGGCTGGGATACTGGGCCAGCACGGGCGTGTCCGAGATCGACTACGTGCTCGCCGACGAGGGCTGTGTGCCGATCGGCGATGAGCACCAGTTCAGCGAGCGGATCTGGCGTCTGCCACAAACCCGCTTGTGCTTCACGCCGCCGGCCACCGATGCCGCTCCGCCGGTTGCACCACTGCCCGCGTTGCAGCGCGGTCACATCACCTTCGGATGCTTCCAGCGCCTGCCGAAGATCACCGATGAGGTGCTGGCACTGTGGGGCGAGGTGTTCGCGCGCTTGCCCGATGCGCGTCTGTTGATTCAGAGTGTTCAGACTGGCCGCGCCAAGGCGGTCGAACAGACCCTCGCCCGATTGGCCCGCGTCGGCATCGCATCCGACCGCGTCACCCTTCGCGGCCCGGTTCCGCGGGACGTCTACCTCCAGGCCTACAGTGAAGTCGACATCGTCCTTGACACGTTCCCGTATACAGGCGGTACGACCACGTGCGAGGCGCTGTGGATGGGGGTGCCGACGCTCACGCTGTCGGGAGACACCATGATCTCCCGCCAGGGGGAGGCCTTGATGCGTGCTGCAGGGCTGCCGCAATGGGTGGCGACCGATCGCGCCGATTTCGTGTGCAAGGCTGCGCTGCTGGCCTCGGACATGCCGGCACTGGCGGCATGGCGCGAGGGCGTGCGCGGCCGATTGGCAGGCACGGCCTTGTTCGACGTGCGTCGGTTTGCACGCAACTTCGAAGAAGCTGTGGCGGAGATCTGGCGACAAGGGGCCGCGGCCTCTGCGGAAACCCGGTCGTCATGACGCAAATCGTCGCTCGCCGAAGCAAAGAAAGCGGCAGCGAATGACAGGTTTCGTCGCATCCGTGTCGGATGCTCCTGCAAAGCGCCAAGCAATACCGTTCTAGGGGGGTGATTCGACTTGGCATGAACGCTGCAAATGAGTAGAGCGAGCGGCAGTTCCGTCTCTTTCCTCAACCGACTCAGGAGCCATTCCTCATGAAACGCGTCCAACAAGGCTTTACCCTTATCGAACTGATGATCGTCGTGGCGATCATCGGCATCCTGGCAGCAGTTGCGCTGCCGGCTTACCGCGACTACACGGTCCGCGCCAAGGTTTCCGAAGTGATCCTGGCCGCCTCGTCGGGCAAGACGTCGGTGTCGGAGCAAGCCGCCACCTACGGCGCAATGCCGTCGACGACATCTGGCGCGATCAACACGCAACAATCGCCGTACGTCTCGTCCGTTGCCTATTCGAACACCGGCACCAACACCGGTACGATCACGGCGATCGCTTCTTCGAAGGAAGCTGCCATCTCCGGTTCCAACGTCGTGCTCACCGGCACGTACGACACCTCGACCGGCCAAGTCTCGTGGGCTTGCACCGGTTCGATCGCTCCGAAGTACCTGCCTTCCAGCTGCAAGTAATCGGATTCACGATTGCAAAAGAGGCCTCTTCGGAGGCCTCTCCTGTTTGAGTCTCCGCCTTTTTCTCATGGCTCCAGACCCCAGCGCAGCCCGAAAGATCGACTCGGCGACACGGTTATTTCTCTTCGGCGCGGGGGCGTGTGCACTGCTGTCGTGGTTGATGCCCACGCATGAACTTCCCTGGACCACGTTTCATGCCGAATTGGCGATGGGGATCGCGGCGCTGTTCGGCTCGGTGAGTGTGTTGTCCGCCCTTCGCGGGCGGGTCGTTGCGATGCCATCGCTCACCGTTTTCGCTGCGGCCGTGTCCATGACACCGTTGCTGCAGCTCCTGGTCGGCACGATCCGCTTCGCCGGCGATGCGATCCTCTCCAGTCTGTACCTGTTCTCGTTCGCCATGACGGTGGCCATCAGTTTCCATGCGGCCCGTTTGTGGTCCGGACGGCGAGTGCTGGACGCTTGCGCCTGGGTCGTTGTGCTAGCGGCCATCGCGTCTTCCGGCATGGCCCTTGGTCAATGGCAGATGTCGGACGGCCTTCCATTGCTGGTGAACACGCTTGCGCCGCTCTCTCGGCCGTACGCGAATCTGCTTCAGCCCAATCTGCTGGCCACCCTTCTTGTCCTGGGTTTGGTCGGCGTCGCGTGCCTGTTCGACAACAGGCGCATCAGTGCCGCGGTCAGCTTGCTGACGGCCGCGCTGATCAGCTTTGGCTTGATCCTGGCCCAGTCCCGTGCTGCCTGGCTCGAGCTGGCGGTCATCTCGCTGGTGGTGATTGCCAAGCGCCGCGCGCTGACGGGTTCGCTGGGCTTGCGGCACTTTGCGATTGGCGCAATGCTGTTGATCCTGGCCCAGCTCGCCTGGATGGTTCTCGATCCGCTGAGCGCTCACCCGGTCGCCCGTGATGCAACGGTGAGTACGGCGTCGACCGGAAACCGGATCACGCACTGGCACGAGATGGCCGTCGCCATGCTGCGCCGGCCATGGTCGGGGTATGGTTGGATGGGTGTGGTTTCCGCCCAATATGACGTGGCCGCCGCATTCCCGGCTACACACGAAATTCTGGGTTACAGCCACAACCTGGTCCTCGATCTGCTGGTCTGCACCGGCATACCGCTGGGGCTGATCATTGTGGGCTGGCTACTTGTCTGGCTGTGGGGCGTCGCGACAAGCGCGACCGATTCGACCGCCTTGCTTGCGTTGGTCGCACTGATGGCGATGCTGAGCCACGCGCAAGTCGAGTATCCGCTCGCGTACACCTACTTCCTGTTGCCCGCCGGCGTGCTGTGCGGCTTGTTGTGCGCGGATGGACCGACCGCATCGGTGCGTGTCGTCCCGGCGTGGCTGTCGCCGATGCTGCTGTGCGGCGCCGCGTCATTGCTGTTCGTCGTGTCCGTCGACTACCTGACCGTCGAGCAGCAAATGATGCGGCTGCGGTTCGAGCAAGCACGCATCGGCTTGCATGCACCTCAGTCGACGCTGCCTCCCATCCGACTGCTGTCGCAGTTCGATGCCCTCTTGCAGTTTGCACGGACGCCGGAGCGCAAAGACATGACCGAGCTGCAACTTGGCGAAATGCGCCAGACCGTTGCCCGCTTCCCGTCCGGCGCGAACATGGTGCGACTGGCCGCGGCTCTGGCACTGAATAACCAGTCTGAAGAGGCTGTACAGGTGCTGCGGCGCGTCTGCAAGCTCGAACCCGAGGCGACGTGCCAAAACCTGACGGCACTGTGGGCGGTACTGGGCGCTCGGCAACCCGCCATCCAGCGGGTGACATGGCCGTCGGCGTGATGCTCAGCGCTTGATGATCAAGCCTTGACCGGTGGGCAATGGCATGACGCGGTACTGGCGAGAGTCGAACCACACGTCCTCGGCCAGCTTCTGCACACGGTAGGGCCCCGACCATTCATAGTCGTCGAGGATCAGGATGCCCCCTGGCACCATGCGGTCGAACAGATGGTCGAGCGCAGCGATTTCCGCCGGGGCCTGGTTCAAGTCGATGTGGAGGTATGCGATGCGCTCGGGACAACCGTCAGCAAAGACATCGGGGATCATTCCCTTCAGCAATCTCACCTGCGGATAGTCGGCGAACTTCTGCTGCACGCGAGCGTACAGCCCTTCGCCATGCTCCTGCATCGAGTGGTGCAGCATGCCTTCTTCGTGCTCGAAAAGGTCGTAGCCCCAGAAGGTGCGTGGAAACTCGCGCCCGCCCAGGTAGTCGATCACCGTCTTCATTCCGACCCCGGTGTAGGCGCCGCATTCGACAAAATCGCCCCCGAGCTGCACGCAGTGATATGCGGCGCAGGCGAGCACGTACCTGCGCCACAGAATGGCTTGGTCGGCATCGCTCTCGATGTTGCTCTGCCAAGCCTGCACGAAAGGCTGGTCGTCCAGCATCGACATGTTCCGACCCCAGGTCAGCAGGTTGTCGCCGAAGTAGTGGCCTGACGTCGCCAGATCAGCGATCACTCGTGCCGAGGACTTGACCTTCTCCGGTTCCTGCGTGCACCAGAACATGGGGGAAAAGAAGTTGGACACCCTTTCCGGCGGCGGCGACGTCAGCGGAGGGAGCCTGGCGATCACGGCAGGATCGCCTTCGCGCGACAGTTCGAACACATGGGTCTCGCGGGACGGCCCTGCGGAGAACAAGCGTCGCAACAGGCGGGTCAGGATCATGCGGTTCCTCGGAGGATTTGATGAGAAAGGATCGACGGTTCGCGATCCATCATGGGCGTGCCGCTTGGCGGCCTGACATTGTGAGCAGGGCGGTCTGCAGATGCTCAGTGAAGCGCTGCGCATCGAACAGCGACGAAGCCGCCGCCTGCGCGCGCAGCACGGACCGCAGGCTGACCAGGCTTTCGACGTCGCCAGCATGCCGAACCGCCAACTCGACATAGTGTGCCTCGTCCCGCGCCACCCAGTCAGACAGGCCGACGCAGCCGAGCAGGCTGGCACCCTGACGTGCGAGCATCGTCTGTCCTGCCAGCGTCACGGTAGGAACACCCATCCACAGCGCCTCGCAGGTGGTGGTTGCGCCGCTGTGCGGAAACGTGTCGAGCAGGATGTCGACTTCGGCGTGGGCTGCCAAGTAGGCCGACCTTGCACTTGCAGGCGCCAACTCGACGCGCGCCGCCTCGACGCCGACGCGCTGCAGTCGCTCCAGCAACTGCCGGCGGGCCATCGGGTCCTGCATCTGCTTCGACTGCAACCGAAGGCGCGAGCCAGGCACTGCGTGCAGCACCTTCGCCCACAGCGTGAGCACTTCGTCGTGGAGCTTTGTGAGACGCTGGAACGATCCGAAGGTGACGTACCCCCTCGCAACGACCGGCGGCGGCGCCACTGAGGGAATGTCGGCGCCCGTCGGCGTCGTGAAGCACAGGCGCGTGTCGGGCAGGTAGCAGATCGATTCGCTGAAGAATTCGCGCTGCTCCGGAGGGATGGAGACAGGGTCCGCAATCAACCAGTCCATGGCCGGCACGCCGGTGCTCGCCCAATACCCCAGCCAACTGGCCTGCACCGGCGCCGCACGCCGCGCGAATACCGGAAGCCGGTTCTCCCCTGTGTGCCCGGACAGGTCGATCAGCACGTCGATCCCGTCTGCCGCAATCTTGCGCGCAGCCGTATCGTCATCCAGGCCCGATATGTCGTACCACTCGTTGAAGCGTGACTTGAGCCGTCCGGTCAGTGCATCCCCCGCGGCCCGGTTGCTGTAGGCGATCACGTCCATCTGCCGGCCGCGGTCCCAATGCGCGAGAACGCCCTCGAGGAAGAAGCCCACCGGGTGGCTGTGCAGGTCGGCGGACACGAAGCCGATACGCAGGGGGCGAGCGGGAGCCGGCGAATCGGCGGATCGTTGGGGCACCAGCGGCGGTTTCGCGGGTGTCACCATCTCACCGTAGCGACGCGCTTCCGCGAGATAAGCCTGGGGCGAGGTGTGGCCGTCGCCGGACAGTGTCATCAACAGGTTGCTGCGTGCGAAGTGCAGCGACGGATCGATCGTGATCGCCCGATGCGCGGCGACCGCGGCCCCGTCGAAATCGCTGAGCTGGAGCAGTGCCTGCGCCTTGTTGCTGAGCGCTACCGCATGATTCGGCTCGATCTCGAGCACTCGGTCGTAGCTGTCCAGTGCAGCATCGAGTTCCATCTCGTGCAGCGCGATGTTGCCCAGGAAAAGGTGCAGATCGGGCAGCCGACGGTCGATGGCCACGGCGGTCTTCAGCACTGCCTTCGCGCGCACATGCTGCCCGATGTCATGCAGCGCCTTGGCCAGATCGCGATGCGCGACGACGAAGTCCGCCTTGAGGGTCAGCGCGCGTTCGAATGCCGGCACGGCGGCCGCCGACTGTTGGGCCTTCTGCAAAGCTGTCCCGAGCAGGTAGTGCGCATCGGCGGAGTCGGCGGCAAGCTCCGTCGCTCGGCGCAGCACCGGGAGCGATTCGCTCGCGCGGTTCATCTCGAGCAGCACGAACCCGAGGTTGACGTGCGCAACCGCATGGTGCGGAGCGGCCTTGATGGCCAGGCGATAACACCCCGCGGCATCTTCCAGGCGTCCGCTGCCGAGCAGGTTGTTGCCTTCGCGAACATGGGCCGCGGCGGCGGCACTGCCATCATCCGCGGGAGCCGCCGTGGGCCGATCCCGCCCCAGCAAACGCCTGAGCCAGCCCGTCATCGCAGGCCCTCGCACGCCCGCGTGGGGATCACAGGCGGTGCATCAGCCACTCGGTGAGGCCGTCGACGTACTCGGTGTCGTAGCCGGCGTCACGCAGCACCCACTTGAACGCGTTGCCGAGCTTGGCCTTCTTGTAGACGTTCATCGAACGGCCGGTCTTGAAGTTGTGCACCTGCAGGTCGACCTTCTTCAGAACTTCCTGCGTCTTGGCGGCGAACTGCTTCGTGCTGAACGGCGACTCGAACGGCACCCGCGCGATGTAGAACTTCGCCAGTTCCGTGCCGAAGGCCTGTTCTTCCTTCGCATCCAACCATTTCAGCATTTGCGCTCCTCCAAGCCTCTGACCGGTCCGCGAGTTTACTTGCTGGCACCTCGGGCAGAATTCCCGGATGACCTATTCTTCTCGCGCCGAGCCGGCGCTTGTCGGCGGCCTCGCGCTGGTCGCCATTGCCGTGCCGGCGCTGCTGGCGTTCAACGTCCCCCCCTCGGCGACGTTGCTGAACCAGGCGGCGGCGTTGGCCGGGTGGGGCGTGCTCGCGCTGGTGCTCTCGGCCACCGTCCCGCTGCAGGCCGGTCCACGGCGCGATGCCATCCCGTCGCTGGCGGCGGCAGCAGCCCTGCTGATCCTCGCGCTGTCGGCGCTGATCACTGCCGTGGTCTCGGGGGCGCCGTGGCCGCTGGCGCTGTCCTCGGCCGGCATGATCCTGGCCGGGGTGCTCGCGCTGGCGATCGGCGTGCTCGTCGGCCGGTCGGCCGGGCAGCGCCAGGCGGTCTTCCAGGCTTTCTGCATCGCCATGGTCGTTGCCGGGCTGCTCAGCCTGGTCGTCGCGGCGATCCAGTCGTTCGCACCCCAATGGGCAGATGGCGACTGGATTGCCCGACCCGCGACACCCGGGCGAGCCGGCGGCAATCTGCGCCAGCCCAATCACCTGAGCAGCCTGCTGGTGTGGTCACTCGCGGCGCTGGCTTACCTGCACGAAGCCTGGATCGAGCGTCCACGCGATCCGCGCCTGGCCGCGGCCCGCGTGGCGTCGTTCCTCGCGACGGGCGCCCTGGTTCTCGGGGTCGCGCTGACGGTGTCGCGCACCGGCATGGTCTGCGTGCTGCTGCTCGCCGCCTGGGGGGTGGTCGATCGCGGCCTGTCGCGCTTCACGCGCATCATGCTGGGACTGACGCCGCTTCTGTATGTCGTGTCATGGATGCTGGCGACGGCCAGCGCGCAGGCGTTCGCCGGTGACTCGCAGATCCACGGATCGGATCTCTCCAGCTCCCGTTTCGGCATCTGGGCCAATACGCTCTCGATGATCGCGCAGCATCCCTGGCTCGGCGTGGGCTGGGGCGAGTTCAACTTCGCATGGACCCTCACGCCGTTTCCCGGCCGGCCGGGCGCCTTCTTCGACCACACCCACAACCTGCCGCTGCAATTGCTCGTCGAGCTCGGCATTCCGTTGGCCACCGTGGTGATGGCGCTGTTGCTGTGGGCCTTGTGGAAGGCGTTCATCGCAACGCGCCGCACCGCGTCGCCCAGCGTGCTGATGACGCAGCGCAGTGCCTTCGTGATGGTGCTGATGATGGTGGTGCACAGCATGCTCGAGTACCCGCTGTGGTACGCCTACTTCCTGCTGCCCACGGCCTTCGCCTTCGGCATCTGCCTGGGCGGGGTCCGGCAGCCCGGCGAAGCTGTGACGCCAGTGCCCACCCGCCGCCTCTCGATGGTCCTGGTGGCAGGCTCGGTGCTGTTGATCCTGGGCACCGTCGCGACGGTGGTCGACTACCTGCGCGTGGTGGTCATCTTCTCGCCGCCGGACAACGCGACCCCACTGCCCGAACGCATCGCCGACGGCCAGCGCAGCTGGCTGTTTGCCCACCACGCCGACTACGCCGCCGGCACCATCGCCGACCACCCCGGCGACGTGCTGGGCAGCTTCAAGCGCTCCACTCACTACCTGCTGGACACCCGGCTGATGATGGCGTGGGCCAAGGCGCTGGAAGAGAGCGGCGACACCGATCGGGCGCGCTACGTCGCGCAGCGCCTGCGCGAGTTCAAGAACCCGGCCGCAGCCGAATTCTTTGCGCCCTGCGATGCCCCGAAGGCGTCGTCGACCGCGCCGCTTCCTTTCCAGTGCCTGCAGCCGACCCGCCCGCTGACGTTCGAGGACTTCAGGTAGCCGCCACCCAATCCCCCGACTTCCCCCCGTGCTTCTCCAGCACCCGGATCTCCCCCATCACCATCCCGCGGTCGACGGCCTTGCACATGTCGTAGACCGTCAGCAGCCCGACTTGCACCGCGGTCAGCGCCTCCATCTCGACGCCGGTGCGCCCGAGCGTCTCGACCTGCGCGGTGCAGCGCACCAGGTTCTGCGCGGCGTCGACCTCGAAATCGACCGCGACCTTCGTGATCGGCAGCGGATGGCACAGCGGGATCAGCTCGGCGGTGCGCTTGCTGGCCTGGATCGCCGCGATGCGCGCGATGCCGATCACGTCGCCCTTCTTCGCCGTGCCGCCCTGGATCAGCGCCAGCGTGGCCGGCAGCATGCGGATCACGCCGGCGGCGCGGGCGACGCGGTGCGTCTCGGCCTTGGCCGAGACGTCGACCATGTGCGCCTGCCCCTGCGCATCGAAGTGGGTCAGGTGATTCGCCGGCAAGGACTGCACTGGGGGAAGGGGCTTGGACATGGAAGGAAACATCCGGGCAACGTGGCGCTGGCATCATAGCGACCGGTCCCGTTCCAGCTTCGCGCCCCACCGGATGACACGCTCGCTCCAACCCACCCGTCCGACCCTGGCCGCCCGCCTCACCGCGTCGCTCTGCGCACTGGCCTTGCTCGGCAGCAGTGGCTGGGCGCAGGCGCAAGCCCAGGGCGCCGCCTCCGCGCCCGAGCCCGCACCGGCCACGCAGAACTCGCTGCCCGCCCTCGGCGATTCGGTGTCCGACGACCTGAGCGTCGGCACCGAGCGCCGCATCGGCGACCAGATCATGCGGGCGATCCGGCAGGATCCCGACTACCTCGACGATCCGGTGCTGCTCGAATACCTGCAGTCGCTGTGGCAGCCGCTGGTCGCGGCCTCGCGTGCCCAGGGCAACATCGGCGGCGAGATCGACCAGCGCTTCGCGTGGGAGCCCTTCCTGGTGCGCGACAAGACCGTCAACGCGTTCGCGCTGCCCGGCGGCTACGTCGGCGTGCACCTGGGCCTGATCGCGATGACGGCCACCCGCGACGAGCTCGCGTCGGTGCTGGCGCACGAGATGTCGCACGTCACGCAGCGCCACATCGCCCGCGGCATGGTCAACAGCCGGCGCCAGTCGCTGATCGGGCTGGCCGGCATGATCCTCGGCGTGATCGCCGCGACGCGCAGCACGCGCGTCGACGGCGCCAACGCGATCTTCACCGGCGCCCAGGCGGCGTCGGTGCAGGGCCAGCTGAACTTCTCGCGTGACATGGAACGCGAGGCCGACCGCGTCGGCTTCAACGTGCTCACCGGCGCCGGCTTCGCGCCCGGCGGCATGGCCGCGATGTTCGAGAAGCTCGACCAGGCCTCGCACCTGAACGACAGCGGCGGCTTTCCCTACCTGCGCACCCACCCGATCACCACCGAGCGCATCGGCGACGCCCGCCAGCGCCTGGGCACCGCCGCGCCGGTGCCGCCGGTCAGCGTGCTGGCCCACGTCGCGGCGCAGGCCCGCGCCCGCGTGATGATGGACACCCGCACCGACGCGCTGCGGCGCTGGCAGTCGCAGGACCAGGTCGCCACCACCGCCAGCGTCGGCGAACGGTTGAACGCCGCCTATGCCAGCGCGCTGGCGTCGACGCTGCTGCACGACTGGGCGCGTGCCGATGCCGCACTGCAGGTGGCGCTCGGCGTGGTGCGCGGCAGCCCGCGCAGCGACGCCACCGCCGAGCGCGAGGTCGTGATGCTGCAGGCGCAGTCGCTGGCCGAACGCGGCGACGGCCCGCGCGCCGGCCAGGTGCTGAAGCCCTACCTCGACGCCGGCGCGACACCGTCGCGCGCGGTGCTGCTGCTGCAGGCGCAGGTGGCGCTGGCCTCGCCCAAGGCCGACCCGGCCGTCAAGCGCAGCGCCGACGACCTGCAGACCTGGACCACGCTGCACCCGACCGATGCGCTCGCGTGGCAGCAGCTCAGCCGCACCTGGGAGCAGCTCGGCCTGCAGCTGCGCTCGCTGCGCGCCGATGCCGAAGCGCACTACGCCGTCGGCGACCTGACCGGCGCGGTCGACCGGCTGCGCGCCGGCCAGCGGCTGGCCCGCTCGCCGGGTGGCAAGGTCGATTTCATCGACGCGTCGATCATCGATGCACGGCTGCGCGACCTCGAAGGCCAGCGTCGCCGGCAGATGGAAGAGGAGCGCCGGCAGGAAGGCTGAAGCCCCGCCGAATCCGGCCTGGCGTGGCTTATCCTCCCGGCACTTCAGGAGGAGACGGCATGCCACGATTCATCGCCCGGGCCATCGGCGCCGCCACGTTCGCGCTGCTCGCGGCATCGGCGATGCCGGCCACGGCCGCCACCATCACGTCGGTCAGCCCGCAGGGCGAGGTCGCGCAGGTCCGCCAGCTCACGGTGAAGTTCTCCGAGGCGGTGGTGCCGTTCGGCGACCTGCGGCTGCCCGACCCGCTGGTGGTGGCCTGCGAAGGCCCGGCGCGTGCCGGGTCGGGTCGCTGGGCCAACGACCGCGTCTGGCTGTACGACTTTCGCGAAGCGCTGCCGCCCGGCACGCGCTGCACCCTGAAGGCGAAGCCCGACTGGAAGCCGCTGAACGGTGCGCTGACCGGCGGCACCGACTACAGCGTCAGCACCGGCGGCCCGGCCGTCGAATCGACACTGCCGTACGCCGGCAATTCCATCGAGGAAGACCAGCACTTCGTGCTGCGGCTGACCGGCCCGGCGGTCGAGGCCACGGTCGCGGCGCATGCGGCCTGCGAGGTCGAAGGCATCGGCGAACGCATGCCGGTGCGCGTGGTCGGCGGTGCGGTCCGCGACGAGGTGATCAAGGCCCGCCAGCTCGACAAGCAGGCCGAGCGCATCGTCGTGCTGACCTGCCAGCGCCCGCTGCCGCCCGACAGCGTGCTGCGCCTGGTGTGGGGCGCCGGCATCGCGGCCCAGGCCAATCCGAAGATCGTCACGCGCACCGAGCAGCGCTTCAACTTCCGGGTGCGCCCGGCGTTCACGGCCGAATTCAGCTGCGAGCGCGAACGCGCCGACGCGCCGTGCCTGCCGATCCGGCCGATGACGCTGCGCTTCTCGTCGCCGCTGTCGCGCGAACTGGCCGCCGCGATCCGCCTGCAGCCGGCCTCGGGCAAGGCGATCGCGCCGGCGTTCGATGCCGACGACAAGTCGACCGAGGTCGACAACCTGCGCTTCCCGACGCCCCTGCCCGAGCGCAGCACGTTCACGATCGAGCTGCCGCGCAACCTGAAGGACGGCTCGGGCCGTACCCTGGCAAATGCCGCGAACTTCCCGCTGAAGGTCGCGACCGGCGACGCCCCGCCGATCGCGAAGTTCGCGGCCGCGCCGTTCGGCGTCGTCGAGCTGAATGCCGACGCGATGCTGCCGGTCACGCTGCGCCACGTGCAGGGCGACCTGCGGCCGGCCGCCGGCGGCGGCGCGGTGCGCATCAAGACGCTGCGCACCGATGCCGACATCCTGCAGTGGTATGCCCGCGTCGCGCGCTACCACGAGAGCCGCCTGACCGCGAAGGAGGCCGGGCTGCCGGCCGCACAGCACTACGAGGTCGAGCGCGTCGTCGACGGCAAGGGCCGCAGCAAGGAGGTGCGGCGCGAGCGCGTCGTCGAGACCCGCGAGCTGTCGCTGCTGAACGGCGCGGCCGATGCGAAGCGCATGGACCTGCCGCAGCTCAATGGCGGCGACCCGCGGCCGTTCGAGGTGGTCGGCATCCCGATCGCCGACCCCGGCTACCACGTGGTCGAGATCGAATCGCGCCGCCTCGGCGAAGCGCTGCTCGACAAGAAGGCGCCGATGTACGTGCGCGCCGGCGTGCTGGTCACCAACCTCGGCGTGCACTTCAAGCTCGGCCGCGAGAACAGCGTGGTCTGGGTCACCACGCTCGACCGCGGCCAGCCGGTCGTCGACGCCGACATCGCCGTCAACGACTGCCGCGGACACCGGCTGTGGGCCGGCCGCACCGATGCAAGCGGCCTCGCGCGCATCGAGCAGCCGCTCGAGCGGGCCGACGAATGCCCGGCCGACACCGGCTTCTTCGTCACCGCCCGCAAGCCGACGCCGAAGGGCCTGACCGACACCGCCTTCGTCTTCAGCAGCTGGCAGAAGGGCATCGAGACCTGGCGCTTCAGCTTCCCGACCAGCAACGACACGCAGCCCGACGTGCAGGCGCACACGGTGTTCGACCGCACGTTGCTGCGCGCCGGCGAGACGGTGTCGATGAAGCACTTCCTGCGCCGCGAGACCCGCAGCGGGCTTGCTGCGCTGCCGGCCGAGCGGCTGCCGACGCGGCTGAAGATCGTGCACCAGGGCAGCGGGCAGGAGATCGCGCTGCCGCTGAGCTGGAACGGCACGCGCAGCGCGGTGTCGAGCTGGAACATCCCGCCGGCCGCCAAGCTCGGCGTCTACGACGTCACGCTGGAGCGCGAGGGCGGCGGCGACGACCGGCAGCGCAGCAGCTGGTCGGCTGGCAGCTTCCGCGTCGAGGAGTTCCGGCTGCCGCTGGTCGATGCGCGCGTCAGCGGGCCGAAGGAGGTACCGATCGCACCGAAGGAGCTGCCGATCGGCGTGCAGCTGAACTACTTCGCCGGCGGCGGGATGGCGCAGGCACCGGCGCGCCTGACTGCGTTGCTGCGCGGCCGCGCGAGCGGCCTGGCGGGTTACGACGAATTCAGCTTCGAGCCGCCGCGCGACCCGAAGCAGGCTGCGCGCAGCGACGACGGCGACGAAGGCGCACCCGAGGCGAGCGGCAAGGTGGTGGCCGACAAGCTGCCGGTGACGACCGACCGCGACGGCGCGGCCAGCGTCACCGTGAAGGACCTGCCGCCGATCAAGCGACCGAGCGAGCTCGTCACCGAGCTCACCTTCAACGACCCGAACGGCGAGGTGCAGACCGCGTCCACCACCGTCTCGCTGTGGCCGAGCGCGGTGGTGCTGGGCGTGAAGACCGGCTCGTGGGCGAGCGCGCGTGGCAAGGTCAAGCTGCAGGTGCTGGCGCTCGACACCGCCGGCCAGCCGGTCAAGGGCCAGGCCGTCGAGGTGCGGGGCCGGCTGTCGCAGGTCATCAGCACGCGCAAGCGCATGGTCGGCGGCTTCTACGCCTACGACAACCGCACCGAGGTCAAGGAGCTCGGCACGGTGTGCAGCGGCAACACCGACGACCGCGGCCTGCTGCTGTGCGATGCGGCGCTCGAGAACGCCGGCCAGGTCGAGCTGATCGCGAAGGCGAGCGACAAGGCCGGCAACGTCGCCGAATCGGCGTCCAGCGTGTGGGTCACGAAGCAGGGCGAGCTGTGGTTCGCGCAGGACAACGACGACCGCATCGACGTGCTGCCCGAGAAGAAGAGCTACGAGCCCGGCGAGACCGCGCGGCTGCAGGTGCGCATGCCGTTCCGCGAGGCGACCGCGCTGGTCAGCGTCGAGCGCGAGGGCATCATCGCGACCCGCGTCGTCACGCTGCGCGGCGACGACCCGACGGTCGAGCTGAAGATCGAGCCGTCGTGGGGACCGAACGTGTATGTCGACGTGCTGGTGCTGCGCGGGCGCATCCGCGAGGTGCCGTGGTATTCGTTCTTCAGCTGGGGCTGGAAGGAGCCGCTGAACTGGGCGCGCTCGTTCTGGTACGAGGGCCGCGAGTACCAGGCGCCGACCGCGATGGTCGACCTGTCGAAGCCGGCCTTCAAGCTCGGCATCGCCGCGCTGAAGGTGGGACTGCAGGCGCACCGGCTGCAGGTCAGCGTGACGGCCGACAAGCCGCAGTACGCGGTGCGCCAGACCGCGAAGGCGCGCATCAAGGTGCTGCATGACGGCAAGCCGCTCGCGAACACCGAGGTGGCGTTCGCCGCGGTCGACGAAGGCCTGCTGGCGCTGCGCCCGAACGATTCGTGGGACCTGCTCGGCGCGATGCTGAAGCCGCGCGCGCTCGGCGTCGAGACCAGCACCGGGCAGAGCGAGATCATCGGCCGGCGCCACTACGGCCGCAAGGCGGTGGCCGCCGGCGGCGGCGGCGGCAAGAACGCGACGCGCGAGCTGTTCGACACGCTGCTGCTGTGGAAGGCGCAGGTGGCGCTGGACGCCAACGGCGAGGCGGTGGTCGACGTGCCGCTGAACGATTCGCTGACCAGCTTCCGGCTCGTGGCGGTGGCCGATGCCGGGCTGCAGCAGTTCGGCAGCGGCAGCACCAGCATCCGCGTCACGCAGGACCTGCAGGTGCTGTCCGGCCTGCCGCCGCTGGTGCGCGACGGCGACCGCTTCAGCGCGATGCTGACGCTGCGCAACACCACCACGCACGAGATGAAGGTGCGGGCGACGCTCGCAGGCAGCGCGAACAGCGGCGGCGAGCAGGGCCGCGACATCGTGCGCACGCCGATCGAGCTGCCGCCGCAGGACGTGGTGCTGCCGGCCGGTGGCGCGAAGGAGCTGGCGTGGCCGGTCGACGTGCCGGCCGAGGTGTTCAGCATCGGGTGGGAGGCGGGTGCCGAAGAACTCGCCGGTGACAAGGCCAAGGACAAGCTGAAGGTGACGCAGCTGGTCAGTGCCGCGGTGCCGGTGCGCGTGCTGCAGGCGACGCTGTCGCAGCTCGACGGCCCGTTCTCGCTGCCGGTGGCGGCGCCGGCCGATGCGCTGCCCGACACGGGCGTCAAGCGCGGCGGCCTGAAAGTCGGCGTGCAGCCGAAGCTGACCGGTGCGCTGCCCGGCATCCGCCGCTACTTCGAGACCTACCCGTTCATCTGCCTGGAGCAGAAGACCTCGAAGTCGGTCGGCCTGAAGGACGCGAAGCTGTGGGCCGGCGTCGCGAACGCGCTGCCGACCTACCTCGACAGCGACGGGCTCGCGAGCTACTTTCCGCCGCGCGCCGAAGACGGCCCGCGCGGCAGCGACCGGCTCACCGCCTACGTGCTGGCCGCGACGCACGAGGCCGGCTTCGAATTGCCGCCCGCCGCGCGCGACAGCATGCTGGACGGGCTGACCGCGTTCGTCGAAGGCCGCATCGAGCGCAAGTTCTGGTCGCCGCGCGCCGACCTGGACGTGCGCAAGCTGGCCGCGATCGAGGCGCTGTCGCGTTACGGCCGGGCGCAGCCGAAGATGCTCGGCTCGGTCAACATCACACCGAACCAGTGGCCGACCGCCGCGGTGATCGACTGGCTCAACATCCTGCGCCGCGTGCAGGGCGTGCCCGAGCAGGCCAAGCGGCTGGAGGAAGTGCAGCAGATCCTGCGCGGCCGGCTGACCTATGCCGGCGCCACGCTGCGCTTCAGCAACGAGGGCGACGACTTCTGGTGGTGGCTGATGGACAGCGCCGACGCGAACGCGGCGCGGCTGATCCTCGCGGTGCTCGACGACCCGGCCTGGCGAGACGACCTGCCGCGCATGGTGGTCGGCAGCCTGGGTCGCCAGCGCGGCGGCGCCTGGCTGACGACGACGGCCAACCTGTGGGGCTCGCTCGCGCTCGACAAGTTCTCGGCGAAGTTCGAATCCGCCAAGGTCGCCGGCCGCACGGTCGCGAGCACCGGCGGCGCGCCGGCCGCGATCGACTGGGGCAAGTCGGCCGACGGCGGCGTCGTGACGCTGCCGTGGCCCGACAAGGCCGGCACGCTGGGCGTGACCCAAGAGGGCAGCGGCAAGCCGTGGCTGACGGTGCAGGGCCTCGCGGCGATCCCGCTGAAGGAGCCGATCCGCGCCGGCTACAGCCTCGCGCGCACCGTCACTGCGGTCGAGCAGAAGGACAAGTCGAAGTGGTCGCGCGGCGACGTGCTGCGGGTGCGGGTCGAGGTCGATGCGCAGTCGGACATGACCTGGGTGGTGGTCAGCGACCCGGTGCCGGGCGGTGCGACGCTGCTCGGCTCGGGGCTTGGCCGCGACAGCGCGATCGCGACGCAAGGCGAGAAGCGCCAGGGAAGCTGGCCGGTGTACGAGGAGCGCAGCTTCGAGGCCTTCCGCAGCTATTACGACTACCTGCCGCGTGGCAAGCACGTGATCGAGTACACCGTGCGGCTGAACAACCACGGCCGCTTCGCGCTGCCGCCGACGCGTGTCGAGGCGATGTACGCGCCGGAGAGCTTCGGCGAGTTGCCGAACGCGGCGATCGAGGTGGCGCCGTGAGCGGGCGCGCCTGTGCCGCCGCAGTCCTGCTGATGGCAGCAGGCGTGGCACAGGCGCTGCCGAGCTTCAACGACGTGAAGGCGGCATGGAAGCCGTCCGACGTGGCGCTGCTGGCCCGCGACGGGACGCCGCTGCAGACGCTGCGGGTCGACAAGAGCGCGCGCCGCCTGGCCTGGGTGCCGCTGCAGCAGGTCTCGCCGGCGCTGCTGCAGGCCATCGTGCTCAGCGAGGACCGGCGCTTCTACGAGCACAGCGGTGTCGACTGGGGTGCGGTCGCGAAGAGCGCCTGGGCCAATGTGTGGAACACCCGCACCCGCGGCGCGTCGACGCTGACGATGCAGCTGGCCGGCCTGCTCGACGACGAACTCGCGCGGCCGGTCGGCGGGCGCAGCGTCGGGCAGAAGCTCGGCCAGGCCGTCACCGCGACGCGGCTCGATGCGCGCTGGAAAAAGAGCGAGATCCTCGAGGCCTACCTGAACCGGGTCGCGTTCCGCGGCGAGGTGGTCGGCATCGATGCGCTGTCGCAGACGCTGTTCGGCAAGCACCCGGGCGGGCTCGATGTCGACGAGTCGGCGATCGCGGCGGCGCTGCTGCGCGGGCCGAATGCAACGCCGACTGTCGTTGCGCAACGGGCATGCGGCGTGCTGCAACTTCAGAAGCTCGATTGCAAGGGTGTCACCGCGCTGGCGCAGACGGCGCTCACGCGCCAGGGCGGCATGCCGCTGGGCGAGCAGCTTGCGCCGCATTTCGCCCGGCAGGTGGTGACAGGCGATGCGGCGACCCAGGCGCCGGTGCTGCGCACCACGCTCGATGCGCGGCTGCAGCGCTTCGCGGTCAACACGCTGCGCCGCCAACTGGCCGAGCTGTCGGGCCGCAACGTCGAAGACGGCGCGATCGTCGTGCTGGACAACGCCAGCGGCGAGGTGCGCGCGTGGGTCGGCTCCAGCGGCAGTTTCTCGGATGCGGCGCAGGTCGACGGCGTGCTCGCGCGCCGCCAGCCGGGCTCGACGCTGAAGCCCTTCGTCTACGAACTGGCCTTCGAGCGCCGGCTGATCACGCCGGCCAGCCTGCTCGACGATTCGCCGGCGCAGCTGGCGACGACCAACGGCCTGTACCTGCCGCAGAACTACGACCATGCGTTCAAGGGCTGGGTCAGCGCGCGCACCGCGCTCGGCGCGAGCCTGAACGTGCCGGCGGTGCGGGTGGGCGCGATGCTCGGGCCCGATGCGCTGGTCGAGCGGCTCAACGCGCTGGGGTTGGCGCTGCCGGAGACCGGCGGCTTCTACGGCCATTCGCTGGCGCTCGGCAGCGCCGACGTGAGCCTGCTGGCGCTGACCAACGCCTACCGCACGCTGGCCAACGGCGGGCTGTACTCGCCGCCGGCGTTGCGTGGTCCGGCGGGTGCGCCGAAGCGCGTCGCGGGTGCGGCGGCAAGCTGGCTCGTCACCGACATCCTGGCCGACAACGCGGCGCGGGCGCGCACCTTCGGGCTGGACAGCAGCCTCGTCACGAAGGGCTTCGCCGCGGTGAAGACCGGCACCAGCAAGGACATGCGCGACAACTGGTGCATCGGCTTCACCGACCGCTACACCGTCGGCGTGTGGGTCGGCAACGCGAGCGGCGAGGCGATGCACGACGTGAGCGGCGTCAGCGGTGCAGCGCCGGTGTGGCAGGCGCTGGTGCGGCAGCTGCACGACGGCACGCCGTCGAAGCGGCCGGCGGCGCCGGCGGGCGTGGTGACGATGCCGATCCGCTTCGACGACCGGCGCGAGACCGCGCGCGACGAGGTGTTCATCGCCGGCACCGAGCAGGCGCTGTGGAGCGCGAGCGCGCAGGTGCGCGGCACGCAGCGCTTCGGCATTGCCAGCCCGCGCGACGGCAGCATCTTCGCGATCGATCCCGACATGCCGCCCGCCGCGCAGCGCATCGTGCTGGAAGGCGAGGGCGGCAGCTGGTGGATGGACGGCAAGGCGCTCGGGCAGGGCGAGCGGTTGCACTGGGCGCCGTGGCCGGGGCGGCACGAGCTGAAGCTGGTGGCGCGCGATGGCGCGTTGCTGCAGGCGGTGCACTTCGAGGTGCGGGGTGCGGACGTGCGCAAGCGGAAGACTGGTTCGCCCTGAGTTCAACAACCCGTTCGCCTGAGCCTGTCGAAGGGTCGCGCTGAGCCCGTCGAAAAGTCGCGCTGAGCCGCCCCCCCCGTTCGCGCTGAGCCGCCCCCCCGTTCGCGTCGAGCCTGTCGAAACGCCTGCCCGCCCAAAACCTCCGCTACCATCCCGCCCGGGCCGCGCCTCATGCGCGGCTCACGTCGCTCGGACGGTTCCGGGCGCTCACGTGAAAGTCTTCTCAATGTCCTCTTCCGCAGGCCAGCGCCGCTTCGCGCGCATCGACCGTCTTCCCCCCTACGTCTTCAACATCACCGCCGAGCTGCGCGCCGCCGCACGCCGTCGTGGCGAAGACATCATCGACATGAGCATGGGCAACCCCGACGGGCCCACGCCGCCGCACATCGTCGCGAAGCTCGCCGAGGTGGCGCAGCGGCCCGACACGCACGGCTATTCCACGTCGAAGGGCATTCCGCGGCTGCGCCGCGCGATCTCGCACTGGTACCAGGACCGCTACGGCGTCGCGATCGATCCCGACAGCGAGGCCATCGTGACGATCGGCTCGAAGGAGGGCCTGTCGCACCTGATGCTCGCGACGCTGGACCGCGGCGACACCGTGCTGGTGCCCGACCCGAGCTACCCGATCCACATCTACGGCGCGGTGATCGCCGGCGCCGACATCCGTTCGGTGCCGCTGGTGCCGGGCGTCGACTTCTTCGCCGAACTGGAGCGCGCGATCCGCGGCAGCTACCCGAAGCCGAAGATGATGGTGCTGGGCTTCCCGAGCAACCCGACGGCGCAGTGCGTCGAGCTGGATTTCTTCGAGCGCGTGGTGGCGCTCGCGCGCAAGCACGACATCTTCGTCGTGCACGACCTGGCCTATGCCGACATCGTGTTCGACGGCTGGAAGGCGCCGTCGATCATGCAGGTGCCGGGCGCGAAGGACATCGCGGTCGAGTTCTTCACGCTGTCGAAGAGCTACAACATGGCCGGCTGGCGCATCGGCTTCATGGTCGGCAACCGCGACCTGGTGGCGGCGCTGGCGCGCATCAAGGCGTACCACGACTACGGCACCTTCACGCCGCTGCAGGTGGCGGCGATTGCCGCGCTCGAGGGCGACCAGCAGTGCGTGAAGGACATCGCCGCGCAATACCAGCGCCGCCGCGACGTGCTGGTGAAGGGCCTGCACGAGGCCGGCTGGATGGTCGAGACGCCGAAGGCCTCGATGTACATCTGGGCGCGCATTCCCGAACCGTATCGGGCGCTCGGCTCGCTGGAGTTCGCGAAGCAGATGCTGGCGAAGGCGAAGGTCTCGGTGTCGCCCGGCATCGGCTTCGGCGATCACGGCGATGACCACGTCCGTTTTGCGCTGATCGAGAACGAGTCGCGCATCCGCCAGGCGGTGCGGGGGATCAAGGCGATGTTCAAGGGGGATGGGGTGGAGGCGGCGCGGGCGACCTGACAAACGACAGCCCACGGCTGGGAACCGATGGGGCGGCCTTGTTACTCAAGGCGCACGGAGATCGAGTCTGGTGGGTCGGATCCGCGGTGCGCCGTACGCATCTTCATCAGCTCCAGTTGTTTGTCAAAGGTCAGCCCCATGTCGCTCCCCTCGCTCCCCTTGCTCCACTCACTCCCCTCACTCCCCTCACTCCGCAGGCCCCTTCACGTGATGAAGAAGGGCCTGAACAAACTGCCGAAGCAGGTCTATCACAGCCCAACTGCTCATCGGTTGCACACCAGAGTGGAAAATATTCGGCACGGCGCGAATGCCGCGCTGAACGGGTATGTCGATTTCCTGGAGAAGGGCTGCCTTCACGTGATCGACAATGCCGAGAAGGCTGGACGTGACTTGAGGCGTCACGCGATGAGGATGGCCTACGAGGCAGCTGTTCATGTGGCAGAGGCGGGTAGTGGTTTTGTCCGAGCTGCAGGGGGTGTCGTCGCGCAAGGAGCTGAAGATGCCGCAAGCAGCGCGCGCAAGGTGACGAAGAAGGCAGGCTCACGCGTTCGTGGAGCCGCCCGCAAGCTGAATGCCGCAAGCCAGAATTCCTTGGGCAGGGTGAAGGAGCGAGTCGGGAGTCGCAAGTACGAACCCGTCAGCGGAGAGCCGGACTGGCCGGAAGCCTCGGGGCAGGGCAAGCAAAATGGGGCTGTCAGGATTTCTGTGTGCGAGGCGGTTGAGCTGAATTGGCTATTGGCCGACTCGCTTATCGACTGCCGTGCGCCGGCAGTGTGAATCGCTCCTCGTAGACCACAGCGAATTGGTTC
>NZ_LMDM01000015.1 GCF_001425825.1 Rhizobacter sp. Root1238
ACTGACTGTCGCCGACACTGACTGTCGCCGACTGTTTGACCACAGCGAACGAAGTGAGCGGAGGGAGTTTCGGCGACGGGCCATGAAGCCAGCCAGCGGAGGGAAGTCCTCGGCCCTCTGGGGGCCGAGGACCGCCCCCGACGGCGCGCCACAGCCTCCCCACCCGCGCCTTTGCCAAACGAACCGACCCGTCAAGCAGCCGGCAGCGTCTTCGTGAACAAGGTCGCCCCGGTCAGGTCCTTCAGGTTCACCGTGAAGGCCTTGGTCTTCGCATCGATGTCGACCTGCCCGAAGAACTGGTAGCCCTCGCTCGGCGCCGTGTTCTGCACCGGTGGCGCCTTTTCGTAGACCACCTGCACGCCGAACGTCGCGTCGGGCTTGTTCGGCCCGAAGCTGCCGGCGTTCAGCGGACCGGAGATGAACTCCCAGAACGGCAGGAAGTCGCTGAACTTCGCCTTGCGCGGGTCGTAGAAATTCGCCGCCGTGTAGTGCACGTCGGCCGTCAGCCAGACGATGTTCTTGATGTTCGCCCGCTTGATCTCGCGCAGCAGCCGCGCGATCTCCAGCTCGCGGCCGAGCGGCACGCCGTCGTCGCCGTTGGCGATCGCCTCCCACTTGTCGCGGCCCTGCGCGTCCTTGCCGTCGGGCACCTGCACGCCGATCGGCATGTCGGCGGCGATCACCTTCCAGGTCGCCTTCGAACGCTTCAGCCCGTCGAGCAGCCACGCGATCTGCGGGCGTCCCATGAACGCGCTCTCGGCGGTCTCGGCGGTCTGCAGGTTGGCACCGTTCGGGCCGCGGTAGCTGCGCATGTCGACGACGAACACGTCGAGCAGCGGCCCCTGCGGCAGATGGCGGTACACCCGCTCGCTCTCGGCATCGGGCCCGCGGCGCAGCGGCGCGTACTCGAGGAACGCGCGGCTCGCGCGCGCCACCAGCAGCGGCACGTTCTTCTCGGTGTAGCGCGCGTCGCCCGACACGTCCTTCGAGTCCGACCAGTTGTTGCTGACCTCGTGGTCGTCCCACTGCCAGATCTGCGGCACCTCGGCCGACAGGCGCCGGATGTTGGCATCCATCAGGTTGTAGCGGTAGCGCCCGCGGTATTCGTTCAGCGTCTCGGCCACCTTGCTGACCTCTTCGGTCACCAGGTTGTTCCAGGTGCTGCCGTCGGGCAACTTCAGCTGCGCGGCGATCGGGCCGTCGGCATAGATCGTGTCGCCGCTGTGCAGGAAGAAATCGGGGTTCACCTTGCGGATCTGTTCGTAGATCTTCATGCCGCCCCAGGCCTCGTTGATGCCGAAGCCCTGGCCGGCGGTGTCGCCGCTCCAGGCGAAACGCACATCGCGCAACGGCTTGCCATGCGAGGCCGCCGGCAAACGCAAGTGGCCCGGCATCGGCTCGGACAGCACGCGCTCGTTGTGCAGGTCCTGCAGCACGACGCGGTAGAACACCTCCTGGCCCGCCGGCAGGCCCGTCAGGTCGACGCGGCCGGTGAAGTCGCTGTCTTCGAGCAGGTGCGGCCCGCGCACGCGGTTCAGGTTGGCGAAGCTCGCCGTGCTCGACCACTCGACCCACAGGCGCGCCGGCCGGTCGCTGCGCGTCCAGACGATCGCGCTGTCGGCCCGCGCATCGCCAGACTGCACGCCGGACGGAAACTGCGGACGCATCGCATCGCGCGTGACCACCGCGGCCGCACCGGACGGGGCCGGCTGGGCCGACGACAGCCCCGGCACGGTGCCCGCACCCGCCAACAGCAACGCGTTCGACAAGAAGATCCGGCGGTCCATTCGATTCGTCCTCGGTGATGCATGAAAACGCGCAGTCTGCGGTGCCCGTGTGGCAGCTTCATGAACCGATCCGACACCGCGGGCGCTGTCCTGGTCGGCAATTGCGCAGACACCGTGCAGGCGATGCATTTCACAGAACGCGGCATCAACAACTTGTATGGCCGGGCATGAGCCGCTTGGGCTCCGTTCTGATTACGCTTGTGACGCGGCCGATGGCAGGCCAGCACCGTTCAGGGAGAAGCCCATTGAGTCACCTTCATGCATCGACCGCATCGGCCGCCTGGGCCCATGTCGTGACCCGATTGACGTGGCGCCTGGCGTGCCACCACCTGCGCCGCATGCGCACGCTGGTGCCGCCGATCGCGCTGCTGGTCGGCGGCGCATACGGTTGCCTGGCGGCCAGCCATTTCGGCATCGGCGATGCGGCCGCCGTGCTGATGGTGCCCGGCGACCTCGGCCTCGCCGGCCGGGGCCCCGATGCGCTGCTGCTGTTCTGGACGCTGTCCTATGCCTTGCTGCCGCTGCAGGTGATGGGGCTGAACGACGTGTCGACGCGGTGGCAGCTGATCGAGCAACTGCGGCCGCTGGCCCTGCACGCCGCACCACTCAGGCCGGGTCGGCGGAACCTCCGGTACGCCGCCGCGGCGATCGCCGTGCTGGCGTTGCTCGGCATCGGGAAGATCCTGTTCGGCTCTGCCGCGCGGGACCTGGCGGTCCAGACGCCGGGCGCGCTGCTCGCCTTCCTGGTCGTCAACTGGCTGCTGCTGCACCTGCTGATGGCGATCGTCACGCTGACCACTTCCTTCTTCGCCGCCTGCGGCAGCAACGCGCCGGGCAGCCGCGACACGACCGATCGCCTGCGGCCCTGGGCCGATTCGCGCCATGCGTCGGGCTGACGGGTTCGCGGTCGACAACTGAAAGGAAGGAAACGAACGCCAGTCCGCGGGCTTCTCCCCGGACGGCTGGCGCGCCGATTGCCTAAGCTGCCGCATGGCCCTCGTGCAGCCGCTTTCGTCCGTGCCGGCGGTGTCCACCGCGGGTGGGCCGCGGCCCACCGGCGCAGGTGCGGGCGCCCCGGCCATCCTCGACATCGAGGCCTCGGGCTTCGGCCGCGACAGCTACCCGATCGAGGTCGGCTACGTGCTGCCCGACGGCAGCAGCTTCTGCAGCCTGATCCGGCCGGCGCGCCACTGGACGCACTGGGATCCGGCCGCCGAGCAGGTGCACCAGATCCGCCGCGAGACGCTGCTGGTGCACGGCCGGCCGGTGCCCGAGGTCGCGCAATGGCTGAACGACCAGCTGCACGGCTTGACGCTCTACAGCGATGGCTGGGCCCACGACTACCCCTGGCTCGGTGCGCTGTATGAAGAAGCAGGCCTGGTGCCGAGCTTCCGGCTTGACAACCTGCGCTCGCTGTTGACAGAAGCCGAAGCCCGCGACTGGTATGCCACCAAGCAGGCCGTCAGCAATGAGCTGGGGCTGACTCGGCACCGGGCAAGTGCGGATGCGCGCTTGCTGCAACGCACGCTGCTGCGGCTGCGCGAGTGAATCGCCGCCAAGCCAATTCCACCGTGATCGCCGGCTCGGGTCCGGCACTTGCATACAACGGCCCGCCACACGCCTGCCGAGTGGGCCGAGCGGCCGGAACGCCTCATTTTGGTGAGCCGGCTTGTATGCAACCGATCCATGCCTCACGCTGGTGCCTGCCATCCGCAACAAGCCCGAACACATTGCCGACCGCATCGTCGACGCGATCCTCGCGCGCAAGCTCGCGCCCGGTGCCCGCCTCGGTGAACAGCCGCTCGCCGACCTGTTCGGCGTCAGCCGAACCATCGTCCGCGAAGCGCTGACTCGGCTGGCGGCGCGCGGCATGGTCGAGGTCAATTCGCGCCGCGGCTGGTTCGTCGTGCAGCCGTCGCCGGAGGACGCACGCGAGGCGTTCGCCGCGCGGCGCCTGATCGAGACCGGCCTGCTGCAGTCGCTGGCCGCACCGCTGGCCGGCGCGCCGCTGCGACGGCTGC
The DNA here is from genome assembly GCF_001425825.1 of Rhizobacter sp. Root1238. Classification (GTDB taxonomy): domain Bacteria; phylum Pseudomonadota; class Gammaproteobacteria; order Burkholderiales; family Burkholderiaceae_C; genus Rhizobacter. Next base: position 3,809 of record NZ_LMDM01000015.1, read on the forward strand.
GTGCGCACGTGGCGCAGGAGCAGGCCGCGGTGGCGGCGGCCGATGCGGGCGAGCGCAGCTTCCTGCTCGGGGACTTCCACGTCTGCCTCGCCGAGTGCGCCGGCAACGGCACGCTGGCCGAGATCCTGCGCGACCTGACCGCCCGCACCACGCTGATCGCGGTGCTGTACCAGTCGAACCACGAGGCCGCGCAGTCGTGTGCCGAGCATGCCGGGATCGTCGCCGCGCTCGAACGCGGCGATGCGGCCGCCGCCGCCGAGCTGATGCGCCGCCACATCGACAGCGTGGCCGCCCACCTCGACCCGAGCGGGGCCGTCGACCCGCTGGCCTCGCTGCGCAGCGCGCTGTCGCCGGTCGGGAATGGAAAAAAGACAGGCAAGGCACAGCCCTTGCATACAAGCCCGCCGGTCGCACCCGATTCTTCTTCCTCATCCACCCCGGAGTACTGACGATGAGCCACCGCTGTTTCCTGAAAGCCCTCGGCCTGCTGGCCGCCGCCCCGCTGCTGTTCGCGGCGTCCGCCGCGCTGGCGCAGACCGCGCTCGACGACGTGCTGGCGAAGAAGCTGATCACGATCGCGATCCCGACCGACTACCCGCCGTACGGCTTCGTCGGCACCGACCTGAAGCCGCAGGGCCTGGACGTCGACATGGCCACGCTGATCGCCGCGAAGCTGGGCGTGAAGGTCGAGCTGGTGCCGGTGACGAGCTCGAACCGCATCCCGTACCTGCAGACGAAGAAGGCCGATCTGGTGATCTCGACGCTCGGCAAGAACCCCGAGCGCGAGAAGGTGATCGACTTCACCGCCGCGTACTCGCCGTTCTTCCAGGCGGTGTTCGGCCCGAAGACGCTGACGGTGAAGACGCCCGCCGACCTGGCCGGCAAGAGCATCGGCGTGACGCGCGGCGCGATGGAAGACCAGGAGCTCGGCAAGATCGCGCCGTCGGGCCTGGACGTGAAGCGCTTCGAGGACAACAACGTGACCGTCTCGGCCTATGTGTCGGGCCAGACCCAGCTGATCGCGACCGGCGCGTCGGTGGCCGGCGCGATGATGGCGAAGAACCCGCAGCTCGGCACCGAGTTCAAGCTGCTGCTGAAGGACTCGCCGAACTTCATCGGCGTGGCCAAGGGCGAGGACAAGCTGCGCGCGAAGGTCAACGAGGTCATTGCCGACGCGAAGAAGAGCGGCGAGCTCGACAAGATGGCGGTGAGGTGGCTCGGCCGGCCCGCCGGCGATCTCCCGCAGTAATCCAAGCCAAGCCGCGATGATCAGCCTCGACTTCCCGGCCGTGCTGGCCGAGTGGCCGCTGATGGCCAAGGGCGTGGGCATCACGCTCGCGCTGACCGGCGTGTCGGCGGTGTTCGGCCTCGGGCTCGGCGTGGCCTGCGCGTGGGCGCGGCTGCACGGCGCGGCAGGGCTGCGCTTCGCGGCCGGCGCCTACGTGGAGCTGATCCGCAACACGCCGTTCATCGTGCAGCTGTTCTTCCTGTTCTTCGGGCTGCCGAGCCTGGGCGTGCGGCTGTCGCCCGAGGCCGCGTCGGTGCTCGCGATGGTGATCAACCTCGGCGCCTATGCGGCCGAGATCGTGCGGGCCGGCATCGCCGCCACACCGCGCGGCCAGATCGAGGCGGCGCGCAGCCTGGCGCTCAGCGAGATCCAGGTGTTCACCCGCGTCGTGCTGCCGCCGGCGCTGAAGCGCGTGTGGCCGGCGATGGTCAGCCAGATCGTCATCGTGATGCTGGGTTCGGCGGTCTGCGGGCAGATCGCGACGGCCGAGCTCTCGCATGCGGTGAACCTGATCCAGGGGCGCAACTTCCGGGCCTTCGAGGCCTTCATCGTCGGCACCGCGATCTACCTGGTGCTGTCGATCGCGCTGCGCCGGTTGCTGAACTGGGTCGGCCCCCGCTTCATCTTCGGAAAGTAGCCAATGGTCGACTTCACGCTGTGGGAGATCCTGCGCAACCTGCTGCTCGCGCTGCGCTGGACGGTGGCGCTGTCGCTGGTCGCCTTCATCGGCGGCGCGATCGTCGGGCTGGCGCTGCTGGTCGCGCGGCTGGCGAAGCTGCCGGGCGCCGAGCGGCTGGTGGCCGGCTACGTGCAGCTGTTCCAGGGCACGCCGCTGCTGATGCAGTTGTTCTTCCTGTTCTTCGGGCTGTCGGGCCTGGGGCTGTCGCTGTCGAACTGGACCGCCGCGGCCATCGCGCTGACGCTCTACAGCAGCGCGTTCTTCACCGAGATCTGGCGCGGCTGCGTCAACGCGGTGCCGAAAGGCCAGTGGGAGGCGTCGAGCGCGCTCGCGATGAACCTGGGCGAGCAGCTGCGCCACGTGATCGGTCCGCAGGCGCTGCGGGTCGCGGTGCCGCCGACGGTCGGCTTCGCGGTGCAGATCATCAAGGGCACCGCGCTCGCGTCGGTGATCGGCTTCGCCGAGCTGACCAAGACCGGCTCGACGATCGCCAACGCGACCTTCCGGCCGTTCACCGTGTTCGCGTTCGTCGCGCTGCTGTATTTCGCGTTGTGCTTCCCGGTGTCCCTGTGGGCCCGTTCGCTGGAGAGAAAACTGCATGGCCACGCCTGAAGTCATCGTCGAGATCGCCGCGCTGCGCAAGCGCTTCGGCACGAACGAGGTGCTGAAGGGCATCGACCTGTCGGTGACGCGCGGCGAGGTGATCGCGATCATCGGCAAGAGCGGCTCGGGCAAGAGCACGCTGTTGCGCTGCGTGAACGGGCTGGAGCAGTTCCAGGAGGGCACGCTGACAGTCGACGGCCAGCCGCTGCTGCACGGCAATGCGGCGGCGATGCGCGCGCTGCGCCAGCGCGTCGGGATGATCTTCCAGGGCTTCAACCTGTTCCCTCACCTCAGCGTGGGCCGCAACGTGATGCTCGCGCCGACGCTGGTCAAGAAGAAGGCGAACCCGGACTGCACCGAACAGGCGCGCAAGCTGCTGGAGCGCGTCGGGCTGGCCGAGAAGTTCGATGCGCAGCCGGAGCAGTTGTCGGGCGGCCAGCAGCAGCGTGTCGCGATCGCGCGGGCGCTCGCGATGGAACCGGCGGTGCTGCTGTGCGACGAGATCACGTCGGCGCTGGACCCGGAGCTGGTCGGCGAGGTGCTGCGCGTCGTCGAGACGCTGGCCGACGAGGGCATGACGCTGCTGATGGTCACGCACGAGATGAACTTCGCCCGCAAGGTCGCCGACCGCGTGGTGTTCATGCATGCCGGGCGGATTCACGAGGTCGGCTCGCCGGAGCAGGTGTTCGGCGCGCCGCAGACGGCAGAGTTGAAGCAGTTCCTGTCGGCGTTGCACTGACACTGCACTGCCTGAATCGAGCAGGTTCAGCGGCGCGCTGAAAAGCGGAGAGAATCGACCGGAGGGCAGAATGAGCTGCCATGAGGAACGATGAATCCATGCTTTGCCGACCTGGAGCGCCACCGTGATCAAGCGGGTCCATGAGAAGAATCAGCTGTCACGACTGGTTCTGAACGGCTACAAGTCGATCGCCGGATGCGACATCGATCTGTGCCGTCTCAATGTTCTGATCGGCGCCAACGGTGCCGGCAAGTCGAACTTCATCGGCTTCTTCCGACTGATCAGCAGAATCCTTGACGAGCAGTTGCAGAACACCGTCGGCGCGGCCGGTGGTCCAGACGCACTGCTGCACTTCGGCCGCAAGACCACCGAGGAAATGCGCGCCGAGCTCTACTTCGGAAGCCACCACGGCTACAAGTTCAATCTGCGTCCGACGCAGGACAACCGGATGATGTTCGCCCGCGAGGTGCTCTGGTGGAATTTCCGGGGTGAGCAGCAGCCGCATACCGGACATTTCGAGACCCGCTTCGCTGAGCCGGCGGAGCACGACTCGATCCAGGATGCGGTGGTGAGCGCCATGCGCAGCTGGCGCGTCCATCACTTCCACGACACCGGCGCAACTGCCTTGGTCAAGCAGATTCACGCGATCAACGACAACGAGTACCTGCGCGAAGACGGTCGCAACCTCGCGGCCTTCCTCTACCGTCTGCAACAACACCACGCCGCGCACTACAAGCGCATCGTCAAGTCCATCCAGCTGGTCGCGCCTTCATTCGGCGATTTCCACTTGCGTCCGACGGTTGGCAACGCCGAGAAGATCCAGTTGGAGTGGACCGAGGCAGGCCAGGACGCGCCGTTCAACGCCAGCGCACTGTCCGACGGCACGCTGCGCTTCATCTGCCTGGCGACCGTGCTGCAACAGCCAGAAGCGTTCATGCCGTCGTCCATCCTGATCGACGAACCCGAGCTGGGCCTGCATCCCTACGCCATCGCGGTGCTCGGCGCCATGATGAAGTCGGTGACCCAACAGTACCAACTCATCATCTCGACCCAATCGGTGGATCTGGTGAACGAGTTCGATGCCGAGGACCTCGTCGTCGTCGACAAGAGCGGCGGCGCGTCGACATTCAAGCGATTGGACTCGAACGAGCTATCCGACTGGCTCGCCGATTACAGCCTCGGCGAGCTCTGGAAGAAGAACCTGCTGGGTGGGAGACCCACGCGGTGAAGCGGGTCCACATCCTGGTAGAGGGGCAGACCGAAGAGACTTTCGTGCGCGAGCTGCTCGTCGAGCACTGCGCGCGCGCAGGCGTCTACGTCACGCCGATCCTGTTGCGCACGAGTCCCGGCCACAAGGGCGGTGTGACCCGCTATGCCAAGGTCAAGCCGCAGATAGCTCGCCTGTGCAGGCACGACTCGACGTCGGTCGTGACGACGTTGATCGATCTCTACGCTCTGCCGAAGGACTTTCCCGGCCAGGCAGATGCGGATTTTCCGATCCAAGGGAGAGGCGCGCAGAAGGCCGAGTTCATCGAAGCAAGCTGGGCCGCCGACATCGACGAGCACAACTTCATCCCGCACCTCATGGTGCACGAATTCGAGGCGCTGCTCTTCGTTGAGCCCGAGCGATTCGCCGACTGGACAGACACGCAGGCCGTCGTCGAGCAACTGCAGGCCGCGGCAGCGGCCCACCACACACCTGAGGACATCAACGACAGCCCGCACACCGCGCCGTCGAAACGCATTCTGCAGGCCATGCCGGCATACCAGAAGAAATTTCACGGCCCACTGATCGCCAGTGAGATCGGGCTGGACGCACTTCGACAGGCATGCCCTCATTTCGGGGCATGGCTGACACGGGTGGAAGCACTCGCCGAAGACGCGCCACCGCAACCTTAGCCGCCGTTCAACTCCTTGCGCTTGCGCTCGTCTTCGAGTTCGCGCGCCCGCACGCAATGCGGGTGGTCGTGGAACGCCGGGTTGGTCTCGCACTCGCGCAGGATGCAGGTCAGGCGCGCGAGGAACTTGCGTGCGCCGCAGGCTTCGCCCGGCGTCTTCGGGCCGGCGGCCTCGGTGGCGGCCGCCGCGGCGGGCGTCGTGGCGACGGCCGGCTGCGCAGCCTGGGTCGTCGACGGCAGCTCGGCCACGGCAGCCTTCGGTTCGGCGCGGTGCTTGGCAGCCCCAGCAGTGGCCTTGCCATCGGCCGCCTGCGCGGCGGCGGGCTCCGACGCCGCGGCATCCGCCACGGCCGGCAGTGTCGCCACCGCAGCAGGCTCGACGACCGCGGCGACCGGCGCCGACGCCGGCGGCTCGATCGCGATCGGCGCGGGCGCCGACGCGGCAGCCGGCTCGGCGTAGGTCGGTTCCACCTCGGGCCCGCCGCGACCCTTCATCGCGAACACCGCCGCGATCGCCAGCACGGCGACACCGGCCAGGCCGGCGATCAGCACGCCGCGGCGCTTCGGCGGCTCGGCCGCCGGCAGTGCAGCGACCTCGCGGCGCGGCGGCGCCGGGGGTGGCGGTGACAGCGGCGGTGACGGAACCACAGCCGCGGTCCGTGGCGCGACCGCCGTCTTCGGCTGCGTTGCCGCCACCGTCGGCTGGAACACCGTCGGCTGCCCGTCGATCGGCTGCGTCGGCGACCACGCGGCCTGCACCTGCTCGCGCGACACCGGCTGCGTCGCCTCGCCGTCGGCCAGCGGCCGCTCCGGCGGCACGAGCCGCCCGTCGAGCGCATCGCGGAACTGCGCGACGTTCTGCGGCCGGTGGCTCGGCCGCACCGCGAGCGCCCAGTCGATCGAGCGCAGCAGCGGCTGGCCGATGGTGCCGCGCTGCACTTCATCGAGCTGCGCGAGCGGCTTGGCATCGTCGTGCACCGCGCGCGCGGCCGACGGCACCGGCGGCCGGCCGGTGATCACGAAATGCAGCACCGCGCCGAGCGCGTACAGGTCGGTCCACGGCCCCTGGCGCAGCTGGCCGACGTCGGCGTACTGCTCGATCGGCGCGTAGTTCGGCTTCAGGATGGCGGTCAGCGTCTGCGTGCGGTCGCCGATCACTCGGCGCGCGGCGCCGAAATCCAGCAGCACCGGCAGCCCCGACGGCAGCAGCAGGATGTTGTCGGGCGCGATGTCGCGGTGGAACACGTCTTCGTCGTGCAGCACCTGCAGCGCGCCGAGCAGCGGGTCGATCACGCCGCGGATCCACGCATCGCTCGGCACGCCGGCGAGCGCCTTGCGTTCTTCCTTCAGCGTGCGGCCGGCGTAGTACGGCATCACCATGTAGGCGGTGCCGTTGGCTTCCCAGAAGCGGTAGACCTTGACCAGCGACGGGTGGTCGAAGCGCGCGAGCAGCTTGGCCTCGTTGACGAACGAGCGCAGCCCGATGCCGAAGGTCTCGAGGTGCGACTGCGAGCGCAGCGACACCTGGTCGCCATCGCCGCGGGCGGCCATCGCGGCGGGCATGTACTCCTTGATCGCGACCTGGCGCTCCAGCGCATGGTCCATCGCGAGGTAGACGATGCCGAAGCCGCCGACACCGAGCACGCGCAGGATCTCGAACTCGCCGAGCCGGGTGCCGGGACGCAGCGCGCCCTGGTCGTCTTGAAGGCCCGCGCTGCCGGTCGGTGTGCTCATCGGGCCAGTTTACCCGGCGACTTCGCCCCTACACTTCCGCCGTCCCGTCCACCACCCTTCGTCGACCCGACCATGACCACCGACAAGATCACCGCCGCCATCTCCACCCGCGCCAACGTCTACTTCGACGGCAAATGCGTCTCGCACGGCATCGAGCTCGCCGACGGCAGCAAGAAGAGCGTCGGCGTGATCCTGCCGGCCACGCTGCGTTTCACGACCGGCGCGCCGGAGGTGATGGAGGTCGTCGAAGGCGGCTGCCGCATCCGCCTCGACGGCAGCGAGGCCTGGCAGTCGTACGCTGCCGGCCAGTCGTTCTCGGTGCCGGGCCAGTCGGCCTTCGACATCGAGGTGACCAGCACGATGCACTACATCTGCCACTTCGGTTGACGGGCTGGCGCGGCCGAGCCGCGCACCGGCGACAGGCCATGCCGTGAAACCAATGCAAAATCCGTCAGATGGGACGATGGGTACTTTGGAGCGGATGGGGGGATCGACGCCGAGCCGGCCTGCTGCTGGCCGCGGTCGGCCTGTGCTGGATCGCAGGCGCGGCGCGCGCGGCGGACGCGCCCGAAGGCAAGCCGCTGCTGACGATCATCGGCGGCATCCAGCACCGCAACGGCCCTGACGGCCTGTCATTCGATGCAGCGGCGCTGCAGAAGCTGCCGCAGCTCAGCTTCTGGACCCGCACGCCGTGGTACGCGACGCCGCGCAAGTTCACCGGCGTGCGGCTGCGCGACCTGCTGGCCGCCGCCGGTGCGCAGGGCCAGCTGGTGCGTGCGGTGGCGTTGAACGACTACAAGGTCGACATCCCGATCGAGGACGCTGCGACCAGCGACGTGATGGTGGCCTGGCTGCTCGACGACAAGCCGATGCCGGTGCGCGACAAGGGGCCCCTCGTCATCATCTACCCGTTCGACGACCAGCCCGAGCTGCGCACCGCGGTGCACTACGGCCGAGCGGTCTGGCAGCTGCGGCTGCTCGACATCCGATGACCGGCGCGCCGCCGCCGGTGACTGCGCCCCGCCGCGGCTGGCTGGTGATGCTGGCGACCACGCTGGTGCTCGCGCTGGCCGCCGCCGCCTATGTGCAGTGGCGCCAGTACGACCTGCTCGACAGCAGCGTGCACTACCAGAACGACGCGCTCGGCTGGAGCTTTTTCCAGCTGGAGACCGAGCACCTGCGGCTGCGCAACGAGATGCACGTGGCGCTGGCCGACCTGTCGCTCGCGCAATCGCGTGCCGCGCCGCGCGAGTCGCTGCAGAACCGCTACGACATCTTCGTGAGCCGCATCGGCCTGGTCGACCACGAGCGCGCGGCGCGCATCATGCCGGACCACGGCATCTACACGCAGGCGATGCTGCAGGTGCGCGCCTTCGTCGACGAGGCCGACCGCTACCTCGGCGAGAAACCGGCGGCCGCGCTCGACGTCGCCGCGCTGCGCCAGCTGCTGGTGCAGCTCGACGGGCTGAGCGTGCCGCTGCACGAGCTGTCGCTCGGCGCGTCGCACCTGCTGTACGAGCGGGTCTCGCAGCGCAATGCGGCAGTGCGTACGCAATCGAAGCTGAGCCTCGGCCTGACGCTGTTCCAGTGCGTGCTGCTGATCGCCTTCGCGCTGATCGTGCTGCGGCAGTTCCGCAGCCTGTCCGAACGCGGCGAGCGGCTGCAGGCGCTGGCCGACAACCTGGCGGTGGCCCGCACCGAGGCCGAATCGGCCAGTCGCGCGAAGAGCGTGTTCCTGGCCAACATGAGCCACGAGATCCGCACGCCCTTCCACGGCATGCTGGGGATGATGTCGCTGCTGCAGGACACCCCGCTGTCGAAGCAGCAGGCCGGCTTCCTGGCCACCGCGAAGGATTCGGCGAACCACCTGCTCGCGATCCTGAACGACATCCTCGACATCTCGAAGCTCGAATCGGGCAACCTGCAGGTCGCGCCGCAGCCGCTGGACCTGGTGGCGATGCTCGGCCAGGTCGATGCGCTGATGCGGGTGCAGGCGCATGCCAAGGGCCTGCAGCTGCAGGTCAGCATCGCGCCCGACGTGCCGCACTGGGTGAATGCCGACGCGACGCGGCTGAAGCAGATCCTGTTCAACCTGCTGAGCAACGCGCTGAAGTTCTCGAACGCCGGCATGGTGAGCCTGGCGGTGACGCGGCAGGCCGACGGCGCGCTGCTGTTCAGCGTGGTCGACACCGGCATCGGCATGGACGCCGCGATGCTCTCCCGCTTGTTCCAGCGCTTCTCACAGGGCGACGACACCACCTCGCGCCGCCACGGCGGCGCCGGACTCGGGCTGGAGATCTCGCGCAGCCTGGCGCGCTTGATGGGCGGCGACATCGCGGTCAGCAGCCAGGCCGGCGTCGGCAGCCGCTTCGTCGTGACGCTGCCGCTGCCGGCGGTCGCGGCACCGGGCGGCGCCATGCCGGGCCTCGCCGCCGACGGCACGGCGCCCGCCCGACCGTTGCGCGTGCTGGTCGCCGAAGACCATCCGGTGAACCGCGCCTACCTGGAGGCGGTGCTCGACAAGCTGGGCCACCAGGCGGTGTTCAGCGAGAACGGCGAGCAGGCGGTGCGCGCGGTGCAGGCGCAGGACTTCGACGTCGTGCTGATGGACCTGCACATGCCGTTGATGGACGGCTTCGCGGCGGCGCGCGCGATCCGCGCAATGCCGCCGCCGAAGGGCGAGCTGCCGATCATCGCGCTCACCGCCGACGCGTTCCAGGAATCGCAGGAGCGCACCCGCCAGGCCGGCATGAACGGCTTCCTGACGAAGCCGGCGCACCTGCCGCAACTGCGCGAGGTGCTCGGCCGCTACGGGCAGCAGGCGACGCCGGTGTTCGCCGCGGTCGACGGCAGCACGGCGGCCGCATCGGCCTCGCCGCTCGACCAGGCGACGGTCGACAACGTCAGCGTCGCGCTGTCGCCGGGCAAGTACGCCGAGCTGCTCGGCCGCTTCTTCGGCCTGCACAGCGGCACGCTGCAATCGCTGCGGCAGACCCACGGCCGGCGCGACCACGAGAGCATGCGCAGCCAGGCGCATGCGCTGAAGGGCGCGGCACTGAGCCTCGGGCTGCGCAGCGTGGCCGACAGCGCGACGCGGCTGCAGGAGGCCGCGGCCGAAGGCTCCACGACACCGGTCGAGCCGCTGCTCGACGAGCTGGACCGGCACATGGGGATCACGCGCGACCTGTGCGTGAAGCTCGGGCTGCTGTAGCCCGGCGGGCTACGGGCCCTGGCGCCAGCGCGCCGCCGCCTGCCCGCGCGTGTCGACGCCCAGCTTGCCGAGCAGGTTGGCCACGTGCCGCTTCACGGTGTGCGGGCTCAGTTCGAGCCCGCGCGCGATCAGCTTGTTGCTGTCGCCGGCGGCCAGGCGGGCGAGCACCTCGCGCTCGCGTTCGCTGAGGCCGGCCAGGCCTTCCGAACGCCCACGCGGCACGGCCGCGTCGTCGTCCTGCGGCACCCGCGCCGCCGCACCGCCCGGCCGTGCCGCGCGCACGGCGGGGTCTTCGCGCGGCGCAAGCGTCGCGGCCAGCCGGCCCAGCATCGCCTTCTGGTCCGTCGACAGCCGCTCGCCCCAGCGCGTGTCGCGCAGCCTCTGCAGCACCGGCCAGCCGCACAGCAGCGCGCCGCCGACCGAGCCGCCCGCCATCGCCCGTGCGATCCACGGCCGCAGCGTCGCCGCGGCCTCGTCGAGCGCACCCAGCCGCAGCCGCACGTCGGCCAGCAGCACCGTCGCCTGCCCGGCCGGGAAGAAGCACGACGGCTCGTGGTCGATCGCCAGCGGCGCCAGCAGCGCCTGCGCGTCGTGCAGCCGCCCGTCGACCAACGCGACGAACGCGCGGCTGAAGCGGTGGCCGTCGTCGGCGGCCGCCCATTCGCACGGGTTCGGCACCTGCGCGAGCCGGGCGTCCAGCTCGCGCAGCGTGGCCTCGTCCTGCAGGATCCACGCGGCGCGGCTGTGCGTGAAGATCGCCTCGGACTCGTGCGTCAGCCGGTTCGGTGCCGAGCCGTGTTCGGCGATGTCGTGCCGGCATTCCAGCGCCGCCGCATACGCCGCCTCGCGCCGGCCGCCCACCGCATCGACCAGCATGTGCGCCAGGTGGTTCTCGGTCAGCACGCTGCGCGGCCGGCCGAGCCAGCGGCAGTCTTCGTCGGCGCGCGCCAGCCAGTGCCCGGCCTCGTCGAGCCGGCCGGCCGAGAACGCCAGCCACACCCGCGCATGCAGCACGCCGGCGCGCAGCTGCGTCGGCGTGTCGCCGAACAACGCGGTCGCGCGCTCGCCGAAGCGATCCAGCAGCCCGTCCATGCCCGGCATGCCGACCCACAGGCTGTGGAAGAAGCAGGCGTCCCACACCGCTGGCTCGGGCACGCGCTCCAGCGCCTGCAGCATCTGCGCGAACCACGGCGCCACGTCGGCCGCGCGCGCCTGCGCATACGCCGCCCAGGCCGCACCGAAGCACACGATGGCGCGTGTGCCGTCGTCCAGCGGCAGCGCCAGCAGCTTCGGCAGCTCGCGCGCGGCCACCTCGGTCTGCGCCATGTTCTCCATCGCGAGGCAGGCATACGCCCGTGCTCGCCAGGCCTGCGCCTCCCGGCCGGCCGCCCGGAAGCCGGCCTCGGCCTGCTGCATCGCGGCCAGCATCGTGTCGAACGCGAAGGTCGGGAAGCAGCTCAGCCCGCGCAGGAAATGCAGCTCGGGCCGGCGCTCGAACTCGGCCGGCGGAAACAGCGCCAGCATGCGCGCGAGGCTCGGCCCGCCGCCGATCGCCAGCAGCTCGGCGCCGCGCCCGGCCACCGCCTGCGCCGCTTCGTCCCAGGCGCCGGCGCGCGCCAGGTAGCCGACGGCGCGCGGCAGGTCGTCTTCGCCCTCGGCCGCGCGGCGCAGCAAGGTCGGCAGCTCGTCGGCGCGCTCGCGCTGCAGGCGGTCTTCGAGGAAATCGCGGAACAGGTCGTGCAGGCGCAGCGTCAGCTCGTCGGCATCGAGCACGCTGACGAACAGGCCGCGCCGCTCCACCTCGGCCAGCAGCCGCGCCGCATGCGGCGACCCGCTGACGTGGGCGCAGCGCGCGGCGGTCAGCTCCGGCAGCACCGCGCAGCACAGCAGGAAGCTGCGCAACTCGGCCGGCATGTCGTCGAGCACCTCGGCCGCGAGGTAGTCGAACAGGTGGCGCTGCGTCAGCACGCCGGCCCGCGCGCCGTTGCCGCCGGGCCGGGCCGACAGGTTCAGGCGCAGCCCGGCGGCCCAGCCGTCGGTGCGCTCCAGCAGCTCGCGCGCGACGTCGGCATCCGCCGGCAGCCCGGCGCCGGCCAGCAGCGCGGCCACCTCGTCCTGGTTGAAGCGCAGCTCGTACTGGCGGAACTCGCCGAGTTCGCCGGCCGCGCGCCAGCGGCCCATCGCAAGCGGCGGCTCGAGCCGGCTCGCCATCGCGACGCTCCAGCGCGCCGGCAGCCGTTCGATCACCCACTGCAGCAGCTCGAACACCTGCGGGTCGGCGATGCGGTGCACGTCGTCGAGCACCAGCAGGCCGCGCGCCGCCTCGGCACCCGCCAGCGCGTTGATCAGCTCGTCGGCCACCGCACGCAGTCCGCGCTCGCCGAGCGCCAGCGTGGCCAGCGCATCCGGGTCGACGCGCCACGGCAGGTCGTGCGGCTCCAGCGCGCGGCCCAGGCACGCGAGGAAGCGCGGCAACTGGTCGTCCTCGTCGGCGCTGACCCACGCGAGCGCGGTGCCCGGCGGCAGCCACCGGATCTGCCGCGCCAACGCCGAGGTCTTGCCGTAGCCGGCCGGCGCGAGCAGCAGGGTCAACCGCCGCTGCAGCAGCGAGGCGCCCAGCGCGAGCTCCAGCGCCGGCCGCCCGACCAAGCTGGTGCGTGGCCGCGGCGGCTGGATCTTGGCCAGCGCGAAGGCGTGGGAAGCGGGAGCGGACGACATCGCGGGATTCTGATGGCGCCAGGCGACGCCGAGCCCGCGCACGACCTCCTCAAATGGGGGGATGGCCCGCCGTCTCGCGACCGGATGGCTCTTTCGGCCGATGCGGCGCGGGGCCGCGGCCCGCAGCATCGCGACATGCTCGTCATCAACCACAGCGCCCTGCCCCGCGACCCGCCGGACGGCCCGAACCCGCGTGTCGGCGTCGCCGGGTTCGCCCAGGGCATCCGCGGCTTCGAGGCCTTCACGCAGCAGCTGGAGCCGGGCGCGTCCACCGGCACGCGGCACCACGACGGCGAGCTGGCCATCCTGGTGCTGCAGGGCAGCGGCAAGCTGCAGCTGCCCGACGGCCCGCAGCGCTTCCAGGCGCCGTGCACGCTGGTCGTGCCGCCGGGTGCCGAGCACCAGGTCGTCAACCATGGCGGCGGCCTGTTGCAACTGGTGACGGTCGCGGCTCCCCCAAAGGGGGTGGCTCCTCGTTGACGCGGCCGCTGGCTCCTTCGGGCGATGTGGCGCCGCGGCGGCGCCGGAACACTGCGAACCTCACTGCAACACCCCGGCGGAGCCCGAGAGATGAACAAGTGGTTGAAACGCGGCGCCTTCACGGTGACCGCCCTGGTCGCGGCCTCGGCCGCCGCGCTGGTGCTCGGCGCGCAGCTGGGCGAGCGCAAGATGCAGCGCCAGGTCGCGCTGCAGGTCGGCGCGGTGACGCTGCCGGGCGACGCGGCGGGGCTGGCGCGCGGCAAGTACCTGTACCTGTCGCGCGGCTGCACCGAATGCCATGGCGTCGATGGCGCCGGCAAGGACGTGGTCAACGACGGCAAGGGCATGCGGGTGCGGGCGCCCAACATCACGCCGGCAGCTGGCAGCGCGGTCGAGCGCTACACCGTCGCCGACTGGGTGCGCACCGTGCGCCACGGCGTGAAGCCCGACGGCCGCCCGGCGATCGTGATGCCGAGCGAGGACTACAACCGGCTGACCGATGCCGACCTCGGCGCGCTGGTCGCCTGGCTGCGGCAGATGCCGCCCGCGCCGGGTGGCCCGGCGGTGATCGAGTTCCCGCTGCCGGTGAAGGCGCTGTATGCCGCCGGCGTGATCCACGATGCCGCCGAGATCATCGACCACGCGCTGCCGCCGTCGCAGCCGGTGCCGGAAGCGGCAACCGCGGCGCACGGTGCCTATGTCGCGAACGCCTGCATCGGCTGCCACGGCGCCGGCTTGTCGGGCGGGCGCATTCCCGGCGCGCCGCCCGAGTGGCCGGCCGCCGCGAACCTGACGCCGGGCGACGGCAGCGCGATGGCGCGCTACGCCGATGCCGATGCGTTCATCCAGATGCTGCGCAGCGGCCGCCGCCCCGACGGCAGCGCGGTCGACCGCGTGATGCCGTTCGAGTCGCTGCAGGCGCTGAACGACACCGACGCGCAGGCGCTGTACCTGCACCTGAAGGGGCTCGCACCGCGACCCGCCGGCAAGCGCTGAAGCCTTTCCTTTTTTTCACAGAGAGACTCCGATGAAAAATTCGTTCCTCCACGGGCTGGCCGCCTTGCTCGCCAGCCTCGCGCTGGCCGCCTGCGGCGGCGGCGATTCCAACAATGGCGGCAACACGACGCCGCCGCCGGCCACCGCCAGCGTCACCGGTCACGTCGTCGACATGGACAGCGACCTGGCCGTGGCCGACGCCACCGTCAGCGCCGGCGCGGCGAGCACGAAGACCGCCGCCGACGGCAGCTTCACGCTGACCGGCGTCGCGCCGGCCGAGCGCGTCAGCGTCAAGGTCGAGGCCGCCGGGCACGGCGCGAACGTCGCCGTGGTCAAGCTCACCGGCGGCGGCACCGGCAACACCGCCGACATCCGCGTGCGCCTGCTGAAGCTCGCCGCACCGCAGACCTTCGATGCCGCGGCCGCCGCCACCATCGGCAATGCCGCCGGCACCGCGCAGGTGGCGCTGCCCGCCAACAGCCTGGTCGACGCCACGACCGGTGCGCCGGTGGCCGGCACCGTGTCGGTCAGCGTCACGCCGGTCGACCCGGCGCGCGATCCCGAGCGCATGCCCGGCGGCTACACGACGCTGCAGAACGGCAGCGTGCGCACGATCGAGAGCTTCGGCGCGGTCAAGGTCGACCTGCGCGATGCCGACGGCAAGCGCTTGAACCTGAAGCCCGGCAGCAGCGCCACGGTGCGCATCCCGCTGTCGACCCGCTCGCCGAACCCGCCCGCCAGCGTGCCGCTGTGGCATTTCGACGAAGCCAGCGCGCGCTGGGTGCAGGAAGGCACGGCCACGCTCGCCGGCACCGGCGCGAACCAGTACTACGAAGGCACCGTCACGCACTTCAGCTACTGGAACGCCGACCAGATCGCCGAGACGGTCGAACTCGAAGGCTGCGTGAAGACCGCCGACGGCAAGCCGGCGGCGAACGTGCTCGTCAGCACCAGCGGTGTCGACTACTCGGGTCGCAGTTCGGCGGTGACCGACGACAACGGCCACTTCGTCGTGCAGGTGCGCAAGGATTCGACCACCTCGGTGTGGGCCGCGACCGACAAGCTCGTGACGCCGATCCACCAGGTGACGATGGGCAGCGAGAACGGCGCGATGACCGAGTGCATGGTGCTCGAGACCGCGACCACCGGCAGCAAGCTCGCGCCGAAGGTGACGAGCAACCCGCGCGCGCAGACGGTCGCGATCGGCGAGACCGTGGTGTTCTACGCCACCATCGACGGCACGCAGCCGATGACCTACGTCTGGCTGCGCAACGGCGTCGAGATCGCCGGCAGCGACAGCAGCTTCCTGTGGCTGCCCGAGGTGACGCTGGCCGACAACGGCGCCGTCTACAGCCTGCGCGGCACGAACGCCGCCGGCAGCGTGACCACACTGGCCGCGAAGCTCACCGTCAGCGCGACGCCGATCCCGCCGACGCTGGTGTTCGCGCCGCGTGACACGACGGTCGATTCCGGCGAGCTCGCGGTCTTCTCGGTGGCGGTGAACGGCAGCGCGCCGTTCACCTACCAATGGAAGCGCAACGGCCAGCCGATCGCCGGTGCGACCGCCGCCGTGTACACCTTCGCGACGGTGGATGCCGACGACGGTGCGCTGTTCAGCGTGTCCGTCGGCAACGCCGGCGGCACGCTGCAGACCGATGCCGCGAAGCTGACGGTGGTGCCGGCGCAATCGGCCCCGGTGATCACGACGCAGCCGCGGGGCATCGTCGTCAACGTCGGCAGCACCGCGACCTTCGCGGTCGAGGCCAAGGGCAGCGCGCCGCTGAGCTACCAGTGGCAGCGCAACGGCACCGACATCGCCGGCGCGACCGGCCCGCTGCTGACGCTGGATGCGGTGACCGCCGCCGACAATGGCGCGCAGTTCCAGGTGGTCGTGAAGAACCCGAAGGGCAGCATCACCAGCGCCGCCGCGACGTTGACGGTCAACCAGGCCAGCGACGACCAGCAGGCGAAGCTGCTCGCGCTGATGACCGCGTGGCTGCCGGGCATGGAAGCCGCCGGTGCACCGCTGCAGTTCGCCGACGATGACTTCAAGATGCTCCGGCTCGACGCGGTGTGTGCCGGCGGCACGGCCGCGGTCACGCTCGACGGCGCCGCCGCTCCCGCCGCGGGCAGCACGCTGCCCACCGGCAACCACACGCTGGCCGCGCAGTTCACCGGCTGCCAGACCGAAGACGCGTCGGTGTACAGCGGCACCAGCAGCCTGGCGTACAGCTTCGCCGACCTGGCGCACCGCGTCGGCTCGGCGCAGTCGACGGTGACCGACTTCCGCGTGACGGCCAACGACATCAACGACACCGAGAAGACGAGCCGCGTGCAGGGCAACGCGAAGGTCGAGCTCGACGGCAGCCTGAACGGCACGACCGAGACCACGAAGCTGCGCTACCTGCCGGCCAACGGGCTGACCGTGACCGACGTGGCGAGCCAGTCGGTGACGACCTTCACCGGCGGCAATGCGCTGATGCACACGGTGACGCAGGGCGTGGAGCCCACGGTGCAGACGCTGCTGATCCGCGAGGAGTACGCACAGCTCGCGTTCAGCCGCGGCGGCGTGAACTACACGGTCGACGGCTTCTTCCAGCTCGACTTCGGCACGCAACCCGGCAGCCTGAGCGGCAGCGGCACCGTGACGATCAGCGGCAACGGCCAGGTGATCGGCCGCGTGCGCGGCACGTCCGGCGGGCTGGTGGTCGAGATCGTCAACGGCGGCCTGCTCGGCATGCTGCCGCCGGCGAAGCCGCAGTCGGCAACGACCGTCGCACGATCGCTCGCGAAAGCCGCCGCCCGCGGCCGCTGATCAGAGCACCCCGGTCGTCATCGCCTTCAGGGTGGCGGCGGCCCGGGTCGTGCACTCCAGCTTGCGGAAGATGTTCTCCAGGTGGGCCCGCACGGTGCTCGGGCTGATGCCGAGCGTGCGGGCCGCTTCCTTGTTGCTTTCGCCGAGGCTGATGCAACGCAGCACCTCGACCTCGCGGCCGGTCAGGGTCGAGGCCGGCTCCGCATCGGCCCGCGCCGCGACGGCGCGGGAGGCGCCGCCCAATGCGGCCACCACGTCGGCATCGAACAGCCCGCGCTGCGCGTCGCGCTGCAGCTGTGCCAGCGCCTCGTCGAACGACAGCGCGGCCCGGCCCGGGCGGGCAGTCTGCAGCATCGCCGATTGCGTCGCCACCGCGAGCACGCGGGCCTCGGCGCCGATCGCCGCGCCGGACACGCCGCGGAAGAAACCCGAACCGTCGAGGCGCTCGTCGGCATGCGAGGCGAGCTCGGCCTCGTCGGCCAGGCTGCCGATGCGGCGCGCGGCGCGCGCGGTCCAGTACGGCACCAGCCGCAGCCGCTCCATCGCCGATTCGCTCGGCGCGCTGGGCTGGTCCCACAGCGCGTTCGGCACCGCCGCACGGCCCATGCCGTGCACCAGGCCCGCGCGGTACAGCCGCTGGCGCGACAGCGCCGGCAGGCCCAGGCGCTCGGCGCAGGCGGCGGCCACCTGCGCGACACGGCGCGAGTAGCCGGTCAGCCACGGCAGCTTCAGGTCGATCACGTCGGCGATCAGTTCGAGCGAGGTGGTGTCGGTGCCGATGACCGGCGCGGTGTCGACGCAGGCCGGGTCCTGCTCCAGCGTGTGCAGCCAGTCGACCGCATGGCGACGCACTGCCTCGACCAGCTCGGCCGGGTAGGCCGCAGCGGCGCGCGAGGCCAGGTAGCTCAGCGCGCGCTCGAGGTCGTAGACGCGGCTGAAGATCTCCAGGTCGCTCGCGGCCGAGACGATGAACACCTCGGCCGGGATCTCGGGCGGGCGCAGGCCGTGCGGGCCGTGGCCGTCATGGCGCTCGAAGACCTGGCGCAGCGACCGTTCGACGGCCGGCGGCATGCCGAGCGTGTGGGCGACGTCGCCGGACACCTCGCAGTGGATCTGCGCGAGCGGCGCGATCGAGCCGGCCAGGTGCGCCGGCAGGCCGGCCGCGAGCATCGCCTGCCGGCCGCCGACGTCGTCGCCCATCAGTTCGGAGAACTCCGGCGCGTTCGCGGTGCAGCCCGACCAGCGCAGCAGCGAGACGTAGGCGGCGTGGGAGCAGGTGTCGCCACCCAGCCCGAGCGCCGCCGCGAGCTGCGCCGCGATCCATGCGGTGCGCGCCGAATGGTCGACCGGTTGGCCCATGCTGAGGTCGCCGACAAAGGCGAGCGCCTTGACGGCATCGAAGACGGTGACCCGGGCGTCGGGCAGCGCGGCGGAGGGGGAGGACATCGGTCGAAGGACTCTGGAAATGAAGAAGGGCCCGCCGCACGCGGCAGGCCCCCGCATCATGCCGCGATCAGCGGGCGGCTTGCGTGGCCTGCACCGCGTCCAGGATGACCGCTGCCACCTTGGCGGGCTGCGACTGCTGCGGCACGTGGCTGCTGGCGACGCTCGAGACCTTGGCATGGATCGCCTTGGCCATCGCGCGCTGCTGCTCCGGCACGATCATGTGGTCGTTGTCGGCGACGAGGTACCACGACGGCTTCTGCTTCCACGCGGCGACCGACACCTTCTGCTCGAAGGCCTTCGCCTGGATCGGGCCTTGCGTCGCGGTCATCACCGCGGTCGCGGCGGCGGGCAGGTCCTGCGCGAAGTGCTGGCTCATGCCTTCCTGCGTCAGCGACAGGAAGCCGCCGCCGTCGGCCTTCAGGTGGGCCAGGCCGGCGCCGGGCGCGAAGCCCTTGCCGACGTCGCCGACCGACTGGCCGGCGTCCGGCGCGAAGGCGGCGACGTAGACGAGGCCGGCGACCTTGGCGTTGTCGCCCGCTTCGGTGATGACCATGCCGCCCCACGAGTGGCCGACCAGCACGACCTTGCCGGGCTGCGCATCGATCGCGCGCTTCGCGGCGGCGACGTCGTCGGCCAGCGATGTCAGCGGGTTCTGCACCGCGACGACGTGCAGGCCCTTGGCCTGCAGCAGCGGCACGACCTTGGCCCAGTCGGAGCCGTCGGCGAACGCGCCGTGGACGATCACGACGCTGGGCTGGGTGGTGTCCGCAGCCGCCGGGGTGGCGGCAGCGGCCGAGGCAGCGACGATGGAGGCGGTGAGGCCGACGGTGGCCAGCTTGACGAGGTTCATGATGGTTTCCAGGTGCGTTGTCAGAGCACGAACTGTCCGCTCAGCTGCGGTTCGGCACCATCGGACGAACATCCGAGGCGGCTGCGAAGGCCGGGCCTGTCGCTGACCGTCTCGCCCGCCCATCCGAAGCGCAGTGGACATCTTGATCGTGCCCACTGATTGCACCTGCCCCGGACGCTATCGCGCCCGCGCCGTCACATGCAAGGTCACGCCGGCATGCTGCTGCAAACGGCTGATCACGGCGAAGAGATTGCGAGCCTGGGGATTTCCCATCGGACCGAACATGCGAATGAGGCTTTTCGGTGAGGTGCCCGTGGCGGCGCCGAGCTTCTCGAAACCAACCGTGGCCTTGATGTAGTCGCGCAGAATCCCCTTGCCGGTTTCTACGTCGCCAGCCAGCATCGTTTCCACGCCTTCCTTGAGCAGCGCATCGCGAAACGCGGGATCGGCCAGCACTCGCGCCTGAACCGTCTGCTTGAAATCTCTTGTGAGGGCCATGGCTTACTTCTCCAATCGTTTGCGCCGCTTGTAGTTCGCCCAGCGAGCTTGCGCGGACTCGATGTCGTGCTGCTGCCGCCTCTTGGTCCCACCGGCGAGCAGGTCAGACTGGCAACCACCTCAACAGGTAGTTCGTCATCCGCCGCGCGGCCCCCCGGTGCGCAGCCGCGAACGCCCTCGCCTGCGCCGCGCGTTGCTCGCGCTCCGGGCTGTCGAGCAGCGCACACGCCGTGCCGACGCCCGCCGCCATGTCCGCCACCCGCAGGGCCGCCCCGGCGGCCTGCGACAGCTCCGCCGCCTGCGCGAAGTTGAAGGTGTGCGGCCCCATCACGATCGGGCAGCCGCAGGCCGCCGCTTCGATCAGGTTCTGCCCGCCCAGCGGCGCGAAGCTGCCGCCGAGCAGCGCCACGTCGGACATCGCGTAGTACAGCGCCATCTCGCGCATCGAATCGCCCAGCCACACGTCGGCGCCCGACGCATCGGCCGGCGGCGTGTCGCCCCAGCCGCTGCGCCGCGCGAGCGTGAACCCGGCCGCCTGCACCAGCGCGGCGACCTCGTCGAAGCGCTGCGGATGGCGCGGCACGATCAGCAGCAGCGGGCGGTCCGCCGGCGGTTGCTTCGCCCACTCGGCCAGCAGCATCGCCTCCTCGCCCTCGCGCATCACCGCGCCCAGCAGCACCGGCCGCGCGAGCGCATGCCGCCACGCACGGCCGCGCGCCAGCAGGGCCTCGTCCGGCGCCATGTCGAACTTCAGGTTGCCGCAGACGACCACCTCGCGCGCGCCCGAATCGCGCAGCCGCTGCGCATCGGCCTCGGTCTGCGCCAGCACCAGCGTGATCGCCTCGACCGCCGGCCGCAGCACCGCCGCCAGCCGCTCGCCCTGGCGCCGGCTCTTCTCGCTGAGCCGCGCATTCGCCAGCACCACCGGAATGCCGCTGCCCTGCGCGCGCCGCAGCAGGTTGGGCCAGATCTCGGTTTCCATCAGCACGCCGACGCGTGGACGGAACTGCTCGAAGAAGCGCTGCACGACGCCCGGCGTGTCGTACGGCAGCCAGGCCTGCGCATCGCCGTCGCGCAGCAGCGCCTTGCCGGCCTCGCGGCCGGTGGCGGTGCCGTGCGTCAGCAGCAGCCGCAGGTTCGGCCGCTCGGCGCGCAAGGCGTCGATCAAGGCCGCTGCCGCCAGCGTCTCGCCGAGCGACACCGCATGCACCCACACGTCGCCGACCCAGCGCTCGCCACGGTAGTCGCCCAGCCGCTCCAGCACCTTGTGCCGGTACAGCGGCTCGGCCCGGCCGCGCAGCCACAGCCGCAGCAGGTAGGCCGGCTTCAGCGACGCCAGCAGCAGCGAATAGGCCTGCCGTGCCAGCCATTGCCGCCAGGTGGCGGTCGGAACATCGTGTGCGGGATCCACGGCGCCCGTCATGCCCGCGCCGCGGCGCGCACGACCTGCCAGGCGGCCCACACCAGGTCGACCTCCGGCGTCGGCGTGCGTTCGACCGACACCTGGTGCCGGTGGCCGTGCGCCATCTGCGGGCCGGTACGCCACGCGGTCGGAAAGTTGTACAGCTGCACATGCGGCAGCCCGAGCGCGACCGCGATGTGGCTCAGCCCGCTGTCGACACCGATCACGCCCTGCGCCGCGCCCATGCGGTCGACCAGCGCGTCGAGCGACATCGCCGGCCACACCTCGGCATGCGCACCGAAGGCCTGCTGCAGGCGCTGCGCGCGCGCCAGCTCCTCGGCCCCCGCATGCGGCAGCGCGATGCGCCAGCCGGAGCCGATGCAGCGCTGGCCGAATTCGATCCAGTGCTGCTCGGGCCACAGCTTGTCGTCGCGCGAACTGCCGTGCACGAACACCAGCGTCGGCGGCGGCAGCGGCTGCGCATCGGCGCGCAGCCCGAACTGCGGCGGACCCTGCACGGTGTAGTTCAGCGCCATGCCGGCCAGCTTGCGCGAGCGGTCGAGCGCATGCACGTGCGGCTCCATCGCGAGCGGCTGGTCGATCAGCCAGCGCGCCGGCCATTCGAAGCCGGAGCCGTCGGTGCGGTTCGCGAGGCCGAAGCTCGGCCCGTCGGCCAGCCGCGCGACCAGCGCCGATTTGGTCAGGCCCTGCAGGTCGAGCACCGCGTCGTAGCGGTGCTGCCCCAGCTGCCGGCGGAATGCGCGCCATTCGTCGCGCACCGGGCGCGTCCACCACGCGCGGCGCCAGCGGCGCTGCGCGCATTCGATCACCTCGCTGACGCCGTGCACGCGCCGCACCAGCGGCGCGAAGCCCGGCTCGACGACCCAGTCGACCTGCGCATGGCGGTAGACCGCCCGCAGGTCGTGGACGACAGGCATCGCATGCACCACGTCGCCGAGTGACGACAGCTTGACGATCAGGACGCGCACGACGACGGCGACGCGGTCAATGCGCGGCGGCCGCGATCTGCGCGTCGGGCTTGGCCACGCGCAGCGCGGCCATGAAGTCGGCCTCGATGCGGTGCAGCGCCGCCTCGGTGTGCCCTTCGAAGCGCAGCACCAGCACCGGCGTGGTGTTCGACGAACGGATCAGCCCGAAGCCGTCGTCGTACTCGGCACGCAGCCCGTCGATCGTGATGATCTCCTTCGCGCCGGGGAAGCGCGCGCCGTCGAGCAGCTTCTGCACCACCTGCTTCGGCTCGCCTTCGTCGCACGCGACGTTCAGCTCGGGCGTGCTGAAGCTGGTCGGCAGCGCGTTCAGCACCTGGCTAGGGTTCTTGCCGCGCGACAGGATCTCCAGCAGGCGCGCCGCGGTGTAGGTGGCATCGTCGAAGCCGTACCAGCGCTCGCCGAAGAAGATGTGGCCGCTCATCTCGCCGGCCAGCGGCGCCTTCAGCTCCTTCATCTTCGCCTTCACGAGCGAGTGGCCGGTCTTCCACATCAGCGGCTTGCCGCCGGCGGCGCGGATGGTCGGCGCGAGGCGCTGCGTGCACTTCACGTCGAAGATGATGGTGCCGCCCTGGTTGCGCGACAGCACGTCGGTGGCAAACAGCATCAGCTGGCGATCGGGGTAGATGATGTTGCCTTCCTTCGTGACCACGCCGAGCCGGTCGCCGTCGCCGTCGAACGCGAGGCCCAGCTCGGCATCGGTCTCCTTCACGGTGCGGATCAGGTCGGCCAGGTTCTCGGGCTTGCTCGGGTCCGGGTGGTGGTTCGGGAAATCGCCGTCGACCTCGGAGTAGAGCTCGGTCACCTCGCAGCCGAGCGCGCGCAGGATGCCGGGCGCCGACGCACCGGGGATGCCGTTGCCGGAGTCGACGACGATCTTCATCCTGCGGGCCAGCTTGCAGTCGCCGACGATGCGTGCGCGGTACTCGGCCAGCACGTCCATCGTGCCGGTGCGGCCGCTGGCCACGGTGTAGTTCTCGGCCTCCATGCGGATGCGCAGCGCCTGGATCTCGTCGCCGTAGATCGCGCGGCCGGCCAGCACCATCTTGAAGCCGTTGTAGTCCTTCGGGTTATGGCTGCCGGTGACCTGGATGCCGCTGTTGCAGCCATGCTGGCCGCGCGTGGCGGCCACGTAGTACAGCATCGGCGTCGTCACGGCGCCGATGTCAACGACGTCGAGCCCGGTCGACGCGAGGCCGCGGATCAGCGCGGCGACCAGGCCCGGCCCCGACAGGCGGCCGTCACGGCCCACCGCCACGGCCTTCTCACCCGCCTTCAGTGCTTCGCTGCCGAAGGCACGGCCCAGGTGCTCCGCGAACGCTTCGTCGATCGTCTTGCCGACGATGCCGCGGATGTCATAGGCCTTGAAGTTGGACGCAGTCACTTGCATTCGGTTTCTCCTGGAGAGGTGCGCATTGTAGGGAGCGTCTGACATGCAGCCTTCGGGCCAACGCGATGCAGACGCAGCCCACAGCGGGCCGAGCGCCGGGCCGCCCCAAGCCGGCCCGCGTCCCCTCGGGGGACCGTTCGGCGTACTCGCCGGACGAGGGGTCGTCGATATGTCCGAAAACGGCGAGTCTTGCCGCGCCAGGGTTCGATAATGACGCCATGCCTTCCTTCGATTCCGATGCCGCCTACCTGGCCATCAAGGCCCGCGACGCCCGCTTCGACGGCCGCTGGTTCGTCGGCGTCACGTCCACCGGCATTTATTGCCGACCGATTTGCCGCGTGCGCACGCCGCGCCGCGAGAACTGCGTGTTCTTCGACACGCCGGCCCAGGCCGAGGCGGCGAGCTTCCGCCCCTGCATGAAGTGCCGGCCCGAGGTCGCGCCCGGGCCGGGGCTCGCGTGGACGGTGATGGATGCATCTCGCACGCTGGCCCGCCAGGCGGCGCACTGGCTGGACCATGCGGCGGCCGAGGAAGAAACGCCGTCGATCGCGGCACTGGCCGCGCACCTGGGCGTCAGCGACCGCCACCTGCGGCGCATCTTCGCGGCCGAGCATGGCGTGACGCCGCTGCAGTACGTGCAGACACGCCGGCTGCTGCTGGCCAAGCAGCTGCTGACCGACACCCGCTTGCCGGTCGCGCAGGTCGCGCTGGCGAGCGGCTTTCGCAGCCTGCGGCGCTTCAACGCCGCCTTCGCCGACAGCTACCGGATGAGCCCGACGCGGCTGCGCGGCGATGCCACCCCCGAGGCCGTCTCGCCCGCCGACGGCGTGACGGTCACGCTCGGCTTCCGCACGCCCTACGACACGGCCGCGATGCTGCGCTTCCTGACGGCGCGCGCGGTGCCGGGCGTCGAGGCGGTCGAGGCCTGCAGCGTGCGGCGCAGCGTGCGCGCCGGCGTGCTCGGACCCGAGGCCGGCTGGCTCGAAGCCGCGTTCATCGACGCGACGCCGACGCGCCCGGCCAGCCTGCGGCTGCGCTATGCGCCGACGCTCGCGCGGCACAGCGGCCGCGTCGTGATGGCGGTGCGGCGCTGGCTCGACCTCGATGCCGCGCCGCAGACCATCGACGACGCGCTGCACGACCTGCCCGGAGCGCCGGGCCTGCGGATGCCGGGCAGCATCGACGCGTTCGAGATGGCCGTGCGCGCCGTGCTCGGCCAGCAGGTCACGGTCGCGGCGGCGCGCACGCTGGCACGGCGGCTGATCGAGCGCTTCGGCGAGCCGATCGCCACGCCGTGGGACGACATCGCCCGCGGCTTCCCGTCGCCGGCCGTGCTGGCCGCGGCGCCGCTTGCGCACATCGCCGAACTCGGCATCATCCGCACCCGTGTCGGCGCGATCCAGGCGCTCGCGAACGCCTGGCCCGAGCTGACGCGGCTGCTCGCGTTGCCGCACCAGCCCGAGGCGCTGATGACGGCGCTGGCCGGGCTGCCCGGCATCGGCCCGTGGACGGCGCACTACCTCGCGATGCGCGCGCTCGGCTGGCCCGACGCCTTCCCACCGAAGGACGTCGCGGTGCTGAATGCGATGAAGACCTTGTTCGGCACGCAGAACCAGCGCGAAGCCGATGCCCGCGCCGAGGCCTGGCGGCCCTGGCGCTCCTATGCGGTGCTCAGGTTGTGGAACAGCCTGGCGCCTTTGCCGCTCGCTTCAACCTCTACCGGAGACACCTGATGAACACCTCCAGCACACTCAACCGCCGCCTGCAGGCCGTCTGCACCGCGCAAGCCGCCTTCGATTCGCCGCTAGGTCCGATGCTGCTCGCGCGCACCGCGAACGGCGTGGCCGGCATGTGGTTCGAAGGCCAGAAGGCCCATCCGGGCGAGTTGCCCACGGTGCCGCACGACCCGGACGATCCGCTGCTGAAGGAAGCGGCCCGGCAGCTGCGCGACTACTTCGCCGGAACGCGCACGCAGTTCGAGCTGCCGCTGGACCTGCAGGGCACGCCGTTCCAGCAGATCGTCTGGCAGGCGCTGCTGCGCATCCCGGCCGGCGGCACCTGCACCTATGCGGCGATCGCGCGCGAGGTCGGCGCGCCGCAGGCGGTGCGGGCGGTCGGCGCGGCGGTCGGGCGCAACCCGGTCTCGGTGATCGTGCCGTGCCACCGCGTGCTGGGCCATGACGGCAGCCTCACCGGCTATGCCGGCGGCCTGCACCGCAAGCAGGCGCTGCTGCAACTCGAAGGCGTCGGTGGAATGCAGGAGGCCTTGTCTTGAAGCGCGCCGATGCGATCGAACTGACCGGGCTCGCCGCGATCTGGGGCGCCTCCTTCCTCTTCATGCGCATGGGCGCGGCCGAGTTCGGCCCCGTCGCGCTGGCGGCCGTGCGCGTCTGGGGCGCCACGCTGTTCCTGCTGCCGCTGCTCGCGCTGCGCGGCCAGGCCGGCGCGCTGCGCGCGCACTGGCGGCCGATCTTCGTCGTCGGCATCACGAACTCGGCGCTGCCCTTCCTGTGCTTCAGCTACGCCGCGCTGTCGATCACGGCCGGGCTGTCGTCGATCTTCAATGCCGCGACGCCATTGTTCGGCGCGCTGATCGCCTGGGGCTGGCTGCGCGACAAGCTGACGCCTGCGCGCATCGCGGGCCTCGCGATCGGCTTCCTCGGCGTGCTGTGGCTCGCGTGGGACAAGGCGAGCTTCAAGCCGGGCGCGAGCAGCGGCTGGGCGGTGCTCGCCTGCCTGGCGGCGACGCTGCTGTACGGCTTCTCGGGCAGCTTCACGAAGCGCTACCTGACCGGCGTGCCGCCGCTCGCGGTCGCCACCGGCAGCCAGCTGTCGTCGGCGCTGCTGCTGGCAGTGCCGGCGCTGGTGTGGTGGCCCGCCGCGATGCCGTCGATCACCGCGTGGTCGGCCGCGGCGCTGCTGGCGGTGGGCTGCACCGGCATCGCGTACATCCTGTTCTTCCGGCTGATCGCCCACATCGGGCCGGCGAACGCGTTGTCGGTCACCTTCCTGATCCCGGTGTTCGCGGTGCTGTGGGGCTGGCTGTTCCTGCACGAAGGCCTGACGCCGCAGATGCTCGCCGGCTGTGCGGTGATCCTGCTCGGCACCAGCCTGACGACCGGTGTGCTGAAACCGCCTGCCTGGTTTTCCAGACATTTCGCCTGATTTGCATGGTTTTCCAGTCAATGTATAGTGAAGCAATCATTCTGATGAAAATGATTGCTTTGCCATGCAAACCGATGCCACGCCGCGGGTTTCCCAGATCGTCGAGCCGCAGCAGCCGCTGCCTGCACAGCTGAAGGCCTTGCGCCGTGCCGGCCGCCGCTCGCTGGTGAGCCTGGCCGAGCGCACCGGGCTGAGCCGGCTGACCGTGGCGGCGGCCGAAGGCCAGGCCGATGCGCGGCTGTCGACGCTGACCGCGCTGTTCGACGAACTCGGCTACACGCTGGTGCCGGTGCCCAAGGCGCTGCTGGCCGAGACGGTCGCGTTCATCGCCAACCAGGGGCAGTCGGTGTCGCTGCCGGCCGGTGTCAGCGCGCCGCTCGGGGTGGCGCAGCAGGCGTTCCGGTACGGCGTCGACAAGACCACCAACATCGACGACGACGACGACGGCGAGACGCCCTCATGAACCGCCACGCCGGTCGCCACACCGACCCGATCACGATGGCCGAGCTGCGGCTGCACGTGCCCGATGCGGCACAGCCGCGGCGCATCGGCTGGCTGTCGCAGGTCGGCGACAACATCCGCGTGTCGTTCGACGAGGCCTACGTCGGCGACGCGACCCGGCCGACGCTGTCGCAGCTGTACCGCGGGGCCGACGAGGCACAGACCCGCGCGATCCTTTCGGCCGTCAACGACGAACGCCTGGTGCGCATCGGCCGGCTGCCGGTGTTCTTCGAGAACATGCTGCCCGAGGGGCACAACCGCGACCGGCTGGCCGAGCGGCGCGGCGTCGAGCGCGACGACGAGTTCGAGCTGCTGGCCGCCGCCGGCCACGACCTGCCCGGCGCGCTGGAAGTGCTGCCGGCGCATGAGGTTCCGACCGGCGTGGTCGAGCTGCATGCGACGAAACGGCTGGAGCCGCTGGAGCCGTCGGCGGTGGCCGCGCCGGTCGAAGACGGCTTCTCGCTCGGCGGCTTCGTCACCAAGTTCTCGATGGTGCACCGCGGCGCGCGCTATGTGGTGCGCAGCGGCACCGAGGCCGGCGAGGTGCTGGTGAAGCTGCCGTCAACGGCGTACCCGGACCTGGTGCACAACGAGGCATGCTGCTACCGGTTGGCCGAGGCGGTCGGCGTGCGCACGGCCGGCGCGAGTGCGCGGCCGGTGGCCGAGCTCGAGCTGCCCGGTGTCGCACTGCCGTTCAGCCACTACCTGCACGTGCCGCGCTTCGACCGCCGGCCGCTGCTCGACGGCCGCACGCAGCGCGTGCACTTCGAGGAGCTGACGCAGGCGCTCGGCATCGACAGCCGCCGCAAGTACCGCGACCTGCCGGCCGCGATGCGGGCCTTGCTGGTGCTGCTGAAGCAATCCCCGGCCAGCGACGTGCACGATCTCGACGAGGTGTTCCGCCGCTGGACGGCGTATGCGCTGATGGGCAACACCGATGCGCATTCGAAGAACTGGGCGCTGCTGTACGAAGACGGCATGCACCCGCGGCTCGCGCCGGCCTATGACATGGTGTGCGTCGCGGCCTACTTCGATCCGGCCGACCCGCGCGCGCTGTCGCAGAACCGCCGGATGGACGAATCGCTGAAGGCGTGGAACGAAAATGCCGCGGAGGCGCTGGCCAAGGCGGCAGGCCTGCTGGCGTTCAACCGGTTCCGGCGCGTCGTGCGCGAGACGAGCGAACGTGCCCGCGCGCTGTGGCCTGCGCTGCTGGCGGAGGCGCCGGAGCGCGTTGTGAGAACCATCACGCAGCGGTTGGCGTAGCGCGGCTACGAGCAGCTGTTCACCAGCTTCCCGTACAGCGTGTTCAGGTCCAGCTGCGACTGGAACCCCGCCGGCGCGTGGCCGTAGAAGCCGCTGTCGCGCAGCCGTTGCCCGACAGTGGGTGGCCCGGCGTGCCAAGCGTCGGGTAGTAGACGATGCCGTCCTGGTTGGCCGCGCCGTTGAAATTCGACGCATACGGCCAGGCCTTCAGCCCATGGCCCTTGGCCTCCTGCACCGTCTTCATGCGGTTGGTGCCGTTGTCCATCTCGAACGACACCGTGCCGTCGAGGTTTCATGGCCGTTGCGGTACGGGCTGCCGGCCGGCGTGAACGCGAAGAAATCGGTGTGGAAGACGGTGATCATTCCCTCCATCGTGCCGAACGGCGTGCCGTCCTTGCGCACCGAGATGATCGCGCCTTCGAGGTCGTTCTCGTGCTCCTGGTCGAAGGCCGTGTCCGACCAGTCGCGCGGGTGGTAGAACGAATAGCTGATGAACCAGTGCGTGCAGCTCTCTGCTCTCTCCCCTCGTGCCACGGTTGATGTGGCTGCGAGGGGAGGGAGCGCCGATGTCGCGTCGATGGCCCGACGCGGTCAGAACGATGGCAGCGCAAGCCGCTCAGCGGTCGTAGTACGGATCGTCCGGATGGCGGTGCGACGGGATGAAACTTCCGCGCGGCGGCGTGTTGTAGCTGACGCTGCTGACCGGATCCGAAGGGCCCGACACGCGCTGGCGGGGAGCGAGCGTCTGCTGGTACCGGCTCTCCGGCGTGTAGTACCGGCTCTGGTCCTCCGGATGCGGCGCATGCATCGGGTAATTCCGGTTGAACTGCGAGTACATCGCACCGGCCGCATCGGGACCTGAAATGCTCGAGCCCGGGTTGTGATGCCGGTACATCGCGGCCGCGCCGTCGGCCGTGTACGGCGTCATCGGGAACACTGCCGAATGGGTGGGTTGAGGTCCACCACGGCCATACCGCGCCTCGCGCATCGGCGGAATGTGGCTCTGGCGGAAGACTCCCGCTTCACCGTGATACAGCGGGTCGTGCGACGGCGGCCGCGACGAGGCCACCATCACGTTGCCACCCTGGCTGTCCATGATGTGCCGGCCCGGGTTCACGACATAGACGCCGTCGGTGCTGGCGCGGCCCGTGGGGTCGCCGATGCCGACGTGGTGGCCTGCGTGCAGGCCGACGTCGGAAATGCTGTCGTAGTTGCGTTCATCCGTCGTGTGCCGGTAGACCTCGACGCCCTGCGGACGCGGCAGGTCGCGCCGCGGCGCCCGCGTCGACGCGCTGGGACGCGGGTAGCCGCCGTCCGACTCGTCGCCCGACGAGATGGAATCGAAGCTGTCGCGCCGCCGGCGACCGCCGCCGCCGCCGGGGATGCCGATGGCCGACGAGCGCGACGGCGACGGGCCCCATGAATCGTCCGTCGGACCGCGCGAACGGCTTGGGATGTCGCGCGGCTGGGACCTGCTGCTGGCGGGTTGGTACGAGCCGTAGCGCGGCCCGAGGCGTCCGTTGTCCATCGTGAATTCCTTTTCAATCCGGTTTGAATGAGGAATTCAGTATTCGACCGGCAGCGGTGGTGATCACCGGATTCATGCGAAGGCAACGGGGCCGAATCCGAAGCCCGGTCCTTCGACTTTGTATCAATCGAACGCCAAGGTCTCGTCGCCGGCGCCCGCTTCGCAGCCCGGGCCGAGCGGCTGCCAGCCGCGGCGCACCACCACCTTGTGCTCGTCGTGGCACAGCTCCACGCGCTCGGCCTGCGGCAGCTGCCGGTGCACGAAAGCCTCGATCGCGGCCGGCGTGCTGATGTGCAGCGCCATCGCGTAGAGGTCGTCGCGCGGGTGGTCGTCGACGTGGATCAACGGCACGAACTGCGCCGCGAACATCAGCCCGTGCGAGCCGATCTCGACCGGCGCCGGCGCGTAGCCCTGCGCCTTCAGCCACTGCTGCGCCTGCTCGCGCGAAACGCGGCCCGGGTCGAAGCCGCCCCAGGCGCTGGCGATCAGCTCCATCACCCATTGGTTGCAGTTCTGGTAGCGCGTGCTGAACACGTAGGCATTGGCGCTGTAGCGGGCCGCCAGCAGGTCGAGCGCCAGCCGGCGGTCGAGCGACGTGCGCGCGAGCGCGGCGCCCTCGGCTTCGGGCAGCAGCACGATCGAGACGTGGCCGATGGACGGCCGGTCGGCACCGAGCAGGAAGCCGGCTACGCCCTGGTCGAAGAGGCGCGGACGCGATTCCTCGCAGGCGTAGTAGAGCTGGCGCACCGACCAGGCGCTGTCGGCATCGGCTTTCAGCAGGATGCCGGCGTGCGAATAGAGCAGCCCGAAGCGGCTCAGGTCCAGCCCCGAGCGCGAGATCAAGGCCACGTTGCGGCCCGAGCGATCGAGTTGCCGGCGCACCACGGCGGCGAAGCGCAGCAGCTTGTCCTGCTGGCCGGCATCGATCGCCGCCGGGCGATCGCAGAACTGCGCGCTGGCGGCCTGCGCGCCGCCGCACCAGGCACCGCAGGCCAGCACCGCCGCCGCGACCGCCGTGCGGCCGCGGGGCACCGTCACAGCGTGACGACGCGCGAATCGAGGTCGCGCCGCCAGTCGTCGGTCAGCACGAGGAAGAAGGCCTCGCGGGTGTCGACACGGGCGAACTCGAAACCGTACGGGCGCTGATTCGCCTGCACCAGGTCCCCGGTGCCGAGCGGCCGCGCAGCGAGCGCCTGGCGCGGCAACTCGAGGATGAACTCGCGCGACGCACCGTCCGCGGTGGCCTGCAGCGTCAGCTGCATCATCGCGGGGCGGCCGGCGACTTCCGCCACCTCGGCCACCTCGATCACGCGGTACTGGCCTTCGGCGACGTCCTTGTCGCGCTTCGAGCTGTTGCTCGACCCCTTGATCGAATCGGACACGCTGCCGGACGAGGCCGATCCGGCACTCGAGGCCGACGAAGCGAAGCTCTCGGCCTGGACCGGCAGCTGGGTGCCGAGGGCCAGCAGCGACAGCGCGGACAGGCAGGTCGCGCGAATGAGGGGCAGTCGGGTCATGGTCATCCTTCGGTGATGCGGGACAAGGGACGCGGGGTACGGCGCAGCATAGCCGACGACGCGCGAGAATCCGCCCATGCCCCGCCCCCCTCCGCTGACACCCCGCAAGGCACCGCAGCAGGCCCGTTCGCAGCGCACGGTCGAAGCGCTGCTCGAGGCCGCGGCGCAGGTGCTCGAAGCCCGCGGCATGGCCGGCTTCAACACGAACGCGGTGGCCGAGCGGGCGGGCGTCGGCATCGGCTCGCTGTACCAATACTTCCCGTCCAAGGAGGCGCTGACGCTCGGGCTGATGCAGCGCGAGGGCGAGCGCTTCCATGCCGAGGCGCGGGCCGCGCTGGCGCAGCCGGACGGCGCGACCGCCTTGCGCGTGCTGATCGCCGCCTCGGTGGCGCAGCAGCTGCGGCGGCCCGAGCTGGCGCGCCTGCTCGATGTCGAAGAGAGCCGTCCCGAGCTGCGTGCCGCGGTGGTCAAGGGGGCGTTCCGCTCGGTGGTCGCCGAGTTGCTGGGGCGCGCCGACCTGCCGCGCCAGCCCGACCCCGAACGGGCGGTCGACGATGTCGGCGCCATCGTGCGCGGCCTCGTCGACGGTGCCGGGGAACGCGGCGAATCCGACGAGCCGGCGCTGCGCCGGCGCGTCGAGGCCGCCGTCTTCGGCTACCTGCGCCTGGCCGCCGTCAGCCCCGAAAGCGAGTCGGACAAGCGCTGAGCCGCCGTCCGTCCCGGGGCCGGCCGAGCGCCTGCCGATGCGAGTAGATCGAACGGCCCCCGCTTCCTACGATGCCGTCCTTTCTCACCCGAGGCATCGCCCCATGAACCACATCACCACCACCATGAAGCTCAACCACCTGAGCTTCCCGTCGAACGACCTCGCCGCGAGCACCCGCTTCTTCGAGCAGCGGCTCGGCTGCACGTCCACCGCCCACCCGGGCTACAACATCCTGAAGCGGCCCGGCTTCGACATCGTGCTCGAGCAGGCGCAGGGCTTCCAGGTCGACTGGCCGCACAACTTCCACATCGGCTTCGAGCTGCCGACGGCCGAGGACGTGCGCACGCTGTACGAGCGCTTCAAGGCCGACGGCATCGAGATCCAGGTCGAGCTGGTGCGCAGCCCGCGCGGCACGCGCTTCTTCTGCGTCGCGCCCGGCGGCTTGCTGGTCGAGATCAACACCCGTGCCGATGCGCCGGAAGCCGTCCGCGCGACGATGACCTGACAGCCCTCACCCCCGGGAGGACCCGCCCCTCCCGACCCATCGGTTAAGGCCAATACGACCTCCATTCGCGCCAAGGGAGGTCGATGTGCGAGAAAGTACACAGTCGAATCCCACACTCGCCGGAGAAGATAGCCCTGTTACGAACAGCAACAATGTTGGGACAGGGAGTACAAAAAGAATGGAAGCTATCTCGGATGTGCGATGCATGGCCGTGCTCGTACCGGACGGATCCAGCATCGTCGGCGTGGCCGGTCCGGCCGAAGTGTTCACCGTGGCCAACGCGCTGCTCGCGCGGGCCAACCGGCCCCCGGCCTACCGCGTCGCCTGTGTCTCGCGGCACGGCGGCGGGGTCGCCACCTCGGCGGGGTTCGCGCTGCAGACCCAGCCGCTGGACAGCCTGCCACCGGCCACCGTCGACACGCTGCTGGTGTGCGGCGGCCCGGAGATCGGGCCGGCGCTGCGCGATGCGGTGCTGATCGACTGGATCGCCCAGGCCGCACCGAAGGCGCGGCGCGTCGGCTCGATCGGCACCGGTTCGTTCCTGCTGGCCGCCGCCGGCCTGTTGAATGGCCAGCGCGCGGTCACGCTGGCGGGGAATGGCGACGATTTCAGGGCACGCTTCCCGCGCGTGCAACTCGAAGACGACCCGATCTACGTGCAGTCGGGCAAGTTCTGGACGGCCGCCGGCATGACGGCCGGCATCGACATGGCACTCGCGCTGGTGCGCGCCGACCTGGGTCCGCAGATCGGGCTGGACGTCGCCCGCACGCTGGTCGTGTTCATGGCGCGCTCCGGCAGCCAGGCGCAGCGCAGCACCTTGCTGAACCTGCAGGAGCGCCTCGCGCAACGCGGCACCGACAGCATGCTGACCGACCTGCTCGGCTGGGTCGCGACGCGCCTGAGCCAGCCCACCACGGTGACCGACATGGCCGGGCGCGCCGGCATGAGCCCGCGCAATTTCGCCCGCTTCTTCGTGCGCAGCACCGGGCAGACGCCGGCCAAGGTGGTGGAGCAGCTGCGCGTCGAGCGTGCCTGCCACCTGCTGGAGTCGTCGCCGGTGTCGATCAAGGCGATCGCGGCCCAGAGCGGCTTCGTCGACGACGAACGCATGCGCCGTGCGTTCGTTCGCCAGCTCGGCTGCACGCCGGCCGAATACCGCGCCCGCCTCGGCGGCGCGGACCTGCGCGCCCGCAGGCCGGGTTCCGGGCAACGGCACACGCGTCGCGCGCCGTTGGCGCAGCACGAGATCCGCCCGCAAGGAGAACCCGCATGACCGAGCTGTTGCTGTGGCTCGGCAGTGCGGCGGTGCTCCTGGCGGCCGGCGTGGCGACCGGCTGGCACTTCGGGCGGGCGCGCGAGATGAAGCGGGTGTCGCGCCGCGTCTCCATCGTGCTGGGCCAGGTCGAGCGCCGGCACAGGAAGGAGCTGAACCGCTTCCAGACCACCTTCGCGAAACAGGCGCAGGAGCTGAAGGAGGTGCGGGCGAAGCAACGCCTGCGCGAGGCGGCCGACCACCCGGCGAGCGCGCAGGTGCAGGTGCGCTCGCCGGGGTATCCGCAGGCGACATCCCGTTCGCTGAGTTCGCTGAGTTCGCTGACCGAAAGGCCGACGCTGCCGGAGCACGGCTTCGCGCCGACGCAGCCGATGCAGCATGCCAACCGCTGACCCCCGATCACCGAGACCCCACGCGCGCCCATGCACACCCCGTACATCGCCCTGCAGTTCCCGACCGTGCCGGCGCCGTTCGCGCCGACGCCGTCGGGCAGGCCCCTGACGCAGCGGCTCAGCGAAGACGCCGGTTTCCTGCACGACTACCTGCGCGACGGCCTGAACCTGATCGAGCCGTTCCGGACCGCCGAACACTACGCCGGCTTCCTGACGGTGCTGTACCACATGCTCGCCGACGTTCGGCGGCTCTATGCCGACGAGGAAGTCTGGCGCGTGATCCCCGACCCCGAGCTGGTCGACGCACCGCGCGCGCGCCGCATGGAGGCCGATCTGCAAGACCTGCGGGCCTGGCCGCCGAACCCCGGCGCGACACCGGCGACCCATGGCCTCGGGCTGATGGAGGCGCTGGGCTGGCTGTATGCGAGCGAGGGCCTGATGCTGAGCCTGGACATGATGGCGCAGGCGCAGAACCTCGGCGAGCAGCTCGGCCTGAGCGAGACGCACGGCGGGCGCCACCTGCTGTCGCCGCTGGCCAGCCGCACCCGCGCATGGCGAAGCCTGGCTGCGGTGCTCGACTCGGCCCGCTTCTCGCACGGGCAGGGCACCGACTTCGTGTCGGGCGCGAGCCTCGCGTACCACCGCCTCGACGAGCTGCTGTCGCTGGCACTGCGGCCGCGCACCGACACCGAGCCGGCCGAGATGGCCTGAACGGCTCGACATCGGGCACCGGCGCGGGCCGAGGTAGCCTTGCGCGATGGATTCCCTGATCACTGCCTCGGCGCGCGCGCTGGCCGCCGGCGACCCGCTCGGCGCGCTGAAGCGGATCGCGCTGCGCGACGACCCGCCGGCGCTGGCGCTGCGCGGCATCGCGATGGCGCAACTCGGTGAGCACCCGCGCGCCCGCGAACTGCTGCGCAGCGCGGCCCGCGGCTTCGGCGCGCATGAAGGGCTGGCGCGGGCGCGCTGCGTCGTCGCCGAGGCCGAGGTGGCGCTGGCGATGCGCGACCTCGGCGGCTCGCCGCGCGCGCTGGCCGATGCCGCGCTCGCACTCGAGGCGCGCGACGACCACGCGAATGCGCTGCAGGCGCGCCTGATCGCCGCGCGCCGGCTGCTGCTGCTGGGCCGGCTCGACGAGGCCGGCGCCGCGCTCGCGCAGCTCGATGTGCGCGGGCTGCCGGCATCGCTCGCGGCCGTGGCCGAACTGAGCGCCGCCGAACTCGCGCTGCGCTCGCTGCGGCCCGTGCCGGCGCGTGCGGCGCTCGTTCGCGCGCAGGCGGCCGCGGAGCGTGCCGGCGTGCCCGCGCTCGCCGCCGAGGTGGCCGAGGCACAGGCCGCGCTCGACCGGCCGGCCGCGCGCCGCGTGCGCCACCCCGACGCCGGCGGCGAACAGGCCTTGCGCATCGACGAGGTCGCGGCGCTGCTGGGCTCCGACGCGCTGGTCGTCGATGCCTGCCGCCACGGGCTGCAGGCGGCGGACACCTGGTTGCCGCTGGCCCGCCGGCCGGTGCTGTTCGGGCTGGCGCGCGCGCTGGCGCAGGCGTGGCCGGGCGACGTCGACCGCGACGAGCTGATCGAGCGTGTGTTCAACACCCGCCGCCCCGACGCGACGCACCGGGCGCGGCTGCGGGTCGAGATCGGCCGGCTGCGCGCGCTGGTCAAGCCGCTGGCCGACCTCGAAGCGACCTCGCGCGGCTTCGTGCTCCAGCCGCGCGGTGCGCGCGAGGTCGTGCTGCTCGCACCGCCGATCGATGGCGACCCGGGTTCGCTGCTGGCGCTGCTGTGCGACGGTGCGGCCTGGTCGACCTCGGCTTTGGCGCTGGCCCTCGGCGCCAGCCAGCGCACCGTGCAGCGCGCGCTCGCCGAGCTCGAAGCCGCCGGCCGCGTGCGGGCGATCGGGCAGGCGCGCTCGCGCCGCTGGCTCGCACCGCCGCTGGCCGGTTTCACGACGATCTTGTTACTCCCTGCTGCGCTGCCGATTGCATAGAGTTGTCTCACGGCGCCGATCCGCGGCGCGAGACAAGGAGCAGCAGTGAACCTCAAGACCCCGCAGACCCCGGCCCCCCGGGCGCGCATGGCCGAGATCGTGCGCGAGTACGGCCCGTTCGGCGATTCGACCAAGGTGGCCGGCGTCACGCACGACGGCCACCAGGTGTGGGCCGCCACCGGCGCCGCGCTGGTGGCGTTCGATCCGGCGAGCGGCAACACGACGCGCACGCTGAAGCTGCCCTGCGATGCCGGCACCGCGTTCGACGGCACCCACCTGTACCAGATCGCCGAATCGCGCATCGACAAGATCGACCCGGTGAGCGGCCAGGTGCTGGCGTCGATTCCGGCACCGGGCCACGGCGGCGACTCGGGGCTCGCATGGGCCGAGGGCAGCCTGTGGGTCGGGCAGCACCGCGAACGCAGGATCCACCAGATCGACCCGGCCACTGGCGCGATCCGGCGGACCATCGAATCCAACCGCTTCGTCACCGGCGTGACCTGGGTCGACGGCGAGCTGTGGCACGGCACCTGGGAGGGCGACGAGAGCGAGGTGCGTCGCATCGACCCGCAGAGCGGCGCCGTGCTGGACCGGCTGACGATGCCGGCCGGCGTCAACGTCAGCGGACTCGAATCCGATGGCGCCGACCTCTTCTATTGCGGCGGCGGCGGCACCGGCAAGGTCCGCGCCGTGCGGCGCCCGAAAGCGTGAGCGGCTGGACGCTCGCATCGCCCTCTCTTCATCCCTCCCCTCAACCCGTCCTTCCACCCGAACGGCTCGCCGAGCCGAGGAGCATCGCCATGAGCACTGACAACACCGTGAACCATCCCGTCGTTTCCCGTGACCGCTGGATCGCCGAGCGCAAGGCGCTGCTGGAGCGCGAGAAGGCGCTGACCCGGCAGCACGACGAACTGGCGCGCCAGCGCCGCGCGCTGCCGTGGGTGCGCGTCGAGACCGACTACCTCTTCGACACCCCCGACGGCAAGCGCTCGCTGGCCGAGCTGTTCGAAGGCCGCCGGCAACTCGTGGTGCAGCACTTCATGCTCGCACCCGGCTGGGAAGCGGGCTGCAAGAGCTGCTCGTTCATGGCCGACCACCTCGACGGGGCCGTGCCGCACCTGGCGCATCGCGACGTCGCGATGCTGGTGGTGTCGCGCGCGCCGCTGGCCGAGATCGAGCGCTTTCGCGAACGCATGGGCTGGCAGTTCCGCTGGGTGTCGTCGAACGGCACCGACTTCAACCGCGATTTCGGCGTCACGTTCACGCCGGACGAGGTGGCGCGCGGCGAGGCCTACTACAACTACAAGCTGCAGCCGTTCCCGGCCGAAGAGGCGCCCGGCATCAGCGTGTTCTGCAAGGACGACGCCGGCCGGGTGTTCCACACCTACTCGACCTTCGGGCGCGGCGTCGAGCTGATGATGGGCACCTACGACCTGCTGGACCTGACGCCGAAGGGCCGCGACGAAGAGGGCATGAGCCACACGATGGAGTGGGTGCGCCATCACGACCGCTACGAGACCGCGCCGCCCGCGAAGGCAGCAGCGGCTTCGTGCTGCTCGGCGCATGCCTGAGCCATGGCCAGCCTGTGGCCGTGGCTGGCGCTCGCCGGGCTCGGTGCCTTGCACGGGCTGAGCCCGCTCAACGGCTGGGGGCTCGTGGCGGCCTGCGGCCTGCGCATGCGCGAGAGAGCGCCGGTGCGCCGGGCGCTGTGCGCCATCGGCCTCGGGCATGTGGCGTCGATCGTGGCGGTGGCGTTCGTGTTCGCGCACGGCGGGTCGGTGGACCGGGACAGCGTCTGGTGGGTGGCCGGTGGGCTGCTGGCCATGCTGCTCATCGGGGTGGCGGCCTGTCGCGCGCTGCGAGGCCCGGCAGCACCCGCCGCGGCCGGCGCCTCGAACGCCGGCCGCGCGCTGATGGCGACATGGTCGTTCCTGATGACCACCGCGCACGGCGCCGGCCCTGATGCTGGTGCCGGCGTTCATGCCGCTGTGCCTCGCCGGCAACCCGGCGCGCGAAATCACCGCGTCGGGCTCGCTGGGCCTCGCGCTGGCGGCCGTGCTGGTTCACACGGCGGCGATGCTGGCCACCACCGGCCTCGTCGCCACCGGCGTCTGCCGCGGCGTCGCTGCGATGCGGCGATAAGATGGCCTCGTGGCAGTGCCAGGAGAAAAAGTGACTGAGATGAAAAGGTTGCCGACGGCCGTTCCCGGACTTGACGAGATCCTGCACGGAGGTCTGTTCGAAGGCGGCGTCTACATCCTCGAAGGGCCTCCGGGCGTCGGCAAGACGACCCTCGCGAACCAGATCGCCTACCAGGCGCATGCCAACGACGGCACCAAGACGCTCTACGTGACCCTGCTCGCCGAGTCGCACTCGCGCATGGTGCAGCACATGCAGGGCCAGGCCTACTTCAAGCCCGAAGCGGTCAATTCCGCGGTGATCTACGTCAGCGCCTACCGCGAACTGGAGCAGCAAGGCCTGAAGGCCGTCGTCGACCTGGTGCGCGGCGAACTGGCACGGCACAAGGCCTCGCTGTTCGTCGTCGACGGCCTGGTCGTCGAGAACCAGGAACTGGGGCCCGACGAGCGCATCCGGCAGTTCGTCCACGGCTTGCAGAGCGTGGCCTCCGCGATGACCTGCACCGGCCTGCTGCTGACCAGCGGCGGCAACCGCTCGCTCAACGCCGAGCAGACGATGGTCGACGGCATCTTCGCGTTCGAGGACTACGTCTACCAATGGCGCGCCGAGCGCCGGATCCAGATCCGCAAGTTCCGCGGCAGCGCGGTCGAGCGGGGCATGCACACGTTCTGCATCACCGATGAGGGGCTGCGCTTCTTCCCGCGGCTCGAAGGCCTGCCCTGGAACCCGCGTGCCGATGCGCATGCCGACGAGCGGCCTGTTTCTTCGGGGATGGCGGCGCTGGACGATGCCTGTGTTCACGGCGGCTTCGTCCGCGGCAGCAGCACGGTGGTGGTCGGCGACAGTGGCGCCGGCAAGACCTTGTTCGCGTTGGCGTTTGCCGCGCAGGCCAGCCTGCAGCAGCGGTGCCTGCTGCTGACGAGCGCCGACGCTCCCGGCGATCTCGTCCGTTTCGGCGAAGCCTTCTCGCTGCCCATTTCCGACGGCATCGACAGCGGCGCACTGGAGATCCAGTGGGAGCCGCAGGAAGACGAGGGCATGGACCAGATCGGGCACAAGCTGCTGCGGCTCGTCGACGAGTTCGGCTCGAAACGACTGGTGATCGACGGCCTGGCTGCACTCGCCGACACCGTCGCGTTTCCCGAGCGGGGCTATCGGTTTATCGGGCGCCTATTGCGCGAATTGAAGGCGAGGGGCGTAACGTCGGTGTTCACATTGGATCCGGCCGCGCTCGGATCCGCGGCGGGCAGGCCCTCGGCCGAGGGCCTGATCGCCTGGTTCGACAATGTGCTGGAGATGTCGCAGGCTGTCGGGGCGGAGGATGGCCGCGAACTGGCCATCCGGAAGATGCGTGGGGTGCGCGTGACTCGCACCAGGTTTCAGTTCGGGTGTGGCGCAGCCGGACTGACGGTGTCGTAACTTTTCGGGAGCACCATGCCGATGAAGTTGATCCTGATAGTCGAAGACGAGTACGGAAACGCCGAAGTGCTGCAGATGCTGCTGGAGGCGGAAGGCTACCGGGTGGCCGCGGCAGCGAATGGCAAGGCCGCGCTGGACTTGTTGGGCGGCGAGAAGCCGGCCGCGATTCTTTCGGATTTCATGATGCCGCACATGACCGGCAGCGAACTGGGCCTCGCGTTGCGAGCCAATCCTGCACTCGCCGACATCCCGTTCGTCTTCGTCAGCGCCAGCGATGAGGCCGTCGTGCACGAGCTGTTCAAGGATTACGACGCGTTCGTCAAGAAGCCGATCGAGGCAGAGAGCCTGTTGCAGCTGGTGGCGCACTTCGTCGCGAACGGACGGCCGGCGGAGCAGGACAGGCGAGACCCGGAAGTCGATCGCTCGATGCGACTGCTGCTGCGCGGCGTGAAGTTTCCGCCCGGCTGAACGGTCGAGGGCCGTCGCGGGTGGCGTTGTCGCCCGCTCGTCAGCGCGCCTGCGCGCGCAGCGTTCCCGGCGGCACACCGAAGATGCGTTTGAAGGCGCGGCTGAAGGAGGCTTCGGACTCATACCCCAGGCGCTGGGCGATGTCGGCGACGGTCGCTCCACCGTGACGCAGCCATCCGCCGGCCACGTGCATGCGCCAGTGCGCGAGATAGCGCGCCGGCGACAGCCCCACCGCCGCGCTGAAGCGCTCGGTGAAGACCGACCGCGACAAGCCCGCGATCGCGGCCAGCGCAACGACCGTCCAGAGATGACCCGGCTGGCGATGGATCGCCGCGAGCGCCCGGCCGATCTGCGCGTCGCGCGCACCGGCCATCCACCCCTTCAGGTCTTCCGCGTGGGTCTCGGCCCAGCTGCGCACCATGCAGGTGACCACCGCATCGGCGAGCCGCGCCATCACGGTCGCGGCGCCGACGCGGCGCGATGCCACTTCGGCCGCCATCAGCGACAGCAGCGCAGGCAGTGCGGGGTCGCTCGCATCGGCGCGCCGCAGGACCAGGACCGCCGGCATCAGTTGCGTGAGCGGGTGCACGGCCGGTTCGTCGAACTCGAGCGAGCAGCACACGATCAGCGAGCGCGCACCGCCACCGCCGGCGCGCATGTTGTGCGTGGTGGGACCGATCGGATCCTGCTCGAACTCCTCGAGCGGCCGGACACGGGAGTCGAGCGCGTCGGCAATGGCATGACCGGTGCCGCGCGGCAGCAGCGCCACATCGCCCGCGCCGATCCGGATCGGCTCCTGCGACGGAAGCTTCAGCCAGCATCCGCCCTCGACCGCGAAGTGGAAACACACGCCGTCCTGGGGCGGAATCTGCACGCCCCAGGGCGCGGTCATGTCGGTGCGGCAGTAGGACGCGCGCACCAGCCGCAGGTCCTGCAGGACCGGGCTCATCAGGTCGAGGTCGGGTGGCGGTGCGCTCATGCCGAGGAGTTTGCGCGGGCTGAGCGCACGCGTCGGGTGCGGGGTCTTCAGCGCGGCGGCGCGGTGCGTGCGTTCGCCATCGGTTCGCTCACGGGGCGGTGCGCGTGTAGACGGCGCGGGTCGCCAGCGCCTCCTTGCGGCCCGGTGGCGTGAAGTAGAGCTCGATGACGTGGCGGTCCTGATTCTCGATGTGGATCACCGTGCGCATCGGGACCACCTTGCCGACGAAGTCCTCGCCCGCGACGCCCTGGTCGACGAAGGTGCCGAAGAGGTCGATGCGCGTGCCCGGCACCGACCCCGACTGGCTGGCATATCGCATCATTCCGGCGTTCGTCTCGTCGATGGTGACCCATTCGTAGCGCGCGGCCATGTTGTCGTAGCCGAGCCAGCCGCGGCGCCAGTAGCGCGACTTCATCAGCGTGCCTTCGGTCGTGTCCTCGAGGTAGCGGCCACCGGCCACCCATTGGCGGCGGGTGACGATGTCATCGGACGTGATCGGCGGAGCGTCTTCGCGCCGACCCAGCGTCGCGTAGACGCCCATCTGCACGCGCCAGGTGCCCGCCAGCGGTGCGAGCGCGAGATGGCCCGGGCCCGGCAAGCCGCGACGCACCCACGCCGGCATGTCGGTGGGCGCTGCAGCCACGGGCGTGGTGGCGCCGTCCTTGTCCTTGTCCTGCGCCTGCGCGGCGCCGAGCGCGATGCCGAGCACCGCGATGCCGACGGCCCTGATGGGCACACGCTGCCAGCGGTTGTTCATGAAGACCTCTCGTGAATGCAAAGGCTCAGTGTGCCCACCGACACGGCCTGCAACCATGGCCCGGTGACCGGTTTGGCTGGCCGTTTGTCTTGCTCGCCTGTGGAGACACTCGATCCCCGAGGACGCTTCTGGATTGCGTCTCCAGAAGCGGAAAAGCCCTTTTGACGATATTTCGATAATTCTCGTACAGTCAACACATGGAACAGGACGACGTGATTCGGGCGCTCGCTGCGCTTGCCCACCCCTTGCGACTCCAGGTCTTCAGGGCCTTGGTCGTTGCCGGCCCGAGTGGAATGACGCCGGGCGTGATGAGCGAAGGGCTCGGAACCGTGCCCACGACCTTGTCCTTCCACCTCAAGGAACTGATGAGCGCCGGCCTGGTAACGCAGGAGCGCGTCAGCCGCCATCTCGTCTACCGGGCCGCCTATGACCAGATGAACGGCGTCATCGGCTTTCTCACCGAAAACTGCTGCGCAGGCGAATCCTGCGCAGTGCAACCCGAGTCCGCCAGGTGCGGATGCTGACTCACCCACAGGAGACCGACATGAAGCGATTCCACGTCCATGCCCACGTGCAGGATCTGCAGGCCAGCATTGCCTTCTATTCGAAGATGTTCTCCGCGGAGCCCACCCGTGTCGAGAGCGACTACGCGAAGTGGATGATCGAGGATCCCCGCATCAACTTCGCGATCTCC
Organism: Rhizobacter sp. Root1238; assembly: GCF_001425825.1. Lineage (GTDB taxonomy): Bacteria > Pseudomonadota > Gammaproteobacteria > Burkholderiales > Burkholderiaceae_C > Rhizobacter. Next base: position 46,856 of record NZ_LMDM01000015.1, read on the forward strand.
ACGCGGGGCGGCACACCCGGGGTCGACCACCTCGGCATCCAGGCCGACACCGACGAGGAACTCGCAGCGTTGAAGGCGAGCGCCGAGGCGGCCGACATGACGCTGCTGGACGTGGGCGAAACGAGTTGCTGCTACGCGCGCAGCGACAAGTATTGGCTGACCGACCCGCAAGGCATCGCCTGGGAGCAGTTCCGGACGCTGGGCAACATCCCCGTGTTCAGCGAGAAGTCGCCGACGATGGAGCCCAGCTCAGCCGCCTGCTGTGCGACCCGCACGCCTCGCGGCAAGCCTCTCAACGTTCCCCTGACGGCGGCGCCCTCCCCGTCCTGCTGCTGACGCCTCGATGCCCAGGTTCAGCCTGCCTCGCTCGCCGAGCTTCTCGGGACCGCTCTGGCAGCACGATCTCGTTCGAAGCCCGGGCCCTCGGTCTGTGTCAGCACGGTGTTCCGCCTGCAGTCCCGTCGCGGGGCTGTAGGCAGAGGTCCAGGTGGGGGGTGAAGAGAGTCAGGGCGTGAACGGCAACGCGGCCTCGAAGCCTTCCAGTTCTTCGGCCAGCGTCCCGCGGCTGCGGAAATTCCGGCCGGCCTTGCCATACCAATACTCGGCATCTTCCAGGTCGCCCTCTTGAATGTGCAAGATGCCGTGCAGCCAGGCAGCCAAGGGCGAGTCGTCCTGCTGAACGAGGTTGTGCGCCTCGGTCCATTGCCCGGCCCGCAGGTGAACCAGCACTTGGCAAAGAAGGGCGTGGTTCATGCCACCAGCCGGATTCAGGGCGCACAGCCGTCGAGGCCGCAGACCGGTGGCGCGTCGTCCTTCGCCGCCGCAGTGGCACCACCTGTCTGCTGCGCCAGCCAGCTGCGCCAGGCGTCCGGTTGGCCAAGGTAGGGGCCGACGTCCACGATCGTGAAGCGGCCTTCGCGCTCCAACGCGACGGTCGGGAAGCCCTGGCCCCCCACGCGCGCCAGCAGCGCCCGGCTCCGTTCGATGTGAGCCGCCGTGGCTGCGCCATCGAGTCGCTGGTACGCGCTGCCGAAGGCTTCGGCGTCCAGCCCGAGCTCTGCGGCCAGTTCCTCGAGCACAGCGCGCTCGGCGATGCGACGGCCCTCGACGTAGTGCGCCTTCTGCAGGCGCGCCAGCATGTCCAGCCCGGCACCCGCCAGTTCATCGGCGGCCAAGATCGCGGTGATGGGCGGCGCCGAATCCAGCACCGCGCCAGTGTCACGCAGCAGGCCTTCGAAGTAGGCCTGCCCGAAGGGCTGACCCGTGGCCTGCGCTATGCGGCGATCGTGGGCCATCACGAACTGGCGCAACTCGGGCGTGACGGCGCGGCGTGCAGCGCCCGCCATCATGCCGCCGCCGTGCGCCTGCACGCGAAGCGTGTCGCGCGCCACACGGACCAGCGGCGCGGCGCCGTAGCACCAGCCGCACAGCGGGTCGTGGATGTAATGCAGGGTCGCGGTGCTCATGGTCAATCTCAGTCCCGAAGGATGAACTACGAATGCAAACATTCTGCGGCTGCCCGCGAGCTTCAGGCTGCACTGACCTCCGCTTCCTGCCGATGTCGATGGGCATGACCGCGCAGCATGTCGACTTGACGCAACGCTTCTGGTGAGGAGGCGGGTAACCATTTGCATCGTCATCAATCGATAAGGATTTCCGGACCTGCCCTCTTCTACGCTCGCCTCTCAACGAGGAGACCTGCGTGTCCAACAGCAAAGTTCAGTTCAACGCTTCGCACCCCGCCCGGCCGGATGTCATGCGCCGCAGGCTGTCCATGGGGCTGGGCCTGCTTCCCATGCTCCCCGCACTGCCGCTGCTGCCGGGCTGCCGTGACGACGACGATGACGCCTCCGCAGATGCCCGCGCTGCCGGCCTGCGGGCTCCGGCCTCGGAGAGCGGCACCTTCCGCCACCCGGGACTGCTGGTCACCGAAGACGACGCCAGCCGCATTCGCGCGCTCATCAAGGCAGGCCAGGAGCCGTGGACTGGTTGGTGGAACAAGCTGTGCGCCGAGCGCAACGCCGCCTTGGACGCCAAGCCCACTCCGCTGCCGGCGGTCTACCGGGCTGACAGCAGCAAGTACGCACTGTATGGCGACATCTGGCGCGCCTGGACCCTGGTGCTGCGCTGGAAGCTCTCCGACCCGCAGGACAACCGCTATGCCGACAAGGCCGTGGAGTTCCTCGACGCGTGGGCGAACACGTTGAAGGAGGTCGGGACGGTTCCTCCCGGATCCACAGCCCATGACGACCACACCTTCATCATCCTGGCCGGCATCCAGGGCCACCAGCTGGCGCAGATCGGCGAGATCCTGCGCACCTACCCCGGCTGGGCGCCGGCGAGCCTGAAGCGCTTCCAGGAGATGCTGCTTAAGGTCTTCGCCCCGGTCTCGTCGTCGTTCCTCAGCGACGGGCGCATCGGGTCCCATGCCAACTGGGACCTGGCCTCGCTGGCCGGCGCCATGGCCATCGGCGTGTTCTGCGACCAGCCCGACCTGTACCGGCTGGCCTGCGATTGCTACGCGGGCAACAACCGCGGCAAGCTCAGGAATTTCGGCAATGGCTCGATCATGCATGGCGTCTACTTCATGCATCCGGGCCACTTCGGGCAGTGGGAGGAGAGCGGCCGCGACCAGGGCCATTCGACGCTGGGCATGTCGCTCGGCGGCGACCTGCTGGAGATGGCCTGGAACCAGGGCGACGATCTCTACGGGATGTACAACAACCGCTTCCTGGCAGCGGCGGAGTACGTGGCGCGCTCCAACCTGCTGGACGAGAACGGCAAGCCCTACCCGCTGCCGTATGCGCGCGAACACAATCCGTCGCAGCCCCACACCTCCCTGTGGACCGAGGTGAACCAGTCGTTCCAGCACGGCCGCAACGCCTGGGAGCCCATCTACAACCACTACGTCAACCGCATGGGACTGGCCGCACCCAACGTCACGCGCATGGCCTTGCAGTGCGAGCCGAAGTACGGCGGCAGCAGCGACGACGTCTGGTGGCCGACGCTGATCCATCGCCGTCCGGGCTATTCCGAGACGATGAAGCCGGCGTCGGGCCTCACCGCCCACCTGCGCGGCGACCGCGTCGTGCTGTCGTGGTGGGGCAGCCTCGGCGCAACCTCGTATGCGGTCAAGCGAGGCCCCGGGGCCGACGGCCCCTTCAGCCTCCTGCGCACGGTGCCGGCGAGCGAGCTGCTCACCTACAGCGATACACCGCCCAAGGGCGTCTGGTTCTACCAGGTCACCGCCCAAGGCGTCGGTGCCCCGAGCGAGGGCTCCAACGTGGCCCGCATCGCCGTTTCGGGCGAGCCCCGCTTGTCGATGCCGCTGAACGGCGTGAACAACACCGGGACCGCCGGCACGCTGTTCACCGCCGCCGGCACCTCGGCCTCGGTGGAGGGCAAGCTGCTGGACGGTGCCGCCTGGGGCGAGGGTCGCCGCAACGACAAGGCCCTCGTGTTCGACGGCAAGAAGGCGGGCCTGCAACTGCCGGCAGGACTGTTCAGCGACCTGGACGACTTCAGCGTGTCCCTGTGGGCCTACGCCAACTCGCTGCACTGGGACAGCTGCCTGTTCTTCGCGGGGCAGGATGCGTTCTCCTGCATGTTCATTGCCCCCCAGGCGGGCAAGGGGCTGCGTTTCGGGATCTACGGCGCAACACACAATGATGCGCAGGTGGTGGAAGCCCCCTGGTTCATGCCGATTCGCCGCTGGGTCCATGTGGCGGTCACGCTGCAGGGCAACACCGGGCGGCTCTACGTCGACGGCACCGAAGTGGCGAAATCCGACGACATCCTGCTGTCGCCGCGCCAGGTCGGCGACCAGGTGACCTTCCTGGGACGCAACTGGTCGCATCCGTCGTTCGACGGCCGCATCCAGGACTTCCGCGTGCATGCTGGCGCGCTGAGTGCAGCAGAGATTGCCGCACTGGCGCAGTGACGATGGAGGATCCGGCAGCGGCCGGATCGTGCTCCCCGCGGCGCGTCGCGTCGCGTGCTGCAACGCATCGAGCAGTGGTCCGTGATTTGGAATTCGAGCGAACCCGCAGCACAAGCTTCAGGCAGCGCTCAGAAGCGGAAAAGCCCTTGCAACTCAGTGAGCTGCAAGGGCTTTTTGTTGGCGGAGTGGACGGGGCTCGAACCCGCGACCCCCGGCGTGACAGGCCGGTATTCTAACCAACTGAACTACCACTCCAATTTCTTCTTACCGCAGCGGGTTTCCGTTTCGATTCGCAGCCTTTCAGCCGTCGACTCTCTGCGCAAGCCCCGCCAAACTTGGCGTCCCCTAGGGGATTCGAACCCCTGTAATCACCGTGAAAGGGTGGTGTCCTAGGCCTCTAGACGAAGGGGACAGAAACTCTTCACATCTTCACCACTTCGAACAGCGCACCCCGACTCGAAGTCTTGGTGGAGGTAAGCGGGATCGAACCGCTGACCTCTTGCATGCCATGCAAGCGCTCTCCCAGCTGAGCTATACCCCCTTGGGTTCCCTGTCGGCCGCTCTTTCGAGCCACCTTCAGACGCTGCGCTGTTCTCACTAGCGAAGACCACGATTATAGGCAGATTTTTCAGGCCTTCTGGAGACGCTCCAGAATTTTTTCGCGCGCGAACAGCTCGAGCACCGCATCGACCGACGGCGTCTGCGCACGCCCGCACACCAGCACGCGAACCGCATGCGCCAGCTGCGGCATCTTGAGGCCATGCGCCGCAAGCGTCTCCTTGATCGCGACCGCGATCGCGGGCTTGCTCCACTCGCTCAGCGCAGCGAGCTTGTCGCGCAGCGTCGCGAGCGCCGGCCTGACCGCATCGGTCACGTGGGCCGCCAGGTCTTCGGCGCTCGGTGCCACGTCGGCGAAATACATCTGCAGCCAGTCGGCCAGTTCCACCGTCGTCGAGCAACGGTCCTTGAACAGGCCGCAGCGCGCGGCCACCTCGTCGTCCGACACGCTGATGCCGCGGCGCGCGAACTGCCCCACCACCAGCGCGGCCAGGCGGCGCTCGTCGATGGTCTTCAGGTAGTGCGCGTTGACCCATGCGAGCTTCGCCGCATCCCACTGCGCCGGGCTCTTCGACAGGTGGGTGCCGTCGAACCACGACACCAGCTGCTCGCGCGTGAACAGCTCTTCGTCGCCATGGCTCCAGCCCAGGCGCGCCAGGTAGTTCAGCATCGCCTCCGGCAGGAAACCGTTCTCCTCGTACGCCGTCACGCTGACCGCGCCGCGCCGCTTCGACAGCTTCTGCCCGTCGTCGCCGAGGATCACCGGCACGTGGCCGAACAGCGGCAGCGGCGCCTTCAGCGCATTGAAGATGTTGATCTGCCACGGCGTGTTGTTCACATGCTCGTCGCCGCGGAACACGTGGCTGATCGCCATGTCCCAGTCGTCGACGACCACCGCGAAGTTGTAGGTCGGCACGCCGTCGGCCCGCATGATGATCAGGTCGTCGATCTCCTTGTTCGCGATGCTGATCGGGCCCTTGACCAGGTCGTCCCAGGTGACGATGCCGTCGTGCGGATTGGCAAAGCGGATCACCGGTTCCACGCCGGCCGGCAGCGCCGGCAGCGTCTTGCCCGGCGCGGGGCGCCAGCGGCCGTCGTAGTGCGTCTTCTCGCCGCGCGCACGTTGTTCCTCGCGCATCACGTCGAGTTCCCCGGGCGTCGTGTAGCAGCGGTAGGCGCTGCCTTCGGCGAGCATCTGGTCGACCACCGCGCGGTAGCGCTCGAGCCGCTGCATCTGGTAGATCGGGCCCTCGTTGTAGTCGAGCCCGAGCCAGCGCATCGACGCGATGATCTGGTCGACCGAATCCTGCGTCGAGCGGGCGACGTCGGTGTCTTCGATGCGCAGCACGAACTCGCCGCCGAAGTGGCGCGCGAAGGCCCACGAGTACAGCGCGGTGCGGGCCGTGCCCAGGTGCAGGAAGCCGGTGGGCGACGGGGCGATGCGGGTGCGGATCGGTCGGGTCATGGTGTCGGGATCAAAGGAAATCGAGGCCGGCCAAGCCACGCAGCAGGTCGGCCTTCAGGTCTTGCACGTCGTCCAGGCCGACGGCCACGCGGACCAGGCCCTGCGTGATGCCGGCGGCCTGGCGCTGGTCTTCGGTCAGGCGGCCGTGCGAGGTGCTGGCCGGGTGCGTGATCGTGGTCTTGGTGTCGCCCAGGTTGGCGGTGATCGAGCAGACCTGCGTCTGGTCGATCACGTGGAAGGCGTTCTTGCGCGCGCTCGTGGCGTCGGTGCTCTTCACGGTGAACGACACCACAGCGCCGCCCGAGCCCGATTGCTGCGCCATCGCCAGGTCGTGCTGCGGGTGCGAACGCAGGCCGGGGTAGAACACCCGCGCCACCTGCGGCTGCTGCTCGAGCCAGCCTGCCAGTTCAAGTGCGCGATCGCCCTGCGCCTGCATCCGGATCGACAGCGTCTCCAGGCCCTTCAGCACCACCCAGGCGTTGAACGGCGACAGCGACATCCCCGCGCTGCGCATCACCGGAACGAACCTGTCGTTGATCAACGACTCCGGTCCGCAGACCGCACCGGCGATCACGCGCCCCTGCCCGTCGAGGTACTTGGTGCCCGAATGCACGACCAGGTCGGCCCCGTACTCGATCGGCCTCTGCAGCGCCGGCGAGCAGAAGCAGTTGTCGACCGCCAGCAGCGCGCCGGCATCGTGCGCGATCTGCGCCAGCGCACGGATGTCGCAGACCTCGGTCAGCGGGTTGGTCGGCGATTCGGCGAACAGCAGCTTCGTGTTCGGCTTCACCGCCCGCCGCCAGTCGTCGGGATCGGTCTGCGACACGAACGTGGTCTCGACGCCGAACTTCGCGAACTCGCGGCCGAACAACATGATGGTCGAGCCGAACACGCTGCGCGAGCAGATCACATGGTCGCCGGCCTTCAGCAGCGCCATGCCGAGCAGCAGGATCGCGCTCATGCCGCTGGCCGTGCCGATGCAGGCCTGCGCGCCTTCGAGCGCCGCCAGGCGGCGCTCGAACATGGTCACCGTCGGGTTGCTGAAGCGCGAGTAGATGAAGGCGTCTTCCTCGTTCGCGAAACGCGCGGCGGCACTCGCCGCGTCGGGCTGCACGAAGCTGCTGGTCAGGAACAGCGCCTCGGAATTCTCGCCCCACGCGCTCGGCGGCAGGCCTTCGCGCACGGCCAGCGTGTCGCGCCGCACGTCGGCCGGCAGCTCGACGCGCGGAATGCCTCGCTTCGCCGGCGCGCCGGCCATCAGCCGCGCTCCGTCGTTGCGCTCTGCAGTGCGAGGCGCGAGCGGTCGGCGTTTTCCTCCTCGTCGCCGCCCTGGGACTTCCGCTGCGTGGCGATCGCGTCGAAATCGGCGGCCGTCACGTCGCCGGTCACGTAGTAGCCGTCGAAGCACGAGGCCTCGAAGCCGTTCAGCGTCGGGTTCAGCGCGCCGACGACCTTCTTCATCGCGGCCACGTCCTGGTAGATCAGCGCGTCGGCGCCGATGAACTGGCGGATCTCCTCGATGCTGCGGTTGTGCGCGATCAGCTCTTCGCTGGTCGGCATGTCGATGCCGTACACATTCGGGAAGCGCACCGGCGGCGCGGCCGACGCCATGTAGACCTTGCGCGCACCGGCGTCGCGCGCCATCTGCACGATCTCCTTCGACGTGGTGCCGCGCACGATGGAGTCGTCGACCAGCAGCACGTTGCGGCCCTTGAATTCCACCGCGATCGCGTTGAGCTTCTGGCGCACCGATTTCTTGCGCACGCCCTGCCCCGGCATGATGAAGGTGCGGCCGACGTAGCGGTTCTTCACGAAGCCTTCGCGGTACGGCTTGCCGATCTTCTGCGCGAGCTGCATCGCCGAAGGGCGGCTCGATTCGGGGATCGGGATCACCACGTCGATCTCGTTCGGCGGCATCGTCGAGATCAGGCGCTGCGCCAGCGTCTCCCCCATGTTGAGGCGCGCCTGGTAGACCGACACGCCGTCCATCACCGAATCGGGCCGCGCCAGGTACACGAACTCGAACATGCAGGGGTTCAGCGTCGGGTTCTCGGCGCACTGCTGCGTGTGGATCTTGCCGGCCAGGTCGACGAAGATCGCCTCGCCCGGCGCCACGTCGCGGATCAGCTTGCGGCCGGTGCCTTCGAGCGCCACCGATTCGCTGGCCACCATCACGTCCGGGCCGTCGGGCGTCATCACTTCGCCGAAGCACAGCGGGCGGATGCCGTACGGGTCGCGGAAGGCCAGCAGGCCGTAGCCGGCGATCAGCGCGACCACCGCGTACGAGCCCTTGATGCGCTTGTGCACCGCGCCGACCGCCTTGAAGATCTCGTCGGTGGTCAACGGCAGGTTGCGGGCGGCCATTTCGAGTTCGTGCGCGAGGACGTTGATCAGCACCTCGGTGTCGCTCTCGGTGTTGATGTGGCGGCGATCGACGTCGAACAGCTCCTGCTTCAGCGAATGCGCGTTGGTCAGGTTGCCGTTGTGCACCAGCACGATGCCGAACGGCGCGTTGACGTAGAAAGGCTGCGCCTCTTCCTCGTTGTAGGCGTTGCCGGCGGTCGGGTAGCGCACCTGGCCCAGGCCGACGGTGCCCGGCAGCCCGCGCATGTTGCGGGTGCGGAACACGTCGCGCACCATGCCGCGCGCCTTGTGCATGAAGCACTTGGTGCCCTGCATCGTGACGATGCCGGCGGCGTCCTGGCCGCGGTGCTGCAGCAGCAGCAGCGCGTCGTAGATCATCTGGTTGACCGGCGTCTTCGAGATCACGCCAACGATGCCGCACATGGGAGAGTCCTTGCGTTGTTCAACCGGTCCGCGTCATGCGGGCAGGTGGGAAGAGAGTTGAGGCGGAAGCAGAGGCTTCAAGCCCGCCAGGGCTGCATTGAGCCACGGCGCGCCGGCCGATGCGCGCCAGGCCGGCGATGTCACCAGCGGTGTCATGCCCACCACCATGCCGACAGCCAGCAGCACGACCACGCCGCGCAGCAGTCCGAAGAAGCCGCCGAGCAGGCGGTCGATGAGGCTCAGCGGCGTCACGTGGATCAGGAAGCGCAGCAGCCGCGCCAGGATGCCCCAGACGATCAGCGCCGCGACGAAGGTGAGCGCGAACGCGGCCGCCTGGTTGATGCCGGAGCCGATGCGGCCGACCGGAATGTGCGGTGCGACCATCGGCGTCAACCATTGGGCAGCGAACCAGGCCGCGAACCAGCCGACCAGCGACAGCAGCTCGAACACCAGGCCGCGCACGAGGCCCACCAGGACGGAAAGGCCCAGGATGCCGAGAAAAATTGCATCGACCCAGCCCATCGGCGCCGTCACAGCGTCAGGATGGCCGACGGCAGGCCGGCGGTCTTGATCTTCGCAGCCGCCTTGTCGGCCTCGTCGCGCGACGCGAACGGGCCGACCCGCACGCGGATGCGGTTGCCGGCCGAGGTCTCGACCACCTGGGTGTAGGTCTTCAGCCCGAGCTTCTCGACCTTGTGACGGGCATCGCGAGCGGCCGTCAGCTCGGCGAATGCACCGACCTGCACGACGAAGCGGCCGGCGGCCTCGGGCGTCGCGGGCTTGCCGTCGAGCAGGGCCTGCACGCGGGCGCTGTCGTTGGGCTTGGCGGCGGGCTTGTCGGTCGGCTTGCGCTCGACCGGCGCAGGCGCAGGCGCGGGTGCCGGCGTCGGCTTCGGGGTGACCGCGGCCACGACCGGCGGCGGTGCCACCGCAGCCGGTGCCGAGGCCGGCAGCTCGCGGCCCGCATCGGCGACGTTCTCGGTGATCACGCTCGGCGGCAGCGGCGCCGGCTTCGCGGCGGCGGCCCTGACACCGGTCGATGCAGGCGCCGGCGCGGGCGCGGCCGAGGTGTCGCGCCGCAGCTCCACCGGCGTGTCGACCGGCAACGGCCGCGGCTGGGTTTCGAACAACAGCGGGAAGCCGATCACGCCGGCGATCACCAGCACGGCCGCGCCGACGAGCCGCTGGCGCGCGCGCGTGCGGGCCTGTGCGACGGTGTCGGGAGATTCGGCCACCGGGGGCGCCTTCGCCTTGGACGAGGCCTTGGCAGCGCGGTCGGACACGTTGTTGGGCGCGCTGTTGGGCATGCCATTGGCCGCATTGCCCGTGTTGCGCTTCAGGAAGGACAGCAGACCCATGAAGAGCTGATTCCAGGTGAGCAGAGAGCGATCAGCTCAGGTGCTTGGCAGAGAGACGGGGGATGCCGTCCTTCAGCACGCCGCCCACGGTGAAGAACGAGCCGAAGACGACGATTCTATCAGCCGGGTCTGCGGTCACTATCGTCGCGCGCAGGGCCTCGTCGGGGTTCGTGTGACGGAATGTGGTGACCGGGCCCGGGCCCTTCAGCGCAAGGCGTTCGTGCAGTTGCTGCAGATCGGCCGCGGTGGCCGCCCGCGCGATCGGCAGGTCGGTGAAATGCCACGTGTCGACCAGCGGCGCCATGCGGCGGATGATCGCTTCGAGGTCCTTGTCGGCCATCGCGCCGAACACCACGTGCGTGCGCGGGAAGAAACCCATCTGGTCGAGGTTCTCGGCCAGCGCGCCGACCGCATGCGGGTTGTGCGCGACGTCGAGCACCAGCGTCGGCTGGCCGGGCACGATCTGGAAGCGTCCGGTCAGCTCGACCGACGCGAAGCCGTTGCGCACCGCCTGCGCGGTGATCGGCAGCCGGTCGCGCAGCGCCTCGAACGCGGCCAGCGCGGCCGACGCGTTCAGCAGCTGGTTCGCGCCGCGCAGCGCCGGGTAGGCGAGTCCGTTGAAGCGCTTGTCGCGCCCGCCCCAGCCCCATTGCTGCTGGTCGCCGGCGTAGTTGAAGTCGCGGCCGAGCAGCCGCAGGTCGGCACCGATCTCGGCGGCACGCGCGACGATGCTGGCCGGCACCATCGGGTCGCCGACCACCACCGGCTTGCCGGTGCGCATGATGCCGGCCTTCTCGCGGCCGATCGACTCGCGGTCGGTGCCGAGGTAGGCGGTGTGGTCGATGTCGATGCTGGTGATGACCGCGCAGTCGGTGTCGATCGCGTTGACGGTGTCGAGCCGGCCGCCGAGGCCGACCTCGAGGATCACCATGTCGAGCGGCGCGCTCGCGAGCAGCCGCAGGATCGCCATCGTCGTGAACTCGAAGTAGGTCAGCGGCATGCCGGCGCGCGCGTCCTCGACGGCCTGGAAGTGCGGGATCAGCTCGGCCGCGTCGACGCTGCGGCCGTTCACGCGGCAACGCTCCTCGAAGTGCACGAAGTGCGGCTTGATGTAGAGCCCGACGCGGTAGCCGGCCTGCAGCCCGATCGATTCCAGCATCGCGCAGGTGGACCCCTTGCCGTTGGTGCCGGCCACCGTGATCACCGGCACCTGGAAATCGATGCCCAGCCGCTGCTTGATCAGCAGGCTGCGCTCGAGGCCCATGTCGATGTCCTTGGAGTGCAACTGCTCGCAGTGGGCGAGCCAGTCGGCGAGGGTGGTCGGTGTGGCCATGGTGGTGTCAGAAGAAGGAAAGGCGGCCGAGGCCGCCTTTCAGTGGGGCAGCGAGGTTCGGTGTCAGGCCACCGCGTCGGCGCTCTGGCGCTGCAGCATCGCCAGCGAGCGGGCGATCGTCGTGCGCAGTTCGCGCCGGTCGACGATGCCGTCGATGGCACCGGTCTTGACCAGGAACTCGGCGCGCTGGAAGCCCTCGGGCAGCTTCTCGCGCACGGTGTTCTCGATCACGCGCGGGCCGGCAAAGCCGATCAGCGCCTTCGGCTCGGCCAGCACGATGTCGCCGACGAACGCGAAGCTCGCCGAGACACCGCCCATCGTCGGATCGGTCAGCACGCTGATGTACGGCAGCTTCGCCTTCGCCAGCAGCGTCAGCGCGGCATTGGTCTTGGCCATCTGCATCAGGCTCAGCAGGCCCTCCTGCATGCGCGCGCCGCCAGTGGCCGCGAAGCTGACGAACGGCACCTTCTGCTCGACCGCCGCCTCGACGCCGCGCACGAAGCGCTCGCCGACCACCGAGCCCATCGAGCCGCCCATGAAGTCGAACTCGAAGCAGGCCGCCACCAGCGGGATGCTGAGCACCGCGCCGCCCATCACGATCAGCGCATCGGTCTCGCCGGTGCTCTCGAGCGATTCCTTCAGCCGTTCGGGGTAGCGCTTGCTGTCCTTGAACTTCAGCGCGTCGACCGGCAGCACCTCCTGGCCGATCTCGTAGCGGCCTTCGCCGTCGAGGAAGGCATCGAGCCGCGCGCGGGCGCGGATGCGGTGGTGGTGGCCGCACTTCGGGCAGACGTTGATGTTCTGCTCGAGGTCGCTCTTGTAGAGCACGGTGTCGCACGACGGGCACTTGATCCACAGGCCTTCGGGCACCGTGCGGCGCTCGCTCGGGTCCGTCTGCTGCATCTTCGGCGGAAGCAGTTTCTCGAGCCAACTCATGCGGGAGCTCCTTTCAGGGTATCGAGGGCGGCGCGGATCTCGGCGATGAACGCCGCGGCCGCGGGGACGACATTGTCGCGCGTCTGGGTGTCGAGCAATTGCACGATGCGGGAGCCGATGACCACCGCATCCGACACCCTGGCGACCGCGATGGCGGTCTCGGCGTCGCGGATGCCGAAGCCTACACCCACCGGCACCTGCACATGGGCCTGGATCCGCGGCACCATCCGGGCCACCGCGTCGGTGTCGAGGTGGCCGGCGCCGGTCACGCCCTTCAGCGACACGTAGTAGACATAGCCGCTCGCGATGCGGCCGACGTCTTTCATGCGCTGCTCGGTGGACGTGGGCGCGAGCAGGAAGATCGGGTCGAGCTGCTTCGCCTTCAGCCGGGCGGCGAAGGCCTCGCATTCCTCGGGCGGGTAGTCGACGACCAGCACGCCGTCGACGCCGGCCTCGGCGGCATCGCGCACGAAGGCGCTCTCACCGGCGTCCGCGGCATGGCGCTGGTCGTAGCGCTCCACCGGGTTCGCGTAGCCCATCAGCACCAGCGGCGTCGTCGTGTTGCGGGCCCGGAAGCCGCGCACGTAGTCGAGCACCTGCACCATGCCGATCTTCTTCGCCAGCGCGCGCTCGGCGGCCTTCTGGATCACGGGGCCGTCGGCCATCGGGTCGGAGAACGGCACGCCGAGCTCGATCACGTCGGCGCCGGCATCGGCCATCGCGAGCATCAGCTCGACCGTCGCATCCGGGTACGGGTCGCCGGCGGTGATGTACGGGATCAGCGCCTTGCGGCCTTCCTTCTTCAGTGCGGCGAAACGGTTGGCGATGCGGCTCATGCGGCCCCCTTGACGGTCTGGCCCGCTTCGGACGGTTGCGCATAGACCTTCTGGCCCGACAGGTCGGCGACGGTGCCGATGTCCTTGTCGCCACGGCCGGACAGGTTGACCAGCAGGTGCTGGTCGGGGCGCATCGTCGGCGCGAGCTTCATCGCATGCGCGACCGCATGCGAGGACTCCAGCGCCGGGATGATGCCCTCGGTGCGGCACAGGTAGTGGAAGGCCTTCAGCGCCTCGTCGTCGGTGATGCCGACGTACTCGGCACGACCGGTGTCCTTCAGGTACGCATGCTCCGGGCCGACGCCGGGGTAGTCGAGGCCGGCGGAGATCGAGTGCGTCTCGATGATCTGGCCGTTCTCGTCCTGCAGCAGGTAGGTGCGGTTGCCGTGCAGCACGCCGGGCGAGCCGGCGCTGAGGCTCGCGGCATGCTTGCCGGAGTCGAGCCCCTGCCCGGCCGCCTCGACGCCGATCAGCCGCGTGCCGGCATGCTCGATGTAGGGATAGAAGATGCCCATCGCGTTGCTGCCGCCACCCACGCTCGCGATCACCGCATCGGGCTGGCGGCCGGCGAGCTCGGGCATCTGCAGCAGGCATTCGTCGCCGATCACGCGCTGGAAGTCGCGCACCATCGCCGGGTACGGGTGCGGGCCGGCCACCGTGCCGATGATGTAGAAGGTGTTCTCGACGTTCGTGACCCAGTCGCGCAGTGCCTCGTTCAGCGCGTCTTTCAGCGTCTTCGAGCCGCTCTCGACCGGCACCACGCTCGCGCCGAGCAGCTTCATGCGGTAGACGTTGGGCGACTGGCGCTTGACGTCTTCGCTGCCCATGTAGACGACGCACTCCATGCCGTAACGCGCACAGATGGTGGCGGTGGCCACACCGTGCTGGCCGGCACCGGTCTCGGCGATCACGCGCGGCTTGCCCATGCGGCGGGCCAGCAGCGCCTGCCCGATGGTGTTGTTGATCTTGTGCGCGCCGGTGTGGTTGAGGTCCTCGCGCTTCAGGTAGATCTGCGCGCCGCCCAGTTCGCGGCTCATGCGCGCCGCGTGGTAGACCGGGCTCGGCCGGCCGACGAAGTGCTTCAGTTCGCGCTGGTACTCGGCCAGGAAGGCCGGGTCGCGCTGCGCCTCGGCGTAGGCCGCTTTCAGTTCATCGAGCGCGTGGATCAGGGTCTCGGCGACGAAGGTGCCGCCATAGGGCCCGAAATGCCCGCTGGCATCGGGCTGCTGGTATTTCGACATGGATTGACTCGCTTCAGGTGGGGGTGCTGGCTGCGGTGGTGGATGCCAGTGCATCGGCTTCGCGCACCGCGCAGCAGAAACGGCGGATCGCCTCGGCATCCTTGATGCCCTTGGCACTCTCTACGCCGGAACTCACGTCAACGGCCCAGGGCCGCACCCGAAGAATTCCTTCGATCACATTTCCGGCATGCAACCCACCAGACAAAACGACTGGAGAGCGCACGTTTCGAGGAATGAGTGACCAATCAAAGACCTTTCCGCCTCCGCCATACCCGTCGACATGGGCATCGAGCAACAGCCCCTGGGCGAGCGGGAACTGAGCCGCGAAGTCTAGCAAATCGAAATCCCCCGCCATGCGTGCGGCCCGCAGGAACGGGCGGCCGGCCGCGGCGCAATCGGCCGGCGTCTCGTCGCCGTGGAACTGCGCCAGCAGATTCGGGATCGCGGCGACCGCGCTCGCGATCAGCGCCGGTGCCGCGTTGACGAACAGCGTCACCGGCGTGACGAAGGGCGGCAGCCGGCGCGCCAGTTCGGCCGCGCGCTCGACGCTGACGTGCCGCGGGCTGCGCTCGTACAGCACGAAGCCGACCGCATCGGCGCCGGACTCGACGGCAGCGTCGACATCCGCCTCGCGCGTCAGGCCGCAGATCTTGATTCGGGTGCGAACGCTCATCGGTTCAGCTCGGTGCCACCAGGGAGCCAGTCCATCGGCGGCGTGTGGCTCGGGATCTCGAAGCGCGCATCGTAGTACGGCCCGGTGAAGTACAGCCCGTCCGGGGAGAAGGTCGGCGCCGCGGCGCTGCGCGAGCGCGAGGCCAGCACCTCGGCCATCCAGCCCGGCGCACGCTGCCCGGCGCCGACCGCCACCAGGCAGCCCATGATGTTGCGCACCATGTGGTGCAGGAAGGCGTTGCCGTCGAAATCGAAACGCCAGTACGCGCCGAAGCGCCGGATGCGGACCTCGCGCAGCGTCTTCACCGGCGTCGGCGACTGGCATTCGGCGGCGCGGAAGGCGCTGAAATCATGCTCGCCGATCAGCACCGCGGCGGCCTCGCGCATTGCATCGCCGTCGAGCGGGCGGAACACCCAGCCGGCCGCGCCGGCGCCGATCGCCGCGCGCACGCGCGACTCGAGCAGCAGGTAGGCGTAGCGGCGGCCGTGCGCGCTGTTGCGGGCATGGAAGTCATCGGGCACCGGCCGGCACCACTGCACCGCGATGTCGGACGGCAGGAAGCGGTTGGTGCCGCGCATCCACGATTCGGTCTCGCGCGGCACCGGTGCGTGCAGGTGCACCACCTGGTTCAGCGCATGCACGCCGGCATCGGTGCGACCGGCGCACATCGTGCGAACGGGCGTGGCCGCGAATTGCGACAACGCCCGTTCGAGATGGTCCTGGATCGTCTGCCCACCCGGCTGGCTCTGCCAGCCGCGGTAGGCCTGGCCCTGGTAGCTGATACCGAGGGCCAGCTTCGGCTCGTTCACCCCAGGTCGCTGAGCATGGCCTGGGCGCGCGTCTTGGTCGCGCCGCTCGCCTTGGCGATCACTTCCTGCAGCAGATCGCGGGCACCTTCCATGTCGCCGATCTGGCGGAATTCCTCAGCCAGTTCGAGCTTGCGCGCGATCGGGTCGGAGCCGTCGTCCGGGGCGTCGCCCAGGTCGATGTCACCGAACTCGTTCTTCGAGGCCGGTGCGGCAGCTGCGGCACGCGAAGCGGCCGGCGCGGGGATCGTCGAATCGCCAAGATCCAGCGAGATGCTGGACAGGTCGAAATCCATCGGCGCGCTGGCGGGCGCGCTGCGCGCCGGGGCCGGCGCGGCGCGCGGCGGCGGGGGCGGCGGATCCAGCGGCAGGTCGAAGCTCATGTCGTCCAGCGCGTGGCCGACCTCGCCGGTCGGCAGCGGCTGGGTCTCTTCCGGCAGGTGCGGCGCCGACACGGCCGAGCCGCTCGGCAGCGCCAGGTCGAGGTCGAGGTCCATGCCGCCGCCGGTGGTGTCGAACCCACTGCCGTGCGAACCGCTGGCACCGAATTCCGAAGGCGACGGCAGCACCGATTGCGGCATCGTGCTGGCGCCCAGCACCTCGGCCGACGGCCGTGCCTGGCCCTGGCCGGTGGATGGCGCGCCACCCGGGCGGTACATCGGGTTTTCCGGATCGATCTGCTGGCCGATCTCCTGGGCCTTGGCCCAGTCCTCGCCCTCGCCGCCGGTCAGGCCGAACAGCTGCGTCGCGAGCAGTTCGAAGCCCTTGGTGTCGCGGCGCTTCGCATAGACCTCGAGCAGCTTGGTGCGGATCGCCAGGCGCTCGGGGCTCGCGCGCATGGCCTCCTTCAGGATCTCTTCGGCTTGCAAGTCGCGGCCATAGGCCAGGTAGACATCGGCCTCGGCCACTGGATCCACGTCGCCGATGGCATCGAGCTGGCTCAGCGAGTAGCTCATCGACGACGAAGCTCCGCCGGCGTCACGCGTGTCGATGCGTTGTCCGCCGCTGGCCCCGAAGAAAGAATCCGGCTGCAGACGACTTTCCAGGAAAGAGGTCTCACCGCTGTCGCGCTTCGCGCGCTTGCTGAAGCGCCAGGCCGCGAAACCGCCGAGCAGCAGCACGGCGATGCCGCCGAGCAGCGCCGGCAGGTTGTCATCGAACAGCGACGACAGGAAGCTGGGTTCGGGCGCCGGGGCAGGCGCCGGAGCCGGCGCGGGCTTCGGCGGCGCGACGGCGACGACCGGTGCGCTGGCCGCTTCGGGCGCCGATGCGGCCGCGACCGGCGCGGCTTCGGCAGGGGCCGAGGCCGGCGTCTCGATCACCGGCGCGGGTGCCGGTGCCGCTGCAGGCGCCTGGATCGGTGCCGGCGGGGGAGCCGGAACCGGTGCGGGCACCGGCGCAGGCGCGGGAACCGGCGCGGGCGCTGGGGCCGGCGGGGGCGGCGGCGGCGTGACCGGCGGCTTCACCGGCACGTTCACCGCAGCCGGCGCGGGCGCTTGCGCCGGCGACCCGGCCTTGGCGCCGGCCGAGGCCTGGCCGAGCTTCTTCAGCTCTTCGACGTTCTTCGAGAGTTCGGCGACGCGCGACGAGTTTTCCTTCGCCTCGCGTTCCTTCGCGACCTTCGCTTCCGGGGTCGACGCGGTGCCCTTGCTCAGCGTCAGCTTGTCGGGCGTCGGGGCGGCGGCCTTCTTGCGGTCGTCGACCTCGGCCTGCACGGTGCCGCTGGTCTGGCGCGACGCGCCTTCGACCTTCGACGGTGCCACGCCGCTCGCCAGGCGCTGGCGGTAGGCGCCGAAGTCGGCGCTCTGCGCCTGGATCAGCTGGCGCGCTTCGGTCGGCGTGATGGCCTTCGCGGTCTCGGCGGACGGCACGGCCAGCACGGCACCGGCCTTCAGCCGGTTCATGTTGTTGTTCAGGAACGCGTCCGGGTTGCCCTGGTACAGCGACGCCAGCATCTGGTCGAGCGAGACGCCCTGGCGCCTGGTGTTGCCGGCAATGCGCGACAGCGTGTCGCCCTGCTTGACCTTGTACTCGTCGGCGCCCGAGCCGGTTTCGGCTCCGGTGTCGGCGGACGGTGCAGCGGCGACGCGCGGCGTATTGCGTGCCGGTGCCGGCGGTGCATCGGCGGTGACCGCCGGGCGCGGCGCCGGTGCCGGACGGGTCGAGCGCGGTGCGGAAGCAGGCGCGGCCGCCGACGGCGCGTCAGTGGCCGACGACAGCGCCGGCGACGTGGCCGGCGGTGCGGCGGCCAGCGTGCGCGTCGACGGCGGGTCGAACAGCATCGTGTATTCGCGGACCAGGCGGCCGGTCGACCAGGTGATCTCGAGGATCACGTCGACGAAGGGCTCCTGCACCGCGCGATCGCTGGTGACCTTCAGGAAGGCCCGACCGTCGGGGCGGCGCTGCAGCACGACCTGCGTGGCCGGCAGCACCTGGTTGTAGTCGACACCGGCGGCGCGGTACGACTCCGGCGGCGCGATGCGCACGTTCAGGTTCGAGGCTTCTTCGGGCGTCAGGCTGGTGACGTCGATTTCCGCGCGCAGGGTTTCACCAAGCGCCGACTGGACCGCCAAGCGGCCGAGGCCGAGCGCCCAGGCGTTGGTGGCAGACAGGCACATGGCAGCGATGGCCACGCCGGTCAGTGCAAAGCGGCGAGCGAACAGCGAATTTCTTTTCAAGGCGTCTCCCAAGTGGAGGTGGCGGGCAGTGTGCAAAGGCCCCCGTCGATTGGCACAGTTCTTATGATTTTTCAAACGGAACCAGCACGCACCCCAGGCGCAGTAGAAAACACAATAACATCAACTAGATACGAAGACAAGCTCATGCAATGGCTGACATTCCCGCCGGAGGCGGGATTCGGGCCATCCCGGGAGTGTCCTGTTGCAGTGAGGCAACGCAACCGGACACCCCGTCTTCATTGGTAACTTCTTGTCAATGCCGCTCGTCAGTGCCCGAGCAGGATCCTCAGCATGCGGCGCAGCGGTTCGGCCGCACCCCACAGCAACTGGTCGCCGATGGTGAAGGCGCCGAGGTACTCCGGCCCCATGGCCATCTTGCGCAGACGCCCGACCGGAATCGTCATCGTGCCGGTCACCGACACCGGCGTCAGGTCCGCAAGCGTCGCCTCGCGCGTGTTCGGCACGACCTTGACCCAGGCGTTGTCGTTGGCGATCAACGCTTCGATGTCGGCCATTGGCACGTCTTTCTTGAGCTTGAACGTCAGCGCCTGGCTGTGGCAGCGCATCGCGCCGATGCGCACGCAGAAGCCGTCGACCGGCACGGGCGGCGTGCCGAAGCCCGCGCCCTGGCCGAGGATCTTGTTGGTCTCGGCCTCGCCCTTCCACTCTTCCTTGCTCATGCCGTTGCCCAGGTCCTTGTCGATCCAGGGAATCAGGCTGCCGGCCAGCGGGGCACCGAAGTTGGCGGTCTCGGCGCCGGAGAGTGAGCGCTGCTTCGCGGCGACCTTGCGGTCGATCTCGAGGATGGCGCTCTTCGGATCGTCGAGCAGCGAGCGCACCTCGGCGTTCAGCGTGCCGAACTGCGTCAGCAGCTCGCGCATGTGCTGCGCGCCGCCGCCCGAGGCCGCCTGGTAGGTCTGCGTGCTCATCCACTCGACCAGGCCGGCCTTGTAGAGCGCGCCGACGCCCATCAGCATGCAGCTGACGGTGCAGTTGCCGCCGATCCAGTCGCGCCCGCCGGCGGCCAGCGCGTTCTTGATGACCGGCATGTTGACCGGGTCGAGCACGATGACCGCGTTGTCCTTCATGCGCAGCGACGACGCCGCATCGATCCAGTGGCCGTTCCAGCCGGTGTTGCGCAGCTTCGGGTAGACCTCGTTCGTGTAGTCGCCACCCTGGCAGGTGATGACGATCTCGCAGCGCTTCAGCGCCTCGATGTCGTTCGCATCCTGCAGCGTGGTCTCGTTCTTCGCGTAGGCGGGCGCCTTGCCGCCGGCGTTGCTGGTGCTGAAGAACACCGGCTCGATCAGTTCGAAGTCGTTTTCCTGCGCCATGCGGTCGATCAGCACCGACCCCACCATGCCGCGCCAGCCCACCAGGCCGACCAATCTCGTAGCCATCTTGATTCCTGTCGTTGAATTCGTGTCGTGAAAGAGAGAAGAAGCGAACGGATCAGCCGTTCGCTTTCAGGTGGGCGACAACAGCGTCGCCCATCTCCTTCGTGCCCACCTTCGTGGTGCCTTCACTGTGGATGTCGGCGGTGCGCAGGCCCTTCGCCAGCACCGCCTTGACGGCCGCCTCGATGCGCTGCGCCGCCGCTTCCTGGTTCAGGCTGAAGCGCAGCATCATCGCGGCCGACAGGATCGTGGCCAGCGGGTTCGCGATGCCCTTGCCGGCGATGTCGGGCGCCGAGCCGTGGCTCGGCTCGTACAGCCCCTGGTTCTTCGCGTTCAGCGAGGCCGACGGCAGCATCCCGATCGAGCCGGTCAGCATCGCGGCCTCGTCGCTGAGGATGTCGCCGAACATGTTGCCGGTGACGATCACGTCGAGCCGCTTCGGATCCTTCACCAGCTGCATCGCGGCGTTGTCGACGTACATGTGCTCCAGCGCCACGTCGGGGTACTGCGCATGCACCTCGGTGACGACGTCGCGCCAGAACTGGAAGGTCTCCAGCACGTTGGCCTTGTCGACGCTCAGCAGCTTCTTGCGGCGCTTGCGCGCGGCCTGGAACGCGACGTGCGCGATGCGCTCGATCTCGGGGCGCGAGTAGCGCATCGTGTCGAAGGCCTCGTCGGCGCCGGCGAACGCGCCATCGGGCGACGCGCGGCGACCGCGCGGCTGGCCGAAGTAGATGTCGCCGGTCAGCTCGCGGATGATCAGCAGGTCGAGGCCGGCCACGATCTCGGGCTTCAGCGTCGACGCATGCGTCAGCTCTTCGTAGCAGATCGCCGGACGGAAGTTGGCGAACAGCTCCAGGTTCTTGCGCAGGCCGAGGATGGCCTGCTCCGGCCGCAGGTGGCGTTCGAGCTTGTCGTATTTCCAGTCGCCGACGGCGCCGAACAGCACGGCATCGGCCGACTTGGCCAGCGCGAGCGTGGCTTCGGGCAGCGGGTGGCCATGGGCCGCATAGGCCGCACCGCCGACCTCGGCGCTCTCGGTCTCGAAGCGCAGGTCGAGGCAGCCGAGCACCTTGACGGCCTCGGCCATGATCTCCACCCCGATGCCGTCACCCGGCAGGATCGCAATCTTCACGAATCATTCCTTCTTGGATCAGACGCGCTGGGCCAGCCAGGGCTTCTGCAACAGACGCTCTGCTTCGAACGCGCGGATCTTGTCGGCATGGCGCAGCGTGAGGCCGATGTCGTCAAAGCCGTTGAGCAGGCAGAATTTTCGGAAGGGCTGGACATCGAACGGGATCGCCTCGCCGTCCGGCCGTTCCACGACCTGGCGTTCCAGGTCGATCGTCAGCTTGTAGCCGACAAACGCGTTCACCTCGTCGAACAGGCGGCTCACCTCGTGCTCGGGCAGCACGATCGGCAGCAGGCCGTTCTTGAAGCAGTTGTTGAAGAAGATGTCGGCATAGCTCGGCGCGATGATGGCGCGGAAGCCGTACTGGTCGAGCGCCCACGGCGCATGCTCGCGCGACGAGCCGCAGCCGAAGTTCTTGCGCGTCACCAGCACCGAAGCGCCCTGGTAGCGCGGCTGGTTCAGCACGAAATCGGGGTTGCGCTTGCGGCTGGCCGGGTCCTGCCCCGGCTCGCCGTGGTCCAGGTAACGCCATTCGTCGAACAGGTTGGGGCCGAAGCCCGACTTCTTGATCGACTTCAGGAACTGCTTCGGGATGATCGCGTCGGTGTCGACGTTCTCGCGGTCGAGCGGAGCGACCAGCCCGGTGTGGATGCGAAAGGCTTGCATGGTCCGGGTCTCCTTCAGGACAGCCGACGCACGTCGACGAAATGGCCCTGCATCGCTGCAGCCGCCGCCATCGCCGGGCTGACCAGGTGGGTGCGCCCACCGGCGCCCTGGCGGCCCTCGAAGTTGCGGTTCGACGTGGACGCACAGCGCTCGCCCGGCTCGAGCCGGTCGGCGTTCATCGCGAGGCACATCGAGCAGCCCGGCTCGCGCCATTCGAAGCCGGCGCCGCGGAACACCACGTCGAGTCCTTCGCGTTCGGCCTGTTCCTTCACGAGGCCCGAACCCGGCACCACCAGCGCCAGCTTGACATTCGACGCCAGCTTGCCGCCGATGCGGCGCACGACGGCGGCCGCTTCGCGCAGGTCTTCGATGCGCGAGTTGGTGCACGAGCCGATGAACACCTTGTCGATCAGGATGTCGGCGATCGGCTTGTTCGGCTCCAGCGCCATGTACTGCAGCGCGCGCTCCATCGCACCGCGCTTGCCGCTGTCCTTCTCGCGGTCCGGGTCCGGCACGCGGTCGTCGATGGCCAGCACCATCTCGGGCGAGGTGCCCCAGGTGACCTGCGGGCGGATGGTCGACGCGTCGAGCTCGACGACGGCATCGAAGTGCGCGCCCGGGTCGGTGTGCAGCGTGCGCCAGTAGGTGACCGCATGGTCCCATTCGACGCCGGCCGGCGTGAACGGGCGGCCCTTCACGTAGGCGATGGTGGTGTCGTCGACGCCGACCAGGCCGGCGCGCGCGCCGGCTTCGATCGCCATGTTGCACACCGTCATGCGGCCTTCCATGCTCAGTGCACGGATCGCGCTGCCGGCGAACTCGATGGTGTAGCCGGTGCCGCCGGCGGTGCCGATCTTGCCGATGATGGCCAGCACGATGTCTTTCGCGCTGCAGCCGCGCGACAGCACGCCGTCGACCTTCACCAGCATGTTCTTCGCCTTGCGCGCCAGCAGCGTCTGCGTGGCCAGCACGTGCTCGACCTCGCTGGTGCCGATGCCGTGCGCCAGCGCACCGAAGGCGCCGTGCGTGGAGGTGTGCGAATCGCCGCAGACCACCGTCATGCCCGGCAGCGTGGCGCCTTGCTCCGGGCCGATCACGTGGACGATGCCCTGGCGCTTGTCGTTCATCTTGAACTGCGTGATGCCGACGCGGTCGCAGTTGGCGTCCAGCGTGTCGACCTGCAGCTTCGAGATCGGGTCGGCGATGCCGTGCGAGCGGTCGGTGGTCGGCACGTTGTGGTCGCTGACCGCCAGGTTGGCCGACAGGCGCCACACCTTGCGGTGCGCCAGGTCCAGGCCCTCGAATGCCTGCGGGCTGGTGACTTCATGCACCAGGTGGCGGTCGATGTAGAGGACGGCGGTGCCATCGTCTTCGGTGTGGACGACGTGTTCGTCCCAGATCTTGTCGTAGAGCGTTCGTGCCATGGGGCGCTTCCGGTGGAAAACTCTGGCGAATTGCGGATTTTAGGCGCTGAACAATGAAAAACCCCGGCGCCAGGCCGGGGTTTTCGCAGGGGTGAGTTCAGGCTGCTTGCCGGCGGGGCTCAGTTTCGCTGCGCAATGGGTTTCACATTGCGCTGCGTGGCACCGTGGAATAGCTGGCGCGGACGGCCGATCTTGTACTCCGGGTCACCGATCATCTCGTTCAGCTGGGCGATCCAGCCGACGGTGCGCGCCAGCGCGAACACGGCCGTGAACAGGCTGACCGGGATGCCGATCGCGCGCTGCACGATGCCCGAGTAGAAGTCGACGTTCGGGTACAGCTTGCGGGCGACGAAGTACTCGTCTTCCAGCGCGATCTTCTCGAGTTCCATCGCGAGCTTGAACAGCGGGTCGTTCTGCAGGCCCAGCGCGTTCAGCACCTCGTGGCAGGTCTCGCGCATCAGCTTGGCGCGCGGGTCGTAGTTCTTGTAGACGCGGTGACCGAAGCCCATCAGCTTGATGCCGGAGTTCTTGTCCTTGACCTGCTTGATGAACTCGCCGATCTTCTCGACGCCACCCATCTTCTGCACGTCTTCCAGCATGTTCAGCGCCGCCTCGTTGGCACCGCCGTGCGCCGGGCCCCACAGGCAGGCCACGCCGGCCGCGATGGCCGCGAACGGGTTGGTGCCCGACGAGCCGCACAGGCGCACCGTCGACGTCGACGCGTTCTGCTCGTGGTCGGCATGCAGGATGAAGATGCGGTCCATCGCGCGCACCAGCACCTCGTTCGGCTCGTAGTCCTCGCACGGCGTCGCGAACATCATGCGCATGAAGTTGCCCGAGTACGACAGGTCGTTCTTCGGGTAGATGTACGGCTGGCCGATGCCGTACTTGTAGGCCATCGCCACCAGCGTCGGCATCTTCGCGATCAGGCGGATCGCCGAGATCTCGCGGTGCTTCGGGTTGTTGATGTCGGTGCTGTCGTGATAGAAGGCCGACAGCCCGCCGACCAGGCCGGTCAGCACCGCCATCGGGTGCGCGTCGCGGCGGAAGCCGCGCAGGAAGAACTGCATCTGCTCGTTGACCATCGTGTGGTTGGTCACCAGCTTGACGAAATCGGTCTTCTCGGTCTCGTTCGGCAGTTCGCCGTTCAGCAGCAGGTAGCAGGTCTCGAGGTAGTCGCAGTTGGTCGCGAGCTGCTCGATCGGGTAGCCGCGGTACAGCAGCTCGCCCTTGTCGCCGTCGATGTAGGTGATGCTCGACTGGCAGGCGGCGGTCGACAGGAAGCCCGGGTCGTAGGTGAACTTGCCGGTCTGCGCGTACAGCTTGCGGATGTCGATCACGTCCGGACCGATCGTGCCCTTGTAGACCGGCAGGTCCATCGCAGGGCTGCCATCGGAGAACGACAGGGTGGCTTTCACGTCGGACGGGGTCATGAGCGTTCCTTCAGAGGTAGTAAGACTTTATACGCACGCGCCATCTAGTGCCGGGCGCGCATCAGCTGAAGCACTTCCAGCACATCGGCCCGGTGCAGGTCACCATCGGGTTCCTTGCGGGCGAGCAACAGGTCGAGCAGATCGTTGTCGGACAGGTCCATCAGCAGCGCGAGGCCTTCTGCCTGCCGGACCGTCAGCGCGGACTCATGACGCGCGAAGAACCGCTCGACGAACAGGTCGTTCTCGAGCAGGCCGCGCCGGCAACGCCAGCGCAGCTTGCTGAGGGCACGTTCATCGAGCAGCGTGTCGGTCATGTGG
The DNA here is from genome assembly GCF_001425825.1 of Rhizobacter sp. Root1238. Taxonomy (GTDB): domain Bacteria; phylum Pseudomonadota; class Gammaproteobacteria; order Burkholderiales; family Burkholderiaceae_C; genus Rhizobacter. The sequence continues at coordinate 71,837 of NZ_LMDM01000015.1, forward strand.
AGTTCAGACGGCTCTGCGAACCATCAGTTCCTTGATCTTGCCGATCGCCTTGGTGGGGTTCAAACCCTTCGGGCAGACGTCGACGCAATTCATGATGGTGTGGCAGCGGAACAGGCGGTACGGGTCCTCGAGGTTGTCGAGGCGGCCGGCGGTGTCCTGGTCGCGGCTGTCGGCAATGAAGCGGTAGGCCTGCAGCAAGCCGGCGGGGCCGACGAACTTGTCGGGGTTCCACCAGAAGCTCGGGCAACTGGTCGAGCAGCTGGCGCACAGGATGCACTCGTACAGGCCGTTCAGTTCCTCGCGCTCTTCCGGCGACTGCAGGCGCTCCTTCTCGGGCGGCGGCATGTCGTTGACGAGGTAGGGCTTGATCGAGTTGTACTGCGTGAAGAACTGCGTCATGTCGACGATCAGGTCGCGCACCACCGGCAGGCCGGGCAGCGGCTTCAGCACGACGACATCGGGCAGCGTGCGCATGTTGGTCAGGCACGCGAGGCCGTTCTTGCCGTTGATGTTCATCGCATCCGAACCGCAGACGCCTTCGCGGCACGAGCGGCGGAAGCTGATGGTCGGGTCGACCGCCTTCAGCTTCATCAGCGCATCGAGCAGCATGCGCTCGCTGCCGTCGAGCTCGACCTCGATCGTCTGCATGCGCGGCTTGGTGTCGGTGTCGGGGTCGTACCGATAGATCTGGAAAACACGCTTGGTCATGAAATGCTTTCGACGTTCTTGTGGCGATGGCTCAGAACGAGCGGACCTTCGGCGGGATCGATTCGGCCGTCAGCGGAGTCAGCTTGACCGGCTTGTAGTCGAGGCGGTTGCCTTCGCTGTACCACAGCGAGTGCTTCATCCAGACCTTGTCGTTGCGGCCGTTCGGGAATTCGGGCGAGTCGGCGTAGTCGTTGACGGTGTGGGCGCCGCGGCTTTCGTGGCGGGCTGCGGCCGAGATCATCGTGGCCAGTGCGGCTTCGATCAGGTTCTCGACCTCCAGCGCCTCGATGCGCGCGGTGTTGAACACCTTGGACTTGTCGGCCAGGTGGATGTTCTTCACGCGCTCGGCGATCGCCTTGACCTGCTCGACGCCTTCGTCCATCGTGGCCTGCGTGCGGAACACGCCGGCATGCTTCTGCATCGAGTTGCGCAGGTCGTTGGCCACGTCCTGCGCGTACTCGCCACCGCTGCTGGCCTCGTACTTGTTCAGGCGGGCCAGCGTGCGCTCGGCGGCATCGGCCGGCAGCGCCTTGTGCGCCTTGGTCTTCAGCGCCGAGTCGACGATGTGGTTGCCGGCCGCGCGGCCGAACACCAGCAGGTCGAGCAGCGAGTTCGTGCCCAGGCGGTTCGCGCCGTGCACGCTGACGCAGGAGCATTCGCCGACCGCGTACAGCCCGTTGACCACCGCGTTCGGGTCGCCGTCCTTCGGCACGACCACCTGGCCGTGGATGTTGGTCGGGATGCCGCCCATCTGGTAGTGGATGGTCGGCACGACCGGGATCGGCTCCTTCGTGATGTCGACGTTCGCGAAGTTGTGGCCGATCTCCAGCACGCTGGGCAGGCGCTTCATGATCGTCTCGGAGCCGAGGTGGGTCATGTCGAGCACGACGTAGTCCTTGTTCGGACCGCAGCCGCGCCCTTCCTTGATCTCCTGGTCCATGCAGCGCGAGACGAAATCGCGCGGCGCCAGGTCTTTCAGCGTCGGCGCATAGCGCTCCATGAAGCGCTCGCCATCGCTGTTGCGCAGGATCGCGCCTTCGCCGCGGCAACCTTCGGTCAGCAGCACGCCGGCCCCGGCCACGCCGGTCGGGTGGAACTGCCAGAACTCCATGTCTTCCAGCGGGATGCCGGCACGCGCCGCCATGCCCAGGCCGTCGCCGGTGTTGATGAAGGCGTTGGTCGATGCCGCGAAGATGCGCCCTGCCCCGCCGGTGGCCAGCAGCACGGTCTTGGCTTCGAGGATGTGCAGCTCGCCGGTTTCCATCTCGAGCGCAGTGACGCCGACCACGTCGCCCTCGGCGTCGCGGATCAGGTCGAGCGCCATCCACTCGACGAAGAAGTGCGTGCGCGCCTTGACGTTCTGCTGGTACAGCGTGTGCAGCATCGCGTGGCCGGTGCGGTCGGCAGCGGCGCAGGCGCGCTGCACCGGCTTCTCGCCGTAGTTGGCGGTGTGGCCGCCGAACGGGCGCTGGTAGATGGTGCCGTCGGGGTTGCGGTCGAACGGCATCCCGAAGTGTTCGAGCTCGTAGACCACCTTCGGCGCTTCGCGGCACATGAACTCGATCGCGTCCTGGTCGCCGAGCCAGTCGGAGCCCTTCACCGTGTCGAAGAAGTGGTAGTGCCAGTTGTCTTCGGACATGTTGCCGAGCGACGCGCCGATGCCGCCTTGCGCGGCCACCGTGTGCGAACGGGTCGGGAACACCTTGGACAGCACGGCGACGTTCAGGCCGGCGCGGGCCAGTTGCAGCGAGGCGCGCATGCCCGAGCCGCCGGCGCCGACGATGACGACGTCGAACTTGCGCCTGGAGATCGAAGAAGAAGAGAAGCTCACGTCACAGTCTCCAGAGCACTTGAATCGCCCAGCCGGCACAGCCGACCAGCCACACCAGCGTGAACACCTGCAGCGCCAGCTTGACGCCGACCGGCTTCACGTAGTCCATCAGCACGTCGCGCACGCCGACCCACACGTGGTACGCGAGCGAGACGATCACGACGAAGGTCAGCACCTTCATCCATTGGCGCGAGAAGATGTTCGCCCATTTGTCGTAGCCCATCGGGCCCGGCAGCAGCACCTGCACGATCAGCGCGACCGTGAACAGCGCCATCACCAGCGCGGTGGCGCGCTGGGCCATCCAGTCGCGCAGTCCGTAGTGCGCGCCGACGACCAGGCGCTTGGAACCATAGTTCGTTGTCATGGGGTGCGCCTCAGAAGAACAGCTTGTAGCCGAGGACCAGCGTCAGCAACACGCTCAGCACCAGCGTGACCAGCGCCGACTGGCGGCCGAATTCCTTGCTGACCGAGTGGGTCGCGTCCATCCACAGGTGGCGCACGCCGGCGATGAAGTGATGCAGGTAGGCCCAGATCAGCGCGAGCGTCGCGAGCTTGACGAACCAGGCCGGCACGAAGCCGAAGCCACCCATGAAGACGCCGGTGAACTGCGAGTACGAGACCTCGGAGGTCAGGCTCGTGTCGAACATCCAGACGATGAACGGGAGCAGCACGAACATCAGCAGGCCGCTGACGCGATGCAGGATCGACACCCAGCCTGCGAGGGGCAGCCGGTAGTGGGTGGCGTCGATCAGACGCATCGTTCCTGGCCTCCGTGAGGAGATTGGCTTGGAAATCTCTGTCATACCCACCTTGTTTGCATGTTGTGTGCGAGACGAAACCGAAAGATTTTATTGCAATGCAGCACGTTCGCGTGCGGTGCGAAGAAGCAACCGCGGGCGAATGATGCGCCTTCGCGGCTAGCTGAGTTCGTTCCTGTAGTAATGCGAGCGCGTGTTGTAGAGGCCGCGCCGCAGCTCGACCGGCTTGTCGCCATAGGTGCGCGACAGCCGCTCCACGCTGAGCAGCGGCTCGCCGACCGGCACGCCCAGCAGTTCGGCCGCGCCGGCGTCGGCCGCCACCGCCCGCAATTGTTCTTCGGCGCGGATCATGCGCACGCCGAATTCGGTTTCGAACAGGCCGTACAGCGGCCCGCGGTAGCCGGTGAGGCGCTCGGCCGTCAGCCCCTTGAACAGCGAGGCCGGCAGCCAGATGTCGTCCAGCACCACCGGCACGCGCTTGAACTGCAGCAGCCGGCGGATCTGGATCGCCGCGTCGCCGGACTTCAGTTCGAGCGCGCGGGAAATCTCGGCACCCGGCCGCTGGCGGCGGCAATCGATGACATGGCGTGTCGCGCCGCCGATCTCGCCGTCGTCCGGCATCAACCGCAGGAAGCGGTACTGGATCTTCTCTTCGGCATGCGTCGCGACGAAGGTGCCCTTGCCCTGGCGGCGCACCAGCAGGTTCTCGTCGGCCATCGCATCGATCGCCTTGCGCACCGTGCCCTGGCTGACCTTGTAGCGCGCGGCCAGCTCCATCTCGCTCGGGATCGCCTCGCCCGGCTTCCATTCGCCGCTCTGCAGGCTGCGCGTGATCAGCCCCTTGATCTGCTGGTACAGCGGGCTGAAGGCCGGCCCGCCGGCGTCGGCAGGCGGCGCTTCGCCGGCAGCGGCAAGCGCGGCGACAGCGGAGGAAGGGGTCGAGGTGGCCATGAGACCGCGATTGCAGCACAGCTCGGCCCTTGCCGTCCATGACTGCTGGAAGATGTCTTATATAAGACATAAGATCCTTGACAGAGGGCAGGGTCGCCACCTAGACTCCCCTACACTTCGGGCTCGCACAGCAGGCTGCACCAAGCCTCTTCTTGCAGCGCTGTCATCGACCACTGAACCCTGCGGAGACTCCCCATGAGCAAGAAACCCGTTCGCGTTGCCGTCACCGGTGCCGCTGGCCAGATCGGCTACGCCCTGCTGTTCCGTATCGCCTCCGGCGAGATGCTGGGCAAGGACCAGCCGGTGATCCTGCAGCTGCTCGAGATCCCCGACGAGAAGGCCCAGAAGGCGCTGAAGGGCGTGATGATGGAACTCGACGATTGCGCGTTCCCGCTGCTGGCCGGCATGGAAGCGCACGGCGATGCCAACACCGCCTTCAAGGACACCGATTACGCGCTGCTGGTCGGTGCCCGCCCGCGCGGTCCCGGCATGGAGCGCAAGGACCTGCTGGCCGCCAACGCGCAGATCTTCACCGCGCAGGGCAAGGCGCTGAACGCCGTCGCGTCGCGCAACGTCAAGGTGCTGGTGGTCGGCAACCCGGCCAACACCAACGCCTACATCGCGATGAAGAGCGCCCCCGACCTGCCGCGCAAGAACTTCACCGCGATGCTGCGCCTGGACCACAACCGCGCCGCGTCGCAGATCGCCGCGAAGACCGGCAAGCCGGTGTCGAGCATCGAGAAGCTGGCCGTGTGGGGCAACCACTCGCCGACGATGTACGCCGACTACCGCTTTGCCACCATCGACGGCAAGTCGGTCAAGGAGCTGATCAACGACGACGTGTGGAACAAGGACACGTTCCTGCCGACCGTCGGCAAGCGCGGCGCCGCGATCATCGAGGCGCGTGGCCTCAGCTCGGCGGCATCGGCCGCCAACGCCGCGATCGACCACATGCGCGACTGGGCGCTGGGCAGCAACGGCAAGTGGGTCACGATGGGCATCGCGTCCGACGGCCAGTACGGCATCCCGAAGGACACGATGTTCGGCTTCCCGGTCACCACCGCCGGCGGCGAATACAAGCTGGTCGAAGGCCTGCCGATCGACGCGTTCTCGCAAGAGCGCATCAACCTGACGCTGAAAGAACTGCAAGAAGAGCAGGAAGGCGTCAAGCACCTGCTGTAAGCACGGCTGCGGGCCCGAGAGAAGGCCGGACTGCATCCGGCCTTTTTTTCGGCTCGACCTCCACGGAGCACACGATGAGCGACTGGAATCCCGACCTCTACAAGCAGTTCGAAGACGAGCGCACGCGCCCGGCGCGCGATCTGCTGGCGCAGGTGGGTTCCATCCCGGCCGGCCCGGTGTTCGACCTCGGATGCGGACCGGGCAATTCGACCGAGCTGCTGGTGGGCCGCTTCCCCGGCGCGCAGGTCATCGGCACGGATACCTCCGAAGCGATGCTCGCCAGTGCCCGCGAACGCCTGCCGGGCTGCGTGTTCGAGCAGAGCGACATCTCGGCGTGGCGGCCCGCGTCGCCCGCCGCGCTGGTCTACGCGAACGCCTCGTTGCAATGGGTGCCCGACCACGCGAGGCTGCTGCCGCGGCTGTTCGCCGAACTGGCACCCGGTGGCACGCTCGCGATCCAGATGCCCGACAACCGGGACGAGCCGACGCACCGATTGATGCGGGAGACCGCCGCGCTCGCGCCGTGGGCCGAACCGATCGGCAACGCCGATGCCAAGCGCACGCCGATGCTCGGCGTCGGCGGCTACTACGACCTGCTCGCGCCGCTGGCCGCGCGGGTTCAGGTGTGGCGCACCGCGTACCAGCACCCGATGGCCGACGCCGCCGCGATCGTCGAATGGGTGCGCGCCACCGGGCTGAAGCCGTTCATCGATCCGTTGCCGCCGGCGCTGCGCGCCTCGTTCCTCGAGGCGTACACCCGCCGCATCGCCGAGGCCTACCCGGCGCATGCCGACGGCCGGCTGCTGCTGGCGTTCCCGCGGCTGTTCATCGTGGCGCAGAAGGCGGCGTGATGGCGATCCATCCGCGCGACATCCTGTTCGGCGCCGGCGACATGCTGCCCGCGCTGCCCGTCTGCGACCACTACGCCGGCGTCGAAGCGCGCATGCACAAGAGCCTGGCACTGCAGGCCGAGCTCGGGCCGGTGTTCGACATCACGCTCGATTGCGAAGACGGCGCGCCGGTCGGCGGCGAGGCCGAGCATGCGCAGATGGTCGCGTCGTTCGTGATGTCGCCGGCCAACCGCCACGGCCGCGTCGGCGCCCGCGTGCATGCACCCGATGACGCGGCCTTCGACGGCGACGTCGACACGCTGGTGAAGCTGGCCGGCACCCGGCTGGCCTACCTGATGGTGCCGAAGGTCGAGAGCCTCGCGCAGCTGCAGGCCGCGGTCTCGTCGATCGACGCCGCGTGCGAGCGCCATGGCCTGGAACGCCAGATCCCGGTCCACGCGCTGATCGAGACGCACGGCGCGCTGCGCGAGGTCGATGCGATCGCCGCGCACCCGCGCATCGAGTCGCTGTCGTTCGGGCTGATGGATTTCGTCTCGGCGCACCGCGGCGCGATCGGCCACCAGGCGATGAGCGCCACCGGCCAGTTCGAGCACCCGCTGGTGCTGCGCGCGAAGCTGGCGATCTCGGCCGCCTGCCACGGCCACGGCAAGGTGCCGTCGCACTGCGTGGTGACCGAGTTCCGCAAGCTCGACCTGCTGCAGGCGGCGGCGTCGAAGGCCGCGCGCCAGCTCGGCTACCTGCGCATGTGGAGCATCCACCCCGACCAGGTCCGCACCATCGTCGATGCGTTCGCGCCGACTGCCGCCGAAACCGACCTCGCGACCGAGATCCTGATGGCGGCCCAGGCGGCGCAGTGGGCGCCGACCAGCCACCGCGACACGCTGCACGACCGTGCCAGCTACCGCTATTACTGGCACGTGCTGGAGCGCGCCGCCCGCACCGGGCAGCCGTTGCCCATCGAGGTGCGGCAGGCCTTCTTCGCGGAGGGGCCGTGATGTATTCCACGACCTCGCGCGGCAAGTGCGCAACAAGCCATCAAATTGTTTCAAAGACGCGGGTTGGCCGGCGATGTGTGCCACCACCCACCTCCACAATCGCTCCTTCTCACAACCTGTTGGAGCGACACGATGTCCCGCAACCTGATTCTTGCTCTGGCCTTCGGCCTGACCTCGGCCGCTGCCATGGCCGCCGATCCCGCCACGCCGGCCAAGCCGGCCGCGAAGCCCGCTGCCACCGCGGCGAAGAAGGCCCCGCCCAAGAAGGTGGAAGCCACGCTGCCGGCCGCCGACCAGGCCCAGCTCGATGCCGCCGAGCGCACGCTGTACGGCCCGTACGAATGCGAGTTCGATCAGAAGATCGACGTCTCGATCAACCCGAAATTCCCCGGTTACGTCGACGTGGCCTTCGGCAAGAAGCTGTTCACGATGAAGCCGGTGTCGTCGTCGACGGGTGCGCTGCGCCTGGAAGACGTCAAGGGCGTCGCGCTGCTGCTGCAGATCGCCAACAAGTCGATGCTGATGGACACCAAGGTTGGCCAACGCCTGGTCGACGGCTGCGTCCACGAGAAACAACGGGCTGCCGCTGCGGCCGCCGGCAAGTAATCGCCGACGGTCTCCGGAGACCGATGCCTGCGCCCTGCCCCGCCCAGCGGGTGCAGGGCTTTTCCTTTTCCTGAACGTCATTGCCCCCGGAGAACCGCATGCTTCAAGCCTATCGCCAACATGTTGCCGAACGCGCCGCCCTCGGCATCCCGCCGCTGCCGCTGTCGGCCGCGCAGACCGCCGAACTGATCGAGCTGCTGAAGGTGCCGCCGGCCGGTGAAGGCGCGAACCTGGTCTACCTGTTGACCCACCGCGTGCCCGCGGGTGTGGACGATGCGGCCAAGGTGAAGGCCTCGTACCTCGCCGCCGTTGCGCATGGCACCGAACCCAATTCCCTGATTTCCCGCGAGCTGGCGACCGAGCTTCTGGGCACGATGCTCGGCGGCTACAACATCAGCCCGCTGATCGACCTGCTGGACGACGCCGCGGTAGGCGCCGTCGCCGCCAAGGGCCTGAAGGGCACCTTGCTGATGTTCGACCAGTTCCACGACGTGAAGGCCAAGGCCGACAAGGGCAACGACCACGCCCGTGCGGTGCTGCAGAGCTGGGCCGATGCCGAATGGTTCACGTCGCGCCCCGAGGTGCCGGCGTCGATCACCGTCAGCATCTTCAAGGTCGGTGGCGAGACCAACACCGACGACCTGTCGCCGGCGCCCGACGCCTGGAGCCGCCCCGACATCCCGCTGCATGCACTGGCGATGCTGAAGAACGCGCGCCCCGGCATCACGCCGGAAGAAGACGGCAAGCGCGGCCCGATCAAGTTCATCGAGGATCTGCGCGCCAAGGGCCACCTGGTGGCCTATGCCGGCGATGTCGTCGGCACCGGCTCCAGCCGCAAGTCGGCCACCAACTCGGTGCTGTGGTTCACCGGCGAAGACATTCCGTACGTGCCGAACAAGCGTTTCGGCGGCGTGTGCCTGGGCAACAAGATCGCGCCGATCTTCTACAACACGATGGAAGACGCCGGTGCGCTGCCAATCGAGCTCGACGTCAGCCAGATGGCGATGGGCGACGTGGTCGAGCTGCGCCCGTATGAAGGCAAGGCGCTGAAGAACGGCCAGGTGATCGCCGAGTTCAAGGTCAAGAGCGAGGTGCTGTTCGACGAGGTGCGCGCCGGTGGCCGCATTCCGCTGATCGTCGGTCGCGGCCTGACCGCGAAGGCGCGCGAGGCGCTGGGCCTGGCGCCGTCGACGCTGTTCCGCCTGCCGCAGAGCCCGGTCGACACCAAGAAGGGTTACTCGCTGGCGCAGAAGATGGTCGGTAAGGCCTGCGGCCTGCCGGTCGTCAACGGCCAGCAGCAGGGCGTGCGCCCTGGCACGTACTGCGAGCCGCGCATGACCAGCGTAGGGTCGCAGGACACCACGGGCCCGATGACGCGCGACGAGCTGAAGGACCTGGCCTGCCTGGGCTTCAGCGCCGACCTGGTGATGCAGAGCTTCTGCCACACCGCGGCCTACCCGAAGCCGGTCGACGTGAAGATGCACCACGAGCTGCCGGAGTTCATCAGCACGCGTGGCGGCATCTCGCTGCGCCCGGGTGACGGCGTGATCCACAGCTGGCTGAACCGTTTCCTGCTGCCCGACACCGTCGGCACCGGCGGCGACAGCCACACCCGCTTCCCGATCGGCATCAGCTTCCCGGCAGGTTCCGGCCTGGTGGCGTTCGCGGCCGCCACCGGCGTGATGCCGCTGGACATGCCGGAGAGCGTGCTGGTGCGCTTCAAGGGCACGATGCAGCCGGGGGTCACGCTGCGCGACCTGGTCAACGCGATCCCGCTGTATGCGATCAAGCAAGGCCTGCTGACGGTCGACAAGAAGGGCAAGAAGAACATCTTCTCGGGCCGCATCCTCGAGATCGAAGGGCTGCCCGAGCTGAAGGTGGAGCAGGCGTTCGAGCTGAGCGACGCGTCGGCCGAGCGTTCGGCGGCCGGCTGCACGGTGCACCTGAACAAGGAACCGATCATCGAGTACATCAACAGCAACATCACGCTGATGAAGTGGATGATCGCGCAGGGGTATGCCGATGCGCGCACGCTGGAGCGCCGCATTGCCGCGCAGGAAGCCTGGCTTGCGAACCCGCAGCTGCTGAAGGGCGACGCCGATGCCGACTATGCGGCGGTGATCGAGATCGACCTGGCCGACGTGCACGAGCCGATCGTCGCGTGCCCGAACGACCCGGACGACGTGAAGACGCTGGCCGAGGTGTCGGGCGCGAAGATCGACGAGGTGTTCATCGGGTCGTGCATGACGAACATCGGCCACTTCCGGGCCGCCAGCAAGCTGCTCGAGGGCAAGCGCGACATCCCGGTGAAGCTGTGGGTGGCACCGCCGACCAAGATGGACGCGCACCAGCTGACCGAGGAAGGCCACTATGGCGTGCTCGGCACGGCCGGTGCCCGCATGGAGATGCCGGGCTGCAGCCTGTGCATGGGCAACCAGGCGCAGGTGAAGGAAGGCGCGACGGTGTTCTCGACCAGCACGCGCAACTTCCCGAACCGGCTGGGCAAGAACAGCAACGTCTACCTCGGCTCGGCCGAGCTGGCGTCGATCTGCTCGAAGCTCGGGCGCATTCCGACGAAGGACGAGTACATGGCTGACATGGGGGTGCTGACGGCGGCCTCGGACAAGGTCTACCAGTACCTGAACTTCGACCGGATCAAGGAGTATTCCGAGGCTTGAGTTTCGTCTGCTCGCTCACGTGCGCTGCAAAGGCGCGGGTGGGGAGGCTGTGGCGCGCCGTCAGGTGCGGTCTTCGCCCCTGGCGGGGCGAAGACTGCCCTGCGCTGACTGGCTTCATGGCCCGTCGCCGAAACTCCCTCCGCTCACTTCGTTCGCTGTGGTCAAACAGTCGGCGACAGTCAGTCCACGAAGCGCGCTGCGCGCGCGGGCCATGAATCCAGCCAGCTCCGGCGCCCCCTCCTTATTGGCGCGCCACAGCCTCCCCACCCGCGCCTTTCGCAGTCCACGAAGCGCGCTGCGCGCGCGGGCCATGAATCCAGCCAGCTCCGGCGCCCCCTCCTTATTGGCGCGCCACAGCCTCCCCACCCGCGCCTTTGCGAACAACGCTCGCTGTGTTGGGGGGAAAAGACTGAAGTGACCGACAAGCATGCAGGCGTCTGCGCGCTTGTCGGTCACTTCAGTCTTTTCCCCCCAACAAGAGCGGGTGGTGCTTAGCGGCGTGGCGGGTGAGGGGCTGGGCTTGGGGCGATTTCTGAGGCGACGGAGAAGATCGGCTTTGGGGATGGCGCGCGCCAGCGCGCTTCGTAGACTGACTCATCGGCACTGTTTGACCACAACGAACGAAGTGAGTGGAGGGAGTTTGCCGATGCATCCCCAAAGCCGATCTTCGCAGTGGAGTCGGCCCGCCAGGGCCGACCGCCTCGGCATGAGCCCCAAGCCCAGCCCCTCACCCGCCGCGACGCGACGCGACGAAGAGATCAGTCCCGATCCGGTGCAATCTCGGTGGCGTAGTCGACCAGCGCACCAAGAATGTCCTGCGCCCGTTCATCCTCCGCCAGCGCTTCGGACTCCTGCAGCCCATCGATCCGGTCGAAGAACGCCTGCAGCGTCAGTGCCCCCCCTGCCCCGTCGTGCAGCTTGTGCACCCGGTGCTCCAGCCACTGCGCCTGCTCGGCCTCGCTGAGCGTCTGCGGGAAGTTGCGCGCCCGATAACGGAACAGGATCTCCGCCAGCCGCGGGTCGGCGAATGCCGGCCGCTTGTCGGCCAGCTGCTGCGGCGACAGGCCGCGCAGCCGCTGCAGCGCCTTGCGGTCTTCATTGCCGACGAAGCCGCCGTACAGGTCTTCGTCCACGTCCGGCTTCGTGCCCGGCGCCGGCCGCTCGAACACCGCCGGCCACATGCCGGCCAGCAAATGCCCCTGCTTCGCGGCAAGCTCCGCGTGCGCCATCGCCAGCGGCACGTCGACACCCCACTTCGCCGCCACCGCATCGCTCAGCGTCTTCAGATTGCCGATCACCATCGGCGACTTGTTGATGTGGATCGTCTTGATCGGCAGCCGCGCCACGCCCTCCGGCAGGTCATCCGCCTTGCTGAACATGCGCAGCCGGATCGTCTCGACGTCCAGCGTGAACAGCTCCGACGGATCGCTCGCCAGGTCCCACACGATCAATTCGTTCTTGTTGCTCGGGTGCGGCGCCAGCGGCCACACCAGCGCCATGCAGCCGCGCTCGACGCCGTACATGCCCGAGATGTGCAGGAACGGCCGGCCCACGCCCATCTCCTGGATCACCTCGTCCTTGCGGCGCAGCTTCAGTGCGAAATCCCACAGCCGCGGCTGGCGTGACTTGATCAGCTTCGCCAGCGCGATGGTCGCCCGCACGTCCGACAAGGCATCGTGCGCCGCTTCGTGCGCCAGCCCGTTCGCGGCCGTCAGATGCTCCAGCTTGAACGACGGCCGGCCGTCGTCATGCGTCGGCCAGGTGATGCCCTCCGGCCGCAACGCCCAGGTCAGCCGCACCACGTCGAGCAGATCCCAGCGCCCGCACTGGTTCTGCCACTCGCGCGCGTACGGGTCGATCAGGTTGCGCCAGAACAGGTGGCGCGTGACCTCGTCGTCGAAGCGGATCGTGTTGTAGCCGACACCGATGGTGCCCGGCTGCGCCAGCTGCGCCTCGATCGCGTCGGCGAACGCATGCTCGGGCACGCCGCGCTCCAGGCAGGTCTGCGGAAGGATGCCGGTCAGCAGGCACGACTCCGGGTCGGGCAGGTAGTCGGGCGCCGGCTGGCAATACACCATCAGCTCGCCACCGGGCAGCTCGTTCAGGTCGGCATCGGTGCGGATGCCGGCGAACTGCGCCGGCCGGTCATGGCGCGGCACGCGGCCGAAGGTTTCGTAGTCATGCCAGTAGAACGTGAAATCGGTCATGGCGCGCAATCTACCAGCACCGGCCGAAGCAGACCCAAACCAGACGGATTGCGCAAACAGCGCCGTATCCGCGCCTCATTTGCACCTTAAGGGCAAGACACATGTATCCGATATTCCCGTTTGACTGGGTCCGGTTTGGATCAGGTGCACGCACCGCCGCCGACCCCGCAAACGAATTCCACACAAAGGACGCCCTTCATGGCCAGCATCATTCAGTTCCTGACGACCGCTCAGATCGCCGGCTTGTCCACGAAGTCCATCGCCGGGCTGACGACCGAGGACTGGGCAGCGTTCAACACCGCGCAGTTCCAGGCACTGACGACGACGCAAGTCGCCGCGATCCCGTCGACCAACGTCTCCGCGATCGGCACCGCCGAACTCGCCGTGATGGAAACGCAGGACCTGCGGGCACTGACGTCGACCACGCTGCGCGCGCTGAACTCCGACCAGCTCGGCGCCTTCAGCTCCGACCAGTTCGCCGCGCTGACGACCGCCCAGGTCGCGTCGCTGACGACCATGCAGATCTCGCAGCTCGGCACCGACGACCTGAACGCGCTGACGACCAACCAGTTCGCCGCGCTGACCACCGCACAGGCCGCCGCGCTGACCTCGGACCAGATCCCGACGCTCGAATCGTCGGACCTGCGCTCGCTGAGCTCGGCCGCGATCCGCAACCTGTCGACCGCCCAGATCGATGCGCTGACCTCCGACCAGATGGGCCAGCTGACCACCTCGCAGGTGGCCGCGATGACGACCGCCCAGCTGGCCAACCTGGTCACCGACGACCTGAACGCGATGAACACCGCGCAGTTCGCCGCGCTGTCCACCGCGCAAGTCGTCGCGCTGACGCCGACGCAGGTCGCCGGCCTGCAGTCCGATGACCTGCGCGCACTGAGCACCGCCCAGTACGCCGCGATGACCACCGCCCAGGTCGCCGCGCTGACCACCGACCAGTTGCCCAACCTCGAATCGAGCGACCTGCGTGCCATCAGCACTGCCGCGCTGCGCCAGCTGAACTCCGACCAGCTCGGTTCGCTGACCAGCGACCAGTTCGCCGCACTCACCACCGGCCAGGTCGCGGCCCTGACGACGACCCAGCTGTCGACGCTCGGCACCGATGACCTGAACGCGCTGACAACCACGCAATTCGCCGCGCTGTCGACCGCCCAGGCCGCGTCGCTGACGACCGACCAGATTCCGACCCTCGAGACCAACGACCTGCGCGCGCTGAGCACCGCCGCGCTGAAGGGCTGGACCACCGCGCAGATCGATGCACTGACCTCCGACCAGATGGGCGCGCTGACGACCGCCCAGGTCGCCGGCCTGACCACCGCGCAACTGGCCAACCTGACCACCGACGACCTGAACGCGCTGAACACCGCGCAGTTCGCCGCACTGTCCACCGCGCAAGTCGTGGCCCTGACCCCGACGCAGATCGCCGGCCTGCAGACCGATGACCTGCGCGCACTGAGCACCGCCCAGTTCGCCGCGCTGACCACCGCGCAAGTCGGCGCGCTGACCAGCGACCAGATTCCGCACCTCGAATCGGCCGACCTGCGTGCGATCAGCACCGCGGGCATCCGCGGCCTGAACAGCGACCAGTTCGGCGCACTGACCTCGGACCAGGTCGCCTCGCTGACGACCGGCCAGGTCTCGGCGCTGACGACCGGCCAGCTGTCGTCGCTGACCTCCGATTCGCTGAACGCACTGAGCACCACGCAGTTCGGCGTGCTGTCGACGGCACAAGCCGCCGCGCTGACATCCGACCAGATCCCGCACCTGGAGTCGTCCGACCTGCGTGCGCTGAGCACCGCCGCGATCCGCAACTGGAGCACCGCGCAGATCGACGCGCTGACCTCCGACCAGATGGGCCAGCTGACGACCGCGCAGGTCGCCGGCCTGACGACCGCCCAGCTGAGCAACCTGGTCACCGACGACCTGAACGCACTGTCGACGAACCAGTTCGCCGCACTGTCCACCGCGCAAGTCGCCGCACTGACGCCGACGCAGATCGCCGGCCTGCAGTCCGATGACCTGCGTGCATTGAGCACCGCCCAGTTCGCTGCGCTGACGACCGCCCAGGTCGCCGCACTGACCACCGACCAGCTGCCCAACCTCGAATCGAGCGACCTGCGTGCCATCAGCACCGCCGCGCTGCGCCAGCTGAACTCCGACCAGCTCGGCTCGCTGACCAGCGACCAGATGGCCGCGCTGACCACCGGCCAGGTCGCCGCGCTGACGACGACCCAGCTGTCCACCCTCGGCACCGACGACCTGAACGCGCTGACGACCACGCAGTTCGCGACGCTGTCGACCGCGCAAGCCGCTTCGCTGACCACCGACCAGATCCCGACGCTCGAATCGGCCGACCTGCGCGCGCTGAGCACCGCCGCGCTGCGCAACTGGACCACCGCGCAGATCGACGCGCTGAGCTCCGACCAGATGGGCCAGCTGACGACCTCGCAGGTCGCCGCACTGACCACGTCCCAACTGGCCAACCTGGGCACCGACGACCTGAACGCGATGAACACCGCGCAGTTCGTCGCGCTGTCGACCGCCCAGGTCGCCGCGCTGACCCCGACGCAGATCGCCGGCCTGCAATCCGATGACCTGCGCGCGCTGACCACCGGCCAGTACGCCGCACTGACCACCGCCCAGGTCGCCGCGCTGACCAGCGACCAGATGCCCAACATCGAGTCCTCGGACCTGCGTGCGATCAGCACCGCCGGCATCCGTGGCCTCAACAGCGACCAGTTCGCCGCGCTGACCTCCGACCAGATCGCGTCGCTGACGACCACGCAGGTGGCCGCGCTGACGACCACGCAGATCGCGTCGCTGGCTTCGGACGACCTGAACGCACTGAGCACCGCGCAATTCACCGCGATGTCGAGCGCGCAGACCGCCGCGCTGACCACCGACCAGATCCCGCACCTGGAGTCGTCGGACCTGCGCACGCTGAGCACCGCTGCACTGCGCAGCTGGAGCACCGCGCAGATCGACGCGCTGACGTCCGACCAGATGGGCCAGCTGACGACCGCGCAAGTGGCCGGCCTGACGACCACCCAGCTGACGAACCTGACGACCGACGACCTGAACGCGATGAACACCGCGCAGTTCGCCGCGCTGTCCACCGCCCAGGTCGCGTCGCTGACCACCGCCCAGATCGCCGGCCTGCAGTCCGATGACCTGCGCGCACTGAGCACCGCGCAATACGCCGCGATGAACTCGGCCCAGGCCGGTGCGCTGACGACCGACCAGATCCCGAACCTCGAATCGGCCGACCTGCGCGCGCTCAGCACCGCCGCGATCCGCGCGCTGAACACCGACCAGATCAATGCGCTGACCTCCGACCAGATGGCCCAGCTGACGACCGCCCAGGTCGCCGCGCTGACCTCGACGCCGCAGGTCGACGGCCTGAACACCAACAACCTGAACGCGCTGACGACCGCGCAGTTCGCCGCGATGACGACCGCCCAGGCCGCCGCCATCACGACGACGCAGATGTCGAACCTGGAGACGCAGGACCTGCGTGCGCTGAGCACCGCCGCGATCCGCGCGCTGAACAGCGACCAGCTGGCCGCGCTGAACTCCGACCACATGGGCGCGCTGAGCACGGCCCAGGTGGCCTCGCTGACGACGACCCAGGTCGCCAATCTGACGACCGAAGACCTGAATGCGCTGAACACCGCCGACTTCGCCGCGCTGTCGACCGCCCAGGTCGCCGCGCTGAAGGTGGCCCAGGTCGCCGGCCTCGAAACCGACGACCTGCGTGCGATGACGACGGCGCAGTTCGCCGCGCTGTCGACTGCCCAGGTCGGCGCGCTGACCAGCGACCAGATCCCGCACCTCGAATCGGCTGACCTGCGTGCGATCAGCACCGCCGGCATCCGCGGCCTGAACAGCGACCAGTTCGCTGCGCTGACCTCGGACCAGGTGGCATCGCTGACGACCGCGCAAGTCGCCGCGTTGACGACCACGCAGCTCGCCTCGCTGAGCTCCGACTCGCTGAACGCACTGAGCACCGCCCAGTTCGCGATCCTGTCGACGGCCCAGGCCGCCGCGCTGACGTCCGACCAGATCCCGCACCTGGAATCGTCCGACCTGCGTGCGCTGAGCACCGCCGCGATCCGCAACTGGAGCACCGCGCAGATCGACGCGCTGACCTCTGACCAGATGGGCCAGCTGACGACCGCCCAGGTCGCCGGCCTGACGACTGCCCAGCTGAGCAACCTGGTCACCGACGACCTGAACGCGCTGTCGACGAACCAGTTCGCCGCACTGTCCACCGCGCAAGTCGCCGCACTGACGCCGACGCAGATCGCCGGCCTGCAGTCCGATGACCTGCGCGCGCTGAGCACCGCCCAGTTCGCTGCGCTGACGACCGCCCAGGTCGCCGCGCTGACGACCGACCAGCTGCCCAACCTCGAATCGGCCGACCTGCGTGCGATCAGCACGACGGCACTGCGCCAGCTGAACTCCGACCAGCTCGGTTCGCTGACCAGCGACCAGTTCGCCGCACTCACCACCGGCCAGGTCGCCGCACTGACGACGACCCAGCTGTCGACGCTCGGCACCGATGACCTGAACGCGCTGACGACCAACCAGTTCGCCGTGCTGTCGACCGCGCAGGCCGCCGCGCTGACGACCGACCAGATCCCGCACCTGGAATCGGCCGACCTGCGTTCGCTGAGCACCGCCGCGCTGCGCAACTGGACCACCGCGCAGATCGACGCGCTGACCAGCGACCAGATGGGCCAGCTGACGACCGCCCAGGTCGCCGGCCTGACGACCGCCCAGCTGAGCAATCTGGTCACCGACGACCTGAACGCGATGAACACCGCGCAGTTCGTCGCGTTGAGCACCGCACAGGTCGCCGGCCTGACCGCGACGCAGATCGCCGGCCTGCAGTCCGATGACCTGCGTGCGCTGACGACGGCCCAGTACGCCGCGCTGAACACCGCGCAAGTGGCCGCGCTGACCACCGACCAGATTCCGAACCTGGAATCGGCCGACCTGCGCGCCATCAGCACCGCCGCGCTGCGCCAGCTGAACTCCGACCAGCTCGGTGCGTTGACCAGCGACCAGTTCGCTGCGCTGACGACCGCCCAGGTCGCCGCGCTGACGCCGGCGCAGCTGGCCGGCCTCGGCTCCGACGACCTGAACGCGCTGACGACCAACCAGTTCGCGATCCTGTCGACCGCCCAGGCCGCCGCGCTGACGACCGACCAGATCCCGCACCTGGAATCGGCCGACCTGCGCGCGCTGAGCACCGCCGCGATCCGCAACTGGACCACGGCCCAGATCGACGCGCTGACCTCCGACCAGATGGGCCAGCTGACGACCACCCAGGTCGCCGGCCTGACGACCGCCCAGCTGAGCAACCTGGTCACCGACGACCTGAACGCGATGAACACCGCGCAGTTCGCTGCGCTGTCGACCGCGCAAGTCGCGTCGCTCACGCCTACCCAGATCGCCGGGCTGCAATCCGATGACCTGCGTGCGCTGACCACCGCCCAGTACGCCGCGATGAACTCGGCCCAGGTCGGTGCACTGACGACCGACCAGATCCCGAACCTCGAATCGGCCGACCTGCGTGCCATCAGCACCACCGCGATCCGCGCGCTGAACAGCGACCAGCTGGCTGCCCTCGACTCGAGCCAGATCGGCGCGCTGACGACCGGCCAGGTCGCCGCGCTGACGACCACGCAGCTGTCGACGCTGAACAGCGACGACCTGCGCGCACTGACGACGCAGCAGTACGCCGCGCTGTCGACCACGCAAGTCGCGTCGCTGACCACCGACCAGATCCCGGTGCTCGAATCGACCGACCTGCGCACGCTGAGCACCGCCGCGCTGCGTTCGTGGAACACCGACCAGCTGAACGCGCTGACGTCCGACCAGATGGGCCAGCTGACGACCGCGCAAGTGGCCGGCCTGACGACGACCCAGCTGAGCAACCTGACGACCGACGACCTGAACGCGCTGAACACCGCCGACTTCGCCGCGCTGACGACCGCCCAGGTCGCTTCGCTGAAGGTCAGCCAGATCGCCGGTCTGGAGACCGATGACCTGCGCGCGATGACGACGGCGCACTACGCCGCGCTGTCGACCGCGCAAGTCGGTGCCCTCACCAGCGACCAGATCCCGCACCTGGAATCGGCTGACCTGCGTGCCATCAGCACCGCCGGCATCCGCGGCCTGAACAGCGACCAGTTCGCTGCGCTGACCTCGGACCAGGTGGCTTCGCTGACGACCGCGCAAGTCGCCGCGCTGACGACCACCCAGCTGTCGTCGCTGAGTTCCGACTCGCTGAACGCGCTGAGCACCGCCCAGTTCGCGATCCTGTCGACCGCGCAAGTCGCTTCGCTGACCACCGACCAGATTCCGACGCTGGAATCGGCCGACCTGCGGGCCCTGAGCACCGCCGCGCTGCGTTCGTGGAACACCGACCAGTTGAACGCGCTGACGTCCGACCAGATGGGCCAGCTGACGACCGCCCAGGTGGCCGGCCTGACGACGACCCAGCTGTCGAACCTGACCAGCACCGACCTGAACGCACTGAACACCGCCGACTTCGCCGCGCTGTCGACCGCCCAGGTCGCTTCGCTGACGGTCGGCCAGGTGGCTGGCCTGGAGACCGACGACCTGCGTGCCATGACCACGGCGCAGTACGCCGCGCTCAGCACCGCGCAAGTCGGCGCGCTGACCAGTGACCAGATCCCGCACCTGGAGTCGGCTGACCTGCGTGCCATCAGCACCGCCGGCATCCGTGGCCTGAACAGCGACCAGTTCGCTGCGCTGACCTCGGATCAAGTGGCCTCGCTGACGACCGCGCAAGTGGCCGCGCTGACGACGACCCAGCTGTCGTCGCTGACCTCCGACTCGCTGAACGCGCTGAGCACCGCCCAGTTCGCGATCCTGTCGACCGCCCAGGCCGCGTCGCTGACCTCCGACCAGATCCCGCACCTGGAATCGTCGGACCTGCGCGCGCTGAGCACCGCCGCGATCCGCAACTGGAGCACCGCGCAGGTCGATGCACTGACCAGCGACCAGATGGGCCAGCTGACGACCGCGCAAGTGGCCGCCCTGACCACGGCTCAACTGAGCAACCTGGTCACCGACGACCTGAACGCGCTGAACACGGCTGACTTCGCCGCGCTGTCGACCGCCCAGGTCGCTTCGCTGACGGCCACGCAGATCGCCGGCCTGCAGTCGGACGACCTGCGGGCGATGACCACGGCGCACTTCGCCGCGCTGTCGACCACGCAAGTCGCCGCGCTGACGACCGACCAGCTGCCGAACCTCGAATCGGCCGACCTGCGTGCGATCAGCACCACCGCGCTGCGCCAGCTCGATTCCGCGCAGCTCGGTTCGCTGACCAGCGACCAGTTCGCCGCGCTGACGACCGCGCAAGTGGCCGCGCTGACGACGACCCAGCTGTCGCAACTCGGCACCGACGACCTGAACGCGCTGACGACGACGCAATTCGCGACGCTGTCGACTGCCCAGGCCGCCGCGCTGACCACCGACCAGATCCCGACGCTCGAATCGGCCGACCTGCGTGCGCTGAGCACCGCCGCGATCCGCAACTGGACCACGGCGCAGATCGATGCACTGACCTCTGACCAGATGGGCCAGCTGACGACCGCGCAAGTGGCCGCCCTGACCACCTCGCAGCTGTCGAACCTGACCAGCACCGACCTGAACGCGCTGAACACCGCCGACTTCGCCGCGCTGTCGACCGCCCAGGTCGCTTCGCTGACGGTCGGCCAGGTGGCTGGCCTGGAGACCGACGACCTGCGGGCGATGACCACGGCGCACTACGCCGCGCTCAGCACCGCGCAAGTCGGCGCGCTGACCAGCGACCAGATCCCGCACCTGGAATCGGCCGACCTGCGCGCCATCAGCACCGCCGGCATCCGCGGCCTGAACAGCGACCAGTTCGCTGCGCTGACCTCGGACCAGGTCGCGTCGCTGACGACCGCGCAAGTGGGCGCACTGACGACGACCCAGTTGTCGTCGCTGAGCTCCGACTCGCTGAACGCGCTGAGCACCGCCCAGTTCGCGATCCTGTCGACTGCGCAAGTCGCTTCGCTGACCTCCGACCAGATCCCGCACCTGGAATCGTCGGACCTGCGTGCACTGAGCACCTCGGCCATCGCCAACATGAGCACCGCGCAGATCGACGCGCTGAGCTCCGACCAGATGGGCCAGTTGACGGTGGCCCAGGTCGCCGCGATGACCACGGCGCAACTGAGCAACCTGGTCACCGACGACCTGAACGCCTTCGGCACCGCGCAGTTCGCGGCGATGTCGACGGCCCAGGTGGCCTCGCTGACGGTCACCCAGATCGCCGGCCTCGCGTCGGACGACCTGCGTGCGCTGACGACGGCCCAGTACGCGGCACTGACCACGGCCCAGGCGCATGCGCTGACGACCGACCAGATGCCGAACCTGGAGTCGTCCGACCTGCGCGCGCTGAGCACCAACGCGATCCGTGCGCTCGACTCCGACCAGCTGGCGGCGCTGACGTCCGACCAGATGGCGGCACTGACCACCGGCCAGGTGGCGGCGCTGACGGCCAGCCAGGTCGGCACGCTGACCACCGACGACCTGAACGCGCTGACCACCAGCCAGTTCGCGGTCTTCTCGACGGCGCAGGTGCAGACCTTGACGAGCGACCAGATGGCCGCCCTGCAGACCGACGACTTGCGTGCGCTGAGCACCGCGGCGCTGCGTTCGCTGAGCACCGCCCAGCTGGACGCGATGGGCTCCGACCAGTTCGCCGCGCTGACGACGGCGCAGGTCGCTTCGCTGACCACCACGCAGATCTCCAGCCTGTCGAGTGACGACCTGAATGCGCTGACCGGCACGCAGTTCGCTGCGCTGACCACCGCGCAGTCGGCGTCGCTGACCGCGTCGCAGATTGGCACGATGGCAACCGACGACCTGCAAGCCCTGACGACGGCGCACTATGCGTCGCTGTCGGCGACCCAGGTGCTCGGCATCACCACCGACCAGATCTCGGTGATCGAGACGCAGGACCTGCGCGCGCTGACCTCGACCTCGCTGCGCGCCCTGACCGATGCGCAGCTGGGCGAACTGACAACCACCCAGCTGTCTTCGCTGGGCGGCCAGGTCAGCAACCTGACGACGTCGCAGATCTCGCACCTGGCGACCGACGACCTGAACGCGTTCAACGCCTCGCAGTTCCTGGTGATGAACACGGCGCAGATCCAGTCGCTGACGGTCACGCAGATCGGCAACCTGGAGACCGCGGACATCCATGCGCTGAGCACGGCCGCGATCCAGTCGCTGACGACCGACCAGGTGATGGCCATCACGACCGACACCTTCCAGGCGCTGAGCGCGGCGCAGATCGCCGCGTTCACCACCGCCCAGGTGCATTCGCTGACGACCGACCAGATCGTCGCGCTGACGACCACGCAGACGATGGCGCTGGAGACCCAGGACATCGCAGCGATGACGATGACGCAGATCTCGGCCTTCGAAGGCCAGGACATCGCGGTGATGTCGTCGCCGCAGCTGGATGCCTTCATGGCGGCCTCGCCGATCGTGCTGGACCTGAACGGCGACGGCGTCTCCACCGTCTCGGCGGCGCACGGCGTCAACTTCGACCTGAACGCCACCGGCCATGCCAACAAGGTGGGCTGGGCGTCTTCGACCGACGGCATCCTGGTGATGGACCGCAACGGCGACGGCAGGATCAACGACGGCACCGAGCTGTTCGGCGTCGCCACCGTGAAGGCCGACGGCACCCGCGCCGGCAACGGTTACGAGGCCATGAAGATCGAGGACACGAACCACGACGGCAAGCTGACCGCCGCGGACGTGAACTTCGACAAGCTGAAGGTGTGGGTCGATGCCAACCAGGACGGCATCTCCGAGGCGGGCGAGCTGAAGGGCCTTGCCGACTTCGGGATCGTCTCGCTCGACCTGCATGCCGCGAGCGGCACGACGGTGCAGAACGGCAACCTGCTGGGCCTGGTGTCGAGCTACACGACGACCGACGGCGCGAAGCACGACATGGCGGACGTCTGGTTCGGCAAGGCGCCGACGACCGATGCGGCAGCAGCCAAGGAACTGCCGGTGCAACTGGCCGACGTGCTGGCGGCACCGACCAGCGACGTGCTGGCGGGCAGCAGCGCACCGACGGTGGCGGCGACGCAACCGACGGCGCACGCCGCGGTGCACGTCGACCACAAGCTGCTGGCCGACGAAGAGCACCTGAAGAACATCGGCCCGCTGATCTGATCACGGCCACCGATGGCGCGGCACGCACTCCCTGAGGTGCGTGCCGCGCTCTCACGCCCGTCACCCGCACCCCTGCCCGCATGAAATTCGGCTTCGTCAAGTGGTTGGTGAGCAAGCTGCTGCCTTCGGCCTGGCGGGACCTGTTCTCGTCCGACGGCAGCACGGCGGGCTCGGCCACGCCGACGCCGCCGGTCAGCACCTCCAACACCACCGGGCTCACCGACGCCCAGGTGCAGGCGCTGACGACGCAGCAGATCGCCGGCATGACGACCAGCGAGCTGAACGCGCTGACGACCGCGCAGTTCGCGATGCTGACGCCGGTGCAGGCCGGCGCGATCACCCCGCAGCAGGCCACGAACCTGGAGACGGCCGACCTGCGCGCGCTGACCACCGCGGCGATCCGCGGCTGGAGCAGTGCGCAGCTGGCCGCGCTGACGACGCAGGAGATCAGCCTGCTGACCACCGCGCAGGTGGCGGCGCTGTCGCCGGCGCCGATCGCCGCATTGGCGACCGCGGCGCTGAACGCGATGACGACCGCCGAGTTCGCGGTGCTGAACAGCGCGCAGGTGGCAGCGCTGACCACGCAGCAGATCTCGCACCTGGAGACCGCCGACCTGCGGGCATTGACGACGGCCGCGCTGCGCGGGTTCTCGGCTGCGCAGCTCGACGCCTTGACCACCGCGCAGATCGCGGTGCTGAGCACGGCCCAGGTCGGCGCGCTGACGACGGACCAGATCGGCGGGCTGCTGCCGGCCCAGATCGGCGCGCTGACCACGGCCCAGGTCGCGGTGCTGTCGCCGGCGCAGGTGGCGGTGCTCGGCACCGATGACCTGCAGCAGATGTCGACACAGCAGTTCGCCGCCCTCACGTCGGCGCAGGCTGCGGCGCTGAGCGCGGCACAGCTGGCCGCGCTGCCGACGGTCGACTGGGCCGCGCTGACGACCGCCGCGATCCGCAGCATCGACCCGGCGGCGCTGGCCGCGGTGACGACCGACGAAATCGCCGCGCTGACCACCGCGCAGGCCGCGGTGCTGAACGCGGCGCAGATCGCGGCGCTGTCGACCGACCAGATCGCGGCGCTGGAGACGGCCGACCTGCGGGCGCTGAGCTCGGCCGCGTTCCGTGCGCTGAGCGCGTCGCAGATCGACGCGCTGACGCCCGCGCAGCTCGCGGTGCTGACCACCGCGCAGATCGCATCGCTGACGCCGGCACAGGTGGCTTCGTTCAACAGCGACGACCTGCAGGCGCTCGGCACCGCGCAGTTCGCCGCGCTGTCGTCGGCGCAGGTCGCGGCGCTGTCGCCGACCCAGGTGGCGAGCCTCGAAACGGCCGACTGGGCGGCGCTGAACACCGCGGCGATCAAGGCGCTGAGTGCCGCTTCGGTCGCCGCGTTGACGACCGCCGAGATCGCCGCAATGACGACGGCCCAGGCGGCGGCGCTGACCGCCACGCAGGCCGCCGTGCTGACGACGGAGCAGATGCAGGCGCTGGAAACCGCCGACCTGCGCGCGCTGAGCTCGGCCGCGTTCCGCGCGCTGACGCCGGCGCAGGTGGAAGCGCTCGGCTCGGACCAGTTCGCCGCACTGACGACCGCGCAGATCGCGTCGCTGACCGGCCCGCAGGTTGCGGCGCTGCCGACCGACTACCTGAACGCGCTGACGACCACGCAGTTCGCGGCGTTGTCGACCGCGCAGGCCGCGGCGCTGACACCGACCCAGGTGGCGGCGCTGGAGACGGCCGACGTGGCGGCGCTGAGCAGCGGTGCGGTGCGGGCGCTTGGTGCCGCGGCCGTTGCCGCGTTGACGACCGACGAGATCGTCGCGATGAGCACCGCGCAGTTCGCCGCGCTGACCAGCGTGCAGGCAGCCGTGCTGGACGCCACGCAAGTGGCGGCGATGGAGACACAGGACCTGCGTGCGCTCGGCACGGCAGCATTCCATGCGCTCGGCAGCGACCAGCTCGGGGTCTTGAGCACCCATCAGTTCGCCGCGTTGACGACGGCGCAGATCGTGGCGCTGGGCACCGACCAGATCGCCGGATTGAGCACCGACCACATCGCCGCGCTGACGACCGCGCAGACGGTGGCGCTGGAGACGGCCGACATCGCTGCCATGTCGCTGCAGCAGGTGGCCGCGATCACGCCGGAAGACCTCGGCGTGATGACGGGCGCGCAGATCTCGGCGCTGCTGTCGGTGACGCCGATCGTGCTCGACCTCGCCGGCACCGGCATTCACACGACGGCGGCGGCTCAGGGCGTGAGCTTCGACCTCGCGGCAACCGGCAGCGCGGCGCGCACCGGGTGGATCGCGGAAGGCTCCGCGCTGCTGGCGCTGGACCGCAACCACGATGGTGCGGTCAACGACGGCAGCGAGCTGTTCGGCATCGGCACGCGGCTGGCGGACGGCACGCGGGCCGCGAACGGTTATGCCGCGCTGGCGCCGCTGGACGGCAACCACGACGGGTTGATCAGCGCCGCCGACGCGCAGTTCAAGGACCTGCGCGTGTGGGTGGATGCGAACCACGACGGCAAGACGGATGCGGGCGAGCTGAAATCGCTGGCGGACGTGGGCGTGGTGTCGCTGGACCTGCACGCGATCGCCGGGACTGCGGTCGACCACGGCAACCTGCTGGGCCTGGTGTCGAACGTGACGATGAGCGATGGCTCGCAGCACCAGATGGCGGATGTGTGGTTTGCGAAGGAGAAGAGTGCGGCGCCTGCGGTGCAGTTGAGCGAACTGCTAGCGGCGCCTGCGGCCGAGGTGCTGGTGCACGAGGCCGCACAGCCGGCGACCGCCGTTGCCTCCGCGGCATCTGCCCATCCGTCCAGCCCGGCTCTCAATGCCGAGTTGCATCGACTCCTGGCCGAAGGAGCCCGGGACAACGGCCCCTTGATCTGAAACAGGTGAGTCGCCGTCACGTGGGTGGACGGTGAGCGATCTTCCTGGACACCTGTTTGCGGAACCCGGCTGGCGGCGGCGCCACTCATTGCGCATCTGCGTTCTTCGAGTTGTGTCATGCGGCCAATCAGCCTCTCCACCGGATCATCCTCCACCCGTTCGAAGGATGGGTCCGCCCCCATCAAGGTGTCTGCGGCCTCCGGCGTGTCGGACACCCGGACCTTGGCGAAACAGCACCCGGCATTGCAGGAAGTGATCGGAGACGATCCAGCATGCCGCGACAGGATTGCCGACCCGGGGTGGACCGAGCCGGTCTTCAGCCAGCTCACATCAAATGAAGTCGTTTTGCGGGACCGATTGATCGCCTTTCTGGAACAGCATGATCTGGACGACGATGGTCACGCAGTGAATCGAGTTGCAGACATCAAAATAACGGCTCTCGATGGAATCCTGTCTTTCAAACGCCTGAACGCACCGACGAGCGACGATCCTGCCGCCAGGGATTTTGATTTCCACTCGAACCCGACTGAAGAAAAAAACCTGCTCGATTTCACCCGTATGATCTTGCAGAAATCAGGCCAGCTCGAGTACATGGCCACCAATATTGAGCATCTCGCCAACGCCGATTGGCAGGTTGTTCTGACGCTCGAATACGTTACCAAACGATCGTCCAGCCTGACCTTTCTCCACAAGGACGGCCCATCAGATGGAAAGTATGTATTTTCCAATCTGGTCTATCTGAATTCGCTGGAAACGCTCAGTTTTGAATACATTCCTGACGAATCATTCGACGTCGGTGCAACGGCACTTCCCTTCACGCTGAAAGATGAGCTGCGCGAGCGGCAGGCAAAAACGCCTTCGGACTATTTGAAGTGCCAGCGAATTTCACCTGACGCGGTCGTGAGCTGGTGCGACTCGCTGCTGGTGCATTCAACGCCACTTCGACGCAGTCGCAAAGTCGATGGACAGGTCGTGAAGGAGAAATATCTGAGCGAACTCGCCAAAAGCCATGGCCCAAGCGGCGCGAAGTACCTCTTCAACGCCGCGCACGAAAAAATGAAGGTAAATCCTTCCACAATTGAGGCCAATTCTCAAACTGAAAAGATGGGCAGGATTGCCGTCCTTCTGGCATCGGCCGAACAATTTTATCCTGACGAGTTGCAAGCCGCAGGGGTATCGGATTCAATCATTGAATCGATGTTCGAGAACCCTATCGACGCATACTATGCGAGTGAGTACACCCAATACAATTCCGATCTCACATCCGGCGAATTGGTGACGATACCGAGGCACAAGGCTGGGCGGTTGAAGAGAGAATTGAGCGAAGGACTTCTGGCCGATGAGGTTTCGAAGCGATATACCTCGGTACGCCCTTCGTTCATGAACTTGGTCGTGCAAATACTTCCCGCCGATTCGACTCAGCTGTAGCGGCTGTGCAAGAGCCCGCAGTACTTTGCCTCGGCGTCAGTCATGTGCACGAAAATGGCGCATGGCCTCACTGCCGGAGGTCGAGGCGGGCAGCCGCACAACGCGCCCGCGGATTTAATCTCCCGGCCATCGGACCGCAGGTCTATGCTTGGCGCGCCCCAGCAGCACGGAGTCCGCGCCATGAAGCTGAATCTGAAACTGCCCCTGGCCTTTGGATTCACGCTCGCCTTGCTGTTGATCGCCGCGCTGTTCGGCATTCGCCAGCTCGACCGCTCCCTCACCGCCTATGACACTGTCGTGCAGACCCATGCGGCGCACGAGCGCGCTGCGGCCGCGCTGGAAAACAGCTTCAAGACCCAGGTCCAGGAGTGGAAGAACACGCTGCTGCGCGGCAAGGACCCACAACAGCTCGAGCGCTACTGGGGCGCGTTCCAGAAGGAAGACCGGTCGGTGGCCGACGGCGCCGCCCGCCTGCGCGAGGCGCTGCCCGACGGCGAGAGCCGCGCGCTGGTCGAGAAGTTCGCGCAGGCGCATGCACGCATGGGCGAAGGCTACCGGCAGGGGTACGCCGCCTTCACCGCGGCCGGCTTCGACCCGGCGGCCGGCGACAACGGCGTGAAGGGCATGGACCGCGAGCCGGTGAAGCTGCTCGGCGAGGCGGCGCAGCGCATCGCGGCCGAGAGCGCGCAGATCGCGGCGCAGGCCTCGGCCGACGGACGACACGCGATCCGGCTGAGCCTGGTGGTGATGTTCGGCGTGACGCTGCTGGGCATCGTCGTCGGCATCGGCGTGAGCCGCACCATCGTGAAGCCGCTCGACCAGGCGGTGCAGGTGGCGCAGGCGGTGGCCTCCGGTGACCTGACGGTGGCGGTGCAGGCGCGCACCCGCGACGAAACCGGCCTGCTGCTGCAGGCGCTGGCCGAGATGCAGGCGCGGCTGACCGCGCTGGTGCGCGGCGTGCGGGCCAATGCCGAGGGCGTGGCGACCGCCAGTGCCGAGATCGCGCAAGGCAACAACGACCTGAGCCTGCGCACCGAGCAGCAGGCGGCGGCGCTGGAGGAGACGGCGGCGTCGATGGACGAACTGGGCGCTGCTGTGCGGCAGAACGCCGACAACGCGGTGCAGGCGAACCAGCTGGCGAATGGTGCGAGCTCGGTGGCGATGAAGGGCGGCGAGGTGGTGTCGAACGTCGTGCAGACGATGCGGGGCATCCACGACAGCTCGAACCAGATCGCCGCGATCATCGACACCATCGACGGCATCGCATTCCAGACCAACATCCTCGCGCTGAATGCCGCGGTGGAGGCCGCCCGCGCCGGCGAGCAGGGGCGCGGCTTCGCGGTGGTGGCCGGCGAGGTGCGTGCGCTGGCGCAGCGCAGCGCGGCGGCGGCCAAGGAGATCTCGGCGCTGATCGGCGCGAGCGTCGACCGCGTGGCGCAAGGCAGCGCGCTGGTCGACCAGGCGGGCACGACGATGAACGAGGTCGTCGACGCGATCCGCCGCGTGACGGTGCTGATGGGCGAGATCAGCACCGCCACCGGCGAGCAGAGCACCGGCGTCGCCCAGGTGGGCAGCGCGATCACGCAGATGGACCAGGCGACGCAGCAGAACGCGGCGCTGGTCGAGGAAAGTGCCGCGGCGGCGGAGAGCCTGAAGCTGCAGGCACAACGGCTGGTGGATGCGGTGGCGGTGTTTCGGTTGCCGGGGGTGGTTTGACCCTGACCAGCCAAGCGAGGCGCGTACACCGGGAGGGAACAAGCGGCGTGATCCGCCAGCGAGCGATGGCCTGCGCATGCCAACGCCGTCTCATGCTGAGTGGCGCACGACGTCAGCCACCGTGTGGCTTCAGCGGCTTCGCCATTCACTCATTCACTTCACAGGAACGCAACCATGGACAATTCCATAGCGGCTCGGCGACTCCAGCGCCTTCAAACGTGGGTTCGTCCCGAAGCCGTTCCACGGGAGTTGGCTGGCGGCACGCGCAATCGCTCTCCAGTCCGCGTCCAGAGCGTGGATCGCTGCTCGCATGGGGGTCAATACATATCCGCCAACCGCAACGTATGCGCATTGCGCGAGTCATCCACCGCCCGCACCACATGCCGCTCGTCGGCAATGGTCTGGAACAGGTCGATGCCCTTGGTCGCCTTGCCGCCTGAATCCTGGTCGCCGCGGTACGAGATGGTCGAACGAGGTTGCCCGTTCATCATCTCGCCGTTGCACAGCGACAGGAATTCCCAGGACGCCATCCGCGCGCCGGCCGCCCACGCGTCGCCGTCCTGGATGTCGCCGTCGTCCACCGCGCGGCACATCACCGACATGTAGCCGCTGTCGACCCCCGGCGCGAAGTTGGCCGGGTTCACGTCGGAGTGCGGGCAGTAGTAGCAGTCGATCGGCACCATCTTGAAGAGCCGGATCAGCGATTCAAGCATCGGCACCGAGTGGTACCAGAAGGTGTTGGTCTCGCGCTGCAGGTTGCCGCGGTGGTTGTATTCCAGCGTGTGCCCCTCGCGGCGCATCACGTTGGTCGACACGATCATCAGCCCGTTCTTCTTCAGCAGCGGCCGGATCCCGGCCAGCACGTGCATCGGCGAGAACACGTGGTACAGCACGCCCGACAGGTTGATGAAGTCGAAGCCGCCCTCGTCCTTCAGCTTCACGCTCAGGTCGTACAGCAGGCCGATCTGCTTGAAATCGAAGTTGACGCCGTAGATCGTCTTGATCGCGTTCATCTTCTTCTCGCAGTGCGGCAGCGCGTCGGTGGCCAGCACGCGCTTCGCGCCCTGGCGCGTCATCAGCGTCGGGATCAGGCCCTCCATGCTGCCGATGTCCAAGCAATCCATGCCCTGCAGGTTCGCGTTGCGCAACAGCATGCGCGGCATCATCGGCACGCGCGGCATGTGCGTGCCCTTGGTGATCAGCCCCGGCGCCAGCTCGACGTTGTAGTACCACCAGTCGTTGGCCACCGATGCGATGAGTTCGTCGTGCATGTTCTCGTCTCCTGGTTGTTGACGTGCTGGTTCAAACGATGTTCTGCACCTGCCCGACGATCACCGCCGGATTGCCGGCGATCACCGACAGCGGCGGCGCATCGAACTTCGGCGGCACCACCGTGCCGGCCGCGATCACGCTGCCGCGCCCGATGCGGCAGCCCTTCAGCAGCGTCACGCGGCTGCCGATGAAGACCTCGTCCTCGATCACCACCGGTCGCGGCTGCTGGTCCGGCAGGTGCCGCTGGCCGAGCGCGAGCTGGTGCGCGTTGGAGTCCATCACCTGGAACTCCGAGCCGATCAGGCAACGCCGGCCGATGTGGATGGCCGCGCCTTCGGACACGATCACCGCGCGGTTGTTGATGGTCGTGCCGTCGCCGATCTCGATCAGCGATTGCGGCGTGCGCGCCTCGACGTAGCTGCAGGCATAGCTGCCCGGCGAACGCGGCACGCCGAACACCACCGTCGGCGCGAGCCGGATGCGGCCGCTGCCCTTGAAGACGGTCGGCGTCAGCAGGTTGACGACGCGCGCTGCGCCCTCCGGCGCAGCCGTCACCTCGACGCTCGCCTTGTCGGACACATGGAAGAAGTAGTGCACCAGCAGCGCCCGCACCCAGGTCTCGAGTTCGAACGGGTTGCTGTTCGAAATCCAGGCCTTGTAGCGATCGAGCTTCAGCATGATCGCGGCGTGCTCAGAAGCCGTGTGTCGCGAGGAAGTCGTTCCAGGCCGCGATGAAGC
Organism: Rhizobacter sp. Root1238; assembly: GCF_001425825.1. Lineage (GTDB taxonomy): Bacteria > Pseudomonadota > Gammaproteobacteria > Burkholderiales > Burkholderiaceae_C > Rhizobacter. The sequence continues at coordinate 102,930 of NZ_LMDM01000015.1, forward strand.
GCTCCTCGGCGCCGGCCGTGCCCGCCGCCAGCTCGGGCAGCAGCGCGCAGAACGGCTGCATGTCGGGCTGGCTGCCGTAGCGCACGTTGAGCGCCGGCTGGATGATGCGGCAGCACTGCTGCAGCAGCTCGTCGCTCAGCCGGCCGATGCGGTGCCCGCCGACGGCCAGCGCGACGAAGCCCAGGTGCGCGCCTTTCATGAACGGGCTGTTGACGTTCGACGAGTTCTGCCCCGCGCTGATGCGGAAGTAGCCCAGGTGGTCCTGGATGTGGCACAGCGGGCGGCGGATGCTCGCCGCGACGAAGGCGCCCAGGTCCCACAGCCCGGCGTACGACACGTCGCCGAGCGCCGGCTTCAGCAGCAGGTCGGCACAGTCGGCGCGAAAGATCGCGTTCGAGAATTCGCCGAAGTAGTTCTTGCACTCGGCGACCGTGCTCATGAACATCACGTCGTCGTTCAACGCGATCATGCGGCTGGCGTTGTTGGCGATCGCCGCCGGCACCGGCTGCCCCGTCATCGGGTGGCCCAGCTCGTTGGCCACCCAGCGCCGGCTCACCGAGCACGAGAAGTTCGCCGATGCATGCGCCACCAGGTGGCGCTCGTAGAACTCGGGGTACATCACGTCGTCGTCGAGCATCACGTGCAGCAGCTCCGAGCGGCCGTCCCACAGCCGCACCAGCTGCTTCAGGTTCTCGTAGGCGCCGTTGCGCGGTCCCTCGTGGAACTCGATGTCCAGACCCGCCAGCAGCGGCTTGTAAGGCTCCGAGAAGAAGACCTCGCGGAATTCGCCATGCGGGCTGTCGTCGGAAATGATGACCTTCTGCGACGGCCGCGTCTGGTAGCGCAGCGAGTTCAGCAGGTCGAGGATGTAGCGGGTCTTGTAGGCGGGGATCAGTGTCGTGATGTTCATCGCGTTCAGCCCAATGCCTTCACCGCGTCGCGCACCGCGTGGATCACCTGCTCGGTCTGCTCGACGCTCTGGGTCGGCCCGATCGGCAGGCTCAGCACCTGCGCGTGCATGGCCTCGGAGATCGGCAGCGCACCGCGCGCGATGCCGAGCGACGCATACGCCGGCTGCAGGTGCGGCGCGACCGGGTAGTGGATGACCGTGCCGACGCTGGCATCGGCCAGCCGTTTCGCAAGCGCATCGCGCTGCCGGTGCCGCACGACGAACAGGTGCCAGGCCGGCTCGGCCCAGGCCGGCACCACCGGCAGCACCAGGTCGAGCCCGGCCAGGCCTTGCAGGTAGCGCTGCGCGATGGCCGCACGGTGCCGGTTGTCGGCGTCGAGCTTCGGCAGCTTCACGCGCAGCAGCGCGGCCTGCAGCTCGTCGAGCCGCGAGTTGTAGCCGATCACCTCGTTGTGGTACTTCACCTTCGAGCCGTAGTTGCGCAGCTCGCGCAGGCGGGCTGCCACGCCTTCGTCGTGCGTCGTCACGGCACCGCCGTCGCCGAGCGCGCCGAGGTTCTTGCCGGGGTAGAAGCTCCAGGCCACCGCGTCGCCATGCGCGCCCAGGCGTTCGCCCTTGTAGCGCGCGGCATGGGCCTGCGCGCCGTCTTCGATGACCCGCAGCCGGTGGCGGCGCGCGATCTCGAGGATCGGCGTCATGTCGGCCGGCTGGCCGTACAGGTGCACCGGCATGACGGCCTTGGTGCGCGGCGTGATGGCGGCCTCGAGGCGCGCCGGGTCGATGTTGTGCGTGCGTTCGTCGGGCTCCACCGGCACCGGCGTCGCACCGACGTGCGTGACGGCCAGCCAGGTCGCGATGTAGGTGTTCGACGGCACGATCACCTCGTCGCCCGCGCCGATGTCGAACGCGCGCAGCGCGAGGCTCAGCGCATCGAGCCCGTTGGCCACGCCGACGCAGTGCGCCGCGCCGCAATAGGCCGCGTACTCCTGCTCGAAGCGCTTCAGCTCGTCGCCCATGATGTACCAGCCCGAATCGAGCACGCGCTCGAAGGCGGCCACCAGCTCGGCACGCTGCTGCAGCTGGACGGACTTCAGGTCGAGGAAGGGAACCATCTCAGTGCCCGCCCGGCCGCCCGAAGGGCACTGAGCGCCCCCTCGGGGGGCAGCGAACGAAGAGAGCTTGGGGGTTGTCCATTGTCAGATGCTCACCTTGAGAGGGTCGGGCAGGAAACGGGCATAGCGCTTCATCGCCTCACGGATCGCCGCGTTCGCCAGCGTGTACTCGATCTCGACGTCGTCCTGCGAGACCCGCTGGGCGCCGAAGCGCTCGTGGAAGGCGCAGACGCGCTCATTCGCGAGGTTGACCTGAAAGTGCGCATTCGTAAAGCCCAGGGTATCGAGGGCATACGCGTAGACCATCAGCGCCGACTCGATGGCCGCCGATGACGGTGCCGCGTCCGACAGGATCCAGCTGCCCCAGCAGAAGCTGCTCTGGCCGTCGACCGTGCGGCCGTCGTAGAGGCGCACGGTGCCGAGCTTGTCGCCGGCCAGGTTCTCGATGACGAAGTAAGCCTCGCCGTCGCGCTGCGCATAGGCGGCCAGCCAGGCCTGCTGGTCGGCCAGCGCGCCCGAGGTGCGCGACAGGTGGCGCGACTTGCTCTCGTCGGTGCGCAGCCCGAGGATGAACTCGGCATCGGCCAGCGCGGCGTCGCGGAATGCGAGGGTCTTGCCTTGAAGGCGCCCCGCCTTGGCCAGCCGCGGCGCGGTCATGCCTGGGCAACCAGGTCGGTGAACACGCCGTAGTCGCGGATGTAGTCCGCGGCGTCGTAGTAGTCGGAGGCGAACACCATCAGCATCGCGTCCGGCGAGTACTTGTACTGCACGCCCCAGGTCATCGGCGGCAGGTACAGGCCGCGCTGCGGCGAGTCGAGCACCACCTCGACGCGGCGCTTGCCGTCGTCGGCCACCACCGCGCAGCTGCCCTTCAGGCAGATCAGGAACTGGTGGCAGCGGTGGTGGGCATGCTCGCCGCGGATCTCGCGGCTGGGCACGCCGAACACCATGAAATAACGCAGCGGCTTGAACGGCACATGGCGGTCGAACTCGCCGACCGTCAGGTCGCCGCGCAGGTCGTGGATCACCGGGAAATGGTGCACCGTGACACCGTGCACCGGCGTGGTCTCGATCTTGAAGCCGTTGGCGGCGCTCGGCACATGCACCGCGCTCGCCGGGCCCTTGTCGGTATCGACATAGCCGACGATCGCGGCCGGGTTGCCTTCGACGATGGCACCGGGCGGCACCGAACGCGTGACGACCGAGCCGGGGCGCACGACCGCCTTGGCGGCGATCGTCAGGCCGCCGTAGACCGTCGAATTGGCACCGATCCACGCCTGGCGGCGCACGGTGGTGCCGACCGGCTCGTGGCCTTCGGCCTCGACGAACACCACGTTGGCGCCGATCTGGCAGCCGGCCTCGATGACCACGCCGCGGCAGATGTGCGCGCCGCTCTTGACGACGCAGTCGCCGTGCACGTGCGCCTCGGGGTCGATGAAGGCCTGCGGGTGCAGCGCGTGCGGGGCCAGCAGGCTGGTGTCGTTGGTTCCCATGGTGTCGGTGTCTTTCCGTAGTGGCCGGATCAGAGGAAGTTCATTGCAGCCAGGCGCCGATGCCCAGCCCCAGCGAGCGCAGCAGCGCATTCGCCTGCTCGCCGTCGTACAGCGCGTTGACGTAGGCGACGCGCAGGCCGTAGTGGTCGCCCTCGGCGGCCATCACGTCGAACAGCGAACGCCGGCCGAGCTGCTGCCACTGCTGCAGCGTGAAGTTGCGCACCCGGTCGCTGTCGCGCAGCACGCTGATGACACGCTGCGCGCGGTCGAAGGCGGAGGTCGCCTGCTCGTGCACCTCGCTCATGCGGAAGCGCCGGCCTTCCAGCGCATCGGCACGCTGCAGCTTCGCGGCCTCGGCCCGCTTGCGCGCGGCGGCGCTGGAGTAGTCGTTGCTGGCGTTGTAGAGCGGGATGTTGAAGCTGACGCCGGCCGACCAGTTGGTGCCGTCGCCGGCGCCCTTGGCCTTGCTGCCGCCCACCGTCCAGTTGACCTGCGGCTTCTGGCCGGCCACCACCGCGCGGGCGTAGCTGTCGGCCGCCTCGGCCTGCTGGTCGAGCTGGGCGATCTCGGCGGCGCGGTCGGCCTGGGCCAGCAGTTCGTCGAGCTTGGGCACGTCGAGCAGCACCGACGACAGGCCTTCGGTCGGCGGCAGGCCGTCGCCGACGAAGCGGCGCAGCTTGACCTCGATCTGGCGCACCATCGACAGCGTCTGCACCTGCTGCAGGTCGGCCTGCTGCTGGTTCTTCTGCGCCTGCACCAGCTCGCTGGTGCGGCCCTTGTCGGCGCGCACGATGGTTTCCAGCGCCTCGACCAGGCAGCTCATCTTGCGCGAGTACTGCTGGTAGACCTGCGCCTGCATGCGGTAGCGGCTGCGGTCGAGCGCGAGCGAGACGGTCTGCAGCGCGACCTGCTCCTGCGCGCTGAGCTGGCCCTGGCGCGCGGCCTCGGCCAGGTGGCTGCGCCAGTCGGTCAGCTGGGTGATGCGCCCGCCGTCGAACAGCGGCGCGCTGATGCTGAGGCCCAGGCGGGCCTGGTTGCCGCTGAGGGATTCGGTGTTGGGGGCCGAGCTGCCGACGCGGCCCAGCGTGCCGGTCAGGCCGGCCTGCGGGCGGCTCGACATGCGGGTTTCGTCGACATCGGCCGCGGCCGCTTCGGCCAGCAGTTTCGCCGCGCCGATCGACTGGCTGCGCCGCACCGCTTCCTGGACCATCGACTGCAGCGACACGCGCGGCCCGCCGGCATCGCCCGCGAGCGGCCTACCGCCGTAGCTGACGCTGGACTCCACGCCTTCGTCGTCGATGCAGCGGGCGACCGCAGGCAGCGCGACGGCGGTGGCCACCAGCACGCCGGCAAGGCGCAGGGTGTAGGACGGACGGACGGTCATGACACGGGACTCCAGGAACGACCGCAGCTGCGGCACCCTGGAAGTACACCGCGGCCGCCCTGTGAGCGATGTCCGGAAAATGCCCGGCTTTTGCGGCCAGTTCCGCCCAGCCGTCGCTTTGGACCCTAGACGTGCCAAAGAACGGCCTCCTAAGCTGCGCGACCGATTCAGCCCCCCAGGACGCGCGAATGAGCACCCAGAGCACCGTTGGCGATGCAGGCGACAACACCCTGACCGGCAGCACGAAAAGCGAAGAGTTCACGGGCGGCAAGGGCAGCGACACCGTCATCTACGCCGCGGGCGGTGGGCAGGACACGCTGCTGGCGACCTACGACACCACCGCCGGCAAGGTCGACACGCTGCAGCTGAACGGCATCGCGCCCGAGAACCTGCAGTTCAGCCGCGACGGGAACGACCTGGTGATCGGTTTCAGGACCAGCAGCACCGACCGCGTCACGGTCAAGTACTTCTTCCTCGGCGACGACCCGGGCAGCGCCTTCAACCCGATGCAGCGGATCACCTTCGTGGATCCGGACGGCGAGCCCGCCAACCCGGCCATCGTGCCCTTCTCGTTCGCGAAGATCATCCAGGTGCTGGCCACCGGTGGTGCCGGCGACGACGATCTGCGCGGGACGGCCCTCGCCGACACGCTGATCGGCGGCGCCGGCAACGACACCCTCACCGGCGGCAAGGGCAACGACCAGTACCAGTTCAACCCCGGCGATGGCCAGGACGTGATCGCGTCCACCTCGGATTCCGACGCCACGCGCGTCGACACGCTGCGCCTTGGCACCGGTTTGTCGCCGGACCGACTGAGCTTCTCGAGCACCGGCAGCGGCGGCACCTCGCTGCTGATCCGATTCGCCGATTCGACCGACCAGATCACCGTCGAGAACTTCCTCAGCGGCGACAAGACCGCCAACAACTACAGCCCGCTGCAGCGCATCACCTTCGCGGACGACGCCACGCAACTGAAGGCCGCGGACATCCTCGCGGCGCTGTACGGCGGCACCGCCGGCGCGGACAACCAGCATGGGACCGGCGGCAACGATTCGATCACCGGCCTGGCCGGCAACGACGTGATCGATGCACGCGCCGGCAACGACACCTTGGTCGGCGGTGCCGGCGACGACACGCTGAACGGCGGCACCGGCAACGACGACTACCGCTACACCCGCGGCGACGGCAACGACTTGATCAAGCTGCAGAACGACACCAGTTCGGGCAAGCTCAACACGCTGCACTTCAGCGCAGGCATCGTCGCCGCCGATGTCACGCTGACCCGGTCGGGCAGCTCGCTCCTCATCGGCATCACCGGCCAGGGCACGATTCCCGCCAGCACCATCGCCGTCGAGAACTTCTGTTTCACCGCCGGTTCCGACAGCAGCTTCAACCCGCTGCAGCAGATCGTCTTCGATGGCGTACAAGCCTCCGATGGCAATGCGCTCCGCTGGAATCTGACGACGATGCAGGCCGGCTTCGCGTCCGATACCGGCTCGAGCAACTCCAGCAACCAGCCGGCCACCGGTCCCGACCTGCTCACCGGCACCGTCGGTGCCGACACCCTCGTCGGCGGCACCGGCAACGACACCCTCGACGCCGGCATGGGCAACGACACCTGTGTCTTCAACCCCGGCGATGGCCACGACACGATCCTCGCCACCCAGGACACCACGACCGGCAGGGTCGACACGCTGCAGCTGAACGGCATCGTCTCGACCAACCTCACGCTGACCCGCAGCGACGGCGACCTGGTGATCGGCTTCAAGGACAAGTCCGGCGACAGCATCACGGTGAAGCGGTTCTTCCTGAACGACGACCCGTACAACGCCTGCAACCCGCTGCAGCAGATCACCTTCAAGAGCGCCGACGGGACCACCGCGCAGAGCCCGGTCGGCTCGCTCGGCATCGCCCAGATCCTCACCGCGATGGCCACCGGTACCGCCGGCAACGACCGGCTGCGCGGTACGGCCGGCAACGACACCCTCATCGGCCACGCCGGCGACGACACGCTGATCGGCGGCAATGGCGACGACGTGATCGAGTTCACCGTCGGCGACGGCAAGGACCTGGTCGCCGCGCTGACGCAGGATGCGCGGCCCAACAGGAACGACACGCTGCTGATCCACGGCACGTCCGGCAAAACGGCGATCACCGCCGACATGCTGACGCTCGGCACGTCAGGTACCTCGCTCGTGATCCAGGTCGGCAGTGCCGACGACCGGATCACCGTCGAGAACTTCTTCTTCCAGGACGACCCGCACAACGGCTACAACCCGCTGCAGGCGATCGTCTTCGACGACACGACCCGACTCGACGTCACGACGATCCTCGCGAAGCTCCATGGCGGCACCGCTGCGAACGACGCTTTGCGCGGCACCAGCGGCGGCGACACCATCACCGGACTGGCAGGCAACGACACCATCGACGGCCGTGGCGGCGACGATCGGATCGACGGCGGTGCCGGCAACGACCTGATCGATGGCGGCAAGGGCAACGACACGATCTGGTTCGGCGTCGGCGACGGCCAGGACACGCTGCAGGCGGCGTATGACAGCACCAGCGGCAGGACCGACACGCTGATGCTGAAGTCCGACATCGTCGAGGCCGACCTGACGCTGACCCGCTCCGGCGCGGACCTGATCATCTCGGTCCACAAGGAGGGCGCCACGACCACCGACACGATCACCGTCAAGAATTTCTCGTTCGCGCCCGGCAGCGACACCTCCTACAACCCGCTGCAGGCCATCACGTTCGCGGGTGTCAAGACCGCCCAGAAAGATGCACAAGGCGATTTCATCGATCTCGGCTGGAAGCTCTCGGACATCCAGGGCAAGGTCGGCGGATCCGGCAGCGGCGGCCCACGCACCGGCAGCGACGAAGCCGACACGATCAAGGGCACCGACGGCAACGACCTGATCACCGGCAACGGTGGCAACGACACCATCGATGGCGGCAAGGGCAACGACACCTATGTGTTCAACACCGGCGATGGTTCGGACGTGCTCTCGGTCAGCCGGGACACGACGATCGGCCGCAACGACACGCTCCAGCTGTCAGACATCACCAGCCTGCAGGCCACGTTCACCCGCAGCGGCAGCGACCTGATCATCGGCATGCCCGTCGACCCCGACACGAAAGTCCACTCCGACCAGATCACGGTCAAGGGCTTCTACCTGCTCAACGATCCTTCCAACAGCTACAACCCGCTGCAATCGATCGAGTTCTCCGACGACACGAAAGACCGGGCCTGGATCATCGCTCAGGCCAACATCGGCACCAGCGGGAACGACAGGCTGGTCGGCACCGTCGGCGCCGACAGGCTCGAAGGCGGCAAGGGCGACGACACGCTCATCGGCGGGCAAGGCAACGACACCTACACGTTCAACGTCGGCGACGGGCGGGACACGATCACCAGCACGACATCGGACTCGACGCTCAATCGCAAGGACACCTTGAACCTCGTCGGCACGAACTTGTCGAAGGCCAACCTCGTGCTCGAAACCTCGGGCTCCTCGCTGATCATCGGCCTCGCCGGCAACATCACCGACCAGATCACGGTGACGAACTTCCTGGCGAGCGACACCGCCTCCAACAAGTCCAACCCGCTGCAGGCGATCACGTTCAACGGCAGCAACGAACTCGATCTCGACGGCATCCTCGACAAGCTGTACGAAGGCACGACCGGTGCCGACAGCCTGCGGGGTACCGTCGACGCCGACAGCATCACCGGCGGCGCCGGCGACGACACGCTGGACGGACGCGCCGGCAACGACACCTTGTATGGCGGCACCGGAAACGACACGATCACCGGCGGCAGCGGCAACAACGTCTACGCGTTCCACGCCGGAGACGGCCAGGACCTGCTGAAAAGCTACACCGACACCTCGCGCGCGAAGGACAGCACGCTGAAGATCTTTGGCTACGGCACCGACGACATCGTGGTGACGAAACTGAAGACGACACTGGTCCTCAGCTTCAACGCCAAGAACGCGACCAACACCGACAAGATCACGGTGAGCAACTTCGATTTCACCGGCGGTGGCAACGACTACAACCCGTTGCAGAACATCTACTTCGCGAGCTCGGACACGACCTGGACCGGCACCGCCGGGATCGTCAAGCACATCACCGGCATCACCGTGTCAGGCAACGACCAGGACAACGGCTTGAGCGGCAACTTGGGCGATGACACGCTGACAGGGGGTGCCGGTGACGACACGCTGTACGGCCTGGCCGGCGACGACCAGCTGACCGGCGGCCTCGGCGACGACGTCATCGACGGCGGCGACGGCAACGACACCTACTGCTTCGACCACGGCGATGGCAACGACACGCTGGTCGGGACCCCCGACTCGTCAAGCGATCTGGATACGCTGGCCTTCGGAACCGGCCTCGACCTCAGCGACCTGGCGCTGACCCGGGTGGGAACGTCGCTGGTGACCTACACCGACAAGAAGACCAGCGACAACACCGACCAGATCACGGTCGAGGACTTCAGCTTCAGCAGCGGCGACGACACCACCTCGAATCCGCTGCAGGCCATCACCTCGAGCAGTGGCAACTGGGATCTCGCCGCCATCCGCGGCAAGGTCGCCGGGCTGGCGCGCACGGGCGACAGCGGCGCCAACACGCTGCGCGGCGCCGACCTGAAGGACACCCTCGACGGGGGAGCCGGCGACGACGCGCTGTTCGGCTATGGCGGCGACGACGACCTGACCGGCGGCGCGGGCAATGACTGGGTGAACGGTGGCGACGGCGACGACACCTACCACTTCAACTCGGGCGACGGCAGCGACACGCTGTCCGGAAGCGCCGACTCGAACACGGCCGTGAACAACACGCTGGCCTTGAACGGCAGCGGTTCCAACGTCGCGATGCTGACCCGGATCGGAACGTCGCTGGTGATCTACATGAACACCTCCGCCGACGACACCGACCAGATCACCGTGGAGGACTTCAGTTTCAGCGCTGGCGATGGCAATACCTCGAACCCGCTGCAGGCCATCGACTGGAGCGGCACCTCCAACGACTGGAACCTCGAACGCATCCGCACGGAGGTTTCCGGTCTGCGTCGCGGCGGCAACGAACTGGCGAACACGGTGCGAGGCGGGGACCTGAATGACACGCTGGCCGGCGAAGATGGCAACGACACCTTGGTCGGGTATGCCGGCAATGATGATCTGACGGGCGGAAAGGGCGACGACTCGGTGAACGGTGGCGAAGGCAACGACACCTACCACTTCGCGCCTGGGGAAGGCAACGACACGATCGTCGACAGCGGCGGCGACGACACCTTGTCCATGGCGGCGTCCAACGCCCTCGTGTATTTCAAGCAGGACGGTGACGACCTGGACATCTACACCTACAGTTCGGGCACGTCCACCTCCGCAGCGGACGTCGTCCGCGTCGATGATTGGTTCCTGAGCACCGACCACCAGATCGAAAGCATTGTCACCACCGTCAATGGAACTCATACCTTGAGTTCCACCGACGTGGCGTCCCTGGTGACCGCGATGGCGGATTTCGACCTGCCGGCCACCGGGGCCGGATTGAGCGCGACCGACGGCTGGAACGACGTCTTGACGGCCATCGGCAAGTACTGGAAAAGCTAGGCGCGTTGCATGACGGACGACACCGCAACGGGCCGCCTGCCCGCCCCCGCGCGACTGCCCGACAGCGGCCTCGCCTGCCTGCTGATGATGGCCCGCCTGCATGGCGTGGCCGCCGACGGCGAGCAGCTTGCGCATGAGTTCGGCGACAGCAGCCGCTGCTTCGGTACCGCCGACATCCTGCAGGCCGCGGCGCGGCTGCAGCTGCAGGCGAAGGCCGTCCAGACGACGGCCGAGCGGCTGGCCACCACGGCGCTGCCGGCCGTCGCCTGTGCGCGCCCGGCAACAGCCACCGCCGACGCCACCTCGCCGCACTACTTCCTCATCGCGAAGGTCGATGGCGACAGGGTGCTGATCCACGACCCGGCGGTCGGCCGGCCGGAGCTGCTGAGCCACGACGAGCTGCGCGCGCGCTGGTCCGGCGAGCTGATCCTGTTCGCATCGCGCGTCTCGGCCGGTCGCGAATGGGGCAAGTTCGACTTCACCTGGTTCATCCCATCGGTCGTGCGCCATCGCCGGCTGCTCGCCCAGGTGCTGCTGGTCAGCCTCGCGCTGCAGCTGTTCGCGCTGGTCACGCCGCTGTTCTTCCAGGTGGTGATGGACAAGGTGCTGGTGCACCGCGGCTTCACGACACTCGACGTGATCGCGATCGGCCTGGGCACCGTGATGGTATTCGAGGTCGTGCTGACGGCCTTGCGCACCTACGTTTTCTCGCACACCACCAGCCGCATCGACGTCGAGCTCGGCGCGCGGCTGTTCCGCCACCTGCTGGCGCTGCCGCTCGCGTACTTCCAGGCGCGGCGCGTCGGCGATTCGGTGGCGCGCGTGCGCGAGCTCGAGAACATCCGCAGCTTCCTGACCGGCAACGCGATCACCGTCGTGCTCGACCTGCTGTTCTCGGTCGTCTTCATCGCGGTGATGCTGTGCTACAGCGGGTGGCTGACGCTGATCGTGCTGGCTTCGCTGCCGTGCTACCTGCTGCTGTCGCTGGCGCTCACGCCGCTGTTGCGCGCGCGCCTGGCCGAGAAGTTCAACCGCGGCGCCGAGAACCAGGCCTTCCTGGTCGAGACGGTGAACGGCATCGACACCGTCAAGTCGATGGCGGTCGAGCCGCAGTGGACACGCCGCTGGGACCAGCAGCTCGCCGCCTACGTGTCGGCCAGCTTCCGCACCACGACGATCGCGAGCCTCGCGCAGGGCGGCGTCTCGCTGGTGTCGAAGGCGGTGACGCTCGCGACGCTGTACTTCGGCGCGCGGCTGGTCATCGACGGCAGCCTGTCGGTCGGCCAGCTCGTCGTCTTCAACATGCTCGCCGGCCAGGTCGCGCAGCCGGTGATGCGCCTGGCCCAGCTGTGGACCGATTTCCAGCAGACCGGCGTGTCGATGCAGCGCCTGGGCGACATCCTCGACACCCACACCGAAAGCGGCGGCGCGCGCGGCAGCCTGCCGCGGCTGGCCGGCCGCATCACCTTCGACGACGTGCAGTTCCGCTACCGGCCCGACCGCGCGCCGGTGATCGAGAACCTGTCGATCGACATCGCGGCCGGCGAGGTGATCGGCATCGTCGGCCGCTCCGGCTCGGGCAAGAGCACGCTCGCGAAGCTGCTGCAGCGGCTGTACGTGGTCGAGCGCGGGCGGGTGCTGATCGACGGCATCGACCTGTCGACCATCGAATCGAGCTCGCTGCGCCGCCAGATCGGCGTGGTGCTGCAGGACAACATGCTGTTCAACCGCAGCATCCGCGAGAACATCGCGCTGGCCGATGCCGGCGCGCCGCTCGACGCGGTGATCCAGGCGGCGACGCTCGCCGGCGCGCACGAGTTCATCACCGCGCTGCCCGAAGGCTACGACACGCTGGTCGGCGAGCACGGCTCGACGCTGTCGGGCGGGCAGCGCCAGCGGCTGGCGATCGCGCGCGCGCTGATGGGCAACCCGCGCATCCTGGTGTTCGACGAAGCGACCAGCGCGCTGGACGTCGAATCGGAACGCATCGTGCACGACAACATGAAGGCGATCTGCCGCGGCCGCACCGTGATCATCATTGCGCACCGCTTGTCGGCGGTGCGCGATGCCCACCGCATCGTCGTGATGGACGAAGGCCGCATCGTCGAAGCCGGCCCGCACGCCGAGCTGCTGCAGCGCGAGGCCGGGCACTACGCACGGCTGCACCGGCTGCAGCGGGGATGAGAGGGACAAGGGTCTCCAGACCATGAAGACGCCCTTCAGCCTGCTCGCATTCGGTGACCTGCTGCGCCGCTACGGCCGCGCGCTGCGGCTCGCCTGGGGCGCCCGGGCCGAGCTGGCGCCGCCGCGCCGGCTGCCGCACGAGCTGCAGTTCCTGCCCGCCGCACAGTCGCTGCAGGAAACCCCGCTGTCGCCGGCGCCGCATGTCGCGATCGGCCTGCTGCTCGGCTTTGCGCTGCTGGCGGTGACCTGGGCCTGCTTCGGCCGGCTCGACATCGTCGCGGTCGCGTCCGGCAAGGTGGTGCCGGCCGAAGGCAGCAAGCTGGTGCAGTCGCTCGAGCCCGGCACGGTGCGTGCGATCCGCGTGACCGAAGGCCAGGCGGTGCGTGCCGGCGACCTGCTCATCGAGCTGGACCTGACGGCCACGCAGGCCGACCTCGACCGCACCGAAGGCGACCTGGCGGCCGCGCGCCTGCAGGTGGCGCGCGGGCAGGCGCTGCTCGACGCGCTGGCCGGCGGGCGCGACGCGCCGCTGCCGCGACCGCCGTCGGTCGGCGACGGCGCCTTCGACGAAGCCCGCCGCATGCTGGCCGGCCAGGTCGGCGAGCACCGCGCGCGGCTGGCCCGGCTCGACGCCGAGATGGCGCAGCGCGAGGCGAGTCGCCGCTCGACGCTCGAATCGGTGCACAAGCTGGAGCAGACGGTGCCGCTGGCGCGCCAGCGCGCGGCCGACCTGAAGGACCTGGTCGACAGGAACTTCGTCTCGCGGCACGGCTATCTCGACCGCGAGCAGGCGCGCATCGAGCAGGAAGCCGACCTGGCCGCGTTGACCAGCCGCGTGGCCGAGGTCGATGCCAGCCTGCTGCAATCGCGCCGGCAGCGCGAGCAGCTGGTGGCCGAGGCGCAGCGCGGCGCCCTCGACGCCATCACCGCGGCGCAGCAGAAGGTGGCGGCACTGGAGCAGGAGCTGCGCAAGGCGGCGTCGCGGCGCGATGCGCAGCGGCTGCTCGCGCCGGTCGACGGCACTGTGCAGCAGCTGGCGGTGCACACGGTCGGTGGGGTCGTGACGGCGGCGCAGCCGCTGATGCTGGTGGTGCCGCGCGACATGCCGCTGGAAGTCGAGGCGCTGATCGAGAACCGCGACGTCGGCTTCATTGCGCCGGGCCAGCCGGCCGAGGTGAAGGTGGAGACGTTTCCGTACACGCGCTACGGCGTGCTGCATGCGCGCGTCGCGTCGGTGTCGAGCGATGCGATCAACGACGACAAGCGCGGGTTGGTCTATTCGACGCGGGTGCGGCTCGACAGGGGCACGATCGTCGTCGACGGTCGCACGGTACCGTTGAGCGCCGGGATGGCGGTGACGGCCGAGGTGAAGATCGGCACGCGGCGCGTGATCGACTTCCTGCTGTCGCCTTTGATCGAACACGCGCTCGAGAGCATGCGGGAACGTTGATCGTTCGTCTGTGCCGTTGGGAAGGCGCGGGTGGGGAGGCTGCGGCGCGCCGTCGGGGGCGGTCTTCGGCCCCTGGGGGCCGAAGACTTCCCTCCGCTGACTGGCTTCATGGCCCGTCGCCGAAACTCCCTCCACTCACTTCGTTCGTTGTGGTCAAACAGTCGGCGACAGTCAGTCCACGAACCGCTGACTGGCTTCATGGCCCGTCGCCGAAACTCCCTCCACTCACTTCGTTCGTTGTGGTCAAACAGTCGGCGACAGTCAGTCCACGAAGCGTGCTGGCGCACGCGGGCCATGAAGCCAGCCAGCTCCGGCGCCCCCTCCTTATTGGCGCTCCACAGCCTCCCCACCCGCGCCTTCGACACCACCGTCTCACTAGGAAGGTGACAAGCGAACAAGTGGGTGTTGATTCCCGGGTTGGCACCCGGGCTACGTGGCTGTCGATGGTCCGAGGGCTTTCTCAACCTTCACTTGTTCGCTTGTCATCCCCAAAGGAGCAGGGCGGTGCGCAAAGGCGCGTGGGGGGAGGCCGTGGAGCGCCAATCAGGGCGGGTCGCCGGAGCTGGCTGGTTTGATGGCCCCGCGCGCAGCGCGTTCGTGAACTGACTGTCGTCGACTGTTTGACCACAGCGAACGAAGTGAGCGGAGGGAGTTTCGACGACGGGCCATCGAACCAGCCAGCGGAGGGAAGTCATCGGCCCCGCCAGGGGTCGATGACCGACCCGTCCGGCGCGCCACGGCCTCCCCCCACGCGCCTTTCGAACGCACAGGCGAACGATCAACGTTCCCGAAACGCCTCTTTCGACTTCAGCATCGGCCGCAACAAGAAGCTCAGCACCGAGCGTTCCCCGGTGCGCACCTCCACCGACCCGGTCATCCCCGGCAGCACCGTCAGCGGCTTGCCGCGCTCGCGCAGCGTCGAGCGGTCGGTGCGCAGCATCACGCGATAGTAGGTCTGGTCCGGCGCGGCGGCCTTCTCGGTGTCGCCGAGCGCGTCCGGGCTGATGTATTCGATCTTGCCCTTCAGCCCGCCGTAGGTCGTGTAGTCGTAGGCCGCGAGCTTGACCTCGGCCGTCTGCCCGACCCGCAGGAAGCCGATCTCCGACGGCTTCACGCGCGCCTCGATCAGCACGCGCGACGTGATCGGCACGATCTCCATCATCGCGGCGCCCGGGCTGACGACACCCCCCACCGTGACCGAGCGGATGTTCTTCACCAGCCCGCGCACCGGCGACTTCAGCACCGTGCGGCGCAGCACGTCCTGCCGGCCGGCGAGCTGCTCTTCGATCTGCGCCAGGTCGGTCTGCACCCGCACGAGCTCGGTGCTCGCATCCTGCCGGAAACGGTTCACGCGCTCCTGCGACTGCAGGTGCAGGTCGTTCACCTGGCGGCGCAAACGCATCACCTCGACTTCGGACATCAGCCCCTTGGCCGACATCGCCTCCGAGACACCCAGCTCCTTCATCACCAGCTCGATGCTGCGGCTGTTCGAACGCACCGCTTCATCGAGCGCCCGCTTGCGGGCGTTGTACGCATCGGTCTCCGATTCGACGACGCTCGACAGCGCCGACACGTCGGACGGGAATTGCAGCGCGCGGCCGTTCGCCTCGGCCGTCAGCCGCGCCACGGTGCCGCGCAGCGCGGCCCGCTTGACCTGGGCTTCGTTCTGTTGCGATTCGAAGCGCGTCGGGTCGAGCTGCGCCAGCTCCTGCCCCTCCTGCACCTGCATGCCCTCGCGCACGAACAGCTCGCGCAGGATGCCACCTTCGAGGCTCGCGATCACCTGCTCCTTGCCGTCGGGCACCACCCGGCCGTCGGCACGCGTGATCTCGTCGACGCGCGCGGTCGACGCCCAGGCGATCGCGACGATCACCGCAACGGCCATCAGGTACAGCGTCCAGGTCGCGCGCGACATGTCGTCCATCACCTGCGCGGCGCGGACCTCGCTCAGAAATTTGGCGTCGCCGGACTTCAGCTCGGCTTGTTGCTTCTTCTTGCCGAACATGGTCAGACCGCCGCCTCGCGTTGAACGGGCTGAGCGGCCGGGTGCAGGTGCAGGTTGCTCGGCCCGTTGCCCTCCGGCGTCGCAGTGGCAGCCGGCTTCGCACCCGACAGCGCGGCCAGCACCTGCGCCTTCGGACCGTCGAGCACGATCTTGCCGCCGTCGACCACGATCACCCGCTGCGCGAGCTCCAGCACCGCCGGGCGGTGCGTCACCATGATCAGCGTGCGCTTGCCCGCCGCTTCATTCAGCTGGCGCAGGAACATCACCTCCGACTGCGCATCCATCGAACTGGTCGGCTCGTCCATCAGCAGGATCTGCGGCTGCGTCGCCAGGCAGCGCGCCAGCGCGACCAGCTGCCGCTGCCCGCCCGACAGCAGCCCGCCCATCTCGCCGACCGACAGCTCCCAGCCCTGCGGGTGCGATGCGACCACGCGGTCGAGCCCGGTCACGCGGGCCACCTCGGCCAGCCGCGCCGGGTCGACCGTCGCGCGGCCGAGCATCACGTTCTCGCGCAGCGTGCCGTTGAACAGCCGCGGCTCCTGCGACACGAAGCCGACCTTCGCGCGGAAGTCGGCCGGATCGATCTGCCGCAGGTCGATGCCGTCGACCTCGACCATGCCTTCCGTCGGCTGGTACAGCCCGGCCAGCAGGCGCAGGATCGTCGACTTGCCGCTGCCGATGCGCCCGAGGATCACGACCCGCTCGCCCGGCTCGAATTTCAGGTTGATGCCCTTCAGCACCTTCGGCGCCACGCCGTCGCCGCCGGTCGCCGGGTATGCGAAGTTCAGCTCGTGCAGGCCGAGCTTGCCGGTGATGCGGTGGTTGGCGATGTAGCTCTTGCCGTTCTCGCGCTCCACCGGCAGCGCCATCATCTGGTCGAGCGCGGCCATCGCCGCACGCGCGCCCTGGTAGCGCGTCGCGAGGCTGACCACGCTGCCGAGCGGCGCGATCGCGCGGCCGGCGAACATCACCGCGCCGATCAGCGCGCCGCCGGTCACCGCACCCTCCTTGATCAGGTACACGCCCCACACCAGCATCACCAGCGTGATGGCCTGCTGCGCGGCGGCCGAGATGTTGTTGGTCAGGCCCGACAGCGCCCGCGCGCGCAGCGACGATTCGGCCGCGGCCGCGGTGGCGTCTTCATAGCGGCGCAGGAACTGGCCTTGCGCGCCGGCCGCCTTCAGGTCTTCCAGGCCTTCGACCGCCTCGACGAGCACGCCCTGCAGGTCGGCATGGAAATGCATGTTGGCCGCCATCGAGCGGCGCAGCGCGCCCTGGATCGCCCAGGCCATGCCGAGAATCAGCGGGATCGCCAGCACGATCACCCAGCCGAGCGGCCCGCCGACGATGAACACCATCGCGACGAACAGCGCGATGAACGGCAGGTCGCTGACGGCCGACAGCGTCGCGCCGGCGAAGAAATCGCGCACCAGCTCGATCTGCGCCAGGTGGTGGGCGTACGAGCCGGCCGAGGCCGGACGGTGTTCCATGCGCACGCCCAGCGTCTGGCGGAACAGCAGCGAGCCGATGATCAGGTCGGCCTTCTTGCCGGCCGCATCGATCAGGTGGGTGCGCAGCTGGCGCGCGACCAGGTCGAACACCAGCGCGAGCGCCGCGCCGGTGGCCAGCGCCCACAGCGTGACGAAGGCCTGGTGCGGGATCACCTTGTCGTAGACCACCGAGGTCACGATGCCGGTCACCATCATCAGCACGTTGCTGAGCATCGCGGCCAGCAGCGCCGAGCGGTAGTACGGGAGGAAGCGGCGCATCGTGCCCCACAGCCAGTGGCTGTTCGGGTCGCGCAGCGCCTCGTTGTGCTCGGCATTCGGCGCCTGCACCTTGGGCGACGCGACGAACGCGATGCCGGTGTATTCGCCCGCCAGCTCGGCCTCGCTCGCCTTGCAGGTGTGCGATTCCGGCCCCGGCATCACCACCTCGTAGGCGTCGGCCGACAAGCGCTTGACGACGATGCAGGCGTCGCCGTTGCGCAGCAGCAGCACGGCCGGCAGCAGCAGCGAATGGATGTCGGCGATCTTGCGCTGCACCAGCCCGGCGTTGAAGCCGGCCTCGCGCATTGCACGCACCGCCTGGTCGGGCCCGAGCGCGCCGGCCAGCGGCATGCCGGCCAGCAGCGACGCGGCCGAGCGCTCGCGGCCGTGGTGGCGGGTCAGCCAGACGATGGACTGCAGCAAGGCATCGTCCGGCGGCGCGGCGGCAGCAGCAGCGGCGGCTCCGGGTTCGATGAAGGGCTCGTGTCGGTCCATGGGTCAGGTGGGGCGCGCGGGTCCGGCTCGTTCAGCCGCGGTGCTGCAGCGCGAGCCGCTCGAACTCGGCCTCGATGTCGCGCACCAGGCCCGGCACGTCGAACAGCTTCGATTGCCGGCCGTGCTCGGCCAGGTAGCGCTTGTACGACGCGATGCGCGCCGGGTTGTGGCCCAGCTGCACGCCCAGCCGCTCGTAGTCGTCGATCGAGTTCGTGATCAGGTCGGGCAGGCCGACCGCCGTCAGCAGGCTGCCGGCCATGCGCGCGATGTAGGTGCGGCCGGCGCAGGTGAGGATCGGCAGGCCCATCCACAGCGCATCGCTCGCGGTCGTGCCGGCGTTGTACGGGAAGGTGTCGAGGAACAGGTCGGCCAGCGGGAAGCGCGCCAGGTAGTCGGCCGGCATCACCCGCGGCGCGAAGACCAGCCGCTCGCGCGCAATGCCGAACGCATCGGCCTGGCGCAGCATGTTCTCCTGCGCCCATTCGTTGTCGGCCAGCAGCCACAGCACGCTGCGCGGCACCTGCTGCAGCATGCGCATCCAGCTCGCGAACACCGGCTCGGTGAACTTGTGGTTGTTGTTGAACGAGCAGAACACGAAGGCGTCTTCGGGCAGCCCGTACTGGGCGCGCGTCGGCACCGCGCCGCTTTCGCGCTGGCGGTCGCTGACCTGGTAGCAGTGCGGCACGTACAGCGGCTTCTCGGTCATGTACGGCAGCAGCTCGGGCGGCATCACGAAGCGGTCGGCCAGGATCCAGTCGACGCCCGGCAGCCCCGAGGTGGCCGGCAGGCCGAGGTAGCTGACCTGCACCGGCGCCGGGCGGTGGCCGAGGATGGCCGGCCGCGCGCCGTTGGTGATGCCCTGCAGGTCGACCAGCACGTCGATGCCGTGCTGCGCGATCAGTTGCGCCGCGGTCGCGTCGTCGACGCCGGCCAGCGGCACGAAGACGTCCATCGACTTGCGCAGCCGCGCGCGCAGAGGCGTGCCGTCCTCGCGCGACCAGCAGAAACCGTGCACCTCGAAGCGGCTGCGGTCGTGCAGCTCCAGCAGTTCGGCGGTCAGCAGGCCGACCGCGTGCATGCACAGGTCGCCCGACAGGTAGCCGACCTTGATGCGGCCGGTGCGCGGCGGGCGGCCGGCGTGGGCCGGCACGGCCGGCGGCTTCGGCACGCGGGTGTGCACGAAGCGCTGCGCGGCCATCAGCTGCACGGCCGGGTCATCGCTCAGCCCCAGCGTCGCCAGCGGCGAAGTGCCGACCATCAGCTGGTTCGGCGTGACCTCGCCGACCGCCTGGTAGACCGGCCATTCGCATTGCTTCTGGCGGATGTGCACATAGTGCTGCAGCACGTCGGACTGGTCGGCCTTCAGTTCGAGGCTGAGCACCAGCGCGGCTTCGGATTCGGCAAAGCGGCGCTGCATTTCGAGCAATCGCGCCAGGTTGTTCAGCGCATGCAGCCGGATCTCTTTCAGGCCCTGCGGGTTCGATGCGGTGATGTCGACGACGGTGCGCCATTCGGCCAGCGCCTCTTCCGGGCGGCCCAGGTGCTCCAGCTGGTGGCCCAGGTTCAGGCGCGCCTGCGGGAAATCGGCATGGAAGACCAGCGCCCGGCGGTAGGCCTGCTCGGCCTCGGCATGGCGGTTCATCAGCCCGAGCACGGTGCCCCAGTTGAAGCACGCGACGTGGCGCCACGGCGATTCGGTGTGGGAGATCCAGTTTTCGTACAGCTGGGCCGACGCCTCGGCCAGCCCGCGCTGCGCGAGGCTCTGGGCGCGGTCGAGCAGCTCGTTGAGCTGCATCCCGCCGGAACGGGCATGCGCGATTTCGCGCTCCACCTCGGCGGGGGTCGCGGCGGCGGTGGGCGAAGCGGGGCGGGTGTCCATGCGTGGGGCGTCCGTGGGGCCGGAGGATATCGGTTCGCCCCATTGTGGGCAGGACCGCCTCCCGCCGGTCAGGGCAATAAGCGCAGGAATACCGCTCACTTCACACAGTGCCTCTGCCCGCCGGCCGGGCGCCGGTTTTCCCACCGGGGCCAGCGCATGGGGTTTTCGTGAGCCGTGTCACGGATCTTGCAGCGCCCGGGGGCACAATCGTTCGACACGCCCTTTGCGATGACCCCCCACGGAGAGCTGCCCATGGCCCAAGACGACAAGTCCACCAAGAAGTCCGCCCGCAAATCCGCCCCTGCCCCGGACCACGCCTTCGCGAACACGCTGAAGACGCTGAAGACCGGCTCGGGCAAGGCTGGGCAGTATTTCTCGCTGCCGGAACTCGCCAAGACCCACCCGAACGTCAGCCAGCTGCCGATCTCGATCCGCATCGTGCTCGAATCGGTGCTGCGCAACTGCGACGGCAAGAAGGTCACGCCGGAGCACGTGGCCCAGCTCGCCAACTGGCAGCCGACGGCCGATCGCGTCGACGAGATCCCGTTCGTCGTCGCCCGCGTCGTGCTGCAGGACTTCACCGGCGTGCCGCTGCTGGCCGACCTGGCCGCGATGCGCAGCGTGGCCGGCGCGATGGGCAAGAACCCGAAGACCATCGAGCCGCTGGTGCCGGTCGACCTTGTCGTCGACCATTCGGTGATGGTCGACTACTACGGCACCAAGAACGCCCTCGACCTGAACATGAAGCTGGAGTTCCAGCGCAACAACGAGCGCTACGAGTTCATGAAGTGGGGCATGCAGGCCTTCGACACCTTCGGCGTCGTGCCACCCGGCTTCGGCATCGTGCACCAGGTGAACCTCGAATACCTGGCGCGCGGCGTGCACCAGAAGGACGGCGTCTACTACCCCGATTCGCTGGTCGGCACCGACAGCCACACGACGATGATCAACGGCATCGGCGTGGTCGGCTGGGGCGTCGGCGGCATCGAGGCCGAAGCCGGCATGCTCGGCCAGCCGGTCTACTTCCTGACGCCCGACGTGGTCGGCCTCGAACTCACCGGCCAGCTGCGCGAAGGCGTGACCGCGACCGACCTGGTGCTCACCGTGACCGAGCTGCTGCGCCGCGAGAAGGTCGTCGGCAAGTTCGTCGAGTTCTTCGGCGAGGGCACCAGCACGCTGTCGCTGCCCGACCGCGCGACCATCGCGAACATGGCGCCCGAATACGGCGCGACGATGGGCTTCTTCCCGGTCGACGGCAAGACCATCGATTACTTCAAGGGCACCGGCCGCAGCAAGGCCGAGATCGATGCGTTCGAGAGCTACTTCAGGGCGCAGGGCATGTTCGGCGTGCCGAAGTCGGGCGACATCCACTTCTCGAAGGAAGTCTCGCTCGACCTGTCGACGGTGACGCCGTCGCTGGCCGGCCCGAAGCGCCCGCAGGACCGCATCGAGCTCGGCAAGATGAAG
The DNA here is from genome assembly GCF_001425825.1 of Rhizobacter sp. Root1238. GTDB lineage: Bacteria > Pseudomonadota > Gammaproteobacteria > Burkholderiales > Burkholderiaceae_C > Rhizobacter. The sequence continues at coordinate 124,693 of NZ_LMDM01000015.1, forward strand.
AGCGAGTTCACCGAGCTGTTCAGCAAGCCGGTCTCGGCCAACGGCTTCAACCAGCCGGCCGAAAAGCTGCACCAGGTGTTCACGACGAAGGACGGCCTGGAGGTGCGCAACGGCGACGTGCTGATCGCCGCGATCACCTCGTGCACCAACACCTCGAACCCGGCGGTGCTGCTGGCCGCCGGTCTGCTGGCCAAGAAGGCGGTGGAAGCCGGCCTGACCGTGGCCAAGCACATCAAGACCTCGCTCGCGCCCGGCTCGCGCATCGTCACCGAGTACCTCGAGAAGACCGGCCTCACGCCCTACCTCGACAAGCTTGGCTTCAACCTGGCCGGCTACGGCTGCACGACCTGCATCGGCAATGCCGGCGACCTGACGCCCGAGCTGAACGAGCTGATCACGAAGAACGACCTGGTGTGCGCCGCGGTGCTGTCGGGCAACCGCAACTTCGAGGCACGCATCCACCCGAACCTGAAGGCGAACTTCCTCGCATCGCCGCCGCTGGTGGTCGCCTACGCGATCGCCGGCAACGCAACGCGCGACCTGATGACCGAGCCGGTCGGCAAGGGCAAGGGCGGGCGAGACATCTACCTCGGCGACATCTGGCCGACCGCGGACGAGATCGCCAAGCTGATGAAGTTCGCGATGAATGCCGGGGCCTACCGCGACAACTACGAGAAGATCGACCGCAAGCCGGGCAAGCTGTGGGAGCAGATCAAGGGCGTGAAGGGCGAGACCTACACCTGGCCGCACAGCACCTACATCGCGAAGCCGCCGTTCTTCGACGACTTCCACATGACGCCGGCGCTGGTCGATGCGGGCGTCAAGGGCGCGCGCGCGATGGCGCTGTTCGGCGACTCGATCACCACCGACCACATCTCGCCGGCCGGCTCGATCAAGGAGGCCTCGCCGGCCGGCCTGTGGCTGAAGGAGAACGGCGTGCTGAAAGCCGACTTCAACAGCTACGGCTCGCGCCGCGGCAACCACGACGTGATGGTGCGCGGCACCTTCGCCAACGTGCGGATCAAGAACCTGATGATCCCGCCCGCGGCCGACGGCAGCCGCGAGGAAGGCGGCGTGACGCGCTTCCAGCCGGGCAACGAGAAGATGTTCATCTACGACGCGGCGATGAAGTACATGGCGCAGAACACGCCGACCATCGTGTTCGCCGGAGAGGAGTACGGCACCGGGTCGTCGCGCGACTGGGCGGCCAAGGGCACGCAGCTGCTGGGCATCAAGGCGGTGGTGGCGCGCAGCTACGAGCGCATCCACCGGTCCAACCTGGTCGGCATGGGCGTGCTGCCGCTGCAGTTCCGCGGCACGGATTCATGGCAGTCGCTGGGCATCACCGGTGACGAGACCTTCGACGTGCTGCTGGGCGCCGACCTGAAGCCGCAACAGGAAGCCACGCTGGTGATCAAGCGCGTGGACGGCACCACGCACGACGTGAAGCTGACGCTGCGCATCGACACGCCGATCGAGGTGGACTACTACAAGCACGGCGGGATTCTTCCGTTCGTGCTCCGCCAACTGCTGGCTGCCTGATGCCCCCTCCGCTCGCCCTGAGCCTGTCGAAGGGTCGGGCTGAGCCTGTCGAAGCCCTCGTCCCGTTCAAGCAGGCCCTTCGACAGGCTCAGGGCGAACGGGGGCGGAGGGCCTGAGCGAATTGGTCTTCCGAGAACCCGACGGTCACGCGACCGTCGGGCCATCGCACCACCGGCCGCTTGATCGTGCTGGGCTGCGCCTGCATCACCGCACGCGCCGAGGCCGCCTCGGTCACGCCCGCCTTGGTCGCGTCATCGAGCCCACGCCACGTGTTGCCCTTTCGATTGAGCAGCGTCTCCCAGTCGACCTGCTGCAGCCAGCCGTCGATCAGCGCATCGGGCACGCCCTCTTTCTTGAAGTCGTGGAACTGCACCTCGGCGCCCTGCCCGGCCAGCCACTGGCGGGCTTTCTTGACGGTGTCGCAGTTCGGGATGCCATACAGGGAAATCGAAGCAGGAGCGCTCATGGTCGGTCGTTGTCGTGGTCGTTGTAGTCGCAGATCGGGTCGATGCCATACCCGGTCTCGACCACCTTGCCATCATCGCCGACGCTGACCTGGAACCACTGGCAGAACGGCGTCTCGTAGCGGTACGACCACACCGTCAGGTGCTGCCGGCCGATGCGCTGCTGCTGCGCCGGACGGCCGAAGTCGAACAGGATCTGCTCGCCCGGCGTGCCGATCGTCACCGCATTGAAGCGCGCTTCGGTCAGCACCTGCTGCCAGCCGCTCAGCCGACCCTGTGCATCGACATCGAGCATGTAGGTGTGCTTGCCGAACGGGCCGCGCGCGTATTCGAGCCGCTTGCCACCATCCGGAAGCGGACGCTCCCCGGTGGGGGGCCCCATGCGCTCGGTAACCGCGCCGAGCGTGGCTCCGGGCATCAGCCCGCCGGGGTCATAGCCCGCGCAGCCGGCGAGCAGCGCCGCCAGCAGCCCTGCCGCAGCGCGCTTCATGCCGGGCATCCGCTCAGAACCAGCCGGCCTTCTGCGCGCCGGAGAGCAACGCGGTCGCCAGTTCGGCCATCTGCTTGTTGACCTCCTTCGACGGCGCGGTGGTCGCGCGGCCGGTCCACATCAGCTTGCCGCTGCGGACGTCGGTGATGCTGGTCTCGGCCGCATAGCCGACCGTCGCATTGCCGCCGCCGCCGACCGGTGTCGACATGCCGACGCCGAGCCCGACGCCGGAGCCGAAGGTGCCGAGTCCGAATCCGAGGCTCACGCCGCTGTCGGGGCGCGACAACGAGGGCATCGCGCGCGTGCGAAGCACCGCGGTGGCGCCGCGGTCGCGCGCGATGCCGACGTAGTCGGCGGTGGGTCGGGAGGCGCTGGCCGCGGTGCCGGCGATGTTGCGATCGGCGTCGTCGAAGGCCACCGCGGTGGCGCCGCGCGCGGTGACTTCGGCGCGCATCTGGTCCTGGCAGATCTGGCGCAGCGGCGCCTCATCGGCCTCGCACACCACCAGCACCTTGGCGCCTTGCAACGAGGTCGGCGCGGCGGCCGGATCGCTCCATTGCGAATCGAGGCGGGTGGTCGATGCGCATCCTGCTGCGGCCACCAGCGCCAGCGAGGCGCAGAGCCCGGCCGCTTGCTTGATCGTTCCCATCGCCATCGCATCGCTCCTGAAAATGAACCCACAACCCACAAGAGAAGAGGCGGTCAGTGCATTGCACTGACCGCCAAGGGACCGCCGAATTCGGAGGAGCATTACCAGCGGCCCAACCCCGAAGTCATGCTAAGGCGGGGGTCTGGGCCACGGTGTAGGACGAAGTCCCGATCTGTCCTAGGCGCCGCGGCCGGTTGCTCCGCGAGCCGCAGAGTATGGATCAGAGCCCGAAGCCAGGGCGGTGCGGGGTCGCGGGGACCGGCGTGCGCACCGGAACGTCGGCCTCGATGCCGACGTCGGCCAGGTTCTCGCGCGACGCCATCGGTGTCTCGACCGGCTCGCCGCGCAGGAACCATTCGGGCGCCCGCGCCAGCAACCAGGCGAGCGCCAGGAAGAGCCCGAAGCCGATCACCGCGAACGCCACCATCATCACCGCGTGCTCCCACGGGTCGGTCAGGAAGCCGAACCCGATGGCCGACGATGCGGCGACACCGGCTGCCCGCCAACGCCCGGTGGCGCCGAGCATCCCGCCCAGTGCCATGCCATAGCTGCACAGGAAGATCAGCGCCAGCAGCAGCTGGGGCAGTCCCATGTGGCGAAGGCTTTGGTGCAGGTCCGACATGGTTTTCAGCGTATTCGCGCCGTGTCGGTTTGCGTGTAGGAAGAAAGCTCGATATTTCAGGGCTGTAACTGACGTAGCTGCCGAGCAACAGGCGCTTTGCGCAACATCGCACGGCCGCGGTCGGTCAGCGTCAGCACGCCGTCGGTCTCGCTGAGCAGGCCTCGCACGCAGTAGGCCTGCACCAGGTCCTCGCTGATCGCATTGCCGTGCTTCTCGTACAGGAACTGCATCGCCTGGTCGAAGGCAGGAAGGTAGTTGGTGTCCATTCGGGGGGCCCGTCGTTGGCGGATGAACCCACTTTACGGACGCACACTTTGTTGCGACATCGCGCATTCGAGGGGGTTGATTTCCCCTTGCGCCGGCTTGTTGCCGTCGCGCTACGACGACGCGCCGGCGCCGTACCAGCGCTGCAGCGCGAGTTGCCCATGGCGCTCGCGCGATGCGGACGACGGCAGCCAGCGCTGCCAGCTCGCCGCGGCACGCGCGAGGAAATCGAGCAGTGCCATGTGCTGGCGCAGCACGCGCTGCTGGCGGTGCGCGATCAGCGGGTTGAAGATGCCGTGGCGCGAGAACAGCTGGCGCGGGTTCTTCTTGACCCACAGCCACGAGCCCATCTCCAGCGTCAGCGGCAGCAGCAGGCGCTGCGGCAGCGCCGACGCGCGCTGGTAGAGGTGATCCCACAGGTCGCCGTGCGCGAGGTACTGGCGGCTCTGCGGCTCGAACACATAGCGGTTGTTCGGATGCGACTGCTGGAAGATGCCGTGCAGCGCGTCCATCTCGGGCAGGTGGGCCATCGGCGCGCGGGTGTGCGCGTACGGAAACCACAGCCGGTCGCGCAGCCCGAAACCCGAGTGGCAGTCGACCGTCAGGCTGAACGGCCGCGCGAGCAGGTCTTCCTCGACCACCCGGCACAGCGCGGCGCTCTCGGGCTGCATCGGCGCGCCGGCCGGGCCGCGGTACCACGGCAACGACGCGCTGAGGCGCTGGCCGCCGAGCAGGAAGGGCACGCGGTCCCGCGCATCCACCGGCGCATTGCGCATCAGGTCGACGCCTTGCGGGTTGGCTCGCGTGCCGCGCGCGATGCCGCCCGGGTTGACGACCGGCATGAAGACCATGCGCACGCCGTCGAGCTGGCGGTGCAGCGACTCGTCCCAGCGCAGCCGCATCACCAGGCTGCGCAGGTGCGCCATCACGACCGCCGAGCCGATGCGCTCCAGCCCGTGCACGCCGCCGAAGAAACCGACCGCGGGGATGTCGGGCGCCGGGTTGCCGAGCGCCACCGCGATCACCGGCAGGCGCTGCGCCGCTGCGCCACCATCGGCACCGCCACCCGCATCGACCTCGCACAGCACGCGCGCGCTCAGGTGCGTGCCGCCCTCGTCGATCAGGCGCTGCAGTTCGATCAGTTCGGCCGGGGTTTGCAAGGCTGCGGGGGCGTCGGGGTGCGCGAGCAGGATAGCGCGCCTCGCACGCGCGGTCTGCCATCAAACCGTCATGAACGCTTGCTACGGTGCCGCATCGTCAATTCAGGAGACGCCGATGAGCGGCATCATCCGCCGGCTGCCGATGCGGCCGGGACACGCATGGCAGATCGGCGTCGCAGTCGCGAGCAGCCTGCTGTGGGGCGCGATCGAACTGGCCGCGCTGTGCCGGGCGCGCTGGAGGCGCCAGGGCTGAGCCTGCCGCGCGTCATGCACGGCCGTCGACATGGCGGGCCAGGTAGCGCGCCGTCGGGCCCGTCGATGAGCCAGCGACCTCCGAAGGCGTGCCCGTCGCGACGATGCGGCCGCCCTCCTCGCCGGCTCCGGGCCCCACGTCGATGACCCAGTCGCTCGCGGCGACGACCCGCATCTCGTGCTCGACCACCACCACGGTGTTGCCGGCATCGACCAGGCCCTGCAGTTGCGCCATCAGCCTGTCGACATCGGCGGGGTGCAGCCCGGTGGTCGGCTCGTCCAGCACATACAGCGTGTTGCCGCGCTGCGCGCGCTGCAGTTCGGTCGCGAGCTTGATGCGCTGTGCCTCGCCGCCCGACAGCTCGGTCGCCGGCTGGCCGAGCCGCAGGTAGCCGAGCCCGATGTCGCGCAACAGCTGCAGCGGCTTCAGCACCGCCGCATCGTCGGCGAAGAACGCGCACGCCTCGTCGACCGTCATCGCCAGCACCTGCGCAATGTGGCGGTCGCGCACGGTGATCTTCAGCGTGTCCGGGTTGTAGCGCGCGCCGTGGCAGGTCGGGCACGGCGCATAGACGCTCGGCATGAACAGCAGCTCGACGCTGACGAAGCCCTCGCCCTCGCAGGTGTCGCAGCGGCCCTTCGCCACGTTGAACGAGAAGCGGCCGGCGTCGTAGCGCTTCTTCTTCGCGGCCGGGCTGGCGGCGAACATCTTGCGCACGTTGTCGAACAGGCCGGTGTAGGTGGCCAGGTTGGAGCGCGGCGTGCGGCCGATCGGCCGCTGGTCGACGACGACCAGGCGCTTCAGCGCGTCGGCGCCGGCCTGCAGGCGGCCACCGGACGGCCGCAACGGGCCCTGCGGCATCGACGGGTCGGCCTCCTCTTCGACCACCGGCTCGTGGCCGAGGTGCGCGCTCACCAGCTCGACCAGCGCCTGGCTGACGAGGCTGGACTTGCCGGAGCCGGAGACGCCTGTCACCGCGGTGAAGCAGCCAAGCGGGAATTCCGCATCGACGCCGTGCAGGTTGTTGCGCGTGATGCCGCGCAGCGCCAGCCAGCCACTGGGCGAGCGCACGGTGCGGCTCGCATGGCTGGAAGACGCGGCGAACAGGTAGCGCGCCGTCTGCGACGCGGCCACCTGCCGCAGCCCGTCGGGCGGCCCGCTGTACAGCACCTCGCCACCGCGCTCGCCGGCCTCCGGCCCGACATCGATCAGCCAGTCGGCACGGCGCATCATCTCCAGGTCGTGCTCGACGACGAACAGCGTGTTGCCGGCCTGCTTCAGCTGGTCGAGCGCGCGCATCAAGGCCTCGCTGTCCGCCGGGTGCAGTCCGGCCGACGGCTCGTCGAGCACGTAGACGACACCGAACAGGTTGGAGCGGATCTGCGTCGCCAGCCGCAAGCGCTGCAACTCGCCGGGCGACAGCGTGGGCGTCGCGCGGTCGAGCGAGAGGTAGCCCAGCCCGAGTTGCTGCAGCGTGGCGATGCGCTCGCACAGGTCGTGCGCGATGCGCTGCGCGGCAATGCGCTTCTCTTCCGACAGCTCCGGCGTGCGCCGCACATCGGGCGACGCAGCATGCGCCGAGCCGCCGGCCGCAACGCGCCGCCGCGTGTCGCGACGGCCTGCATCGCGGCTGCGCGTCGCGGCATCGGCGGGCGCATCGAAGCGCCCCTGGGCGGCCGGCGCCAGCCACTGGGCCACGCGGTTCAGCGGCCATTCGCACATCGTCCCGATGTCGACGCCGGCGAAGGTCACCGACAGCGCCTGCGGCTTCAGCCGCTTGCCGTGGCAGACCGGGCAGACGGTGCCGCTCATGAAGCGCGCGACACGCTTCTTCATCAGCGCACTCTGCGTGGAGGCGAAGGTGTGCAGCACGTAGTTGCGCGCACTGGTGAAGGTGCCCTGGTAGCTCGGTTCGAGCTTGCGGCGCAACGCGGCGCGCGTCTCGGCGGGCGTGAAACCGGCGTAGACCGGCACGGTCGGCTGCTCGTCGGTGTACAGGATCCAGTCGCGCGTCTTGCGCGGCAGGTCGCGCCACGGCACGTCCACGTCGTGCCCGAGCGTGACCAGGATGTCGCGCAGGTTCTGCCCGTGCCAGGCGGGCGGCCAGGCGGCGATCGCGCGCTCGCGGATCGTCAGCGACGGGTCCGGCACCATCGCGCGCTCGGTCACATCGAAGAGATGGCCGAGCCCATGGCAATGCGGGCAGGCGCCTTGCGGCGTGTTCGGCGAGAAGTCTTCGGCATACAGCATCGGCTGCTCTGGCGGGTAGTGGCCGGCGCGCGAATACAGCAGGCGCACCAGGCTCGACAGCGTCGTCACGCTGCCCACCGACGAACGGGCGCTCGGCGTGCCGCGCTGCTGCTGCAGCGCGACCGCGGGCGGCAGGCCGTCGATCGAATCGACGTCGGGCACGCCGGCCTGGTCGATCAGCCGTCGCGCATACGGCGCCACCGATTCGAGATACCGGCGCTGCGCCTCGGCATACAGCGTGCCGAACGCGAGCGAGGACTTGCCGGATCCCGAGACGCCGGAGAACACCACCAGCGCATCGCGCGGGAGGTCGACGTCGACGTCTTTCAAGTTGTGTTCGCGCGCCCCCCGCACGCGGACCTGGCCATCGCGCTGCATCGAGTCTCCTGGAAAGGGTGGATCGGATGGTGCGGCCGCGGGCCGGCGGCACCCGTAGGACGCCGACGCAACAGTGTGTGGGCCTGCGGCGGGGCGCACGGCCTGGAAACCGTCCTACGTCCGCTTCAGGCGTTTGCCGATTCTCATCGGGTCGGCGGTCCGCCACCATCTCGCGCATCGCCCGACCGCTCACGACGCAGGCCCCATGCAGACACGCCTCTTCACTGACAACGCCGACTTCGCCGAGGCCGGCGACGGCGCCAGGTTCGTTCGCGAGTTGATGGAAAGCATTCGACGGCGAGGCCCGGACGGTGTCCGGCTGTCGTTCGGCGTGGAGGGACGGGACCGGCAGCTCTACTGCATCATCGACACCCGGAACATGGTCGAGGCGGTCGACATCCTGAGCGCGGCACGACAGCTGGGCATGGGCATCATGCCCGGGCGCAAGGAACGCGGTGTCTGGCTGCACCGCATCATCCGCTGCGCCGAGGCTGCATAAGACGAAAGCACGGAAAAGGAAATCACAGAAAAGGAAAACCCCGGAGAGTCGCATTGCTGCTGACTGTCCGGGGTTTCTGTGTTGGTGGGCCCCGACAGATTCGAACTGTCGACCAACGGATTAAGAGTCCGCTGCTCTACCAACTGAGCTAGGAGCCCTTGCTCGGGAAACCTCCCGATCAATAAAACCTGGTGGGTTGTGCAGGACTTGAACCTGCGACCAACGGATTAAAAGTCCGCTGCTCTACCGACTGAGCTAACAACCCAGCAAGCCCATGACTATAGCATCACTTGCAGGGTTATCCGTGAATGATGCTCGTGCGATGTTTGAACATCTTTGCGAGCACCGCTTCAACTCAGCGGAGCGCAGATTGTAGCCCGATTTCGATCGCTTCAGACGCCAGCACCAGTCCGAATGTTGCCGTGACGACCACGGTCGAGCCGTAGCCGTGGCAATTCAGGCTGCCGTCGCCCGGGGTGGCCGCCAGGTCGCAGGCCTCGCCGTCGGCGACCGGCATCGCGACGGCCTCGCGCGAGAACACGCAGCGCACGCCGATCGTGGCGCTGCGCGGCGCGCCATGGTGCTTGCGCAGGCGCTGCCTCAGCGAGGCAAGCAACGGGTCGTGCGTGACGTTCGCGAGGTCGTCGACCTCGACCGCCTGCGGCCGGCGCTTGCCGCCGGCGGCGCCCGCCATCACGAGCGGTGTGCGCGTCGCGATCGCCCACTGCGCCATCGCGAGCTTGGCCTGCACCTGGTCGCAGGCGTCGATCACCGCATCGACCGGGCCGGGCAGCAGCGCCGGCCAGTTGTCGGCGGCGACGAAGTCGTCGACCAGCAGCACCTCGCAGCCGGGGTGGATGTCGGCGATGCGCTCGCGCAGGGCCTCGCCCTTGGACTTGCCGAGCGTGGTGCCGGTGGCCTGCACCTGCCGGTTGATGTTCGACTCGGACACGTGGTCCATGTCGATCAGCACCAGCGTGGCAACCCCGCTGCGTGCCAGGGCCTCGGCCGTCCAGGAGCCGACGCCGCCGAGCCCGACGACCGCGACCCGCAAGGCGCGCAGCCGCCGGTAGCCGGCGTCGCCGTACAGGCGGCGCAGGCCGCCGAAACGGCGCTCCAGGTCGGGCACATCCAGATCGGCCAGAGGCAGACCGGAGACAGGCAGGTCGTTGACGGCGTTCACGGCAGCGCGCCTGTCATCACTTCATCGACGCCAACCGCTCCTTGGCCGCCTCGGCGGCTTCGGACTTCGGGTAGGTCTTCAGCAGGTCGTCCAGCGTGCGCTTCGCGCCCTTCGCGTCCTTCAGTTCGAGCTGGCAGTTGGCGATCGACAGCAGCGCCTCGGGCGCGCGCGGGCTCGCCGGCGCAACCTTCAGCAATTCGCGGAACGACGCGGTGGCTTCGCGGTATTCACGCTTGCCGTACTGCGCATTGCCGAGCCAGAACAGCGCCACGTCGTTGTAGCCGCTGGCCGGGTAGCGCTGGCGGAAGGCGACGAAGGCCGACGCCGCGCCGGGGAAGTCGCCCTTGCGCATCACCGCCATCGCATCGTCGAACTGCTTCTTCTCTTCGGGATCGACCAGGAACTCCTTGTCGTCCATCGTGACCTTCTGCGGTTCGAGCTTGCGGATGCGGTCGTCCACGCCCTGTGCGATGTCCTTCTGCCGGCGTTGCAGGTCGGACACGTCGCGCGTCAGCTGCTCGTTCTGGCCGACCAGCTTCGCCGCATCGCTGCGCATCAGCTCGATCTGCGTGTTGAGATCGAGCAGGCTGCGCTTGAGCTTGCCGATCTCTTCGAGCAGTTGCGCGTTCATCTCGGCCTGGCGCTGCGCCTGCAGCTTGTTGTTCTCCTCGAGCTTGCCGCGCAAGTCGAGGATGGCCCGGCGCGCCTCGTCGTCGTCGAACAGCCCGGCGTGCGCGGCCGGCGCCGTCACCAGGGCGAAGGCCGCCAGCAGCGGCGCCCACCACGCGCCGCCGGACCGTCCGCGAAGAATCGATTGCATTGCCAGGCCTCCGGCTTACTTGGCGTTGAATTCAGCGCGGCGGTTCTTCGCCCAGGCCGCTTCGTCGCTGCCCTGCACGGCCGGACGCTCCTTGCCGAAGCTGACGGCTTCTACCTGCGACTGCGACACGCCCAGCAGCTCCAGCGACTTCACGACCGCCTCGGCACGCTTCTGGCCGAGCGCCAGGTTGTACTCGCGGCCGCCGCGCTCGTCGGTGTGGCCTTCGACCGAGACCTTCTTCGACTTGTTGGCCGACAGGCTCTTGGCCTGCGCTTCGACCGTCGGGCGGAACTCGTCCTTCACGACGTAGCTGTCGTAGTCGAAGTAGATGACGCTGCTGGCGGGCGCCGGCGCGTTCTTCGTCAGGTCGACGCTCGCGACCTGCGACTGCGAGGTACCGGCGTTGTTGGCGCCGCTGTTCGACGCGGTGCCGCCGGTCGAACGGTTTTCGACCGGGGCCGGCTTGTCGTCGAGCTTGACGCCGGAGGCGCAGCCGGCCAGCAGGGCCGAGGTCAGAGCAGCGAGAAGGGCGAGATGTGTTGATTTCATGATGTTGAACTCCTGGTCGTGTTGTCGTCGAAAAAAATGTCGTCGGGAAAAATGCGCCGGCCGTTTTTTCAGCGGCCGTACGGGCCCCACATGGGCTCACGGACATCGGCGGCTGTCGACACCAGCTTCGCCTTGATCTTGCCGTCCAGCGTGGTGGTCATCAGCACGTCGCGCCCTTGCGCGCGCGATGCGTAGATGATCAGCCGGCCGTTCGGCGCGAAACTCGGGCTCTCGTCGTCGCTGGTGTCGCTCAGTGCCAGCGGCGTCGCGCCCGGGTTGGTCAGGTCCATCAGGTACAGCCGGAAGGCGTTGCCCTGGCGGGAAATGTAGGCGAGGTTGCGGCCGTCCGGGCTGAGCGACGGGCTGATGTTGTAGCTGCCCGAGAAGGTGACGCGCTCGACCGCGCCGCCGCCGAGCGGCGTGCGGTACACCTGCGGGCCGCCGCCGCGGTCGCTGACGAAGTACAGCGTGCGGCCGTCCGGCGTGAACACCGGTTCGGTGTCGATCGCCTGGCTGGTCGTGATGCGCTTCGGCTCGCCGCCGTTGCGTGGCATCAGGTAGAGCTGCGAGATGCCGTCGCGGCTCAGCGTGAGGGCCAGCGACTGGGAGTCGGGCGACCAGGCCGGCGCGCTGTTCGAGCCGCGGAAGTTGGCGATCACGCGGCGCTCGCCGGTGGCGACGCTCTGCACGTAGACGATGGCCTTCTGCTTCTCGAACGACACGTAGGCCAGTTCCTGGCCGTTCGGCGCCCAGGCCGGCGAGATGATCGGCTCGGGGCTGTTCAGCGCGACCTGGCCACCCTCGCCATCGGCGTCGGCGATGCGCAGCGCATAGCGGCTGCCGGTGCGGGTGACGTAGGCGATGCGGGTCGAGAACACGCCCTTGTCGCCGGTCAGCTTCTCGTAGACGTAGTCGGCGATGCGGTGGGCGGCCAGGCGCAGGTCGGCCGGCTGCACCGCATTGCTCTGGCCGCCGAGCTCCTGGCCCTTGACGATGTCCCAGAGCTTGAAACGCACGTCGAAGCGGCCGTCGGCCAGCCGGGTGACCGAGCCGGCGACCAGCGCGTCGGCGCCGCGGGTGCGCCATTCGCCCATCACCGGCTGCGCGGTCTCGTCGATCGCGACGCTGGTGTCGATGCCGCGGAACACGCCGGCGCGCTCCAGGTCGGCGCGGATGATGGCCGACAGCGCCTGCGTGGTCTTGTCTTCGTCGCGGAACTTCGCGATCGCGATCGGCACCTGCGTGGCGCCGACCCCGGCGATCTCCACGCGGAACTGCGCCAGCGCAGGGGTGAAGGCCGGCGCGCACAAGGCCAGTCCGGAGGCAGCGGAGAAATGACGTCGGTTCAGCATCCAGTGTCCTGATCTCAAATTGTGGTCTTGGTTCCGGCGGCGTCCACGAACGCCATTTTCAGGTATCGGTAATAGGTGCCTTCGGCGTTGTAGACCGCCAGCACGAACCCCAGCCGCCCGTCCAGGAAGCCCCGCCGCAGCAGGTAGGCCCTGAAGAACGCCCAGGCACCATGGGCAAGCGCCGTACCCAGGCCGCCGGCGCGGCCGGCCCGCACCTTGTCGACGGCGCGCCCGCTGCTGTAGCGGTTCATCTTGTCCAGCGCGTCGTGCAGCGTCGGCATGGTCTCGTGCAGCAGGTCGCCGGGAAGGCGCCCCACCGGCCCCTGCACGTCGAGCCGCTCGTGCACCAGGTCGTCGGTGAAGCGGGCACGTCCGCGCAGGAAGAGCCGGGTGACCCGGTCAGGGTACCAGTCGCCATGGCGCATCCACTGTCCGCAGAAACGAGAAAGGCGTGACAACTGGTAGCCGGCGGGGCTGCCGGCGTCGCCGGCGCCGGGCGCCACCGCCGCCCGGATCGCTGCCGCCAGCGGCTCGCTGACCCGCTCGTCGGCGTCCAGGCTCAGCACCCAGCGACCTTGCGCCAGGTCGAGCGCCCGGTTCTTCTGCCGGCCGAAGCCGGGCCAGTCGTCGCTGCGGGTCACGCGGGCGCCGAGCGCGGCGGCCTGCTCGCGGGTGTCGTCGGTGCTGCCGGAGTCGACGACGATCCACTCGTCGGCGAACGCGACGCTCTTCAGGCAGTCCGCGATCTGGTGGCCTTCGTTGTGCGTGATGACGATGACCGACAGGTTCGGAGCGGACATGGAAGGCGAAAGGTGCGTGCAGCGGAGGTGCGCGGATTGTAGGCAGTGCCGGCGAACGATAATGCGCCCGGAATGAGCACCCCCACCCTGCCCCCGGCCCTGCCACTGCGATCCCGCCTGAAGCGCCTGGCGCCCTATTTCGCCGACAGCGGCAAGGGCTTCGTCCTGATGATCGTCGGCTCGATCATCGGCGCGCTGACCGAACCGGTGATCCCGGCGCTGATGAAGCCGCTGCTCGACAAGGGCTTCACCGCCGACGGCATTCCGCTGTGGACGGTGCCGGTGGCGATCATCGGGCTGTTCTTCATCCGCGGCGTCGCCGGGCTGGTCGCCCAGTACGGGCTCGCCTGGTCGGCCAACCGCGGCACGCTGGCGCTGCGCACCGCGATGTTCCAGCGCCTGATGACGGTGCAGCCGACCCTCTTCAGCCACAGCACCGCCAGCAGCCTGACCAACACGCTCACCTACGAGGTGCAGGGCGGCGCCGGCCTGCTGGTCGGCTCGGTGATGACGCTGGTGCGCGATTCGGCCACGCTGGTCGCGCTGCTGGCCTACCTGCTGTGGGTGAACTGGCAGCTGACGCTGTTCGTCGGCGTGCTGGTGCCGGCGGTCGCCTTCGTGATGCGCGTCCTCAGCAAGCGGCTGCACCGCCTGACGGTCGAGGGCCAGCAGGCCACCGACCAGCTCGCCTACGTGGTCGAGGAAAACGTGCTGGCCTGGCGCATCGTGCGCCTGCACGGCGCCGAGGCCGGCCAGGCCGGGCGCTTCCGCGCGCTCAGCGACACGCTGCGCCGGCTGTCGATCAAGTCGACGATGGCCGCCGCGACGATGACGCCGGTGACCCAGATGATCGCCGCCTGCGGCCTGTCGGCGGTGATCGTCGCGGCGCTGTGGCAGAGCACCCACTCCGGCAGCACCGCGGGCAGCTTCGCGGCCTTCATCACCAGCATGCTGATGCTGCTGGCGCCGATCAAGCACCTGTCGGAGGTGGCCGGGCCGATCACGCGCGGGCTGGCGGCGCTGGAGCGCGGCGTCGCGCTGATCACCGACGCACCGGTCGAGCAAGGCGGCAGCCACGACCCGGGACGCGCCCAGGGCCGCATCGAGATGCGCCACGTCGGCCTGCGCTACAAGACCGACCAGGCGCCGGCGCTGGTCGACGTGAACCTGCGGCTGGACATCGGCGAGACGGTCGCGCTGGTCGGGCCGTCGGGCGCCGGCAAGACGACGCTGGTGAACCTGCTGCCGCGCTTCCTGGAGCCGAGCGACGGCGAGCTGCTGCTCGACGACCGGCCGCTGCGCGAGTGGGACATGGTCGCGCTGCGGCGCCAGTTCGCGCTGGTGAGCCAGGACGTGGTGCTGTTCAACGACACCGTCGCGGCCAACGTCGCGCTCGGCGACACCGGCCCCGACGAAGCGCGCACCATCGACACCGCCCGCGTGCGCGAAGCCCTGCGCGGGGCCAACCTGCTGAAGTTCGTCGACGAGATGCCGCAGGGGCTGGACACGATGATCGGCCACAACGGCAACCAGCTGTCGGGCGGCCAGCGGCAGCGCCTCGCGATCGCCCGCGCGATCTACAAGGACGCGCCGATCCTGATCCTCGACGAAGCCACCTCGGCGCTCGATTCCGAATCCGAGCGCCTGGTGCAGGAGGCCCTCGACCGGCTGATGAAGGGCCGCACCAGCCTCGTGATCGCGCACCGGCTGTCGACCATCAAGGCCGCCGACCGCGTGCTGGTGCTCGAGGGCGGCCGCGTCGTCGAGCAAGGCACGCACGCCGAGCTGATCGCCCAGGGCGGGCTGTTCGCGCACCTGCATTCGCTGCAATTCCGGACCCCCCACGCCGCGCCACCGGAGACCCGAGGATGACCCGACTGAGCATCATCACCGCCGTGCACAACCAGCTGGAGATGAACCGCTGGTTCGTCGAGCACCTGCAGCGCTGCACGCGGCTGCCGTCGGAGCTGATCATCATCGACAACGCGTCGACCGACGGCTCGGCCGAGTTCTTCGAATCGGTCGGCGCCAAGGTGATCCGCAATGCGCAGAACTTCTCCTACCCGTACACGCAGAACCAGGGGATCGCGGCGGCGCAGGGCGACTGGCTCGCGTTCCTGAACAACGACATCGTCGTGCCGCCGGCCTGGGACAGCCGCCTCATCGCCAACGCCGAACTGCACGGGCTGGACGCGCTGACGGTCTGCGGCATCGAGCGCATCGAGACGCCCGAGGCGACGCACGCGCTGCGCCGGCGCTGGAAGCGCGCGTCGCTGCCGGTGCGTTTCTTCGGCGCGAAGCAGCCGTGGCTCGGCCTGTCGCACCGCTGGATGTATGGCGACTGGGAGCGCTTCTGCCGCGAGCGCGCCGAGCAGTTCGAAGGCCTGGTGATCGAAGGCTACGTCGGCAATTCGGTGCTGATGAACCGGCGCGCGATCGACCGCATCGGGCTGTGGGACGAGCGCATCCAGGCCGCCGATGCCGACCTGTTCCTGCGCGCCAAGAAGCGCGCGGTCGAGGTCGGCGACATCCGCCCGCTGCACATCGCGCTCGACGTGTTCGTGCACCACTACATCCGCGTGACCTTGCGGTCCCGCCCGCCGGCCTTCGCGGACGCCACGCGCCTGATCCCGATCGACAGGAAGTGGAGTGCGGCCGAACTGGCACGCCTGTCGGCGGACGCTTCATGACGGCTGCTGCGGTGGCATCCATCAGCGGCTTCACCTTCCTGCGCAACGGCGTCAGGCTGGGCTTTCCGTTCGAGGCCTCGGTGCGCTCGCTGCTGCCGCTGGTCGACGAGTTCGTGATCGCGGTCGGCCGCGGCGAGGACGACACCCGCGAGCGGCTGCTGGCGATCGGCGACCCGAAGATCCGGCTGATCGACACCGTGTGGAACGAGCGCATGGAGTCGCGCGGCTTCGTCTACGCGCAGCAGAAGATGATCGCGCAGTACGCCTGCACCGGCGACTGGGCCTTCTACCTCGAGGGCGACGAGGTGCTGCACGAGGCCGAGCTGGCGGCGATCCGCGCGTCGGTCGAGCGCCACCATGCCGACCGGCGCATCGAGGCGCTGGTGTTCGACTACCTGCACTTCTACGGCTCGCCGCACTGGCTGGCGACCAGCCCCGCCTGGTACCGGCGCGAATGCCGGCTGATCCGCAACACGATCCGCAGCTATGCGCCCGACGGCCAGTTCTGGGTCGTGATGGACAAGCACCGCCGCGGCCGCCACCCGAACGCGGCGCTGGCCAACGCGCACATCTACCACTACGGCCATGTGCGGCGCACCGACTACATGCAGGCCAAGCTCGACCAGGTGAGCAAGTACTGGTCGCACGGCGCGCCGAAGGTGCACTACGGCAACATCGATCCGCAGTCGCTGGTGCCGTACACCGGCACGCACCCGGCGCTGATGGCCGACTGGCTGCGCGACGAGGCCGAGCAGCACTTCGCGCCCGACCCGGCGCACGTGCTGACGGGCCGCGAGCGCAAGCACCGGTGGTCGATGCGCGTCGAGCGGCTGCTGGGGGTCGACCTGAGCCGCAAGCACTACCGACTGGTGGCATGACGCCCCCTCGACACCGCATCGGCATCAGCCTCGGCATGATCGATTCGCTGAGCGACGGGCTCGGCGAGTTCTCGACCCAGGTCTGCGAGCACGTTGCGCGCGTGGCACCCGCATGGCGCGAGCAGCACGGCGTGCAGTTCCACCTGCACATGCCGGCGCGCTGGCACGGCCGCTTCGGCGACCAGGTCGGCTACCTGTCCACCCGCAAGCTGCAGGGCTACTGGCACTGGCAGGGACTGAAGCGCTTCGACGTCTGGCACGGGCTGAACCAGCTCGGCCGCATCGTCCCGCCGCTCGGCACGCGGCAGGCGCTGCTGACCATCCACGACCTGAACCCGGTCTACCACGACGCCGAACCGGCCGCCCGCAAGGCGCTCGACAAGCTGCGCCGCCGGCTGCGCCATTTCGACGAGGTGACGACGCTGACGCACCATGTCGAGGGCGACATCCGCCGCCACCTCGGCTGGACCGGCCCGATCAGCGTGATCCCGAACGGCGCGCGCGACCTGAACGCCCATGCGCAGGACGCGGTACCCGGCATCGTGCCGGGCCGCTACCTGCTGCACCTGAGCCGCATGGCGAAGTCGAAGAACCCGCAGAGCCTGGTCGACATGGCCGCGCTGTGGCCGCAGCAGGCGCTGGTGCTCGCCGGGCCGCGCACCGGCGACTCCGACCGGCTCGCGGCGCAGGTGCGCGAGCGCGGGCTCGCGAACGTGACGGTGGTGCAGGAGGTCAGCGACGCGCAGAAGACCTGGCTGTACGCGCACTGCCAGGCCTTCGTGTTCCCGTCGCTGACCGAAGGCTTCGGGCTGCCGCCGCTCGAGGCGATGCACTTCGGCAAGCCGGTGTTCCTGTCGCGGCTGACCAGCCTGCCGGAGGTCGGCGGCCCGCATGCCGGCTACTTCGACAGTTTCGAGCCGGCGGCGATGCGCCGCACCATCGAGACCGAAACACCGCGCCTGCTGCGCGAGGGGCTGGCGATCCGCGCCCATGCGGCGCAGTTCCGCTGGGACCGCGCGGCCGAGGCCTATCTCGCGATCTACCGCCGCCTGCTGGGGCCCGTCGACACGGCCGTCAGCGCGGCGCCGCGTTGAGGCAGGCCAGCGCCGCGGCGAGCACCGCGTCGGGATCGATGTCGTCGACCTGCCGCGCACCGTGCAGCGAGGTCGTCCGGTTGGCCGACGTGACCCGGTAGGCCGGCAGGATCTCGCCGGCGAACAGCGCGACCACCGGCGTGTCGGTGGTGTGGGCCACATGCAGCAGGCCACCGTCGGCGCACAGCGCGAGCGCGCAGCGGCCGATCAGCTCGTGCACCTCGGGGAGGCTGTGGCGGCCGACGCGGTCGATCAGCGGCAGGCCGATCTCGGCGGCGACGATCGCGTCGCGCATCGCGAGGCCGTTGTCGGCACCGACCAGCACCACGCGCGGCACCCGGCCGGTCGCGGCCAGCCCGCGCAGCACGTCGATCCAGCGGGTGTAGGTGCGCCAGTCGCGCACGCCGCCGAGCGCGACCGCGATCGCGCCCGGCGGGATCGCCAGCGCGGCGATCGCGGCATGCGCGGCGTGCGACGCCTGCATCGTCGGGCGAGCCACCGCCTCGAGCGCCGCGCCCGGCAAGCCCATCAACTGGGCCAGCCGGTAGAAGCCGAACAGCGTGCGGTTGAATTCCGGGCCGGTGTAGCAGCCTTGCACGTGCACGAACGGCACGCGGCGGAAGTGCCGCAGCTTGTCGCGCACCGAGCGCGACGACATGCTGTGCAGCATCACCAGGTCGTAGCCGTCGGCGGGCAGCTCGCGGGCCGACGAGGCCACCGTCGAGAACACCGCATCGCTGCGGTACAGCGGCAGCAGGTGGGCATCGGTCAGCAGGTCGAGCCGCGCGACGCGCCCTTGCAGCAGCACCCGCGCCGCCAGGTCCATCAGCGAATCGCCGACCTGCGGCGTGCCCTGGTGGATCCACAGGATGCGGCGGTGCTGCGCCGGGTCGATGTGCTGCCGCAGCAGCGCGCCTTGCCCGCGCAGCGCGAGGTTCAGCTCGCGCAGCGCACGGCGGCGGGCCACCTGCCAGGGCGACGCGCGCGCCGCGTAGTCCGTCGCATTGGAGGGCAGCGCCTGCGGGAACGGCGGCGTCCATGTCGCGCCCGCATAGCGCGCGAGCAGGCCCGGCGCGGCCGTCATCGGGCCTGCACTGCCGCGCGCAGTGCGTTGAATTGCAGGCGCAGCCACAGCTTCGGCTCGCCGAAGCGCCGGCCCGAGGCCGCGCGCCGGCGCGCCAGCAGCCGGGCGGCGGCCGCATGCGGGCCGTGGCGGATCAGCGCCTTCAGCATGCCGAGCGCCTGCGGCGACAGGCTGGCCGGGTCGTCGAACTCGTCGATCGCCCGCAGCACCAGCCGCTCGAAGGCCGCCAGCGCCGGCTGCATCGCCGGATCGCGCCGTGCGCCGCGCACCAGTTCGCGCAGCAGGCTGCCGAAGTAGTGCGCCCGCAGCGCGCGGGTCGGCAGCGATTCGACGAAGGCCAGCACCTCGCCGGGCGGCAGCAGGGCCGGCAGGTGGTACGGCCCGTGGAAGCCGAACACCCCGGCCGACAGCGCGCCGTCCTCGACCGCGAAGCGTTCGGCCATCTCGAGCGGCGCGAAGCGCAGCCCGCGGGCCTCGAGCGCCGCCCGCTGCGTCTTGCAGATGTAGATGTCTTCCGGATGGGCCGGCACGAACGCCGGATCCTGCAGCGCCTGCAGCAGGCGCGCGGAGCGCAGCGAGAAGCCGCCGTTGCCGACCTTCCACGGCTGCGGGATGTGGTTCCACGGCGCGCCGATGTAGTCGACCGACAGGAACTCGTCGCGCCAGGCCGACGGGTTCAGCACGTAGCCGTCCCACTGCACGACCAGCAGGTGGCTGGTGCGCAGGTGCGGCGCGAGGCCCTTGATCATGAAATCGGAGTAGGCCTCGATGCCGTCCAGCGGCGCGATCTCGACCCAGCGCAGGCCGTCGGGCAGCGGCTGGCCGGCCAACGAAGCGCGGTCCGTGCACACGAAGGCATCGCCGAACGACACCTGGGCCAGGCAATGCCGCAAGGCTTTCAACGACCAGTCGAGTCGCGGGGTGGAGTCGACGCAGCAGAGGGTCACCTGCGGGAGGCTCAAGGAGGTCATGTCGGCGCCGTCGTGGAAGACTCGGTGAAATCAGGGGCTGCAACGGATTGTCAGCGGATTGTCGTGCAGCGGCACCGCCGAGCTGATCGCAAGAATCGGTACGGCTGCATGTAAGAAGCGGTACGGCGCAGGCCCTAGACTTCGACATTCGAAGAAACAAAGCCGATTCCGCTGTCATCCGATGACCGACCCGAAGATCATTGCCTTCCACCTGCCGCAATTCCACGAGATCGAAGAGAACAACCGCTGGTGGGGCCAGGGCTTCACCGAATGGACCAACGTCAGGCGGGCGACGCCGCTGTACCGCGGCCACCGGCAGCCGCGGGTGCCCGCCGGCGACCGCTACTACGACCTGATGCAGCGCGAGACGCGCGATTGGCAGGCCGACCTGGCGCGCCGCCACGGGGTCCACGGCTTCTGCTACTACCACTACTGGTTCAACGGCAAGCAGCTGCTGGAACGCCCGATCGAGGCCTTGCTCGACGACCGCGCGCCGGATTTTCCGTTCTGCCTCGCCTGGGCCAACGAGCCGTGGACGCGGGCCTGGGACGGCGGCGAGCGCGACGTGCTGATGCCGCAGTCTTATGGCGACGAGGCCGACTGGGACCTGCATTTCGCCAGCCTGCTGCGCAGCTTCCGCGACCCGCGCTACATCCGCGTCGACGGCCGGCCGATGCTGCTGATCTACCGCTGCGAGAGCATCCCGACCTTCGAACCGATGCTGGCGCGCTGGCGTGCGCTGGCGGCCGAGGCCGGCTTGCCGGGATTGCACATCGTCGCGATGCAGACGGCCTACGTGGCCGGCGCCCGGAGCCGGCTGGCCGATGCCCGGGTCCAGTTCGAACCGATGTACACGCTGAAGCACGACCAGCCGCGCTGGTACCGCATGCGCCAGCGCATCTCGCGGCAGGTCGCGAAGCTGGGCCACTGGCTGTCGCCCGATGCGCGCTCGCACCGCCTCGACAGCCACGACTACGGCCGCCTGTGGCAGCTGATCCGGCGCCGTCCGCTGGCCGCAGGCACCTACCCGGGCGCGTTCGCCGACTGGGACAACAGCGCCCGGCGCGGCGCGAACGGCCTGGTGCTGCGCAACTTCAGCCTGCGCACCTTCCGCCGCGGCCTGGCCACGCAACTGAAGAAGGCGCGCACCCACGGTGCACCGTTCGTGTTCTTCAATGCGTGGAACGAATGGGCCGAGGGCACCTACCTCGAGCCCGATACTCAGCACGGCATGCAGTTGCTCGACATCGTTGCCGAACTCACCCACACGCCACCCGGGAACACGCCATGACGAATGCCACCGCCGCCCTGCCGACCCTGCCCGGCGGCCTGCCGGACACGCACCTCGACCTGGGTTGCGGCAAGTTCCCGCGCAATCCCTACCGACAGCAACGGCTGTTCGGCGTCGACATCCGGCCGCTGCCGCCGACGCCCGGTTTCGAATCGCGGGTCGCGAACCTGGCGCTCGACCCGATTCCGTACCCCGATGGCATGTTCGGCTCGGTCTCGGCCTTCGACTTCATCGAGCACATTCCGCGCGTGCTGGCCGTGCCCGACGAGCGCCGCACCGTCCTGCCGTTCATCGCGCTGATGAACGAGATCTGGCGCGTGACCGCGCCGGGCGGGCGGCTGTATGCGGTGACGCCGGCCTACCCGCAGCCCGAGGCCTTCCAGGACCCGACGCACGTCAACATCATCACCGACCGCACGCACGAGTACTTCTGCGGCGAGACGCCGTTCGGCCGCATCTACGGCTTCGAGGGGCGCTTCCGGCTGCTGCGTGCGCACTGGGTGCGGCACCACAACCTGGACTTCACCGGGCCGGAGAAAGCCGCCGAGCGCGAGGCGCTGGAGCGCCAGCGCCGCAAGCGCCGCGAGCCGCTGCGCTGGATCGCCTACACGCTGCGCGACACCGTGCGGCTGCTGCGCGGCAAGGACCACGGGATCAATGAGCACCGCAAGGCCCACCTGCTGTGGGAGTTCGAGGCGGTGAAGTAGACCTTACATCAGCACGATGTCGTAGGCCTCCGGCGAGCCCGCCGCCTCGGCCTGCAGCGAGATCGGCTTGCCGATGAAATCGCTCAGGCCGGCCAGGTGCTGGCTCTCTTCGTCGAGCAGCATCTCGACCACCGCCGGCGCCGCGATCACGCGGAACTCCTTCGGGTCGAACTGCCGCGCCTCGCGCAGGATCTCGCGCAGGATGTCGTAGCAGACGCTGCGCGGCGTCTTCACCTGGCCCTTGCCGCCGCAGGTGGGGCACGGCTCGCACAGCATGTGCGCGAGCGATTCGCGGGTGCGCTTGCGCGTCATTTCCACCAGACCGAGCTGCGTGAAGCCGCTCACCGTGATCTTGGTGCGGTCGCGCGCCAGCTGCTTGCGCAGCTCGCCGAGCACCGTGCCCTGGTGCTCGTCGCGCGCCATGTCGATGAAGTCGATGATGATGATGCCGCCGAGGTTGCGCAGCCGCAGCTGGCGCGCAATGGCCTGCGCGGCCTCGAGGTTGGTCTTGAAGATCGTGTCGTCGAAGTTGCGCGCGCCGACATAGCCGCCGGTGTTCACGTCGATCGTCGTCAGCGCCTCGGTCTGGTCGATGATCAGGTAGCCGCCCGACTTCAGGTCGACGCGCCGCGCCAGCGCCCGCGCGATCTCCTCGTCGATGTTGTACAGGTCGAAGATCGGCCGTTCGCCCTTGTAGTGCTGCAGCTTGCCGACCGAGCCCGGCGTGTACTCGCCGCCGAACGCGAGCAGTTGCTCGAACTGCATCAGCGAATCGATGCGGATGGACTGCGTCGCGTCGTTCACCAGGTCGCGCAGCACGCGCTCGACCAGGCTCAGGTCCTGGTGCAGCAGCGTGCCGGGCGGCGACTTGAAACTGCGTTCGCGGATCGCGCCCCAGGTCTTGCGCAGGTAGGCGATGTCGTCGGCCAGTTCGACGTCGGTCGCGTCCTCGGCGTTGGTGCGCAGGATGAAGCCGCCGCCGGCATACGGCGTGGCCGGCGGCTGCCCGCCTTCGGTCTTGCCGGTCAGCTCGTTCATCCGCGTGCGCAGCTGGTCTCGCAGCTCGTGCGAGCCGATCTTCTGCGAGATGCCGAGGTGATCGTCCTGCGGCAGGAACACCAGCATGCGCCCGGCAATGCTGATCTGCGTGGACAGCCGCGCGCCCTTGGTGCCGATCGGGTCCTTGATGACCTGCACGGTCAGCGTCTGGCCTTCGAACACCAGCCGCTCGATCGGCAGCGGCGGCGCGGCACCCGGCGCGTGGTCGTTGCGCGGGCTGCCGCCGGCCACGTGCACGTCGGCCACGTGCAGGAAGGCCGCGCGTTCGAGGCCGATGTCGATGAAGGCCGACTGCATGCCGGGCAGCACGCGGGCGACGCGGCCGGCGTAGATGTTGCCGACGAGGCCGCGTTCGAGCGTGCGTTCGAGGTGGAGTTCCTGCACCGCGCCGTTCTCGACGACCGCGACACGGGTCTCCTGGGGTGCCCAGTTGATGAGGATGTCTTGCATGGGCGCTCTTGTTGCGGCGGCGGCGTCAGAACCTGACGCGCGCTTGTCTCAGCAGTTGGGCCGTTTCGTACAGGGGCAAACCCATGATACCGGAGTGACTGCCGGCGATGCGGCGGATCCAGCCGGCCATCGCGCTCTGGATCGCGTACGAGCCGGCCTTGCCGAACGGCTCGCCGCTCGCGACGTAGGCGTCGATCCATGCCGCCGGCAGCGGCGCCACGTCGACGCGCGAGACGTTGACCAGCAGCTCGCGCCGCCGGCCACTGGCCACCGCCACCGCGGTCAGCACGCGGTGCGTGCGGCCCGACAGCCGTTCGAGCACGCGGCGCGCGTCGTCGGCATCGGCCGGCTTGCCGAGGATGCGCCGGCCCACCGCGACCGTGGTGTCGGAGCACAGGATCGGCGCGGCCGGCAGCCCGCGCGCCGCATGGCGCTTGCGCGCGGCGGCCAGCTTGGCCAGCGTCACCCGCTCGACGTAGTCGGCCGGCAGCTCGCCGGGCCGCTCGGCCTCGAGCGCTTCGGCGTCTTCGTCGGCACCGGGCAGCAGCAGTTCGTGCCGCACGCCGATCTGGTCGAGCAGCTGGCGGCGGCGCGGGCTCTGCGACGCGAGGTAGATGAAGTCGTGCATTCCGGACGGCGGCTACTCGCGGTGGTAGGGGTGGTTCACGGTCAGCGTCCAGGCGCGGTACAGCGCCTCGGCCAGCAGCACGCGGGCGAAGGCATGCGGCAGCGTCAGGTCGGACAGGCGCATCGTCTCGTCGGCACTGCGTTTCAGGTCGGCAGCCAGCCCGTCCGGGCCGCCGATCAGGAAGGCGACGTCGCGCCCGTCGGGCAGCCAGGCCTTCATGCGGGCCGCCAGCTGCACGCTGGTCAGCCGGTCGCCGCGCTCGTCGAGCACGACGCGGCGCACGCCTTTCGGCAGCGCCGCCTCGATGCGCGCGGCTTCGGCCGCCATCATCTGCTCGGCGGTGCGCGAGCCGCGCGTCTCGGCCTTGACCGCCTTCAGCTCGAGGCGCATCTCGGGTGGAAAGCGCTTCGCGAAGTCGTCATAGGCCGTCTCGGCCCACGACGGCTGGCGCTGGCCGACCGCGACCAGCAGCAGCTTCACGCGCGCGAGGTCTTCTTTGCCGGCGCTTTCCTGGCGGGAGCCTTCTTCGCAGGCGCAGCCTTGGCAGGCGCCGCCTTGGCCGGGGCCTTGCGGGCCGCGACCGGCTTGGCGACGACCTTCTTGACCGCCGCCTTGGCTGGTGCCGATTTGGCCGGTGCCGACTTGGCCGCCGCCTTCTTCGCGGGTGCCGCGCTCTTGACACCGACCGTGCGCGTCACGCCGCCCGTCCTGGCCGGTGCGGCCTTGCGCGCCGGTGCCTTGGCCGGGGCCGCCTTCGCGGCGACCTTCCGGGCGGGCGCCTTGGCGGCTTCCGTCCTGGCCGGGGCCTTGGCGGGTGCCTTGCCGGCCGCGGCCTTCTTCGCCGGTGCCTTCTTCGCGGCTGCCTTCTTCGCGACAGGCTCTTCGGCCTTCACGAGTTTCGCCGGCGCGGTGTCGACCTTCAGCTTGATCGGCTTGTCGCCCCAGATTTCCTCGAGGTGGTAGTACTCGCGGATCGACGGTTGCATCACGTGGACGACGGCGGCGCCGCAGTCGACGATGATCCATTCGCCGTTGTCCTCGCCCTCGGTGCGCAACACCGGGAAGCCGCCCGATTTCACCGCATCACGCACGCTGGCTGCGAGGGCCTTGGTCTGGCGGTTCGAGGTGCCCGACGCGATGATCACGCGCTCGAAGAGCGGTGAAAGATGCTCGGTGTTGAAGACCAGGATGTTCTGTGCCTTCACGTCTTCCAGACCATCGACGATGGCGCGCTGCAGTTTTCGGATGTCCATTCAACTCCTGAGATCGCCTCTGTATAGGGCGTGTTGGGCAATATAGCGCGCCACGGGGGCGGGCACCAGATCGTCGACCGCAACTCCCCGGGCCACGCGGGCACGGATCTCGGTCGACGACACGTTCATCATCGGCAGCGGCACCGCACGGTGCGGCATCGCCTGCACCTCGGCGCTCGCTGCCATCGTCACGCCGGGCCGGTTCGCGACCGCGAGCGTGACACGCTGCAGCAGGTCCTGCCAGCGCACCCAGCTGTGCAGCCCGGCGTACTGGTCCTGGCCGATCACCAGGAACCACTCGACGCCCGGCTCCGCGGCCTGCAATGCGCGCACGGTGTCGAAGGTGTAGCTGGCGCCGCTTCGGCGCAGCTCGCAGTCTTCGAGCGTGAAGCGCGGCTCGTCGGCGATCGCCAGCCGCACCATCGCTTCACGGTGCACGGCGGACGTCAGGTCGCGGTGCTTCTGCCATTGGCGACCCGCCGGCACCCAGCGCAATTCGTCGAGGCCGAGTTGCGACAACGCCACACGCGCCAGCGCCACATGCGCCGCGTGCACCGGATCGAAGCTGCCGCCGAACAGCGCAATGCGCTTCAAGCGGGGTTCTCGTCGGCCCACGCACGCGGGCGCAGGAAGTCGCTGTACAGCCGCGCCTCGGGCGTGCCGGCCTCGGGCGACCAGTTGTAGCGCCACTTCACGAGCGGCGGCATCGACATCAGGATCGATTCGGTGCGCCCGCCCGACTGCAGCCCGAACAGCGTGCCGCGGTCGAACACCAGGTTGAACTCGACGTAGCGGCCGCGCCGGTAGGCCTGGAAATCGCGCTCGCGCTCGCCGAACGCCGTCGCGTTGCGGCGCTGCACGATCGGCAGGTAGGCCGGCACGAAGGCGTCGCCGACCGCACGCAGCATCTCGAAGCTGCGCTCGAAGCCGAGTTCGGAGAAATCGTCGAAGAACACGCCGCCGACGCCGCGCGGCTCGTTGCGGTGCTTCAGGAAGAAATACTCGTCGCACCACTGCTTGAAGCGCGGGTACTTGTCGTCGCCGTAGGGCGCGAGCGCCTCGCGGTTGACGCGGTGGAAGTGCTGCGCGTCTTCCTCGAAGCCGTAGTACGGCGTCAGGTCCATCCCGCCGCCGAACCAGGTGACCGGTTCGCCGCCGGCCGGCAGCGCGGCCAGCATCCGCACGTTCATGTGCACCGTCGGCACATACGGGTTGCGCGGGTGGAAGACCAGCGAGACGCCCATCGCCTCGAACGGCGCCCCGGCCAGCTCCGGCCGGTGCTGCGTGGCCGACGGCGGCAGCACCTTGCCCTTCACGTGCGAGAAGCTGCAGCCGCCGCGCTCGAGCAGCGGCCCCTCTTCGACCAGCCGCGACAGCCCTTCGCCTTCGAGCTTGCCGCCGGGCTCGCGCACCCAGTGGTCGGTGACGAACGAATCGCCGCCCTCGGCCTCCATCGCGCCGATGATGCGCGACTGCAGGCCCAGCAGGTACGCGCGGACCGCGCCGGTGTCGCTCATCGCTTGATGGCCCGATGGCCGATGTCGCGGCGAAACTGCATGCCGTCGAAGTGGATGCCCTGCAGCGCCTCGTAGGCGCGCTGCTGCGCCATCTTGGTCGAATCTCCGAGCGCGGTGACGCACAGCACGCGCCCGCCCGAGGTCACGACGCCACCCTGCGCCGGCGCAGTGCCGGCATGGAACACCATCGCATCCGGCTGCTCGGCCGGCAGCCCGGTGATGGCATCGCCCTTGCGCGGGTCCAGCGGGTAGCCACCGGCCGCCATCACGACGCCCAGCGCGACGCGCCGGTCCCATTGCAGCTCGACCTGGTCGAGCGTGCCATCGGTCGCGGCCATCATCACGTCGAACAGGTCGCTCTTGAGCCGCATCATGATCGGCTGCGTCTCCGGATCGCCCAGCCGGGTGTTGAACTCGATCGTCTTCGGCGCGCCGTCGTCGTCGATCATCAGCCCGGCGTACAGGAAGCCGGTGAACGGCGTGCCGTCGCGCGCCATGCCGGCGATGGTCGGCAGGATGATCTCGTGCATCACCTTCGCATGCACGTTCGGCGTGACGACCGGTGCCGGCGAGTACGCGCCCATGCCGCCGGTGTTCGGGCCGACGTCGGCATCCTGAAGCCGCTTGTGGTCCTGGCTGGTCGCGAGCGGCAGCACGTTCTTGCCGTCGCACATCACGATGAAGCTGGCTTCCTCGCCCTGCAGGAATTCCTCGATCACGACGCGCGCGACACCCGCGTTGTGCTGCACGCCCAGGCGGTTGCCGGACTCGCCGCTTTTGCCGCCACTGCCGAGGATCCAGTCGATCGCCTCGTGGGCCTCGGCCAGCGTCATCGCGACCACCACGCCCTTGCCGGCCGCGAGGCCGTCGGCCTTGATCACGATCGGTGCGCCGTGCTTGTCGACGTGCGCATGCGCCGCCTTCGGATCATCGAAGGTGGCGTACAGCGCGGTCGGGATGCCGTGGCGCTGCATGAAATCCTTCGCGAACGCCTTCGAGCTTTCGAGCTGCGCGGCGGCCTGGGTCGGGCCGAACACGCGCAGCCCGCGGGCGCGGAATTCGTCGACCACGCCGGCCGCGAGCTGCCCCTCGGGGCCGACCACCGTCAGCGCGACCTTCTCGGCCACCGCGAAGTCGGCCAGCGCCTTCACGTCGGTGATCGCCACATTCTTCAGCCGCGCGTCGAGCGCGGTGCCGCCGTTGCCGGGCGCGACGTAGACCACCTGCACCTTCGACGACTGCGCGAGCTTCCAGGCCATCGCGTGTTCGCGTCCGCCGGAGCCGATCACCAATACTTTCATGCGTTCACTCTCATTCGCCCAGAACGGCGTTGTGGAAGACATCCTGCGTGTCGTCCAGGTCCTCGATCACGTCGAGCAGCTTCTGCATGCGCTGCGCGTCTTCACCGGCCAGGTCGATGGTGTTCTCGGCGCGCATCGTGACCTCGGCCACCTCGGCCTTCAGCCCCGCGCCTTCGAGCGCCGCCTTGACCGCCTCGAAATCGACCGGCGAGCACAGCACCTCGATCGCGCCGTCGTCGTCGGTCACCACATCCTCGGCACCGGCTTCGAGCGCGACTTCCATCACCTTGTCTTCATCCGTGCCCGGCGCGAACACGAACTGGCCGCAGTGCTTGAACTGGAAGGCCACCGAGCCTTCGGTGCCGAGGTTGCCGCCGTACTTGCTGAACGCATGGCGGATCTCGGCGACGGTGCGCACCCGGTTGTCGGTCATGCAGTCGACGATCACCGCGGCGCCGCCGATGCCGTAGCCTTCGTACCGGATTTCCTCGTAGCTGACGCCTTCGAGGTTGCCGGTGGCCTTGTCGATGTTCTTCTTGATGGTGTCGGCCGGCATGTTGGCGGCCTTGGCCTTCTCGACCGCCAGCCGCAGCCGCGGATTTTCCTTGACGTCGCCGCCGCC
Organism: Rhizobacter sp. Root1238; assembly: GCF_001425825.1. Classification (GTDB taxonomy): domain Bacteria; phylum Pseudomonadota; class Gammaproteobacteria; order Burkholderiales; family Burkholderiaceae_C; genus Rhizobacter. The sequence goes on from NZ_LMDM01000015.1 coordinate 153,513, forward strand.
CTGGCGTGCCGCGACCATGATCTCGCGGATCACGCGGGTCCAGATCTTGCCGCGCTTTTCATCCTGGCGCCCCTTGCGGTGCTGGATGTTGGCCCATTTCGAATGTCCGGCCATGAAGGCTCCTCTGAGGGCCCACGCCGGCAGCCGGGTGGGCAATGTTCTTGGATAGACTGCAATTTTACTTGTCTGCCCACCGGAGATCCCCATGGCCGAGCCGATCCTGATCGCGAAGCACGACACGGCGGCGTGTTTCCTGCTGCCGGCACTGGCCAATCGCCATGGGCTGATCACCGGCGCCACCGGCACCGGCAAGACGATCACGCTGCAGACGCTGGCCGAAAACTTCAGCAAACTGGGCGTGCCGGTGTTCATGGCCGACGTGAAGGGCGACCTGACCGGCATCACGCAGGCCGGCAAGGTGGGCGACAAGCTGGCCGCGGTGCTGAAGGAACGCGGGCTCGACGCGCCGGCCTCGGCCGCCTGCCCGGCGACGCTGTGGGACGTGTTCGGCGAGCTGGGCCATCCGGTGCGCGCCACCGTCAGCGACATGGGCCCGCTGCTGCTGGCCCGCATGCTGGCGCTCAACGAGACGCAGGCCGGCGTGCTGAACCTGGTGTTCAAGATCGCCGACGACAACGGCCTGCTGCTGCTCGACCTGAAAGACCTGCGCGCGATGCTGCAGCACGTCGGCGAGAACGCGAGCCAGTTCACCACCGAATACGGCAACGTCAGCGCCGCCAGCGTCGGCGCGATCCAGCGCGGGCTGCTGCAGATCGACGAACAGGGCGGCGACAGGTTCTTCGGCGAGCCGATGCTGAACATCAGCGACTTCATGCAGACGGTGGACGGCCGGGGCGTGGTCAATGTGCTGTCGGCCGACAAGCTGATGAACGCGCCGCGCCTGTACGCCACCTTCCTGCTGTGGATGCTGTCCGAGCTGTTCGAGCAACTGCCCGAGGTCGGCGACCTCGACCAGCCGAAGCTGGTGTTCTTCTTCGACGAGGCGCACCTGCTGTTCAAGGACGCGCCGGCCGCGCTGGTCGAGCGCATCGAGCTCGTCGTGCGGCTGGTGCGCAGCAAGGGCGTCGGCGTCTACTTCGTGACGCAGAACCCGCTGGACATCCCGGACACCGTGCTGGCCCAGCTCGGCAACCGGGTGCAGCATGCGCTGCGCGCGTTCACGCCGCGCGACCAGAAGGCGGTCAAGTCGGCCGCGAGCACGATGCGCGCGAACCCGGGGCTCGACATCGAGACGGCGATCACCGAGCTGGCGGTCGGCGAGGCGCTGGTCAGCCTGCTCGACGAGAAAGGCCGGCCGAGCGTCACGCAGCGCGTGTTCGTGCTGCCGCCGGGCAGCCAGATCGGGCCGATCACGGCCGACCAGCGCAAGGCGCTGATCGCGGGTTCGCTGGTGGCCGGCGTCTACGAGAAGGCGATCGACCGGGAATCGGCCTACGAGAAGCTGAAGGGCCGCGGAGTGGCGAGTGCCGACGCGGCGCGGCCGGCCCCGCCGTCAACGCCGTCGGCGACGCCTTCCCCGCTGCCGACGCCAACCGCCGGCCAGCCGGCCGAGGCCGGTGGCGGCTGGGGCGGCATGCTCAATGACGTGCTGTTCGGCACCACCGGGCCGCGCGGCGGCAAGCACGACGGGCTCGCGCAGACGATGGCGAAGTCGGCGGTGCGCACGATCGGCACCAGCGTCGGCCGCGAGTTGATTCGCGGCGTGCTCGGCAGCTTGATGGGCGGCTCGAAGCGACGCTGACCTGGCCTGTCCGGGATTCGTGACCGTGGGAACCCGGATTGGCTTCCCGGCTACGGGAGCACGTTCAGCTTGACGCCCGGCACCGCGGTGACGCGCGCCTCGCTGGTCACGTTGGCGATGATGCCGTTCGCGAAGAAGCTGTTCTGCGTGTCGGGCTCCAGCGCGGCGATCACCAGGTTGGCCAGCGGCTGGCTCAGCGGCACGTAGTAGCTGCCGACCGGCACGTCCATCAGCGCCTGCGTCAGCAGCACCTGCGCGTGCACGACCGCGCCGCCGTCGGCGATGGTGCCGCGCACGTCCTGCCGCGTGCCGGTCTGGCGCGCGGTCTCGGCATACACCTCGCCCTGCATCACCCCCATCGCGGCCACCTGCTCGACCCGCACGCCCAGCGTGCGCAGCCGCATCACCGCGTCGCTCTGGTCGGCGGCCAGCCAGTAGCCGCAGGCGCGCGGCCGGGTCTTCAGCGGCTGCAGCTCGAGCGCCGAATCCCAGTTGACCACCAGCGCCTTGTCGGCCCCGGTCGCCGGGTCGAGCATCTGCAGCGTGTACTCGCTGGGCGTCGGGCCAGCCTCGACCACCGCATCGCCCTGGCAGGCCTTCGCGGCCACGTCGGCGTCGACATACTGGCGCAGCTTCACCAGGTCGGCCGAGCGGTCGGCCGCGCTGCGCAGGAAGCTGCCGAGCGCGACCACGTGCGTCTGCACGCGCCGCTTCAGGTGCAGGCGGCCGATGCCGACGCCGCGCGTCTCGATCAGGATGCTGACCGCGTTCTTCAGGCCGTTCACGTTGCGACCGGTGTCGGGCTGCGTGCCGCCCATCGAGATCTTCTTGTCGTTCACGTCGACCGAGGTGGTGTAGTACCACTCGGCGCTCAGGCCCTGCTGCTTCAGGCTGGCGAGCATCGGCTGGCGGAACCATTCTTCCGCGGCCTTGGTGATGAACTCCGGCAGGTTGGCGGTGGTGGCGTACTGCACCAGCGCATCGAAGCGCTGCACCGCGCCGAACTTCTCGAGGAAGCGGCCGACCACCGTGTACTCGTGCGAATCGACCACCAGCACCGGCTGGAAGTCGCGCACCAGCCGGGCCTGTGCCTGCGCCTCGGGGGTGCGCAGCAGCAGGTGGTCCCGGTTGGCGTCGATGCCGCTGGCGGTGACGCGGCGCTGCGCCTGCGCGCCGTCCGGGTTGGCGCGCGGCAGGATCACGACGTTGATGCGGTCCAGCAGGTCCTGCAGGCTGCCGCCGGCGAGTTCGCGCGCGAGCACGATCAGCGCTTCGCTGCCGGCCGGTTCGTCGCCATGCTGCTGGCCGACCAGCAGCACCGTCGGCCGGCCGCTCTTCAGCACCGCGGCGGGCGACATGTCGGGGTTGCGGGTGAACAGCACCGCCTCCAGCGGCACGCCGGCCTGCGAACTGCCCAGCGGCAGCAGTGTCGCGTTGCGGCCGCCGTGCACGATCTCGCGCAGCACTGCCTGCAGCTCGGCATTGGTCGTGAAGCCGGCATGGCCGGGCTGGAAGGCCGGCGTGCGGAAATCGACCGCCGGCTCCGGGAAGCGGGCGGCGACCAGGTCGTTGTACGGGACGGGTAGCGCGGCATCGGCCGACGCAGCGGGCGCGGGGGCCGGGGCGGTCGGGGTCGGCCGTCTGGCCGGCGGCATCTGCGGCCCGCCGGCGGGCGTCCACTCGGGCATCGGCGAACTGCATCCGAGCAGCGCGGTCACGGCCAGCAGCGACAGGCCGGCAGCGGCGCGCGACAGCAGGGTGGAAGAGGACATGCGGGTCTCCGTGGGACGCAAAAGCGGCGGCGCCGACTATACGACCACGGCGCGACCGCACCGGGCGACCCCAAGCCGGCCGGCTCGCGCCGCAGCGCGCACCGCTCGCGCCGCCCGCACGCGTTCCGTCGCATGCGGCTCGCCTGTCCGCGTCCGCGACGCGACAGTGCGGCCATCGAGACACCACCGCTTCAGGAAACCGCCATGTTCACCGCCATCCTTCACCACACGCCGTCCTGGGTCTGGTTGCTGCTCGCCGGCCTCGTCGTCCTGGGCTGGTCGCAGTCGCGCGACCGCCTGCTGACGCTGCAACGCGCGACGCTGCTGCCGCTGGCGATGGTCGGGCTGTCGCTGTACGGGCTCGGCTCGGCCTTCGGCTGGACCGCCGAGCCGCTGACCGCCTGGCTGGCCGGCGCGGCTGCCGCGCTGGCCACGGTCCATGCCGCCGGGGGCTGGCGCGGCATCGAATGGCAGGCGGCGGCGCGGCGCGTGTTCGTGCCGGGCAGCTGGGCGCCGATGGTCGCGATCCTCGGGGTCTTCTGCGTCAAGTTCGCGGTGGGCGTCATGCTGGCGATGCAGCCGGCGCTGCGCACGCAGGCGACGTTCATCGGCGCGGTCGCCCTGCTCTACGGCGGCTTCAGCGGGCTGTTCTTCAGCCGCGGCATCGCGAGCTGGCAGGCCGGCCGCCATGCGCTGCGGGCGAGCCGCGCCTGATGCCCGTGCCCACCGACCTGCCCCACAATCCCGCGATGCCTGACGCCGCGCCTGTCCACGAGTCCTTCACTGCCGGCGGCTTCGCCCGCCACGGGCTGATCGTGCTGGGCTTCAACACCTTCATCGGCATCGCGCTGGCGATCGGACGCGGCGGCGACTGGCGCATCCAGATGGTCTACGCGCAGTGCATCGGCCTGAGCATCTGGGCGCTGATGGATTTCGGCCGGATGGCTTTCCATCCCGATCCCGAGACCGGCTGGCCCAGGGGCTGGCGGCGTGCCGTGCTGCAACTGGGGGCGGTGCTCGGCGGCTACCTGCTCGGCAGCACGCTGGGCGACGCGCTGTTCGGCCGGCCGCTGCTCGACATGTGGCGCGGCTCGCCGCGCATGCTGCTGAGCTACCTGCTGATGTGCCTGGCGGTCAGCGCCGGCATCTCGTTCTACTTCCATGCCCGCAACCAGGACCAGTTGCGCCTGCGCCAGCTCGCCGCCGCCCAGCGCGACATCGCCGAGCACCGGCTGAAGCTGCTCGAATCGCAGCTCGAGCCGCACATGCTGTTCAACACGCTGGCCAACCTGCGCGTGCTGATCGCGCTCGACCCGCCGCGCGCGCAGCAGATGCTCGACCAGCTGATCGCCTTCCTGCGGGCGACGCTGTCCGGTTCGCGGGCTGCGCTGCACCCGCTGTCGGCCGAATTCGCGCGCGTCGGCGACTACCTCGAGCTGATGAAGGTCCGCATGGGCGACCGGCTGCAGACCGAACTCGACCTGCCCGCCGAACTGGGCACGCAGGCGGTGCCGCCGCTGCTGCTGCAGCCGCTGGTCGAGAACGCGATCAAGCACGGGCTGGAGCCGCACGTCGACGGCGGCCGGCTGGTCGTCAGCGCGCGGCGCGACGGCGACGCGCTGGTCCTGAGCGTGCGCGACACCGGTGCCGGCCTGTCCGCGGCGCCGGCCGACGGCACGCATTTCGGGCTGTCGCAGGTGCGCCAGCGGCTGGCGACGCTGCATGGCGAGGCCGCGTCGCTGAGCCTGCAGGCCGCGACCGATGCCGACGGCGGCACGCTGGCCACCGTTCGACTGCCCTGGAGCCCGACCTGATGAATGCCTCCGAAACGCCGGCCACCGCGCTGATCGCCGAAGACGAGCCGCTGCTCGCCGCCAACCTGAAAGCCGAGCTGCAGGCGCTGTGGCCCGGGTTGCAGGTCGTCGCGAGCGTCGCGCATGGCGAGGCCGCGGTGCAGCAGGCGCTGGCGTTGCGGCCGCAGCTGCTGTTCCTCGACATCCGGATGCCCGGCATGAGCGGGCTGGAGGCGGCGCAGGCCATCGCCGAAGACTGGCCGGACGACGGCTCGCCGCTGCCGGCGCTGGTGTTCGTGACGGCCTACGACGAGTACGCGCTGCAGGCCTTCGAGCAGGCCGCGGTCGACTATGTGCTGAAGCCGGTGCAACCGGCGCGCCTCGCGCAGACCTGCGCGCGGGTGCAGGCGGTCCTGAAGCAGCGCGCGTCGGCGGGCGGCGGCGCCATCGATGCCGCGCTCGGGCAGCTGCGACTGTTGCTCGGCAGCGGTGCGCCGGCGGCGCCCGCGCCGGCCGTGGCGCCGCTGACGGTGATCCAGGCCGCCGTCGGCAGCGCGATCCACCTGGTGCCGGTGGCCGAGGTGGTGTACTTCGAGGCGGCCGACAAGTACGTGCGGGTCGTCACGCTGGAGCGCGAGTACCTGGTGCGCATCTCGCTGCGCGAGCTGTTGCCGCAGATCGACCTGCAGCGCTTCTGGCAGGTGCACCGCGGCACGGTGGTGCGGTCGGACGCCATTGCCACCGCGTTGCGCGACGAGGCCGGCAAGGTCACGCTGACCCTGCGCGGCCACGCCGACCGGCTCGCGGTGAGCCGGCTCTACGCGAACCTCTTCAAGCCGATGTGATCAACGGCGGTGGCCGTCGTGGCCATCGCGGTAGCCTCCGTGACCGTCACGGTAGCCGTCGTGGTCGTGATGGTCGTGGTAGCCGCCGCGGCCCGGCACGATCACCGGCACCGGACGCCCCGCCGGGTAGCCGTGATAGCGATAGGCGGGATACGGACGGTAGACGACCGGGTACGGCCGATAGACCGGCCGTGGGCGGTAGACCACCACCGGTGCAGGCTGCACGTAGACGGGTGCCGGTTCGTAGTAGGCCGGCTGCACGTAGACCGGCTCGGCATAGACCGGCTGGCCATAGACCGGCCCGCTCGACACGACGGTGGTCACCGGCGGCAGGTTGACGCCGATCGACCATTGGACATTGGCGGCATGCGCGCCGGCGGTGGACAGCGCACCCAGCAGGGCCAGCGCAGCGATGAACGGGGTCTTGCGATTCAGCATCGTGAACTCCTTGTAATCCTGACGCTGCGATCGCAGCGTCACGGGTCTACAACGTCACAACACCTGCCTTCGAAGACCGGTTTCCGTGTCGATTGGTAAGCCGCAGGTTTCTGGAAGGTTAAGTTGGCCGGCGTCGTGGGCTTACTGACGTGCGCGGTGCATCGCCAGTTCAAGCAAGGAGCGCAGGTCGCCGAGCTCGGTCAGCACCTCGAACGTGAAGCCGGCACGCCCGGGGCGGTCGCTCAGCAGCAGTTCGTCGAAGTAGGCCGGCAGATGGAGTGGCCGCTCCCACAGCGCGGCCAGCCGGTTGACGACGTGCGGATGGCGTTGCGCGGTCGTCAGCGGCTGGTAACGCGGTGGCAGCGACGCGAGCCATTCTTCGGCAATGCCGCTGAGTCCGCCGAGCTGCACCGCGCGTTTCGGCGGCGGCGGCCGGTGCTGCAGGCGGTGCGGCCCGTCCATCAGCGCCGAGGGTGCGGTGGCCATCCAGCCGGTCTGGCTGGGCGAGAAATCGAACCCGAAGTTCGACGAACGCGGCGGTCTGTTCATGGGGGCCGATTGTTCGACCGCAGCCCCAGCCTGAACAGCCCGCGGCGCCCCTTCGCTCGCGGGGGTGGATACAAATAGTCACATGCGATCGTGAGAAAAATCACGGCCCAGCAATCGGCACAGCGCATCGAGGGGCGCGAACTACAATGAATTCACGTTTCGCAGCCCTGCGCAACCTCTCCAACTCCTTGATTCCAAGCGCATTTCATGAGCGATCCCCACAGCAAGGCACCCCATGGCGAGTCCGCCGCCTCCGACGTTCGGCCGACCAATTTCCTGCGGCAGATCATCGAGCGCGACCTCGACCAGGGACGCTACGCGGGTCGCCATTTCGCCGGATCCCCCGGTGACGCCGCCCACCACGCCGGCGGGCCGCTCGACGCGGCGCGGGTGCGCACCCGCTTCCCGCCCGAGCCCAACGGCTACCTGCACATCGGCCACGCGAAGAGCATCTGGCTGAACTTCGGCCTCGCGCGCGACTTCGGCGGCGTGTGCCACCTGCGCTTCGACGACACCAACCCCGAGAAGGAAGAGCAGGAGTACGTCGACGCGATCATCGAACTCGTCACCTGGCTGGGCTTCGACTGGCGCAGCGACGTCAACGGCGCGCCGGTGGAGCACCTCTTCTACGCGAGCAACTACTTCGACTTCATGTACCGCGCGGCCGAGGCGCTGATCGGCGCCGGCCACGCGTATGTCGACGAGCAGAGCGCCGACGCGATGAAGGCCACCCGCGGCGACTTCAACACCCCCGGCACCGACAGCCCGTTCCGCAGCCGCACGCCGGCCGAGAACCTGGCGCGCTTTCGCGAGATGCGCGACGGCCAGCTGGCCGACGGCGCCGCGGTGCTGCGCGCGAAGATCGACATGGCGTCGCCCAACATCAACCTGCGCGACCCGGCGCTCTACCGCATCAAGCGCGCGACGCACCACAACACCGGCGACACCTGGTGCATCTACCCGATGTACACCTACGCGCACCCGATCGAAGACGCGCTCGAGCAGATCACGCACAGCATCTGCACGCTGGAATTCGAAGACCAGCGCCCGTTCTACGACTGGCTGCTCGACACGCTGTGCGGCCTGGGCCTGCTCGCGCAGCCGCGCCCGCACCAGCATGAGTTCGCGCGGCTGAACCTGACCTACGTGATCACCAGCAAGCGCAAGCTGAAGCAACTGGTCGACGAGAAGCATGTCGACGGCTGGGACGACCCGCGCATGCCCACCCTGGCCGGCCTGCGCCGCCGCGGCTACACGCCGGCGGCGATCCAGCTGTTCTGCGAGCGCATCGGCGTGACGCGCGATTACAGCTGGATCGACTACGGCACGCTCGAAGGCGCGTTGCGCGACGACCTGGAAGGCAAGGCCGCGCGCGCGATGACGGTGATCGACCCGGTGAAGCTGAAGCTCGTCAACTGGGCCGAGGTATTCGGCAGCGACACCCACATCGAGCCCTGCCATGCGCCGGCGCATCCGCACCGACCCGAGCTCGGGCAGCGCGACTTCGGCCTCGGTCCCGAACTGTGGATCGAGCGCGACGACTACGCCGAGACGCCGCCGAAGGGCTTCTTCCGGCTGTTCCCGGGCAACAAGGTGCGGCTGAAGTACGGCGTCGTCGTCGAATGCATTGGCAGCGAAACCGGCGCGAACGGCGAGCCGGTGGTGCTGGCGAAGGTGATCCCCGACACGAAGAGCGGCACGCCGGGCGCCGACGCGGTGAAGGTCAAGGGCACGATCACCTGGATTGGCGTGCACGACGGCGTGCCGGCGGAGCTGCGGATCTACGACCGGCTGTTCACCGAGGCGCAACCCGACGCGGGTGGGCGCGACTACCTGACGGTGCTGAACTCGGGCAGCAAGAAGGTGGTGCAGGGCTTCGTCGAGCCGTCGCTCGCGAAGGCGCGGCCGGACGACAAGTTCCAGTTCGAGCGGCATGGCTACTTCGTGGCGGACCGCATCGACTCCGCGCCTGGAAAGCTCGTGTTCAACCGCATCACCAGCCTGAAGGACAGCTGGGGTAAGTAGACATCCGTTCGCGTTGAGCCTGTCGAAACGCTCGTGCCAGGGGCAGGGCTTCGACAGGCCCAGCCAAGCCCTTCGACAAGCTCAGGGCGAACGGGATTCTTTTCACTCGACGACCTTGACCCGCTGCCCCACCGCAGGGTCCTTGCCGCCGCCGTAGACGCCGTTGATCAGCTTCAGCTGGGCCTCGGCCTGCGGCAGCGGCGACTGCTTCGCCAGCTCGGCGAATCCGCCGCGCGGGAACGGCACCGACTTCAGCGTCCACGGCTTCGCGGCGGCACGGTCGGCCGCGGACAGCGCGCGGAACGAAGCCTCGGCCTCCTTCAACCCGGCCGCGTTGCGCTGCAGCGCGGCGGCATCCTTCGACGCCTGCAGCAGCACGAAGTGGTTGTTCTGCGGACCGTCCACCACCGTCGCGACGACCGCGCGCGCCTGGCCCTGCTTCGTCGTCGCGGTGCCGGTGAAGCGGCTCGCCTTCAGGCCGTTCAGTTCGATCTTGTCGAACCGGCCCTGCGTCGGCTTGAACACGCTGCGCACGATCTCCTCGTGCGTGCTGCCGGCCTTGGCCGGCGCCAGCATCACCACCAGCCCGGCATCGCCCGCCGCATTGACCAGCGTGATGTCTTCGGCCGAGTTCTGCACCTTCCAGCCCTCGGGCGCCTTCAGCGCGATGCCCAGTGGCTCGTGGTAGAAGCTGCGCCCGCGCGTCACGCCCTGCGCGCGGCTCTCGCCGAACGCCATCCCGGCGATCGCCTGCAGGTAGCGGTCGCGGCCTTCGTCGGCATAGGAAGCGTCCTTCGCGTAGGTGTCGGCAATCGCCGTGATGTCGCGCAGTCGCTGGTCGTTGCTCGGGTGGGACGCCAGCCAGTCGTTGCCGCCCGACGCGCTGCGACCCTCGGCCTTCGCGGTGTCGGCCGCGAACTGCTCCTGCCGTTTCAGCACCTGGATCACCTCGACCATGTTCTTCGGGTCGTAGTGGTTGCGCACCAGGTACTCGGCGCCGAGCTGGTCGGCCTGCAATTCCTGGTCGCGGCTGTACGACGCTATGTAGCCGGCCGCAACGCTCTGCGACACCTGGCTGGCCACGTCGCCGATGCCCAGCACCGCGCCGAGCACCGTGGCCGCGACCACGCCGATGCCGGCGGTCTGCTGGCGTGTCGCACGCTGCGCGCCGTGGCGCGCGGTGACGTGGCCGATCTCGTGGCCCATCACGCCGGCCAGGTCGGCTTCGCTCTCCATGTAGGCCATGATGCCGCGCGTCACGTAGACATACCCGCCCGGCAGCGCGAACGCGTTGACCTCGGGGCTGTCGAGCACGGTGAAGGTCCATTGCAACTGCGCCCGGTGCGACTGCTTCGCCAGGCGCTGGCCGAGGTCGTTCACATAGGCCTGTACCGCCGCGTTGTCGAGCACCGCGTATTCCTTCAGCACCTCCTGGTGGGCCTTCTTGCCTTCGGCGATCTCGGTCGGCTCGTCCATCACCGAGCGCTCGCTGCGGCCCGTCACCGGGTTGACGACGGAGGCGCAGGCGCCCAGCAGCGACGCGGCCAGCAACAAGGGGATCAGCAGACGACGCATGGCAGAGACCTTTCCGGAAGTGCGGCCGGATGGTAGCCGCTGGGCGGCGTCGTCCCCACGCTTGCAGGGCCGCGGGCGGTGGCGTACTGTCACGGACCAGTCTCCAGGAGTCTCACCATGCGCTTCGGATCGATCATCGGGTGGGCCGCCTTCGCGGCGTGCGTTGCAGGGCCGGCCGCCGCGGCGGGCTCGGCCGACGTGCAGTTCAAGCAGCCGGAACGTTTCGTCGATGCCGGTGAAACGCCCCACGAACGCGACATCAACCTGCGCCTGCTGGCCGACCAGTTGCAGTCGCTCGCGGCGCAGCACCTGCCGGCCGGCCAGTCGCTGCAGGTCGAGGTGCTCGACGTCGACCTCGCCGGCTACCTGCGGCACACCCGGCGCGGTGATTTGCGGGTGGTGCGCGACGACCACGACAGCGCGCGCATCTGGCTGCACTACGCGCTGGTGTCCGATGGGCGCACGCTGCGCTCGGGCGACGTCGCCCTCAGCGACCTGTCCTCGCGCAAGGCCCCGGGGTTCGGCACCGATCGCAGCGCGCTCGGTCGCGAGAAGGCCTTGCTGGCGAACTGGTTCACCCAGGAATTCGGCGCGGCGCGGGCCGCCGCGAACTGACCCGCAGCAGGCCGGCAGAGCTTACAGCCGCGGCTGCGTGGTCGGCCAGTCGTCGTGGCGGTCGGACTGGCCATCGCCGGCCACCAGCGTGTTGCCCATGCCGAGCAGTTCGCGGGCCTGCTGCAGGCTGATCAGCTCGTCGCGCGACATCCGCGCATGGCTGCGGTGGCGCTCGATCTCCCACACCAGCTCGATCAGGTGGCGCTGGGTCTGCGCCGAGCGCACCTTGCCGTGCGTCAGCGCGGCGAACAGCGGCGCATCGATGCGCAAGGTGTCGATCAGCAGTTCGCGCACCTGGGCGATCAGCTGCTGTTCGGACGACGGCCTCTCGATCCGCGGCGTCATCGGTGGCAGGTCTTGGGCCGGCTTGGCGCGCCCGCGACCCAGCGCCTTGTTCAGCACCGCCGTCATGCCACCGGCCGCGGCGCGGGCACCTGACTTCCGGGACGGCTTCGACGCCGCGACCAGGGCTGGCTCGGGCGGAGACCACACCGCTTCGCGAGGCTCTTGCGACAGCGGGATCGTGTCGGACCATGCCACCACGTCCACCAGCTGCACCTCGTGCGCCGGCTCGGGCTCGGGAGGACGGCGTGCCAGCGGCTGCGCCGGCTGAAGCGCCATCGGCTCGTCGACCGCGGCGTGCGGCGATGGCGGCGCCACCGGTTGCGGCGGCAGCATCGAGGTGGTCGACAGGCGGGCGGGATCGATCGGCGCGACGTCGGTGTGCTCGTCGAGGGCGAGCGGCGCGATCTCGGCAGCGGCCTCGGGCGCGATCCACATCGCCGGTGCGGCAGGCTCGCGTGCCACGGGCTGAAGCACCTGCGGCGTCGGCACGTCGAGCGCGACGCTGGTGAGCGTCGGGGCGTCGAGCGCGCCCGAGCCGCTGTCGATCGCCTCCGCCGCTTCCGGTTCCGGTTCGTCGGGCAGCTCGACCAGGCCGAGCCGCACCAGTTCCTCGAAATGCCCGGTCTGCGCGCCGGCCTGGTGGGCCAGGCTCAGCACCTCGGCCAGCGTGCGGCGGCCGTCCACCAGGAACAGCACCGTGCGGTGCCGCTGACCGAGCCGCTGCGTGCGGGTGCGCAGCTCGTCATGGCCGCGCGAGGTCTTGGTGGGAACGGTGGGCACGGGCATCTGGATCACGGGGTCGAAGGCACCATTGTGGCGCGAGATCTGGTAACCGTCAGTGGTCACTTCGCTCGCTCGCACAAGCGGGTTGAAGGCCGCATCGGGCGGCACTCGTCCCTGTCATCGGCCCCCCGGCGCCGGCCTGTAGGGCCAGGCGGCGCCGGTACACACCCGGTTTCAATCGGCACGTTTCGGCGCGTGCCTCGGAAGCTCAGAAACGGCTGCGCGCCTTGCGCTTGTCGAGTTCGAGCAGCTGGTTCTTGATCAGCGACTGCAGCACGCGCAGGTTCGCCTCGGTCAGGCTGATCACGCTGGAGGGGTCGTCGTCGTGGTTGGTCACCGTCTGCACCAGTGCATCGACCTTCAGGTGCACCATGCCGTGAATGTCGTGGGACATGGATCTCACGCGCTGGATTTCGATGTTGTGGGTCTTCATGAACGCTCTCCGCAGGCCCGCTTGCCGGGCCGAGGGCGGCAGCGTACCGCAGGCAAGGCGCAAGCCGCGGGGCGTGGCTACAAAGATGCAGAAACTGTGCAGACAACCCGCTGCGTTGCTCCACAAAGGATCTCTACCGTCCAGGGTGCGTTTCATCCGACGTTCCTGCAACCGTTCTCTGGAGCCCCCCGTGACCCAAACCCCCTCGCGCGCAGTTCAACTCATCCGATCGCTGATGCAGATCGGTCCGCTGCTGATGGTCGCCGCGTGCGGCGGCAACGGTTCGTCGTCCAGCGTGACGGCCCCCGGCTCGCCGACGCTGAATTCGGCAACGGCCGGCGACCGCCAGGCGGTGTTGACGTTCACGGCATCGACCAGCGGCGGGGCCGCGACGACCTACAACGGCGACTGCACGGCCACCGGGGTCACGACTCGGTCGGTCACGGGCTCCAGCAGCCCGATCACCGTGACCGGGATGACGAACGGGACCACGTACACCTGCGGGGTGACAGCGGTCAATTCGGCCGGGTCGGCGTCGTCGGCGAGCAAGAGCGTGACGCCGGTGGCGGCGTCTTCGGGCGGATCGAGCGGCGGATCGACTTCGGAGCTGGACACGACCAAATTGCCCCTGGGCGACTACCTCATGACGACAACGACGCCGCAGGTCGGGTACCTGTATCTCTGCAGCTCAAACGCTGGCAAGTTTCAGAAGGGCGATGCAGGTCCCTGGTTCAACGGCACCAACAGCGGATCGACCACCACCGCCACCACCTGGGATCTGACCAAGAAGCTCTACGTCGCAGTCACCAAGGCGGCCACAGGAACGTTGAGTTCCACCTTCTCCGTCAGCTGGCCAAGCATCGGCGGCAACGGCCTGCCCGGCCACAACACCGGTGACTTCCCCATCACCGACACCACCCTCAAGCAATACGATGGCAACCCCAATTCGATCAAATCGAAGACCATCGCCTGGGGCTTGCCGAGCACGCCGACCTACCACGACACACCAAGCTGCGTGGGCTACGGCGCGATCGGTGTGTTCCTGACCGGCGCACGGCTCTTTGCCGCAACAGACGCCGTGTCGCGAGACGCTCGTGCGTGGGAGATCACCGATGCCTGCGGCGGGCATCCCTCGACGGACGCGTACCACTACCACAGCCTCCCGGCCTGCGGCCTCACCGCGGATGTGGCGGGCCAGCACTCGGCGCTGGTCGGCTATGCCAGCGACGGTTTCGGCATCTACGGCAATCTTGGTGAGGGCGGCACGGCACTGAAGAGTTCCGACCTGGACAAGTGTCATGGCCACATCCACGCCGGAGCGCCATCGTCGGAGTACCACTACCACACGACCGACGACTTCCCCTACACCGTCGGGTGCTTCCGCGGCACGGCTGCCACGACGGACTGAGCGGCAAGCCCAGGCCGTAGACCATGAAAAGGCGGCTCTCGAAGATCGTGCTGGCTTCCGGCTTCTTGCTGGCGGCCGGCGCCGCCTGGTCGCTGTGGGCCGACTGGCGAAATCCGGGCTCGGCCCTCGCGCACGACACCTTGCCCTTCTACGCGTCGTCCGACCTTCGTCCGCGCTGGGGTCGCATCTCGTCGATGCTGCGGGTCGATGGCTTCGAGTTCACCGACCACCGCGAGACAGCTGTCGACGATCGCTTGCTTGACGGCGGCCCGACCGTCGTCAACCTGTTCTTCGCCGGTTGCGTGTCGGTGTGTCCGGTGTCGATGGACTTGTTGCGAACCCTGCAGGCGAGCCTGGGTGCGCAGGCGCCGCGCTTCGTGTCGCTGACGGTGTCGCCGCTGACCGACGACGCGCGTGCGCTGGCCAACTACAGCAGCAAGTTCGGACTGCCCAAGGAGTGGGTGCTGCTGACGGGCCATCCGCAAGCCGTCGAAGCCTGGGCGCGCCGCAGCCTCTACTCCGACATCACGACGCTCGGCGCGGACGGCCTGCCGCCCCACACCGAGCGCGCGTTCCTGATCGACCGGGGCCATCGCATCCGCGGCCTCTACGACGCGCGCTCGCCGCACGAGATGGTGCGGCTGCGCTACGACATCGCCCGGCTGAAGCAGGAGGAGGCTCCCGCCGGCGATCAGTCGATCTCGAGTTCTTCGCCGTCCGAGGCCACGGCGGTCGTCAGCCGATAGCCCTTGCCACGAATGGCCACGATTCGCACCGCATCGGCACCGACCTCGCGCAGCCGCTGGCGCAGCCGCGACACATGCGCATCGACGACACGCGTGCCACCGATGCGGCCTGCCTTCGTGGCCGGAATCACGGCTTCGATGTCGGCCCGGCTGACCGGATGCGGTGCCCGGTCGAGCAACAGCTTCAGCGTGTACAGCGACGAGATGCCCAGCGAGAACGGCACGCCCCGCACCGTGCAGGTCAGGCTCGCGGTGTCGACCGTCAGCCCGGTGTCGCCGATCGAATCGTCGACGCGAGCCACGCGACTCTTCTGGATCCGTTGCCCGGCATGCCGGATCAGCACGGCCAGTGCATCTTCATGGGCCAGGTCGCCCCAGACGTGATCGAAACCAAGTTCCAGCGCGAGCAGATGCACCAGGCTGCCGAACGCCGGGCCGTACAAGGCCACCGACGACACGCCCGCATCGCGCAAGGCATCGAGCACGGCGCCGAGCGGGACGTCGAGGCCGTTGGCTGCAACGATCGCCAGCCGGGCCGGTCCGGTGCGAGGCGCCTGCACGATGACTTCAGACACCGAGGCCACCACGCACGGCCGGCCGAGGTTGGCACAGACCCGGCGGAACCTTGCACGGTGCCGCTCGTCCTGTGCCACGACGAACACGGTGTCTTCCGGCAACGCCGTCGGCATGTCCATCGGCGTCTCGGTGAACGTGTCGGTCGCGCGTTCCGTTGCATCGACATCCTCGATGCGGGTCGAGGCGTCGGACGCGGCACCCGCCGGGTCCGCGCGGGCGAGACTCAACAGGAGAGGCTGCTCATCGGCGCGCGGACGCGAGGTATCCAAGGTATTGGTCATGAAAAGCTCGATCGATAGCGGCAATCTCACGCCCCGCAGGCACGACCATCCGGCGACCAGCAAGGCAACGCTGCCTGGGTTGCGTTGCCCGCCTGGGGCAGGGAGATCGTCTGTTGGCGGCCCTTTTCGTCGGTGCGGTACTGGTAGCCCGCCATCGGCCCATGGCCGATGGCATCGAGCGTGTAACCGCCTCCGTCGTCCCTGAGTGAGCAATGCACCGAGAAATGTTCCACCTCGGTATCCAGAACCGCACATTTCCCGCCGGTTCCGTAGCGCTGGTTGCGCTGGAAGGCCTTTTCCATCTTGATGCCGGCCACTGACAGTTCCATCAGCGCAGGCATGGCGCGCGACTTCCGGACCTGGGCGCTGTACCCGGGGAGCGCCACCGCCACGGTCACCAGCGCGACGGCGAGGACGACGCTCAGTTCGACAAGGGTGAAGCCGCGGGAGATCGAATGGGTAGAAGCCATGGTTGCAATTTGTTGCGAGTGGGCAGGCCCGAATGATCGGGGTAACAGAATGCGAATGCCACCCACAAGTGCCCGTTTCGAGGGCAGCAAATGTCAACGATTGCGAACCCTCGTTGCCAAGTCGAGGCCTCTGCACCGAGCATGCACAGACCTGCGCTTTGGACCCTGTCATCGCGCCGGCACACGCCGACAACACCGACATCACCCCACGATCAGAAGATCCCTGCGATGCGCTTGCGAATGGTCCATCAATTGGCGCTGCTGCTGCTGGCGACAGTCGGTCTGTCGGTGCTCTGCGTCGTCGTCGGCGCACTGCTCAGCCTGAGTGGCGGCGCATCCGACTATGTCCACGATCGCGAGTCGCGCCGGCTGAATCGATTCGCGGTCTACGTCGGCGAGCAGGCGAGCGACCGGGGCGGCCTGGCCGCGGTGGCCTCCGACTTCGACGGCATGCGCAAGCTGATCGACGGCTTTCTCGCCCGCGAGGGCGATCCGCGGGAGCCGGCCCCCGGTGCCCAGGGCAGCCGCGTCCGGCCACCCGGCTTCGCGGGCCGCATCCGGATCCTCGACACGAGCGGCGTGCGGATCGCAGGCAGTCCGGCCGAACCGAGCGGCCGCACGCTGCGCCGCGAGATTCTCGTCAACGGTCGTGCGGTGGGCACCGCCCTGCTGGATCTCGGCGGCCGCACCGGCGAATCGGACATCGATTTCCTGCAAAGCCAGTACCAGGGCGTCGCAGTCGCCGCCTTCGTGTCGCTGGTCGTCTCGATGGCCCTGGCGGTGCGCGTCGCCCGCCGATGGAGCCGGCCGCTCGGCGCACTTCAGGAGGTCACGCGCAAGCTCGCTGCCGGCCATTTCGAGTCGGCCGAGCCGTCGTTCGACGGCCCGCAGGAGATCGCGCAGTTGTCGCACGACGTGTCGGCGATGGCGACCTCGCTGCGCCGCCTGGAGCTGACCCGGCGCAAGTGGATGGCGCAGATCTCCCATGAGCTGCGCACGCCGCTGTCGGTGCTGCAAGGCGAGATCGAATCGATGGAAGACGGCGCACGCGAACCCAACCGCGCCCTGGTGATGAACCTCGGCGAGGAAGTCCGCCACATGGTGCGCATCGTCGACGACCTGCACCTGCTGGCGGTCGCCGACCTCGGCAGCCTGCCTTGCCACAAGGTCGATCTGGATCCGCTGGACACGCTGGAATACGTCGTTGCGAAGCTCGTCCGCCATCCGTCGCTCGATGGCCTGGAGGTGGAGGTGACTGCCGCCGCGCCGCGCATGCTGCGGGCCTCGTGGGATCCGGTTCGCATCGAGCAGGTGTTGCGGAACCTGTTGACCAACAGCGGCCGCTACACGACCCGCCCGGGGCGCGTGCGCGTGTCGTGGGCGCCGAGCGAGGACGGCCAGCACCTGAGGCTGACCGTCGAAGACTCGGCGCCCTGCGTCGAGCCGGCCGACATCCCCCACATCTTCGAGCCGCTGTTCCGCGGCGACCGGTCCCGCCAGCGCAGCGGCACCGGCAGCGGCCTGGGCCTCGCGATCGTGCGCGCCATCGTGATCGCCCACGGTGGCACGGTCGATGCCAGCCCGTCGACGTGGGGAGGCCTGGCGATGCAAGTGATGCTTCCGGTGAAGGCGCAGCAGCAAGGAGCCTCCGCATGAACAGCTCGATGGACACCACCTCGATCCTCATCGCCGAGGACGACGTGAAGATCGCCGACATGCTCGGCAACTACCTGCGTGCGCAAGGCTGGCAGACGCTGGTGGTCCACAACGGCGTCGCGGCCGTGAACGAGGTGCGCATGCAACGCGCATCGATCCTGCTGCTGGACCTGATGCTGCCGGGCCTCGACGGCCTCGAAGTGTGCCGCTCGATCCGCGAGTTTTCCTCGGTGCCCATCATCATGCTGACGGCCCGCATCGATGAAGTCGATCGCCTGCTCGGCCTGGAAGCCGGCGCGGACGACTATGTCTGCAAGCCGTTCAGCCCGCGCGAGGTCGCCGCGCGCGTGAAGGCGCAATGGCGCCGCGTCACCGGCCAGTTCCGCACCATGTCGCACGGCGGCTTCGACGTCAATGAGGCGGCGCAGCGCATCCTGTGGCAGGGCCGCGCGCTCGACCTGACAACCTCCGAATACCGCATCCTGCGCGCACTGCTGGTTCGCGCCGGCGCCATCCTGTCGCGCGCCCAGCTGCTCGACGCGGTGCGGCAGGACTTTCGCGACACCGCCGACCGCACCGTCGACAGCCACATCCGCAACCTGCGACGCAAGCTCGAAGAAGTGCGACCTCAAGGCTCGGGCATCGTCGCGGTGTACGGCGTCGGCTACCGCTTCGACCCTTGACGCGTCAACCCCGTGCGTGTCCTTCCAAAAGAGACCCGTTTTCATGTATGTTCAAACTCACGGACCGGCCCTCGCAGGCTGGCCGCTTCCTCCGGGGGACCCGATGAGAGTCGCAATCGTTGACGACGATCCTTCACAGGTCGACTTGATCTCGCATGCCATCTCCAGCCTCGGGCACGATTGCCAGGGGTTCGAGCGCGGCCAGGCGCTGATCCGGCAGATGCGGCGCGACACCTTCGATTTCCTGGTCCTCGACTGGCACCTGCCCGACATGACCGGACCCGAAATCGTGACCTGGGTTCGGAACAAGGTCGAGCACCGCATCCCGATCCTCTTCGTGACGAATCGCAATGAAGAGCGCGACCTGATGGACGCGTTGGCCAACGGTGCCGACGACTACCTGACCAAGCCGGTGCGGGTCGGCGAACTGGCCGCGCGCGTGACCGCGCTGATGCGCCGCAGCTACCCCGCGGCCACGAGCGAAGTCGAATCCTTCGGCCGCTACAGCTTCGACACCCGGCGGCGCGTGCTGTCGATCGACGGACAGGCGATCGAGTTGAAGCAGAAGGAGTACGAGCTGGCGCACTTCCTGTTCCACAACGTGGGCCGCCTGTTGTCGAGACAGCACCTGCTCGAGAAGGTGTGGGGCGTGAATCCGGAGATCTGGTCGCGAAGCCTGGACACGCATGTCTCGAACCTTCGCAACAAGCTCGGCTTGCGACCTTCTTCCGGCTATCGGCTCAGCGCCGTCTATGGCGTGGGGTACCGGCTCGAGACGCTGGACGAGGCCGGGACAGCCGCGACCGCCGGGGCCGTCGGCGTGGGACCCGAATCCGCCCCGCCGGACTGAAGCCGGGGCAGGGACAGGCTCATTGTCAGCCCTTGCGTGGTGGCACGGCGCTGACGCAGCATGCCGCCGTGGCGGCGTGCCACCAGCGCGGCGAACCCGAGCGCGTAGTCGCCCTCCGCCGGCAGCACCGGCACGCCATCGCCGGCCTTGACGGCCCGGCTGCCGGCGAGATCGACACCGCCCTCAACGGCCTCTGGCGTCGCGCCGTGGTCAGTCACTTCGAAAGCAGCACCGGTGCCGCTGCAGACCACATGGCATTGGATGCTGGCTCCTCCCGGGCTGCGCCCGAGCGCATGCCGGAGCAAATGACCGAGCGCCCGCTGCAGCAGTTGCGCATCGCCGACGACATGCACCGGTGCCCCCCCGGACTGGGGACGGCGGACCGTGACCCGGCGTTCGCGTGAGCGTTCCCACAGATCGTCGACCGCCTCGGCTGCCACCTCGTTCAGGTCGATCGTTTCGCAGCGCAGCTCGGTTTGCTGCGCTCGCACATAGCGAACGAAGTTGTCGGCCATCGACAACGCAGTGATCGCGTTGTTTTCGACCTGCGACAGCAGATCGGCTTCGTTCATCGCGCCCTGGCGCAACCGCCACAACTCGACCACGCTGAGGATGGTGGAGTGCGGCGCACGCAGGTCGTGGTTGAGCAGGCGAAGCGCCGCGTCGAGCTGCTGCTGAGCGAGTTGCTCGGCGGTGCAGTCGCGCACGGAGACCGTCCAGCCCGACACGCTGCCGAACACGCCGAACCGCGGCGTCGCCCGCACGACCAGATGGCGGTGCTGCAGGTCTTGAGATTCGCATTCGAAACCGTGTTGCGGTGCATCGCCCGGCGGCCACACCGCCGCCCGGTCGCCGAGGCGGACCGTGCCGCTGAAGAGATCGGCGATGTCTCGCCCCTGCAGCAGACCGCCGGGCGGCCCGTTGAAGCAGGCCTGCGCGGCAGCGTTCGCGTGGTCGATGCGCCCCGCGGCATTCACCAGCAGCATCGGGCCGAGATGGGCGTCGGCGACGGCCCGACGCTGGCGCTGCGGGCTCAGCATCGGGCCGTTGCGGCCCAGTGCGGACAGATGCTGCAGAAGCCCTTGCCAGCCGCCGCGCCGGACCGGCTCGGCACCCGTGGCGACGGGCAGGTGATCCGGGCGTGACGATGGGGCTGTCATGGGTTCATTGTGGGCGGAGCCCTCGGCGCATGGCAAGGCCGGATCGATGCGTTTGCCGGCGACCTGAGCGCTTCAATCGCCAACAACTGTCAACTCGCCGCGGTGCCTCGCGGAGGGTCGGAATAAGTCACGGGCCACCGCAACAGCTGGCCCGCTGCGATGCCGAAATGGCGTGCACGATGCCTCTCCGTCGCGCCTCCCTCGCCCGCCCGCGGGCGTTCCCATGACCATCGACATGTCGTCCACCCGCGCTGCCCTGCCTGCGCCGCCCACCCCGGCCGGGCGGCGCTTCCGCCCGCTGGTGTTGCGCACGCTCGTCGCCATCGCGCTGAGCTGCCTGGTGTGCTCGACGCTGTCGCTCGGTCTGCAGGCCTGGCTCGCGTTCGGCGCGCAGGTCGACGACGAACGATCGATGGCACGCGACATCGCCGCCACCCGCCTGCCGCGCCTCGCCGATGCGCTGCATCGACGCGACGGCAGCGCGATCCAGCATGAGCTCGACCTGATCTCCCGCTATCCGCGCATGGTGAACGTGCGGCTGTTCGCCGAGACCGGCGCCACCTACGCGGCCGGCGCGCCGTCCGACCTGCCCGGTGCGCCGCAAGGCGTGCAGCACGACCTGCTGCCGCGCGCGGCGCTGCACGGCGTCGAGATGCCGATCGCCGCGGCGGGCGCCGACCCCACGGCGCTCGGCCGGCTGGAGCTCGACTTCGATCGCAGCGGCCTGTCGGCCGAGATGCGGCGCAGCGTCGCCAGAACGGCCGTTGCGATCGTGCTGCCGGCCGTGCTGCTCGGGCTGCTGGTGGCCTGGATGCTGCACCGCGACATCTCCCGCGGCCTGCGCCTGATCGCCCGGCAGGCGGCGTTGCTGAAGCCCGAAGAACTCGGCCCGCTGCCGATCTGGCCGCGTCCGCAGCGCCGCTGGCGCGACGAGATCGACCTGGTGGCCGACAGCTTCCAGCAGTTGCACCGCGGCATCGCACGCTATGTCGGCGAGCGCGACCGTGCGTTGCAGCGGCTCGGTGCCGAGCGCGACCGCCTCGAGCATGCGGTGCAGCAGCGCACCGCCGACCTGACGCGCCTGAACCGGGTGCTCGAATCGGCCTCGCGCCTGTCAGCCCGCCTGATCTACCTGCCGCCCGATGCCTATCCGCTCGCGCTCCGGATGGCGTTGGCCGACATCGCCGAGGTGCTCGGTTCGCGCGCCTGCGCGCTGGCCGAACGCGGCGACGCCCGCCGCTGGACCTGGACCTTCAGCGGCGGCACCGGCGCCTGCCCGGCCGAAGGCACCGAGTTGCCGCCGCTGTTCCCGGTCGACGGCTGGCAGATGCAGTGGTGCACCGAAAGCAGCGACTGCCACGAATCCCGCGCACTGCTGCATGGCTGCGCGGCCGGCTCGCTGCAGGTGTGCCGGCACGATGCCGCCGACAGCGGCCAGCTGCTGGCCTGCCTGGACCTGCCGCAAGCGGTCGAGGAACGCGAGATCGCCCTCATCGCGAAGCCGCTGTTCGGCGCGCTCGCACGCTGGCGCGACCTCGCGCAGCTGGAGCAGGCGCGCCGCGAGCTGTTGCACCAATCGCGCAGCGATGCGCTGACCGGCCTCGCGAACCGCCGCGCGTTCGACGAGCGCAAGCTGGAAGAAGTCCGCCGCGCCTGGCGTTCGCAGCGCCCGCTGACGCTGGTGATGATCGACATCGACCACTTCAAGCGATTCAACGACCGCTACGGGCACGCGGCGGGCGACGACTGCCTGGCGCGCGTCGCGCGGGCGATCGGCGCCGCCTTCGAGCGCGGCGGCGAATGCGCGGCCCGCATCGGCGGCGAGGAGTTCGCGGTCCTGCTGCCCGACGTCAGCGCGGACGACGCTGAACGCCGCTGCGAGCGCATCCGCCAGACCCTCCACCACATGGCGATCCCGCATGCCGATTCGCCGCTCGGCTTCGTCACGGTCAGCATGGGCATCGCGACCCTGTGCATGACCGAGCGCCCGCCGCCCGACATCGCCTTCGACCGGCTGCTGAAGCGGGCCGACATGGCGCTCTACGGCGCGAAGTCGGCCGGTCGCGACGGCATCGTGATGCTGATGTGAGCCCGCGAAGGCTCAGCGGCCCGTCCAGGGCGCGATGAACTCGATCAAGCGCTGCCGCGAGCGCTGCAGCGCCTCGGGGTTGCCGCCGACGTGCACGCCGTCGCCCGGATGCAGCCCGTTCGGCACCTCCGGGCGCAGGCGAACCGGCGCATGCGAATCGAAGCCGTGATACGCCCCGGCATAACCCTCGATCTGCACCGCGGGGGTTCCCGCGCCGCTGTCGAGCGCTGCCCGTGCCGCGAGCGCGTGGCAGGGCTCGGCGGGCGTCCAGTCGTCGGCCTCGCCGACCAGCACCAGCAGCGGTGCCGACGGCTGGTAGCCGCGCCGCAGGTCGGCCTCGCAACCGGGGTAGAACGCGACCGCGAAGGCCGGCCGCAGCGGCGCCTCGCGCACCTCGCGCTGCCGCAGGTTGGTGGCCGACAGCACGGTGCTGCCACCGTTCGACCAGCCGACGAGGCCCAGCCGCTGCGCATCGACGTCGGGCCGTTGCGCCAGCCAGTGCAGCGACGCGAGCGCGTCGAGCCGGCGATTCGCCTGCGTCACCTGCCGCGTGCCGACGCGCTGCGTGCACAGCTCGGTCTCGCCGCGCGGCGTCAGCGAATCCACCACCAGCGCATGCATGCCTTGCTGGTTGAACAGCTGCGCGTACTCGCGCATGCGCTCGCCGAGCCAGCCGCGGTGGTCGTACGGGCCGCTGCAGCCATGCAGCAGCACGACCGCGGGCGCCTGCCGCCGGTCGACACCGAACCACCAGGCCTTCAGCGCGACGACCGGGCCGCCACGACGATCCAGGCTGTCGAAGGCGACCTCGGTCTGCGCCTGCGCGCCGAACACCGCGGCGCAGCCCACGGCTGCCAGCAGGCACCGCCAACGCGACGCGACACGGCTCACGGTGCCCTGACGCCGTCCGGCGCGATGCCTGTCGCCGCCGGCATCGGCGCGAAATTCAGGGCCTGCGTCCCCGGCGTCGCGCTGAGCGTCGTCACCGCGCCGATGCCGAAGTCCTGCGAACCGCCGACGCGCCGATAGCGCCATTGCATCTGGGTGCGCCAGGCACCGGCGCGTTCGATGCTGCGTTCCACCTGCAGCTGCACGCGGGCCCCCTTGCCGGTCAGCTCGCCGGTCACCTCGACCAGCGCCAGCCGCAGCGCCGGTCCGGAGACCCGCTCGGCCCACACCGTGCAGCGCGAGCCTTCCGCGGCCACCAGCAGCACCCGGCTGTCGCTGCCCGGCGCGGCCAGCACCGTGCCGGGCTCGCCGGCGAGCAACTCGTCGGTGGAGCCGCGCATCGGGTCGACCGGCGAGAAACCCTGCGCAAGCGCCCAGTCGACCGCCGCGGCCGGCTGGCCTTCGGTCTGGATGCAGGCCTCGCGGAACAGGCGCGCCACCGCGCGCGGGTCGGCCCACAGCGAGCGCAGCGGCGCCGTCTCGGGCGCCGGCTCGGCGTCAGCGTTCTGCGCCGCCAGCGGCGTGATCAACTCCGCCGCCGAGGTCACCGGAAACGTCACCGCCGGCTCGATGACCGACGGTGGCACCGACTGCGCGGCGGACAACGCCGGCCACGACATCCACAACGCCAGCACCGCCGCCTGCCCGATGCCTGCCACGACGGATCGATTGCCTCTGACCGTTGCCACGCCCTGCCCTTTCACTGTTGCCGCATTGTCGAGGGGGCGATCCTCGCACACGCAGGCCGGTCAGTCCTTCCAGGCGTGCGGCAACGGGTCGACGCAGGCCTCGCCGACCGCTGCGCGCCGGCGTCGTCCGCCCGGCCGACTGGAAGCTGCCGTCTTGCAAGCTGGCAGGCCGATCGAGCAGGTCAGTTCCCGATGCGCGGCGGGTTCGGATGGAAGCGGACCATCGCGTGCGCATCCACATACAGCCCGTCGCGCAGCGCATACCCCTTGAACGTGCCTTCGACCTCGAAGCCGAACTTGCGGTACAGCCGCAGCGCGGCCGGGTTGTCGGTGTACACCGTCAGCTCGAGGCGCAGCGCACCGACCCAGTTGTCGGCGTAGTCGCACATCGCGGCCATCAGCGCGCTGCCGACTCCCTTGCCTTGCGCCGACGGCGCCACCGAAATGCCCAGCACCAGCGCGTGGCGGCGGCGCAGGTGGGGCCCGACCGGGTGCAGCCCGGCGGTACCAACCACCTCGCCATGCAGCTCGGCCACCAGCGGCAGGTCGGTCTTGCCGGGCGCGCAGGTGTCGGTCAGCCGCGCCTTCCACGAATGCGCATCGGAGTGGGGCATCTGCATCAGCCCGGGGAACACCTGCGGGTCGCCCATGATGCGGGCGAAGGCGGCGGCGTCATCGGGGTTGGCACGCCGGAGGGTGATCGTCATGCATGACCTTTGGCAGTTGTCGCAAGCCCGCGCAGCTTACCTGCCCCGACTTCGGGCTGACGTACGACCGTTCGCTTGCAGCAGCGCACCGCCCGCGTGCGGCATGCACACTGCATTCACGATCAGCCACTCCCGCACGCCCTGCCACCGTGAACACCACCACCACTTCGAATGAGTTCCTGTCCGAGATGTCCCTGCTGATGGGGCTGCCGCAGGGCGGCGCCACCGCGTTGCAGGACAGTTCGGCGTTCTGGGGCCCCGGCGGCCTGCTGTGCCGGCTGCAGATGCAGCATGACGGCGCGGTCACCGCGGTGCGCCCGCAGGTGCTGCTGCCGATGCTGGCCCGCGAACTCGCGGGACTGCGCGTCGAGCAGATGATGGCGATGCAGCAGGCCGTGATGATCGAGTACGGCTGGATGCTCGGGCTGTCGTCCGAAGGCATGCTGCAGCTGAGCCCGCTGAAGTGGATCGAGCAGCCGAGCGACGCGGTTGCGGCACTCGACCTCGGTCATGCGGTGGGGATGCAGGCGTTGGAGAGCTTGTTCGTCGATGACGACAGCGAGGCGGACGATGGGGCTGAACTGCGGGCCGCCAAGCTTGGTTCCAAAGGCAGTCCGATGTTGGGTGCCGAACGCTTCGACGACCTGGCCGATGATTTCGACATGCCGTGGGATGAAGGCGGCCGCACCCGGCCCATATTGCACTGAATTGCGGCGGCTGCCGTTGCTGCGACAGGTGGGTGGAGATCGCAGCTGCGTGGCATGGGCAGCGACGGCATCGGCTGCATGTAGCGATGCCTCGCATAGAAGCCTGACGGTCTCAAGTCTGGCAAGGGTGATGGACATTTACCACCCAATGCAACAAGGGCCGAGCAGCGGCCCTTGTTCATTTCGTGGCTTCAATGTTTCTAGTCATGCGCTGCTCGATTCACCAGTTCGACCAGATCCTTGATGAACAGAGGGTCGAGAGACTGAGCGCCACGAACACCAGCACCTCCCAGGATGCGACGGAAGAAGCTCATCGGTGATGCACCAGCTTCAGGGCCAACGTAGTGCGCATTGGCGAACGATTCGATGTCCACCGCAAATCTCTTGGTAAATGCATCCAACAGTTCCGCACCGTCATCACCGTCAACCCCCAGATCTAGATTGATGCGGGTCTCAAGCGTCATGGTGGTCGACGCCGGCAATCTCAGGTTCGCCCTGAGCCAACTCATTACGTCTTCAGCGAGATTACTTTGGTGCGCACTTGTCATCTTCGCATTTGACCTTGCATTGGTACACCTGGCATCCATCAATCAAAAGCAATACCCAGCCAACACCTGGAATCCAACAACCAGGACCGTCATCTGCGGTCCGCGATCCAGGTCAACATATCTAACGCTGCAATTGCGCTTGGATCCAAGTCCCGCAAAGCAGTCGGGTCCAATTTCCTGATAAGCGCCTGCTGACTTGTGGACAAAGCCTTATTCGCAATAACCTGTAGAGCCTCCCTGATTTCCGCTTCTCGACTGGAGCCGCGGTCAGCTGTCCTGCTTAGCGGAAGAACCCCGCCAATATAATTAACAAGAAGCAACTGTTGACGAGCACGCTCGATATTCATTTTTCCAATGCGAGCCACGCCTACAATACGGCCGTCGTTGCCCGCAATGACGATCTCCATTGAGCCGCCATCCGGGAAAGCTCGTACATCGATGATTTTCAATGGGCGATCCAACCCGTTGGGAGTCAACATCAGCGCCGAAGCGAGCAGCCATACCAATCCAATCACCACAACCAGAACAATTGTCGTAAATGCTCGCTTCATTGCTCAGAATGACGAGTTTGGATTGAATGCCATTTTTACCTCCATCACCTGAAAGAACCTGTCCATCTCATCCTGCTCATACTGCGAAAATCTTGCCGTCTCCAAGGACTTCACTGACTCAAGAACTTTGAGCGATCCGTCAGCGGGTCGAACACCAAACAACTCGACATGTCGGAGCGCCGTCAGCCCCAATAACGGCCGCAATGAATCAAGCTCGAGGGTTTTGTTTGCGCGATCCCAAGACGGCGATGTCGCCAGTGAAAGGGAAGTCAAGCCGATCAAGCTTTTCAGTG
This sequence comes from Rhizobacter sp. Root1238, assembly GCF_001425825.1. Lineage (GTDB taxonomy): Bacteria > Pseudomonadota > Gammaproteobacteria > Burkholderiales > Burkholderiaceae_C > Rhizobacter. The sequence continues at coordinate 180,810 of NZ_LMDM01000015.1, forward strand.
GCTCGATATTTTTGATGTTTGGCAAGTGAACCACACGTAGATATCTAAGCCGCCGAAGCCTCGAAAGAAAATCAAAACTATCATCCGGAAGAGATGCAATCACAAGCTTTTCGAGATTTGTCATTTGAGATATTTCCGCAAAACTCCTGTATTTGCAATTCCATACGCGCAATTTTTGAATTGACAGCGGTGGCCAACGCCCGGGAAATTCCGAGATGCATCTTTCATCAAATCAAGTTTTTGATCCACGCCTATTTACCCTGGTCACCAAGCAACCGCGCGCCCACTGCATAGCTTCCGTGTACCAATCTCTGTCTTTCGCGATAGAGTTGTTGCACTTCAGACTTGAGACCGCCATCTTCTACTCCGATAGCCCGAGCACTTGTATCAGCCGAGCCTTAGCATCTGCATCGGACGAAAGATGACTGACAACCCATCCAATATCAATATCGTCCAACGACCAACCTTCCTCAAACCAATGGCGAACCCAAGGCCTAAAGTAGTTTATTGACTTTGATCCGGAAGGGCTAGATACATCCAAACTGGCAACTCCGAAGCTCAGGATTTGAACTCCATATCGTCGCCATCGGACGTTCAGATCTTTTAAGGAAAAATCATCGTGCCCGTCGAAAAATCGCCACTCATTTTCCGCAAAATACACCGCCAAAAATATCCGAAGAGGCTTCCCTCTTAATATGCTGACAACTTTGGAACCGAATCCGACGGGCTTACCTTTTTCCGCAATGCAGCTTGATAGCACCTTGAATGACGCATTTGACGTATCCAACTCAAAGAATTCAGTTTCCCACGGCGCTCCGCTTGTCAGATTTCGCAGTACAACTTTCCGATGCGACTTCGAGCGATCATTGATGAAGGTCATTTTTGGCACTCACAAATTGCCCCCTCGGGATTAAACAGCTGACGGATCACAGCGACTCCTCCCAAGCCGAGTATTCCCGCATTCCATCTTGGATTTGAAATGCCCGCCCGTCCGATTGCGTATGCATCGCCTCTCAATGCCGCTTTGGCAAGGATATTCTCGAGCGAAGGATCGCGGTCCAGCGAATTTATCAGAGGCCTCATGATGGATCTATATTCGCTTTTTGCTGCAGCGCGAGCTGCATAGGCCGCCTCCACAGTGGCGGCACCTTTCGGAATGGATGCAACCCTTGACATGTAGCCGAGCCTTCCAGCTATTGGAAATAGCGTTGTGTACCATTGTCCTGCATCGCGCATCGCTTGATACGCGGGGGTGCATTTCACCCCACCATCAATGTCCCAGCCGGCGCGGATCGATCTGCTTGGACTGAAACCAAAAAAACTTATTCCGTCACCAAATCCCGTTACGGCGTCCACCAATCCTTGATCTGGCGTAGGCAAATCTGCCGCACTCCACAGCCCGTTCGGATCTATCGAGAGCAATGGGTTTCCCTCAACGTAGGCAAAGGTATTGATCCCACCGACCAGTCCTGCCGGATCCGATTGCGTGTAACCACCTTTTGAGGAGTCGTAGCTGCGGAAGTAGTTGTACCAAAGCCCGCTCTCCGCATCCGCGTACTGCCCCGGGGAGCGCAGGTTCTGCGTGAAGACCCCCAGCCCGCTCGGATTGTTCGCCGGCGCCGTGGTGCCGAAGGGCTCGGCCAGCCAGTGCCAACGCACCCGGTTGAAGCGCAGGTTCTGCGTGAAGACCCCCAGCCCGCTCGGATTGTTCGCCGGCGCCGTGGTGCCGAAGGGCTCGGCCAGCCAGTGCCAACGCACCCGGTTGCTGGTGTCCACCACCACCCTCGGTGCATTCAGATGATCGGCGTGGATGTAGGTGATGAGCGGCGGGCCGCTCGCGTTGGCCGGGTCCGGCATGAACATCGCCACCGGGATGTTGTCCAGCCACACGTATTCGCGGATCGCCTGGCCCGTCTGGACCACCACCCTCGGTGCATTCAGGTGATCGGCGTGGATGTAGGTGATGAGCGGCGGGCCGCTCGCGTTGGCCGGGTCCGGCATGAACATCGCCACCGGGATGTTGTCCAGCCACACGTATTCGCGGATCGCCTGGCCCGTCTGGTCGTATTCGCCCAGCAGTTGGCCTTCGAGGTCGTACACGAAGACGATCACCTCGCCGGTGCTCGTCACCTTGCGGATGCGCCTTCTGCTTGCGTCGTAGTCGTAGCTGCCGGTCACGCCCGCCTTCGTGATGCTCGCGATCGAGCCGTTCAGCCCGTAGGTCGCGGTGTACGCCGCGCTGTCGCTGATCGTGTTGCCGGCGCTGTCGTAGCCGAAGCTCCTGGCCGGGTTCGTGATGCTGCTCAGYCGGTTGCTCGTCGCCTCGGTCGTGTAGGTGCTCGG
>NZ_LMDM01000016.1 GCF_001425825.1 Rhizobacter sp. Root1238
TGACCACAGCGAGCGAAGCGAGCGGAGGGAGTTTGCCGATGCATCCCCAAAGCCGATCTTCGCAGTGGAGTCGACGGGCCCCGGGGGGCCCGTCGACCGCCCCAGCATGAGCCCTCAGCCCATCCCCTCACCCGCCGCGACGCGCCCCCAGCCAGGCAAACGCATCTTCCAGCCGATGCACCTCCCCCGCATGCCGCGCGTCATACCCCGGCAACTGGTTCGCCGCCGCGCGAAACTCCTCGCTCCCCAAAACGGCCACCAGTTGCTGCATCGCCGGCGTATCGAAGAAAGCCTCGTCGCACAGCAAGAAATACTGCTCCGTCTGCAGCGGAATGAAATCCAGCTCGAAGCGCCGCGCCGCCGTCTCCACCCCGAAGCCCGCATCGGCCATGCCACTGGCCACGTAGGCCGCCACCGCCGCATGCGTGCGCTCGCACGGCGCATGGCCCACCGGCCCGGCCGGGTCCACCCCCGCCTGCTGCAGCAACAGGTCGAGCAGCAGCCGCGTGCCCGACCCCGGATCGCGGCTGACGAAGCGCACGTCCATGCGCGCCAGGTCCGCCATCCCGCGCACGCGCAGCGGATTGCCCGCCTGCAGCATCAGCCCCTGCCGCCGCGTGCTCACGTCGATCAGCATCTGCTCGCCCGGCCGCAGCCACGGCCGGTAGTGCTCGACCCCCGCCGCCTCGAACTCGCCGTGCGGCACATGCAGCCCGGCCACGTCGCACTGCCAGCTCGTCATCGCCGACACCGCCTCGACGCCGGTGCAGTACTTCCATTCCAGCTGCATCCCGTCGGCGGCCAGCTGCTGCTGCAGGATCTCGATCGAAAAACCATGGCTCGCGTGCAGGCGCAGCACCGCCGGCGGCTCCTCCATCGCCTGCGCGATCTCGGCCTCGAGTTCCGATGCGATCGATTCGAACAGCGGCGTCAGCCGCGCCGTGATGCGGCGATCGGCCCACACCAGCTTTTCGCCCAGTGGCGCCAGCGTCGAGTTGCGCCCCGGCGACATGCGCAGCAGCGGCGCACCGAACAGCGCATGCCCCTCGCGCACCATCTGCCAGGCATGGCGATACGACAAGCCGCTGGCTTCGCACGCGCGCGCCAGGCTGCCGTGCTGCTGCACGAGGCGCAGCAGTTCGATCAGCCGCGGCATCAGCGTGCCGCCGCCTTCGCGCGTCAACGACCACTGCGGCCTGATGGTGACTTTGTTCACGGAATACAGCCTTATCGTTTTCCTGCCCATGTAAGCGATTGCTTGTTCACGGGCCTATGTCCGCGGCATCATATTGCCGCCACGCCGGCCCCTGCCTACAGTCCGGGGCTTGCGTGTCACTGCAGCATCAAGACCCGTGCGAGCCCGGCGGGATCTTGAATACCGATACTCACAAACCCGGGAGCAAGAATGTCTTCAACCACAGCGGAATCGACACCCTCCGCGCCAGCCGGCGCCGCCGGACTGCTCGACAAGGAGCGGACGATCGCAGGCCCTGGCTTCAATCGCTGGCTCGTCCCGCCGGCAGCCCTGGCCATCCACCTGTGCATCGGCATGGCCTACGGCTTCTCGGTGTTCTGGTTGCCATTGTCGAAGGCGCTGGGCATCAAGGAAGCGATCAAGTGCGGCCCGGACGTCGGCTTCTTCGCCGAACTGTTCACCACCACCTGCGACTGGAAGGTCTCGACGCTCGGGTGGATGTACACCTTGTTCTTCGTGTTCCTCGGCTGCTCCGCGGCGCTGTGGGGCGGCTGGCTTGAACGGGCCGGCCCGCGCAAGGCCGGCGTGGTCAGCGCGCTGTGCTGGTGCGGCGGCATGCTGATCTCGGCGCTCGGCATCCACCTGCACCAGTTCTGGATGATGATCCTCGGCTCCGGCATCATCGGCGGCATCGGCCTCGGCCTCGGCTACATCTCGCCGGTGTCGACGCTGATCAAGTGGTTCCCCGACCGCCGCGGCATGGCCACCGGCATGGCCATCATGGGCTTCGGCGGCGGCGCGATGATCGGATCGCCACTCGCGGCCGAACTGATGAAGACCTTCGCATCGCCGACCGACGTCGGCGTGATGCAGACCTTCATCGTGATGGCGCTGGTGTACTTCGTCTTCATGCTGGGCGGCGCCTTCGGCTACCGCGTCCCGCCGAGCGGCTGGAAGCCCGCCGGCTGGACCCCGCCGGTCGCGCAGACCACCAACGCGATGATCACGCAGCGCCACGTGCACGTGAAGAAGGTGTGGGGCATTCCGCAGTTCTGGCTGGTCTGGCTGGTGCTGTGCATGAACGTCAGCGCCGGCATCGGCGTGATCGGCATGGCCAGCCCGATGCTGCAGGAAGTCTTCGGTGGCAGCCTGATCGGCGTGGCCAAGAAGATCGGAGAGCTCGACACCGCACAGAAGGCGGCGATCGCCGGCATCGCGGCGGGCTTCACCGCGCTGCTGAGCCTGTTCAACATCGGCGGCCGCTTCTTCTGGGCCAGCATCTCCGACAAGCTCGGCCGCAAGCTCACCTACACGATCTTCTTCGTGCTCGGCGGCGTGCTGTACGCGAGCCTGCCGAGCAGTGCCGGCGCGGGCAGCACCCTGCTGTTCGTCGGTGCGGTGTGCGTCATCCTGAGCATGTACGGCGGCGGCTTCGCGACGGTGCCGGCCTACCTGGCCGACCTGTTCGGCACGCAGATGGTGGGCGCGATCCACGGCCGCCTGCTGACGGCCTGGGCCACGGCCGGCATCCTCGGCCCGGTGATCGTGAACTACATGCGCGACTACCAGCTCAACCTCGGCATCCCGCGCGAGCAGGTCTACAACCAGACGATGTACATCCTGGTCGGCATGCTGGTGATCGGCCTGATCGCCAACCTGTCGATCCGTCCGGTGGCCGACAAGCACTTCATGAGCGACGAGGAACTGGCCGAAGAGAAGCGCCTGGCGCATGACCGCGCGGCCGCGGCCGACGTCGGCACGGGCTCCGGCGCCGGTGGCACCACGCCGACCTTCGTGGTCGCGCTGGCCTGGGCGGCGGTCGGCATTCCGCTCGCCTGGGGCGTCTACAAGACCTTGCTGACCGTGGGCAAGTTCTTCGCGTGAGATGACACCCACCCCCGAAGCGCCTGCGGCGCCTCCCCCTCGAAGGGGGCGCCGCCAGCGGCCCGGCAAAGCCGGTTCCGCGGCGTCCGCTGGATCGAGAGCGCTTGGGTAGTGGGTTCTGACAGTGAGTTGGGAGCGTTTAAAAAATGGCACACCAGAAGATCGAGTTCTACAAGGGTCCGGCCGGCGGCTGGGGCGCGCTGAAGAGCGTCGCGCACCAGTTGCTGCAGCACGGCATCGCGGCCAAGGGCGCGAAGACGATGCTGTCGGCCAACCAGCCGGACGGCTTCGACTGCCCCGGCTGCGCCTGGCCGGACCGCGACCACACCTCGACCTTCGAGTTCTGCGAGAACGGCGTGAAAGCCGTGGCCGCCGAGGCCACGTCCAAGCGCGCGACGCCCGAGGTGCTGGGCGCGCACACCGTCTCGTGGCTGGCCGAACAATCCGACTTCTTCCTCGAGGACATGGGCCGCATCACGCACCCGATGGTGTATGACGCGGCCTCCGACCGCTACCAACCCATCGACTGGGACCAGGCGTTCGCGATGATCGCGCGCGAGCTGCGCGCGCTGCCGGACCCGAACCAGGCGATCTTCTACACCTCCGGCCGCACCTCCAACGAGGCGGCCTTCCTCTACCAGCTGTTCGTGCGCGAGTACGGCACGAACAACTTCCCCGACTGCTCGAACATGTGCCACGAGCCGAGCGGCTCGGGCCTGCGGCCGACCATCGGCGTCGGCAAGGGCACGGTCACGCTCGACGACTTCGAGCTGGCCGACGCGATCTTCATCTTCGGCCAGAACCCCGGCACCAACCATCCGCGCATGCTCGGCGAGCTGCGCGACGCGTCGAAGCGCGGCGCGAAGATCGTCAGCTTCAACCCGCTGCGCGAGCGCGGCCTGGAGCGCTTCGCGAACCCGCAGAACGCGATCGAGATGGCCACGCTCGGCTCGACGCCGATCAGCTCGCACTACTTCCAGCTGCGCATCGGCGGCGACCTCGCGCTGGTCAAGGGCATGTGCAAGCACCTGTTCGAACTCGACGACCGCGCGCAGCGCGACGGCACCGCCCGCGTGCTCGATGTCGCGTTCATCGCCGAGCACACGCACGGCTTCGAGGCCTTCGAGGCCGACACGCGCGCCGAGGACTGGCGCACGATCGAGGCCGAATCGGGCCTGACCGAAGCGCAGATCCGCCAGGCCGGCGACCTGTACGCCGGCGCCAGCCGCGTGATCGCCTGCTGGGGCATGGGCATCACCCAGCACCAGCATTCGGTCGCGACGATCCAGATGATCACCAACCTGCTGCTGATGCGCGGCAACCTGGGCCGCCCCGGTGCCGGCGCCTGCCCGGTGCGCGGCCACAGCAACGTGCAGGGCGACCGCACGATGGGCATCTACGAGAAGCCGGCGCCGGCCTTCCTGGACCGCCTGGCCGACGTGTTCGGCTTCAAGCCGCCGCGCGCCGAGGGCTTCGACACGGTCGGTGCGATCGAGGCGATGGTCGACGGCCGCGGCAAGGTGTTCTTCGCGATGGGCGGCAACTTCGCCGCCGCCACGCCCGACACGCACGCCACCTGGAAGGGGCTGCGCCGCTGCGAGCTGACGGTGCACGTGGCCACCAAGTTCAACCGCAGCCACGTGATCCACGGCCGCCAGGCGCTGCTGCTGCCCTGCCTGGGCCGCACCGAGGTCGACCTGCAGGCCGGCGGCGCGCAGGGCGTGACGGTCGAAGACTCGATGAGCATGGTGCACCTGTCGTCCGGGCTGAACGCGCCGGCGTCGCCGATGCTGCTGTCCGAGCCGATGATCGTCGCGCGGCTGGCCGCGGCCACGCTGCCCGCCAGCAAGACGCCGTGGCTGTGGCTGGTCGAGGACTACAGCCGCATCCGCGACAAGATCGAAGCGGTGTTCGACGACTTCAGCGGCTTCAACGAGAAGATCCGCAAGCCGGGCGGCTTCCGGCTGCGCAACACCGCATCGGAACGCGTGTGGGTCACCGCATCGCGCAAGGCGCAGTTCAGCGCCCACCCGGTGCCGCGCGACACCGCGGTGCACCGCGCCCGCAAGCAGACCGATGCCGTCGTGCTGACGTTGGCCACCGTGCGCTCGCACGACCAGTACAACACCACGATCTACGGCATGGACGACCGCTACCGCGGCGTCTACGGCCACCGCCGCGTCGTCTTCATCCACCGTGACGACCTGAAGGACATCGGCATGAAGGCCGGCGACTGGGTCGACATCACCAGCGTCTACTTCGGCGACGACGGCAACGACGAACGCCGCACCGCCGAGAAGTTCCTGCTGGTCGAGTACGACATCCCGCGCGGCTGCATCGCGAGCTACTACCCCGAGACCAACGCGCTGGTGCCGCTGCAGAGCTTCGCGATCGGTGCCCGCACGCCGACCTCGAAGTCGATCCCGGTGGTGCTCACGTTGCGCCCGCAGGACAAGCCGGTGGCGAACGCACGCGACGTCGCGGACACCGCACCGGCCCATGCCTGAAGCCGGACCCGCGGCGCTCGAAGACCGGGCGCTGCAGGAACTGCTGGCGCTCGACGACGAAGGCCGCGGCGTCTCGCTGACGCGGCTGGCCAAGCGGCTGGGCGTGCGGGTCAGCGTGCTGATCCGCCTGTACACGCAGATGAGCGATGCCCGCATCGGCGACGCGGCCGGCCCCGGCTGGGTCCGCCTGCAGGTCGACGACGGCGGACAATGGCGTGCCTTCGCCACCGACGCTGCACGCCGCCTGACATGACCCTGCCCGCGCCCGACCCGCGCGTCGCCCTCGACGACTGCGACCTGCCCGACCACCTGCCGCCGACCGAGGCGGTGTCGGTGCGCCGCCACCTGGGCGCGGTCGCCAGCGAGCGGCGCGACATGGTGGCGGTCGAATCGCCGGTCGCGCTGGTCTTCAACGGCCTGTCGCATGCGGTGATGATGGCCACGCCGACCGACCTCGAGGCCTTCGGGCTCGGCTTCGCGCTGTCCGAAGGGCTGATCGACGGCCGCGACGAATGCCGCGACATCGAGGTCCGGGCGCATGCGCGCGGCTGCGAGGTGCACCTGACGGTGTCGTCGCGCGCGTTTGCCGCGCTGAAGGACCGCAAGCGCTCGCTCGAAGGCCGCACCGGCTGCGGGCTGTGCGGCATCGACAGCCTCGCGCAGCTCGACCTGCTGCCCACCGAACGCCTGGCCGACCACGCGCCGGTCCCGGCCGACGTGGTGCTGCGCGCGTTCGCCGCGCTGCCGGCCCGGCAGGCGCTGAACGCCGACACCGGCGCCTGCCATGCCGCCGGCTGGGCCACGCCGGCCGGCGAGCTGCTCGACGTGACCGAGGACGTCGGCCGCCACAACGCGCTCGACAAGCTGCTCGGCCGGCGCGCGCTGGCCGGCCGCCTCGGCGAGCCCGGCTTCGTCGTGATGTCGAGCCGCGCGAGCTACGAGCTGGTGCGCAAGTGCGCGCGGCTGCAGGTCGGCACGCTGGCCGCGATCTCGGCGCCGACCTCGCTCGCGGTCGACATCGCGCGGCAGTCGGGCCTGCAGCTGTACGGCTTCTGCCGCGGCGAGCAGGCGGTCGACTACACCGCGCTCGCGCCGCCCGCCTGACGGGCCCGCACCGACAAGCTGGGGGGCTGGTCGTCCGCGAACTTGGGGATGCCGCCGGCGCGGGGTGAAGGCACGCTCTCGGGGCCGCCTCACCAGGACCCCGCATGGCTCCCCCGGTCGTCGACCTGAGCAAGACCCTCTCGCTGGCGGCGACCACCGCCGCCGAGCGCGCGCTGCTGGCGCAGCTGCAGGGCAACCTGCTGAAGGGCCACGGCCGGCCGCATGCCGCGCACCTGCTGCTGCGCTTCGGGCAGGCGCAGGCTGGGCGCACCTTGCTGCGCGGGCTGCTGCCGCTGATCGGCCGCGCCGATGTGCAGCTGGCCGACGCACGGCGCGTGCGTGCCGCGCGCGCGGCCGGCATGCCGCTGCAGACGCCGCCGTTCGTCGCCTGCCTGCTGTCGGCGAGCGGCTACCGCGCGCTGCAGGTGCCGCGCGAGCGCTGGCCGTCGGACCCGGCGTTCGCCGAAGGCCTGAAGGATCGGCAGCCGATGCTGCGCGACCCCGATCCCGCCGGCTGGGAGCCGCCGTGGCGCGGCGAGGTGCATGCGCTGCTGCAACTGGCCGGCGATGCGCGGCAGGTGGAGGCGCAGCTCGCGGCGTGGGCCGGCGCGCTGCCGCCGGGCATCGCGCTGCTTGGCGTCGAACGCACCCGCGCCTGGCGCAACGCCGGCGGCGAAGGCATCGAGCACTTCGGCTTCGTCACCGGCCGCAGCCAGCCGCTGATGATCGACGAGGACCTGGCCCGCGACGCGCTGCGCCGCGGGCCCAGCCAGCGATGGTCGCCGCGCGCTCCGCTGGGCCAGGTGCTGGTGCGCGACCCGACGGTCGACGATGCCACCGCGCACGGCTCGTACGTGGTGTGCCGCAAGCTCGAGCAGAACGTGCACGCCTTCCGGCAGGCCGAGGCCGCGCTGGCGCGCGGGCTACGCAAGCTCGGCGCGGCCGCCGATGCGGCGCTGGCCGGCGCGATGCTGGTGGGCCGCTTCGCCGACGGCACGCCGCTCGCGCTGCAGGGCCGCGGCGGGCTGGCGCCGCCGCAGGCGGACGATTTCGACTATGCCGACGATCCGCAGGGGTTGCGCTGCCCGTTGCATGCACACATCCGCAAGACCAATCCGCGCGGCGACACGGTGCGCGAATTCGGCATCGCACCGGAAGCCGAGCGCGCGCGACTGATGGCACGGCGCAGCATGCCGTACGGCGAGCGGCGGCAGGATGCGCAGATGCGCTTCAGCGACGCGCCGTCGCATGGCGTCGGGCTGCTGTTCATGGCCTGCCAGGCGAGCATCGTCGAGCAGTTCGAGTTCTCGCAGGCGAACCGGGCCAACGACGAGGGCTTCGTGCTCGGCCACACCGGTGTCGACCCGCTGGCAGGCCAGGGCGGCGCGGTGAAGCACCGTCATCACGCCGGCTGGGGCGATGCGCAGGCACCGACGCTGGCGCAGCGCATGGCGGGCTTCGTCACGCTGAAGGGCGGGGAGTATTTCTTCGCGCCGTCGCTGGGCTTCTTTGCGGGGCTGTAGCCGGTCCGTCCGGATCATCATCCCGTTCGGGCTGAGCTTGTCGATGCCCTGGTGGCATGCGGGCAGACCCTTCGACAGGCTCAGGGCGAACGGGATGAGGTCCCGTTCAGGCTGAGCTTGTCGAAGTGCTGGTGGCATGGGGGCAGACCCCTCGACAGGCTCAGGGCGAACGGGGTGGGGTCCCGTTCGGGCTGAGCTTGTCGAAGCCCTGGTGGCATGCGGGCAGACCCTTCGACAGGCTCAGGGCGAACGGGTGGGGTCCCGTTCGGGCTGAGCTTGTCGAAGCCCTGGTGGCATGCGGGCAGACCCTTCGACAGGCTCAGGGCGAACGGGTGAGGTCCCGTTCGGGCTGAGCTTGTCGAAGCCCTGGTGGCATGCGGGCGGACCCTTCGACAGGCTCAGGGCGAACGGGGTGGGGTCCCGTTCGGGCTGAGCTTGTCGAAGCCCTGGTGGCGTGCGAGCTGACCCTTCGACAGGCTCAGGGCGAACGGGTGGAGTCCCGTTCGGGCTGAGCTTGTCGAAGCCCTGGTGGCGTGCGAGCCGACCCTTCGACAGGCTCAGGGCGAACGGGTCGGCAGCGCGCAGCTCCTGAACCCGGTGAACTCCGTATCGCAGCTCGGCAATTCGAAGTTGCGGTAGCACGGATGCCGCAGCCGTTCGCGCGTCGCGAACGACGCGCCGCGCAGCACGCGATGCCGGTCGTCGAAACCCGGCATCGTGTGCCCACGATCCGGCCCCGGCTCGAAATGCGCGTACGGCCGGAAGCGACCCGCCGTCCATTCCCACACCTGGCCCCAGCGGAAGCCGCGCGATTCGCCGGTGCGCGCCGCATGCTCCCACTCGACCTCGGTCGGCAAGCGCCGGCCGGCCCAGCGGCACCATGCATCGGCCTCGTACCAGCTCAGGTGCAGCGCGGGCTGCGCCAGCGGCACGCGCGTCAGCCGGCCGAAACGCTGCTGCAGCACGCCCTGGCGCATCTGGTCGACGTAGCGCGGGCAGCGCCGCCCGCCGGCCTGCACCCAGGCCCAGCCTTGCGGCGTCCACCAGCGCGCTTCGTCGTACCCGCCGTCCTCGACGAACTCGCCGTACTGCGCCCAGCTGACCGCCTGCGCATCGATCTCGAACTCCGGCAGCGGCTCGTCGTGCGCCGGCTGCTCGTTGTCGTACGCGAAGCCCTCGCCCGCTTCGCTTCCGATGCGCGCCCGCGCGGCCGGGAACAGCAGCGGCGGCCGCGACGGAAGGCTGCCCGGCGCCGGCCACAGCCCGGCATCGAAGCCGAGCTGCTGGGACAGCACCGCGAGGCCCTCGGCATGCGCGTCTTCATGGAACAGCGCGAGCCGGAAGAAATACAACGCGTCGTCGCCGTCGTTCGCATGCTCCAGCAGCTCGAGCGTGGTCTCCAGCGTCTCGGCCAGGTAGTGGCGCACCGCCTGCGCATCGGGCAGCGTCAGCACGCGGCGCGTGGCCACCGGCGCGAGCGAGGCATCGAACCAGCCATCGGCGCCGGGCTCGATGGACGCCAGCCGCGGCGCGCGTTCGTCGCATTGCGTGCCGCGGTGGCGCTGCACGTTGCGGCCGATCCAGTACTCCTGGTACCAGCCCAGGTGGCCGAGCGTCCACAGCGGCGGATCGACCTCGGGCCGCAGCGCCTCCGGCACCTCGACGCGCGCGGTCTCCAAGGCCTGCAGCCAGCGCAGCGAATGGTTGCGCGCGTCCATCAGCGCGAGCGACAGCAGGTCGCGCCCGGCGCGGCGCATGCGGGCTGCATCGATCGGCGGGGCTTGGAAATCCAGCATGGGTGGGGACGAGCATGAGGGCGAAGCGAATCTGCCCGGCGAATTTGCCGAGGATAGCGCGGCGCGCGATACTGTGGATCCGTACAGCCCGCACCATGACCCGACGCCTGATCGCCCACCTCGACATGGACGCCTTCTATGCGTCCGTCGAACTGCTGCGCTACCCCGAGTTGCGCGGCCAGGCCGTCGTGATCGGCGGCGGGCGCGACAGCAAGCCCCGGCAGCTGGCCGACGGCTCGTGGCGCTACGCGAAGCTGCGCAACTACACCGGCCGCGGCGTCATCACCACCTCCACCTATGCGGCGCGCGCGCTCGGCGTGTTCTCGGCAATGGGCATGATGAAGGCCGCGGCGCTCGCGCCCGACGCGATCCTGCTGCCGGTCGACTTCGACGAATACCGCCGGTACTCGCGCCTGTTCAAGGCGGCGGTGCGGCAGATTGCGCCGGTGGTCGAAGACCGCGGCATCGACGAGATCTACATCGACCTGACCGACGTGCCGGGCTCGCAGCACGACGCCGGCGCGAGCCTCGGCCGCGCGCTGAAAGACGCGGTGTTCGACGCCACCGGCCTGACCTGCTCGGTCGGCATCACGCCGAACAAGCTGCTGTCCAAGCTGTGCTCCGAACTCGACAAGCCGAACGGCCTGACGCTGCTGTCGTTCGACGAGATCCCGTCGCGCATCTGGCCGCTGGCCGCGAAGAAGGTCAACGGCATCGGCCCGAAGGCGAGCGAGAAGCTCGCCGGCTTCGGCCTGCACACGATCGGCGACATCGCCGCGGCCGACCCGGCGTGGCTGGTCGAGCACTTCGGCAGGAGCTACGGTGCGTGGCTGCACGAGGCCTCGCATGGCCGCGACGAGCGGCCGGTGGTCACCTACAGCGAGCCGAAGTCGATCAGCCGCGAGACCACCTTCGACCGCGACCTGCATGCGGTGCGCGACCGGCCCACGCTGTCGGCCATCTTCACCGAACTGTGCGTCGAGCTGGCCGGCGACCTGGCGCGCAAGGGCTACGCCGGCAAGACCATCGGCATCAAGCTGCGCTTCGACGATTTCAAGATCGTCACCCGCGACCTGACCTTGCCGGCCCACACGATGGACGCCCGCACGATCCGCCGCGCAGCCGGCGAATGCCTGAAGCGCGTCGACCTGTCGCGCCGGCTGCGGCTGCTCGGCGTGCGGGCCGGCAACCTGGCAACGCTGAGCGAGCTGGTGGCACCGGCGGCGGCCGCACCCGAGGTGCACGAACCCGAACCCGTCTACGGCCCGATGCCGCTGTTCGACCAACTCGACATCGCGCCCCCGCACGACTGATCGCGCCGGCAGCAGATTGCCAAATATGCACGTTCGATGGACGATGCTCTCCTGCGTGATCGGCAGACTGCATCCGTGGCCGACCTCAATGCGTAGATCCGCGAACGAACTTGAGGAGACTCCATGCCCTTGCATCGCCTGGCGCTTGCGTGCGCCGTCCTTCCGCTTGCGCTGGCCACCGCGCCGGCGCTGGCCCAGAGCAGCACGCACAGCGGCAAGCTGCTGCTGACCGGCGGCGTCAGCAGCATCGACGGTGCGGCCGGCGGCGGCCTGACCCCGTGGGCGGTGACCGGCGGCTACGGCACCGCCGGCGAGTTCGGCGGATCGGCCTTCGCGACCCGCGTGAAGACGCAGGACTACGGCCTGACCGGCTACGGCGTCGCCATCGCCTGGGACGACCGCTTCGAGCTCTCGCTCGCCCACCAGGATTTCGACACCGGCCCGGTCGGCGGCGCGCTCGCCGGCGTGCTCGGCGATCCGTCGTTCAACGACCTGCGGCTGAAGCAGGACATCGTCGGCCTGAAGGTCCGCGTGGCCGGCGACGCGGTGCTCGACAGCGACCGCTGGATGCCGCAGGTCGCCGTCGGCCTGCAGGCCAGGAAGGCCCACGCCGGACCGCTGGCCGACGTGCTGACCGCGTTCGGCGCGAAGGACAGCGGCACCGACCTCTACGTCAGCGCGACCAAGCTGTTCCTCGGCCAGGGCCTCCTCGCCAACCTGACGCTGCGCGCCACCAAGGCGAACCAGAACGGCCTGCTCGGCTTCGGCGCCACCGACCACGACCGCTACCGGGTGCTGCCGGAGGTGTCGCTGGCCTACCTGTTCAACAAGCGCATCGCGGCCGGCATCGAATACCGCGCCAAGCCGGACAACTTGCGCGACAACAGCGCGCTCGGTGCCGGCGCATTGAAGGAAGATGACTGGGCCGACCTCTTCGTCGCGTGGGCGCCCTGCAAGAACTTCTCGCTGACCGCCGCCTATGTCGACCTCGGCAAGATCGTGCCGGGGGTCGTGACACGCCGGCAGAGCGGCGCCTACGTGTCGGCGCAGATCGCGTTCTGACCCCCTGCCACGGAGATCCACGATGACCCGCACCCTCTCCCTCTTCGTGCACGCGCTGCTGCTCGGCGCCGCGCTTGCGGCTGGCAGCGCCCGGGCGCAATCCAGCACCGCCAGCACCCCGACCGACGATGCGCTGTACCAGCAGCTCGGCGCGCAGCCCGGCCTGGTGAAGCTGGTCGACGACTTCATGGTCCGGCTGCTGGCCGACCCGCGGATGAACCCGTTCTTCAAGGACGTCGACCAGGCGCACGTGAAGGCCGAGCTGGTCACGCAGTTCTGCCAGGTGTCGGGCGGCCCGTGCAGGCGCCGAGGCCCCGACATGAAGCAGGCGCATGCCGGCATGGACATCAACAAGAACAATTTCAACGCGCTGGTCGAGGTGCTGCAGCAGGCGATGGACGCGCAAGGCATTGCGTTCACCGCGCAGAACAAGCTGCTCGCGCAACTCGCGCCGATGCACCGCGACATCATCAACACCCCCTGACCCCACGGATTGCACAGCCCATGAGCCACCTCGAACGGATCCCGCGCGCCCTCGCGCTTGCCCTCACCACCCTCGTTGCGCTCGGCGCACAGGCCGCCAGCGTGCAGGTCCTGGTGACCGATGCCGACGGCAAGCCGGCCATCGACACCGTCGTGCTGATCGAGCCGGCGATCAAGCCGCTGCTGAAGCCGGGCGCGGCCCCGGTGCTGATCGCGCAGGAGAACCTGCGCTTCGTGCCCTTCCTGACCGTGGTGCCGGCCGGCACGACGCTGCGCTTCCTGAACCGCGACAGCTACGACCATCATGTGCGCTCGGTGCCGAGCGGGCCGCTGGGCAGCATGCCGGCGGTGAAGAGCTTCGAGATGCGGCTGGATGCCGCCGAGGTGGCACCGGCCGGCGGTGGTCGCGTGTCCGAGTACGACGACCCCAGACCCACCGCACCGCGCAAGAAGAGCGGCAGCTCGCAGGCCGACATCAAGGTCGACGCCGCCGGCCCGATCGGGCTCGGCTGCCACCTGCATGCGTCGATGCGCGGGCAGGTGTACGTGACCGACACGCCGTGGTTCGCGAAGACCGACGAGAACGGCATCGCCCGCATCGACAACGTGCCCGAAGGCGCGGCGCAGCTGGTGCTGTGGCACCCCGACCAGTTGCAGGACCAGCCGCCGCAGCAGGTGCAGGTGAGTGCCGAGGCGCTGAAGGCGGCCGGCAAGCTGAACTTCGTGCCGCGCAAGCGCCGCGGATGATGGCAGCCCCTCGCTCGATGGGCACATCGATCGATCCCCCAGGGGGATACGGGCCGGCTTGGGGCGGCCCGGCGCTCGGCCCGTGGTGAGCGTGGCTTCCGACCTCCGCTACCCGTCGATCGACGGGCTGCGCGCGTTCGAATGCGCGGCCCGCCTCGGCAGCTTCGAGCGCGCGGCCGACGAGCTGCATGTGAGTGCCAGCGCGATCGGCAAGCGCATCGCGACGCTCGAGGAACTGCTCGGCACCGTGCTGCTGGCGCGCTCTGCACGCGCGCTCGCGCTGACGCCGGCCGGCAAGGAGTACCTGCCGCAGGTGGCGGCCGCGCTCGCGCTGCTGGCCGCGGTGCCGCTGCACCAGCGCTCGGCACAGCGCACGCAGCGGCTGCGCATCACCGCGCCGCCGACCTTCGCGCGGCAGATCCTGGTGCCGGCGCTGCAGCGCTTCACGCGCGCGCATCCGCAGGTCGAGCTGGAGATCGCGCTGTCGATCCCGTTCCTCGACATGGCGGCTGGCGAGTCCGACATCGAGGTGCGCCACCTCGACGGCGAAGCGGCCGAAGGCCAGCTGCTGATGCGCGACGTGGCGATGGCGATGGCCGCGCCGTCGCTGATCGAGCGCCTGCCGCCGCTGCACACGCCGGCCGACCTGGCCGATGCGCCGTTGCTGCGCACGCCGATCGAGCCGTGGACGCCATGGTTCCGTGCCGCGGGGCTCGATTGGGGCGAGCCGGCGCAGGGCACCAAGCTGGTCGACCTGGGGCTGACGCTGGAGGCTGCGGCCGGCGGCCAGGGCGTGGCGCTGGCGCGGCCCAGCCTGGCGCGGCCGTGGCTGTCGAGCGGCGCGTTGCGGCCGCTGTTTGCGCTGGCGATCACGCCGTCGCGGCAGTACCGGCTGCTGCCGCACCGCGACGAGGGGGCCGCCCCGGCGTTCGCGCAATGGCTGCGCGAGACCTGCGCCGAGACCGCGAGCGCGGCGCTCGCCGAAGCAAGCGCGTTGATTTCGGGTCAACCCTGAAATTCTTTCCGGTCGGCCGGCGCGCGGCGCCACTAGCATGGGACACCCGCTTCTTCCGGAGTTCAGGACCCCATGCCCGTGATCACCTGCATCGAAGACCTTCGCGTGCTCGCCGAACGGCGCGTGCCGCGCATGTTCTACGACTACGCCGACTCCGGCTCGTACACCGAGGGCACCTACCGCGCGAACGAGAGCGAGTTCCAGAAGATCAAGCTGCGCCAGCGCGTGGCGGTGAACCTGGCGAACCGCTCGCTGCGCACGCAGATGATCGGCGTCGACGTCGCGATGCCGGTGGCGCTGGCGCCGATCGGCATGTGCGGCATGCAGCATCCCGATGGCGAGATCCATGCGGCGCGCGCGGCCGAGAAATTCGGCGTGCCGTTCACGTTGTCGACGATGAGCATCGCGTCGATCGAGGACGTGGCGGCCCACACGAAGGCGCCGTTCTGGTTCCAGCTCTACGTGATGAAGGACCGCGATTTCGTCGAGCGGCTGATCGACCGTGCGAAGGCCGCGAAGTGCGGTGCGCTGGTGCTGACGCTGGACCTGCAGATCCTCGGCCAGCGGCACAAGGATCTGAAGAACGGCCTGTCGGCCCCGCCGAAGCCCACCATCGCGAACCTGATCAACCTGGCGACCAAGCCGCGCTGGTGCATGGCGATGCTGGGCACGCCGCGGCGCACGTTCGGCAACATCGTCGGGCATGTGAAGGGCGTGGCCGACATGTCGTCGCTGGGCTCCTGGACGGCCGACCAGTTCGACCCGGCGCTGAGCTGGGCCGACGTGGAGTGGATCAAGAAGCGCTGGGGCGGCAAGCTGATCCTGAAGGGCATCCTCGATGCAGAAGACGCCCGGCTCGCGGCCGACACCGGCGCCGATGCGCTGATCGTGTCGAACCACGGCGGGCGCCAGCTGGACGGTGCGCTGTCGTCGATCGAGGCCCTGCCGGGCATCGTCGACGCGGTGGGGTCGCGCATCGAGGTCTGGCTGGACGGCGGGATCCGTTCCGGCCAGGACGTGCTGAAAGCCACCGCGCTCGGCGCCAGGGGCACGATGATCGGCCGCTCCTTCATCTACGGCCTCGGCGCGATGGGCGAGGCCGGGGTGACGAAGGCGCTGCAGATCATCGCGAAGGAGCTGGATACGACGATGGCGTTTTGCGGAAGGACGCGGATCGGGGATGTGGATCGCGACGTTCTGGTTTGACGGCGCGGCGGAATCGAGGCGTGAACCGTCAACGGCCTCGGCGCGATGCGTCAAGGTACCGCCCCCGGCACCCCCATCAAATACCCCTGCAACGCCGCCACCGCATGTCGCACCTTCGCCGGCTGGTTGTCCCGCTGCGGCGTCACCGCCCACACCGGGATCCCGGGCGCCTGCCAGTCGGGCATCAACTGAACCAGCCGCCCCGAGCGCAGGTCCTCATCCGCATCCGCCCGCGTCAGCAGCGCGATCCCCAGCCCCGCCAGGCACATCTGCTGCAGGCTCAGCTGGTTGTTGCTGGTGATGCGCGCCTCCAGCCGCAGCGACTCCTGCTCGCCCTCGCCGCGCCGCATCTCCAATGCCAGCGCGGTGCCGTCGCGCGACAGCACGATCCACTGGTGCGCCAGCAGCTCCTTCGGTGTCTGCGGCGTGCCGTGGCGGTGCAGGTACGTCGGCGCCGCGCACAGGATCCACGCGAAGCTGCACAGCCGCCGCGCGACGTGGGTCGAATCGGGCATGCGCCCGGCGCGCAACGCGAGGTCGATGCGCGCGTCGATCAGGTCGATCATCGCGTCGTCCACCAGCAGCCGCAGCGTCAGCCCCGGGTGATCGGCCAGCAGCGGCGCCAGCGCCGGTGCGATGTAGCGCGCAAAACCCACCGGAGCCGAAAGCCGCAGTTCGCCCACCGGCGCGTCATGCGCCAGCGTCAGCTGCCGCCTCGCCTGCTCGGCGGCCTCCACCATCGCGCGACAGTGCTCGGCAAAGCGGGCCCCCGCATCGGTCAACGTCAGCTTGCGCGTCGAACGGTGCAGCAGCGTCACGCCGCTGCCCTGCTCCAGCGCGCGCATCTGCTGGCTCACTGCCGACGTGCTGAGCCCCAGCGCCCGCGCGGCACCGCTCATCGAGCCGAGGCGCACCACCTCGGCAAACAAGGCCATGCGGCGCAAATCATCCATGATCGTGAAGCCCAGCTAAAGAATGTTGTTCGAAATGAGCGACTGGCGCACCCATTGTGAAGCCTGGATCATCTCGCCATCGACAACCACTTCCCCAAGGAACACCCCATGAAGATCGCCCTGATCGGTGCCACCGGCTTCGTCGGCTCCGAAGTGCTGAAAGAACTGCTGTCGCGCGGCCACCAGGTGACTGCGCTGGCCCGCCATCCGGACAAACTCGCCGGCCAGCTCGGCCTGAAGGTCGTCAAGGCCGATGCGCTCGATGCCGCCCAGGTGGCCGCCGCGGTCGAAGGCCATGACGCGGTGGTCGACTCGTACAACCCCGGCTGGAGCGAGCCGCGCATCCACGACCTGTTCCTGCAGGGCACGCGTGCCATCCTCGACGGCGTCAAGCGCTCGGGCGTCAAGCGGGTGCTGGTGGTCGGCGGGGCCGGCAGCCTGTTCGTCGCGCCCGGCGTGCAGCTGGTCGACACGCCGCACTTCCCGGCCGAGTACAAGCAAGGCGCCCTCGCCGCCCGCGAAGCGCTGAACCAGATCCGCGGCGAGACTGCACTGGACTGGACCTTCCTGTCGCCCGCCGCGCTGCTCGCGCCCGGGCCGCGCACCGGCAAGTTCCGCATCGGCGCCGAAGAACTGCTGATGGACGGCGACAAGCCGGCCGGCCTGTCGGTGGCCGACCTCGCGGTCGCGATCGTCGACGAGATCGAGACGCCGAAGCACATCCGCAAGCGCTTCACAGCCGCTTACTGAGTCCACCGGATCCGGGGGGCCGCCGCAGCGGCGCCTCCCGCGGACAATCCCGCCACAACCACTGGAGGGATTCTCGTGTCCGATGCCTTGCGCGCCGATCTGGCGAGCCGCCGCCTTGTCTTGAAGGGTCTGAGTTCCGCCGTGCTGCTGGCCCTGGCGGCCTGCGGCGGCGGTGGGGGCGGCGACAGCAGCCCGGCCCCAGCCCCGGTCGGCGGCACGCCGCCCGCGCCGGTCCCGCCGGCACCGGTTCCGCCGGCGCCTCCGGCACCCGGCCTGCCGCCGCTGTCGGCAGCGCTGCCCCGCCTGCGTGGCACCAGCATCTTTCCGGACCACGGCTGGACCGACACCACCGGCAGCCATTGGCAGAACGTCCCCGAGCTGCCGGCGGCCGGTGCCAACGTCGCGCGGCTGTTCATCCAGCCGTTCGACTTCCAGACCGGTGCCGCGCTGCTGCCCGGCCAGCCGCTCGCTGCGCGCCTGCAGGCATCGATCGCGCAATGGGGCACGCTGATCGACTGGTGCCTGTCGAAGCGCATGCATGTGGTGCTGGCGGCCACGCTCGATGTCAGCTGGCCGAGCAGCGGCGTCTGGCCCGACGACGGCCGCGCGCTGTGGTCCGACCCGTCGGCGCAGGCCGAGTTCGTCGAGGCCTGGGGCGAGCTGGCGCAGAAGTACCTCGGCGTGCAGGGCATCGTGTTCGACCTGCTGAACGAGCCGCAAGGCCGCACCGCCGGCGAGATCGCCAACAACCATGCGGTGGCGAAGGACGCCTGGAACCTGCTGCACCAACTGGCGCTCGCGCAGATCCGCCATGTCGACCCCGGCCGCTGGGTGGTCCTGCAGCCGGTGTGGGGCGACCAGAAGAACTTCGCCGATCTGCAGCCCAACGGCGACGCGAAGACCGTCTACAGCTTCCACCACTACGGCCCGCACTACTTCACGCACCAGGGCGTCGGAAGCTTCCCGGCGCCAGGGACGGTGGGCTACCCGGGCGTGACCCGCGACACCGACTTCACCGCGCCGCAGCAGTGGAACAAGGCGGCGCTCGCCATCGACATGCAGCCGGCGCTCGACTACGCCACGACGCATTCGGTGCGCATGATGCTGGGCGAGTTCGGCTGCACGCGCGCTGCGCCGTCCGCCGACCGTGGCCGCTGGGTGGCCGATGCGATGTCGCTGGCCGAGGCGGCCGGGCTGGACATCGTCTACTACCAGTACGACGGCTGGGGCGTGCCGAGCGACTTCGCGGCCGGCTGGGCGTTCGAGAACTCGACGGTCACCGACACGGTGCTGGCCTCGTTCGCGCTGAACAAGACGGCCTGAGCACGGCCTGGTGGCGCGAGCCACCGGGCCGCCATGGTCCGGTTCTCGCATTCAGCCGCTGAACTGACTACAGTCGTCACTCCAGCGGCACAGCCACCATGACACTCGACCAATTGCAAGCCGTGAAGCAGTGGCATGTCGGCCACCGCGAGCTGCAGCCGGTCGAGTACCACGCCTGGGACGCGGTGCTGACGCTCTGGGTGATGGGCTGGATGGGGCTGCCGGCCTCGCTGCTGCTGCGCCAGCCGGTCGTGGTCGGCGCCTGCGTGCTGCTGTTCTTCGTGCCCGGGCGCTACGTGGCGCTGCGGCGCTGGCTGCACCGGGCCCGGCGGCTGCGCTGCGACTGGCTGACCTCGCTGCGCTGACGCGCGCTCACGCGACCCCGGCTACGTGTCCTTGCGCACCGCGACGACGTGTGCCTGGATCTGCCCGTCCACCGCACCCGGCCCGAAGCGCGCCGCCAGCGCCTCGGCGCAGGCGGCCGTGGCACCGGCCAGGTCGCCGGTGGATCGCGCCTCGATCTCGCCGCGCAACGGCGTGCCCTCGCAGTAGGCGCGTGCCACCACCAGCGCCGACCCGGCCCGGCTGCGCGCAGCCAGCGTCTCGACGTGCACCGTCTCGCGCCAGCCGCCCGCCCGCAGATCGGCCTCGATCGCCGAGCGCTCGAAGTAGCCGTGCGGCGTGCGCGCCATGAAGCGCGGCGGATCCTGCGGACAGCGCACGGCCAGCGCCTGCGTCACCGTGTCGGCAAACTCGTTCGCCTCGATGCGGTCCCACACGTTGAACAACAGCGTGCCACCGCGCCTGAGCACGCGCCGCGCCTCGGCGAAGGCGCGTGGCTTGTCCGGAAAGAACATCGCGCCGAACTGGCAGACGACGAGCTCGAAGCGCCCGTCGTCGAACGGCAGCTGCAGCGCATCGGCCTGCTGCCAGTGCACCGGCCGCGAGGTGCCCACCGCGGCGGCGCGTGCCAGCATCGGCGGATTCAGGTCGGTGGCGAGCAGCGACACCGCCTCGGGCAGGGCCGTCGCCAGCGCGCGCGTGACGACGCCCGTGCCTGCCGCCGTCTCGAGCACGCTGGCGGGGCCGATCTGCACCGCACGGTGCGCCAGGTCGGCCGCATACGGCGCAAAGATCAAGGGCACCAGCTGGGTGTCGTAGAGATCGGGAATCGAGCCGGCGAACACCGTGTCGGAACCAGGTCGGTCCATGGCCATCTCCTTGCGCGGTCAACTCAGGGCGCCGCGCCTTCCACCGGCAAGGCGTCGGCGCGCCAGCGCAGCATGCCACCAGCCAGGTTGGCCAGCTCGCTGAAACCCGCTTTCTGCAGCAGCACCTGCGCCTGCGCCGAGCGCGCGCCCGAGCGGCACACCGTCACCACCGGGCGATCGCGCGCGATCTCGCCGCTGCGCGCGGCCAGCTCGGCCAGGGGCACGAGCCGCGCCCCGCGGATGTGGCCGAAGGCGTCGTTGAACTCCGCCGGCTCGCGCACGTCGATCACCTGCACGTCACCGGCCGCCAGGCGCTCGGCCAGCGCCGTCGGCTGGATCTCCCACACGCCGCCGAAGCTGAAGGTGAGCGGTGCCCAGCCCGGCTCCTGCGGCGGCGCGGTGTCGCCCTCGGGCCGTCCGCAGCGCAGGTTGGCCGGCACCGCGATCTGCATCAGCTTCGGGTGCGGCAGGCCCAGGTTCGTCATGTAGCCCTCGAAGTCCGCCAGGCTCGCATCGCCGCCCAGGCGCGGGTTGTAGCGGCGCTCCTCGGCGACGCTGGTCACGGTGAGCCCGCGGTAGTCATGCGCCGGGTACAGCAGGCACTCCGGCGGCAGCGACAGGATCTGCTGCTGCACCGAGCGGTACAGCTGCCCCGCGCTGCCCTGCTGGAAATCGGTGCGGCCGCAGCCGCGGATCAGCAGCGCATCGCCGGTGAAGGCCATGCGTTCGTCGTCCATCACATAGGTGAGGCAGCCGTCGGTGTGGCCGGGCGTCGCGCGCACCTGCAGGTGGCGCGTGCCGAAGGCCACGCGATCGCCCTGCGCGAGCAGGCGATCGGCCTCGTGCACGCCCGCGGCCCGTGACAGCAGGATGCGGCTGCCCAGCCGCTGCTTCAGCAGCCAGGCGCCGGTGACGTGGTCGGCATGCACATGGGTGTCGAGCGTCGCCACCAGGCGCAGGCCCAGCTCGCGCAGCAGCGCGGCGTCGCGTCGCACATGCTCGTAGACCGGGTCGATGAGCACCGCCTCGCCCGCCACGTCATCGCCGAGCAGGTAGGTGTAGGTGGACGATGGCGTGTCGAAGAGTTGGCGGAAGACCAGCATCGCGGCTCCTGTCAGCGGGCGGCGAGCCAGCGGTCGTGGATCGCCATGCCGGCCAGCATCGCCACGACGAACAGCGCCGCCGGCCACCAGCCGCGGGCCAGCGCCACCAGCGCCGGTCCCGGGCAGAAGCCGCCGATGCCCCAGCCGATGCCGAACAGCACGCCGCCGCCGATCAGCCGTGCATCGACCCGCGTGCTGGCCGGGATGTCCATCGCCGCACCGGACCAGGCGGTGCGGCGGCGCCGCGCGATCGCGAAGGCCGGCAGCCCGACGGCGATCGCGCCGGCCATCACCAGCGCGAGGCCCGGGTTCCACGCACCGGCCAGGTCGAGAAAGCCCTTGACCTGCGCCGGGTCGGTCATGCCGCTGGCGATCAGCCCGAGGCCGAAGACCAGGCCGCTCAGCAACGCGATGAAGGATCGCATCTTCGTCTCCTTCAGAAGAGGTGCCGCAGCACGAACACGGTGGCGAAGCCGGCGCCCATGAAGGCCAGCACATTGGCCAGCGAGCGCCGCGACAGCCGGCTCAACCCGCACACGCCATGCCCGCTGGTGCAGCCGTTGCCCAGGCGCACGCCGATGCCCACCAGCAGGCCGGCGGCGATCAACGCGCCGGGCCCGACATCGACCGATGCGGCCGGCCACGGCGCCCACAGGCGCCAGGCCCACGGTGCGAGAAGCAGTCCGCCGATGAAGGCCAGCGAGCCGCGATGCGCCTGCAGCGGCGCCCGCGCGAGCACCGCCCGCCATGGCGCCGCGACGATGCCGGCAATGCCGGCAACGCGGCCGTTGCCGAGCAGGTAGAGGGCCGTCGCCAGCCCGATGCCCAGGCCGCCGGCCAGCGAGGCCCACGGCGTGAAGCTGTTCCAGTCGATGTTCATCCGGCCAGTGTGGCGCAGGTGGGCGGCGGCCTCTGTGACCCAGGTCACACAGCCGGCGACACCCTCACAGCGCAACGAAGCGCGCCAGCGCTGCCGCGTCCAGCACCTCGATCTGCTCGCGCCCGAGCCGCAGCCAGCCCTGGTCCGCAAAGTTCTTCAGCAGCCGGCTGACGATCTCGCGCACGCTGCCGAGTTCGTCGGCCAGCGCCTGGTGCGTGGTGCGCAGCGGCGATTCGCGCGCCACCAGCAGTGCCGCCAGGCGCTGGTCGAGCTTCTGGAACGCAACCGCCGACACCAGCGCCATCAGGTCGGTGAGTCGCTGCGAGAAATGGCTGAACACATGCTCGCGAAACGACTCCAGCTGCGCCATCAGGCGCTTGAACGCCGCCGGCGGCAGCACGACGAGCTCGAGGTCGCGCTCGGCCATGCCGCGCGCGTGGTACGGCGCGTGGCCGAGCAGGCAGCTGCTGGTCAGGATGCAGCTGTCGCCCGGCCGCACCTGGTACAGGTGCAGCTCGCGCCCGCTGGGCGCCGCCTTGACGATGCGCACGCTGCCCGACAGCAGCAGGGGAAAGCCCCGGCACGGCTGGTTCTCGTCGAACATCAGGCTGCCGGCCGGCATGCGCAGCAGCGCCGCGTCGGCCAGCAGCTGCGCCAGCTGCACGTCGGGCAGCTCGCGCAGCATCGGGTAGCGCTGCAGCACCAGGGCCTGGGTCGCGGCATCGATCATCGCCCGGCCCTCGACGGCACGCCGCTCAGAGTTCGCGCAGCGCCGTCGTCACCGGCAGCCGCGCCGCGCGCACCGCCGGGAACAGCCCGCCGATGAAGCCGATCGCGAGCGCCCATTTGAGCCCGGTCCACAGCAGGTCGGGCGACACCCGCAGCGCAAAACTGAGCTTGCCGACCGAGCCGGCCGCCATCGTCGACGCGCCGTAGCCGTCGAACACCGCCCACGCCAGCAGCCCGCCGAGCACGCCGCCGATGAGCGCGAGCAGCATGGTCTCGAGCATCACCGCCACCACCACCGGCACGCCCGGGAAACCGATCGCGCGCAGCGTCGCGATCTCGCGCGCCCGCGCCGCCACCGCGGCGAACATCGTGTTCAGCGCACCGAACATCGCGCCGATCGCCATGATGCTGCCGACCGTGATGCCGATGATGCGCAGCACCTTGGTGACGCCTTCGGACTGCTTGCTGAAGTAGTCGAGCGTGGTCGTCGCGTCGACCTGCAGCTGCGGGTTGGCTTCGAGCGCCGCCTTCAGCGTCTTGAAGGCCTGCGGATCGGCCAGCTTCGCGGTCACCGAGGTGCGGCTGCCGCCGCGGCGGTAGGTGTCGGCCACCACGTTGCCGTCGGCCCAGATCTCCGATTCGAGTGCATCGCCGGTCGCGAAAACGCCGGCCACCGTCCAGGTCTGCGCGCCCAGGCGCACCGTGCCGCCCGGCACCAGCCCGGCGAACTGCCGTGCCGCGCCCTGCCCGACCACCAGCTCGCGCAGGCCCGGCCCGAAGGCCTTGCCGGCGATGATCTTCGCCTGCGGCCGCACCGCCCACGCCCGTTCTCCGACGCCGCGCAGCTGCACGCTGCCTTCCTCGCCGGGCGCCCCGCCCTTCACCGGCAGGTTGGCGGCCACCACCAGCTCTTCCGAGGCCAGCGGCTCGCCCTTGTCGTTGCGCGCGATGCCGTCGGCCTGCTGGATCAGCGCGATGTTCTCGCGCGTCAGCACCGACGACACCTCCGACGCGGAGCCGCCGCGCATCACGATCACGCTGTCGGTGCCGCCGGTGCGGCGCAGCGTCTCGGCATAGCCCTCGGCCATCGACAGCAGCGAGACCAGCACGCCGACCACGCCGGCGATGCCGACCACGATCACGCCCGACGACCCCAGCCGCTGCGTCAGCGTGCTGATGCCGACGTTGGCCACCGACAGCGTCTGCCGGCCGCGCCGCGTCAGCAGCAGCCAGCCGGCCAGCAGCACCGCCAGCGCCAGCGCGCCCGGCCACGGCAGCATGACCCACGCCGCCAGCACCAGCGCCAGCAGCACGACGAGACCCACATTGATCAACCAGTTCATGACAGCCCCTCGTCGGTCGAGTACGCCCGCCGATCCCCCGAGGGGATGCCGGCCGGCTTGGGAGCGGCCCGGCGCTCGGCCGGCTCTGCGTTCAATCGCATTGGCATGTGTTCGTCTCCCGTTCAGCGGCCCGCGAGGGCGTCGACGATGTTCAGCCGCATCGCGTTCCAGGCCGGCAACGCGCCCACGACGATGCCGATGCCGGCCATCAGCACGATGCCGAGCGTCCAGCTGCCGGAGCCGACCGACGGCAGGTTCAGCATGCCGCCGCTGCCGGCGCTGACGGCCGGGATGATCAGCGTCGCGAGGCCCAGCCCGATCAGCCCGCCCAGCATCAGCAGCAGCACCGATTCGGCCAGCACCATCGCGAGCACGCTGCGGCCGGAGAAGCCGATCGTCTTCAGCACCGCGATCTCGCTGGTGCGCTCGCGCACCGCCTGCATCATCGTGTTGCCCGACAGCAGCAGCAGCGTGAAGAACACCGCACCCATGATCGAGCCGACGATCAGCCCGATGTCGGCCAGCTGCTTCATCCACGACGCGGTGGCCGCCTGCTCGGTCTGCGTGCGCGTCTCGTGGTCGGAGTTGGCCGACAGCGCGTCGATCGCCTTCGCGACGCGGTCGGCCTGGTTCACGTCGGTGACGCGCGTCACGTACCAGCCGGCCGCGCCCTGGTTGTACGGCGTGGTCTCGTCGAAGTACTTCCAGTTCAGCAGGAACATCTGGTCGAAGAAGCCGCCGGTCTTCTTGTCGGTGGCATGCAGGATGCCGACGATGTCGAACTGCCAGTTCTTGCTGCCCGAGCGGTCGGGGAAGATGTTCGACTGCAGCGGCACCCGGTCGCCGACCTTCCAGCCGAAGCGCTGCGCGAGCTTCTCGCCGACCAGCGCGCCGGTGCGGGTTCCGGTGAAGGCCTTGCGTTCCGCCTCGCTCACCGCGACCTCGGGGAACAGGTCGAGGTAGTTGGGTGCCACCGCGAAGCTGAACACCTGGTTGTGCGGGTCCTGGTAAGCGCCGCCGAACCAGTTGGCATAGGCCACCGCCTTCACGCCGTCGACCCGCTCGATCTGCTGCGTGAGCGACAGCGGCAGCGTCTGGATGAACGACAGCTTCGAGCCGGTCTGCAGCCGCGCCGCGCCGTTCGCGCTCTGGCCGGCCTGCGAGAACGAGGTGCGCACGGCATCGAGCAGCCCGAACAGCAGGAAGGCCGCGATGATCGAGACCAGCGTCAGCACGGTGCGCGTCTTGCGCCGGAACAGCGAGGCCCAGACGAGGTGGAGGTATTTCATCGCAGGCTCCTTCGCGGACTCATGCCGCCACCGCCGATGTCTCGGCCTGGCCGACCAGGCTGCCCTTGTCGAGGTGGTGCGTGCGGTGCGCGTACTCGGCGGCCTTCGGATCGTGGGTCACCATCACGATGGTCTTGCCGTGGTCGCGGTTCAGCACGCGCAGCAGGGCCAGCACGTCTTCGGCCGACTGGCGGTCGAGGTCGCCGGTGGGTTCGTCGCAGACCAGCAGCATCGGGTCGGAGACGATCGCGCGGGCGATCGACACCCGCTGCTGCTGGCCGCCCGACAGCTCGGTCGGCTTGTGCGACGCACGGTCGGCCAGGCCCACCAGCTGCAGCGCGATGGCCGCGCGCTTCTTGCGCTCGGCGGCCGACAGCTTGGTCAGCAGCAGCGGCAGCTCGACGTTGCGCTGCGCCGACAGCATCGGCATCAGGTTGTAGAACTGGAACACGAAGCCGACGCGCGATGCGCGCCACTTGGCGAGGGCGGCCGACTTCAGCTGGTCGATGCGCTGGCCGCCGACGCTGATGCTGCCGCCGGTGGGCACGTCGAGCCCGCCGATCAGGTTCAGCAGCGTGGTCTTGCCGGAGCCCGACGGGCCCATCAGCGCGACGAAGTCGCCCTGGGCGACATCGAGGTCGATGTGGTGCAGCACCTCGACCTTCTGGCGGCCGCGCTCGTACACCTTGGAGAGGTCGCGGATCTCGATCAGCTGGGGCATGGGATCTCCTGGGATTGTCTTGTCGTTGGAGGGCACATCACTCGGCGTCGTCGGCGCGCACCGACGCACCGTTCTTCAGCGATTCCGGCGGCGACACGACGACGCGCTCGCCGGCCTTCACCGCATCGGGCAGCAGCTTCTGGCCGCCGATGTCGCCGGCCGCCGGCTTGACGCTGCGCCGCTGCACCCGGCCGTCGGCGACGACGAAGACCACCGTGCCGCCATCGCGCTGGACCAGTGCCTGCGGCGGCACCAGCACGCCCTTCGGCACCGGCGGTGGCACACCATCGGCTGCAGAGGCCGGCTTCGCACTGAGGAAGGACACGCGCACGCCCATGTCGGGCACCATGCGCGCGTCTTTCTGCTCGAAGCCGACGCGCACCTTGACCGTCGCCTTGCCGCGGTCGGCCGACGGCACGATCGCGATCACGTGCGCCGGCACGCGCCAGTCGGGGTAGGCGTCGAGCACCGCTTCGACCGGCATGCCCGGCTTGACCTGGCCGATGTAGGCCTCGCTGACGTCGACATCGACCTCGAGCGAGCCCATGTCGACGATGGTGCCGACGCCGGTGCGGGTGAAGCCGCCCCCGGCCGACAGCGGCGAGACGATCTCGCCGACCTGCGCCGCCTTCACGGTGACGACGCCGGCGAACGGCGCGCGCACGGTGGTGTAGTCGAAGTTGACCTGGGCCTGCGCGACCTGCGCGCGCGCCGCATCGGATTCGCGCTGGCGGGCCTCGAGCATCGCGGTGGCGCTGGCCAGCGCGGTGCGGGCCTGTTCGGCGCCCTGCTTCGTCGTCATGCCGCTGGCCGAGAGCTCGTCCTGGCGCCGCGCATCGGCGGTGGCCTGGGCCAGTTGCGCCCGGGCCTGCGCGACCTGCGCCTGCGTCGACAGCAGGTTGGCCCGCGCGACGTTCAGCGTCGCGCGCACCGCGCCGTCTTCGAGGCGGGCCAGCACCTGGCCCTTCTCGACGCGGTCGCCTTCCTCGATCAGCACCTCGGTCAGCGTGCCGGTCAGCTGGGTGGAGACGGTGGCCTGGCGGCGCGCGGTGATGTAGCCGGTGGCCTGCAGGATGGCCCCCGCGCCGCCGCCGGCACGCGGGGCCGTCGCGGCCGCGGTCTTGACGGCCAGCGGCCGGCCGCCGAGGAACCACCAGGCGGCGCCGCCCAGCAGCGCGAGGACGATGACGGTGCCGAGAAGGCCCCAGACCCAGCGGGGCACGCCCCTTCCTTCGTCTTCACGTTCGCGGTGGTCGATCCGCAGTTCGTTCAACAGATTCGCGTCGATGTCGCATCCCCTGGTCTGCAAGCAGCCGGCGATTATTGTCGAGACGGCGCACGCAAGCCATACCCAAACATTGGGAGATCCACCACTCCGTTCGGGCTGAGCCTGTCGAAGCCCTGTGCGATGCGGGCAGGCCCTTCGACGGGCTCAGGTCCGGAGGGTCACTGGTACGGCTGCAGCTGCGACGCCGTCCACCGCGCGTCGACCACGATCGGTTGCTGCAGCCACTGCTGCAGCCACGCCGGCAGCTCGATCACCGGCCCGATGCCGCCGCCCGGCGGCATCAGCGGGCCGACCTCCTGCGCGAAGCGGAAGGCGTGCGTCGGGTCGTACTTCAGCTTCACCGCGTACAGCCCGGCCTGCGCATCGGCCCAGTAGGCGGCGCCGTAGCCGGGCTGGTCCGGCCGCGGGTAGTTCTGGTAGATCTCGCCGTTCCACATCGGCGCCATCAGGTTCATCCAGCCGAGCAGGAAGTCCTGCGACGCCTGCTTGTGCGCGTCGTCGAACCAGAACACGTCGAGCACCGCGTTGAAGGCCGAGCTGCGGTGCACGAAGGCATTGGCCTGCGGCTGCACCGCGTTGATCGCGCCGCCGTAGAACTCCATGTAGAAGTAGGTCAGCTCGTTCGGCGCGGTGACGAAATACTGCAGCAGCCCGAGCCACTCGGCCGCCGCCAGCGGACGCGTCACGTAGCGCGAGGCCTTGTCCTCGCAAGGCATCGGGCTGTCGGGCGGCAGGCACGGCATGCCGTACGGCTGGTCCAGCAAGGCCTTGTTGAGGTTGTAGTAGCTGTCCATCGCGGTCCACTGCACGATGGCGCCCGGCAGCGCGCACAGCGGCTGGATCGCCGCCTGCCCGTCGGCCTGCGATCCGACATACAGCCCGCGCACCATCAGGTACGGCTGCTGAGGCTCCAGCGGCAGCCCGGGCTGCGTGCCGGGCTGGTAGCACAGCGACACCTGGATGTTCAGCGCCTGCGGCAGGTTCGCCAGCATGTAGCCCGACTGCAGCGCCATCAGCG
The DNA here is from genome assembly GCF_001425825.1 of Rhizobacter sp. Root1238. GTDB lineage: Bacteria > Pseudomonadota > Gammaproteobacteria > Burkholderiales > Burkholderiaceae_C > Rhizobacter. The sequence goes on from NZ_LMDM01000016.1 coordinate 28,444, forward strand.
CACCGGTCGCGTTGGCGAAATCGCCGGCGCTCTGCAGCGGCCAGATCAGCGCCCAGCCGAACACGTCGCCGAGCGGGCGCAGCTGGTAGCGCACCGACAGCAGCACGCCGAAGTTGCCGCCGGTGCCGCCGCGCATCGCCCACCACAGGTCGGTGTTCGCCGCGGGGCTCGCGGTGACGACCCGGCCGTCGGCCAGCATCACCCGCATGTCGATCACGTTGTCGCAGTTCATGCCGAAGGTGACCGACGTGAAGCCATAGCCGCCGCCCTGCAGGTAGCCGCCGATGCAGACGTCCTGGCATTCGCCGCCGGGCACGTGCAGCCCGGCCTGGTCGAGCGCCAGATCGAGCTTGCTGAACGGGCAGCCGGTGCCGACGGTGGCGACCTGCGCCACGGTGTCGATCGTGGCCTCGTTCAGCGCGCTGACGTCGATCAGCACGCCGTAGCCGGCCGAGAAGCCGGCGGTGCAGTGGCCGCCGGAGCGCACGGTGAACGGCAGGACCACGTCCTGCGCGAGCTTCAGCGCGATCGCCACGTCGCTCTCGACGGCGCAGTAGACGATCGCCACCGGGTAGGCGTTGAACACCGGGTTGAAGAGCTGCCGGTCGGCGTTGTAGTCGGGGTCGCCGGGCAGCACGATGTGCCCCTGCAGCGCGGCCTGCGCCGCCTTCAGCTGCGGCAGCGGGATCGGGTCGAAGGCGCTGGCGGCGAGCCCCTCCCAGTGCCGGAACAGCGCGGTGTCGCGCACGAGTTTGTGGTTGCGTTGAAGCGACATGCAGAAGTTCCCTGGTTGCGCCCCCGGGGCCGGGCTGCGCCCGACCCGCCCCCCACGGGGGTCAAGAGGCTTGGGGCGGCCCGGCGCCTCTTGAAGGACGCGGCAGGGTAGGCGATGACCTGCCCCTGCGCAAGGCGCGGTTTCGCGGAAGTTCGCACATTGAATCCGGCGCCGTTTCCGCTAGCATCGCCGCTGGACTTCCTGGGGCACGACCCCTTCGAACCCGCCACCGACCCAGCGCATGGCAGCCGACGCGTCCACCCGACCCTTGCCTTTGTCATCGCCCGACGAAGCCCTGGCTGCGGCCTATGCCGCGCTGGACGACGGCCACGTGCAGGCGGCCCGCAACATCGTGCAGGCGGTGCTGAAGAGCGCGCAGGGCGTCGACCTGCACGTCGAGGCCCGCGCACTGTCGTGCCTGGCCCATTGCGACCGCGTCACCTCCCGCCTGCGGCGCGCCGCCGAAACCAGCCGCCGTGCCGTGCAGATCTTCGAGCAGCTCCGCGACACGCAGGGCGAAGCCAACGCGCTGACCACCCTCGCCCACGTCTGCATGCTGCTCGGCCGCAATGCCGAGGCCGTCGAGGCGGCGCTGCTGTGCGTGCGGCTGTGCGACAAGCTGCCGCTGCAGGCGCAGACGGTGCTCGCGCACAACTGCCTCGGCCTCGCCTGCTCGTGGAGCGGCGACCACGACCGCGGCGATGCCTCGCTCGAACTCGCGATCCAGGCCGCGCGCCGCTGCGTGCCGCCGGTCAGCATCTACCAGCCGCGCCTGAACCAGGTGTGGATCGAGGCGTCGCGCCTGCTCGACGAGCGCTACCAGAGCGGCCGCATCGCCAGCCTCGCGCGCCTCGAGAGCCTGATGCGCGAATGCCGCGAGCTCGAACTCGCCGGCAACGGCCTCGCGGTGCTGCCGGGACTGCAGGCGATGGCGAAGACGATCTCGCTCGCCTCGTCGGGCGTCCTGGCGACCTGGCAGGGCGACCTGGCCGCCGCCCGGCTCGCGATCGACGCGGCCGCCCGCTCGCTGACCGGCACGATGACCTGGCTCGACTCGTTCGTGCGCTGGTGCACCGCCGAGCTGGCGATGGCGCAGCGCGACTGGGAGACGGCCGAGCGCGAGCTGATCGAGATGCGCGAGATGGCGCTGGCCGTCGAGCACGAACAGCTCGCCTGCCGGGCGCACCTGGTGCTCGCGCAGGTCTTCGAGCTGCAGGGCAAGCACATGCTGGCGCAGCGCGAGCACCGCGCGCTGCGGCGCCGCGAGCAGCGCGTGGTCACCGAAGGCATGAGCAGCCGCGAATCGATGGTGGCCTGGCAGCTCGGCGCGCGCCAGAGCGAACGCCACCTGCAGCAGGCGCTGGTGGTGTCGAAGCAGTTCGAACGCTGGTCGCTCGAAGACGCGCTGACCGGCCTCGCGAACCGCCGCCATGTCGAGCAGCAGCTGGCCGGGCGGCTGCAGACCCTGCAGGCCGAGCAGCGCCCGTTGACGGTCGCGATGGTCGACGTCGACAAGTTCAAGTCGGTCAACGACCGCTTCACGCACAGCATCGGCGACCGCGTGCTGAAGACCATCGCCGCGCTGATGGCCTCGCAGGTGCGCGACGGCGACCTGCCGGCGCGCTGGGCCGGCGACGAATTCGTGATCCTGTTCCCCGACACCACCGAGGACGAGGCGCGGCCGGTGTGCGAACGCATCCGCGCGGCGGTCTCGGGCTTCGACTGGGAGTCGATCGCGCCGGGCCTGCGGCTGTCGGTGAGCATCGGGCTCGGCGAAGCGCGCGAAGGCGATACGATCGAGTCGGCGCTGCACCGCAGCGATGCGTCGATGTACCGCGTCAAATCGACGGAATCGACGCACGCCTGAGCGGCCGGCGCCATCGAGCCGCCCCTTCCCTTTCCCTTTCCCCCCTCCTCTCATTCCATCCCCATGACACGACGCCCCTTTCTCGCCAGCGCGCTGGCCGTGCTGCTGATCAGCCTGTCCGCCTGCGGCGGCGACGGCGACGAAGCCGGCCATTCGCCCGGCAACAACGGCCCGAAGCTGCTGTTCGTGCCCGACAAGGCGCACAACGTCGTGGGCGCACTGACGACCTTGTCGCCGGTCACCGGCACCACGATCGACACCTTCGGGTTCAACGCGTTCGCGGGCGACAACCTGCAGTACGACCCGGTGCGCGACGAGCTGTACGGCGCGACCGCCGCCGGCTCGCCGCTGCAGGTCAGCGTGTCGGTCTACGGGTCGGCCAGCAAGGGCTCGGCGGGCGCCGCGCTCGGCCGCTCGTTCAAGCTGCCGGCCGACGTGGTCCGCGCGAACTGGCTGACGCTCGACCGCGCGAGCGGCACGCTGTACATCGCCGCGACCCGCCAGGGCGACAGCTCGCTGCTGGCCTACAAGAATGCCGCGACGCTGAGCGGCACGCCGACGCCGGACCGCAACCAGGCGTTCAGTGGCGGGCTGCTGCAACCGGCCTTCGACTTCACGCGCGGCATCATCTACGCCGGCACGGCGCGGCTCGACCTCGCCACCGGTGCGCAGATCGTCACGCTGCCGGGGCTGCCGGCCGGCGGCACCTCGGCGGCGATCGATGCACAGCGCGACATGCTGTACCTCGCCAACTCGATCGACAACACGCTGCGCGTCATCGCGCAGGCCAGCACCGCCAATGCCGCGATCGTCGCGACGCTGCCGCTGAACAACATCCAGTACGTGACGGTCGACCCGGCGAACGACCGCCTGTACGCGAGCGTCCTGGCGACCGCCTACGTGTTCGAGAACGCCAGCGCGATCCGCGGCAACAGCGCGGTGGCCAGCACCGTCACGTCGGCGGGCGCCACGCTCGGCGGGGTGGCGTTCCGCTGATCAGCGGGGCAGCAGGTAGGGGTAGCTGAACCCGACGAAGTGCACCGCGTTGACCGCGAAGTGCACCGCGATGGCCGCCTCGATGCGCTGCGTGGCCTGCCACGCAGCGCCATAGCCGAGGCCGGCGATCGTCGCCAGCCCCACCAGCGCCGCCCCGCCGCCGGCATGGGCCGCGCCGAACAGCAGGCTCGCGACGATCAGCGACAGCCACTTCAGCGCCGGCCGCTCGCGCACCGGCGACCAGTTCGCCAGGCTGTGCTGGATCACGCCGCGGAAGAACATCTCCTCGAGCACGCAGGTCGCGAGCAGGATCTTCAGCAGGTGGCCGGCAGTGAACCACGGCCACTTCGGATCGAGCGCGACGTGCCCCATCGCGAGGCCCAGGCCCATGACCACCGCGGTGGTGGCGGCCATGATGAGCAGCACGGGCGGTGCGATCCGCTTCACCTCGGCCCAGGTGGCGATGCGCCGGCCGTAGAACGCCAGCAGCACCAGGCCCGCGATGCCGGCATCGAAGCGCAACGCCAGGCGCATTGGCGGCGCGCCGGCACTCACCACGGTGTCGCCGACGAACACGAAGGGCACGAAGCCCGGCAGTTTCGAGATCCCGAGCGCGAAGCACAGCAGCACGACGCCGAGCTTCGCGGCGCCACGCAGGCCGCCCTGCCCGGCCCGCACCGAGACGACCGCCAGCGCCAGCAGCACGGCCACCGCCACGAGGGCACGGCCGTCGACCTGGTGCTGGACGGCGGCCGACAGCAGCGCGCCGGCCAGCAGCAGCGGCCAGGCCGCGACGCGGCCCCACGGTGTGCGCATCGCGGGGATCCAGACCGCTAGCACCGCCAGCCCGAGCAGCAAGGTGCTGAGCAACATCTTCTTTCTCCCTGTGCTGTCCGGCCGGCAGTCTCGCACGTGCCCGCGGGTCGATCGGCCGGCAGACGAGAAGGCAGAATCGCCGCTTCCGATGATTCGAGGAGGAAGCGCATGGGAGCGAAGACGTGGATGCTGGCCATCCTGGAGGCCGATGCGCGGGAGGTGCTGGCCGCCCGGCCGATGCTCGACCGCGACGCCGCCGCACGACTGGCTGCCGAGCTGTTTCCGCACGAGGCGCAACAGGCGCTGGGCGACGCCGACCTGTCGTCCACCAACCCGCCTGACGAGTACCTGCACATCGGGTGCTTTCCCGGGGTCTCGATCGTGGCGGCGATCGATTTCGCGCTCGACCGACCGAGCGAGTTGCCGCCGCATTTCCTGCAGGTGGCGGGGTCGCGAACCGTGGTGCTGCATGCGATGCACAGCGTCGTCGACTGGTTTGCGTTCGCCGTCTGGCGGGACGGAAAGCTCGAGCGTTCGCTGAGCCTGGCGCCGGACAACGGCATCGTCGAGAACATCGGGCCGCCGATGGCGTTCGAGCTGCCGTTCTGGAACGGCGAACACCCTGCCGTGGACCCCGAAGACGACGACGAGGACGAGCCGCCATATCCCTTCCCGTTCCACCCGCTCGAACTGGGCGAAGCGGCGCTGTCCGAATTCTTCGGCTACCAGCTCGAAGGCATCTTCGACGCCACGCTGCTGGATCCGGAGACGGTGCCACTGGCGCGCTACGAGCGAATTAAATGAATATTTGCTCGGCTATGATGCCCCAGTGAAGCTCAAAGACGACGACAAGCTGCAGGCCATCGCGCAGGCGACATTCACGCTGGTCGAGCAGACCGGCCTGAGCGGCCTGACGATGGCGGCGATCGCGCGCGAGGCCGGCATTGCCACCGGCACGCTCTACGTCTACTTCGCGTCGAAGGAAGAGTTGATGGTCGCGCTCTACGAGCAGGCCAAGACCGACACCACCGCCAGCCTGATGCTCGGCGACGATGCGGCCGCACCGTTTCGCAGCCGCTTCGAGCACCTGTGGCGCAACTGGCTCGATCACCGGCTGACGCATTACGCGCAGATGGTCTTCATCGAGCAGTACTACAACTCGCCCTGGTTCAGCGAGGCGAGCCGCAGCCTGTCGGCCCGGTTGAGCCAGGGCTGGATGACGGTCTTCGAGGCCGCGAAATCGCAACAGATCGTGAAGGACGTGCCGACGCCGATGTTGATCGCCAGCTTCGGCGGCTCGGTGCGCGAGACCGCCAACATGCTGCGCGCCGGCACGCTGCCGAACGACGACGCCACGCGCACGATGGCCTTCGGGCTGTGCTGGGACGGCATCAAGCGCTGAGCATCGAAACGCCGACGATCCGGGTCGGATAACCCTTCATTCCCGCTCGGCTATCGGATTCGCCACACACTCCGCCCGCTTGACGAATACCGACCCCGGGTCTATCGTTTAGCCGAATTTCCGTTCACCCAAGAAGTCCAACCCCACCCCAGGGAGCCCGCCAGCCATGAGCACGCTCAACATCAACGGCCAAAGCCGCCAGGTCGATGCCGACCCGTCCACCCCCATCCTCTGGGCCCTGCGCGACACGCTCGGCATGACCGGCACCAAGTTCGGCTGCGGCCAGGCGCTGTGCGGCGCCTGCACCGTGCACCTGAACGGCCAGGCGATCCGTTCGTGCGTGACGCCGATCTCCGCCGCCGCCGGCCAGAAGATCACCACCATCGAGGCGGTGACCGCCGGCACCGACAAGGTCGGCAAGGCCGTCCACGAGGCCTGGGTCAAGCACGACGTCGCGCAGTGCGGCTACTGCCAGAGCGGCCAGATCATGTCGGCCACCGCCTTCCTGAAGACCGTGCCGCGCGGCACGGTGCCGACCGAAGCCGAGATCGATTCGGCCATGGCCGGCAACATCTGCCGCTGTGGCACCTATGCGCGCATCCGCGCCGCCGTCGCCGACGCCGCCAAGTCGCTGGCCTGAAGGAGCCCACCATGCATTTCGAACCCACCACCCTCGAGTTGCCGAAGCACCTGCGCGCGATGCTCGAAGCGCAGCAGGGCCCGGCCGCCGCTGAAGGCCTGCCGCGCCGCAGCTTCCTGAAACTGACCGCCGTCAGCGGCTTCGCGCTCGGCGCGTTCCCGCTCGGCGCGATGGCGCAGGACGCCGCCAAGCCGGCCGCCGGCCTGAAGCCGACGCAGCAGCCGTCGGCCTTCGTCCACATCGACAAGGACGGCACGACCACCATCACGATCAACCGGCTCGACTTCGGCCAGGGCGTGCAGACCGCACTGCCGATGATCCTGGCCGAGGAGCTCGACGCCGACTGGTCCAAGGTCAGGAGCGTGCACGGCAGCAGCGACCCGGCTTACATCGACCCGGTGTTCGGCATCCACATCACCGGCGGCTCCGGCTCGATCGCGCACTCGTACACCCAGTACCGCGAGCTGGGCGCGCGCACCCGCGCGATGCTGGTGAGCGCCGCCGCGGCGCGCTGGAAGGTCGATGCAGCCAGCCTGCGCACGCAGAACGGCGTGGTGATCGGCCCCGGCGGCAAGAAGCTCGGCTACGGCGAACTCGCCGACGACGCGATGAAGCTGCCGGTGCCGGAGACCGTCGTGCTGAAGGACCCGAAGAACTTCAAGCTGATCGGCAAGGCCACCGGCCGCCTCGACGCCAAGGCCAAGTCCAGCGGCAAGCAGGGCTACGGCATCGACGTGCGCCTGCCCGGCATGCTGACGGCCGTGGTCGCGCACCCGCCGGTGTTCGCGGCGAAGCTGAAGTCGGTGGACGACAGCGCGGCGAAGGCCGTCAAGGGCGTGAAGGCCGTGCTGCGGATCCCGGTGGACCGCGGCGGCGAAGGCGTGGCGGTGGTGGCCGATGGCTACTGGGCCGCCAAGCAGGGCCGCGATGCGCTGAAGCTCGAATGGGATGCGAGCGGCGTCGAGAAGGTCGACACCGCGGCGCAGCTGGTGCAGTACCGCGAGCTGGCCGGCAAGCCGGGCGCGCGCAAGTACGACGCCGATGTCTCGAAGTTCGACGGCGCGCCGCACAAGATCAGCGCCGAGTACGTGTTCCCCTACCTGGCGCACGCGCCGATGGAGCCGCTGAACTGCACCGTGCGCGCGGCCGACGGCAAGGTCGAACTGTGGATGGGCTCGCAGATGCCGGGCTTCGACGGCCTCGCGGCCTCGAAGGTGCTCGGCGTGCCGCCGCAGAACGTGCAGGTGCACGTGCAGATGGCCGGCGGCGGCTTCGGTCGCCGCGCGATCCCGAGCAGCGACTACGTGGTCGAGGCCTGCAACGTGGTGAAGGCGGCGCAGGCGGCCGGTATCGCCGCGCCGATCCGCACGCTGTGGAGCCGCGAGGACGACGTGAAGGGCGGCTACTACCGGCCGATGCACCTGCACACCGCGAAGATCGGCTTCGATGCGCAGGGCAACGTGCTCGCGTGGGACCACGTGATCGTCGGCCAGTCGATCATGGCCGGCACGCCGTTCGAGCCGATGATGATGAAGGACGGCATCGACGGCACCGCGGTCGAGGGCATGAAGGAGCCGTATGCGGTGCCGATGCGACTGACGGTGCACCACCCGAAGCAGAACGTGCCGATCCTGTGGTGGCGCAGCGTGGGCTCGACCCACACCGCGTTCGCGATGGAGACGCTGGTCGACGAGATCGCGCGCACCACGAAGCAGGATCCGGTGGCCTACCGCATGAAGCTGATGGGCGACGAGCATCCGCGCCACAAGGCGGCGCTGCAGCTGGCGGTCGACCGCTCGGGCTATGGCAAGAAGACGCTCGCGCCGGGCCATGCCTGGGGCGTGGCGGTGCACGAGTCGTTCAATTCGGTGGTGGCCTACGTGGTCGAGGCATCGGTGAAGGACGGCACGCCGACGCTGCACCGCGCGACGGCCGGCGTGCACTGCAACCTCGTGATCAACCCGAAGACGCTGGAGGCCCAGGTGCAGGGCGGCGCGCTGATGGGCCTGTCGATGTGCCTGCCGGGGGCGGCGATCACGCTGAAGGACGGCGTGGTCGAGCAGAGCAACTTCGGCGATTTCGTGGTGCCGCGCATCACCGACATGCCGCAGATCGAGGTGCACACCGTGCCGAGCGGCGATGCGCCGACCGGCATGGGCGAACCCGGCCTGCCGCCGCTGGCGCCGGCGTTCGCGAACGCGGTGGCCTCGCTGACGGGCAAGCCGATCCGCGAGCTGCCGTTCAAGCTGGCGTGATGTGAAAACGGCCGGCGCTCACGCGCCGGCCGCATCTACTTGCTGCGAGGATTGCTCGAAATCAGCAGCTCAGGTTGCCACCCGGGTCGACGCCGATGATGCCGGTGAAGCTGCGGTAGAAGTTGATCCGCGTCTGCACCGCATCGGGACGGCGGCCACCGCATTCCAGCGAGCCGTTGATCGCGTTGATCGTGACGCCGAAGCCCCACGAATTGACCATCGCGTTGTGCGGCGTCACGCCGGCGGCGCCGGTGCCGGTCATCCAGTACCAGATCGCGGTCTTCCAGGCGATCGTCGAATCGGTCGCCACCAGGTCCGGGTTGCTCCACAGGTCCACGCCGATGGCCTGGCCGGCCGCGCGGTAGTTGTAGTTCCAGCTCAGCTGGATCGGGCCGCGGCCGTAGTACTGCTGGCCGGGGGCGCAACCGCTGTTCCAGTCGCAGTACAGCGGCCAGTTCGCCTGGTTGTACTCGCGCGTCGCGCGCAGGCTGTCCGACTCGTGCGCGACGTTGGCCAGGAAGGCCGCGGCCTCCTGGCGCTTGATCGTGTCGCTGCCGGTCTTCGCGAACGCAGGCCAGCCGCTCATCGCGTTGACCAGGCCGGCGTAGGTGTACAGCCCGTTGCGGCTCGGGAACATCTGGTTGAACTGGCCCTCGCTGACGATGAACGAGCCGCCGGTGTTGCCACCACCACCGCCGCCACCGCCCGTGCCGCCGCAGGTGGTCGGTTGCCAGTACCAGGTGCTGATCGTCGGGTCGGTGCCGTCGCTGCCGTTGCCGCCGACGTTGACCAGCTTGTAGTAGCTGCCGTTGCCCGGGTAGCGCACGACGTCGCCCTGCCGGTAGTACACGCCCGCCTGCCAGTCGACCGCGGTGCAGCCGGTGTTGCCACCGCCACCACCGCCGCCTCCGCCCCCTCCGCCACCGCCCGTGCTGCCGCAGGCGGTCGGTTGCCAGTACCAGGTGCTGATCGTCGGATCGGTGCCGTCGCTGCCGTTGCCACCGACGTTGACCAGCTTGTAGCAGCTGCCGTTGCCGGGGTACTTGACCACGTCGCCCAGGCGATAGAACACGCCGGCTTGCCACGTCACGGTGGCTCCACCGTCACCGCCACCGCCACCACCACCGCCGCTGTCGCAGGTGGTCTGCTGCCAGTACCAGGTGCTGATCGTCGGGTCGGTGGCATCGCTGCCGTTGCCGCCGACGTTGACCAGCTTGTAGTAGTTGCCGTTGTTCGGGTAGCGGACCACGTCGCCGAGGCGGTAGTACACGCCGTACTGCCAGGTCTGCGAGCTGCAGGCGGCCGCCGAGACGGCGGCTGCGCTCATCACGGTGGCAGCGGGAGCCGGCGCGGCGCAGTAGCCGGCCAGCGGTATCAACAGGCTTGCGATGCAAGCCACCCAACGTCTTGTCTTGTGGAACATGGTTGTCTTTCCGGTGTTGAAGAGGAGATGCGAACGACTCCTGGGCTCCACGGACTGCGCGATCGTGAAAGCGCTCGCATTTGACCGGTCGGACGAACGGATGCGGGTAACAGCGTGCAAGAAACGGCTTGCAACGTGAGCGTGTCGCGCCGCGGGCGCGGCACGACACCGGTTCGCGCGGGAAGCCTCTACACCGGCCGCCTGGCGAGCAGCGCCCACACCCCCGCCGCCGACAGCAGCGACCCGCCGGCGAGGTTGAAGCGCCGCTGCGCCCGCGGCGATGCGAGCGCCTGGCGGGCCGACGCGGCGAACACCGCGTAGAGCGTCGAGTTCAGCGTGGCCATCGCGACGAAGGTGACGGCGAGGATCCACAGCTGCTGCGTGGCGTCGACGCCCGGGCGGATGAACTGCGGCAGGAAGGCGACGAAGAACACGATGCCCTTCGGGTTCAGCGCCGTCACGAGGTAGGTGTTGGCGAACAGCTTCCAGTACGAACCGGGCACCGGCGCCGCGGTGGCCGGTGCCGGCGAGATGCCGGCGCGCAGCAGCTTGATGCCGAGGACCAGCAGGTACAGCCCGCCGGCGAACTTGACCACCGTGAACCAGAAGGCCGAGGCCGACAGCAGCGCGCCGAGCCCGAGCAGCGAGACGATCAGCGCGGTCGAATCGCCCAGCGCGACGGCCGCGATCAGCGGCACGTTGGCCCGCCGGCCATGCGCCATCGAGTAGCTGATGACGGTCAGGATGGTCGGGCCGGGGATGATCAGCAGCACCGCGGACGCGGCGACGAAGGCAAGCCAGTTCTCGATGTGCATGGGCAATCTCCTGTGGAGCGGCAACTGTAGCGGGGCACAGCCATCAGCCCGCATGCCTGTCGCGCTGCACGACGTGCCTGAAAGACAGGTCTTGTCCCGCGAGTGCGCCGACCAGGAACTCCGGCCGCAGGTCCACCTGATTCAGTGCTGAACGCGGGAACCACGCGAAGATGAGTTCTCGCGAGCCTTCGACGCCTCGGTAGGGACCGGGGCCGGCGAGCACCGGGCTTCCGCCCTGTGCCTCGGCGGTGAAGTACAGGCCGACTTCATGCTGCCGTTCGCCACCGTGGACGAAGAAGTTCTCGACCAGCAGGACCAGCGGCCCGGGCTGGATGACGAGTCCGAGTTCCTCGTGCAGTTCACGCGCGACGGCGGTGACCGCCTCTTCACCCGACTCCACCCGCCCGCCGGGCAAGGCCCAGAAATCGTCGCCTTCTGCCCGGTGCAGCAGCACGTCGTCGCCACGGACGACGATCGCCGCAGCCCTCAGGTGGAAGCGATGCGAACCGGCATCGAAGGAAATCATGCCCATGGCGGTATCCGGACCTTGTTGAACGAGGGTGCGCGACTGTAGCCGCGACGGCAGGTCGCCTGCGCCGACAATCCTTCCGATGCGCCCCCTTCGCGACACGCACCTGTTCCGCGCCACGCGCTTGCTGCTGGCCGCGCTGCTCGTCGCCGGCTGCGTCACGCGCGGCCCGGTCGTGCCCACGACCGTCGGGCCGGAACGCATTGCGCGGATGCTGCAGATCGCCGAGGCCGAGTGGCAGCGCTGGGGCTCGCCGCGGGTCGGCACGACGGCCGATGGCGCCCAGTGCGCGGTGCTGGCCTCCGGCGACTGCGCCGAGGTCGACGACGGCTGCGGCCGCGAGATGACGGCGGCGCTGTGCCCGGTCGTCAACGGCTACTGGGCCTCGCTCGGGCCCGGCGGCGCCGGCGGCATCCAGCGCCACACCTGCCCGCTGGCCGACCAGTGCGAGGCCCGCTGGTCCCCCGAATGGGGCCCGCCGCACTGGACGCCGGCCTGGTCTGCGGCGTTCATCAGCGCGGTGCTGCGGCGCGCCGGCTTCAGCGAATCGGAGTTCCGCTTCGGCAAGTCGCATGCGGACTACATCGTCGCGGCGCGCGACCGCCTGACGTCGGCGCATGACGTCGTCCCGACGCCCGCGATCGCGCTGCCCGGCGACCTGATCTGCGCGCTGCGCGAAGGTGCCCGCATCGCGCCGGCCGAGATCGACCGCATCACCGCCGGCGAGACGCCGACGCCGATGCACTGCGACCTCGTCGTGCGCGTCGACTTCAGTGCGCGCCGGCTCGAAGCGATCGGCGGCAACGTGCAGCAAGCGGTGTCGCGCAGCACCGTCGAGCTCGACGAGCAGGGCCGCGTCGCCGCGTCACCCGGGGCCGGCCGGGCCTGGAACCTGGTGATGCGCCTGCACACCGAGCCGCTCGACTGACACCGCGGCATGGCGCGACGCCGCCATCGTCGCGTGCAGCGCGACGCTGACCGCGCACCACGCGAGCGGCACGACCCACAGCAGGCGCAGCCCGCGGCGCGCTGCCACGGTCGACGGCTCGGCGAGCAGCAACAGCGCCAGCGTCCCCAGCACCGTCGGGTCGGGTGCGAGGCCGAAGAACTCGGCCTGCTGCCACGGGTGCCCGAGCATCGACGCGATCCACGGATGACCGAGCACCGCCCACGCCGCCAGCGCCGTGCCGGAGCCCACCCGCCAGCGCCGGGTCGACAGGCCGAGGCCACCGTGCAGCGCCACCATCAGCAACCCGGCGGCCTGCAGCCCGAACGCCGCCACGGCGTAGGTGGCCGGCCAGAAGATCGGCGCGAAGCGTTCGAGCAGGAAGGCCCAGGCGGTGAACGCCCAGCACAGCGCGACGAAGGCGAGCGCCCCGCGCAGCACCCGTTCGTCGCGCCCACCGCGCGCGCGCCAGAGCAGCCAGGCCGAGGCCACCGCCATCGCGGCCCAGGGCATCGGCCACCACGCGTCGTTCAGCGATTCGAACAGCCGCCCGTACAGGCGCGGCGAGAACATCAGGAAGCTCGACGGCCGGTAGGTCCACCACTCGCTCACGGCGCGCCGACCTCGCGCGCCATCCGTTCGCGCAGCGCCGCATCGGGCAGGCGCCCGCGCGCCGCCGCCATGTTCTCGCGCAGGTGCGCCAGCTGGCTGGTGGCCGGGATCGCGCAGGTCACCCCCGGCTGCGAGACGACGAACTTCAGCGCGACCTGCGCCCAGCTCGTGCAGTCGATCTCGGCCGCCCAGCCCGGCAGGCGCCGGCGCGCCAGCGCATCCATCAGCGCGCCGCCGCGCAGCGGCCGGTTCACCAGCACCGCGATGCCGCGCTGCTGCGCCAGCGGCAGCAGGCGCTGCTCCGCCTCGCGGTCGACCAGGTTGTACGTGAGCTGCACGAAGTCGATCGGCTGCGTGCGCATCACCTGCTCCAGCTCGGCATGGCGCCGGCCTTCGGAGGTCGTGATGCCGACATAGCGCAGCCGCCCTGCCTTTTTCATGTCGAACAGCCGCGGCAGGTGCTCCTGCCACGACAGCAGGTTGTGCACCTGCATCAGGTCGAAGCGCGGCACGCCCCAGAAAGCGCGCGAGGCCTCGATCTGCGCCGCACCGCGCTGCGCATCGCCGATCCACACCTTCTCGGCCGAGAACAGCGCCGTCGGCCGCCCGAGCTGCGCCAGCGCGTGGCCGATGGTCGGTTGCGACGAGCCGTACATCGGCGACGAATCGATCAGCCGGCCGCCCTCGGCGAAGAACGCGCGGACCACCTCGGTGCAGGCATCGCGCGCGGCGCGGTCGTGGCCGACGTTGAACGTGATCCAGCTGCCCAGGCCGATCACCGGCAGCGTCTCGCCGCTGGACGGGATGCGGCGTTCGAGCACCCCAGCCGCGCGGGCCGGCGCCGCGCCGAGCAGCGCGCTGGCGGCCAGGCCGCCGATCCAGTCGCGCCGGGTGCAGGGATCGATGCGCATGCACCGATTCTGCGTCGCGGCGGTCAACGCGGGGGCATCAGCCCCACGAGCTGCTCGACAACATCGGCCAGCGTGGTCGTGCCGCGGACCCGCGTCGCCGCGCCGCCCTCGAACCGGATCCAGCCTTCGTTGAAGCCGTCCAGCATCCGGATGCGCGGCTCGGGGTTGCGCATGCCCTGGCTGCGGAACAGCGCATCCCAGCCCGCGCGCGGCACCGCTTCGGCACGCACCGGCCGGCCGAGCGCCTGCGACAAGGCCGCCGCGATGTCATCCGGGCTGACCGGCACCGGGCCGTCGAGTTCGACGATGCGCCGACCCTGCCCCGCTTCCGTCAGCAACTGCGCCGCGACGCGCCCGATGTCGGCCGTCGCGACCATCGGCACCGGCCGGTTCGTCGGCTGCAGGACGGCCTGGATGACGCCCTGGTTGCGCGCCGCATCGACATCCCAGCGCAGGTTCTCGAGGAACCACGACGGCCGCAGGATCGTCAGGTCCAGCGGCAGCGCCGACCACACCTCTTCCATCAGCGTGTGCTGGCTCAACAGGTTGGCCTGCGCCGACTGGGCGCCGATCGTCGACAGGCAGACCACGCGCGTTGGCCGCGCGGTGCGCAGCGCGTGGTCGAGCGCCGCCGCCGCCGCCCGTGCCTCGGGAAAGCCCGGCGCCGGGTCGAACACCGGCGGCGGCAGCACGAACACGCTCGTCGCGCCATCGAACGCACGCGCCAGCGCGGCGGCATCGTCCATCGACGCCAGCGCCAGCTCGCAGCCGAGCACCGCCCAGGCGCGCGCCTTGTCGGCGTCGCGCACGACGGCGCGCACCCGCTCGCCGCGCGCCAGCAGTTCGCGCGCAACCGCGCCCCCGACCTGGCCGGTGATTCCGGTGATGGCATGCATGAAGATGTCCTTTCGTCGTTTCGAAGGGATGAATCGTAGGAACCGGATCGCTTTGAGTAAATGTCTTCAGCGGCATATCATTGCTGACACTCAATCACGAAACGAAACGACGATGCCCCTCGATGGCCGGCTGCTCTCCAACGTCGGCGTGCTCGCCGCGGTGATCGAAGGCGGCAGCTTCGTTCGCGCGGCCGAGGCGTTGGGCATCACGCCGTCCGGCGTCAGCCGGGCCATTGCGCGGCTCGAGGCGCGCATCGGCGTGCGCCTGCTCGACCGCACGACGCGCTCGCTGAACCTGACCGACGAAGGCCGCCGGCTCTACGCCGACATCAACCCGCTGGTGCTCGGCATCGAAGACGCGGTGACGCACGCCACCAGTTCGTCCGGCACCGTGCAGGGGCGCCTGCGCGTCAACACCGATGCGTTCACGTCGCGCCTGCTGCTCGCGCCGCACCTGCCGCGCTTCCTCGCGCTGCATCCCGACCTGACGCTCGAGTTGATCGCCCGCGAGCAGCTCGGCGACCTGGTCGGCGAGGGCTTCGACCTTGCGGTGCGCTTCGGCGAGCCGCCGAGTTCGTCGCTGGTGGCGAGCAAGCTGCTGGAGAGCCGCATCGTCACCGTCGCGTCGCCGGCTTACCTGAAGCAGCACGGCCGCCCGGCCGCGCCGGCCGAGCTGGCCCGGCACGCCTGCCTGCAGGTGCGTGACATGGCGACCGGCCAGCCGTTCGCCTGGGAGTTCCTGCGCGGCCGCAAGCACCTGAAGGTGCCGACCAGCGGCCGCCTGATGCTGACCGACCCCGGCACGCTGCTCGAAAGCTGCCTGGCCGGCACCGGCATCGCGCAGATCAAGGCGATCGGCATCCAGGACCGGCTCGACAGCGGGCAGCTGGTCGACCTGTTCCCCGACTGGCCCGACGAGCGCTTCCCGCTGTACGCGCTCTACCCGTCGCGCCAATGGCCGGCGGCCAAGGTGCGGGCGTTCATCGAGTTCGTCGTCGAGGTGCTGAAGGCGACGCCGCCCGCGTGACTCGAAACCTCACAGCTCGTCGATCGCGTTCGAGCGCTGCGCATCGATCGCGAAGCGATCGTTCGTCGTCACGTAGAAGCTCGCGCCGAAGCGGCCGACCGGGTGGTAGTCCTGCAGGCGCACGCGCCAGCGCTCGGCGTCGACCAGCCCGTCGCGCACCGCGAGCCACAGGATGCGGCCGAGGAAGACGTAGCGGCTGTCGGTCTCCAGCGTCTCGTGCAGCACGCATTCGAACGCCACCGGCGCCTGCGCGATGCGCGGCGGCGCGACGCAGCGCGACGGCAGCGCGGTGAGCCCGGCATGGTCGAGTTCGCTCCGGTGCGGCGGCAGCGCACTGCCGCAGGCGTGCATCTGCGCGCTCATCGCCTCGTCGGTCAGGTGCACGACGAACTCGCCGCTGCGCAGGATGTTGGCCGCGGTGTCCTTCAGCCGGCCGTCGTGCAGGCGGTTGACGCTGATGAACACCAGCGGCGGGTCTTCCCCGAGCATGTTGAACATGCTGAACGGCGCGGCGTTGACGACGCCGTCGGCGCCGAGCGTCGTGACCAGCGCGATCGGCCGCGGCACGATCAGGCTGGCCATCAGCTTGTAGCGCTCGTAGGCGCCGAGCTCGCGGAAGTCGATGTCCATCGGCGCGGCCACGCAAGATCGGTGCCGCGCCGGCGGCTCACACGGGACTCACTCCGCCGTCGCGGGCTCGATCACCGAGCGCACCTGCGAGACCCGGTTGGCCGGAAACCCGCCCAGCTCCGCATGCCGGCGCACCGTCGCCGCGTCGGGCGCCTGGTAGATGCAGTAGAGGCGGTCGTCGGTCACGTAGCTGTGCACCCACTGGATCGCCGGGCCCATGCTGTTGAGCACGCCGCACGACTTTCGGGATATGGCCTTCAGGTCCTGCGGTGTAAGCTGGCCGGCGCCGGGGATGTCTCTCTCGATCACGAACTTGGGCATGTCGCACTCCTGTGGGGGTTGAGGTGCCCGATGCTCCTGCACGGGGCCCGGCCCGGTCATCAAGCGCGTCTGAATTCCGCATGAATTCGACAGCCGGCGCGCTGCCACCCGAGGAGCGAACCGCCATGCCTGCGATGTACCGTTTCGGCGACTTCGAACTGCAGCCCGACCAGCGCCTGCTGCTGCGCGATGGCCAAGCGCTGACGCTCACCGCCCGCGCGTTCGGCGTGCTGGTCGCGCTGGTCGAGCGCGCCGGGCAGCTGGTGTCGAAGGACGAGCTGATGCAGCAGGTCTGGGCCGGCCTGGTGGTCGAGGAGAACAACATCGCGGTGCACGTCGCGCAGCTGCGCAAGCTGCTGGGCGCGCCGGCAATCTCGACCATCGCCGGCTGCGGCTACCGCTTCGCGCTGGAGGTGTCGCGCGGCGATGCGCAGCCCGCCGAGCCGGCAGGCGACAACGCGTCCGACGACCTCCCCGGCAACCTGCCGGCCCGCACGCCGTCGCTGATCGGCCGCGCGCACGAACTGGCCGAGCTGGGCGCGCTGCTCGACGCCCATCCGCTGGTGACGGTGTGCGGCGGCCCGGGCGTCGGCAAGACGCAGCTCGCGATGGCCGCCGCCGCACAGCGGCGGGCGTGCTACCGCGACGGCACCTGGTGGATCGACCTGGCACCGCTGACGGACGGCGCGCAGATCGCACCGACCATCGCCGGCACGATGGGCCTGAAGCCGGTGGCCGGCGAAGACACGCGGGCCGCGCTGGCGCGGCGCCTGAAGCCGCGCGCGCTGCTGCTGGTGCTCGACAACGCCGACCACCTGGCGCCGGAGGTGGCGCGGCTGGCCGCGGCGCTGGTGCAAGCGACGCCGCAGGTGTCGGTGCTGGTGACCAGCCAGGTGCCGCTGCGCGATCCGGCGCAGCGGCTGCTGCGCCTCGGCCCGCTCGGGCTGCCGGCGGCGGGCGCCTCGGTGGACGAGGCCGCGCGCTGCGGCGCGGTGCAACTGCTGGCCGAACGCGCGGCCGGCGCCGGCAGTCCGCTGCCGCGCGATGCCCGCAGCATCGATGCGGCCATCGACATCTGCCGCCGCCTCGACGGCAACGCGCTCGCGATCGAGCTGGCGGCGGCGCGGCTGCCGGCGCTCGGGCTGGCCGCGCTCGCCGAGCGGCTGCAGCAGCGACTGGGGCTGCTGGCGCCGTTGCCGCAGGTGCCGGCGTCGCGGCAGAACGCGCTCGCCGCGGCGCTCGACTGGAGCCACGGGCTGCTGTCGCCGACCGAGCAGCAGGTGTTCCGCCGGCTCGGCGTGTTCCCCGGCGCGTTCGAGCTCGACCGCGCCGCGCTGTGCCTGGCCGACGACGGTCTGCCGGCGCCGCGCGTCATCGAGACCCTGCTCGACCTCGCCGACCGCTCGCTGCTGAGCGTCGACCGCGCCAGCGCGCCGCGCTACCGCCTGCCGGAGAGCATCCGGCTGTATGCGCTCGACAGGCTGCAGGCCTCGGGCGAAGCGGCGGTCGTGCGCGCCGGCTTCGCGCGCGGCATGCGCGCGGTGTTCGACGAGGCCTACGAGGACCACTGGCGCTCGAACCCGCACGGCACACCCGGGGCCTGGCGCGAGCGCTGGGCGCCCGAACTCGACGACCTGCGCGCCGCGCTCGACGAGGCCACCGCGAACGACCCGGACACCGCGGTCGCGCTGTACGGGTCGTCGTCACCGCTGTGGGGCGCGCAGCTGCTGCAGGCCGAGGCCCGCGAGCGCGGCGAGGCGCTGGTCGGACGGCTGTCCGACGGCTTGCCGAAGCGCGTGCTCGCGCGCTTCTGGGAGGCCGTGGCCCGCGCGCACAGCACCGAGTACCCGCTGCGCTGCCGCGCCGCCGCCGAGCTGGCCGCGCAACGCTATGCCGAGCTGGAAGACACGCGCGGCGAGTACCTGGCCTGGGCCGAGTTCGCGCTGAACTGGCGCATCGACCACCCTGAGGCACGGCGGGCGCTGGCGCGCGCGAAGGCAATCGAGGACCCGCGCTGGCCGGCGCCGGTGCTGACGCACGGTCGCACCACCGAGGCGGTGCTCGACTTCACCGGCGGCGATGCCGAGCGGGCGCGCGAGACGCTGCTGTCGCTGGTGGGATTGTGTGAGCGCGACGGCTACCTCGAAGGCACGCTGCGCACCGGCGCGAACCTGGTCGACATCGACCGCCACACCGGCCGCACCGCCGACGCGATCCGGCGCGGCGAGGCGCTGCTGCCGCGCCTGCCTCCGGGACGGGCGTCGGCCAACGAATTCACGTTGTTCGCGAACCTCGTCGGCGCGCTGCTCGACCACGGCGACGTGGCGCGCGCGCGGGCGGTGGTCGCCGACTGTGCGCGGCGGCTGCGGCGGCTGCCGGAAGACACCTGCATGTGGTCGATGCTCGACCTGTTCGGCCGGCTGCATGCGCTGTCGGGCCGGCCCGATGCGGCGGCGCGGCTGGCCGGCGCGTCGGTGCGCAACTACCGCGAACGCGGCCGGCTGGTGCGGCAACCGAACGAAGAGAACGACCGCTTGCGGCTGGCCGAGCTGCTGGCCCGGCACCCCGACGCCGCCGAGCTGGCGGCGTGGCAGGCCGAGGGCGAGCTGCTGGCGATCGGCGAGGCGTGCGAACTGGCGTTCGAGGCCGGCGGCTGACGCAGGCCGGGCGCCCGGCCGCCCCAAGCCTGTCCTGAGCCTGTCGAAGGGCCGGCCTGCATCCCCTCGGGGATCGGTCGATGTACCCACCGACCGAGGAGCCGTCATCCATCAGAGCTGCCGCGCCTCGAAGGTGTTGCACTGCTCGACGCTGCCGGTCTGGAAGCCGCGCTTGAACCAGCTGACGCGCTGCGCGCTGGTGCCGTGCGTGAAGGTTTCCGGCACGACCGTGCCTTGCGACTTGCGCTGCAGCGTGTCGTCGCCGATCTGGGTGGCGGCGTTCAGCGCCTCTTCGACGTCGCCCTGCTCCAGGATCTGGCGCGCGCTCTGCGCGTCGTGGGCCCAGATGCCGGCGAAGCAGTCGGCCTGCAGCTCCAGCCGCACGCTCAGCGCGTTCTGCTGCGCCTCGCTGACGCGCCCGCGCATGCCGTCGACCTTGCCGCTGATGCCCATCAGGTTCTGCACATGGTGGCCGACCTCGTGTGCGATGACATAGGCCTGCGCGAAATCGCCGGGCGCGCCGAGCCGGGTGCGCATCGTCTCGTAGAAGCTCAGGTCGATGTAGACCTTCTGGTCGCCCGGGCACGGCCTGCCCGCGCCCGCAGGCGGTCGGCTCGCTGCCGCGGAACAGGCGCAGCTTCGGCTCGCGGTAGGTGCTGCCCATCTGCTGGAACTTGGCGCGCCAGACGTCTTCGGTGTCGGCCAGCACGACCGAGACGAAGCGTGCCATCTTGTCGTCGGCCGGCGGCTTGCCGGCAGGCGCCTGCTGCTGCGTGGGCGCCGCGCCGCCCCCGCCGCCGCTCAGCAGGCTCAGCACCGTCAGCGGGTTGACGCCGAAGACCCAGCCGGCGACCAGCGCGATCGCCACCGAGCCGATGCCGATGCTGCGGCCGCCGAAACCGCCGCCGCCGCCACCACCGCCGCTGCGGGCGTCTTCGACGTTGTCGCTCTCACGGTTGCCTTCCCACTTCATGCTGTTCCCCCGGCTGGTGGCTGGAGGGGCCATGGTAACGAGAAGGCCCGCGCCGGGCTCAGTGGATGTCGGGGTCGCTCGCGAGGTAGAGGCCGAACAGCTGCAGCGCCGCGCGTTGCAGCGCCGCATCGGCGCTGCCATGGGCCACCGCGATGCGCTCGTAGGCGTAGGGCCGGTCGAACATCATGCGGGCGATGTTGACCGGGGTTCCCTCGCGGGCCATCAGCGTGCGAAAGCCCGACAGCGCAAGCAGGTCGGCGATCAGCGGCCGTTGGCGCAGCGCGTCGGGCGCCGGCGGCTGTTGCGACGGGGAGAACTGCGACGGAGAGAACGATTCTGTCAGGGCCGGCATGAGACCTCCATGCATCACGGCGCGAGACCTGCGCCGTGCTGCACACGATAGCCAGCGTGCACGGCCGGCGATCCGGCGATATGGAGGGTGCGGCGGTGCTACTTCGGCGTGGGAGCTGCCGGCGGCGGCGCTGGCGGTGGCGGTTCGCCGGCCACCACCGCACCATGCACCACCGGCCCGGTGTCGCGGATGAAATCGTCGAGCTTGTCGCACCACTCGGCGGCGGGCGCCTCCAGCGCCTCGAGCGACAGCACGTCGATGCCGGCGTCGGCCAGCATCTTGTCGGACGCCTGGTTCAGCGCGACCTGGTGGGATTTCTTCTCGAGGAACACCACCCGCTTGATGCCGACCTGGATGATCGACTGCACGCAGCGCGGGCACGGGAACTGGGTGGTGTAGATCGTGCTGGCGGTGAGCGGCAGCACGACGCAATTCAGGATCGCGTTCACCTCGGCATGCACGATGTAGCTGTGGCGCGACTGCACCGGGTCGTCGTCGATGTCGCTCCAGTACGACGGATCGTCGTCGTCGCAGCCGCGCGGCAGGCCGTTGTAGCCGACGCCCAGGATCTTGTTGTCGGCGCTCGCGATGCAGGCGCCGTTGCGCTTGCGGCCGTCCTTGGAGCGGGCCGCCGCGAGCAGCGCGACGCCCATGAACATCGAATGCCAGTGGATCAGCGGGGTGTTTTGCATGACCGCGATGTTAGGGCCGGCCGGGGGTCCGGCTTCGTTCGTCACGCCGGCGGCAGCTCGGCCACGTCGCTGCGGTCCTTCAGGGCCACGCCGCTCAGCTGCAGCCGCAGCGATTCGCCGGCCAGCCACACCAGCTTGCGCGCGGCCTGCGCATACGGCAGGCCCTCGGGCCGCACGTTCGAGATGCAGTTGCGCTCGGCGTCGCTGCGCCCGCGCCGCGGCGCCCAGGTCAGGTAGGCGCCGAGGCTGTCCGGCGAACTGAGCCCCGGGCGCTCGCCGATCAGCATCACGACCAGTCGCGCCTTCAGCAGCTCGCCGACCGGGTCGCCGAGCGCGACCCGGGCCTGCCGCGCGACGACGACCGGGCCGAAGGACCAGGCGGGCGGCGCCTGCGCGCGGACCTCGGCGATCAGCGGCGCCGCATGGCGGCTCACCGCCAGCGACGACAGGCCGTCGCCGACCACCAGTTGCACGTCGAAGCCGCCCGGCTGGTCGGCCAGCCGGGCCATCGAGGCTTCATCGAGCCGCCGGCCGAGGTCGGGCCGCAGCAGGTAGGTCGCGCGGTCGGGTGCCGCGCTGTGCACCTGCAGCGACGGCCAGCCGGCCTGCTGCAGCGTCGCGCACAGCGCATCGGCATCGAGCGGCAGGTGCACCGCATCGCGCGCCTGCGCATGGGCCACGCCGAAGCGCAGCAGCTCGCCGGTCGGCAGGCTGACCCCGGCGCGGCCGAGCGCCACCCGCGCCGCGGTGTGCTGGCGCAGCCCGTCCCACGGATCGCGGGTGACCGGGTCTTTCGTCATGCCGCGAGCCTCGGCAGGTCCATGCGCTCGATCAGGCTGTGCCCGGCCGCGATCGGCAGCACGCGGCCGGCCTCGTCGGTGATGCGCATCTTGTGCAGCCAGGCCTCGAACTCGGGCGCGCGCTGCAGGCCGAGCAACTCGCGCAGGTACAGCGCGTCGTGGAACGAGGTGCTCTGGTAGTTGAGCATGATGTCGTCGGCGCCCGGCACGCCCATGATGAAGCTCAGCCCGGCCGTGCCGAGCAGCGTCATCAGCGTGTCCATGTCGTCCGGATCGGCCTCGGCATGGTTGGTGTAGCAGACGTCGCAGCCGAGCGGCAGGCCCATCAGCTTGCCGCAGAAGTGGTCCTCCAGCCCGGCGCGGATGATCTGCTTGCCGTCGTACAGGTACTCCGGCCCGATGAAGCCGACCACCGTGTTGGTCAACAGCGGCGAGAACGCGCGCGCCACCGCGTAGGCCCGCGCCTCGCAGGTCTGCTGGTCGACGCCGTGGTGCGCATCGGCCGACAGCGCCGAGCCCTGGCCGGTCTCGAAATACATCACGTTGGCGGTGGCCGGGTCGCCCACCGTCGCTCGCTTCAGCGACAGCGCGGCCGCTTGCGC
The DNA here is from genome assembly GCF_001425825.1 of Rhizobacter sp. Root1238. Lineage (GTDB taxonomy): Bacteria > Pseudomonadota > Gammaproteobacteria > Burkholderiales > Burkholderiaceae_C > Rhizobacter. Next base: position 51,381 of record NZ_LMDM01000016.1, read on the forward strand.
CTCGCGCAGCAGTGCGAGGTCGATGCCGAAGCTGGCGTTCGCCCGTTGCGTGCCGGCGACCGACTGGAACACCAGGTCGACCGGCGCGCCGGCCTCGATCGCCTGCACGGTGTTGGTGACGTGGGTCAGGATGCACGACTGGGTCGGGATCTCGAAGCGGCGGATCAGTTCGTCGAGCAGGTGCAGCAGGTCGACCAGCGCCGGCATGCTGTCGCTGACCGGGTTGATGCCGATCACCGCATCGCCGGCGCCGTAGAGCAGGCCGTCGAGCATCGACACCGCGATGCCGCGCGGGCTGTCGGTCGGGTGGTTGGGCTGCAGGCGCACCGAGAGCCGGCCGGGCAGCCCGATGGTGTTGCGAAAGCGGGTGACGACGCGGCACTTGCGGGAGACGAGGATCAGGTCCTGGTGGCGCATCAGCTTGCTGACAGCCGCCGCAATCTCGGGCGTGATGCCGGGGCGCACGCGCGCCAGCGTGGCCTCGTCGGCCGCATCGGAGAGCAGCCAGTCGCGCAAGCCGCCGACCGTCAGGTGCGCGATGGGTGCGAAGGCCGCGCGGTCGTGCGTGTCGACGATCAGCCGGGTGACCTCGTCGTCTTCATACGGCACCAGCGCCTCGTCGAGGAAGCGCTGCAGCGGCAGGTCGGCCAGGCACATGCGCGCGGCCATGCGCTCGGCGGCGCTGCCGGCCGCGATGCCGGCGAGCTGGTCGCCGGAGCGCGCCGGCGTGGCGCGCGCCATCACCGCCTTCAGGTCGGCGAACTGCCAGGTCTGCGTGCCGATGGTGTGGCGGTAGCGCATGGGGCCTCAGGGCTGTGCGGCAAGCGCTGCGGCGCGCCGTTCACGGCCGCTGACCAGGAAGAGCACGGTGGCCGCGGCCATCAGCCCGGCGAAGATCAGCGACAGCAACAGGTTGTACCAGACCATCGCCACCAGGCACAGCAGCGCGAGCGCGAGCGCGATGGCCGGGAACAGCGGGTAGCCGATGGCGGGGAACGGCCGCGCGAGGCCGGGCTCCTTCTTGCGCAGCGCGAACAGGCTGAGCATCGACATGATGTACATCACGATCGCGCCGAACACCGACATCGTGACGATGTTGGCGGTGAGGGTCTGGCCGCCGAACGAGAACAGCTCGTCGCTGAAGATCGCCGCGATGCCGATCGCGCCGCCGGCCAGCACCGCGCGGTGCGGCGTGCCGAAGCGCGGGTGGATGGCGGCGAGCCAGGCGGGCAGGAAGCCGGCGCGGGCCAGCGCGAACATCTGACGCGAGTAGCCGAGGATGATGCCGTGGAACGAGGCGACGAGCCCGAACAGCCCGATCCACACCAGCATGTGCAGCCAGCCGCTGTTCTCGCCGACGACGGACTTCATGGCCTGGGGCAGCGGGTCGTTGATGTTGGAGAGCTTGCGCCAGTCGCCGACGCCGCCGGCGAAGACCATCACGCCGATCGCCAGCAGCACCAGCGTGACGATGCCGGCGATGTAGGCGACCGGGATGGTGCGTTTCGGGTCTTTCGCTTCCTCGGCGGCCATCGCGACGCCTTCGATCGCGAGGAAGAACCAGATCGCAAACGGAATGGCGGCGAACATGCCCGACAGCGCGAGCGGGCTGAAGCTGTCCTGCCCGGCCCAGCCGTGGGCGACGAAGTTGGCCACCGAGAAGCCCGGTGCGACGACGCCCATGAAGACGAGCAGCTCGAAGATCGCGAGCACGGTGACGATCAGCTCGAAGGTGGCGGCCGTGCGCACGCCGACGATGTTGAGCGCCATGAACACGACGTAGGCCCCGCAGGCCATCAGCTTCGGGCTGGCGGCCGGGAACTGCACCTGCAGGTAGGCGCCGATGGCCATGGCGATGGCGGGCGGCGCGAACACGAACTCGATCAGCGTGGCGAAGCCGGCGATCAGGCCGCCGACCGGGCCGAAGGCGCGGCTCGCGTAGGCGAACGGGCCGCCGGCGTTCGGGATCGCGGTGGTGAGTTCGGTGAAGCTGAAGATGAAGGTGGTGTACATCGCCGCGACGACGGTGGCGGTGACCAGGAACCCGAGGGTGCCGGCGCTGGCCCAGCCGTAGCTCCAGCCGAAATACTCGCCGGAGATGACCAGCCCGACGGCCAGTCCCCACAGGTGCCAGGCGTTCAGCGTGGCTTTGAGATGACCCGTTTGCGTTTGCATGGACGCTCCGATCGCTCTGTCAGGTTGGAGGGGACTGCTTCGTGTTTCTTGCAAGATCTGTTCCGCGCGGCGCGGCGCGGGGCGGCGGGTGGCGGGAGGCTGTGGGGGCTCAGCTGGAGCGGTCGGCCCTGGCGGGCCGACTGCACGAAGAAGCTCGGCTTCGGGGGTGCATCGCCAAACTCCCTCCACTCACTTCGTTCGTTGTGGTCAAACAGTGGCGATGAGCATGTCTACGAAGCGCGCTGGCGCGCGCCACCCCCGAAACCGATCTTCTCCGTCGCCCCAGAAGTCGCCCCCACAGCCTCCCGCCACCCGCCGCCCCGCGCAGGACCAGCACCTTGTGTTTGGGGGAAAAGACTGAAGTGACCGACGAACGCGCAGACGCTCTCGTGCTCAACGGTCACTTCAGTCTTTTCCCCCAAAAACAGCGTGGCGGTGCTGGCGAAGGCGCGGGTAGGGAGGCTGGGGAGCGCCAATCAGGGTGGGGCGCCGGAGCTGGCTGGTTTCGTGGCCCGCGTGCGCAGCACGCTTCGTGAACTGACTGTCGCCGACTGTTTGACCACAACGAACGAAGTGAGTGGAGGGAGTTTCGGCGACGGGCCGCGAAACCAGTCAGCGCAGGGCAGTCATCGCCCCGCCAGGGGCGGTGACCGCACCGACCGGCGAGCCCCAGCCTCCCTACCCGCGCCTTCGCCATCAAGCGATCAGAATTTCACATCCCCCCTCCCGAAGCGCCTCAAGAGCCGGCATCCGGCGCGCCCGCCCGTCGGTGACGATCTGGTCGATGTCGTTCACCGCGCACCATCCGACCCGGCTCGTCTGCCCGAGCTTGCCGTGGTCGGCCAGCATCACCCGCCGCTGCGAACAGGCCACCATCGCCCGTGCCACCTCCGCCTCGCGGTGCTCGTAGCTCGTCGCGCCGTGCACCGCATGCAGCGATACCGGCGACAACAGCGCCACGTCGGCATGGTGGCGATGGATCTCGGCCACGGTCTGCTCGCCGTAGGTGGCGCCGATGTCGGCCACCGGGCGCCCGCCCAGCAGGATCACCTCGTGGCGCCGCGCGTCGGTCGCCACCAGCTTCATCGCCACATCGAACGAGTTGGTGATCACCGTCAGGCCGCTCAACGACGCCAGCTCCTGCGCCAGCGCCGACACCGTGCTGCCGGCATCGAGGAACAAGGTCTGGCCCGGCCGCAGCAGCCGGGCCGCAGCACGCGCGATCGACCGCTTCTCCGCCAGCCGCACCTTGATGCGCTCTCCGATCGGCGCTTCCGGCTCCGGAGCGGTCGCGACCACGCCCCCGTGCACGCGCCGCAACTCACCCGTGGCCTCCAGCGCCATCACGTCGCGGCGCACCGTCTCGCGCGAGACGCCGAGGTCGCTCGCGATGCGCTCGGTGCTCAAGCGCTGGAAGTTCGCGAGCAGGTCGCGCAGTCGCTGGTATCGGTCTTCCTGCAACATCGGTTCAAGGACTCCTCGATCGCGTCACGACCTGCAGCAGCCAAGCCGACACACCGACGATCGACATGATGCAGGTCGAGAAAGCCGCCGCCTGCGATGTGAACCCGGCCTCGTCGAGCCGCATCACGCTCACCGCGCCCAGCATCGTCGACGGCGTGATCAGGAAGATCACCGCCGACAACGTGACCATCGAGCGCATGAACAGGAACAGCGCCACCGTCCACAACGTCGGCCGCAGCGCCGGCACGTAGACGTCGCGCCAATGCCGCCACACACCGCCGCCGAGCGCGCTGCAGGCCTCCTCCAACGCGCCGGGGACCGCGCGCACGCCGCTGGACATCGTCACGTAGGCCTGCGTGTGATAGTGGTAGAAGTTGCACAGCGCCAGCAGGAGCACCGAGCCGTACAACGCCGCAAACGGCCATTGCGGGCGGTTGAACGCAAACACATACGACAGGCCCAGCACCAGGCCGGGCACTGCCACCGGCAAGGCAGACAGCAGCGCCACCGCGCGCGCAGGCGCAGGCGGCAATCGCCGCGCCGCCAACGCGAGACCGAGCAGCAGCAGCGTGCCCAGCACCGCGGTGAGCACCGACACCGCCAGCGACGTCCACAGCGGTGCATAGCCGCCCGCCAGCGTGATGTCGTAGTGCTTCAGCGTGAACTCCAGCTTGTAGGGCCACAGCCGCATCAGGCTGCCGATCACCACCGTGCCGACCACGCAGGCCAGCGCGCCGGCGATCAGCAGGTTGCCGACGAAGAACGGCACGTCGCGCCGGGCCCATGGCAACGGCCTCGGCGGTCGTGCCGATTCGGCGCCGAGCCCCGCCTGCCGGCGCGCCGCGACATGCTCGATCCACACCGACAGCCCCGCCGGCAACAGCAGCAGCAGGCCGACCACCGCGCCGAGCCCGAACTTCATCTGCCCGCTCACCTGGTTGTAGATCTCGGTCGCGAGCACCGGATAGTCGCCACCGATCACCACCGCATTGCCGAAATCGGTGATCGTCACCGTGAAGACGACGAAGGCCGCGCTCAGCAGTGCGTAGCGCATGCCCGGCAACGTGATGTCGACGAAGCGCCGCCACGGCGTCGCGCCCAGCAGCTCGGCCGCCTCGTAGTGGCGCGCATCGCCGTGCCGGAGCGCGGCGCGCAGGATCATCGCGGCCTGCGGCAGCGCGTACATCACGTCGGCGATCAACAACCCGCTGAACCCGTACACCTCGGGGCGCACGCCCAGCAGCTTGCCGACCAGCCCGTTGCGCCCGAGCAGGAAGATCAGCCCGAGGCCGAGCACCAGCGACGGCGCCAGCACCGGCAGCGCCAGGCTCGCCCCGACGAAACGCTTGCCCGGCATCGCGGTGCGCTCGAGCCCGAACGCGACCACGAAGGCGAGCAGCACGGTGATCACCGTCGCCGAGACGCCCAGCACCAGGCTGTGCGCCAGCGCGCGCCACACGCCGGGCGTGTTCCACAGCGCCACCCAGTTCGACACACCGACGCCGCCGCCCTCGTCGAGCAGGCTGCGCCACGCGATCGTCAGCATCGGCACGCCGAAGAACAGGATCAGCGCCGCCAGCGGGATCCACAGGCAGGCGCGCAGCAACCAGCGGTCGAGCGGCGCGTCGATCACCCGGCCACCCACGCGCAATCGGCCGCTGCGATCCGCACCGAGACCGCATCGCCCGGCAGCAACGCCGGACCGGCCGCCGGCAGCTCGGCCAGCAGTTCGCGGCCTCGCCAGCTCACGCGCAGCCGGCGCAGGTTGCCGAGGAAGCTGAGGTCGATCACGCGGCTGTCGCCATGCGGGTCCGGCGCCAGCACCACCCGCTCGGGCCGGACGCATGCCGCGTCGCCGATCGGATCGCCGCGCAGCAACTCGGTCGCCGCCTCGCACACCCAGTCGCGCGGCAGCAGGTTGCCGTGCCCCATGAAATCGGCGACGAAGCGGGTACGCGGCTGCAGATACAGCTGCTGCGGCGTGCCCTGCTGCTCGATGCGGCCCTGGTTCATGCAGACGATCGTGTCGGCCAGCGCCATCGCTTCCTCCTGGTCGTGCGTGACCATCAGCGTCGGGATGCGCAGCCGCCGCTGCAGCTCGCGCAGTTCATGGCGCAGCTCGGCGCGCACCTTCGCGTCGAGCGCCGACAGCGGCTCGTCGAGGAGGATCAACGCCGGATCGACCGCCACCGCACGCGCCAGCGCGACCCGCTGCTGCTGGCCGCCCGAGAGCTGGGCCGGATGGCGTTGCGCCAGTGCCGACAGCTTCACCAGCGACAGCAGCTCGGCCACGCGCGCCTCGATCTGCGGCGCCGGTGCACCACGGATGCGCAGCCCGTAGCCGACGTTCTGCGCGACCGTCATGTGCGGGAACAGCGAGTACGACTGGAACACGATGCCGAAGCCGCGCTCGCGCGCCGGCACGGTCGCCAGGTCGCGACCGCCCAGCATCAGGCGGCCCCGGTCGGCCGCCAGCAGCCCCGCGATGATGCGCAGCAGCGTCGTCTTGCCGCACCCGCTCGGTCCCAGCAGGCACACGAACTCCTCGGCCCCGATCGAGAGGTCGATGTGCTCGAGCGCGACGAATCCGTCGAAGCTCTTGTGCAGGCCGCTGATCTGGAGCGCCATGCCGGGCGACGCGCTCACCGCCCGATCGCCTTCTGCCAGGCCGCGAGCGTGGCGTCGCGGTCCTTGGCCGACTGCGCGAAGTTCATCGGGTAGAGCACCTTCGACAGGTCGGCCGGCAGCCCGGCGATCTGCGCGGCCTTCGACGGCGGCGTGCCGGGAATCGTGACGATCTCCTTGTACTTCGTGTAGAGCGCCGCGGCCTGCGGCGACAGCGTCCAGTCGAGGAAGCGCCTCGCATCGGCCTTGTTCTTCGAACTCTTCATCAGCGCCGAGGCTTCCAGTTCGTAGCCGGCACCGTCGCTCGGAATCACCATCTTCACCGGAAAGCCCTCCTCCACCGACTGGATCGCCGCGAACGCGAGCGACGCGCCGATCGCGTACTCGCCGGCACGGGCGGCCTTGCACGGGCGGGAGCCCGACTTGATGTACTGCGCGACGTTGCCGTCCAGCGCCTTCAGGAAAGCCCAGCCCTTGTCGCTGCCCTGCGACTGCAGCAGCGCAGCCACCTGCAGGTAGCCGGTGCCGGAGGACACCGGGTTGGGCATCACCACCTCGCCCTTGTAGACCGGGTTCGCGAGGTCCTTCCACGAGGTCGGCATCGGCAGGTTCTTGGCTTTCAGCACGTCGGTGTTCACGCAGAACGCGGCCATGTAGCCGGTGGCGGCAAACCAGCTGCCGTCGGTGGCCCGGTAGGCGGCCGGCAGCTTCTCGACGCCTTTCCCGGCATGGGGCTCGACCATCGCGCCGATGCGCGGGTCGAGCATGTTCGTCACCGCCCAGCCCCAGATCACGTCGTGCTGCGGATTGCTCGCCTCGGCCAGGATGCGGGCACCCAGGTCGCCGGTGGACAGGCGCAGCACCTTCACGTCGACGTCGGGCAGGCTCTGCTTCGCCGCCGCCACGTACTCGGCGATCTCGTTCTCCTCCAGCGCGGTGTACGCGGTGATCGTGCCGGCCCGGGCCAGCCCGGGAACGGCGAGCGCGGTGAACAGCAGGGCGGCAAGCAGGGGGCGGTGGGCGGTCATGGACTTCTCCGGTGGATGCTTCAAACGAGGGCGGGACGACAGGGCGGGACACCAGCACAGGGCACGCTTCATGCATTCGCACTGTGCGTTTCCGGGCGTTTGTGGGAATCTGTGTGTTCTCACAAGACGCTTCCGCACGATGCATGCCAACCCACGAGGTCCTCGATGAGCGATGAAGCGCTGTCCTCCGCCCCCTTCGCCCTGCTGCCGGACGACGATGTCCGGCTGGCCGAACAGCTGGCCGATGAAGCCGGCAGGCTGGCGCTGCGCTGGTTCCGCGGCCGCGTCGAGGTGCTGACGAAGGCCGACGACAGCCCGGTGACGGTCGCCGATCGCGAGGTCGAACGCATGCTGCGCGAGCGCATCGCCGCAGCGCGACCCGGCGACGGCCTGCTCGGCGAAGAACACGGCCGCGAGCGGCTCGATGCGGAACGGGTCTGGGTGATCGACCCGATCGACGGCACGAAGGCCTTCATCACCGGCTCGCCGCTCTGGGGCAACCTGCTGGCGCTGCTGTGGCACGGCCGGCCGGTGGTCGGCGTCGTGAACCTGCCGGCGCTCGGCGAATGCTGGGTGGGACGCGCCGGGCAGCCGAGCCGCTGGAACGGCACGCCGTGCCGCAGCAGCGGCTGCACGCGGCTGGCCGACGCCCGGGTCTACACCACCTCGCCCGACGCCTTCGATGCCGACGGCTGGCGCGCCTTCGACGCACTGAGCCGGCGTGCCGCGCTGCGGCGCTTCGGCGGCGATTGCCACAGCTACGGCTCACTGGCTTCCGGCCACGTCGACCTGGTGGTCGAGAGCGGGCTGCAGCCCTACGACTTCCTGGCACTGGTGCCGGTGATCGAGGGCGCCGGCGGCGTCATCACCGATTGGCAAGGCCGCGCGCTGCACATGGGTTCTGACGGCCGGGTGGTCGCGGCGGCGACGCTGGAACTGCAGGCCCAGGCACTGGCCGCGCTGGCTTGACGCGGTGGCTTGAAATCGTCACCGAACGCGCCACGTGCAAGGAGTCACGGTCGGCCGCTTGCGCTCGGCGGCAACCGTTCTAAGATGGGCCCCATCCGACCGCATCCCCTGGCTTCAGACCACGGAGAACACCATGACGAGACAACGTTCGGCCCTGGACCTCCTGTCGCAGTACGCGGCTTACCACCGCGACCGCCGCAACATCACCACCCACTTCTTCGGCATCCCGCTGATCGTGTTCGGCGTCAGCGTGCTGCTCGCCAAGCCGGCCTTCGTGCTCGGCAGCCTCGCCCTCACCCCCGCCTGGATCGCCTGGGGCCTTGCCACCGTCTGGTATCTGACGCGCGGCAACCTCACGCTGGGGCTCGCGGTCAGCCTCGTCAACGGGGTGCTCACCGTGCTGGCGCAGCAGGTCTCGGGCGGCAGCCTCGCCAGCTGGCTGGGCTGGGGCCTCGGCAGCTTCATCGCCGGCTGGGTCATCCAGTTCATCGGTCACTACTACGAAGGGCGCAAACCGGCCTTCGTCGACGATCTCGTCGGCCTGCTCGTCGGTCCGATGTTCGTCACGGCCGAAATCATGTTCGCGCTGGGCTGGGACCGGCCGCTGCTGGCCGAGATCGAACGCCGGGTCGGCCCGACCGTGCTGCGCGATCTGGCCCACCCCGCTGCCTGATTCGTGACCCTCCGCCAGGTTCGGCGCGCCGCGCTGGCGCTGGCGGCACTGCTGCTCCTGGCCATCGCCTTGCTGGTGGTCCAGGCCCGGCGCCATCCCCCCCTTGATGAGTTCCGCTCGCTGACACTGCCGCCGGCCCCCGCCGGCTCGGCCGTCACGGTGCGCTTCGCCGGCGTCGCGACGCTGCTCTTCGACGACGGCGAAACCGCCTGGATGACGGATGGCTTCTTCTCGCGGCCCGGCATGCGACAGACCTTCTTCGGGCGCATCGGGCCCGATGCCGTGGCGATCGACGGCGCATTGAAGCGCCTGGGTGTCACCAAGCTTGCGGCCGTAGTGCCGGTGCATTCCCACTACGACCACGCGATGGATTCGCCCACCGTCGCACTGCGCACCGGCGCGGTGCTGATCGGCTCGAACTCGACGATGCAGATCGGCTTCGGCGCCGGGCTGCCGGCGACGCAGCTGCGTGAGGTGCAGCCGGGCGACACCGTCACGCTCGGCAAGTTCACGCTGAGCTTCATCGCATCGCGCCACAGCCCGACGCCGTGGAGCGACGGGGTCTCGATCGAGAACATCATGGCGCCGGTGGTGCCGCCGACGCGGGCACCGGCCTGGCGCGAGGGCCAGGTGTGGTCCATCGTCGTCGCGCATGCGTCCGGCGGTCGCTGGCTGATCGAGGGCAGTGCCGGTTTCATCCCCGGCGCGCTGGCCGGGCGGCGCGTCGACACCGTGTTCCTCGGCGTCGGCACGCTAGGCCGCAAGGACGACGCCTACCGCAGCGCCTACTGGCACGAGACGGTGCAGCTCACCGGTGCGAAGCGCGTCGTGCCGATCCACTGGGACGACTTCTGGCTGCCGCTCGATCAGCCGCTGCAGGCGATGCCGCTGCTGTTCGACGACTTCGGCACGACGATGGCTGATCTCTCGCAACGGGCGAAGCAGGACGGCATCGAGCTGCGCCTGCCGCCGCTCTTCACGCCCTTCGTTCCCTAGCCTCTGCCCCCTGGCACACCGGGCCATCGGATGCGTGCATGGCGCCATCGCGCGTCGGCATGGCCGGCTGCAATTTCCCTGCACAAAGCGAACCTAGTCTCTGCGGCCTCACAAGCTCCCGGAGCACAGGATGACGATCGATTCGAACCCGATGGACGTGCCGGTCACCCACACCAGCCCACGGCTGCCGATGCTGCGCTGGAGCTGGACCGGCTTGGTGCTCGGCGTGACCTACCTGTACGTGTGCGTCGGCTGCATCACGCGATGAGCGAGCTTGAACCGATCATTGGCAGCCGCATCCAGCTGTTGCGCGACCAGCGCGTGATGCTGGATGCCGATTTGGCGGCGCTCTATGGCGTGCCGACCAAGGCGCTGGTGCAAGCGGTCAAGCGCAATCAGGTGCGCTTCCCCGGCGACTTCATGTTTCAGCTCTCCGCCGAGGAGTTCTCGGCTTTGAGGTCACAGTTTGTGACCTCAAACGCCACAGGTCGCGGCGGTCGACGTACGGCACCCTACGCCTTCACCGAGCAAGGTGTGGCCATGCTGTCTTCGGTGCTGGGCAGCGCCAACGCCATTGCCGTCAACGTCGAGATCATGCGCACCTTCGTCAAGGTGCGGCAACTCGCCACCACGCATGCCGACCTTGCACTGCGTCTGAGCGAACTCGAGGAAAAGACCGAAGCGCTATCGCTGAGCCACGACACCTTCGGTCGCAATACGCGCAACCAGCTGAGGCAGGTTTTCGACGCTCTGCGCGAACTCATGACACCACCCGCACCGCCCAGGCAGCCCATCGGCTTCGTCACGCCCGAAAGCAGCGACAAGAAAGCATCGGGAGAAGCAACGTGCGATCAGGCCCTCAATCCGCCCAGGTGACCACGCCACTCCACGCCGTCACCAGCACCACGATGCCGAACACGATGCGGTACCACGCGAACGGCACGAAGGTGTGCGTGGAGATGTAGCGCAGCAGCCAGCGCACGCAGAAGAAGGCCGAGATGAAGGCGGCGACCATGCCGACCACCCACATGCCGAGGTCGTCGACCGACAGCAGCGCGCGCTCCTTGTACAGCGAGTAGACCGACGCGACCCCGAGCGTCGGGATCGCCAGGTAGAAGGTGAACTCGGTCGCCACCTGGCGCGACAGCCCGAACAGCATGCCGCCGATGATGGTGGCCCCCGAGCGGCTGGTGCCGGGGATCAGCGCGAAGGCCTGCGCGATGCCGACCTTCAGCGCGTCCAGCGGCGTCATCTCGTCGACCGAGTGCACCCGCACGCTGTGCTGGCGCCGCTCGGCCCACAAAATGATCAGCCCGCCGACGATGAAGGTCGTGGCCACCGTCGGCGCGTTGAACAGGTTCGCCTTCAGCATCTTGCCGAACAGCAGCCCCAGCACCGCCAGCGGCAGGAACGCGATGCCGACGTTCAGCAGCAGCCGGCGCGCCTTCGGGTCGTGCCCGAGCCCCCCCAGCACGCCGCCGATGCGGCCGCGGAATTCCCACACCACCGCCAGGATCGCCGCCGACTGGATCACGATCTCGAACAGCTTGCCCCGCGCGTCGTTGAAGTGCATCAACGACCCCGCCAGGATCAGGTGCCCGGTGCTCGACACCGGCAGGAACTCCGTCAGCCCCTCGACGACGCCCATCACCGCCGCCTTCAACAACAGTACGAAGTCCAATCGCGTTCCCCGGCAAAAATTGAGCGCCGATGATAGCGGCCGAGCCCTCAGGGCCCGGCCTGCGAACAAGGGGTTCCCCACCCCTGGCTTGACCCTGGCGGCTCGCATCGCCTACATTACTGACCAGTCAGTCAGTACCGGTCCATGAGTACCTCCCACCCGATCCCCCGTCAACGCCGCAAAGAGGCGCGCCCGCAGGAGCTGCTGGACGCGGCATTGGCGCTTTTCTCTGAAAAGGGTTTCTCCGCGACCCGGTCGGAAGAGGTCGCGGCGGCGGCCGGGGTGTCCAAGGGCACGCTCTATCTCTATTACCCGAGCAAGGAAGAGCTGCTGAAGGCGGTGATCCGCGAACGCGTGTCGACCGAGATCCAGAGCGGCGTCGACGAGGTGCACGCCTTCAGCGGCAGCAACGCCCAGGTGCTGCGCGAGGTGCTGCCGCGCTGGTGGCTGCGCATCTTCGAGAGCCCGGCGTCGGCCGTCTTCAAGCTGATCGTCACCGAGGTGCGCAACTTTCCGGACATCGCCGAGTACTACGGCGAGCAGGTGATCGAACCCGGCTCGCAGCTGGTCGGCGGCGTCGTGCAGCGCGGCATCGACGCCGGCGAATTCCGCCGGGTCGACGTCGAATCGACCGTGCACTCGCTGATCCTGCCGATGGTCATGCTGTGCATGCACAAGCACTCGCTGGGCGCCTGCTCGCCGGTGCCGTCGCTGATGTCCCCGCACGATTTCGTCTACCAGCACATGGACACCGTCACCCGCGGCATCGAGCTCCGCCCGAAGCTCGACCTCTCATGAAGCGCTGGGTGAAGTGGGCCGTCCCGGTCGTCGTCGTCGCGCTGGTCGGCGGCTTCGTCGCCCGTGCGCTGAGCGCCCGCAAGCAGCAGCAGGCCGCGCTCGGCACCGCCCGGGCGCCGGCGGCGCTGGAGCTCGCGCCCGGTGACCTGCTGGTGCTGCACCCCCAGCCGTTCGCCCGCACGCTCGCGGTGTCGGGCGGCCTGAAAGCCGTCAACAGCGCGGTGGTGCGCGCGAAGGTCGCGGCCGAGGTCAAGTCGCTGACGGTGCGCGAGGGCGACAGCGTGAAGGCCGGCCAGGTCATCGGCCAGCTCGACACCACCGAGGTCGACTGGCGGCTGCGCCAGGCCGAGCAGAACGCCGCGTCGGCACGCGGCCAGCTCGACATCGCCCGCCGCACGCTCGAGAACAACAAGGCGCTGGTGGCCCAGGGCTTCATCTCGTCGACCGGGCTCGAGACCTCGGTATCGAACGAAGCGACCGCGAACGCGAACTACCTCGCCGCTGCAGCCGCCGTCGAACTCGCACGCAAGGCGCGCACCGACGCGCAGTTGATCGCGCCGATCGCCGGCATCGTCTCGGTGCGCGCCGCGCAGCCGGGCGAGCGCGTCGCGGTCGATGCCAGGCTGGTCGAGGTGGTCGACCTGTCGCGCATCGAGCTCGAAGCGGCGATCGCCCCTGAAGACGTCGGTGCGGTGCAGGTCGGGCAGGCGGCCACGCTGCAGGTCGACGGCCTCGCGGCGCCAGCGCAGGCGAAGGTGGTGCGCATCAACCCGAGCACGCAAGCGGGCACGCGCGCGGTGATGGTCTACCTCGAACTGCTGCCCCAACCCGGGCTGCGCCAGGGGCTGTTCGCCCGCGGCGCCATCGAGCTGGAGCGCAAGACGGCGCTCGCGGTGCCGGCCAGCACGGTGCGCGTCGACCAGGCCCGGCCCTACGTGCTGGCCGTCGTCGATGGCGTGGTGCGGCAGCGCAGCGTGACGCTCGGCGGCCGCGGTAGCATCGCCGGCAGCCTGGAGCGCGACAGCCAGGTCGAGCTCGCCGCCGGCGTCGCCGACGGCGCGACGCTGCTGCGCAGCACCGTCGGCCAAGTGCGCGATGGCACCGCGGTGCGCGTGACCGCCGCGCTGCCGGACCCGGCCGCCATCCCGGCCTCGGCCGCCACCGGGCGCTGACGCCGCCATGTGGTTCACCCGCGTCTCGATCGGCAACCCGGTGATGGCCACGATGGTCATGCTGGCCTTCGTCGTGCTCGGGTTGTTCAGCTACCAGCGCCTTGCCGTCGACCAGTTCCCGAACATCGACTTCCCGACCGTCGTCGTGCAGATGGACTACCCGGGCGCGTCGCCCGAGATCGTCGAGAGCGAGGTCACGAAGAAGATCGAGGAGGCGGTCAATACCGTCGCCGGCATCAACTCGCTGTACTCCCGCTCATATGAAGGCACGGCAGTCGTCATCGTCGAGTTCAACCTCGATGTCGACGGGCGCAAGGCGGCCGACGACGTGCGCGAGAAGGTCGCGCTGATCCGGCCGAACCTGCGCGACGAGGTCAAGGAGCCGCGCATCTCGCGCTTCGACCCGGCCAGCCAGCCGATCTTCAACGTCGCGGTGCTGTCCACCGACGGGCAGCGCACGCCGCAGGAGCTCACCACCTGGGCCGCGCAGGTGCTGCAGAAGCGGCTCGAGAACGTGCGCGGCGTCGGCGCGGTCAGCGTGATCGGCGGCGTCGAGCGCGAGATCAACGTCTATGTGCGGCCGGCCGCACTCGATGCGCTGGGCTTGAGCGTCGACCAGGTCGTCGCCGCGGTGAAGAGCGAGAACCAGGAGCTGCCGATGGGCTCGATCCGCACCCGCGAGCAGGAGCGCGTGGTGCAGGTCAACGCGCGGCTGAAGCGGCCGGAAGACTTCCGCGAGATCATCGTCGCGCGCCGCGGCCCGAACGGCGGCGCGGCGGTCAAGCTGTGGCAGGTCGCCGACGTGGTCGACGGCCCCCAGGAGATCGAGAGCCTCGCGCTCTACAACGGCCAGCGCACCGTGCTGCTGTCGGTGCAGAAATCGCAGGGCGAGAACACCATCGAGGTGGTCGACGGGCTGAACAAGGCCCTGGCCGATTCCGCCGCGCTGACGCCGCCGGGCATCCGCGTCGAAGTCAACCGCGACAGCTCGCGCGGCATCCGCGTCTCGGTGGCCAACGTCAAGCGCACGCTGTTCGAGGGCGCCGCGCTCACGGTGCTGATCGTCTTCCTGTTCCTGAACTCGTGGCGCTCGACCATCATCACCGGCCTGACGCTGCCGATCGCGCTGATCGGCACCTTCCTGTTCATGTACGTGTTCGGCTTCACGATCAACACCATCACGATGATGGCGCTGAGCCTGTGCGTCGGGCTGCTGATCGACGATGCGATCGTCGTGCGCGAGAACATCGTGCGCCATGTGCAGATGGGCAAGAGCGCGCACCAGGCCGCGCTCGACGGCACCAACGAGATCGGGCTGGCGGTGCTGGCGACCACGCTGTCGATCGTCGCGGTGTTCCTGCCGATCGGCTTCATGGGCGGCATCGTCGGCAAGTTCTTCCACGAGTTCGGGCTGACCATCGTCGCCGCGGTGCTGATCTCGATGTTCGTCAGCTTCACGCTCGACCCGATGCTGTCCAGCGTCTGGAACGACCCTGCCGCGCACGGCGTGCACCGCGGTCCGCCGGTGACGCTGTATGACAAGACCGTCGGCCGCGTCACCGGCGCGTTCGACCGCTTCACGCTCTGGCTGTCGCACGCCTACCAGGAGATCCTCGGCTGGGCGCTCGGCCACAAGCTGGCGACGCTGGGCATCGCGCTCGCGACCTTCGTCGGCAGCTTCTTCCTGATCCCGGTGCTCGGTGCCGAGTTCGTGCCGAAGGCCGATTTCTCGGAGACGCAGGTCAACTTCTACACGCCGGTCGGCTCGTCGATCGAGGTCACCGAAATGCGCGCGAAGCAGATCGACGCGGCGCTGCGCGAGATGCCCGAGGTGCGCTACACCGTCACCACCATCAACAGCGGCAATGCGCTGGGCAAGATCTACGGCTCCACCTACGTCCGGCTGGTCGACCGCCAGGACCGCAGCCGCAACCTGAACGAGCTCAGCGTGCCGCTGCGCGAGCGGCTGTCGCGCATCCCCGGCATCACCGTCACCAACATCGGGCCGACCGACCTGGGCGGCGGCAAGAGCCTGCAGTTCTCGATCCAGGGCGCCGACCTGGCCGAGCTCGCGCGGCTGTCGGCCCAGCTCGACCTGAAGCTGCGCGCGATCCCCGGCCTGGTGGACCTCGACACCACGCTGAAGCCCGACAAGCCGACGGTCGCGATCGACGTGAAGCGCGACGCCGCGTCCGACGTCGGGCTGAACGTCAACGCGCTCGCGAACAGCCTGCGCACGCTGGTGGCCGGCACCACGGTGGGCAACTGGCGCGCGCCGGACGGCGAGAACTACGACGTCAACGTGCGGCTGACGCCCGACAGCCGCCACACGCTGGAAGACCTGCAGCGCCTGCCGATCAACGTCGGCGCAGCGGCCGACGGCGCGGCGCGTTCGGTGCGGCTGTCGCAGGTGGCCGACGTGACGCCGTCGACCGGCCCGAACCAGATCAACCGGCGCGACCTGAACCGCGAGATCAACATCGACGGCAATGCCTACGGCCGCAGTTCCGGCGACGTGTCGGCCGACATCCGCCGCGCGCTCGACGGCATCAGCTGGCCGCCCGGCTACCGCTACGTGTTCGGCGGCGCGACGAAGAACATGAACGAATCGTTCGCGTACGCGGTCGGTGCGCTGGCGCTGGCGGTGGTGTTCATCTACATGATCCTCGCGAGCCAGTTCCGCAGCTTCCTGCAGCCGCTCGCGCTGATGAGCTCGCTGCCGCTGACGCTGATCGGCGTCGTGCTCGCGCTGCTGATGTTCCGCTCGACGCTGAACATGTTCAGCATCATCGGCATCGTGATGCTGATGGGGCTGGTGACGAAGAACGCGATCCTGCTGGTGGATTTCGCGATCCGCTCGCGCGCCGGCGAGCACCGCGGCGACCACGGGCTGGACCACGACGAACCGCCGATGACCCGCGAGCAGGCGCTGCTGCATGCGGCCGAGGTGCGGCTGCGGCCGATCCTGATGACGACGCTGGCGATGATCTTCGGCATGGTGCCGCTCGCGTTCGCGCTGTCCGAAGGCTCGGAGCAGCGCGCGCCGATGGGCCAGGCGGTGATCGGCGGGGTGATCACCTCGTCGCTGCTGACGCTGGTGGTCGTGCCGGTCATCTACTGCTACCTCGACGACCTCGCGACATGGGCCGCACGCAGGTGGGCGCCCCCTAAAATGCAGGGTTTGCCCCCACCCCACCCTGCCTCCGGAGGAACGCCGCCATGACCGTCGAACAAGCCCGCTTCAACATGATCGAGCAGCAGATCCGCCCGTGGGACGTGCTCGACCCCGGCGTGCTGGCACTGCTGGGCGTGATCAAGCGCGAGGATTTCGTGCCGGCCGCGTACCGGGCGATGGCCTTCATGGACACCGAGGTGCCGCTGCCGGGCGGCCAGCAGATGCTGGCGCCGCGCGTCGAAGCCCGGCTGCTGCAGGAACTGAACGTGCGCCGCCACGAGCGCGTGCTCGAGATCGGCGCCGGCTCCGGCTTCATGGCCGCGCTGCTGTCGCACAAGGCGCGCCAGGTGGTGACGCTGGAGATCGTGCCCGAGCTGGCCCGCCTGGCCGGCGAGAACCTGCGCCGGGCCGCGGTCGCCAATGTCAGCGTGGTCGAGGGCGACGGCTCGAAGAAGCTGCCGACGGCCGGCCCGTTCGACGTGATCCTGCTGTCGGGCTCGGTCGCCGCGGTGCCGTCGTCGCTGCTCGGCGAACTCAAGGTCGGCGGACGCCTTGCCGCAATCGTCGGCCAGGAGCCGGTGATGCGCGCGACGCTGGTCACCCGCGTCGGCGAGGCCGACTTCCGCAGCGTCGAGCTGTTCGACACCGTCGCGCCGCGGCTGCTGGGCTTCGACGAGCCGTCGCGCTTCCACTTCTGATCCACGGACACACGGCCCCATGCAACAGCTTCGAGTCACCGACGTGCAGGCGCTCCTCGCGAGCTTCGGCCCGGATCGCCGGCCGGTGATCCTCGACGTGCGCGAGCCGTGGGAGGTGCAGACCGCGTCGCTGGCCGTGCCGGGCGTGCGCACCGTCTGCATCCCGATGCGCGAGATCCCGCAGCGGCTGGGCGAACTGGATGCGGCGCAGCCCGTCCTGGGTTTGTGTCACCACGGCATGCGAAGTCTGCAGGTCGTCGCATTCCTCGAGCGCGCGGGCCATGCCGACGTGTACAACATCGCCGGCGGCATCGACGCGTGGTCGCGCGAGGTCGACGCGTCCGTGCCCCTCTATTGATTCCTGATCACCCCTCCCCCAAGGAACGTCCCATGTCCGCTGTGTCCCCGACCCGTTTGCCGAAGCCGAGCCGCCTGGTGCTGGCCTGCGCCGCCTTGTTCGGTGCCGCGCCCTTCGCGCAGGCGCAAAGCCTGGCCGAGCTCTACGACACGGCGCGCGGCTACGACGCGACCTACCTCGCGGCCAAGGCGCTGGCCGAGTCGGTGCAGTACAAGGCCGAGCAGGCGCATGCGCTGCGCCGTCCGCAGGTGGGGGCCCAGCTGCAGGCCGCGCGCAGCGACAGCGAATCGCCGCTCAGCGAATCGACCAGCCGCTCGACCACCGCCGGCCTGAACGCATCGCAGACGCTCTTCAACCGCGCGAACGACAAGACCATCGACCAGGCCGACCTGGGCGTCGACATCTCGCGCGCCGACCTGGAAACGGCCGAGCAGGACCTGATCGTGCGCGTGGCGCAGGCCTACTTCGACGTGCTGGCGGCGCAGGACGCGCTGGCCACGGCACAGGCCAACAAGAACGGCATCGCCGAGCAGCTGGCCTCGGCCAAGCGCAACTTCGAGGTCGGCACCGCCACCATCACCGACACCCGCGAGGCGCAGGCCCGCTTCGACCTGGCCACCGCGCAGGAGATCGCGGCCGACAACGACCTGCGCACCAAGCGCATCGCGCTCGACCAGCTGGTGGGCCGCGACGGCGTCGCGCCGAAGCCGCTGGCCACGCCGGTGGCGCTGCCGGCGATCTCGCCGGGCAACGTCGAAGCGTGGGTGTCGCAGACCGACACCGCGCCGACGGTGCGCCGTGCGCAGCTCGGCTACGACATCGCGAAGCTCGAGACCGAGAAGGCGCGCGCCGGCCACCTGCCGACCGTCGGCCTGAGCGGGAGCTACGGTCGCGGCCACACCAAGATCACCAACCCGGCCGACATCTCGGGCCGCGTCACCAGTTCCGACGTCGCGCTGACGATGACGGTGCCGCTGTTCGCCGGCTTCTCGATCCAGAACCGCGTGAAGGAAACGCTGCAGCTCGAAGAGCAGTCGCGCAACCTGCTCGACTCGGCGCGCCGCGGCACCGCGCAGGCGACGCGCCAGGTGTTCTACGGCGTGCAATCCGGCCAGGCGCAGGTGACGGCGCTGGAAGCCGCCGAGTCGTCGAGCCAGCTCGCGCTCGAAGCGACGCAGCTCGGGTACAAGGTCGGCGTGCGGGTCAACCTGGACGTGCTGAACGCGCAGACCCAGCTGTTCAATGCGCGGCGCGACCTGGCGAAGGCGCGCTACGACGTGCTGGTCAACAGCCTGAAGCTGCGCCAGGCCGCCGGGCAGCTGAAGCCCGACGACCTGCGGGCCCTGAACGCGCTGATCGCGCGCTGAGGTTCACGGCCGTTCGGGCTGGGGCATCGGGGCCCCGTCCGGCCCTTCGTGCCGGACGATGGTGTGCATCACCCGCTGCGGGAACGGAATCTGGATGTCTTCGGCGTTCAGCACGTCCAGCACGGCCAGGTGCACGTCCGACTTGACCTGCCCCTGCCCGTTCTCCGGGTCGCGGATCCAGAAGTTGATCGTCAGGTCCATGCCGTCGGCCGCGAAGTTCGACAGTTGCACGCCCGGTGCCGGGTCGGCGATCACCCGCTCGACCTTCAGGATCGCGTCGACCAGCTTCGGCTGCAGCGCCCGCACGTCGGTGCCGTAGGCCACCTGCACCATCGTCTGGATCAGCACCCGCGGGTCGGCCAGCGACAGGTTCTCGACGCGCTGCGTGATCAGCATCTCGTTCGGCACCACCGCCTCGCGCCCGCCGAGCGAGCGGATCACCGTGTAGCGGGTGCGGATGTCCGTGACGCGGCCTTCGAAGTTGTCGACCTTGACCATGTCGCCGATGCGCAGCGAACGCTCGGCCAGGATCACGAAGCCGCTGATGTAGTTGGCCGCGATCTTCTGCAGGCCGAAGCCGAGGCCGACGCCGACCGCACCGCCCAGCACGCTGAGCGCCGTCAGGTTGATGCCGACCGCCGACATCGCGAACAGCAGCCCGACGAACAGCAGCAGCGCACGCACGATGTTCGACACCATCTTGCGCATCGACAGGTCGTCGCCGGTGCCGTGGATGATCTTGCGTTCGATCGCCGACGACAGCCACAGCGCCATCACCATCACGACGCCGGCCGTCAGCGCGCCCTCGATCATCGTGCGCAGCGAGACCATGCCGCCGGCGATCTGCCAGCGCACGCTGTCGAGTTCTTCCATCACCGCCGGCATCACGCCGGTGACCCACAGCACGACGGCGATCCATGCGATCCACGAGATCGTGCGCTCGATCGTGCG
The DNA here is from genome assembly GCF_001425825.1 of Rhizobacter sp. Root1238. GTDB lineage: Bacteria > Pseudomonadota > Gammaproteobacteria > Burkholderiales > Burkholderiaceae_C > Rhizobacter. The sequence continues at coordinate 71,511 of NZ_LMDM01000016.1, forward strand.
CATCCAGGTCGAGTTCGGGAATGCCGCCGACAGCACCCGCACCGCGAAGCGGATCAATGCGAGCGACAGCAGGATCGGGATCGCGACCCGGAACACCGCGACCTTCACGACGCCCATCAGCAGGTGCCGTGCAATGACCGCCAGCACCAGCGCGACCAGCGGGAACAGCACGCCGTCGACGACGTTGCGGCCGAACACGACCGCGCCGTTGATCTTCAGCACGCGCCGCAGCAGCATGCACGCGAGCCACGACAGCCCGAGGCAGCCGAGCAGCACCGCCGCTTCGGTCAGCGCGCTGGCGGTGGCCAGGTCGCGCAGCAGTTCGTTGAAATCTTGGACGCCCAGGGATGAATTCATCGGTGAATGGTCTTGCAGATCGGTTTCGTGGATCGGGGCGGGCCGCCGCGCGGCCCCGGGGAATCAGAGGTCGGCCAGCACCCGCAGGTGCGCCGCGACGCTGCGCGCCAGCGCACCGAGCGCGTAGCCGCCCTCCAGGCACGAGACGATGCGCCCGCCGGCATGGCGGTCGGCCACCGCCTTGATGCGGCGCGTCAGCCATTCGTAGTCGGCCTCGACCAGGCCGAGCTGGCCGAGGTCGTCTTCGCGGTGCGCATCGAAGCCGGCCGAGATGAAGACCATCTGCGGCTTGAATTCCTCGAGTCGCGGCATCCACATCGCCTCGACGATGTCGCGCATCTCGCCGCCGCGGGTGTACGGCGGCAGCGGCAGGTTCAGCATGTTGTCGCCCTTCGGCACCTCGCCGCAGTACGGATACAGCGGGTGCTGGAAGATGCCGACCATCAGCACGCGTTCGTCGCCGGCCAGGATGTCTTCGGTGCCGTTGCCGTGGTGCACGTCGAAATCGACCACCGCCACCCGCTGCAGGCCGCGCACGTCGAGCGCATGGCGCGCGGCGATCGCGACGTTGTTGAAGAAGCAGAAGCCCATCGTCTGGTTGCGCGTCGCGTGGTGGCCGGGCGGGCGCACCGCGCAGAACGCGTTGTCGACCTGGCCGTCGAGCACCGCGTCGGTGGCGGCCACCGCGGCGCCGGCGGCGCGCTGCGCGGCGCGCCAGGTGCCGCCGTTCGCGACGGTGTCGGGGTCCATCGCCCGGCTCTCGCCCGACGCCTGCAGCTCCTCGAGAACGGCCTGCAGCTCGGTCACGTACAGGCTCTCGTGCGCCAGCACCACGTCGTGCAGGTCGACCAGCGGCGCCTCGCGGCGCTCGAGCGCCATGTCGAGGCCGGTCGCCAGCAGGTGGTCGTTGATCGCGTCCAGGCGCTGCGGGCACTCGGGATGGCCGCGGCCCATGTCGTGCTGCCGGCACTCGGGATGGCTGAAGAACGCAGTGGGCATCGGTGTTCAGGGTCCGGAATCGAGGCGGTTTCAGGTATGGTGACTGCATGAGCACGGACCTGTTGAAAGCCCTTCCCCACCTGAACCGCCTGATCGACCAGATTAGCACGATCATCGTCGGCAAGCGCCCGCAGATCCGTGACTGCGTCGCCTGCCTGCTGGCCGGCGGCCACCTGCTGATCGAAGACGTTCCGGGCGTCGGCAAGACCACGCTCGCGCACGCGCTGGCGGTGTCGCTCGGGCTCAAGTTCTCGCGCAGCCAGTTCACCGCCGACCTGCTGCCGTCCGACCTGATCGGCGTCAGCATCTACGAGCGCAGCAAGGAAGCCTTCGTGTTCCACCCGGGCCCGGTGTTCGCGCAGGTGCTGCTGGCCGACGAGATCAACCGCGCCGGCCCGAAGACGCAGAGCGCGCTGCTGGAGGCGATGGAAGAACACCAGGTCAGCATCGAAGGCGAGACGCGCGCGCTGCCGAAGCCGTTCTTCGTGATCGCGACGCAGAACCCGACCGACCAGCTCGGCACCTACCCGCTGCCCGAGTCGCAGCTCGACCGCTTCCTGATGTGCATCACGCTCGGCTACCCCGACCATGCGAGCGAGCGCGCGCTGCTGGCCGGCATCGACCGGCGCGAGGCGATCGGCGCGCTGGAGGCGGTGATGACGCCGCAGGACCTGCTGGCGGCGCAGCAGGACGTGCTGCGGGTGCATGCCTCCGACGCCTTGCTCGACTACCTGCAGGCGCTGATCGGCGCGACGCGCAGCGGCACCTGGTTCGTCGACGGGCTGAGCCCGCGCGCCGGCATCGCGGTGCTGCGCGCCGCGAAGGCCCATGCGCTGCTCGACGCGCGCGACTACGTCGCCCCCGACGACGTGCAGGCGATCCTCGCGCAGTCGATCTCGCACCGGCTGGTGCCGGTGGCCGGCGCCGGGCGCGGTGCGCGCGAGCAGGTGCGCGCGATGATCGAGTCGATCACGCTGCCCTGAAGCGAGGTCTGCCGCCACCATGCAGGCCGCCGACGCGCTGAAGCTCCCGCTGCGCCCGTTCACGCTCGCCGCCGGCGCGGCACGGCGGCGCTTTCGCGCCTGGTGGCAGGCGCGGCTGCCGCGCACCGACACCGTGCTGCTGACGCAGCGCAACGTCTACATCCTGCCGACCCGCGCCGGGCTGATGTTCGCGCTGACGCTGATGGTGCTGCTGGTGGCGTCGATCAACTACCAGCTGAACCTCGGCTACGTGCTGACCTTCCTGCTGGCCGGCAGCGGCATCGTCTCGATGCACCTGACGCACAACACGCTGCGCGGCATGACGCTGCACCTGCGCCCGCCGGCAGCGGTGTTCGCCGGCGACGCGGCACCGCTCGCGGTCACGCTGACCAGCCCGGGCTCCGAGCGATTCGGCATCGGGCTGCGCCTCGAATCGGGCGATGCATCGACCCTGACCTGGGCCGACGTGCCGGCCGGCGGCCAGGCCCCGGCCCACGTCAGCTTCGTGCCCGCCACCCGCGGGCTGCACCCGGTGCCGGCGATCAGCATCGAGACGCGCTTCCCGCTCGGGCTGTTCCGCGCGTGGGCGGTGTGGCGGCCGGCGGCCGACGTGCTGGTCTACCCACGGCCCGAGCGGCCGGCGGCCCCGCTGCCGCCCGCCCACCCGACACCGGGCGGCCCCGCCACCGGCCGGCGCGCCGATGGCGGCGAGCTCGAAGGCGTGCGCGGCTACCGGCGCGGCGACCCGCTCAAGCTCGTCGTCTGGAAGAAGGCCGCGCGCAGCCTGGAGACCGGCGGCGAACTTGTCAGCCGCGACACCAGCGCCACCGTGCAGCAGCAGCTCTGGCTCGACTGGCAGCGCTGCGCCGGCCTCGCGCCCGAAGACCGGCTGTCGCGGCTGGCCGCCTGGGTGCTGTCGGCCGAACGCGCCGGCGCCGACTACGGTCTGCGCCTGCCCGGTCTGCAGATCGATCCCGCCCAGGGCGAACTGCAGCGCCGGCGCTGCCTGGAGGCGCTGGCCGTGCACGGCGGCACCGGAGCGGGCGCATGACCGCGACCCCCTGGTTGCCGCGCTGGCCCGGCTGGCGACACCTGCCGCGCGACACGCGCGACACGCTGTTCCTGCTGCTGGTGATCGCCTGGACCGTGCTGCCTCACCTGCTGCACCTGCCGCCGTGGTGCGCCGCGCTGACCGGCGGCGTGCTGCTGTGGCGCGGCCGCCTCGCGCTGAGCGGCGGCGCGCTGCCCGGCCGCTGGGTGCGCGGCGGGCTGCTGGCGCTCGCGATCGGGCTGACGCTGTTCTCGTTCCGCACGCTGCTCGGCAAGGAGCCCGGCATCACGCTCGCGGTGGTGCTGATGTCGATGAAGACGCTGGAGCTGCGGGCCCGGCGCGATGCCTTCGTGGTGTTCTTCCTCGGCTTCTTCCTGGTGCTGACGCACTTCCTGTATTCGCAGTCGCTGCCGGTCGCGGCCGCGATGCTGCTGTCGGTGTGGGGATTGCTGACCGCGCTGGTGCTCGCGCACATGCCGGTCGGGCAGCCGCAGCTGCGCAAGGCGGCACGGCTCGCGCTGCGCAGCGCGGCGCTCGGCGCGCCGGTGATGGTGCTGTTGTTCGTGATGTTCCCGCGCCTCGGGCCGCTGTGGGGCGTGCCGCAGGACGGCCTGTCGACGACCGGCCTGTCGAACAGCATGCGCATGGGCTCGGTCGCCGAGGTCGCGAGCGACGACAGCGTCGCGATGCGCATCCGCTTCCTCGGGCCGGTGCCGCCGCCGCAGGCGATGTACTTCCGCGGCCCGGTGCTCGGGCGCTACGACGGCGAGGAATGGCAGCCGGTGTTCCGTTCCGAGTTCGCGCCGCCGCTGCGCGCCGCGCTGCGCACCGACGGCCCGGAGTACCGCTACGAAGTGACGCTGGAACCGCTGCGGCTGCCGCTGCTGCCGCTGCTGGAGGCCACCTCCGAGATCGAGCCGATCGAGAACCTGCCGGTGTCGCGCCGCGACGACCTGTCGTGGCGCACGCAGCGGCCGGTCACCGAGCGGCTGCGCTTCAACGCGCTTGCGCACACGCGCTTCCAGCACGGGCCGACCCAGCGCAGCGCCGAGCTGCGCGAGTTCGTGCAGCTGCCCACCGGCTACAACCCGCGCACCCTCGCGTGGGCCGCGCAGCTGCTGCAGCGGCCCGAGTTCGCGAAGGCCGACTCGGGCACGCTCGCCCGCGCGGTGCTGCAGCACATCGCCAGCGCCGGCTTCGGCTACACGCTGGCGCCGGGCGTGTACGGCGAGGCAAATCCGCGCACCGCGGTCGACGAATTCTGGCTCGACCGCAGGCTGGGCTTCTGCGAACACTTCGCCGCCGCGTTCGTGATCGTGATGCGGGCGATGGACGTGCCGGCGCGGGTCGTCACCGGCTACCAGGGCACCGACCCGTCGCCGGTCGACGGCTACTACATCGTGCGCCAGAGCTCGGCGCACGCCTGGGCCGAGTACTGGCAGCAGGGTGTCGGCTGGGTTCGCGCCGACCCGACCGCCGCGGTGGCGCCCGACCGCATCTCGCGCAGCACCCGTCTCGCGCCGCAGCCGGGGCTGATGGCCGGTGCGATCGGCTCCGTCAGCCCGGCGCTGCTGGCGCAACTGCGCGGCGCGTGGGAGTCGGTCAACAACCGCTGGAACCAGTGGGTGCTGAACTACTCGCGCGGCCAGCAGCTCGACCTGCTGAAGAACCTCGGCTTCAGCTCGCCGAGCTGGGAAGACCTGGCGCTGCTGCTGATCGGCACACTCAGCACGCTCGCGCTGCTGGGCGCCGGCTGGGCCTGGTGGGACCGCCACCGGCAGGACCCGTGGCAGCGGCAGGCGCGGCAGTTGCGCGCGGCGCTGCAGCGGCTGGGGCTGGCGGCGTTGCCGCATGACACGCCGCGGGCGATGGCGGCGGCGGTCGACGCGCGCTTCGGTGCGCACGGCGCGCCGCTCGTGGCGCTGTTGCGCGAACTCGACGCGCAGCGCTACGGCCGCGGCGCGATCGCAAGCCCGTCCACGCCGTGGCTGCGCGCGGTGCAGGGCCAGGTTCGAACCCTCGAACGCGGGTTGGCGAATGCCCCGAGATGACGGGCCGCGTCGACACCGATAATTTGCCGATGTCCCGAGGTTCCCGTCGCCACCTTCTTGCGCTGCTCGCCCTCTCGGCCGCAACGTGCCTGCCCGCAACCGTCGGCATCGCCGAGGCGAGACCGGCGAAGCCGAAGAAGCCGCATGCCAGGGCGCCGGTCGTCGACGACACCGTCCCGTACGGCCGCCGCGACGACCTGATGCGCTTCGGCGCCGAGATCGCCGAGCGGCAGGGCCTGCCCGCCGACTGGGTGCAGTCGCAGCTGGCCGAGGCGCGCTACGTGCCGAACGTCGCGAAGTTCATCATGCCGCCGCCGGCCGGCACCGCGAAGAACTGGGCGGCCTACCGCGGCCGCTTCGTCGAGCCGAGGCGCATCCGCGCCGGCCTTGCGTTCTGGCAAGACAACGAGAAATGGCTCGCGCGCGCCGAAGAACTCTACGGCGTGCCGGCCGAGATCGTCGTCGGCATCGTCGGCGTCGAGACGATCTACGGCCAGCAGATGGGCGGCTTCCGCGTGATCGATGCGCTGGCCACGCTGTCCTTCGATTTCCCGAGCGGCCGGCGCGACCGCAGCGGCTTCTTCCGCGACGAGCTGGAGCAGTACTTCGTGCTGTGCCACAGCGAGGCCATCGACCCGCTCGCGCTGAAGGGCAGCTACGCCGGTGCGATGGGCATGGGTCAGTTCATGCCGAGCAGCTGGAACCGCTATGCGGTGGATTTCGACGGCGACGGCCGCATCGACCTGCACGCGAGCGGTGCCGACGTGGTCGGCAGCGTGGCCCACTACCTGGCCGAGTTCGGCTGGCAGCGCGGCATGCCGACGCACTTCGACGTGGCCGCGCCGGTGGACGCCGTCGACCGCGCAACCCTGCTGGTGCCCGACATCGTGCCGAGCTTCACGCCGCAGGAGTTCCTCGCGCACGGCGCCGGGCTGCCGGCCGCGGCGCGAGAGTTCGGCGACAAGCTCGCGCTGATCGAGCTGCAGAACGGCGACGCGGCGCCGAGCTATGTCGCCGGCACGCCGAACTTCTACACGGTGACGCGCTACAACTGGTCGAGCTACTACGCGCTGGCGGTGATCGAGCTGGGGCAGGCGGTCAAGACGATGCGGTAGGTTCTATGTCGCGCGTCAAGCCTTTCCGACGAGGAGAGGATTGAAAAGCTGGTCGGAGCGCCAGAGGCAGAAGGCGATGCGCAGGAGCTTGCGAAACGCGCGGCGGCACTCGCCGCGTCGGGCTGCACGAAGCTGCTGGTCAGGAACAG
>NZ_LMDM01000017.1 GCF_001425825.1 Rhizobacter sp. Root1238
CAATCGTTCAAAACCCGCGGAAACTCGCGCTCGCCGCGGTGCACCGGTGTTCGCAGAGAAGCTGTCGGCTCCAGAAATTGAATTGATCAGCACATCCTTAGCTGCAGAGCGATATCGGGTGAGGTCTCACTTGAGGTCAAGATTCGTGGAAGCTCTTTGAATCGGCTACCTAGTGAGTACTCGTCAAGCCTTCCGCACCTCTCTTGCCTCGGCAAACAATGACAAGTCAGCTTTCTTCTCCGCAGAGGCCTAACCCTTCAATCGAGAGGACGTGCCCCGGCAAGCCGGGGCACGCCTCTCATCTCAAACGTTAGGCATCAGGATCGCAACCATGGAGCCAAATAGAGCAGTGAACTTCGACGAAGCGCATCGCGTAGGCGCGGAACTCGAGCTTGTTGCACGCAGCAATCTTCATCCCCTGTTCGAGCACATGGCTGGCGCTGTCAATCCGTTGCGGAACTCGATCGAAGGCGGGATACACACTCTGTGGCTGGAGCTCGCGCCGTCGGAGACAAGCCTCGACGAAGCAGTCTCCCGCTATGCCGCAATCTTTGACACGCTGCCACCGGAGCTACGAGCTGTCTGGAACAGTTGTACCGATCGCTGCGTCAACGTAGGACTTCAGGCCGGGTTCAGCCCTCACGCTTTTCCGTTGCTGGCATCATCCGGCGCGATCGCGGAGCTTGCCCGCCTCCGTCTGCGGCTCCAGATCACTCTGTATTCGCCTGAACCAAAACCGCCGGTGGCGGATCACTCGTATGCGTCCGGCCAAGTCATGTTGACCCGGCTCCAGTAGTCGATCAGGGCTGCCAGCAGTACGGCAGCAACTCGCGGATGCGGTTGTCCGCCTGAGTCGGCAGTCGCTCGAGCACGTCCTTGAGGTACAGGTACGGGTCGTGCCCATTGAGCTTGGCAGTGTGGAGCAAGCTCATGATGGCGGCCGCGCGTTGACCGGCGCGCAAGCTACCGGCGAACAGCCAGTTCTTCCTGCCCAAGGCGATCGGTCGGATCAGGTTCTCCACGCGGTTGTTGTCGATGCTCAAGTCCGCATCGTCGATGAGGCGCGTCAGTGCTGTCGCCAGACCCTTGTCGATGACATGCGCGGGCACAGGCGCCTGGATCAGCGTCCTGCAGTGGGCGCAGGCCCACTTGCCACGTACATGCCGCTCCACGGTGAACGTGCCGGGCTCGTAGTCGAGCTTCTCCGCCACGTCCTCGCCGATGCGCTTGAGCGCGCAGCCGCAGCTGCACGTCGTGGTCTCGGGCTCATGGTGGATCTCGCGCCGCGGCAGGTTCGCCGGCAGCGCCTGGCGCTTGGGCTGGCGCTTCTCGGCGTCGTCCTTGGCCGGCGACGCATGCCGCTCGACCTCGCGAGCGAGCGCCTCAAGGTCTTCGTCGATCGCCTCCTCCAGCAAGCTCTTCTGCTCGGAGCTGAAGCGCTCGCTCGTGGCCGCGAACTTCAGCCGCTTGAGCACCGCCATCTCGTGCGTGAGCTTGTCGATGACGGTCTGCTTGAACGCCACCACGCGCTCCTGACGGGCGGCGAACTCGGTGTTGACCGCGATCTGTGCCTGCGCGGCGCGCAGCGCCTGGCGCAGTTGCTGCGGGTCCAGCGTGTCAATGTCGTTGTCGGCGATCACGAGGGATGATCGTGCCAGACAGACGGCTCGGGAACCATCGGCACATCCGGCAATTGCGCAGCAGCGCGGGTGTTGTCCTAGACCACCGTGATCACGCCGGCTTCGCCGATGCGTTGCCAGGGCAGTCCCAATACCAGGGCATCGAACTGCATCTGGGTCAGCGCCGTGTTCGTCAGCGAAGCCCGCACGAAGCCGCCCTGATGAAGCCGCCGAGCGCACAGCCAGATGCCAATGCCGTCGTGCACCAGCACCTTGAGCCGATCGCCTCGGCGGTTGGCGAACACGTAGGCGTGATGTGGGCGGGCGCAGCCGAACACGGCGACGACCCGACCGAGGGCCGTGTCGGTTCCGGCTCGCATGTCCATCGGCTCGACCGACAGCCACAGCGCATCCACTCGGATCACCTGAGCACCTCGCGTAGCCAGGTCGCACACTCCGCTGCGGCGCTCACAGGCCAGGCGACCGAGACGTTGACCCCGCTGCGTTGAAGTTCGATGCGGATGTCGGGCTGCGGCTTCGGGGCGGGCAGTTGCAGCGCGACGAACTCAGGGGCCGGCGGTGCAGACGTCGTCGAGGTCGGTAATGGGGCGAGCAGCGGCGCTCCGCGCTGTTCTGCCTCGTTCACCCATCTGCGCAGCAGGTTCGCATTGATGCCGTTGGCCATCGCCACGGCTGCACTCGACATGCCAGGTTGCTCGCAGGCCGCCACGAGCTGCGCCTTGAACTCGGCGCTGTGCTTGCGCCTTCGGCGGCGGCCAGCCGCCTTCACAACAGTAGCGTCCACGTGTCCACGGAGAAGTTAAGTGGAGTAGAGCCTCCTATGGCTGCGAGCTCAGATCAAGATGACTTGGCCGGACGCATACGATCACTCGGCCCGTGCCACTGCTGCCTAACTCAAACGTTAGCGAACGTCCGGTTTCGGGGCCGCCGCAGCGGCGCTGGGGATGTCGGCAATGGGTCGATAGTGCCAGGTCGCGTAGGCGCACAGCGGACGTTCAACCCACCCGATCCGCTGGCGGCACGGCGCGTTGACGAGCGTCCTTGGTGCCGCGTTGCTTGGCCGATCGTTCGGCTACCGCCGGAGCGCTGGAGCGACCGCATTGAGGCAGCAAGCGGCCGATCGATAGCTCGAAGCGACCGACCGCAACCGCTGCACTGCAGCCGCCATCTTCAGGCTGGATTCTGTCGTCGCCAGTGCTACAACACCGGCTCCGTCGTGGGATCTGAAGCAATGCCTTTGAGAGCGATTCATCGTCTGACCTCGCCCGTGTTGTCTGTCATGAAATCGGCGATTGCTTCAACTACACCGGGTGCCAATGGTTGCCCGGATTCGGCGTAGGTTGCAAGGTTTGCGCGCCGACTGTCGGAGGTCACGGACTTTAGGACGTGGTTCACGTCAGGAAGGAAAATGAGTTTTGATCCTGAGTTCGCTTGGTGAAGCAAGCGCGCATCAACCTCTCCGATTTGAATATCGCGCGCACCCTGAAGCACTAAGACCGGCTTCGAGATGCCCGAAATTAGACGGCGCGGATCGTAGGAAAAAGCGCTGATCAGAAACCCTTGCACTGCGGGGTTGAACAGTCCCTGAAGGCCTGGGTGCATGCCGCTCGTGACTACACGTTGGCCACGCTCCAGTGTGTCAATTGCCGACATGGCATCACTCAAGAGGGGAGCGTTTGCGGGGTTGGCCTTAATTTGCTCACGCAAAACTTCTCCCATCGGTCTTCCGGCCGTCGCCACCAAAATCAGGCCACAGATCTCCATTTGATCACTCGCAGCCGCCAGCGCAACCAAGCCGCCTTCACTGTGCCCCATCATCCAAACGCAGCGCGCGCCAGTCTCCTTCCGAAGAGCGGTCACCCACGAACGAACATCCTCGACGTAGTCACCAATCGTGACTGCGTTTGCGTCCGGAACCGCACCTGCACTTGCATACATCCCTCGCTTGTCGAAACGCAGCGTTGCCCATCCACGCGCTGCGAGGCCCTCGGCGAGCAACCGATAGGTAGATGCTTTGAGGCCAGATGGACTGTTCCCATCGCGGTCGATCGGACCGGAGCCAGGAATCATCAAAACTGCCACACCAGTCTTGGGCTTCGGATTCAGGAGCGTGCCCTTCAGAGGTCCCGCTGGCCCCGACACTTCCAAGAGGGTCTGCGTTGGGGGTTCCAACGCCCAAAGCGGTGTCCCCAGCACGCAGATGCTGATCAAAACAAGACGTTTCAAAATCATCATTGGATCAATGCTCCGGTAGTCACGATGCACGCGACCTGAGCTTAACCGAGCCTGGTCGTGATGAACTTCGACTCATGACCGTGGATGTGTGATGGCTGCTCCGCACGAGTAGCCACTGTGCCACCTGCTATGAAACGCCAGAAGTACTTTCTGGAGCTCTGTCAGTCGTAGCTTCTGAAGTTCGGCGCAAAGTGTCTATGCTGTGCGCCAGCAAATCGTCATCTTGGCCCCCCGTTGCGATGCGCCCACGTTGCCGACATGTGTGGAGCGGGCTCGTGCCAACGCATCAACCCTCGCCGGCAAGCCTGACCACCCAAGGCGAACCGCACTCTCACTCGGTATCGAAGAACGCTCGCGCCCGCCATGTGAGTCGACCTTGCACCTTCACTGCCGCGAGCTTCAACCGCTACGCGAAGGTTGCGGTCCTTGCTACCAAGGTCAGTGATTGGTCTGGCGCGCCATGACCTACGAGCGTCACCTCCATCACATTGATGACCAACTGGAGGTATCTCACACGACGCTATTGCATCCTCTGCCAGCCGCTGTAGACTGTTGTAGAAGGGGCCCAAATGCCGCAGTAGAGAGCATTGGGGGATCACTGAAGGAATTGTCGTCGACCACATGTCAAAGCGTGCGGTCGAGACATTGAAAGTGAATCGGAATGAACAATCCTTGCGAACTTCCTCGAGTCGCTGCGCCACCATGGATGGTCGCGCAAGCTGAGTGTCCTGTGCCAATTCTAGGCATCGCGGCGCTCCCTAAATCCAACCTCCGAACCATCTTGGTGCGCAAGTCGTTCGGCAGGCTAGATTAGCCGAGATCATCTCCGTGAATTAGTCCTGCGTTGGGACTGCTGCCTGAGTCCATCTGGTGGGGCAGTAAAGATTGCTTATGCAATTAGAAGAATATGAGGCGATCTAAGCGCCTCAGGGATCAGGCTGTCCAATTCAAAAGGAGGGTTCATTAGACCTTGATATTTTGCTTCGAGAAGTTGACTCGCAAACAAACACTGAAGGAATGTAATGTCAAACGTTTATCCGATTAGTCTCTTTCCGTCTGGCCGGCTCAACCGGGCACCCCTTGTGCTGAATTCCGGACGATTCTCAACACGCGCGCACAACGAACTTGCGGCATTGGCTGAGAGCGGTGTGTCTTATGAGCCCAAGACCGTCACTGGAAGGATCTTGGATGCCTGCTTCGATCGATTGGCCGTTCCCGAGGAGTACACGGCCTTCAGCGAGCGGGTTTCCGATCTGTTCAAACGAGCGGTTGAAGTTGCGGAACTCTCTCTGAACGATACCCAGACAGGCACGAAGATCTCAGGAGAGCTCTTGCCGATGCTGCTGCAGGAAATGCGTCGAGCTGTCGAAGATTCACGGACCGTCGAGTTGTCCGCCCCCATGCAGTTTGAAAAGGACGCGCAAGGTCTGATCTTTGGCACGGTGAATGCGACTACGGACCATGAAGTCCTCTACACCACGACGGATGTCGCCTATGACGCAATTGCTGTGGCTTACACCGCCATCGCCGCTGCCGTGGTTGCTGTAGTGGGTATTGCCGTCGTCTTCGTCGGATCCGAACAGACCCCAGCGGCAAGCCTTTCGGGCAAGCATCTCAACTACGATGCATTCCACAGGCTCGCTCGTATTCTCGCGACAAATGCGCATCGGGTCGAGCCACGACAAGTCCATTGATAATCGGCGAGTTTTGATCTTAACGTAGGACACAGGATGCCGTCGGCAGACGGCATCCATAGGGAGGAATTCCATGTCAAGAGAAGTCGGATCACAATCTGGAGGCAGTATCCACAACTTCGGACGTCGGACACTTTCTGTTATGTTGACGTATCAGTGCACTGCGGAATGCAGCGACTGCGGAACACTCAGCTCGCCAAAAGTTAAAGAGTCCATTCCGTTAGAGTCGGCAATGAATCTTATCGAGCAGGCAAGTGATTTGGGATTTTCTATTGTCGTCTTCACCGGTGGTGAGGCAACGCTGCGTTGGAAGGAATTACTGACGTGTATCACCCGCACGAAAGAACTGAGGCTTCCAAATCGCCTGGTTACCAACGCGCATTGGGGGACCTCTCGTCAAACTGCGAAGCAGAAAATATCAGACCTTATGGACGCAGGGCTGGGCGAAATTAATTTCAGCACAGGAGACGAACACGTCAGATTTATTCCGTTAGAGCGAGTAGTTTATGCCACAAGTGCTGCGCTCGATGCAGGGTTGCGAACCAGCGTGATGGTTGAATCCCGTCTGAATCGCTCTGTGACTAGGGATTCGTTTCTGGCTAGTTTCAAGAATAGCTTCCCAACGCAAGAACTTGACAAGCTCTCCATCGTTGAGAGCCCTTGGATGCCCATCGACCCAGCTCGAACAACGGAGTACGACTCGAACTTGGCTGTGAATGAAAATACAGCGGTTCTCCAGAATGGCTGTGACAGTATCCTCACCACGTACACAGTGCAGGGAAATGGTCAAATTGGAGCCTGCTGTGGGCTAGGGATGAGGCTGGTTCCGGAACTCAACATCGGAACAATTGAGTCGAAACTGACTACGCTTGTTGGCGAGGCGGAGCAAGACTTTGTGAAAATCTTGATCCGCTATGTTGGACCACACCGAATTCTTAAGTGGGCTGCCGAAAAAGATCCGGCCATCGCCTGGGAAAATAAATATGCACATCATTGTCAGGCGTGCTTGCGCTTGTACAGCGATGAGCGAGTTCGCAAAGTAATACTGGAACATCACTCGGAGTTTGAAGACGAAATCCTGGATACGATGATGCTTCAGCGAAAGTACATCAATATATTCAACCCGGTGCAGCATACGCTGCAGTCTATAGAAAAAATTGTCACGGAGATGTGATGTCCTACGGTATCGAAGTTGAAGTCGAGGGCGCCGCGCGCCCATCGTCATTCTTAACGATGCCGCCGGAAGCACTTGGCAGATCCGCTATAGAGGCTAGATACCCGCAGTGCGTCGTAGCGATGCTATGCGGTTCAGGCGTCAGCGCGCCGGAGCTGGCGATCGATGTCAATCTAGTTGTCCTGTTGCCCGACCGTCCATTGCATTCCAAGCAAGTCTATTTTCTCGAAGGCAACATCATCGACGTTCACGCTTTCGAAAAGAATGAGATAAATGAAGAAATTGAGCGGCGGAGAACGAGGGGGTCAGGTGCGTTAATGCGGATGATATCGGAATCCACTCTGCTGATGGGGGATTATTCTGTTTTTCAGCAGACTCGGGATCGTTGTCGTGCACTTCTACAAGCGATACCCCTAGTGCGGCCGGACCCGGCCAGCCTCTCCCTACGGCTGGGCATCCTCGCAACTTCGTTGCTTCGTTCGCGGAGTCGGGAAGAGGCACTCGTGCATGCAATTGAGATATATAGATTAGCCGACATCAACGATAGCGGTTTGCGTGGAAGATGGGGGGTGACCGGCAAGAGCCTAGTTCGAGAACTGCTTGTCAGTCCACAAGCATCCACGATCCTTCGGATGAACGAGGCTTTAGGCGCGATTCATGGGCGAGGTGGTTCCGAGTTGTTCGTTTCAAGACTAATGGAATGGATGTCCGATGTGAATATCTCATTTTCCGGAAACCTCTTGGCTCTCGTTGAGCGGGCCGCCCGTACACCGGGGAGGTCGAATGAATAGCTTACGTCGAAAATATCTCATGAGGAGCCCGTCTTGGCCGACGTTGGCTATTTCGTTTATTACGTGCCTCATTTTCTTTGGGATTTACGCTGGAAGGGTCTCGAAGCATGAGATCGTCAGAGGATACATCGAGCCTGAAGGCGGGCTGATGGCTGTCCAAGCGTCCGCCCAGGGGACAGTGGATGAATTAAACGTCAAGGTCGGGGATGTGGTGTCGAAAGGCCAGCAGCTGGCAATTGTGTCAACACAGAAATATCTGCCCAATGGAATGAGTTTGCATTCGCGCGTTCTGAGAGAACTTGTTGCGGACTGCGATCTACTGGAGAAGCAGCTTCAGGACGAACAAGCTGCGAACTCTCGTCTCGTAGCCCTCAGCAGCGTGAGAAGGGAACAACTCCTCTCACAACTGTCCTCAATTGAAAGCCGGACCACATCTCTGCAAGGTGTTGTCAAGTTGCAAGGGGCCGCGTTGGAGCGATCGAGAGAACTCTTGACTGAAGGGTTCATCTCTCGCCCCGCTACAGAGCGCGCCGAACTTGACGCCGCTACGGCCTCGGATGTTTATCAAGCAGCGCTGCAAGAGAAAGCGCGATTGAAAGGCGAATACTCAGCACTGTTGGTTTCCGAAGAGTTGCGGATCCAATCATACGAGCAGAGGCAAACATCCTTGCGCTCCACGCTGAGTCAGCGGCATCGAGAGATTGTGACTGCGGAGGCTGGTCAATCTTTCGTCTTGAAGGCTCCCGAAGGCGGCACTGTCACAAAGGTGCAAGCCGCGCCGGGCGCAACAGTCGACGCTGGAAGCGTATTGATATCCCTCTCGCCGCTTCGTGCACAGTACCAAGCAGTGATCCTAATCCCGTCTCGATCCATGGCGTTTGTTAAAGCCGGAATGCCAGTGTACATAAGCTACGACGCCTTTCCATATCAGAAATTCGGAATGCAAAAAGGAGAGCTGTCCGAAATAAGCGGGTCTGTTATTTCCGCTCAGAATGAGGTGGGCCCTGTTCGCCTGCTTGAATCGTCATATAAGGCTACGGTTGTGATGCGCGGCCCACTACCAATGGCCTATGGGGAGGCCGTGTCAATTCGACCGGATATGCTAATTCAAGCGAATATCGTTCGAGATAATAGAACGATATTTGAATGGATTTTTGATCCAATTCGAGCCGTGGCCCATCGCGTGAATTCCTTGTAAGAGACTCCAGTACCTGACACATGAACATCTTCGCGCACGAGAAGAAAGTCCGGTTTATACCCCTGGCTGAAGCCGGGCATCCGGCACTTGCATGTCTGCAGATGTCATTGACTCTTCACGAGAGCGAACTTGACCTCGCGCGAGCGAAGAGGCTGTGGACGCAGGAATTTCGCGGGGACGTAGATAAGGCGATAACCGCAGTTGCGGCGAGTCTCGGACATGCGCTACATCGGCTAAACGTGGATCTTCGACAGCTATCACAGATCGACATTGGCTCAATTGTGCAGCACGCTCATGGGTATGGTGTCGTTACAGCGAAGCGGCGCAACAAAATTGTGCTGCTCGACCCGCGGCTTGCCGAAATCGAGATCTCGACATCGACAGACAACGAGAGTCAACCGAAAACGATCTGGAGACTTGTTCCAAGTGGGCCCGTCAAATCCGAATCTAAAGCACAAAGGCTGCCGATTCGCGCACTTACTTCCGGCATAACCGGGCTTACACGCACCGCGCTAAAGATACTTTCTCTGTCTGCTGCGTTGCAGTTGCTGGCACTTCTCTCTCCACTATTCTTTCAACTTGCCTTGGATGAAGTAATTATCTCCCGTGATACAGATTTCCTGGTACTGTTGGTGCTCGCTTTTTCGGTAATTGGATTGGTCTCTGCGTTTGCTTTGCACGCTCGCTCGACGCTTTTGACACAGGTCGATGGATCGCTCAAATTCCATCTCTCAAGTAGTTTTTTTCTACACCTGATGCGGCTTCCCCTTGAGTACCATGGAAGTCGTAATATCGGGGAGACTCTCTCGCGCTTTAACTCGCTCTCTGTTGTTCAGGCAGCCTTGACTGGAAAATATATAGAAATAATATTGGATGGGATAATGTCTGTCCTGACGATATCGGTGATGTTATTCTATAGTCCGAAGTTGACGGCCGTATGCGTGGGATCAATGGGTGCATTTTTTTTGGCGAAGTGCTACTTCACCCCTCGACTTAGGGCTGCGAATAAGGAGTTGATACGGTCCGCCTCTTTGGAGACGTCGTTTCTTATTGAGTCAGTTCGCGCTGTGCGCCTGATTAAGTTCGCAAACGGAATCGAATCCCGTCTAAATGCGTGGTCTGTTCGACGATTGGGCCTAATCCGAAATTCGGAGGAGCTGGCGCGCAGCGGGGGCGCGTTCGCAACGCTAAAGCAACTGTTATCCGCATCCGAGTATTTGATTGTCACGAGCATTGGCATATTGGATGTCGTCTCCGGTGCAATCTCGGTGGGTATGCTGGTTGCATTTCAGTTTTATCGACTGCAGTTCACTGGAAAGGTTGCATCATTGATAGATGGCTACTTCGAGCGGGAAATGCATGAAATCCATCTGGAGCGCCTTGCTGATATTTACAATCAACCAGTTGAGAAAGGCAGCTATCTCACCGGCGATAGGGTCTTCGACAACCCCGTGGGTATCCAGCTTGACTCTTTGGGATTTCGATATGGAGCGGACTCGCCCTGGCTCTTTCGGGATGTCCATCTGGTGATTCGGCCAGGCGAGTTTGTGGGTATATCAGCTCCATCGGGCAAGGGTAAATCTACGCTTCTGAAAGTGCTCAGTGGGGTGTTGAACCCAAGCGAGGGCAATGTCCTGTTCGACGGGAAGGGCTCGGGCGAAATCTCACCACCCGACCTGCGCTCAGCAATTGGAGTTGTCTTGCAAGATGAAGTCGTACTTTCGGGTACGATACTGGAAAACGTTGCGGTATTTGATGACTCGCCGGATGAGGACTGGGCATCTGTATGCCTAGCATGCGCTGGGCTCGTTGATGATTTGAATCTTTGGCCCCTTGGGATTCATACTCCGATCGGCGACGAGGGGATATCGCTTTCGGGGGGGCAGAAACAGCGGCTATTCATTGCGCGCGCTCTCTACAAAAGGCCACTACTCCTTATCCTCGATGAGGCAACAAGTTCCGTTGATGCTCAGACGGAGGCGCTTATTTTTAGTCACGTCGCCGCAATGTCAAGCACGAGAATTTTGGTGTCTCACAGACCTGAGATATTGTCGCTCTGCGATAGAGTCTTCGAATTTCGTGATCGTGGCATATTGGAAAGGCCGAGTCATTCGCTGAGCAGTCGTCATCCGGTAGTTCTGGAAGCACAATGAGACTGTGGTCAAGGGCGCATTGTTGATGCATAGTTGCACAAATTGCGCTGGTGTCGATGATTCCTCTTGACGCAAGTGCGGATGGGAGTGAAAGCTCAATGTATTCAGCACTGAAATTTAGCTTTGATCACGATCGCAGCGGCGCTTGTGTTGTCGCAGCTCTTGTCGATCGGGGGGGCGTCGAGCGTGCGGCGTTCTTCCCGGAGCACCTTGGCGATCAGCAATTAACTTACGACTCGGCAGTCGAAGTCGGGTCAATTACGAAGACTATGGTGGCATTCTTGGCTGCCGAGCTCGCAAGGGATGGAGATTGGAATTTGGATGCACCGGCCCAGGCATTCTTGCCAAAGGGCTGGACGCTTCCGCTTAGTATCGGACGGCAGATTTCCCTACGTCAGCTCTTAACCCACACCTCCGGTTTGCCGTCTATAACACCGGGGCTGATAACTGGAACTATTGGAGATCCATACGGGGGGTTGACTGAAGGAATATTGGCGGCCGAACTTCGTAAGCTGGAGCTGCGTCAAGGCGGGCAGGAGAAGTATAAATATTCTAACCTCGGCTATATGCTGCTTTCGTTGATGATATCAAATCACTATGGATTATCGCTTGAAAGCATATTAAGGCGAAATTTGTTCGAGCCGCTCGGGATGGTGCGAAGTTTTGTGAATATACAAAATGCAAATGGTACTGCTGTTGCCCCCGGTCATTTGTCGAACGGGCGGTCCACAGGGGGATGGAGTTCCGTCGGAAATCTATCCGGATTTGGTTCGGTTCACTCTACGCTAAATGATATGGTGAAGTACGTGCGAGCCAACTTGGGATTGCCTACATGCGGCAGGATTTCTGAGCTATTAAAAAGCACTCATATTGCTCTTGGTGAGGCGCTTGGCATGAGTTGGCAAGTTGTTCAAGGCCAGCAAGAGAGAGTAATATTTCATGAAGGTGCGACTGGCGGATATTCGTCGTTCGTTGGCTTAATGCCCGAACAGGAGCGTGGAGTAGTCCTATTAACTGACACCTCGTTGATAGATCTAGGTGGCCTGAATCGCATCGGTCTCCACCTACTTGGTTTGGATGTGCCGGCGCCTGCTCCACGGTTCGCGAGGTCAAGTGTCCCGTCGGAAATACTTGCGAGCATTGGCGGAAGCTACGACTACGAAGGAAAAGTACTCGAAGTCAGAGCGTCGCAAGTGCCGGGGATTCAGTTTCGGATCGATGAAAACGATTGGGGTGACCTGCATTTTGATAGTTACGGAGATTTCTATTCTGAGATCATTGGCGCTGTTATATCCCCCGCAGTCTCAAATGGCCGTGTGAACGGATTGACGCTGAAGCAGGGCGGCTCGGCGATTTATGCGCCGCGCCTGGGAGGCGTCTCCGTTGATGAGTCATTGCTGTTTGAATGGGTTGGAAGGTATGAAATGACGGAGAAGTTCTCCATTGTCGTCAGTTCGCGAGGGGGGAGAATTTATGCGCAGGGAACTGGGCAGCCGGAAGTGGAGCTGCATGTCACAGGAGCAGAAATTCTCGAGACTGCAGGAGTCGCTGCGAGAATCGAGTTTCATCGCTCCAGAGAGATGAAGATTGACGGGCTCTTTTTATCGCAGGCCGGTCGACGACATTGGGCGCGTCGTACACGTGAAGTGAATCAATGAACTATTGGGGGTTCTGCTATGTCCATTGAAAGGGGCTCTATCATTCGTCTGGCGCTATACACGCTCGTGGCGATGATGTTTTTCATTGCGGCGGTCGTTTGGGCACAAATCCCGGCGTTAAGATTAGTGCCCATGCATTTTTCTGCGGATGGTTCGGTGGAAGAGTGGGGTAGTCCTGCAATTGTGGTTCTTCTATTGCCATGCGTCGCGGCCGTTCTTCTTTATTTTATTTCCATAGGGCAGCGACCTTCGGAGAGAAATAATTTGGATTTCCGCTTTGGTGTCGCAGTGTTGTATGTGTGCTTCTTCGCGGTTCTCTTCCTACATGTGCTGGTTCTGCAAGCTGCGTTGATGATTAAGCCGGCACTGGCGATTTCCGCCGAGATAACTTCGAGTTTTGTCATTGTTGTTGTTGGGTTCCTTTTTCTTGTTATCCCACGTAATGCGTTAATTGGACTGCGTTTTCCGTGGTCCCTGCGGAGTGAGGTTTGCTGGTCTAGAACGCACGCAGTCGGAGGAGTTGTTTTTGTTGCACTAGGTGTGATTTCTTTCCTTATAGAGTTCAGCCCATTGGCATATCATCTGCACGGTATGATATTTGTCCCGGCCATGATGGTCGGTATTGTGATCTCCGCGCTTGTATCTTATATGCAATGCAGGGTGGATTCGTAGGGTCAATGGATGGCCATTTCTTTTGAAGGATGGCCGCTCAATTCGATCGGGGCGATCGATGAATTGCGGAAATTCGATTGTGAGTCGTTACAGGGCAAGGGTCTACCGAATTGCGCTCGCCGAATGTGAAAGCGTTTCCGCAATGAAGAGCTGCCGTGGATGACAACGATGGAATGACGGACTACCTTCTTTGGCGGGCTGGAGACTACCCTGGCTGAGCGTTGAGCGGGAGTGCGACAGTCCGTGCGAAGATGAGCCGCAATGAGCGGCCCAGGTCAACTTGTGCTTCAGGATGGAGGCAGCGCCCGCCAGGCGCTCGCCGATTTGGTCATGGCGTGGGCACGTGACTCTCAGACTGGCGAGCCGTGCTACATCCTTGAGCTCGACGCCCAGCACCGAGGAGCCAAATGTGGATGCGAATGTCAGAGTTGCGGCCTAGCGCTCACCGCTGTCACCGCTGTCAACGCGGCCAAAGCCGAGTGCCGGCATCGGTTGCAGCGAAGGAGTCCTCCGCCACCTCTTTCAACTGCTTGATCGTTGCCTTGGGCTCCAGCTTGCTGAGCTTGGCAAACACGCGGTCGACCCAGGCGGCTTTCTTCAGGGCAGTCGACATGATCTTTCCAGTACTGCGGGGAGATTTGAGGCTCGGACCGAACTCTACGACGGGACTAAACGGCTGACGAGAGGGCTTGTCATGGCGAGCCCGACAGGAGTTCGAGAGTAGGCTGCTCGCGTTCAAAGCATCCTAGGAGACGACAGCAGGGCGATCAGCAACGCAGGGGTGCCGAAGATTGGGGCTGCGACCGCGCAGCCGATCACCGCACTGATACGGAAGTGATACGGTCCCTTGAATTCACCTATGAAGGCGACCCATTGAACTACGGCGAGCGGCTGCGGATTCTAGCGGGCGCCGCATGGGCCGGCGGCAGTGCTTCGTACCTGCCGAGCGGGGACGGCGATACTCCGCCACGCCCACTCTTCACGTCGAAAAATGCAGCGATCTCCTGACTCCCTTTCCGTCGAGGTTGTTGATGCGCTGAGGCGCGGCAACAAGATCGAGGCCATCAAGCTTCTCAGGGACGCCACGGGACTGGGCCTGAGCGAGGCGAAGGACGCGGTGGAAAGAGTCGAATCGGGGGAGTCGCCCGCCCTGCAGGAACGCGTCCGTTCCTCCACGATGTCGCCTGAGATCGAAGCGGCCCTTCAGCAGGGCAACAAGATTGAAGCCATACGGCTGCTGCGAGCGCAAACCGGGGTGGGCCTCAAGGAGGCCAAGGAAGCGGTCGACGCGGCTTCTGACGGCCGTCAAGCGACGGCACCCGGAGGTTCCCCCGGCGAGGTCAAGCGATCCGGCAGTTCCCTCAAGTGGTTCGTCGCCGTGATCTTCGCGGCGGCCATGCTCATCTACTTCGTGCTCAAGCCAGCCTGAGAGGGCCGGTTGGCGATGCGGATCCCGAGCAGCGGCAGCGCGTCGAAACGGCTGATGACTGCGATCAGTGCCAGGCAGGCGGCCACGCCCGTGATTCAGGCTGCGGCGGCGGGCACGTCGATCGGCGCGCCGCCAAGAAACAGCCGCTCGATGTGCGGGTCGGCCAGCAGCTCGCCGGCCGGGCGGTGCAGCACGAGGCGGCCCGATTCGAGCGCGATCGCCTCGTCGGCCACCTTCAGCGCGCTCTTCACGTTCTGCTCGACCATCAGCACCGTGGTGCCCTGCTGCGCCAGCTCGCGCAGCAGCGCGAACACATCGGCGACGACGATCGGAGACAACCCGATCGACGGTTCGTCGATCAGCAGCACGCGCGGGCGCAGCAGCATCGCGCGGGCGATTTCCAGCTGCTTCTGCTCGCCGCCCGACAGTGCCGACGCCTGGCTGCCGATGCGGGCCTGCACGCGCGGAAAGCGCGCCAGCACCTCGGGAATGCGCGCGTGCGTGGTCTTCATGCCGAGCGTGATGCCGCCGAGCTCGAGGTTCTGCCACACGGTGAGCTGGCCGAACAGGTTGCGCCCCTGCGGCACGAAGGCGACGCCGTGCTTGCACAGCAGATCTTTCGGGGCGCTGCCGGTGATGTCCACGCCGTCGAGCCGGATGCGGCCCTGGCGCAGCTTCAGCAGGCCGAACAGCGTCTTCAGCACGGTCGACTTGCCGGCGCCATTCGGGCCGAGCAGCAACGTGATCCTGCCGCGCCCGGCCTGCAGGCTGAGGTTGTTGAGGATCATGAACTCGCCATAGCCGGCGACGACCTCCTCGAACTCGATCGCCGTGTCCGTCATGCCGCCGTTTCCCTTGGCCGCTCGACTCCGGCAAGCGACTCAGTTGCCGAGATACGCATCCAGCACCTCCCGATTCCCCCGAATCTCCGCCGGCGTGCCCACCGCCATCACCGTCCCCTCGACCATCACCATGATGCGGTGGCACAGGTCCATCACGAAATCCATGTTGTGCTCGATCACGATGAAGCTGCCGCCCCGCTCGCGGTTCAGCGCCTTCAGCAGCACGCCGATGCCGCCGACCAGGCTCGGGTTGACGCCGGCGCACGGCTCGTCGAGCAGCACCAGGTCGGGCGCGCTCATGAAGGCCATCGCGATGTCGACCAGCTTCTGCTGGCCGTAGCTCAGTTCGCCGGCCAACTGCTGCGCCACGTGGCCGAGGCGGAATTTCTCGATCAGCGCATCGGCCTGCGCACCGAGCCCGGAATCGCCCGGCGCGAACAGCCGGCGCGCCAGGTTGCCGTGGTGCTCCTGCGCAGCCACCAGCAGGTTGTCGCGTACGCTCATCCGGGCGAACACCTGCAGCGTCTGGAACGTGCGGCCGACGCCGCGCCGGCTCAGCTGCAGCGGCGACAGGCCGGTGATGTCCCGGCCCTTCAGCTCGACCCGCCCGCCGTCCGGGCGGATCTGCCCGAGCACGCTGTTGAACATCGTCGTCTTGCCCGACCCGTTCGGGCCGATCACGCCGAAGATCTCGCCCGGCATCACCTCGAACGACACGCCGGCCACCGCGGCGATCGCGCCATACGACTTGCGCAGCTCGGTGACCTTCAGCAGCGGCACGCTCATGGCTGCGCCCCGATCGCCGCTGCCGCGGCCGCGCGCGCGGCCGACGCCTCGCGCGCCCGGCGCCGTGCCCGCAGCCGCTCGGGGAGGCTCAGCAGCCCGTCGGGCAGCCACAGCATGAGCAGCACCACCGCGCTGCCGAACACGAACAGGTACCAGCCCTGCGTAAAGCGCAGCCACTCGGGCAGCAGCACGCCGACCGCCGAGCCGATCGCCGGGCCGAAGAAGCGGCCGGAACCGCCCACCACCACCATCAGGTACATCATGATCGACGCGCCCACGGTGAACGGCGCCGGCTCGATGAACTGCACCAGCGACGCGAACAGCGCCCCGGCCGCGCCGGCATACGCCGCACCGATCGCGAACGACAGCAGCGTGTAGGCCTGGACGTGCACGCCCAGGCTCTCGGCACGGATCGGGTTGTCGCGCAGCGCGGTGAAGGCCTTGCCCCACGGCGAGCGCAGCAGCTTCCACAGCAGCGCGCCGAGCACCAGCGTGCAGCCGAGGATGAAGTAGTAGTACGGCAGGCCGCGGTCGAGCGACAAGCCGAACAACGACGGTCGCGCGATGTTGTTGATGCCGAAGGTGCCGCCGGTCAGCCATTCCTCGTTGCGCATCGCGAGCCACACCGCGGTGTTGAAGCCGAGCGTCGCGAACGCCAGGTAGATGGCCTGCACCCGCAGCGCCGGGAAGCCGAGCGCGAGCCCGACCGCGAAGCAGCCCGCCATCGCGAGCGGCAGGCCGAGCCAGAAGCTGAAGCCCGCCTTCGTCACGATCGCCAGCGTGTACGCGCCGATGCCGAAGAAGGCCGCATGGCCGAGCGACTTCTGCCCCGCATAGCCGACCGTCAGGTTCAGCCCCATCGTGGCGATGACGAACACCAGCCAGTAGCTCAGCAGGTACAGCCCGTAGCTCTTCAGCAACGGCGGCAGCGCGACCAGCAGCGCCAGGCCGAGCAGGCCCGCCAGCCATGGCACGAACGGCTTGCCCGGGCTCATACCTTGCGCTCCTCGCGGCGGCCCAGCAGCCCCTGCGGCTTGAACAGGATCACCCCCATGAACACCACCAGCGCGACCGCGTCCTTGTAGGCGGCCGAGACATAGGCCGACGCGAGGTTCTCCGCCACGCCGACGATCAGGCCGCCGAGCAGCGCGCCGCGCGAGTTGTTGAAGCCGCCGATGATCGCCGCGAAGAAGGCCTTGGTGCCCAGCGGCTCGCCCATGTCGAACTTGGCGAGGTAGGTCGGCGTGATCAGCAGCGCCGCGGCGCAGGCCAGCAGCGCATTGATCGCGAAGGTGTAGAACACCATGCGCGGCACGTCGATGCCGAGCACGGTGGCGCTCTCGGTGTTCTGGGCCACGGCCTGCATCGCGCGGCCGGTCACCGTCTTCGCGAGAAAGGCCTGCGTGCCGAGCACCAGCACCAGTGCCATCGCGAGCGTGCCCAGGTCGACGAGCGTCACCGTGACGCCGCCGACGTGGAACAGCGTGTCGGCGAACAGGCTCGGGAACGGATGCGCCTCGGCGGTGAAGCCGGCGCGCACGCCGTTGCGCATCGCGATCGCCAGGCCGATGGTCGCGACCACCACCGGCATCAGCCCGAAGCGCAGCAGCGGGTCGGCGACGCCGCGCTTGAAGGCCCAGCCGAGCACGCCCACCGCCAGCACGCAGGTCAGCACGAAGCCGGCCCACAGCGGCAGGCCCAGGCCCATGAAGCCCAGCATCGCGAAGGCCGGCAGCATCACGAACTCGCCCTGCGCGAAGTTGATGGTGCCGCAGGCCTGCCACAGCAGCGTGAAGCCGAGCGCGGCCAGCGCGTAGATGCTGCCGGTCGCCATGCCCGACAGGATGAGTTGCAGAAGGTCGGTCATGTGGTGATCGCGTGCTCCCGGATCGACATCCGGGGGGGCTTCATTTCTTCCCCAGCGCCGGCAGCGTCTCCCTCACCTCCTGCTTGCCGTTCTTCACCTCGACGATGAAGCTCTCGCGATCGAGGTCGCCGTTGGCATCGATGCTCACGTCCATCAGCACGCCCGGCTCCTTGGCCACCGCGATGCTCAGCCCGTGCAGCGCCTTCGCGACCGCGACGCGGTCGAACTTGCCGACCTTCTCGATCGCGGCCTTCAGCATGTAGACGCTGGTGTAGCCCTTGATGCCGTTGTGGTCCGAGACGTACTTGTATTCCTTCTCGAACTTCGCGCGGAAGGACCGCATCGCCGGCGTCGGCGCGTCCACCGTCAAGCCGACGTGCGCGATGGCACCGTTCGCCGCCTCGCCGGCCAGGTCGATCACCTTCTGGCCGGTCAGCGTGGTCTCGCCGATCACCGGCTTGCTCCAGCCCTGCTTGCGCAACTCGCGCAGCGCACGCGCCGACTCCTCCTCGTTCGTGTAGACGAACAGCAGGTCGGCGTTGCTCTGCTTTGCGCGCAGCACCGGCGCCGCGAAATCGACCTGGCCCGATTCGGTGGAGATGTCGGCTGCCACCTTCAGACCGGCCGCCTCCGCCGACTTGACGAAGGCGTCGCGCCCGCCCTTGCCGAAGTCGTTGTTGACGAACATCACCGCCACCGTCTTCGCCTTCAGCGTGGTCGCGATGTAGCGCGCGACCTTCGGCATCGACGAGGCCTGCGTGAAGCTGGTGCGGAAGATGTACGGGTTGCCTTGCTGCGTGATCGAGCTGGCCTCGCCACCGGTGAAGTTGGGCACCTCGGCGCGCCGCGTCTCGGCCATGCTGACCAGCACCGAGCCGGAGAAGGTCGGGCCGAACACCGCGAACACGTCGTCGTCGACCGCCTTGGTGGCCAGGCCCTTCGCGACGCCGGGGTTCGATTGGGTGTCGTTGACCAGCGTCTCGAGCTTGCGCCCGAGGATGCCGCCGGCCGCGTTGATCTCCTTCACCGCGAGCTCGATGCCGTTCTTCGCGTTCGTGCCGGCGGTGGCGCCGGTGCCGGAAAGCTCCTGGATCACCGCGAGCCTGACGGTCTGCTGGGCGTGCGCGGCGAGGACGGCCGTGCCGAGGATCGCGGCAAGCAGCGCGCGGCGGGTGGACGGGTTCATGGCTTGTCTCCTGGTTGGAATGGGGGCCTCAGGCCGCACCGAACAGCGCGCGCAGCCCGGACGCATCGGCCTGCACCGCCTGCGCGATGCGGTCGAAGCCGAAGAAGGACAGGTACTCGGGCACCTGCTGCACCAGCATCTCGAAGCCGGGGTGGGCGACGATGCCGCGGGCGCGGCAGGCGCGCAGCAGCGGCGTCGGCTGGTTCTTCATCAGGATGTCGACGACCACCGCGCCGGCATCGAGCCGCGCGGTGTCGAAGGGCAGCGGGTCGTCGGGGCGCAGCCCGAGCGGCGTTGCGTTGACGACCAGCGAGAAGCCGGCCGGGTCCGGTCGCGCGAGCGACACCACGTCGACGCCGAACTCGCCGGCCAGCCGCTCGGCCATCGCCGCGGTGCGGCCCGGCGCGGTGTCGAACAGCGCGATGCGCGACGCCCCGGCCGCGGCCAGCGAGGTCGCGATCGCCACGCCGCCACCGCCGACGCCGACCACCAGCGCGCTGCAGCCCGCCGCCGGCACGCCGAAGTGCGCCAGCGCCTTCGTGAAGCCGACGCCGTCGAACAGCGCGCCTTCGAGCGTGCCGTCGGCATCGCGCCGCACGGCGTTCACCGCACCGGCGCTGCGGCCGAGCCGGTCGCAACGGTCCAGCAGGTCGACCATCCCGGTCTTGTGCGGGATCGCGAGCCACAGGCCGTCGATGTTGCGGGCCTTCAGCACATGCCGCACGAAGCCGGCGAGGTCGCCCGCCGCCACCTGGGCCGGCACCAGCACGGCATCGGCGCCGTGGCGGGCGAACAGGTGGTTGAACACCTCCGGCGCGCGCACCTGCGCCACCGGGTCGCCGAGGATCAGGAAAACGCGCGTGCTGCCGAGAATGCGGCCCGGAACGTGGCCCGGGATGTGGCCGGAGAGGGTCATCGGCGCGAGCGTAGGCAGCCGCCGGGTCGGCCACAAGCGTGCTGACCCGAAAATGCGCGATAGTCGCTCAGGCGGCGCGATGATCGCGCCAAATCGGGTTAACTCGGGCTCCGGCCCCCGCAGGCGCCAATGGACGACACGCCGTTCCAGATCGACAAGAAGGACCTGATCGACGGGCTGGGCAAGGGCCTGCGCGTGATCGAGGCCTTCGACGACGACCACCCCCGCCTGACGCCGAGCGAGGCGGCGCAGCTGACCGGCCTGACGCGCACCGCGGCGCGCCGCTACCTGCTGAGCCTGGTGCACTTCGGCTATGCCGGCACCGACGGCAGGCGCTTCTGGCTGGCGCCGCGCGTGCTGCGCCTCGGCCAGAGCTACATCGGCGCGGCCCGGCTGCCGCGGCTGGTGCAGCCTTTCATCCAGCGGGTGTCGATGCAATGCGGCGAGACCGTCAACGTCAGCGTGCTCGACGGCCACGAGGTGGTCTACGTCGCGCGAAGCAATGCGCCGCGGGTGGTGTCGATCGGCTACCACGTCGGGGCGCGCGCGCCGGCGCACGTGGCGACACCGGGCATCGTGATGGTGTCGGCGCTCGGCGACGCGGAGCTCGAAGCCTGGCTCGCCGGGCACGACTTCCATGCCTTCACCGCCCACACGGTGAGTACCGCCGACGTGTTCCGCGAGCACGTGCGCGCGGCGCGCGCGCTGGACCACTGGATCACCGCGCAGCAGCGTGACCTGGGCCTGTCGGGCATCGCGACCGCGCTGCGCGACCGCAAGGGCGCCTGCAAGGGCGCCGTCGGCATGACGCTGCAGTCGGTCTCGTACACGGCGGAGCAGATGCGCTCGCAACTGCTGCCGCTGCTGCACGAGGCGGCTCAGGCGCTGCGGCCCTTGCTCTGAAGAGCCTCCAGCCGCAGCATCGCCAGCAGTCCGCAGGCGATCGCGAACCACAGCGTGGCGAAGCGCACGCCGACGGCCGCCAGCGTCGCGGTGGCGACCGGCACGCCGAGCGGCGCGAGCAGCGCGACGATCGCGAGCTCGGTCGAGCCGATGCCGCCCGGCAGCATCGAGGCGGCGCCGACCAGCATCGCCAGCGGGTAGGTCGACAGCGCCGCCGTCCAGCCGAGCGTGAAGCCCAGCTGCGCGAGCAGCAGCACCAGCGACAGCGCCGTCAGCGCCCACGCGGCCAGGCCGATCGCCAGGCCGATCGACAGGTCCGGCAGCGTCAGCCAGATCCGGCAGCCGGCGAAGCCGTCGCGCACCGCCCGCAGCATGCCGGCGAGCTTCGGATGGCCGCGCCCCGCCAGCGCATCGGCGGCCCGGCCGAACAGCGCCGGCCAGCGCGCGAGCACGCCGATCGTCGCCAGCAGCAACGCGACGAACGCTGCCGCGAGCGCCAGCAGCCCGGGCTGCGCCAGCGCCAGGCACGACAGCACCAGCACCGCCACCAGGTCGCAGGCGCGTTCGAACAGGAAGGCCGAGAACACCTGCGCGCCGCCGATGCCGAATGGCGCGTGGTAGCGGATGCGCACCAGCTCGCCGGCCTTGCCCGGGCTCGCGGTGAACACGAAGCCGGCGACGTAGGCGAGAAAGCCGCGCCATGGCGTCAGCCGGTTCGCAAAGCGCCGCAGCAGCCAGCGCCAGCGCAGGTAGCGCAGCACCATCGATCCGAGCGACAGGCCCGCCATCCACGGCAGCACGCGAAGCATGCCGGGAAGGCTGGCCGACAGGGCCGCACCGCCGGCGACCGACCACGTCACCGCAATGCTCCCGATCGCCAGCAGGGCCAGCGACCAGGCGCCGCGTGCCCGGCGCGGCGGGGCGTGCAAATCGGGCGACGCATCGCGATCGGCCGGGAGTGGTGAATGGGGAGGCGAGGGGTGTGGCAAGGAGGCGTCGGGTCGAAAGGGGCGGCTCACGGACAATGCGGCCCGTGATCCAGCATTTTCTCACCCGCCAGTTCCTCGGATTCCTCGCCGTCGGCAGCACGGCGGCTGCGCTGCACTGGGCCGCGCGCTGGCTCCTCAGCCACTGGCTGCCGTTCGGCTGGGCGGTGACCGCGGCCTACGGGGTCGGCCTGTCGGTCGCCTTCTGGCTCAACAGCCGCTACGTGTTCCCGCGCTCGGACCGGCCGCGGCATGTGCAGGCCCGCGACTTCGTCGCGGTGAACCTGCTGTTCTTTCCGGTCGTCTGGCTGGCCGCGCTGGGCGTCGACGCGGCGCTGCGGGCCGCCGGCCTGCAGCACCACACGCAGGACGTGGCGCATGCGCTTGCCGTCGGGCTGCCGACCCTGTTCACTTTTCTGATCTACAAGTTCGTTGCCTTCCGGGAGGGGCCGCATGCAGAACCATGAGTTGTCCGAGCTCTATCGAATCCGATTCGCCGAGGCCCAGCTGCCGCGCAAGAACGCCATCTGGCAAGTGATCTGCCGCGATTTCCTGCAGCGTTTCGTGCGCCCCGCCGACACGGTGGTGGACGTCGCCTGCGGCTATGGCGAGTTCCTCAACAACATCGTCGCCGCCCGCAAGATCGCCGTCGACCTGAACGAGGATGCGCGCCGCTTCCTGGACCCGGCCGTCACGTTCCACCTGGCGCCGGCCACCCGACTCGCCTCGGTCGTCGACGGCGAGGCCGACGTGGTCTTCACGTCCAATTTCCTGGAGCACCTGCCGGACAAGAAGACGCTGGAGCAGTTCCTTGACGAGGTGATGCGTGCGTTGAAGCCCGGCGGCCACTACCTCATCCTCGGTCCCAATCTGCGTTACCTGCCCGGTGCCTACTGGGATTTCTACGACCACCACCTGGGGCTCACGCACCTGTCGCTGGGCGAGGTGCTGCAGCTGAAGGGCTTCGAGATCGTCCGGTGCATCGACCGCTTCCTGCCCTACACCACGCAAGGCGCGTTGCCCACGCACCCGTGGCTGGTCAGGCTCTACCTGAAGCTTCCGTTCGCGTGGAAGCTGCTCGGCAAGCAATTCTTCATCGTCGCGCGCAAGCCGGGCTGATCGCGCCGCCGCGGTCACGACACCGCGTCGCGCGCCATGCGGCGGCCGAAGCCGATGCTCTCGGAGATGCCACGGTCTTCCGGGTAGTAGTGGGAGGTGTCGGCCACCCACAGGCCGTGCACCGGCGTCTTCGCCGGCGGCAGCCGCTCGAGGAAGCGCGGCTCGCAGATCGGCTGGGCATGCCGGTAGCGGCTGGCGTGCATCGCGATGAAGTCCTCGTCGCGCAGCGCCGGGTTGATGGTCTGCAGGCAGCTCTTCACCTTCGCGAGGAAGGCCTCGTCCGGCTCGGCGTACAGCGGGTCTTCGCCGGGCACGTAGAACGGCACGTAGACCACATGCTGCGCGCCGAGCGGCCGCAGGTTGGTGTATTCGACGAGGCCGGGGATGTCCATCCGCGGGTCGTTGACGTTGAGCCAGAAGTTGCCGGTCAGGGGCTTCGCGAGCTTGGCGATGACGCAGACCACCGCGATGTTCTTCAGTGCATCGAACTGCGCGCGCAACGGCGCCGGCAGCGCCGGGATCAGCCGCGACACGAAGGGCAGCGGCACGGTGCTGATCACCTGGTCGAAGCGCAGCAGTTCGCCGGCGACGCGCACGCCGGCGACACGGCCGTTCTCGGCGCCTTCGATCACCACCTCCTGCACCGGCGACTTCAGCCGCACCTCGCCGCCGTGCGCGACGATGTCGTCGCGCATCGCGTCGAGCAGCGTGTCGGACCCGCCGTCGAGGTAGCCGAGTTTCTCGCGCATCAGGCTGGTGCGCGAGTTGCCGATGCGCCGGATGCGGCTCCAGATCCATGCGGCCGACAGGTTGCCGGCGTAGCCGTGGAACTTGTGCTCGAACAGCCGCCGCCACAGCACTTCGTAGGCCTTGTCGCCGACCCAGCGGCGGATCCAGCCGGTCGCCTCGACGCCGTCGAGCGGCCGCCAGTTGCGCCGCTTCACCGACACGAAGGCATGCAGCGCGCAGCGCAGCTTCGAGAGCAGGCCGAGCCCGTCGAAGCGCAGCAGTGCGAGCGGGTTGCCCCAGGGTTGCAGCCGCCCCTGGTACCAGTAGCTCATGCGGGTCTCGACCCAGCGCATGCGGTCGGCCAGCTTCAGCTCGTCGAGCACCTGCAGGAAGGCGGCATCCGAGGTGCAGTGGAAGTGGTAGTAGCGCTCGATGCGCAGCCCGTCGAAATCGAAGCAGGCGGCCATGCCGCCCAGCCGGTCGTCGGCCTCGAAGACCACCGGCCGGTGGCCGTCGCGCGCCAGCTGGTAGGCGACCGCCAGGCCCATCGGCCCGGCACCGAGCACGGCAATGCGTTGCGTCATGGAAACGGCCTCAGAAGTCCAGCACCACGTGGCCGTAGGTGGGGTCGTTGAAGGTCTCGGCGATCGCGTCGGCGAACGGGGTGGCGGTGACGCCGAACAGCGCAGGCCAGTCGGTCAGTTCGAACTCGTCTTTCGCGACCAGCGCGCGCAGCTGCTGCGTGGTGAACGGCGGGTTCGGGTCGAACCGGCCCCAGGTCCACAGCGCGGCGTGGAACAGCGCATACGGCACCTTGACGATCAGCGTACGCGCGCGCGTGGCCCGCTTGATCTCGCGGATGATGTCGATGTAGTCGATCTTCTCGCGCCCGGAGATGTTGTGCACGCCGCGGGTCACGCGCCCTTCGATGCAGGCGACGATGACCTTGCAGAAGTCGCCGGCATACAGCGGCTGCCGCATGTAGCGGCCGTTGCCCGGGATCGGAAACACCGGCACGCGCGCCATGAAGCGCGACAACCAGCCGAGGTGCTTGCGGTCGAACCAGCCGAACATCAGCGTCGGGCGCAGCACCGGGCAGTCGATGCCGTTGCGCAGCACCAGCGCTTCCTGCTGCTTCTTCGTCTCGGTGTAGAAATCGTTCGCGACCGACTCCACCACCGACGAGCTGACATGCACCAGCCGCGGCACGCGATGGACGTTCATCGCCTCCAGCACGTTGCGGGTCGCATCGACGTTGTTGCGCACGAAATCGCGCAGCACCGTCCCGCCGATCTGCGCCTGCAGCATCACGACCGCGGTGGCGTCCTCGAAGTGGCGCTGCCAGTGGCCCGGATCGGCCAGGTCGACGCATTCGGTGGTCACGTCGGGGTGGATGCGGCCCAGGATTGCGAGGTTGGCCGCGTGCTTGTCCAGCACGACGATCTCGGTGTAGCCGGCGGCCTTCAGGCGCGGCAGCAGGTTCTGGCCGACGAGGCCGGCGCCGCCGGGAAGGATGATCTTGTTCGGCATGGGGGCTACCTGGAAGGAAGGGCGGATGGGGCAGGCGTGTGCAGGCGCCGGAAGCTGACGGCCATCTCGGCCTGCCAGAACGGCAGCGGACTGGCCGAATCGATGCGCAGTTCGCGCACGCCGCGGCGTGCGTCGATGCGGCCGTCGAACAGCGCGGCGACGTCGGCGGTGGTGGCCAGCAGCGGCGACAGCACGAAGCCGGTCTCCATCATGCCGGCGTTCACGCGGTAGGTGGCCTGCGTGCCGTCGGCCAGCGTCACCCGCATCGACAGCGGCGGCGGCTTGTACAGCAGCGCGCGCAGCCGGCCTGCCCAGGTCGGGCGCACGACGATCTCGGTGAACAGCGGCAGGGCGTCCGGCACCGCGACCGGCTCGCCCAGCCGCGCCGCGAGCGTCACCGGCGCGTCGTAGCGGCTGGCCGCCTGCCGCTGCGGCCGGGCCTTCAGCACCAGCCAGGTCGACAGCGGCTGCGCCGGTTCGTAGTTGTCGAGCAGCGCCGGCAGGCTCAGCCCGTCGTCCATCGCGGGCAGCCGCTCGTCGATGGTCTGCAGCCGGTACAGCAGCTGGCGCGGCGCCGACGGGCCGCGCAGGTGGGCCTCGTTCAGGCGCGCGAGCGCCGGCGTGTAGGCCGAGTAGCTCTGCAGCACCGGGCGCGGTTTCCACGGCAGGCCCTGCGCCAGCAGGCAGAAGTGGTCGAACGAGTACACGTCGGTGTCGACCGGCGCGACACCGTCGAGTCCGCAGTGCGTGGCGCCTTGGCGCAGCCGCGTGGCGTAGCGCCGCGACCAGTCCGACGCATCGAATCCGGCGGTGCGCAGCGCCAGCGGGTTCGAGGTGGCGCCGCCGACGGCGGTTCGCCCGTCGGTCGCGCGGCGGGCGGCGTTGACGCCGCACAGCAGCGCGGTGCTCGCCAGCGCGACCAGCAGCCAGCGGCTGCGGTACTGCGTCGGCGGCAGCAGCGGCCAGGTCAGGCCGAGCGCAGCCACCAGGTTGGCCAGCGCGATCTGTGCGTGCACGTCGTGCCGCACGAAGCCCGCCTTGAACGACAGGAACAGGAACACCGCCGTGATGGCCAGTGCGCCGAGCCGCAGACCTCGCGGCAGCGAGCCTTGCGATGCCAGGGCGGCCAGCAGCAGCAGCGCCGGCACGCCGAAGAGCCACAGCTCGCGCGACGGGCCGTTCACCGCCATGCCCTCGCTGTAGCCGGAGACGATCTCGCGCAGGCTCAGCAGGTAGCCCGGCAGGTCGGGCAGCGCCTGGCCGGCCGCGCACCAGAACGCAGCGAGGGCGGCCAGCGGGCAGGCCAGGTTGAGCGCAGCCAGGCCGATGCGGCGGGCCTGCAGCAACGCGGCGGCCGAGAGCAGTGCGGCGACGGCGCACAGCAGCGCCAACGTGCCCTTCACCAGCGGCAGCAACCCGAACGAGATCCAGGCCAGCACCAGCACCGGCAACGCCCAGCGGGGCGGGCGCTCGCCGTGCAGCCACGACAGCACGGTCAGCGTCACCAGCAGCGGCAGCGCCAGCAGCAGGCTGTCGGTTCCGCCGAGCAACAGGAAGAACGCGAGGCAGACGATGGCCGGCCAGCGGCCCGCGGGCCGGCGCAGCAGCACCGCCAGGCAGGCCACGAACACCGCCGCGAGCAGCGCCGAGCCCGCGAACATGCGCGCTGCTGTCGCGGGGGTGTAGGTGTGGGTGAACACGCTGGCATACGGGCCGAAGGTGAACACGATGTCGCGGCCGAATACCAGCCCGCGCGCGACCGCCTGGTTCAACGCGAGGATCCAGGAGCCGTCCACGTCGTTGCGCGGCATGAACGGCGACAGCGGCACATAGGCGTCGACGGCCAGCACCGCCAGCAGCGCGAGCCCGAGCCACGGCAGCGTGCGCCGCAGGGCCTGTGCGTCGTGCGGCCGCCAGTCCATCAGATGTCCATCCGGTTGAACACCGCACGCGGCAGGTGGCGGATCACCATCATGATCAGCGCCCACTTGCCCGGCGCGTACACCACCGGCGAGCCGGCGTCGATGCCGCGCAGGATGCGCGCTGCCACCGCGCGCGGATCGGCGAGCTTCGCACCCTTCGCGCGCAGGGCCGCGGTCATCGGCGTGTCGGTCGGCCCGGGCTTGACCAGCACCACGCGCACCGCGGTGGCCGCCAGCCGGTGCTGCAGGCCTTGCGCATAGCGCGTCACCAGCCCCTTGGCGGCGCCGTACACGTAGTTCGACTTGCGCCCGCGGTCGCCGGCCACCGAGCCGATCAGCGCGACCGTGCCGCGCCCGGCACGCAGCATCGGCGCGACGAAGGCCTCGGCGAACAGCACCGGCGAGACGCCGTTGACCTGCAGCGCTTCCAGGTTGGCGCCGAGGTCGGACTGGCAGCCGGCCTGGTCGGGCAGCGAGCCGTGCGCGATCAGCACGATGTCGGGCACGCCGTCGGCGACCGCGTCGTCGACCGCACGCGCGATGGCCGAGGGTTCCAGGAAATCGCAAACCGCGACCCGCAGCGTCGAGGCGGGGCTGCGCACCCGCAGGTCGGCGGCGACGGTTTCGGTGCGCGCGGCATCGCGCGCGAGCAGCGTCAGGTGCACCGGGCCGGCCTCGGCCCACAGGCGTGCGCAGTGCTGCGCGATGCCGGAGGTGGCTCCGACGATGACGATTCGCTTCATTGCAACCCCAGGCGCCGCGACTGTGCGGACGCAAACTTGCCGATGGCATGCCAGCGCTCGCGCACGGCCTCGAATTCTTCCCAGCGCGGGTAGCCGGCCCTGAAGGTGGCCGCGCTCATCCGCGCGTCCTTGGCCAGGTAGTGCCGGCCGCCGTGGTCGAGCACGACCCGGTCGAGCGCATCGAGCAGCGCGAACACCGCCGGCTCGGCCTTGAAGTCCACCGCCAGCGTCCAGCCTTCGCGCGGGAACGACAGCGGGTGGTCGTTGCCCGGGCCGAAGGCCTTCAGCACCGCCAGGAAGGCGCCGACGCCGGCGCCGCCGATGCGTTCCAGCACCTCGCGCAGCCCGCGTGCACCGGCTTCGCGCGGCAGCACGAACTGGTACTGCACGAAGCCCTGGCGGCCATAGAGCCGGTTCCAGTCGGCCAGCGCGTCCAGCGGGTAGAAATAGGGCTCGAGCGGGACGCGGCGCGTGTGCCGCGGGCCGCGCACGCGCTGGTAGTAAAGCTCGTTGAAGGCCTGGCCGGCCAGCCGCGACATCAGCGCCGACGGCAGGTCGACCGGCACCGGGCGCGGCGCGTGCGGCTGCACCTGCAGCGGCCCGTCGCCGGCATGCTCGCCCAGCATCAGCAGCGAGCGCCCGAGCGCGGCGCCGCGCGCCAGGCAGTCGATCCAGGCGACGGAATAGGGCGATGGCGCATGCGCGTCGAACGCGGCGAGCACGCCGTCGAGATCGGGCAGCTTCAGGGTCGTCTCGACGATCTCGCTGCCGGCGATGCGTTTCAGGCGCAGGCCGGCCGACAGGATCACGCCGGTCAGGCCCATGCCGCCGCAGGTGGCCGCGAACAGCTCGGCGTGCTCCGCCGGCGAGGCGCGCAGCCGTTCGCCGTTGCCCAGCAACAGGTCGACGTGCGTGACGTGGCGGCTGAAGCTGCCGTCGAGGTGGTGGTTCTTGCCATGCACGTCGCTCGCGATCGCGCCGCCCACGGTGACGAAACGCGTGCCGGGCGTGACCGGCAGGAACCAGCCGCGCGGCACGAACACGCGCAGCAGGTCGGCCAGCGGCGTACCGGCCGCGCACTGCAGCTCGCCGGTGGCCTCGTCGAACGACTGCAGCGTGTCGAGGTGGCGGGTGCACAGCATCTGCGCCGCGAGGCTGCTGTCGCCGTAGCTGCGGCCAAGGCCTCGCGCGATCAGGCCGCCCGGTGCCGCCAGCAGCCGCGCGCAGTCGTCGGCGCTGGCCGGATACCGCAGCTCGGCGTCGATGCGCGGGTAGCGCCCCCAGCCGCTGGCGTTCATGGCACCAGCGTGGCCAGCGCGAACACGCCGGCCAGGCACACGCCGATCGCCCAGCTGACGCGGTCGGTCAGCGCGAAGACGATCGGGTCGTCGTGCATCTGGCCGCGGTGCGCGATCAGCCAGGTGCGCGAGATCCAGTACAGCAGCAGCGGGCAAGCCAGCCAGATGAACTTCGGCGACGCGTACAACTCGGCGGTGTGCGGGTCCTGGATGTACAGCGCCAGCACCAGCACCGCGATGTAGCCGGTGGCGCTGCCGAAGCTCGACACGATCTCCAGGTCGCTGGCGTGGTAGCCGCGGCCGCGCAGCGGGCCCTCGCGGCCGTCCTGGCGGGCGTCCGCGAGTTCGCTGAAGCGCTTGACGAAGGCCAGGCTGCAGAAGATGAACACCGAGAAGCTCAGCAGCCAGAACGACAGCGGCAACTGCAGCGCGGCGGTGCCGGCAATGATGCGCAGCGTGTACAGGCCGGCCAGCAGCATCACGTCGAGCAGTGCGACCTGCTTGAGCCGCAGCGAGTAGGCGAGCGTCAGCCCGAGGTAGATCGCGAGGGTCGCGGTGAAGGCCGGCGCGAGCAGCGTGGCCGACAGCGTGAAGGCCGCGACGGCCAGCAGTGGCGCGAGGCACCAGCCGTGCAGCAGGCTCACGTCGCCGGCCGCGAAGGGCCGGCGGCGCTTGCGCGGGTGGTGGCGGTCGTCGGCGATGTCGATCAGGTCGTTGCCGATGTAGACACTCGACGCGGCCAGCCCGAAGGCCACGAAGGCGAGCATCGACTGCAGCAGCAGCTCGGCATGGCCGTAGCCGTGCGACGCGAGCAGCGGCACGAAGATCAGCGTGTTCTTCAGCCACTGGTGCGGCCGCAGCGCGCGCCACAGCGCCTGCCAAGCGGGGGGCTGGTCGGTGGGCCAGACCGTGCCGACTTCGGCGACGGCGCGCGCCCGCTTCACCAGCGAGGCCGCGTCGCTGACGACATGCGCCGTGCGGGCCGCGGACCACACGGCGAGGTCGGCTGCGTCGTTGCCGATGTAGTCGAAGCCCTTGT
Source organism: Rhizobacter sp. Root1238 (assembly GCF_001425825.1). Taxonomy (GTDB): domain Bacteria; phylum Pseudomonadota; class Gammaproteobacteria; order Burkholderiales; family Burkholderiaceae_C; genus Rhizobacter. The sequence goes on from NZ_LMDM01000017.1 coordinate 30,511, forward strand.
CGCCATAGCGGGCGACCAGCAGATCGCGCTTGCGTCCGGCTTTCAGGTTGAGTTCGCCATCGCTCGCGAGCACCGCCTCGAACAGGCCGAGGTGTCGCGCCACCGGCTCGGCCAGCGCCTGGTGGCTGGCGGTCGCCAGCACGATGCGCCGCCCGCCGGCATGCTGTTCGCGCAGCCAGGCGAGCAGCGGCTCGTGGTACGGCAGCGAGGCGGCGTCGAGCTCGACCGCATCCGCCAGCCCGGCCTTCAGCGCCGCGCGCCCGTGCCGCAGCCAGCCGAGCATCGACAGGCTGCGCAGCGGCTGCCGGGTCACCAGGCGATTCGCGCTCTCGACCAGCAGGTCGGTCTTGATCAGCGTTCCGTCGAGGTCGACGACCAGCGGGATATCGTTCGGCAGGGGGAGCGGGGTGGGCATCGGGGTCGCAAGGGCAGGCAAAGGCGCTCGGATCCGGGCCGAAGGCGCCGGAATTGTAGTCACACGATGTATCGACCCGGCGCTGCGTAAGTCGCCGGTAAGTCGACCGACGGAACCATCGCGGCTTCCTCATTGGATCCACTTCACCATGCTGAAACCCACCTTGCTTCGTTCACTCGCCCTGTCCCTGCTCGCCCTGTCTGCCGCCCCGCTGGTCATGGCGCAGCCGCAGCCGGGGGAGGACCAGCCCGCACCGCCGCCTTCGGGCTGGGGCCTGGGCATCGGCGTCGGCTGGCAGCGGCCGGCGTATGCGGGCGCCGAGAACAAGACCCGGGTGCTGCCGCTGGTCAGCTTCGAGAACGAATACGTGCGCGTGCTGGGCCTGGGCGCCGACCTGAAGCTGCCGAGCGCCGGGCCGGTGTCGTTCGCGGTGCGCGCGCGCTATGCGCTGGGGGACGGCTACGAGTCGGACGATGCGCCGATCCTCAACGGCATGGAAGAGCGCAAGCCGAGCTTCTGGCTGGGCGGCGCGGTGCAGTGGCGCACCGACTACGCCAAGCTGTCGGCCGAGGTGTCGGGCGACGCGTCGTCGCACAGCAAGGGCACCGAGGCGCGCCTCGGGGTGGAGCACGACTTCCGCTTCGGGCGCTTCATGTTCACGCCGCGCGTCGTCGCGGTGTGGCGCGACGCGAAGTACGTCGACTACTACTACGGCGTGCGGCCCGAGGAAGCCACCAGCTTCCGGCCGGCCTACGAGGGACAGGCCACGACCAATGCCGAGGTCGGCCTGCGCACCTTCTACGGGTTCTCGCAGCGCGACGGCGCGTTCCTCGACGTCAGCGCCACCGCGCTCGGCTCGGGCATCAAGAACAGCCCGCTGGTCGACCGCCGCACGCTGCCGGCCGTGCGCCTGGGTTACCTTTACCGCTTCTGAACTTCTGGTCCGTCGTCGATGAACCGTGTCGTGCTGGTCGAGGACCACAGCCGCCTGGCGGCGCTGGTGGGCAAGGCCTTGTCCGGCGCGGGCATCGAGGTCGATGCCTTCGAGCGCATCGAGCCGGCCTGGCATGCGCTGGGCGAGGCCGACTATGCCGCGGTGATCGTCGACCGCGGCCTGCCCGACGGCGACGGGCTCGACCTGGTGCGCCGGCTGCGCGCGGCCGGGCAGCGCGTGCCCTGCCTGATGCTGACGGCGCGCGATGCGCTGCACGATCGCGTGTCGGGGCTGGAGGCCGGCGCCGACGACTACCTGGCCAAGCCGTTCGCGATGGAAGAGCTGGTGGCCCGCGTGCGCGCGCTGATGCGCCGGCCGGCGCAGCTGCAGAGCCTGTCGCCGGCGTTCGGCGACCTGCAACTGCGGCCCGAGGCCGGCTGCATGAGCTGCGCTGGCGAATCGGTGACCTTGCCGCCGGCCGAACTGCAGATCATGCTCAGCCTGGTGCGCGCGGCCGGGCAGACGGTGCGGCGCAGCGCGATGGAGCGGGCGGCCTGGGGCGTCGACGAGGCAGTGACGCCGAACGCGCTCGACGTCGCGCTGCACCGGCTGCGCAAGAAGCTGCCGGCGATCGGCTCGGCGCTGGAGATCGTCAACGTCAGGGGGCATGGCTATGCGCTTCGCGCTGCGGATTCCGTGTAGCCTCGCGGCCCAGCTGCTGCTGGCGGCCAGCGGCGGGTTGCTGGTGGTGATGCTGATGGCCGGTGCCGTGCTGGCCGCGCTGCTGATGCAGGGCCCGGCCGACGCGACGCGCCAGGGGCTGGAAGACACCGCCCGGCACCTCGAACGCGGGCTGCGCTTCGATGCGCAGGGCCGCCCGGCGTACCTGGTGCTGAGCGAGAAGCACCAGGCGATGGTCGACGGCCTGCCGAAGGATTTCAGCTACCGCGTGCTCGACGGCCTGGGGCGCGTGCTGATGTCGGGCGAGGACGGGCCGGCCGCGCAGGTGCTGGCGATGCAGCCGGTGTCCGGCGGCGAGACGGTCAGCGCCGCGTCGACCGGCGAAGTCACGCTGCACATCCTGAACCGGCCGGTGCACCACGACGGGCAGGACTACGTGATCCAGGTGGCCCGCAGCGACCGGCTGGAAACGGTGCTGCGCCGGGTTGGCGGCGGCATCTTCGTGAAGGGTGGCGTCGTCGCCGCGGTGCTGGCGGTCGGCGTCTTCACCGGCGTGGTGCTGCTGACGCTGCGCCGCCTGCTGGAGCCGGTGCGGGCCGCGTCGGCGGCGGCGGCGCGCATCGGGCCGCACAACCTGAAGGCGCGGCTCGACGGGACGCGGTTGCCGCGCGAGCTGTCGCCGCTGATCGACGCCTTCAACCAGGCGCTGCAGCGGCTCGAAACCGGCTACCGCGTGCAGCAGGATTTCCTCGCCGCGGCGGCGCACGAGCTGAAGACGCCGCTGGCGCTGATCCGCGCCGAGGTCGAGCTCGACGACGCGGGCGGCGAGCGCCGCGAGCTGCTGCTGAGAGACCTGGATTTCATGGGCCGCCAGGTGCACCAGCTGTTGCACCTGGCCGAGGTCAGCGAGGCGCAGAACTACATCTTCGAGCCGACCGACGTGGCCAGCACCGTGGCCGATGCGGCCGGGCAGCTGGAGCGGCTGGCCGGGCGCCATGCGGTGGCGCTGCAGGTGCAGCGGCCGGACGCGGCGGTGCGGCTGCAGGCCGACGCCGGTGCCTTGTTCATCCTGGTGAAGAACCTGGCCGAGAACGCGATCCTGCATTCGCCGCCCGGCGCGGTCGTGACGCTCGCCGTCGACGCGCAGGGCTTGCGCGTACGCGACCGCGGCCCGGGCATTCCGGCGGCCGACCTGCCGCGGCTGTTCGAGCGCTTCTGGCGCGGCAGCGGCAGCGCGCACCAGGGCGCGGGGCTCGGGCTGTCGATCTGCCGCGAGATCGCGCGGGCCCACGGCTGGACGCTGGCGGCCGCCAATGCGCCAGGCGGTGCCGAATTCAGCCTGAGCTTCGCGGGCTTCGCCGACCCTCAGGGCGCCAGCAGGATGTAGTCGGCGGTGTACGGCACCCGCTCGGTGCGGCCCAGGCTGGCGGCATCGCAACTCGCGGCCGGCACTGCGCCGCCGGCGGTGTTGACGCGCTGCACGCTGGTGATCTTCGCGAGCCGCCCCGGACCGCCGACCGAGCGCGTCGACAGCAGCAGCCACGGGATCGCGCCGGCCAGCGGCGCATCGGCACGCGACTTCACGGTGCCGATGATGCGGCTGCCGTCGGCCGCCTCCCAGTGCGGGCCGGCATAGTGCCGGCCGGCCGGCGCGCCCTGCGTGTCGAGCAGGTCGGCTTCGGGCGCGACGAACACCCATTCGGTGCCGGTGCCGCCGACCTTGTTGCGGCATTCGTAGATCTGCACGCCGCGGGCGGCCAGCCGTTCGACGACGTGCTCGCCGGCCGGCACCAGGTTGGCCGGCACCGCGATGCCGGCCGGTTGCGAGGCGCAGGCCACCAGCGCGACGGCGCCGAGGCAGGACGAGAGCTTGTACATGGGCGTTCTCCTGTGACGAAATCGAAATGAAACGTAGCAGATGCGGCGATCCGCGCCGGAGCCAGGGTCGTAAGCTCGGCGCGACCGTCGTTGACGGAAGGGGAAACTATGCGCCGCCTTTGCGCCTTCGCCGCGGCCCTGGTGCTGCCGTTGTGCAACAGCCTGTGCCTGGCGCAGGACGATGCGCGGGCCCGCATCGTCGCGGCGGGCGACTACCGCTACACGATCCGCCACGGCGAGCTCGACCGCCACTACCGCGTGCACGTGCCGAAGACCTTCGATGCCGCGAAGCCGCAGGCGCTGATCGTCGCGCTGCACGGCGGCGGCGGCAGCATGGACCACCAGGCCGACGACGCGAACTACGGGCTGATCGGCCTGTCGGAACGCGAAGGCGTGGTGCTGGTGTTCCCGAACGGCTTCAGCCGGTTGCGCCGCGGCACGCTCGCGACCTGGAACGCCGGCACCTGCTGCGGCACCGCGCGCGACCGCGAGGTTGACGATGTCGGCTTCATCCGGCAGGTGGTCGCCAACCTGCAGCAGCAGATGGCGGTGGACCGCCACCGCATCTTCGCGACCGGCATGTCGAACGGCGCGATGATGGCCTACCGGCTCGCCTGCGAGGCAAGCGACGTGTTCAGCGCGATCGCCGCGGTGGCCGGCACCGACAACACGCGCCAGTGCGCGCCGGTGCGGCCGGTGCGGGTGCTGCACATCCACGCGCGCAACGACCCGATGGTGCCGTTCGACGGCGGCTACAGCAGCAACACGCGGCTGCGCGCGGCGACCGGCGAGTTCGCATCGGTGCCGGACACGGTGGCGCGCTGGGCGCGCCACGACGCCTGCACCGGCACGCCGCAGCAAGTGCTGGCGGTGCCGGGCGCCCGGTGCGAGGCCTGGCCGTCGTGCGGCGGCGGCGCGCAGCTGGAGCTGTGCGTCACCGAGACCGGCGGCCATTCGTGGCCGGGAGCCCGGAAGGCGCGGGGCGAGGCGCCGTCGCAGGCGGTGTCGGCCAACGCGCTGATGTGGGAGTTCTTCAACCGGCCCTGAGCCGGTGACCGAAGTGTCAGAGACGTTTCGACTGGAAACGATTCCACTTTCCGGTCGTCGAGCGGCTACGCTGCCGCCCATGAACATCCTCCAACGCTGGCGCGCGGTCGCCGCATCCGTCGTCCTGGCGGCTCCGTTGATGACGTCGGCGCAGGCGCAGACGGTCGATTCGTCGACGCTGGTCGGCAAGGTCCTGGTCGGCTACCAGGCGTGGTTCCGCTGCCCGGGCGACGGCAGCCCGGGCAACGGCTGGTCGCATTGGTCGAACGGCGCGCCGTCGGCCGGCACGCTGGCGATCGATGCCTACCCCGATCTGGGCGGGCTGCCCCAGGCCTCGCTGTGCGCGGTGCCCGGCATGACGGTGCAGGGCCAGCCGGCCCGGCTGTTCTCGTCGTACCCGAAGGAGACGGCCGACACGCACTTCCAGTGGATGCGCAGCTACGGCATCGATGGCGCGCTGCTGCAGCGTTTCGTCAGCGACATCCCGTGGGTGCGCAGCGAGAAGGACGTGGTGCTGCAGAACCTGCGCAACGCGGCCGAACGGTACGGCCGCACTTTCGCGATCGAGTACGACCTCAGCATGGACTACACCAGCGTCAGCGATGACACGCTGATGGCGAAGCTGCAGGAGGACTGGCAGCACCTGGCGAACGAGCTGAAGCTGACCGCCAGCCCGGCGTACCTGAAGCAGGGCGGCAAGCCGATCGTCTCGCTGTGGGGACTGGGCTTCGGCGATGCCAACCATGTGAACCGGCCGGCGCTCGGGCAGCGCATCGTCGATTGGTTCAAGACGCAGGCGCAGGTCACGGTGATGGGCGGCGTGCCGGGCGGCTGGAAGGTGGGTGGGCGCTCGAGCTCGGCCGATCCGGGCTGGGCCGCGGTGTATGCGTCGCTCGACGTCGTGCAGCCGTGGGCCGTCGGCTCGTTCGGCGATGCGGCCGGTGCCGACAACTGGAAGGCGCTGGTGCTGCAGCCGGACCTGGCGCAGACGCGTGCGAACAAGCAGCTGTACCTGCCGGTGATCTTCCCCGGCTTCTCGTGGCACAACCTGATGAAGACCGCGCCGCAGAACCAGATCCCGCGCGACGGCGGCCGCTTCCTGTGGCGCCAGGCCTTCAATGCGCGCGATGCCGGCGCGGTGGCCGTCAAGATCGCGATGTTCGACGAGGTCAACGAATCGACGGCGATCTTCAAGGTGGCGAGCAAGCGCGCCGCGGCGCCGGACCAGGGCTACTGGCTGACGCTGGACGCCGACGGCCGCGACCTGCCGAGCGACTGGTACCTGCGGCTCGCCTACGAAGTGGCGCGCGTCTACAGCGGCCAGGTGGCGAACACCGCGACGATGCCGGCCAAGCCCGGTCCGGGGTCGGCGACCGAGCCGCCTGCGCCACCTCCGCCGCCGGTCTCGGGCTGCGGCGTGCTGCCTGCCAACACGCTGCTGCCGGTCAACCGGCCGCTGAACTCCTGCGACGGCCGCTTCCAGCTGTGGATGCAGTCCGACGGCAACCTGGTGCTGTACCAGGGCAACCAGCCGCTGTGGTCCAGCAGCACCGCCGGCAAGGTGGTCGGCAAGATCGCGATGCAGGGCGACGGCAACCTGGTGATCTACGACCCGGCCAACCGGCCGTTCTGGGCCAGCAACACCTCCGGCCACCCGGGGGCGCACCTGACGCTGCAGAACGACGGCAACCTGGTGGTCTACCTGGGCAGCCAGGCGCTGTGGGCGTCGGGCAGCTGTTGTCGTTGAGCAGCGTTCGGGGCCGCCAGGGAGAAGGCCCGTCGGGCATACCGATTGCCCGCCGCTCTCGCGTCGCGTGACGCTACAGGGAGCCCACCATGTCCACACTCGAACGGCTGGTCGCCACCGCCGGATTGTTTGCCCTCGCCTTGCAAGCCGGCGCCGCCGACCCGCTGCCGCCGGATACCACCTACCGGCCCTTGCCGACCCAGCCGCTGTCTGCCGTCAAGGCGGCCGATGAGGCGGCCAAGCCAGCGGTGATGCAGCGCCAGTCGGCCCTGCTGAACCAGCGCTACGACCTCGCGAACCGGCCGATGCCGGGCGTGATGATGTCGGGCGGCCGGCGCGCGGTGCAGGACGGCGTGCGGGTGCGCCTGCCGGCCGGCCAGTCGTGGGAGTCGCTGGCGCGCATGACCCCGGCCGACATCCGCGAGCGCAACCTGCTGCCCGCCGGCTTCCGGCCGCTGCCGCACGTCAAGCAGTCCAGCGGCGGCCAGGTGTTTCCCGACCACCAGATCAACGAGATCGCGCGGCAGGAGCAGCGCGACCTGCGGCGCTTCGATGTGGATTTCGACCTGCCGGACCACCTGACGCCGGAATTCCCGTCGCCGATCTACCTGACCACGCGCCCGGAGCTCGGCGACGTGTCGCGCGGCCAGGTGCTGACGCTGGCGAACTACTACGATGCGCTCGTCGGCATCGTCACGCCGGTGCAGATGGAAGGCATGCGCCTGCTGCTGACGCCGTTCCCGCAGGAGGAGTTCAACCAGACCGAAGATCGCAAGGTGGCGGCGCCGAGCCGCGGGGTGACCTGCCTCGACTGCCACGTCAACTTCAACACCAACGCGGCCTTTCACCTGACACCCGACCTGCGGCCGCAGGCCTCGCGCTTCCGGCTCGACACCACCAGCCTGCGCGGGCTGTTCAACCAGCAGATCCACGGCTCCAAGCGCTCGTTGCGCTCCGTCGAGGATTTCACCGAATTCGAGCAGCGCACCGCCTACTTCAACGGCGACCACGTGAGCGCCGCGCGCAAGGGCGTCAACCTGCCCGACCGTGCGAGCCAGGTCGCGATGATGGCGCAGATGCAGAACATCATCGACTTCCCGCCGGCCCCGAAGCTCGACGCGGCCGGGCGGCTCGACCCGGCGCGCGCGACGCCGCAGGAACTGGCCGGCGAGAAGCTGTTCACCGGCAAGGCGCGCTGTGCCGAATGCCATGTGCCGGCGACGGCGTTCATGGACCAGCAGATGCACGACCTGAAGCTGGAGCGCTTCTACCGCACCGGCGTCGCCAGCAACGACCTGGTGCCGGTGCCGGACGGGCCGATCAAGACCTTCACGCTGCGCGGCATCAAGGATTCGCCGCCCTACCTGCACGACGGCCGGCTGCTGACGCTGGACGACACCGTCGAGTTCTTCAACCTGGTGCTCGGCCTGCGGTTGAGCGCGCAGGAGAAGGAGGCCCTGACGGCCTACATGCTGGCGCTGTAGCCGGCCGACCCGCGCTCAGTTGCGCTGCACGCCGGCCAGGATGTCGAGGTCCTTGAACTTCCAGTCGTCCGGCGATTCGCAGCGCAGCACCTTGTCCTGGCACCAGGCGCTGCCCAGGTCCATCTCCAGCGGCTCGATGCGCATGTTGGACTTGGTGCTGAAGAAGGCCTTGACCTTCGGCTGCAGCAGGTTCTGCGCGTTCTGCGCCGTCACCACCGCGAGCTTGCCGGACTGCAGGCGCAGCAGCGAGCCGACCGGGTAGATGCCCACCGTCTTGACGAAGGCCTGGAACACGCGCGGCTCGAAGTGGCCCTTCCACTGGGCCATGCGGCGCAGCGCCTCGCCCGGATCCCAGCCGCTCTTGTACGGCCGCACCGAGGTGACCGCGTCGTACACGTCGCAGACCGCGCCCATCTTCGCGAACAGGCTGATCTGGTCGCCGGCGAGCTTGTGCGGGTAGCCGCTGCCGTCGACCTTCTCGTGGTGGTGCAGGCACACGTCGAGCACCACCGCGCCGGCGCTGCCGCCTTCGAGCAGCAGCTCGTGGCCGCGCTCGGGGTGGCTCTTCATGATGTCGAACTCGGCGTCGGTGAGCTTGCCCGGCTTGTTCAGCACCTCCAGCGGCATCACCGCCTTGCCCAGGTCGTGCAGCATGCCGGCGAGGCCGGCCTTCTTCAGCTGGTCGCCCTGCAGGCCGAGCTGGCGGCCGAGCGAGACCATCAGCGCGCAGACGGCCACCGAGTGCATGTAGGTGTATTCGTCGGCGCGCTTGAGCCGCGCGACGCTGATCAGCGCGCCGGGGTTGCGCAGCACCGATTCGGAGATCTCCTCGACGAGCTCCTCGCACTGGCCGGCGTCGACCGCCTTGCCCAGCCGGGCCTCGCCGAACATCGACGCGATCTTGGGGACCGAGCGGCGGTACAGCGCGGCGGCCTTGGCCATCGCGGCGTCGCCGCTGTTGAGTGCGTCGAACTCCATCGGCATCGACGCGACGAATTCCAGTTCGCGCTCGACCTCGTCGGCAAGGGCTTCCTGGGTGATGGCCTGCACCGTCGCGGCCGGGCCTTCGACGTCCAGGCCCTTTGCGGTGTCGATCCACAGTTCCGCCACGCCGCCGGCCCTGATGCGTTCGAAGTCGGTGTCGCTCTTCAGCGTGAACTTGGAACGCCAGAACGGGTGATCCATCCACGAGCCGCAGAACTCGTGGACGTGCATGCCCATGCGCAGCTGGCTGACGGAAATCTTCTTGATCACGCTCGGTCTTTCGTCGTGGGAGAGCCGACGGTTTGAAATGGGGGCGGAATGTCGCGCAGGCGCAGGCCGCCGAGCAGGTTACCCGGTGCTTATCGGCCGGGCGCCCCGGGGCCTTGAGCGCGAGGGGGCAGATGCGTTGGAAATTGCCGAACCGACTAAGGGGTATGCCTACCAGCAGGTACAAGATGGTGCAGCGGGATTCGGCCTATCTCGCTCGGCGCAAGATTGGTGCCATGCGACGCAGAAGTGGGGCGTTGGGATGCTCTCGTCAGCGATGCGCCATGTTTCGTCCCATGTTCTCGATGAACCTGACACCAAGCGTCTTGGCCACGTCGCGGTATTCCCCGGGCATCTGCGATTCGAGAACGAGCACGGCGTCGATGGACATGAGGCCGGTGACCCCGTCGGCCTTGGCCTGTGCTTTCAGCACTTCGCGGTACTTCACGATCTGGTAGATGCCGCGTTCGTAGTCGCAGGGCAATCCATCGGAGACCGACGATTTCACTTCCACGCCAAGCCAGTGTGAAGATGAAGCAAAAAAAACGTCGACGGCATCGCCAGACCGCAAAGTTCGCTCCTCTTCGGCGTGACTACCCGATTCCGCCCCGACAAGTTCGGGGTGTTCGAACACGAATCGCTTAAGGGCCTTGTGTTGGGGTGATTCGCCGCCAGCGAGGCGAATCGGTTGGCTATCGGCATTCGGTTCGACGATCGGCGTGTCTGCCAGCCCAAGTTGATGGAGCACGCGCTCCCAGCGGGAGCCGAACCGCAGAATGCGCCCGTACTCTTCAAGCAATTTGGCTTCGCGATCGCGCCGAGTCAACACGAGTCAACTGCTCATAGCCTGTCCACCTATGCCGAATGCCCTCTCCGGGGAGGCCTTTGTTGGGACCCTGGGCGTTCACGACGATTGTGGTGAGGTAGGGAATTTTCTCCGTCCAGAGTGGCTGGATCTGGTCCAACTTGGTTGTAACTCGGCCCAGCACATGACCGAGGCCGCGTGCCCAAGGATCGCCATTCTTGTTGTGGCGACCTATGCGAGCAGCCAGATCGAGATACTTGAGAGGACGCAAAACGTCGTCGCCTTGCCGAAGTACATGAGTCACCAGCACGGGCAGCACTTTTCGCGCATCTTCCTCTGTTCGAGACACATCGTCTGCTTCGAATAGGCCGGATTCATCGGTTATGTCCGGGAATGCAGGTGCCGACATGGTGCGCCTTCGTATCGAGAGGATGGGACGACTTCAACACCGATTTCAACGCTGCCGCGTCCGGCGGCGCAATGAGGGTTACTGCCGGCTGCCGACAGAGACACCGGTCTTGCCTCGGCGTGTCGGGCGACGATACGTCGCCTCAGGTCTTCTGACTTGGTGCCTGTTTCGGCCGGCACTTCTTCTTGATGAGTAGATCTGGAGCAACTTCGATGGCAGTGATCTGCACTTGGTAGTCCAACGCCTGTAAAGTCTTCATCGCGTTGCGGAGCGTCACCTTTGAGAAGAATGGCAACTCGCGAGGAAGCTGCTTGGTCGTGGCGATGGCGTAGGTGACGGTGTACGCACTTGCTTTTGGCTTGACCGTGGGGTCTGCGAGTCGCGCGGCCGGAGGCAATTTCTGATTGAGTCGCACTCGAAAGTCTTCATCACCTACGAAGGCTTCGGCGGCGACAAGTCCTTGCGAAAAGAGGTGGCTCAGCGTGCTTGAGCTTCGGTAGTACTTGACGTGGATGAGGTCGGAGGAATTTCGGATCAGATCGCAGAACTCGACCTTGTCATACCGGCCACCTAACTTGGTGTTCTTCTTGTCCATCAGCGAATAGGTCTTGTCGCTTTGAGCAAGTTTCTTGTTGTAGTCATCTTCCCGATCGCAGTCGTAGGCGGGGAGGGCGAAAGGGCATGAAGCGATTCGTGAGATGTAGTCGTCCACCTTTTTGACGAAATCGGGCTCGACTTGGAACCAGAGGCCGTTACGCAGCATGTAGCGCTCCGCATCCAGATGCAGCTCCGCATACAGGCATCTATAGGCGTTCCAATTTTTGACGGATTGATAGTCGGAGTCGTTGACGTGAACGCTGGTGGCACGGAGGGTATCCACCGACAGTGGACGATCCTGCTTGGTCAGGTACTCCATCAGAGCGCCCAGCGATAAGACTGGCAGCACGGGCGTGTTGGGCCTGCGGTCGAACGAGTACCCGATCTGCTTCTCCCAGTCGACGACCTCCGGCTCGCCGAGCCAAAGAACGCACTGGGTTGGGTCTTTCAGATCTTCATCCAGATACAGGTCGAGTACTTGCGCGATCTCGGGGTCCTTTACGCGACGGATGTTGTCGACCCATTCGAATTGAAGTGGAAGGGGGCCATCGAATCGCGAAATCGCCTCATCGAGAACCGTGAAGAGGCTGTCAAGGGTAATCTCCACTGCAACAGTAAGAGAGTCTCGGCCGCTGACGTGGCTCCCGAACACCGAGACGTTGGAGATGCCGGTTAATGCGTAGAGCATCTCCATCTCCGAATCCATTTGGAGATCAAAGATGTCGACTTCCTTGGTGCTCTGGGTCCGCGAGTTGAGGGGGTTGTCCTCGTAGTTGGCCTTGTCGACACTGCGAAGTTTGTTCGGATCTACGGACGAAAGCGTCACACGCAATCCAAAGTCGCGCTCGATGGCAACTTCCTTGATCAAATGGAAGCCAGTTCCGAAGGTAAGGGCAAAAGTCCTTGATCCCCTTCGAACGAGCAACGCCGCTCCAACGGATCTTGTGGCGGGGAACAGGCCGGCTGGGACCTCCGGTCGTTGTGTGAAGAGATCGGTCCAGGGTGGAGGCGGTTTTGGACGCTCCTTCTTCACGTACAGCGTTGCTTCGATGCCCTCTGCCGAAAGAGGTATCGCATCACTGGCATCCTCAAGTTTGATGAGATCCCCTGCTGCCGGCTGCCCATCCTTCGCTAAATAGATTGCGAGCTTCTCCTTGCGCGGCCTCGCTTCGCTCGCCTTCTTCGCGGCCATTTATGTTGCTCCACTGAGTCCTTGGGATTTATAGGCCGCAAGGTGACTTTTGAGAAGAGCAGTGACCCCAGATACCAGGGCAGAAGCGCGTAATTCGGACGATCAGCGATTCAGCAATTGCTCAGCCATTTCATCCAATCGCACCTTTCGTTCCTGCCAATCGGGCATCCAGTGTGACGAGCATCCGATAGAACCGCGGGCTGTGGTTCAACTCCTTCAGATGGCAAAGCTCGTGCGTGATCACGTAGTTGATGCAGGGCGTCGGGGCCTTTTCCAGAAGCGGGTTCAGCACGACTTCGCCCTTCGGTGAACAGCTGCCCCGCTGGGTGCGCATCGTCAGCAGTCGCAGGTCGGGTGGCCGACGCGTGACGCGCCGCCTGGCACTCAATGCCTCTGCTTCAGAAAGCTCAACCGCGTGCAGGCATCCAGCGTCGTGAACTGATCGAGCCGCTTCGCACGTTGCTCGAAATCGGCCAGGTCGGCCGCCTCGCTGAGATAGCGATCGTCCCGCGCGCGGCGCGATGAGCGGCGAAAGACGAGAGACAGCGCGAGGCATGCGAAGCGCAGCAAGGTTTGCATCGAAGGTACGGGCGATTAGCGGAGCTGCGAAGTCTCGGCAGCTGGCGTATCGATGGCGTTCCATCCCGTCGCCCGATGGTCTCAGTTGTTTCGCGCCATCGCTGCAGCGCCCGCCTCCCCGACAAGCGTAGGAATCCTGCCGAAACCCGGATTGCGCCGCCCGCCGCGCCGGGCTACAAGCCATGCCATGGTCTCCACGCCGTCGGCCAACTCGCTGCTGAATCCGCCGCGCCGCAAGTTCGCTGCGGTGCTGGTCGGCGCCGCGCTGGCCGCCTCGGCGCTGATCGGCTGGCTGCTGTGGACGGCCCGGCAGGATGCCATCCGGTCCGCGCAGACCACCGCGCTGAACTACGCCCGCACCCTGGAAGTGCGCATGGACGGCACCTTCCGACGCACCGATGCGGTGCTGCGGGTGCTGGCGCAGCAGGTGCCACTCGATGCGCTCGCGCCGCAGGGCGAGCTGGCCCATGCCCGGCGGCTCAATGGCGAGCTCGATGCGATGCTGCGCGATTTCGACGAGCTGATCGCGCTGCGCATCATCGACGCCCGCGGCGACCAACGCTACGTGACCTCGTCGGCCAACACACCGATGGTGAACTACGCCGACCGATCGTTCTTCCTGACCTACCAGCGCGATCCGCAGGCCGACCTGCTGTTCTCCGAGGTGGTGATGGGCCGGGTCAGCCAGCGGCCGACGATGGTGATGACGCGGGCGCTGCGCGATGCGCAGGGCCGCTTCCACGGCGCCGCACTGGCGCCGCTGGACCTCAGCTACTTCCAGCAGCAGTTCCGCAAGCTGGACATCGGCCGCAACGGCACGGTGTTCCTGCGCCGGACCGACGCCGGGCAACTGGTACTGCGCTGGCCGCAGATCGATGCGGAGATCAACAAGCCGATGCCCCCGAACCAGCCGATCCTGCAGGCGGTGAAGTCGGGTCAGCCGGAGACCGTCAACGAGTACGTTGCGTTCACCGACGGCGTGCGGCGCATCTCGGGCACCGTCGTCGTGAAGGGCTACCCGTTCTTCCTGACGGTGGCGTTGAGCCACGACGAGGTGCTCGCCAACTGGCGGCGGCTGGCGCTGCTGACCGCGCTGGCCTGGGGGCTGCTGCACCTGCTGATGGTCGTGATGATCCGCCGGCTGTGGCGCAGCGACCGCGAACGCCGCTCGCTCGAGGCGCAGTTGCGCGAGTCGCAGCGCATCGAGTCGATCGGCACGCTGGCCGGCGGCATCGCGCACGACTTCAACAACATCCTGGCGGCGATCCTCGGCAACGTCGCGCTGGCGCGCGAGGACATCGGCGCCGGCCACCCGGCGCTCGCGAGCCTGGAGCAGATCCACAAGGCCAGCGTGCGCGCCCGCGACCTGGTGCAGCAGATCCTCGCGTTCGGCCGCCGCCAGCCGCAGGCGCTGGTCAACCAGCCGCTGCAGCCGCTGGTCGAGGAATCGGTGCGGCTGCTGCGCTCCACCTTGCCGGCCGGGGTGTCGCTCGCCTACCGGATGGCGCCGCAGCCCCTGCACGCCCATGCCGACGGCACCCAGGTGCAGCAGGTGCTGATGAACCTGTGCACCAACGCCTGGCATGCGCTGCAGGGTCGGCCGGGGCGCATCGAGGTCGGGCTGGAGCCGCACGTGGTCGAGCCCGGCGCCGAGCGCGCGGCACGCACCACGCCGCCGCTGGCCGCCGGCCACTACGCGCACCTCTGGGTGCAGGACAGCGGCTCCGGCATGGACGCGGCCACGCAGGCGCGCATCTTCGAGCCATTCTTCACGACCAAGCCGACGGGGCAGGGCACCGGGCTCGGGCTGTCGGTGGTGCACGGCATCGTCGCGGCCCACCACGGTGCGATCCGCGTCGACAGCGAACCCGGGCTGGGCACGACGATGCACCTCTACGTGCCGACCACCGATGCGGCGCCGGACGAAGAGCCCTTGCCGGTCATCACCGCGCCGGGGGCCTTGCAGGGCGCCGGGCAGCACGTGGCCTACGTCGACGACGACGAGGTCATCGTGCTGATGGTCGAGCGGCTGTTGCTGCAAGCCGGCTACCGCGTCACCGCGTTCCGCGATGGGCACGAGGCGGTGGCCGCCGTCGGCGCGCGGCCCTTCGCCTTCGACCTGGTGATCACCGACTTCAACATGCCCGGCTACTCGGGGCTGGACGTCGCGCAGGCGCTGCGCGACATCCGCGCCGACCTGCCGGTGGTGATCAGCTCGGGCTACATCACCGAGGAATTGCAGGCCCAGGCCGCCGCCGCAGGTGTGCGCAGCCTGATGCGCAAGCAGAACACGATGGAGGAGCTGCTGCGGCTGGTGCGGCGCGTGCTGATGACGCCGTGAGGCGGCACTCAGGCGGTGGCGTAGTGTTCGAGCTGCAGCAGCCAGCCGTCGAAATGGGGGCACTTCGCGCGCATGGCCGGGATGCCGATTCGCTCGGCGGCGAGCGGACCATGGAGGCCCTTTCGGTACAGCGGAAACATGGCTTGCAAGCGCTTTGACGGGGCGGTGGCCGGCCCTTCGTTGATGTCCTCGGGTGCCATGGCGTCGGCAATGGCCGCGAACGCGCCCTGCTTGTGCGGTTCAGTCAGAACGCCCGGGATGGTGACCGAATCGGAGAACAGCCAGGCTTCGTATTCGTGCAATGCGATGAAAGGCAGGAAATTCTGCTGTCCGATGGCAATGCGCAGTTCGCGCTCCACGTGTTCGACGCGTTGACGGGGCGTGCCGCCGAGAGGCCGGCTCACCATGCCGGGGAAGTCGGCCGGCAGTGCGTAGTAGTCGATCATGCTGGTGACGAGTGCCCCGCCGCTACCCTGGAGAACGCGCCGCAGGTGCTCGCGAAACTGCCCGAAGCTGCGCAAGCCACCCTTGAAGTTGGCGCCGTCCTTGACGACCTTGGTGGCCACGATCGTCGGCCGGATGTCGACACCGATCGGCTCCAGCACCTGTCGCAGCACCGTCTTGACGAAGCGTTCCTCCGTCTGGCCTTCCACGACGATCAACGCACGCTTCACGGCCGGGCGCCCAGCACGTTCATTTCCCAGAGGTCGCCGAGCGCGTAGTGATCGAGCCATTGCGACATGTCGCTGCTGCTCAGGTGGCGGAACTCTGTTGGCCCCTCCTGACGGTCCACGGTCCACAGGTCCTCAGGTTTCAGGCGATTCACCAGCGACACCGACTGGGTGGCTGCGATCACCTGGGTTCGCTCCGACGCCGAGGAAATGAGGTCGGCCAACAGCGTGATGGCTGCGGGGTGCAAGCCCAACTCCGGCTCATCGAGCAGCACAAGCCCCGGCAACTCCGGCTGGATCAGCAGCGTGACCAGGCAGATGAATCGCAGCGTGCCGTCGGAGAGGGCGTGCGCATTCATGTAAGCGTCGCTGCCGCGCTCGCGCCATTCGAGGCGAATCTTCGATTCGTTCAGGCGCGACGGCTGCAGTTGGAAATCGTCGAAGAACGGGGCAACCTGGCGGACGATCTCGACGATGTTGCGATAGTGATCCGGGTGTTTGTCGCGCATCCAGAACAGGTAGGGCGCGAGGTTTTCTGCCTGGGGCCGAAGGAAGCGGTTGTCATCGACGTCGGCCGTCAGTTTGACTGCGGCGCTGTCGCTCGTGTCGTGGAAGTGGTAGACGCGGTAGCTCTTCAAGTCGAGCATGGCTTCTTGCGCAGCAACGTGCGCCTGCCGTGCCAGCGTGGACTCTTTTGTGGGCACCGCGGCGGACACCCGTGAAGCCTTGTCGGCTTGCGTTGCTGCGTCCTTCAGCGACGCGGTTTCGTCCTTGACCAGGAGGGTGTCGTCCGCGGTGGGCACTAGAGTAATCCCGTAGGTGCTGGCTATCTGGCCCCGAGAGAACGCTAGCGCGAAGGACATCGATCGTGAATGCTTCTGGCCCAGGTGCAGCAGCGCATCGGCTCCACCCTTGACGCCCACATGGCCCTGCAGGTTCTCGGTCACGATCTCCCGCAGAAACCGAAACACCGAAATCAGATTCGACTTGCCGGAGCCGTTGCCACCGATGAAGACGTTCAATTTCCCAAGCGCCAGCGTCTGTTGGCGGATGGACTTGAAGTTCTCGATCGTCAGTTTTTCGAGCTGGCGCATTGAGCAAGACGGAGGCAGAGAGGGATCGGGGCGATGGTACAGGCCGGCATGCGAAGCGGGGACTGACCAGCGCCTCTCCGGCATTTGACCTGAATTTGGTCAAAGATCGCTCTTGCGGCGCCGAAGTGCTGTTCTTAGCATCCGCTCCAAGGCGCTCGGCCCGGACATTCCGGCTCGAAGACGACCACAGACCGGCCGAGCACGGCCGCAAGGAGACAAGCAAGGTGATCCGCTGGGACGATCTGTCGCCGGGTGAACTGGCTGTGCTGGAGACCGTGTTCTGGTCGGCCAGCAGCTCGCGCAGTGCGCTGGCCGCCGCATCCACCTTCTCGAAAAGCAAGGCCAACGCGGCCGTTGCCGGCCTGGTCGAGCGCGGGCTGCTCGAAGAGATCGGCCTGCAGGCCTCGTCCGGCGGGCGCCGGCCGGAGGCGCTGCGCATGAGCCGCGCGGTCGGCGTGCTGGCCTGCATCGACCTCGGCGCGACCAGCCTCGACGTCGCGATCCTGTCGCCCGACATGGGCGTGCTGGCGCACCACGCCGAGCCGGCCGATGTGCGGGCCAGCCCGGCGGTGCTGCTGTCGCGCATCCGCGAACTGCTGCGCGAGCTGCTGCAGCGCTGCGGCGCCACCCGCAAGGAGGTGATCGGCATCGGCATGGGCGTGCCCGGACCGGTGGCCTTCGGCAGCGGGCTGCTGGTCAACCCGCCGCTGATGCCGGGCTGGGAAGGCCTGTCGATCCGCGAGGTGCTGGGCGAGGACTATGCCGCGCCGGTCTTCATCGACAACGACGTCAATGTGATGGCGCTCGGCGAACTGTGGCGGCTGCACCGGCGGCTGCCGAACTTCCTGGTGGTGAAGATCGGCACCGGCATCGGCTGCGGCATCGTCTGCCATGGCGAGGTCTACCGCGGGGCCGACGGTTCGGCCGGCGACGTCGGCCACATCTGCGTCGACCCCGACGGCCCGCGCTGCCACTGCGGCAACCTTGGCTGCGTCGAGGCAATGGCGGCCGGGCCGGCGATCTCGCGCATGGCGGTCGAGGCGGCGCAGTCGGGCCAGAGCGCGTTGCTGGCCCAGGTGCTGGCGGCGCAAGGCAGCATCTCGCCGGTCGACGTCGGCCAGGCGAGCCGCGCCGGCGACGCCGCGGCGCACGGCATCGTGCAGAAGGCCGGCACGCGGATCGGGCAGATGCTGGCGTCGATCGTCAACTTCTTCAATCCCTCGCATGTGTTCATCGGCGGGGGCATCACCGGCATCGGCCCGCTGCTGCTGGCGTCGATCCGGCAGAGCGTGTACCACCGCTCGCTGGCACTGTCGACGCGCCACCTCGACATCCAGTACGCGCCGCTCGGCGAGCGCACCGGCGTGATCGGCGCCGGCGTGCTGGCGCTGCAGGAGACGATGCGCGCGCGCGGGTCGGTTCCGGAGGCGGTGACATGAGGCGGGCCGAGCGCCGGGCCGCTCCCAAGCCGGCCCGCGTCCCCTCGGGGGACCGAGCGACGTACTCGTCGGGCGAGGGGTTGTCATGAGCCTGCACGTTGCCTTCGGCGAGGTCACCAAGGACTTCGGCCCGGTGCGCGTGCTGCACGGCGTCAGCTTCGAGATCGAGCCGGGCCGCGTCGTCGGCCTGCTCGGCGAGAACGGCGCCGGCAAGTCGACGCTGATGAAGATCCTGTCCGGCTACGAGGCCGTCAGCGACGGCGAGCTGCGCATCGACGGCACGCCGCAGCGCTTCGCGAACTCGCGCGAAGCCGAGCGCTGCGGCATCGTGCTGATCCACCAGGAGTTCAACCTGGCCGAGGACCTGAGCATCGCGCAGAACATCTTCCTCGGCCACGAGCGCCGCCGCGGCTGGCTGCTCGACGATGCGGCGATGCGCGACGAAGCGCGCCGCGTGCTGCAGCAGGTGGGCCTGCAGGCCGACCCCGACACCCGGGTGCGCGAGCTGATCGTCGCCGAGAAGCAGCTGGTCGAGATCGCGAAGGCGCTGTCGCGCCAGGCGCGGCTGCTGATCATGGACGAGCCGACCGCGACGCTGACCCCGGGCGAAACCCAGCGCCTGTTCGCGCTGATCGCGCAGCTGAAGGCCGACGGCGTCACCATCGTCTACATCTCGCACAAGCTCGACGAGGTGGAGCGCATCACCGACGAGATCGTCGTGATGCGCGACGGCCGCTTCGTCACCCGGGCGCCGACCGCCGGGCTGTCGCGCCAGCAGATGGCCAACCTGATGGTCGGCCGCGAGCTGTCGGACATGTTCCCGGCGAAGTTGCCGGTGGCCGGCGCGCGCCCGCCGTTGCTGAAGGTCGAGGGCCTCAGCGTGCCCGGCTGGGCGCACGACGTGAGCTTCGAGGTGCGCCCGGGCGAGATCCTCGGTTTTGCCGGGCTGGTCGGCGCCGGCCGCACCGAGATGTTCGAAGGCTTGCTGGGCCTGCGGCCGCACCGTGTCGGCCGCATCGAGCTCAATGGGGAAGAGCGCAAGCTGCGCAGCCCGCGCGACGCGGCGCAGCACGGCCTCACCTACCTGAGCGAGGACCGCAAGGGCAAGGGCCTGCACGTGCGGCTCTCGCTGCGCGACAACCTGACGCTGATGGACCTGGCGCGCCACACGCACCCGCTGCTCGACCCGGCCTCCGAGGAGCGCGCGCTGCAGCAGGCGGTCGCTGATTTCGGCATCCGCACCCGGGATCTCGGCAGCCGGGCGTCGTCGCTGTCCGGCGGCAACCAGCAGAAGCTTGCGATCGCGAAGGTGCTGCAGCCGCAGCCGCGCGTGGTCGTGCTCGACGAGCCGACGCGCGGGGTCGACGTCGGCGCCAAGCGCGACATCTATTTCCTGATCCAGCGCCTGGCCGAGCAGGGCCGCGGCGTGGTCGTCATTTCATCCGAGCTGATCGAGCTGATCGGGCTGTGCCACCGCGTCGCGGTGATGCGCGCCGGCCGGCTGCAGGCCACGCTGTCGGCCGAGCACCTGACCGAAGAGGAGTTGATAGCGCATGCCACCGGAACGCACTGAAATGACGACCCCTCGTCCGTCGGGTACGCCGGCCGATCCGCCGGGGGGATCCGGGCCGGCTTGGGGCGGCCCGGCGCTCGGCCCGGTTGCGTCTGCCAGCAGCGCGCGCCGCTGGACCGTGAAACTGCAGACGGCCGGCCCGTGGCTCGGCCTCGTGCTGCTGTGCATCGCCGGCACGCTGCTGAACGGCGATTTCGCGACCTGGGACAACGCGATGAACGTGCTGACCCGCACCGCCTTCATCGGCATCATCGCGGTCGGCATGTGCTTCGTGATCATCAGCGGCGGCATCGACCTGTCGGTCGGCTCGATGGCGGCGCTGATCGCCGGCAGCATGATCCTGCTGATGAACGGCATCGCCGCGCAGGTCGGCTCGCCGCTGCTGACGGTGGCGATCGGCATCGTGTTCGCGCTCGCGCTCGGTGCGGTCTTCGGCCTCGCGCACGGGCTGCTCGTCACCAAGGGGCGCATCGAGCCGTTCATCGTGACGCTGGGCACGCTGGGCATCTTCCGCGCCTACCTCACGTACCTGGCCAACGGCGGCGCGATCACGCTCGACGGCAAGCTGTCCGACGTGTACAGCCCGGTCTACTACGGCAGCCTGCTCGGCGTGCCGTTCCCGATCTGGGTGTTCGCCGCGGTCGCGCTGGTCGGTGCGCTGATCCTGAACCGCACCGGCTACGGCCGCTACGTGCAGGCGATCGGTTCGAACGAGCAGGTCGCGCGCTATGCGGCGGTCAACGTCGACCGCATCAAGGTGCTGACCTACATGCTGCTCGGCGTGTGCGTCGGCGTGGCCACCGTGCTGTACGTGCCGCGGCTGGGCTCGGCCTCGCCGACCACCGGGCTGCTGTGGGAGCTGGAAGCGATCGCCGCGGTGATCGTCGGCGGCACCGCGCTGAAGGGCGGCGAAGGCCGCATCACCGGCACCGTGGTCGGCGCGATCCTGCTCTCGGTGATCAGCAACATCCTGAACCTCACCAGCATCATCAGCGTGTACCTGAACGCCGCCGTGCAGGGCGTCGTGATCATCATCGTCGCGTTCCTCCAGAGGGGGCGGCGCTAGAACCATTTCACCCGGCCGGCAACGGCCTTGTTCCGCAGAGACCCCGATCGAGTCCCGATCGACACACAACAGGAGACGAGTTCCATGAAGTTCATTCCCCGCATCGTCATCGCGCTCGCAGCCCTCGCGGCCGGCACCGGCGCGTTCGCCCAGGACAAGGTCGTGATGGGCGTGTCCATCCCGGCGGCCACGCACGGCTGGGCCGGCGGCGTCGTCTACTGGGCCAACCGCACCAAGGCGGAGCTCGAGAAGGCCCACCCCGGCCTGCAGGTGATCGTGAAGACCGCCGGCTCGGCCTCGGAGCAGGCCAACCAGGTGCAGGACCTGCAGACGGTCAACAAGATCAACACGCTGGTGATCCTGCCCTTCGAATCGGCGCCGCTGACGCAGCCGGTCGCGCAGGTCAAGGCCAAGGGCGTGTACGTGACGGTGGTCGACCGCGGCCTGACCGACACCAGCGCGCAGAACGCCTACGTGGCCGGCGACAACCCCGGCTTCGGCAAGGTGGCCGCCGAGTACATGGCCAAGGCCATGGGTGGCAAGGGCAACGTGGTGATCCTGCGCGGCATCCCGACGGTGATCGACAACCAGCGCGTCGATGCCTTCAACGCGGTGATGAAGACGCATCCGGACATCAAGGTGCTGGACGCCAAGCACGGCAACTGGAACCGCGACGATGCCTTCAAGGTGATGCAGGACTACCTGACGCGCTTCAAGCAGATCGATGCGGTGTGGGCGTCGGATGACGACATGGCGGTGGGCGTGCAGAAGGCCATCGAGCAGGCCAAGCGCAGCGACGTGAAGCTGGTGATCGGCGGCGCCGGTTCGAAGGACTACATCAAGAAGGTGATGGACGGCGACAAGATCGTCAGCGCCGACGTGACCTACTCGCCCAGCATGATCGCCGACGCGATGAAGATGACGGCCGAGGCGCGCGTGAAGGGCGCCGCGATGCCGGCCACCACGATCATCCCGTCGGTGCTGATCACGAAGGACAACGCGGCCAAGTACTACGTGCCGGATTCCCCGTTCTAACCTCCCGTTCCAAGGAGAGCTGACCATGGCCAGACCCGTCACCCTGTTCACCGGCCAGTGGGCCGACCTGTCGCTTGCCGAACTGGCGCCCCTCGCGAAATCGATGGGCTACGACGGGCTGGAGCTCGCCTGCTGGGGCGACCATTTCAACGTGCAGGAGGCGCTGCAGTCGGAACGCTACGTGGCCGACAAGCGCCGGCTGCTGGAGCAGCACGGCCTGCAGTGCTTCGCGATCGGCAACCACCTGACCGGCCAGGCGGTGTGCGACCTGATCGATGAGCGGCACAAGGCGATCCTGCCGGCCCATGTGTGGGGCGACGGCGAGCCCGAGGGCGTTCGCCGGCGCGCCGCGAAGGAGATGCAGGACACCGCGCGCGCCGCCGCGAAGTTCGGCGCGAAGACGGTGACCGGCTTCACCGGCTCGTCGATCTGGCATGCGCTGTATGCCTTCCCGCCGACGAACCAGGCGTTCTGGAACCGGGGATTCGAGGATTTCGCGGCGCGCTGGACGCCGATCCTCGACATGTTCGAGGAGGTCGACGTGAACTTCGCGCTCGAGGTGCACCCGACCGAGATCGCGTTCGACGTCGCGAGCAGCCAGCGCGCGATCGACGCGGTGAAGGGCCATGCGCGCTTCGGCTTCAACTTCGACCCGAGCCACCTGGGCTACCAGGGCGTCGACTACGTCAAGTTCCTGCGCAGCTTCGGCCCGCGCATCTTCAACGTGCACATGAAGGACGTGTGGTGGGGCAAGGGCGACGGCACGGTCGGCGTGTTCGGCGGCCACACCAGCTTCGGCGACGCGCGGCGCTTCTGGGATTTCCGCAGCGTCGGGCGCGGCATGATCGACTTCGAGGGGATCATCGTCGCGCTGAACGACATCCGCTATGCCGGGCCGCTGAGCGTCGAGTGGGAAGACAGCCGCATGGACCGGGTGCACGGGGCCACCGAGAGCGCGGCGTTCTCGCGCCGGCTCGATTTCAAGCCGTCGGCGCGTGCGTTCGACGCGTCGTTCGAGAAGTGACAAGGGGCTGCTGATGCGCAAGCTGCGATATGCGATGGTCGGTGGTGGCCGGGGTGCGTTCATCGGTGCGGTGCACCGCAAGGCGATGGCGCTGGACGGGCAGATCGAGCTGGTGGCCGGCGCGCTGTCGGCCGATGCCGAGCGGGCGCGCGCCTCGGGGCGCGACCTCGGGCTGGCCGACGCGCGCAACCACGGCAGCTGGCAGGCGCTGCTCGACGACGAGCTGAAACGCCCGCGCGGCGAGCGCATCGATTTCGTCAGCATCGTCACGCCGAACCATGTGCACTTCGAGGTGGCGAAGGCCTTCACCGAGGCCGGCATCCACGTGGTGTGCGACAAGCCGCTGGTGCACACCAGCGAGCAGGCGCAGGCGCTGATCGCGGCGCGCGAGCGCAGCGGCACGGTGTTCGGCGTCACGCACAACTACACCGGCTACCCGATGGTGCGGCAGGCGCGCGAGATGGTGCGCAGCGGCGAGCTCGGGCAGATCCGCAAGGTGATCGTCGAATACAACCAGGGCTGGCTCGCGACGCAGCTGGAGGCCGGCGACCACAAGCAGGCCGACTGGCGCGTCGACCCGGCACGCAGCGGCATCGTCGGCGCGATCGGCGACATCGGCACGCATGCCGAGAACCTGGTCGCGAGCGTCTGCGGGTTGGAGATCGAAGCGCTGTGTGCGGATCTCACGGCCTTCGTGCCGGGCCGCCGGCTCGACGACGACGGCAACCTGCTGCTGCGCTACAAGGGCGGTGCGCGCGGCGTGATGATCGCGTCGCAGATCGAGATCGGCGGTGAGAACGACCTGCGGCTGCGGGTGTTCGGCACGCAGGGCTCGCTCGCCTGGCACCAGGAGGATCCGAACCTGCTGGTGCATGCCTCGCTCGACGGCCCGAAGCGCCTGCTGACGCGCGGCTCGCCGTGGCTGGGCGACGCGGCGAAGAAGGCGTCGCGGCTGCCCACCGGTCACCCGGAGGCCTTCATCGAGGCGTTCGCGAACCTCTACCTCGGGGTGGCCGAGGCGATCGTCGCGAAGGAAGAGGGGCGGGCGCTCGCGCCGCTGGAGGGCGACTTCCCGTCGCTCGCCGATGGCGCGCGCGGCGTCAAGTTCATGGAGAAGACGGTGGAGTCGAGCCGGTCCACCGCGAAGTGGACGGCCTGGGACTGACGCGACCGATCAGCCTTTCAGGTCGGCCTTGCGGATCCGCACAGCCTTCTTCTTCTCCGGCTCGGCCGGCTTGGTGGCCGTCGCCGCCAATGCCGACTCCGGCGTCAACGCATGCTCGGGCACGCCCTCCGCCGCGGCGGCCGCTGCCGGCGCGCCGTCATCTGCCTTGATCACCCGCGTGTACGGCGCCAGGATCCCGACCATCTGCCCGTAGATCTTCGGGTTGCCGGCCACCACCTCGCGCTGGTACATGAAGTCGGCTTCGCCGGTGAAGTTGCCGATCAGCCCGCCTGCTTCGGTGATGATCAGCGAGCCGGCGGCGATGTCCCACGGGTTCAGGCCGGTCTCGAAGAAGCCGTCGTAGAAGCCGGCCGCCACGTAGCACAGGTCGAGGGCCGCGGCGCCCGGGCGGCGCAGCCCGGCGCAGTTCTGCATCACCTCCTCGAACATCTTCACGTAGCGCTTGAAGTTGTCGCCCTTGCGGAACGGGAAGCCGGTGCCGATCAGCGAGTCCTGCATGCGCGTGCGCTTGGACACGCGCAGCCGCTTGTCGTTCAGGAACGCGCCGCGGCCCTTCGACGCGTAGAACAGGTCGTTGCGCGTCGGGTCGTAGACCACCGCCTGCTGGATCTGGTCGCGGAACGCGAGCGCGATCGACACCGCATAGACCGGAAAGCCGTGGATGAAATTGGTGGTGCCGTCCAGCGGATCGATGATCCAGACGTATTCGCTGTTCTTCGCACCGTGCGTGCGACCGGACTCTTCGGCCAGGATGCCGTGGCCGGGGTAGGCCGTCAGCAGCGTCTCGATGATGGCCTGCTCGGCCATCTGGTCCACCTCGGTCACGAAGTCGTTGGGCGACTTGGTGTTCACCTTCAGCAGGTCGAGGTCGAGCGAGGCCCGGTTGATGATCGCGCCGGCGGCGCGTGCGGCCTTGATGGCCACGTTGAGCATGGGATGCAGTGCTTGCGACATGAGGCGCCCTGAAGGGTGAGAGGCAGACGGAGGTGAGAAAGAGCGTGCAGCGCCCGGGGCGCTGCGGATAATCGCGGATTTTAGCCGTTCGTCCCTGGGGAAATCCCCGAGCCACCGATGTCCGCCGACAGCACCCGCTTCATCCTGCTCAACACCAGCCACTACGGCAACATCGGCGCCACCGCGCGCGCGATGAAGACGATGGGCTTCTCCGACCTGGTGCTGGTCGCACCGCGCTTCGCCGATGCGCTGGTGCACGAGGACACCGTCGCGATGGCCAGCGGCGCGGCCGACGTGCTGGTGCGCGCCCGCGTCGTCGCGAGCCTGGCCGAGGCGCTCGACGGCGTCAGCTACGCCTGCGCCACCGCGATGACGCCGCGCGATTTCGGCCCGGCGACGCACGCGCCGCGGCCGCTGTTCGCCGAGCTCGCGCGCAGCGAGCACCGGGTGGCCTTCGTGTTCGGCTCCGAGCGCTTCGGCATGGCGAATGACGACGTCTACCGCTGCCACGCCTGCATCAGCATCCCGACCCACCCCGACTACGGTTCGCTGAACCTCGCGCAGGCGGTGCAGCTGCTGGCCTACGACTGGCGCCAGGCGCTCGGCGGTTTCGATGTGACGCCGCGCGTGCCGGACGCGACGCTGGCCGACGGCGCCCAGGTGCAGGGCCTGCTCACGCACTGGCAGCAGGCGCTCGCCGAGATCGGCTTTCTCGACCCGGCCGCGCCGAAGAAGCTGATGCCGCGGCTCAACCAGCTGCTGAACCGGGCGGAACTCAGCGCGGAAGAAGTGCACATCCTGCGCGGCATCGCCCGCGCCATCCAGCGCGGCCACTGAGCCCGCGCGCTTGCCCCTGACGGCCATGGACTTTCAAGCTGCCAGATAAACTGGCCGGCCCAGGTCCCCGGCCTCACCCCACCCCATGTTCGACCGCCTCCGAGAAGACATCGCCTGCATCCTCGAGCGCGACCCCGCCGCGCGCAGCACCTGGGAGGTCCTCACCTGTTACCCGGGCCTGCATGCGCTGCTGATGCACCGCTGGTCGCACGCCTGCTGGAAGCACGGTTGGCATTGGCTGGCGCGCTTCATCTCGCACCTCGGGCGCTTTTTCTCCGGCATCGAGATCCACCCCGGCGCGACGATCGGCCGGCGCGTCTTCATCGACCACGGCATGGGCATCGTGATCGGCGAGATGGCCGAGATCGGCGA
Source organism: Rhizobacter sp. Root1238 (assembly GCF_001425825.1). Lineage (GTDB taxonomy): Bacteria > Pseudomonadota > Gammaproteobacteria > Burkholderiales > Burkholderiaceae_C > Rhizobacter. The sequence continues at coordinate 57,122 of NZ_LMDM01000017.1, forward strand.
CGAATGCACGATCTACCAGGGCGTGACGCTCGGCGGCACCTCGCTGGTGAAGGGCGCCAAGCGGCATCCGACGCTCGGGCGCGGCGTGATCATCGGCGCCAACGCCTGCGTGCTCGGCGGCTTCACGGTCGGCGAGGGCGCGCGTGTCGGTTCCGGCGCGGTGGTGACGAAGCCGGTGCCGGCAGGTGCGACCGCGGTCGGCAACCCGGCGCGCATCATCCTCGCGAAGGACGATCCGTCGCAGGCCGCGGCCGACAATGCGAAGGGCTTCTCGGCCTACGGCGTGACCCAGGGCGACGACCCGGTGTCGCAGGCGATGAAGGGGCTGATCGACAACGCCTCGGGCCACGAGCACCAGATCGCGCTGCTGTGGGCGGCGATCGAGAAGCTGTCGCCGGCGAAGGCGGATTGCGTGCCCGTCGATGCGCAGAAGGCGGAGCACTTCGACGCCGAGCGGATGAACCAACTCGTCAAGTGAATCCGGTCAGCGCTTCGGCCTGAAGGCCCGGCACACCGACTCGTCGGTCTCGATGAACGGCCCCCCGATCAGGTCGATGCAATACGGCACCGCCGCAAAGATCCCCGGCGCCGGCGGCGTGGCAGTCGGCAGCCCTTCCAGCGTCTCGGCGATCGACTTCGGCTGCCCCGGCAGGTTGATGATCAGCGCCTTGCCGCGCAGCACCGCGACCTGCCGCGACAGGATCGCGGTCGGCACGAAGCGCAGGCTGATCTGGCGCATCTGCTCGCCGAAGCCGGGCATCTCGCGGTCGGCCACCGCGAGCGTCGCCTCCGGCGTCACGTCGCGCGGCGACGGGCCGGTGCCGCCGGTGGTCAGCACGAGGTGGCAGTGCTTCGCGTCGACCAGCTCCATCAGCGTGTCGCTGATCTGCGCCTGCTCGTCGGGAATCAGCCGCGTTTCCCATTCGATCGGGTTGCGCAGCGCCCGGCCCAGCCAGGCCTGCAGCGCAGGCAGGCCCTTGTCCTCGTAGACGCCGGTCGACGCCCGGTCGCTGATCGACACCAGGCCGATCCGCACCGCGTCGAGCGGTGCGCGGGTGGGCTCAGTCGTCATCGCGCTCGCCCTCGCGATCGCCATCACCGCCGCCGTCACCGCCGCCATCATCGGCCAGCGTTTGCGCCTTGATGAACTGGAACAGCTCGCGGTACGCGCGGCCGCTGCGCTGCTCCGGCGCCACCGCGGCATCCTTGCGGGCCGCGCGGATCAGGCTGCGCAGCTGCTGCAGGTCGCCACCGGGGTGCTTCTGGGTCCACGCAGTCAAGGCGTCGTCGCTCGCGATCAGTTCGGCGCGCAGGCGCTCGGCCTCGTGCAGCGCCAGCGAATCCTTGGCCTGGCCGAGCTGCATCGCGAGGACGGCCTCGCGGATCGGCTCGACGTCGTTGCGCCGCATCAGCTTGCCGATGTACTGCATCTGGCGACGCCGCCCTTCGTGCGAGCGGGTGCGGCGGTATTCCATCACCGCGCCGATCAGCGACTCGGAGACCGGCAGCCCGACGATGCGGCTCTCGGGCAAGGCCGCCAAGGCCTCGCCCAGCGCCTGCAGTTCGTGCATCTCCTTCTTCAGCTGCGTCTTGCTGGGGCCGTCGTACTCATCGTCGTCCTCGGAGGAGGCAACGGGGTCGGGCACGTGATTCTTGGGAGTTCGAGGGGCCATGAGGGGAAACGAGGGCTGCACGGGCAAGGGCCTCGGTATGATAGCCCTCGCCCTCTGTTGCGCGCCCGCGGGGCCACCCCACGGCGGGCCGCCAAAAACACGAATCCCATGACCCAGCCCGCACTCACCACCCACGGTTTCGCGTATTCGCGCGAGCGCTTCCAGCAACTGGTCGAAGACGCGCTGTCGCTCGGCAAGACGCTCGGCGCCAGCGACATGGGGGTCGAGGTGTCCGAAGGCGCGGGGCTGTCGGTGTCGGTGCGCAAGGGCGAGATCGAGAACGTCGAACGCAACCGCGACAAGTCGATCGGCGTCACCGTCTACCTCGGCCAGCGCCGCGGCAATGCCAGCACATCGGATTTCTCGCCGGCCGCGCTCGAGCAGACGGTGAAGGCCGCCTACGACATCGCCCGCTTCACCGCCGAAGACCCGGCCGCCGGGCTGCCCGATGATGCCGACCTGGCCCTCGGCGAAGCCGCCACCCGCGACCTCGACCTGTTCCACCCGTGGGACATCGACGCCGCCGCTGCCGCCGAGATCGCGCAGCGCTGCGAGGCCGCGGCCATCGGCACCGACCGCCGCATCACCAATTCCGAAGGCGCCGGCGTGTCGGCGCAGCAATCGCACTTCTTCGCCGGCAACAGCCGCGGCTTCCGCGGCGGCTACGCCAGCTCGCGGCATTCGGTGTCGGTGGCGCCGATCGCGTCGCTGCCCGGCCGCGGTGGCGACGACATGCAGCGCGACGCCTGGTACAGCTCGATGCGCTCGCCGGCCGACCTGGCGAGCCCCGAAGCCATCGGCCGCTACGCCGCCGAGCGCGCGCTGTCGCGCCTGAAGTCGCGCAAGATCAAGACCTGCGTGGTGCCGGTGCTGTTCGAATCGACGCTCGCCACCGGGCTGCTTGGCGGCTACGTGCAGGCCACCAGCGGCGGCGCGCTGTACCGCAATTCCAGCTTCCTGCTCGACAGCCTCGGCAAGGAGGTGCTCGCGCCGCACATCGACCTGCGCGAGAACCCGCACCTGCGGGGCGGCAAGGGCAGTGCGCCGTTCGACGACGAAGGCGTCGTCACGCGGGTGCGCGACGTCGTCTCCGGCGGTGTCGTGCAGGGCTATTTCCTGTCGAGTTACTCGGCACGCAAGCTCGGCATGAAGACCACCGGCCATGCCGGCGGTTCGCAGAACCTGACCTTCACCAGCCGGCTGACGAAGCCCGGCGACAACCTCGACGAGATGCTGCGCAAGCTCGGCCGCGGGCTGTTCGTGATCGAGCTGATGGGGCAGGGCGTGAACTACGTGACCGGCGACTACTCGCGTGGCGCCGCCGGCTTCTGGGTCGAGAACGGCCGCATCGCCTACCCGGTGCACGAGATCACGATCGCCGGCAACCTGAAGCAGATGCTGAAGAACATCGTCGCGGTCGGCGCCGATGCGTACACGATGGGCACCAAGACCATCGGCTCGGTGCTCATTCCCGAGATGAAGATCGCGGGCCTCTGACGCCTGCGGCACGCACGCCGCGCGCGTGCGTAGTTTCGCTGACGGGGAAACACCGCAGTTTCGGACCCGGGGCGACTTCTAGAATCGCCCGGATCACCCGCATCACCCCATTCAAAGGAGACACCGCATGGAACGCCGTTCCTTCATCCGTCAAACCGGCCTCGCCGGCGTGCTGGCCGCCGGCATCGCGCCGGCCGTGGTGCATGCCCAGCAGGCGCTGCGCTGGCGCCTGGCCTCCAGCTTCCCGAAATCGCTCGACACGATCTACGGCGGCGGCGAGGTCTTCGCGAAGAAGGTCGGCGAGATGTCCGGCGGCAAGTTCCAGATCTCGGTGCACGCGGCCGGCGAGATCATGCCGGCCTTCGGCGTGGTCGACGGCGTGCAGAACGGCACCGTCGAGATGGCGCACACCGTGCCGTACTACTTCTTCGGCAAGGACGAGACCTTCGCGATCGGCGCATCGATCCCGTTCGGCCTGAACTCGCGCCAGATGACCGCGTGGATGCTCGAAGGCAACGGCCTGAAGCTGATGCGCGAGTTCTACCGCAACTACAACATCGTCAACTTCCCCGGCGGCAACACCGGCGCGCAGATGGGCGGCTGGTTCCGCAAGGAAATCAACACCGTCGCCGACATGAAGGGCCTGAAGTTCCGCATCGGCGGCTTTGCCGGCCGCATCATCGAACGCCTGGGCGCGGTGCCGCAGAACCTGCCGGGTGGCGACATCTACCCCGCGCTCGAGAAGGGCACGATCGACGCCGCCGAATGGGTGGGCCCGTACGACGACCAGAAGCTCGGCTTCAACAAGGTCGCGCCGCACTACTACTACCCCGGCTGGTGGGAAGGCGGCCCGCAGGTCGACCTGTTCATCAACACCAAGGCGTACGACGCGCTGACGCCGGAGTACAAGGCCATCGTCGAAGCCGCGTCGTCGCATGCACACGTCGACATGCAGGCCAAGTACGACGCCCGCAACCCGGGTGCGCTGAAGCAGCTGGTCGGTGCCGGCACCAAGCTGCATCGCTTCCCGAAGGACGTGATGGAAGCCTGCTTCAAGGTGTCGATGGACTACTACAGCGAGCTGTCGGGCAAGAACCCGGCGTGGAAGAAGGTCTACGAGGACTACAACAAGTTCCGCGCCGACCAGGTGCTGTGGTTCCGCTTCGCCGAAGCCGCGTTCGACGACTTCATGCAGGCGCAAAAACTCTAGGTGCGCAGGCGGCCGGCATAGCCGGTCATCTCGAGGTAGCCGAGTCCGAGCCTGCGGCCGGACTCGTCCGTCACCTCGCTGAGCCCTTCCCAGTAGAAGCCACCGGTGCTGCCACGGCTGTCGAGTTCCTGTTCGTCGAACAGGGCCCGCACCCGGTAGCGCCCGGCCGGCGTCTCGACCGTCCACTCGACCGGGTAGCTCGCCTGCGAGACTGGGCTGGCCCAGCGGCGGCCGGCGACAAAGCGCACGTCGTCGGGGCCGAAATTGCGCACCGGCCCGCCCGCCGCGCGGAAGCTTCCGCCGGCATAGAACTGCGTGCCGTCGGCGCGCCGGTGCCGCACCGCGGTCAGCGCGCTGCCGTCGTCGAGGTTGATGCCGATCCAGTCCCAGCCGACCGCTTCGTCGGCCAGCGCATGGTCGCTCCATTCGTGGTCGAACCAGGCCCGGCCCTGCACCGCAAGCGGTTTGCCGTCGAGCGTCAGCGTGCCGCTGGCGCGCAGCTGCGGCTCGCTGTAGTAGTGGCTCGCCTGGAAGGGCTTCGGGCCCTTGCGCGAAAAGCCGGCTTCGCCCTGCAGCAGCACCGGCTGCGTCGCCGCGAACGTGAGGTCGAACGCGAAGCCGCTGCGCTCGCTGGCCACGCGCGTCGTGTAGCGGCTCGCGTCGGCGGCGCCCGCGCGGCGCAGCGACCAGTCGCGCAGCAGCACGCCGGTGTCGCCCTCGGCAGCGTCGGCAATGCCGAAGCCGGCGCGCGCGATGCGCTGGTCGTGCCGCTGGCGGCGGCCCGCGACGTCGCCGACCACCGCGTGCGCGAACACCAGCTGCTGCGCGGCGAACCGGCTCGGCGACGCCGCCAGTCCCGTGGCCGAGCGGAAGAAGGTGACCTGGAAGCCGTACAGCGCGGGGGCAGCGGTCGCGGCCTGAGCCTGCAGCCAGCCGGTGGCATACCACCATTCGGTGCGCGTCGCCGGGTGGGCGCCGAAGTCGGCCGGGAAGACCAGCGGGCGCGGGCGTACGCTGGTGTCGGTCGGCGCGGCGAAGGCCGTCTCGGGCGACCCCAGTGGCGACACCGCGGCCCCGGCCATGGCGATGAATTCGCGTCTTTGCATGGGGCGCGAGCATCGCATGGTTGAGCCGGCCGGCTGAACGACAATGGCCCGCAGCCCATGACCGAATTTTTCATTCCCCCCGAGTTCGATTTCGGCCAGCAGTTCGACCGCGTGACGCTGACGCGGGCGATGGCGCTCCAACCCGAGCAGGCGCTGCTGGCGATGCAGATCGACGGCCAGGCGCTGCTCACGCGCATGCGCGGCAGCGGCGCGCACGTGTACGAGCAGCGCATCGAGTTGCCGATCGACCGGCGCCTCGGCCTGCAGGTGCGCGGCGTCTGCTCGTGCCCGGTCGGGCTGAACTGCAAGCACGTGGCGGCCGCGCTGATGGCCTTCGAGGCGCTGGAGCTGCGCCGCCGCAAGAACCCCGACCTCGCGCCGCCGCACCGGCTCGACCCGGCTCCGACCCCCGCCGCCCGCGCCGCGCCGGTGCCGACGGCCGACGACTGGCCGCGCCCGGTGCGCCTGTGGCTGGCCGAGCTGGCCGACATCGCCGGCCGGCCGGTGCCGCCGCCGAGCACCGCCACCGCGCCGCAGCGCACGCTGATGTACGTGCTGAATGCGCGCGGCGGCACGCTGGTGCTGACGCTGCACCTCGGCAGCCTGCGCCGCACCGGCGAGCTCGGCTCGCACCGGCCGCATTCGCCGAGCGTGATCGACATGCTGCGCAACCGGCCCGCCTACCTGGTGCCGGCCGATCTGGAGATCCTCGCCGCGCTGCTGCCGCTGCTCGGGCCGAATGTCAACACCGGGTCGCTGCCGATGCGCGGCCGCGACGCGCTGGCGGTGGTCGAGCTGATCCTGCGCAGCGGGCGCGCGTGGATCGTGCCGCCGCTGCTCGGCGAGCTGCCGCACCCGCCCGGCGCGGTCGCGCGGCGCATCGACGAGCCGCTGCCGGTCTCGCTGCACTGGTTTGCCGACGAGGTGGGCGACTGGCACACGCAGTGGCGCGGCCCCGGCGACGAGCCGGTCGTGATCGTGATGCTGCCCGAGCCGCAGGCGATCGACCTCGGCGGGCTGACGCTGCGGCCGGCTGCGCTGCAAGGCGTGTCGCCCGATGCGCCCCTGGTCGACTGGCTGGCGCGCATGCCGCCGGTGCCGGCCGAGCTGCTGTCGAGCTTCACCGAGCGGCTGCAGGGCATCGCGGTGCAGCGCGGGGTGCAGCTGCCGGTGCCCGACGAGCAGGCACGCGCGCTGCGCAACCTCGGCATGCTGGCGCTGGTGCCGGTGTTGCGGCTGGGCACCTGCGTTGACGCCGCCTCCGAGGCGATGCTGCACCAGCGCTTCGGCACCCGCGCCAGCCGCCCGCTGGTCAGCGACCACGCGCCGCGCCAGGCTTCGGTGCAGCTGCTGCTGCGCTACCGGGTGCCCGGCATGCCGCCGGTGGACTACCACCTGCCGGCCGGGCATGCCGAGACGACCTTCCTCGACGCGACCCGCGTCAGCGGTGCCACCACCGCGCAGCTGACGCGCTTCGACCGCGATGCCGACGCCGAGTCCGCGGCGGTGCGCACGATGGTCGACCCGCTGCGCCTGCGGCCGTGGAGCCTGGCGGCGGGCGCGGCGATGCAGCGGCAGTCGAGCTTTGGCAGCGGCCGCATCGTCAGCGCCGGCTATGGCGTCGCGCTCGAAGGGCAGCCGATGATCTTCGTGCCGCAGCAGCGCGACCAGTGGCCGCAGCTGCTGACGCAGGAGGTGCCGCGCCTGAAGGAGCAGGGCTGGCTGGTCGAGATCGACGACGATTTCCCGTTCGAGCTGCACGAGGCCGACGACTGGACCGTCGACCTGCAGCAGGACCCGGGCAGCGAGTGGTTCCGCCTCGGCTTGAAGCTGACGGTCGAAGGCCAGCCGGTGAACCTGGTGCCGCTGCTGGTCGGCCTGGTGCAGAGCGGCTGGCTGAAGGTCGACAGCGCGCTGCGCGCCGGCACCGGCGAGGTGCTGGTGCCGTGGCCGGGCGAGACGCCGCCGTCGGCACCGCTGCCGCTCGGCGCGCCGGCGCGGCAGCGGCTGCTGCGCGTGCCGGTGCAGCGCATCGCGCCGCTGCTCGACTGGCTGCGCGGCGTGTTCGAGAAACCGACGATGAAGGCCGCCGACGCGAGCCTGCAGCTGTCGCGCTTCGACCTCGGCACGCTCGATGCGCTGACCGCCGGCGCGCGCGTGGTGGCGCCGCCGAGCCTCGATGCGCTGATCCGCGAACTGCGCGGGCTGGGCAACGGGAACGGGCTGCCGCCGGTCGAGCCGTCGCCGAACGTGCATGCGACGCTGCGCCACTACCAGCTCGACGGCCTGGCGTGGATGGACTTCCTGCGCCGGGCACGGCTCGGCGGCGTGCTGGCCGACGACATGGGCCTCGGCAAGACGCTGCAGACGCTCGCGCTGCTGCAGGGCGAGCTCGATGCCGGCCGGCTCGACAAGCCGTCGCTCGTCGTCGTGCCGACCAGCCTGGTCGACAACTGGCACACCGAGGCGCAGCGCTTCACGCCGCAGTTGAAGACGCTGGTGCTGCACGGCGCGCGCCGCATGCAGCACTTCGAGCGCCTCGGCCAGGCGCAGCTCGTGATCACCAGCTACCCGCTGGCCGTGCGCGACATCGACGTGCTGGCCGCGCAGGACTGGCACTACGTCGTGCTCGACGAGGCGCAGCGCATCAAGAACAGCCGCAGCCAGGCCGCGCTCGCGCTGAAGGGGCTGCGCGCGCAGCACCGGCTGTGCCTGAGCGGCACGCCGCTCGAGAACCACCTGGGCGAGCTGTGGAGCCTGATGGATTTCGTCTGCCCGGGGCTGCTCGGCAGCGAGCTGCAGTTCCGCGAGCGCTACCGCCAGCCGATCGAGAAGCGCCAGGACCAGCTGCAGGCCCAGCACCTCGCGCGGCGCGTGCGGCCGTTCATCCTGCGCCGCACCAAGCAGCAGGTGGCGCAGGAGCTGCCGGCGAAGACCGAGACGCTGCTGCGCGTCGAGTTGTCCGGTGCGCAGGCCGACCTGTACGAGACGGTGCGCGCGACGATGGACGAGAAGCTGCGCGACGCGATCGAGAAGCAAGGCTTGGCGCGCAGCCAGATCATGGTGCTGGACGCGCTGCTGAAGCTGCGCCAGGTGTGCTGCGACCCGCGGCTGCTGAAGGGCGATGCGCGCGAGGCCCAGGCGGCTGCCGGCAAGGCCGCTCCGTCGGCCAAGCTGGAGCTGCTGCTCGACCTGCTGCCCACGCTGGTCGAGGACGGCCGGCGCGTGCTGCTGTTCTCGCAGTTCACCGAGATGCTGGCGCTGATCGAGACCGAGCTGGCGCGGCTGAAGCTGCCGTACCTGATCCTCACCGGCGAGACCGACGACCGCGCCGGGCTGGTCGCGCAGTTCCAGCAGGGCGAGGTGCCGCTGTTCCTGATCAGCCTGAAGGCCGGCGGCGTCGGGCTCAACCTGACCGCGGCCGACACCGTGATCCTGTACGACCCGTGGTGGAACCCGGCGGTCGAGCAGCAGGCCATCGACCGCGCGTACCGCATCGGCCAGGACAAGCCGGTGTTCGTCTACAAGCTGCTGGCCAGCGGCACGGTGGAAGACAAGATGATCGAGCTGCAGGCCCGCAAGGCGGGGCTCGCGGACCTGCTGCTGAAGGGCGTGGCGAGCGATGCGGCGTTGAATGCGGAAGATTTCGACGACCTGTTCAAGCCGCTGTCCGATGGCGCGCCGAAGGAGGGTGGCTGAATGCTGATCGTCCACAACCCGGTGCATCACCTGCATGCCGGGCGCCACGAGATGTACCGCGGCCGGCTGGTGCCGTGCCACGAGGTGCCGGACCGGCTCGACCACGTGCTTGCCGAACTGCGGCGGCGCCCGCTCGGCGAACTGCGTGAGCCTGGCGAGGTACCGATGGAGGTGCTGCGGCGCATCCACAGCGGGCGTTATCTCGATTTCCTGTCGCGGGCCTGGGACGATTGGGTAGCGCTCGATCCGGCGAACGCGCAGGTCGACGCGCTGCCCTCGGTGTGGCCGGTGCGTGGCTTCCGCGACGACGTGCTGCCCGACAACTTCGCGGCGCGCATGGGCCTGTTCTCGTTCGATGCCGGCACGCCGCTGACGGCCGGCACCTGGCAGGCGGCGCGTGCGGGTGCCGCGTGTGCGGTGGAGGCGGCGCAGGCGGTCGCGAGCGGTGGCGAGCGCAGTGCCTTCGCGCTGACTCGCCCACCGGGCCACCACGCCGGCGCTGATTTCTTCGGCGGCTACTGCTTCCTGAACAACGCGGCGCTGGCTGCGCAGACGCTGCGCGACCGAGGCTTCGAGCGCGTCGCGGTGCTGGACGTCGACTACCACCACGGCAACGGAACTCAGAGCATCTTCTATGCGCGCGGCGACGTGCTGACGGTGTCGCTGCACGGCGATCCGCGCACCGAATACCCGTTCTACCTGGGCCATGCGGACGAGCGCGGCACCGGAGCCGGCGAGGGCTTCAACCTGAACCTGCCGCTGCCGCGCGGGACCGACTTCGCGCGCTGGCGCGTGGCGCTGGCTGCGGGCATCGATGCGATCGGCCGCTTCGGCGCGCAGGCGCTGGTGGTGTCGCTCGGCGTCGACACCTTCGAGGGCGACCCGATCTCCAGCTTCGCGCTGCGCAGCGCCGACTACCTGCAGGTCGGACGCGACATCGCCAGGCTGCAGCTGCCGACGGTGTTCGTGTTCGAGGGCGGGTATGCGGTCGCCGAGGTCGGCGTCAACGCGGTCAACGTGCTGGAAGGCTTCGAGAAGGGCGCTGCATGACATTCGAAATTCGGCAAGCGGACAGCGTGCGGCAGTTCGCGGCGGTGGAGACCGCGCCTGAACACGTCGACGACACCGCGCGCTACCTCGACGGGCTGTTCGCCTCGGGGTCGTCGCGCCCCGAGTGGTGCTTCGTCGCGTGGCGCGATAGCCGCCCCTGCGGGCGTGTCGCGTTCTGGGCCCTGCCGCGGGTCGGCCGGCCGCTCGACATCGTGCTGCTGAACCTGCCCTGGGAAGGCGAGGCCGATGCCATCGGACGGGCGTTGCTCGATGGCGCCCGCCGGGCAATGGCGGATGCCGGCCTGACGACCGTGGGCCACTGCCACGACCACCCGCCGCGCACGCCGCAATGGCAGACGCACGGCGACGCGCGGCTGGCCTTCCTGACCGGCCTGGGGTTCAAGACGCAGCGCGACACGCTGCGCTTCGAGACCGCGCCGGCGCCGGGCACCGCGGTCGACACCGGCGATCTGCGCCTGCGCGCGGCGACCCCGGAGGACGAGACGCTGCTGCGGCAGATGGTGGCCGCGGTGGCGGCGGCTTCGCGCGACCAGATCGACATCGAGACCGTCGCGGCGCGCGGCGCGGAAGCCCATGCGGCCGAACTGATCGCCGACCTGCGCAGCATGCGCGTGGACGCGGGCTGGTGGCAGATCGCGTTCGATGCGCAGGGCACGGCCGTGGGCCTGGTGCTGCCGGTGGCGGGCGCCGATTTCGGCAGCATCGGCTACATCGGCGTGCTGCCGGCTTACCGTGGGCGCGGCCATGTCGATGTGCTGCTGGCCGCCGGGACGGCCCTGCTGCGCGGAGCCGGCCTCCCGCGCCTGATCGCCGACACCGACCGCTCGAACACCGGCATGGCCCGGGCCTTCACGCGCGGCGGGTGGCGGCAGTTCGGCGAGCGTCGCGAGCTGCTGCTGCCGGCTTGAGCCCGAACCCGACCCGCAGCGGCCCGCTGCGCAGCGCGAGGCGGTAGCCGAGCCAGCCGAGCGCGAAGGTTGCGGCGACCAGCAGCGGCGCCTCGGCCCCGAACGGCAGCGCCCGCGGCAGCAGCGCGTGCGCCAGCAGGATGATCAGCGTCTGGTGCAGCAGGTAGAGCGGGAACACCGCTTCGGCGAGGGGCTTGCGCCATGGATGGTCGACGTTCCAGTGCCGGCGGGCGAAGCCGATGGCGGCGACGAGCGCGCCCCACTGCAGCACCGAGAACGCGAGCCCGCGCAGCCACGGCCACCCGGCTCCCGACATCAGCAGCCCTTGCAGCGCAAGCCAGCCGGCCCCGGCCGACAGCAGCGCCCACCAGCGCCAGCGCTGCGCGTCCTGCGCCAGGCTGTCGGCCTGCGCCAGTGCGGCACCGAACGCGAACATCGCCAGGTACTGGCCGTGCAGGAACCAGTCGTCGAGCAGCGCATGGGTGGCCGGGAAGCGGCGCGCCATCAGCAGGCGCCAAGCGAACAGCAGCGCGAGCGGCAGCCACAGCAGGCGCGGGCCGGCCAGTGCGCGGGCGCAGCCTTGCGCGATGCCGTGCAGAAGCCCGGGCCGCCAGCGCAGCGCGCCCCACAGCAGCAGCGTGTAGGCGAACAGGTAGGGCAGGTACCACAGGTGGTTCCAGGTCGGCAGCACCAAGCAGCCGTGCACCGCATCGCAGAAGCCGCTGCCGCCGCCGCGCAGGTAGAGCGGGATGAAGTCGAGGTAGCTGCCGGCGTAGCCGTAGCGGCGCTGCACTTCCAGCCAGGACTGCGGCGGCACGATCACCAGCATGCCGAGCAGCAGCGGCAGCAGCAGGCGGGCACTGCGTTGGCGCAGCCAGGCGAACGAGGGCGAGCGGCCGCTGCCCAGCATCAGCGCGGTGGCGGCGCCGGAGACGATGAACAGCAGGTCCATGCGCCAGGGCGAGCTGAGCATCATCCACGGCTCGAGCGCGGTGTGCCACTGTGGGCTCTTGATGTGCCAGTCCCAGCTCACGTAGTACATGCCCACGTGGTACGGCACCAGCAGCCCGAAGGCGGCGATGCGCAGCCAGTCGAGGTGGTACTGGCGCGCGGGTGGGGTCGGGCTGTCCGTCATGGCAGGGCCTTTCACGGGATGTGCGACCAGTCTGGGGCTTGGCGGCGCGCACGGACAGCGCGGCGGGACGAAGCGCCCCGGATGCGGGGCGAAGCGGATCAGCGCCTGGCGGCCAGGCTGGCAACCAGGTCCTCGCGGTACTGGCGGCTGCACGGTGCGGCCTGCCCGCCGCGCAGCGTGATGCGCGCATCGCCCTTGCCGAGTGGTTCGAGTTGCGTCACGTGGGCCAGCGCGACCGCGGCACCGCGGTGCGTGCGCACGAAGCCCGGGCCCAGGTCGGCGAGCAGGCCCGACAAGGTGCGGCGCAGCAGCGGCGCCCGGTCGGTGGTGTGCAGCACGACATAGTTGTCGGCGGCTTCCAGCCACAGGATGTCGGCCACCGCGACCAGCTGCGTGCGGCCGCGGTCGGCGACCAGCAACTGCGCCGGCTGCAGCGGCGGGCGCGGCACATCGAGCCGCTCGCGCAGCCGTTGCAGCGCCTGCGCGAGACGTTGCGGCTCGACCGGCTTCAGCAGGTAGTCGGCCGCAGCGGCGTCGAAGGCCTGCACCGCATAGCGGTCGTGCGCGGTGACGAAGACGATGGCGGGCGCCGGCTCGGGCAACGACGCGGCGATGTCGAGGCCGCTCGCACCCGGCATCTGCACGTCGAGGAACAGCGCATCGGGCGCCTGCGCGGCGATCGCCGCCAGGGCTTCTTCGCCGTCGCGCGCCTGGCCGATCACCTCGACGTCGGCGAACGCGAGCAGCAGCCGGCGCAGGCGCTCGCGCGCCGGGGTTTCGTCGTCGACGATCAGCACACGCATGGCAGCTCGACGCGGGCCAGCACGCCGCCGCCGTCGCGCGGCTGCAGCGTCAGCGAGGCGCCGTCGCCATGGCGGGTTCGAAGGCGCTGCTGCAGGTTGCCGAGGCCCACGCCCCAGGTGGGGCCATCGGGCGCAACAGGCAGCTCGCCGGCGTCGTCCTCGACCTCCAGGCGCAGGCGCGCATCGGCGCGGCGCGCGCGCACGACGATGCGGGTGGGCGCCAGGCGGCGCTCGACGCCATGGCGAAAGGCGTTCTCGAGCAGCGGCTGCAGCAGCAGTGACGGAACCTTGCACGGGTGGGCGGCCGGGTCGACGTCGAAGACGATCTCGACGCGTTCGGCAAAGCGCTCGCGCATGATCGATGCGTAGGCTTCGAGCAGCGTGAGCTCGTCGGCCAGCGTGGCCTCGGGCTGGCGCGCCAGGTCGGTGGCGGCGCGCAGCAGCGCGGCCAGGCGCATCAGCAGCGTGTCGGCCAGGGCCGGGTCGGTGTGGATCGTGGACGCGATCGTGTTGAGCGCGTTGAACAGGAAATGCGGTTCGATCTGCTGGGCCAGCTGCAGCAGCTGTGCGCTTTGCGCGAGCCGCCGTTCGCGTTCGAGCCGCAGCCGCGCCGAGGCCAGCGCCGCATGCGAGCGCAGCCCGAACACGATCGCGACGAACAGCAGGTAGAACATCGAGAACTTCAGCGCCTCGTAGCGGAACACCACCGGCCACGGGTCGTGCGTGTAGGGCTCGCCGGCGAGGGCATGGACCGCGTGGCGCAGCGCGAACACCGCCGCGATGAAGCAGGGCGTGGCCAGAGGCAGCCACGCCAGGCTCGCGGCGAACCAGCGCCACGGGCGGTTCAGCAGCGCATCGAGACGCCCGGCGCGCCGCCATTGCAGCCAGACGATCAGGCTGGACACCAGCATCGAGCTGCCTTCCCAGAGCAGCGGCTTCCAGACGGCGGTGCCGCCCTGGCGCAAGTGGTCCTGCACGCCGATGGTCAGCATCAACGCCCAGAACAGCCCCCAGGCGATGCCGAAGGCGAGACGCGGCATCACTGCCGCGTCGTCATGATCTCTGTCGTTGGGAAAAGAGGAGAGGGCCGTCATGCTCCCGCATTGTTGCCCCGGGGTCCGCCGGGCGCCACGGTTCGAGGGTGAACCGGGTCCGGGCGGGGGTGAGACGGATCAGGCTTCGGCCTTCGTCTTCGTGGTCTTCTTGGCAGCGGTGCTGGCGCGCGGGCCGTTGGCAAACAGGGCTTCGATCTTGGCGTCGTGCTCCATCAGGTCGGCGGCGACGCCGCGGAGCTTGTCGGCACGCGCGAACACGCGGCGTTGCAGCTGGGCGATGCCAGCCGACTGTTCAACGCGTTGCAGGACGGTACCGGGGTCAATGGTCGATTCGAAGGGGTTGTTGACGTAGGTCGTGTCGTACATCGGAGGTCTTCTCTTGTATGTTGGCTCTGTCGACGCCGACCGCTGTTTGCCACCAGACGGCCGGACGCGCCTCCCAACGGGGGCAGGGCGCGGATTCTCGCCGATGGCTCGCCGCCTGCGAAGCCCTGGATGTGGAATCGAGGGACTCTCGGTGTGTCGCGGCATTTCAGAGAAACCCGACTAAATCAGAGGGCTTATGGTGTTGACGATTCAAAAGGGTCTGTGCATAATCGTGGGCTTCGCTGATGACAAATCAACGAAGCGACCAAGACAACTGATTGGTTTCGGCGGGCGGCGAAAGCGGCGAGCGGAAAAAAATCAAAAACAAGTTGTTGAGGTTGAGCAAAAAGGTGCTACAGTCTAAGGCTGCGCTGAACGAGACAGATCGAACAGCAAAGCAAGACGGCGAAG
>NZ_LMDM01000018.1 GCF_001425825.1 Rhizobacter sp. Root1238
CGCAGCGATCGCCTCGTTCTTCGTCTTCGTCTTGCTTGGCATACATGCTCCTGGTCGTCATGCTATGCCTCGCACACAAAATTACTGACAGGCTCTCATTCTTTGGGTGCCCATCATTCCACTGAGCTCCTGGCGTGTTTACCCGACGGGCGAAGGTCAGGTCGACTACATCATCGGCGACGCCTCCAGAACCAGCCAAGGGTTCCAGGCGGATCGAGTGCCACTCCACTGGAAGCAGGTGCTCAATGTCTATGCGATCGCTGTGCCAGCGGTGGGACTCGCGTGGTTCGCCCTCCACCGCATTTTCCCGGGTTGGTTGTAACTCTGCATGCCAGTCGATTCCCTTCAACTCAGCAAGTTCTTGAGCTTCGTCCTGCGACACAAGCCTGATGCCATCGGCTTGGTATTGGACGCGCAAGGCTGGGCCAGCATTGACGAACTGATCGAGAAAGCCAACGCAGCCGGGACGCCGTTTGGCCGTGAGGACCTGTTGCAGGTCGTCAAGACCAGCGACAAGAAGCGGTTCTCAGTGTCGCCCGACGAACTGCGTGTGCGTGCCGCACAGGGGCACTCGGTGTCGGTGGAGCTTGGCCTCTCACCGCAGGTACCGCCACCGGTGCTCTACCACGGGACCGCGACGCGCTTCGTCGAATCGATCATGTCGGAAGGCTTGAAGCCGCAGGAGCGTCAGCATGTGCATCTGTCCATCGACGAAGCCACGGCGCAGCGTGTTGGCCAGCGTCATGGCACGCCACTCGTCCTCAAAGTCGATGCGCTTCGGATGCAGGCGCAGGGATTCACGTTCTTCATGGCGGACAACGGCGTGTGGCTGACCGATCAGGTTCCGGCGGAGTTCTTGTGGGCCTGAGGCTCAACAATCGAACTCGATGAAATCGTCGACTGCACGCCGTAACCAGTCATAGAGGCTGGCAAAGCGGCTTCGATGTTCCCAGCCAGCGGAAGCGGCCGCTTCTCTTCAGCAGGAAGGTCGAGACTCTTCATCGCGTCGGTCCCGAGCATTGCCTTCATCATCGCGTGATCCTTTGCCCCGGCTTGCGATGGTCCTCCAGCGCCATCGAGTTCGCATGGATTTGCATCTCGACTTCCACGTGATTGCCGGCCGAATCGACGGCATCGATACTCATGACAATCAAATACTTGGCACTCTCACCTGCCAGCCGTTCCGCTCTGATGTCGTTGATCGAATCGTTGGGAATCGCACCGCTGGGCTCGAAGACCACACTGGTCACACCTTCGAAGACGATGAATCCATCGGGCAAGTCTTCAGCTGTGTAGTAGTCCCAGGTGGCTGATCGCACACGAGAGATGCAAGTCGCCTGCACCTTGACTTCGGAGTTCCAGCCGTCAATCAAGATTGTTTTGCAACCACGATCGCCGATGTAAATCGTCTTCAAAAATTCAATGATGTCCATGATGATCAATTGATAGGCCAATGAGCAGCGGGACTGTTCCAGGGGACGACACTCCCGTTCACGTCTAGCGAAGAACCTTGACCTTTCATTCCGGAAGCAGTGCCAAGCGCGTGCCCGTGCCCGTGGGGGGTAGGGTCATTCGCGTGACCTTGCGGGTTCAGCCTTTGATAGTTCGAACCATTGGGATAGAGCGTGTGTGTGTCAACGCCCCCCTTTCCAGCAGCAACCGTACGTCCTCCAAGAGGTTCAATCAACGCGTTGCCCTTGGAGTCCACGACGATCCGACCAATCTGGTTTCCAGCCTTGTCCAAAGCTGGGCCAAGTCCCTTTGCGGTTCCAAAATTCAATTGACAAGCGTTGTGCACCCACGCCCCGAGCGCGCCAACGAAGTACGTATGAAACTCCGCCACCTCGAAGTTGTACGTGTCCTGCGGTACGGTGTTCCGTCTCACGGCGGTGACCGTCAACCAGCCGCCGCTGATCCGGTGGATCTTATCTCCCGCCACCAACGCTGCCGCAGCGACCCACCCTCGACCTTCGACGCGGAACGGGTGCTCGTCAGTCACGCCCAAGGTCTCCAAGTCGCCCTGTGAATCGACATAGCTGATCGCCAACGTCTGCTGGTCTTTGTGATGGAAGAGTCGCACGACGGGCTGCCACCGCGTCACGCCTGTGAGTTCATCGCGCGCGGCCACGAGATCTCCGACACGAATGTCTTCGATCGGTTTCAGACCATCGGCAGTGTGAATCAGCGTACCGGCCACGAAGCACAGCGCGAAGGTTTCTCGCAACACCAATGACTCCGTTGCGCGAGTCGCCGAACCGATGCCGCCGGCTCCTCTGCCGGCCAACAGCCCAAATCCGATCTCAACGGTCGTGCCGAAGACCGGCGAGTCGTATGTGAAACGGATGTAGTCTGACAGCACAGGCATCGCGCCGCCGGATTGCCCGCCTATCTGCAAGCCGACATTGAATGCCGTGGCAAATGCGCTGGCTGCGCCGACCAGCGGATTCGCTTCGATTCCAACGTTGCCGACCGCCTTTGCCGTGTCGAGCAATGCACTGCCCAAGCTCGACGAATCCTGCCCGCTCTGAGACATTGCGCCGCTGCCCTGCCCAAGCCGCACACCCTTGTCCTGACCTGACAGGCGCAGTCCGGATCCTGCCGGGTTTTTCTGCTCGATGCCCACCGGATTGCCATTCACGCTGCAAAAGAACCCCCCGGCGCACGGTTTGTCCAGAAAACCCGGCGTCTCGTTCGGTGCCAGCCCCGTCGGGTCGGTGAAGAACAGCGCGTTGTTCAGCACGTAGCTGTACCGATTGAACGCCTGCGCATTCGTCGGATCCGGCACGGTTGGATCGGCGCTGGTGTGGCGTCCGAGCAGCGGGTCGTACATCCGCGCGTTCATGTTCACCAGACCCAGTTGGTCCAGGTGCTCGTGCCCGGTGTAGCCGCTGTGGTCCTGCGCGTTCTTCAGGCTGCCCCATTGCGGGCCGCCGTCGTCGCTGCCGTCCGCGTTGCGCCGGCGCCCCCACGCGTCGTAGCTCATGCGCTGCAGCACGGCTTGGGCTTGGTCCATCTCGGCGAGCGTGGAGCCGAGGTGGTCCGTCAGGAAGTAGCGCAGGTTGCGCGCACCGTCCGCCGTTGGTGCGATGGCCGTGCCGCTGAACTTCTCCTCGATGAAGCCGAGCTGCGCCGGCAGCACCGTGCGGATCGTCGTCGTGTTGGCCGCGGCGTCGATCTCCTTTTCAATGGCGCCGCCGTACCAGATCGTCGTGGTCGGGCTTCCCGCCACCTCACCGCTCATCGGGCTGATGGTCTGTCGGGTTCTTGCATGGTCCGGGCCGTACAGGAACGCCGTGCGCTGCACCGGGTTCGCACCATCGAGCTTGTCGATGCTCGATGGCATGTCGTACGCCGTCCACGCATAGCGGCGGCCCATGCCCTTCTTCAGGTTGCCATTGACCTCGTAGTTGAACTCCGGGTTCGCCAGCCCGGCCACCGTGCCCAGCACCGACACCACCGCATTCGGTGCCGTGCTGCCCGCGCCCGACGGCGGGTAGCGGTACAGCCCGACGCCGGTCTTGCTCGTCAGGTTGCCCAGCTCGTCGTAGGTGGTCGTCTTGGTGACCCCGCCGATCGTGCTGGTGTACAGCCGGTTCAGCGCGTCGTACGTGAAGCTCTCGTTCAACGCCGCACCGCCATTGGCCATCAACTGGCTGCGGCTCTCCAGGTTCCCCAGCACGTCGTAGTCGTAGCTGTCGTTCTGGAACTGCGCATCGGCCGCCGACACCCCGCTGCGGATGCTGTTCAGGCGCCCGGTGTACGCGTTGTAGCCCCGGCGCGTCACCGCGCCGTTGCCCAGCTGCTCCTGAGTCAGCCGGCCTTCGGCGTCCATCGCCTGCGCCGTCCACAGCGTGATCGGCGTCGTCGCCGCGCCCTCGTAGCGGTCGATGCGGTCCGCGTAGCCGACCGCGTTGTAGTGCTGCTGGAAGGTGTTCGACGCGGCCACCGCACCCGTGGCACCGGCCCCTCTGGCCGAGCGGCTGTGGGTCGTGCGGTCGGGGCGGCCGAAGGCGTCGTACGTCACCGTGCTCGCGTAGTCCGCGTCCAGGCTCGTCACCGTCGTGCTCGGGCGGCCGAGCGCGTCGTAGCTGTGCACGCGCCGGTAGTCTTTCGCATTGGCGGCCCATGTGTACGTCTCGGCCAGCTCGCCGGTGCCCTTGGCGGCGGTGTCGTACTCCCAGCGGCTGTCCAGGTCCGGCTCCAGCCGGCGCGTCATGCGCCCGAGCACGTCGAACTCGAAGCTGGTGGTCTGCTGCTTCGAATCGGTCTGCTGGCGGGTCTGCCCGAGCGGGTCGACCACGTAGGTCCAGTGCCCGAGGTTCGGGTCGTCCAGCGTGGTCTTGCGGCCCAGCCGGTCGTAGCCGATCTCGATGCGGTTGCCCTTCGGGTCGATCGTGCGGGCCAGGCTGCCGAACGCCTCGTACACGTAGCGCGTCGTCGCGCCGTACGCGTCGGTCACCGCGGCCAGCTGGCCGGCCGCGTTGCGCACTTCGGTGCGCAGCTGCCCCTTCGCGTTGCGGCTGGTGCGGCTCAGGCCGTTGTAGCTGAAGGTGGCGCTGTCGACCCCGCTGCCGGCCTTGTTCGGCGTGTTGATCTGCCAGACCCGGCCGAGCGCGTCGCGGTCGTAGCTCGTCCACACCGGGCTCTGTCCGGCCGCATAGGGACGGGAGAGGAACTGCACGCGGCCCCGGGCGTCGAAGACCTTCTGGCTGAACACCGCTGCGCCGTCGAAGCCCCAGTGGCGCGTCAGCACCTCGTGCCCTGCGGTGTCCTCGAAGGCTTCGGTAGGGCTCGCCGTCTGGCTGGCTTCACCCGGGCCGCCCCATTGCTGGGTGATCGTCACCGACGCCGCGCCGTTCGCGCAGCTGTCCACGCATTGGCGGTAGGCGGTGCTGGTGGCACTGCCGTCGGGGCGGCTCTCGCGCAGCTTGCGGCCCCAGCCGTCGTACTGCCAGCGGGTGGTCAACAGGTCGGCATCGGTGGCGCTCAGCACGTTGCCGGTGCCGGCATCGTGCGTGCTCGTCGTCGGGTGGCCCTTCGCGTTCGTGCTCTTCTCGACGTAGCGGTAGCGGCTGTCGTAGTCGGTGCCGTCGGTGCGGGTCTTTGTCTCGCCGGTCACCGGGTCGCGCCAGGTCACCGTGCGCTTGCGCGTCACGCCGTAGTTCGCGTCCGGCTCCATCGCGGTGCTCACCGTGTAGCGCGCGTCGTCCGGCTCCACCGTCTGCTTGATCGGCGTGCCGTACGCGTCGTACTCGTAAGTCACCGTGCGCGTGACCGTCTGGCCGGCCGTCTGGGCTTGCGTTGCAACGCTCAACCCGAGCAACGCAACCGAGAACGCGGCGCGAATCATCTTGTTGTTCGTCGTGCTCATGTGCACTTCCCCGTCTTGATCGTGCCGGTCAGGCGCGCGGTCGCAGTCGTGAAATTCGCGCCCTGCACCTTCAGGTCACCCGCCGCGCTGCCCGAGGTGCATCCCGTCACGAAGACCACCCCCAGCGTGCACGACGCCCCCGCCGCGAGCTGCTGCCCGTCGACCGGGCAGGTGCCGCCTTGCCGCTCGAACGACCAGCCGCCCGAGCCCGACGGGAACACTGTCGTCATCGGTGCGGGCGCCGATCCCGTGTTCGACACCGTCACCGTCTTCGCCACCGACGTGCGATCCAGCCCCTGCGCGCCGTAGTCCAGCGCCGTAGGGCTCAACGTGATCGTCGTGTTGCTCGGCGCCGGCAGCACCGTCAGCGTCACCGAGATCGGCGGCACGCTGCCGCCCATCGACGAGGTGCCGGTGATCGTGCCGGTGTAGGTGCCGGCGGTGGCTGGCGAGTCGATCCGCACGCCGCTGCAGTACCCGCCGCCAAGGGCCGACCAGGCGGGACAGGTCATGGTCGTGCTGCCCAGCGTCAGGCTGCTGCTGCTAAACGACAGGTTCAGGGTCGTCGGCGTCGGCGTGCTGTTGATGTAGATCGCGTAGCCGACCGCCGGCGTGGGTGCCGTCGACGTGGCGCTGACCGAGGTGCTCGGAGCCGTGAGAACCGGAATGACGTAGCCGGTGCCCGAGACGCTGAAGGTGTTGCTGTTGTACGAAACCGCGCTCATCGAAATGCCGCTGCCGCCGTAGCTCGTCGCCGCACTCGGCGTGAAGCTCACCGTCGCGGTGCAACTGCCACCCGGCGCCACGTTGCCGCAGCCGCCGGTGTTCACGCTGAACCCGGCAGGCAGGTTCGCGATGCCCGAATTGGCGGCCCAGTTGTAGGCCACGTTGCCATCGTTGACGAGCGTCAGGTTCTGCGAAGCCGAGGCCCCCACGCCCACGTTGCCGAAGGCCAGGCTCGTCGGGTTCCAGCGCGGCACCGCCGATTGCGTGGTCCACGTCACCGTCGTGGCAACCGGTGCCGTCGTGGCGCCGCTCGGTGCAAAGGCCTGGCTCTGGTTGATCCCCGGCACATTGGTCGTTGCTGCGATCACCAGATTGCAGCTCGCGCCCGCCGCCACGGCGCTGCAGCCGTTGCTTGCCACGCTCAGCGGCGCGGCCAGCGCCGGCGAGCCGAGGCTCATCGGCAGGTTGCCATCGTTGCGGTAGGTGGCCGTCACCGTCTGCGTTCCGCCGCCGTACCAGGTCGCGGGCATGGTGAGGCTGGCGGCCGAGGTCAGCGTCGCGATCGTGCCGGTGCCATTGCCGCTCACCGAGATGGACAAGTTGACGCCGTTCGCACGCTGGATCCCTCCATCGGCGCCGCCCTGCATTCGCGGATATGAACCCAGCACCTGTACGCTCGCGCCAATGCCGTTGGCAATCGCCGTCGGCTTGAAGCTCACCGTCACCGTGCAGGCGGCACCTGCCGCGAGAGCCGTGCCGCAGGTGTGCGTCAGCGCGAAGTCGCCCGGCTTCGTGCCGCTCAGCGCGATCGACAGGTTCGCGAGCGTGCCGCCGTTCGTCGCGTTGTTGGTCAGCGTCAAACTCTGCGCGGTGCTCGTCGTGTTCACCGGCACGTTGCCGAACGACAGGCTGCCCACGCTGGGCGTGGTGCTCGCCAGCGAGAACGCGTAGTTCTGCTGCACGGTGTAGGTCGTGCCGGTGGCACCCACCACCTGGTAGCCGATCTGGTCGGTCGCCGCGTAGCTGCCCGGCGTGGCCAGGCCACCGGTGCCGAAGAAGGTCTGGCACGACGCGCCGGGCGCGAGCACCGTGCTGCCCGGCACGCAGTAGCCAGCCTGGCCCTGCCACGACCACATGCCCGCCGGCCCTGCGGCGGTCGTGTGCGCCGTGATCAGCAGCGACACGCTGCTGTTGTTCTTGATCGTCGGCCAGTCGCCCGAGTCGGACGCGGCACCGATCGTGCCCCACTGCGTCGCCGCCGGCACGAAGACCAACGGCGGCGGCGCCACCGTCAGCGACACCGCCTTCGATGCCACACCGCCCGCCGGCGACGGCGTCGCGCTCAGCGTGCCGCTGTAGGTGCCGGCGGCCGCGCCCGAGGTCAGCACCACCGCGCCGCAGTCGGCAGTGTTGGCCGAGCAGTTGACGGGGCCGGTCACCGTCATGCCCGCAGGTGCCGCGTAGGCGATCGACGCGGCCACCGTCTGGCCGGTGTTGCCCAGCGTGCAGCTCATCCACGCCAGCGCCGGGAGGGCGGCCGGGCTCGAGGTGTTGCAGGCCGAGAAGGTCAATGCGGACGGCGTCGCGGCCACGTCGCCCGCTTGCTGCGCCGATTTGGCCACCACCGTCTTGCGCAGCAGCCCGATCAGCCAGCTGCCCTGGAGGTTGTCGTAGCTGTTCGTCGTGGTGGTCGTGAAGCTGTCGCCGCCGCTCACCGTCTCGCTGCTTGACGTGATGTTGCCAAAGGCGTCGATACCGTTCGGGTTGACCTGCGTCGTGCGGGTCGTCATCGCCGAGTTGTCCAGGTCGCGCGTGGCGCTGGTGCTGCTGCTCGTGTAGGTGAACAGCGCGCCGCCGGTGGTCGCGAACGACGCCGGGGTGATGTCGACCTGGCTCAGCACGACGCCGTTGGCCTGAGTCGCCCTGGTCTGCACCGGCATGCCGATGAACGGGTCGTCCTGCTTGAAACGGCTCAGTGTGGTCACGCCGGTGGAGGCGTCGGTCGACTGGATCGTCTCGAATCCCACCGACCCCAAGCCCTGCTGGTTGCTGCGCAGGCCCTGGTAGCGGTAATCGGTGCTCAGCCAGCCGCCCTGGCCGTTGGCGACACGGCGCTGCGCGACCAGCGGCGGGCCGCTGACGACGTTGCGCAGCGGCCAAGCCACGTCGGCCCCGCGCGTGTAGACGCTGGCGTCGTCCATGCGCTTGTAGCTGAACTGCGTCTGGTGGCCCTCGCCGTCGGTCACCGATTCGAGCAGGTCGCTGCTGCCGCCGTTGCCGGTCAAGGCCACGTACCAGCTGCCGGCGGAGTTGCTGGCGGCGATGTAGTACGCCCGGTCGGGGATGCCGTCGCCGTTGAAGTCACCGACGTAGCTGGCGGTTGCAGTGCCAGGGCTGGCCGGCGTCCACGCACGGCAGGCGATGTTGACGCTGCCGCCGTAGGTGTCGCCGAGCTGGTACGGCGCGCTGTCGCCCACTTGGCACACCGCCCCACCGCGGTACGCATCGGCGCGGCCGTCGGCATCGAAGTCACCGACGTTCGAGAACCCGATGCCGCTGGTCAAGCCCTGGATCGGAGAGCACGACAGCGACACGCCGGTGGAGCGGCACACCTTGCCGGACGCAACGCCATTGAGGACATGCGATTCGAGCACGTCGCTGTAGCTGTCGTACGGATCGCCGTTCTGGTCCGACAGAACCGTGGTGCCCGGATCGGGAATCACCGGCAGGAAGAAGTTGGTCTGCCCCATCGGCGTGGACCTCACCAGACCCTGGTCGGTCGACAGGAACACGCTCGCGTCGCTCCATGCGCCCGACTTCTCGGTGATGAGGAAGTCGGCGCGCCCGTCACCGTTGAAGTCCCCGGTCACCTTCTTGATGTTGGGGCCGCTCTCCCAATCCGTCAGCGTGGCCAGCACGAACTCGCTCGTGTCGTAGGCGATGCAGCCGCCGCCCGTGGCCACGCCGGTGCACAACCTGGAGCCGCCTTTGCTGCCGTTCTTGTCGACGGCAAGGATGTCGTCGCGCCCGTCGCCATTGAAGTCGGCCACCGGGCCGCCGAAGCTCGGGCCCGCTCAGTCGCTGCACGAGAAGCCGCTGCCGGTCGACAGGCACACGCTCCAGGTGGACGAACCCACGACGGAACTCCACGCGATGTCCATGCGACCGTCGCCGTTGAAGTCGCCCTGCGCCACCCCTCGATCGCCGTTGGCCGGTCCGGCCCACGACTGGCAAGCGAAGGTCGTGCGTCGCGACAGGCACACCTGCCAGTTGCCGGTACCGTCCGAGCGAGCCAGGTCGGCCGCGCCGTCCCCGTCGAAGTCACCCATCAGCACCTGTGTCTGCACCTGCTGCGTCTTGCTGCCGAGCTTCTGGTTCGACGGAATCAGCTCCTGCAGCTGCGGCACCGGGCCGCCCCAGTTGCCGCTGCTGGCCGCCGCGAAAGTCTCTGCCGCGGCGTCGCGCACCGTCCAGCCGAAGCGCGTCGCCGGCAGGCAGTTGCCCGCACCATCGCAATCGCTGATCGCATCGACCAGGCTGCGCCCGTTGATCGGATTCGTCTTGTAGGCGACGCGGTAGTCGCGCACCAGCGTGCCGCCGCTGCCGTCGGCCGCGGTGTCGATGCGCGTCTGGATCGCCGTCAGCCGCAGCGCGCGGCTCAGCAGGTTGCCGGCCACATGGCCTTGCCACGGGTCGGGCCGGGTCTCGTAGACGAAGTTGACCGCGTTGTACGGCACCAGCCCGGTGTTGTCGTTGCCGGTGTAGCGGATGCGTGTCGGCACCATCTCGCCGAGCGTGCTGTTCTTCGCGTAGCTGATGGTGGAGTAGCTGCCGCGCCGGTCCTGCGAGCGCGACAGCGCCCAGCGCAGGTTGCGCGTGCCGCCTTGCACGTCAAATGTGGCGTCGGCCGTGCCGCCGTAGGTCATCACCTGCCCGGACTTCAGGTAGACCGTCCACGCGTCGGGGCCCTTCGCCACGTCGGTGATGGTCGGCACGATCTTGCTGAAGCCGTCGATGCGCGTGCGGTACTCGCTGCCGTTCGAGCCGGTCGCGGGCAGCAGCCGCTGGCCGTCGAGGCAGAACTGGTCGTTCGCATCGAGCGACACCGCGGTGCGCACGCCATCGATCGCCAGCGTCTTGCCGCAGCGCGCAATGCTCGACTGGCCACCGAGCGCCCAGCCGCGCCCGAGCGTGCTCGTGCCGGACTGGCTCGAGTAGTTCAGCGACACGCCAGGCGCCATGCCCGCCGTGCCCGGCGGTACCGCGATCGACACCGAGTACGTCGCCGCACCGGCGCCCACCGAGGCCCGCCCGGCGAGGCTGCCGGACACCGCACCCGACAGGTTCGGCGGCTGGATCGTGACGGCGGTCTGGGCCGATGCCAACGGTGTGAGTGCGCCAACCAGGGGCACGAAGAAAAGCGCGACGCGCACGCGGCTGATCGCCCACGCGGCGATGGGGGTGAAATGCTGCAAGAAATCCTCCTCGGGGGGCAGTCGGTCAGTCCGCGCCGCTAGGTCTGCAGCGCTGGCCCTGCCGGGCCCCGGTGCTGCGATGGATCCGCATCGGGATCCACCGCAACGCGACGCATGTTAGCGATGCGCCGGGTCTTTTCAACAGGCCATGTGAATATTCACCAAAGCCACGAAACAGGCCAGGAAGGAGTACCCGCGCGGGATGCGCGGATCAACGATTCACTTCGCATCCACCGCCACCCAGGTGCGCGGCCCGACGATGCCGTCCGGCACCAACCGGGCGGCCCGCTGCAGTTCGCGCACGGCCGCCTCGGTGGCCGCGCCGAACCAGCCGTCTTCCTTCAGCCGGCACTTCGCCTGGATCACCTTGACCCAGTCGTCGACCATGCCGCGGCGCAAGGTCGGCCGCGTTTGCGGCTGGCCCGCTGCCGGCTGCGGCTCCTGCAGCGGGATCGGCGCCAGCGCCGGCGCCGCACCCGACATCACGGCCCGAACCTGCATGCGGAATTCATCCATGTCGAAGGTCGGATCGGGCTTGCGGCCGGGTTCCCATTCCTTGTGGCCGATGCAGAAATCCGACGACACGCCGACGTGTGCCAGCAGCGCCGCCACGCCGTGCTGGTAGGCGCGCAGCTGGACGTCGGGCCACGGATCGCCCTTCAGCCCGGTGTGCTCGGCCTCGATTCCGATCAGGTGCGCATTGCCGTCGCCGATGCCGCGGAAGCTGCCCTTGCCCGCATGGTTGGCCTGGCCGGCCGCCACGATGTAGAAGGTGCCGTCGCGTCCCAGCCCGAGCTGCGCAAGCGGCCCGGCCAGGTCGGAGCGGCCTTCCCTCAGCAGCCGCAGCGTCGGCATGTTGCCGGTCTTCGGCCCGGCGGTGTGGTGGCACAGCACGCCCTGCACCGAACCCATCTCGCGCCGACCGCGGTTCTCCCATCCGGGATCGGGCGCCACTTTCAGGCCCGCGTGCAGCAGCACGTCGGGCATCCAGGTGAGTGAAAAGCTCATGTCGCGCTCCCCGGTCAGCCGGCCGCCGGCGCGGCCGGCCCGTCCTTGGCCACGCCACCTTGCGCCGCCGGCAAGTCCATGTCGTCGGTCGGTGAGTTCACGCCACCGTGCTCATGCTCGGCGTCACCGTCCGGTGCCGTGGTCGAAGCCGCTGCGGCATCCGCGCCATCCGCGGCCTTCGCGTCGGCCACCTGCGCCTTCATCGTTTCGATCGCCTTGGTCGCGACGGTCTCGGTGCTCTTGGCCGCGAAGTAGAAGCTGACGACCGAGGTCATCAGCGTGCCGATCAGCGTCAGCAGCTGCTTGGCGAAATCGACCGCGGCATTCGAGACGACGTGGCCGATCTGCACGTCGTACTTGAACAACGCGCCACCCGCGCACGGGTCGGGCAGGCTGCGGGGCGTGCTCGCCGCCGATGCGACGGCGGCTGCCGCGCTCGCGGCGCCCGATGCCGCGGTGGCCGTCGGGCAGGCCACCGGCGTCACCTGCACCGAGCCATTCGCCGGATCCGACACCAGTTGCTGTTTCGCGGCCTCGTTCAGGCCGCGCAAGACGATCGGCTCGGGGCTGCTCAGCGATTGGTAGAGCATCACCGCGAGCAGCGCGAACAGCACGATCAGCGACAGCGCAATCGTCGCGCGGATCGAGCCCGGCGGCAGCGCGAGCGCCTCGCCAGCTGCCGACAGCCCGAGTCGATTGAACAGCGTCGACACCAGCGCCAGCGCACCGAGCAGGATCATGATCCCGAAGATCGCGAGGATCGGGTAGCCGAAGGTCGGGTTGTGGCGAAAGACCTCCAGCTTCCAGACCAGCGTCATGCTCGGAAGAAACACCAGCACCAGGCCGGCGCCGACCGCACCGCTGAAGTGTTCCGACGGCCGCTTGCCGCCCGGGTCGTGCAGATCGAACATGGCTCGGATCCTTCGTCGAACGGGTGCGCATTGATAGCGCGCCGCGCCGCCGCACGCATCCGCCCGCTTGATGACGCGTCGCACCGGGTGCATGGTCTATGCTCTGCAAATGCGACACCTCCTGACGCCCCTGGCCGCTGCGCTGCTGCTGTCCACGCCGTGGATCGCCTGCGCCGCCGACCCCGCAACGCCGCCGCGCTACACCATCAAGCAGGACCGGCCGGACACCGGCTCGCACATCCTTCGGGATGTCGTCACCGGCAGCCATGTGCCGTTCGACAAGCCCTACGGCGAGCTGTCGCCGCAACAGCAGGCCATCGTGAAGTCGCAATACGAGGCGATGGGGACGAACGACGAGCCACCCTACCCGCTGAAGGGGCCACAGAGCCTCTACAAGGCGATGGCGGCCGGGCAGGACCACCTGCGTGCGCGCGGCCACCTCTCGCTTCTCGTCGATGTCGACAGCCGCGGCGAGGCGCAGTCGGTCTCGGTGCTGGTCTCACCGGATCCTCTCCTCACGAAATATGCCGCGGGCGTGCTGATGAATGCGAAGTACAAGCCGGCCCGCTGCGACGGCGCGCCCTGCGCGATGCAGTACCCGTTCCGCATCAACTTCACGATGCGCGACTGACGAGCTGACGCTGGGCGTGCGGCGCGCAGGCGGCGCGCGCCTGCTGCAGCAAGGCCTGCGCCGTCCTCACCCAGGGACGTCACATCGGATACGGCTCAGACGGCGTGGATGCTTCGGTGCGCCGGGGCGATCTTGAACACCGAGACCAGTCGCATCAGGTCACCGGCCTGTTGCTCCAGGCTCTCGGCCGCAGCGGCGCTCTGCTCGACCAGCGCAGCGTTCTGCTGCGTGCCCTGGTCCAGCGACGTCACCGCCTGGTTGACCTGCGCGATGCCGCCGGTCTGCTCGGTGGTCGACGCATTGATCTCGGCGATCAGGTCGGTCACGCGGCGCACCTGCTGGACGATCTCGGTCATGGTCTTGCCGGCCTCGCCGACCAGCCGCGTGCCGCTGTCGACCTTCTCGACCGACGCATTGATCAAGGTCTTGATCTCGCGCGCCGCCTGCGCGCTGCGCTGGGCCAGCGACCGCACCTCGCTCGCGACCACCGCGAAGCCGCGGCCCTGCTCGCCGGCACGTGCGGCTTCCACCGCGGCGTTCAGCGCCAGGATGTTGGTCTGGAACGCGATGCCGTCGATCACGCCGATGATGTCGCTGATCTTGCGCGAGCTCGCGCTGATCTCGGTCATCGTCGTGACGACCTGGGTCACCACCACGCCGCCGCGATCGGCCACCTGCGTCGCCGACACCGCGAACTGGTTCGCCTGCTGCGCATTGCCCGCATTCAGCTGCACCGAATCGGTCATCTGCTGCATCGACGCCGCCGTCTGCTGCAGCGCACTCGCCTGCTGCTCGGTGCGGTTCGACAGGTCGGCATTGCCGCTCGCGATCTCGGTGGTGGCATGGCTGATCGACTGCGCGCCGTTCTGCACGTCGCCGACCAGGCTGCGCAGCTGCTGCACCATGTCGCGCACCGCATGCAGCAGGCTGCCGTCGGCCCCCGGCTGCACCGCGATGTCGTGCGACAGGTCGCCTTGCGCCACGCGCAGCACCGCATCGCGGGCGTACTCGGGCTCGCCGCCGAGCTGGCGCCACACCTGGCGGACCACCCAGCGCGAGCCGATGCCCAGGCCGACGAGCACCAGGCCCGCGCTCGCCAGAATCGCCACCAGCGTCGCGCCGGTGCTCTTCTTCGCGCCCGCGAGCGCGGTGTCGAAGCCTTCCTGGGCTTCGGCATGCGCCTGCTGCACCGACGCGGCGAACAGCTTCTGCGCCGCCTGCATCTTCGACAGCGCGGCCGCTTCGTCGCCCTGCTGGCTGCCGATCACGATGCCGATCGCCTGCACCGCCGAGCCGTAGTACGCATCGAACTCGGCATGCAGGCGCTGCGCCGCCGCGGCACGCGCCGGGATCGCCTGCGTGGCCTTCAGCAGCGCGCGGATCTGCTCGGCCTGGACGCCGGTGGCTTCGAGGTGCTTCTTGTCGCCGTCGGACGCGGCGCCCTGCAGGCTGACGACCAGCGCATCGAAGCGGCTGCCCAGCTGCTGGCTCGCGCTGAGATAAGGGTAGTGCGTCTGGCCGACCGCATCCAGCGCCTGCGAGGTGCGGGTCGAGAATGCGAACACGACCATCACCCCGAGCGCGAACACGAGGGCCGACAACACCGGCAACAGCCAGATGGTGCTCTTGACTTTCACGGCGGCCTCCGCGGATCAGTCGACCGACTTCACGAGGTGGGCGACGGCGCTCTTGAATTCGGCCGAGTCGCGCGTCTTGCCTTCGAGCTTCCACACCTCCTTCGCGGTGGGGCCGTACTTCGCATAGAACACCTTCGAGAAGATCGTGAAGTACGGCTTCTCGGCCAGCGGCGGGTTGATGCGCTCGACCTTGGCACGCAGGTCGGCCTCGGCATGCAGCGTGTCGTCGGCTTCGGTGGTCTGCAGTGCGACCAGCTGGTAGCGGCCGGCCGCCAGGCGCTTCAGGATCTCGCCGGTGGCGTTGGCGCTGTCATCGACCTTGGCGCCCAGCTTGGTGAGCTGCGCAATGACCGAGTAGCCGGTCGGCGCACCGATGGTGCCGTCGACGCCGTTCAGCTTCTGGCCGTCCCAGCCTGCCGCCGAGCCCTTGATGCGGTACAGCGCGTAGGTGGCGCGGTACATGCGCTTGGTGGCGTCGGATTCGCCGTCGAGCTTGACCGGGTACACCGCGAATTCGGCGCGGTCGGCCGCGAAGCTGGCGTTGATGGCACCGTCCATCGCGCCGCTCTTGACCTCGGCCATGCATTGCTTCCACGGCATCGGCGCGAGCTTGATGGCCACGCCGAGCTGCTTCTCGATCGATTGCATCATCAGCGCGCTGTAGCCGGGCTTGCCGTTGATCAGCCACGGATAGGCTTCTTCGTGCGAGTGGCACAGCGTGATCTTGTCGGGATTGGATTGCGCCTGGGCGGCGACGGGGGCCACGGCGGCGATGACGGTGAAACCAGCGGCGAGCGAACGGAGGAAGGTGGTCATGTGATGCAGGAGCGGAGTGAGAGGGAGGTACAGCGCGGATCGCGGTGGCCACAGCAGGGCTTGGCCTTTTCCACGTCCACTCCCCCGGGCTTTCGGCATCGCCGCGTCGAACTGGAGATGGCTGGGCGCCCCAGGCGTGACCGAATGCGCATCGGCCGCGACGCATCCATCGCGGCGCAAGCTATCTGACGGCGAGGCGCCTGGCTCGGCCGCCGGCCGGGGCGCTCAGAGCCCGTCCGTCTCCAGCCCCGCGCCCTGCAGGGCCTGCGCGCCCATCCGGTCGGCCTCCTCTTCGAGCCCGGCGTCATCGTTGACCGCAACCCCCGCCATCTGCATCGTCGGCTCGACCCGGCCCTGGCGCTGCTGCACCACGTGCCAGGCCTCGTGCGGCAGGTGCTGCTCCTGGCCCGGCGCGAGGTGGATGTCGTTACCCTGCGCGTAGGCCAGCGCATTCAGCTGTGCCGGCTGCGACGAGTTGCGGTGCACCTGCACGTCGGACACGTCCATGCCCGACAGCGCCTGGATGCCGGCCTGCAGCCCGGCGGGCAGGCCGCCATGGCCGGGGTCGGCCTTGGCCTGCATCGGTTCTTCTTCCTCCTCGAATGCGCCCAGGTCTTCGGCACGCTGCGCGGCCTCGCCGAAGGCCGCGTCGATCTGCGCGCGCTGCGCGATCATCCGCGGGCTGTCGTGGAACGGATCGGCCGTCGGGCGGTGCGCGGCGGTCGAGGGACCGTCGGCGTCCCGGTCATTGGCATGCAGTTGAACCTTCATGGGGCCTCCACTCTCGGCTTGAACGTCACGTAAACGCCTGCGGCGAACAGCAGCAGGATCAGTCCGTACAGCAGGTAATTCTGCTCGCGCCAGTGCTGCAGCGCCGGGTCGCAGCTGAACACGACGAAGGCGAGCGCCAGTGTCGCGAGCGCGCCGGCCCACAGCATCAGCAGGTAGCGCCGGCCGATGCGCCGCACGCGGCAGTTCCATGCGTACAGCGCGATGCCGAGGCACTCCGCCAGCACCAGCGCCTCGAACAGCAGGCGCAGCGGCAGCCGGTTCGGGCACGCGAACTCGCACAGCCCGGCCAGCGCGCCGCGCGGCACCGTGTAGTTGTGCGCCAGCAGGCCGCTGACGGTCTCGCCGCTGCCGAGTCCGGTGGTCGGCAGCGGCCACAAGCCGATGCCGCCGTAGGTCCACTTGATGTAGGCCAGGTCGCGGTCCAGCTGGTCGCGCTCCGGCGGGGCCAGCAGCACCGGCTTGTCGCCGCGCTGGTGGAACTCGATCGGCACCACGCTCTCGAGGAAGGCGATGCGGCGGTGCCCGGCCAGGTTCGGCGTGGCGTCGATCTGCGCGCGCAGCGCCATCGTGCTGGCGCCGGTCGGCTCGCTCAGCAGCACCAGGAAGTCGACCGTCAGGTCGGTGGTGCCGCGGTAGCGCACCTTGGCGCCCTCTTCGACGCCCTTGCTGCTGCGCCGCGGCTCGGCGCTTTCGAGCACGTCCATCAGGTCCGAGAAGTTGTAGGCGCCGGTGTCGCCCAGCAGGTGGTCGGGCACGACGATGTTGGCCTGGTAGCTGCGGCCCGACGCCTGCATCTCGGCCACCAGCCGCTGCAGGAACAGCTTCAGGAAGCGCGCGAAGGCCTTCTGCTGCGGCCCCTCGGTCGGCGAATCCTCGAAGAACACGGTGATGCCGTCGTACACGTAGGCCGATTCGCGCCACTGCGGCAGCAGCAGCCCGTCGAAGCGCGACTGCAGGTCGGTGTGGTGCGTGTCGGCCAGCACCACCGCATTGCGTGCCGCGTTGCGCGCGACCGCATCGGCCTGCGCCTCGGGCAGTGCCAGCAGCGACGCCCAATCGCGCCGGTACAGCACCAGGTCGACGCGCGTGCCGTGGCGCCGCGTCTCGCGCGCGAAGCCGCCCGACTGGCCGTCCCATCCCGGCGGCAGCACCCAGTTGCCGCTGTCGCCCAGCACCACGCCCATGTACTCGAGGCGGGTGAACAGGCTGAAGTCGACCGCCAGCGGTGCCTCGGTCGCGAGCCAGTACGGCACGAAGCCGATCACCTCGTTGTCGGTGCGCTGCGGCGTGCAGCCGCAGCCGGCACCGGTCAGGCGCAGCGGTTTCACGTCGGTGAACGGATGCCGCTTCTCGGCCACCTTGACGATGTCGTCGCGCAGCGCCGCCGGCAGCAGGTCGTCGTAGAACTCGCGCAGGCTCAGGCCGGTGGCCGCGGGCTTGCGCGATGGGGCCGATGCGGGCGCCGGCGCGGGTTGCGGCGGGCAACGGGTGTCGACGCTCAGCTGCTTCTTCAGCGCCATCTCGTTCACATGCACGCGGTAGTAGTCGCAGCGGCTCTGCTCCAGCGCATCGACGAACAGCGCGCGCGTCGGGTACTCCACGTCGGTCAGCGGCAGCAGCACGGCCTGCAGTTGCTCGGCGCTCGGCACCACCGGCGCAGGGTCGCCGGGGGCCACCGCCGCGGGCGGCGCCGGGCCGTCGGCCGGCACCGGCCCGGTCTCCGGGGCCGGCACCAGCCCCGGGGCGGGCGGTGCCGCCTCGGGCACCAGGCCGGCCTGGTCGGCCGGTGTCAGCTTGTAGGTCGCGGGCTGGCCGGCGCGGGTGTTCGCGGTGGCCTCGGCATCGGCGGTTCCGAGCGTCGTCATCGCACGCGGTGCCGCCGGCACCGACGCGGCCGATGCCGCCGCGGCCGGCTTGCTCGCGGCGGTGTAGACGTTCAGCACATAGGCCTGTTGTGCCGCGCGCGGCGGCGATTCGGCGTCCTGCACGCCGAGCACGAAGCGGAAGCTGCCGTTCTCGGCCGGCAGGCCGCCGAGCCGGCCGTCTTCGGTCAGCACCAGCCCCGGTGGCAGCTTGCCGTCGACCGTGAAGCGGTACGGCGGCGTGCCGCCCTTCACGACCTCGCGCGGGCCGTAGGGCGCGCCGCGGCGTGCCGACGGCAACGTGACGGTCTTGTAGACCAGGCGCATGTCGATCGCCGACGCCGCCGGCCACGCGGCCAGCGGGACCATCGCGGTGTCGGGCGCGGTGTGGGGCGCGGTGTGGGGCGCGCCAGCAGGCGCTGACGCAGGCGCCGCCGGCGGCACCGTCGCGGCGCGCAACCCGAGGCTCGCGGCCATCACCAGCACCGCACCGGCCAGCGCGATGCGCAGCCGCCGGCAGCGCGCGCACGGTGCGGCGCGTGGGAAGGCTTGATCTCGATGCGTGTCCATGGCAGCTAGGCAGTCCGCCCTTCCTTGCGCAGTTCCTTCGCGACGCCACGCCGCAGGTCCGACGCATCGATGCGCTCGCGGCCCGCCTGCAGCGCACCGAGCGCGCCGAAGCGCACGACGTTCGCGATCGCCCCGCCCGACAGCTCGTGCCGCTCGGCGAGCCCGGGCAGGTCGACGTCGTCGGCCAGCCGGCCGGTGTGGCGCACCATGCCCTCCCACAGCAGGCGCCGCTGCTCGGCGTCCGGCATCGGGAAGTGCACCAGCGACTGGAAGCGCCGCGCGAACGCATCGTCGATGTTGGCCTTCAGGTTGGTCGCGAGGATCACCGTGCCGGGGAAGTCCTCGACCCGCTGCAGCAGGTACGACACCTCCTGGTTCGCATAGCGGTCGTTCGAGCTGGAGGTCGCGGTCCGTTTGCCGAACAGCGCATCGGCCTCGTCGAAGAACAGGATCCACTGCCGGCTCTGCGCCTGGTCGAACACCTGGGCCAGGTTCTTCTCGGTCTCGCCGATGAACTTCGAGACCACCATCGACAGGTCGATGCGGTAGACGTCGCTGCCGACCTCCTGGCCGATCAGCGTCGCGGTCAGCGTCTTGCCGGTGCCGGGCGGGCCGTAGAACAGGCTGCGGTAGCCGGGCTTCAGCGCCTTGTCGAGCCGCCAGTCGCGCAGCAGCCGCTGGCCGTGGCGGAACCAGGTGACGATCGCCTGCACCTCGTCCATCACCTCGGCGTCGAGCACCAGGTCGCTCCAGCCCAGGCGCGTGGTGATCAGCCGCGCCGGGAAGCCGATGCCGTAGTCGGGCTTGCGGGCCTCGCCGGTCGCGAGCCGCTCCAGCGCGTCGCCGCTCACGTGCAGCGCAGCGCTCAGCCACGGCTCGCCGGGGCCGTCGTGCTGCAGCCGCAACAGGCCGTGGCGGCGCAGCGGACGCTCTTCGTCGAGCAGGCGCTGCAGCGCGAAACGGCGCGCCAGGTCTTCGCCGGCGACCAGGAAGGCCGCGGTCTCGCACGTCGGCAGGAAGCCGCCGTGCGAGCGCCCCTTCCAGCCGCCGAATTCGCTGAAGCCGCGGTCGAGGTTGCGGTTGCGCACGAACAGCATGTCGAGCAGCTGCGGCTTCAGGTGCGGCGCCAGCGCGAGCGCGAGCACCAGCCGCTCGTCATGGCCGAGGCCGGCGGTATGCACCAGCTCGGCATAGTCGCCGTCGTCGCGCGCCAGCGCGGGCGCGGCGATCGACGCGGCCGCCGGCGCATCGGCCTGGCCGAAATGCAGGCCGATGCGCGCCTGCAGCACGCGCTCCAGCCACGCCAGCTCGCGCCCGACCACGCGCGCGTTCAGCTCGACGCGCAGCTGCCGCAGGTCAGCGCCACTCGACATGCAGCACCTCCTTCATCCACGGGTGGCGCACCGTCGCATACCCCCACGGCAGCTGGTCGATCAGCATGTCGAACGGCCGCGGCGCGACATGCAGCTGCCAGTGCTCGTCGGCATGCTGCAGCCGGCCGTCGCGCTGCAGGAAGGTCTCGCGCAACCCGGCCACCGAGGTGCTGCCCAGCACCTTCCAGTGCAGGATCATCGCGGCCAGCAGCCCGTCGACCGCGCTGCGCTCGGCATCGGTCGGCTGCAGCGCGCGCATCACCGGCGCCGCGAGGTCGATGCCGCACAGCAGCTTGTTCAGCACCAGCGCCGGCTCGGGCGCCGCGGCCTCGCCGGTGGCCACCAGCTGCAGCAGCAGCGCGGCGCGCTCGGCGGCTTCGGGGCCGGCGAAGGCGCGTTCGTCGGACAGGCCCAGCATCATGAAGAGCCGCGGCAGGTAGGGCGCGGCCAGCACCAGGCCGGCATTGCCGACCGGCAGCAGCTCGACCGGCGGCGGCGGCGCATCGACCTCGGGCTCCCGCACCGCCCCGGCGACCGGCTCGTGCGGCGGCTCGACCGCTGCACGCCGCCCGAAGCCCAGCGCGGCGACCGCCGAGGCCAGCGCGGCGACCGCCGAGGCCAGCACCGACGTGGCCGCGCGCACCACCCGCTCGAACCACGACGGCGGCAGCGCCGGCACGCTGGCCGCGGCGACCTGCGAGCGCACATGGTCGACGTAGCGCCACGCGTCGAACGGCGCCGCGCCGCGTTGCCAGGCATGCTGCAGCGTCGCCTGCCACAGCAGTTGCCGGCGCTCGGCGCGTTCGTCGGCGGACGCCGGCCCCCCCGACGCCACCGCCGCGATCCAGTCGTCGACCGCCGCCGTCACGCCGCTGCCCAGCCACAGCCCGAGCACCTGGTGCAGCAACGCCGCCGGCAGCGCGCGCACGATGCGCTGGCGCAACGATGCGCGGTCGCCCAGCCGCTGCAGCGTGGCCTTCAGCCAGTCGCGGTCGTCCCTCAGCAGCGGCGCCCAGGCGGACGCGACCGACTGCAGCGGATCGCTGCTGGCTGAATACGCCGAATCCGCTTCGAGCGCCGCCAGCAGCTGCGCGCGCAGCAGCGCCCGCCCGGTCGCCTGCGGCGCGGCCGCATGGGCGAGCGCCTGTCCGAGCACCGCCTCCCACAGCGCCGCGGTGCCGAGCGCCGCGGCCTTCAGCAGCCGGTCGGCCGCGGCCGGTTCGCCGGGCATCAGCGCATGCACCAGCGCGCCCAGCCAGCCGGCGTCGAACTGCGTCACCAGCCGGCGCAGCAGGCGCGGCCGGTCGTCCATCGCGCGCAGCGCGTCGGCCAGCGCGGCCGCGCCGTGGCGCAGCACCTCGGCGGCGAGCGTGGCCGGGTCTTCGCCACGGCCCTGCCACGGCAGGTGCCCGTGCCGCAGGAAATGCAGCAAGGCCTCGAGCCGCGCCTGCGGCAGGCTGCGCCGCACGCCGCCGGGGCCGGTGCGCGCCGCGGCCGCTCCGCCCGGCCCGCGCAGGTCGGCCAGCCGCTCCTGCAGCCGCTCGCGCAGCCGCTCGGCCCAGGTCTCCTCCAGGCCGTCGAGCGCGACCTCGCCGAGGTCGATCGCCAGCTCGTCGATGCGCCACACCTCGTCAGGGCCGCAGGCGGCGTCGAACAGCGCATCGATGATGCGCAGCGCCGGGCCTTGCACGAAGGCGGCGAGCCGCGCCTCGGCCTCAGGCACCTCCAGCCCGCCGCCGAAGCCGACCTCGACGTGCAGGTGCTCGACCAGGTGGGCGTCAGGCATGGCCTTGCAGCCAGGGCTCGTCGCCCTCGCCGTCCCGAGCGTCGCCATCGTCGTCGCCGGGCTGGCGCAGGCATTGGATGACGCGGCACGCCGCTTCGTCGGCCAGTGCTGCCAGCTGCGCGTTGCCGGGCGCGGCCGCGAGGTTCCTGCGCGCCGTCAGCCACGGCACCCAGCACCCCTCGAAGCGCTGCATCGCATCGACCTCCAGCCACAGGCAGCGCAGCGACAGGTGGGCCGGGCAGTTGATGCGCAGCGTCTCCTGCGCGAAGCGGCGGAACGCCGGCTGCCGGGTGCGCGCCGTCCAGCCCGGCATCAGCACGCTGATGCGCAGTGCATGGAAATCGGCCGGCAGCTCCAGCGCCGCATGCGCGCGGCCGCCGTCGGCGAGCGGCCGCAGCAGCACGTGCTCGACGACGTGCAGGCCTTCGCTCTCCTGGTGCAGGTGCAGCAGGAAGAGCCGCAGGCTGCCGGCGGCGCGGCGCGCGCTCGCGGCATCGGCGTGTTCGCCGAGGTCCCACCAGCGGCCGTCGTCGTCGGGGCCGAGCAGCAGCCGGTGCGGTGCGTCGGGCGAGGCATCGCCGCCGGCCAGCAGCCGGTACCGGTCGCGCCACAGCCCGGCGTGGAACACGCCCGCCGGCAGCGCGCCGCGCAGCACGGCCATGCGCTGCAGGTCGGCCTGCAGCTCGGCGCGGGTCGGCGGCGCCGTCGCCTGGCCGGCCGCGCCGGCGGCCTGCGCCTGCTGCGGCGCGAGCTGCAGCGACGCATGCTGCGGCAGCGGTTGCGGCACCAGCCGCAGCCGCTGCTGCTGCAGCGCCTTCGTCAGCGGCCGCGGGTGGCCGATGCGCAGGCCGAGCAGCAGCGCCACGCGCCGCTGCAGCCCGCTGCCGTTGTCCGGCGTGTCCCAGGCGTCGCGGCCCAGGTCGAAGCCGCCGGCGCGGTCGCGCGTCAGGCCGACCACGTCGCGCAGCCAGGCCGCCTTGTTCTCCAGCAGCAGCGATTCCAGCTCCTGCGGCGAATGGTGGCCGCAGAACTGGCGCATCGAGCTCTGCGCATAGGTGTCGCCGTACAGCGCCAGCAGGTGGTCGAGCGCGCGGCTCTTGCGCCGCGCCGAGCGGTCGAACGGCGGGTACATCGCCCGCTCGACCTGCGCGGCCGGCGCGAGCAGCAGCCGCTCGACGCCGGGCACGCTGTCGGGCCCGATCATCTGCGACCACAGCGTCTGCCGCGAGCCGCCGTTCACCGAGAACAGCTCGCGCAGGTGCTGCACCTGGGCCAGGCCCTGCGCGATCACCTGCTCCATCATCAGCAGGTAGGCCTGCAGCTGCTGCGCACGGGCGCGCGCCTGCGGCGGCGCCGAGCGCGGCACGCCATGCCGGCCGACGCCGTAGATGGCCGGCAGCAGCCGCTGCACCGAGTGGTAGCGCTGCAGGTCGCGGTGCTGGCCGCGCGGCAGCGCGGCGGCGGCGCGGCCGGCCTGGTCGGCCTGCTGGCGCGAGCGGTTCGAGCGGCCGGCGGCGTGCAGGTCGTCGAGCTTGCGGCGCAGGTCGTCGGGCGTCACCGCGACCCGGTTGCCGCGCCGCGTGACCGCGATGGTGGCCGGCGCGCCGTCGGTGGGCATCGCGAGCCGCAGCGCCCAGCCGTCGCCGCGCCACGCGACCGAGCCGTTGCTGGCCACGTCGTTGGCCGGCCGCAGTTCCGACAGGCGCGCGAGCGCGACCCCCGGCACCGCCTGCACCACCGCGGCCAGGTCCGACAGGAACAGCCGCTGCGTGCCGTCCTGGCCCTCGGGCAGGTCGTCGATGAAGCCGTGCTTCAACGCCGGGCCGGTGTAGATGTCCTCCAGCGACGCGCCGGCGCGCCGGCGCTCGTCGAGGCTGCGGCAGGTGGCGGCGCGGGCGATGAAGCGGTCGCAGCGGTCGTACACCTCGGCCAGCACGTCGGCGGCGTCGCGCGGGCCGTCGATCTCGATCTGCGCATGCAGCTCGCAGGCCACGTCGCGCACGCAGGTCACGACCAGGTCGAGGTCTTCGCCGAGGTTGCGCTGCGCATGGAAGGCCTCGCGCGCGGCCGCGATGCGCTGCGCCGTGCCGTCGGCCGCGCCCTGCGACAGCTGCAGCACCAGGCGCAGCACGCCGTCGGCGCGCGGCTGCAGCGTCGCGTCGTCGAGGCCGGGCACGGCGTCGAGCAGCACGCGGCGCATGTCGGCGGGAGTGGTCGCGCGGCACGGGAAGATGTCGGCCGGCGGGTGCAGCGACAGCCCCGCGTAGTCGATCGTGCCGTCGGGCCCGGTCAGGTGGTCGGCGACCGGGAAATCGGCGCGGTACACCAGGTCGGTCAGCGCGTAGCAGAGCTGTTCCAGCAGCGTGATGCCGGGGTCGTGCAGGTTGTGGTCGGTCCAGGTCTGGCCGCTGACGGCCTGCAGCCATTCGAGGCCCTGCTCGCGCAGCCGCGCGAAGCTCGCCTCGCCGCGCTCCCTGGCGCGCGGCCGGGCGGGTCCGGGCTGGGGCTGGGGTTGAGGTTGGGGCAATGGGTTCGAGATCATGGCGCCGAGCCTTCCATCGTCTCGTCGAACCACAGCCGCGTCAGCGTCGCGCGGATGCTCACGCCGCTGCCGTAGTCGCACTTCGAGCGCACCTGCAGCCGGTAGCTGGCATCGCGCCCGCTGCTGCCGTCCCAGCGCAGTTCGAGCTTGTCGCAGCGCCGGCCATACCAGGCGTTGTCGCAGCGGATGCGCTTGCGCCGCGACAGCAGGTCCAGCCAGCCCGCCGCCGGGTTGTAGGTGTTCATCGCGATCGCATGCATCAGCGCGAAGCGGCCGCCGCCCGGGTGCCCGGCACCGGCCATCACCTCGAAGGCCTGGCAGCCGGCGAGCGGGCCGGTCAGGTCGTGCCATTCGCCGTCGGCCAGCGCCGGCGCCAGGCCCGGCCAGCGGCACGAGCCGACGCGGCCCTGCGACGCGACCACGCCGGCCACGTCGAGCGCCTGGCTCGGCTCGGCCGTGCCGATGCCCACGCGCTCGCGCGGATCGAGCGCCAGCACCGGCGCGCGGCCGCGCGACGCGGTGACGCCGGCGCGGTGGAACAGCAGCTGGTCGCGGTCGCCGCCATGGCTGATCGACCACAGCGCGGTGCGCGCGCTCTGCTCGCGGTAGAAGCTGACCAGCGCGTCGTAGCCGGCCGGCGTCGACACCTCGATGCCGTTCTCGGCCGACTTGCGGAAGCCCTCGTCGCTCATGTTGAGCATCGAGTCGATCAGGTCGCCGAAGTGGTCGCGCGTCGGCAGCTTCCCTTCGTCGAAGAAGTGGCGCAGCGTCTCTCGGTTGCGGATCGTCATGCGCCGCCTCCGTCGAGCGTGCCGATCACGAAGGTGCTGCCGACCGACAGCCGCGCGATGCCCGTCGGCTGCGGCGCCGGGTCGGGAAACGCGGTGGCCGCGCTGACGATGTGCGTGGCCATCGGCAGCGCCAGGCTCCACGGCGCGAGCGAGGTCGCATGGCCGCGGCCTTCGGTGTTGGCGCCGGGAGGGGCCGGCGCGCGGCGCGCGGTGTCGCCCAGCGTGTAGACGCCGTCGTCGCTGCAGGCCACGTGCAGCAGCGACAGCTGGGTCACGTAGTCGACGCAGTCGAGCGCGCGCAGCCGGGCCTCGAGGTCTTCGCCGCGCACGACCCAGTCGAACTCGGCGCCGCAGCCGTCGTCGAACCACGGCGACAGCGTCTCGACCACGCTGCGGTTGATGCGCTGCAGCGACGCGCCTTCATGCGCGCCGCGCACCAGCCCGACGGTGCAGCGCAGCTGCAGCCGGTCGTAGGCCGGGTTGCGCACGACGATCTTCGCGAACGGCGACGCGCGCTCGCGCAGGTGCTCGGCCATGCGGCTCAGCTGGATCGCGTTGAAACGCGGCGCGGCGCAGGCGAAGTCGGGGTCGTTGCGCGGCACCTGCGGCACGACGACCACCACCACCTGCCCGGCCTGCGGGCGCGGCTGGCCGGTCATCGCGATCTCGTCGCCGGACAGGCAGCGCACCTTGAACACCTCGGGGAAGCGGGCCAGCAGCAGCCGCTCCGCATCCCAGGCGACGCAGGCCCGCTGCTTGTGCCGCAGCCGCTCGCCGGCACGGGTGTACAGCAGGCCGGCGTCTTCGGCGCTGCGCAGCCCGAACGACGGGCCGACCTGCTGCACGCCGGCCAGCCCCGGCACCGACGCCAGCGACCGCGTGATGCGGCCGTGCGGCACGATTGCCAGCGGCGCCCCTTGCGACTCCGGCAGCACGCGCCGCGCGCGCAGCGCATGCGCCTGCACCGACTGCAGCGCCGCGAAACCCGCGAAGCCTTCGGCGGCCGAAGCGCGCAGCCAGTACAGGCCGGCCGGCATCACCTGGTTGTCGCGCGTCAGGTCGACCGGCAGGTCGAGCGTGACGATGCCCGAGGTCAGGAAACCCTCGGTGCTGTCGGCCAGCACGCGCGCCGGAGGCAGCGCGCGCCAGTGGTCGTCGGCCAGCGTTGCCCAGCGCACGCGCGCGCGCACTGCGTCGGGCCGGGTCGCGTCGGCGGCCGATTCGCGCAGCGAGAACAGCAGCGTCAGCGTGCCGCCCGGGTCGCTGGCCGACAGGCCGATGTAGAGGTTGCCGTCGTCGTCGGCGCGGGCCAGCAGCCCGTGGCCCGAACCGGCGGCGGCCGAATGCAGCGTCTCGACGCCGAACGGGTGCAGGTGCAGCAGGCGCTCGACGTCCGCATTCGCGTGCGTCTCCCCCTGCCCTGCCGCCTGCATCGCCGCGGGCCGGATCACGCCGCTGGCCTCGTAGCTCAGCGTCAGCCGTTCGATCAGCGGCGTGTACGGCGGGTTCGGCAGCGGCTGGCGCCAGCGAGCACGCAGGTTCTTGCGGGCGTTCGCGGTGACGGTGTCGGCCAGCACCATCGGGTACGCGGCATGGCCGAACGCGCCGCGCGGGTGGGTGAGGTGGAGCCGGACCAGCCCGTTGCGCGGCATCGCGCCGTCCCATTCGGCCGGGTCGCCGGCGCGGCTGTGCTTGCGCACCGAACCGGGGTCGACCTCGATGTCCAGCATCGGCTGCAGGCAGCCGGCGGCGTCCAGCGGCGCGAACAGCGGCTGCTGCGCCGACAGCCCGGCGCACGGCTGCCACAGCCCGTCGCGCAGGATGGCCA
The DNA here is from genome assembly GCF_001425825.1 of Rhizobacter sp. Root1238. Taxonomy (GTDB): domain Bacteria; phylum Pseudomonadota; class Gammaproteobacteria; order Burkholderiales; family Burkholderiaceae_C; genus Rhizobacter. The sequence continues at coordinate 27,120 of NZ_LMDM01000018.1, forward strand.
GCGCGGCGCGGAAATCGCCGTCGCGCTGCTCCACCGGGTAGCCGCGGTAGTGCGTCGCGAAGCCGCCGGCATCCGCCGGCAGGCCGCCCCATTCGAGCTGCATCGACAGGCGCTGGATGTTCTTGCACGCGATCTCGCGCGCGCCGACCACCAGGTACGACGACAGCGTCGGCAGCGGCCCGAATGGGTGGAAGGCCTTGGTCGGGTCGAGCCGGCCGAGGTTGTTGTGCAGCACCACGTCGCGCACGCCGCTCGCGCGCACGTTCAGCCGCGCCTCGGCCAGCGGCAGGTCGGCCAGCAGCGAGTACGGGTAGAGCCGCCCCTGCGTGCCCAGCTCGATGCGCAGCATCGGCAGCCGCGTGCCCCAGTCGGCGCCATGCAGCAGCGGGTCGCAGCCGACGATGGCCGGCGCCTCGGCGCGCAGCCGCAGCGTGATCGCGACGCCGCCGTCGGCCGCGCGGTCGATGTCGGAATCGGTCACCTCCAGCCAGCCGTGGGCCGCGCTCAGGTGCAGCTTCAGCAGGCCGTGGAACAGCTGCTCGAACACCAGCTCGCGCTGCGGCGCCTGCGTGCCGGCCAGCAGCGTCAGCGGGTCGCCCAGGCTGCCGGGTTGCGGCAGCCGCTCGCGCAGCACGCGGCGCGCCGCGAGCCGCAGCCGGCGCAGCTGCGCGTCGGTGAAATCGGCGCGCCCGCCGAGCAGCCACTGGCTGAGCAGCCGGCCGAAGGCCTCGCGCAGCGTGCGTGCATCGGTCGCGAAGGTGACCTCGTCGACGCGCAGGTCCAGCGCCTTCTCGTCGTCGACCGGCGTCGCGGCCCCGGCCACGCTGAGTTCGAGCCGGACCTGCCGCTCGCCTTCGCGCAGCAGCAGCAAGGGCGACACGATGGCCAGGCCGAGCCGCGCGTCGTCGGCACCGCGGCCGCCGCCGAACAGCGGCCACGCGCTGCTGCCGTCGGGCACCAGGCGGGCCGCCTTCGCACGGGTCACGAAGCCGAACTCGCGCTCCGGCGAGATCAGCGCGTCGCGCTCCAGCCGCAACGTGCACAGCGCCGCGACGCGCGCATCGGTCACCACCAGCGGCGCCGCGCTGTGGAAGCGCAGCGGCTGGCCGGCCGCGTCCTTGCCGGCGTCGAACAGCGTGTCCTGCGGCACGTTCAGCAGGCGTTCGCCGCGCGCATCGCGGGCGCAGGCCAGGTGCACCTCGTCGGCCTCGGGCCCGGCCGGGCCGAAGCCGAGGCAGTCGCGGTAGTAGAAGTCGACATGCCGCGCGGTGAAGCGATTGACCTCGCGCTGCGCCGATTCGCAGACCTTCAGGAATGCGATCAGCAGCCCGACCGCCGCCTCGTGGGTGCCGGTGTGCAGCGTGGCCGGCAGCAGCTCGCGCGCCAGGCCCTGCAGCCCGTCGATCGCGCTCAGGAACGCGAAGTAGCGCTCGCGCAGCAGCTCGCGCGGGCTGCGGCCGGCCGCCAGCGTCGCGAGCAGCGGCCGGTCGCTGTCCCAGATGGCGTCGAGCCGGGCTTGCGCATGGGCCACCGCACGGCCTTGCCAGCGGTGCTGCCCGAAGCTGCCGTGCACCCAGCGCAGGTCTTCGCCGAGCTGCTGGTCGACGAGCTGGCGGATGCGCTCGCGGAACGCATGCGCCTGCGGCTCGCCGCGGCCGTCGAGCGACTTGAACCACAGGTCGATCCACTGCGCCAGGTCGACCACCTGCTGCGCGAGCCGCGCCAACGGCGCCGAGTCGACATCGGCGAGGAACGCGTCCTGCAGCGCCCCCAGGTCGATGCTCGCGATGCGCGCCAGCACCATCGTGATGTCGCTGGCGAACATCGCGCGCCAGTCGCCGGCCTCGCGGTTGTCGAGGTCGATGAAGCGCAGCTGCCGCGCGAGCGTCGCGGTCATCGCGACACGCTGCTCGAACGGCAACTCGTCGACGCGGAAATACCCGTCGGCCAAGGCGGCCGGGAAACGCTCGCGCTGCGAGGTGCCACGGCTCATTGCGGCCCCTCCTGCAGCGCGCCGTCGCGCAGGTACAGCGGGTACACCATGTTGCCGCGGGCGTTGGTGCTGCGGATCGTGTAGTCCAGCTGCAGCCGCAGCAGGCCGTCGTACAGGTCGGTGGTGTCGATGTCGACCTGCTCCAGCGTGACGCGCTGCTCGAAGAACAGCACCGCCTTCTCGACCAGGCTGCGGATCTCGGTCAGCGTGCTTTCGGTGATGTTCTCGAACACCATGCGCCGCAGGCCGCAGCCGTAGGTCGGGTGCATCACGCGCTCGCCGGGTGCGGTGGACAGCAGGATGCGCAGGCTCTCGCGCACGTCCTGGTCTTCCGACACCGTCACCGCATGCAGCGTGCGGCCGTCGAAGGCTGGCGGGAAGGCCCAGCCGGTGCCGAGGAAGCGCTTGTCGATGCCCATGGGTGCCTGCCGCTCAGCCACCGATCAGCACGGTGGGCCAGCCCATCGCGATGCTGCCGCCGTGCGCGGTCGGGTCGCCGATGCGCGCGGCCGGCCGGCTGCCGATCAGCACCGTCGTCGAGCCCTGGATGATGGTGTCGGGCGGGCCGACGCAGACCGCGCTGTCGCCGAGCACCGCGGCCGGCAGGCTGCCGATCAGCACGGTGGGCACGCCCGGGCCGACCACCGGTCCGCCGACGTGCGGGATCGGCGGCAGGCCCGGCGTGACCATCGGGCACACGTGCATGTCGGTGAGGCGGGCGGCGGGCGGCATGAGGCGTCTTTCGGGTGAGCCGGGGGTCAATTGATCATCACCATCGCGCCCTTGACCACCGTCTGGCCGGCGGCCGAGAGTTCGGCGCTCGCATTGCCCTTCGCGGTGAAGCCGACCTGGGCCTGCGCGGCGATGTTCAGTCCGGCGAGCTTGACGTCGGCCTTGGACGTGACGCTGATGGCGCCGACCGCATCGAGCGTGATCGTGCCCTTGGCGGTGATCTTGATGTCGGCCGGGCTGTCGAGCGTGATGCCGCCGGGCGCGAGTTCGACCTTGTTGCCGTTCTGGTCCTGCAGCAGGATCGACTGGTCCTTGTCGCTCAGCACGATCTTGTTGTTGCCCGGCGTGGTGATGGTGATGACCTTGTCGGCCTCGTTGAACTCGAGCTTCGACTTGCAGCGGGTGACGATGGCCTTGATGTCGTTGGCCGCTTCGAGCGGGTACGGCGGGGCCTGCTTGCTGCTGTACAGGCTGCCGAGCACGACCGGGTGCGACGGGTCGTCGGCGAAGTAGCCGAGCACGACCTCGTCGCCGACCTCCGGCAGGAAGAACGCGCCGAAGGCGTTGCTGGCATGGAACTGCACCAGCCGCGCCCAGATGCCTTCGGTGGCCGCCTGCAGCATCGGCAGCTTGACCTGCACGCGCTGCTCGCCGGCGGGGTCGGCGTCGAGCTTCATCACGATGCCGACCTGCAGGCCGTGCACGCCGGGCAGCAGGCCGGCGCCGGGCGGCGCGATCACGTCGGCGCGCTCGACGAACCAGTCGGGCGCGAGGCCGAACTCGGCTTCGGTGACCCAGTTGCCGTCGGCGATCTCGTGGTGCAGCCCGGTGACCAGCAGCTTGCCGCTGAAACGCGCTCCGACGCCACTCAGCTCGATCAGGCCGCCGACCTTCGCGAGCGCCGAGCCCTGGAAGCTCAGGCGCCCGCGCAGCCGTGCGAGGCCCGACTTCAGCTGCTGCGCCTTGGCCCAGCTCGTCAGCGCGGCGAGCGGCTGCGGCGCGCCGGATTGCAGCCGCCAGGTCGGCAGGCCGATCACGCCGGCGAGCGTCGCCGAATCGAGGTCGCCCTGCGCCGGCAGCGTGACCGGTGCGCTCGCGCTGCCTTCGAGCGCCGCCTGGCCCTTGATGTCCCACGAGAAGGCCTGGGCGCTGGCGAACTGGCTGCGCGCGTCGAGGTCGGCCTGGAATTCGATCAGTTCGTCGCCGTACGCGACCTTCAGCGCGGCTTCGGCATCGACTTCGGGCGCCTTGACGGCAAGCTTGCCGTCTGTTGCGACCACCAGCAGGCCGTTGACCTCGGCGCGCGACAGCATGAAGTCCCAGTCGCTGCAGTAGTGCTGGACGAGTTCGGTGTGGCTGAGCTCGGTGGCGTCGACGTCGATCGCCAGGCCGTGCTCGCCGGCCAGCGCCTCGATGACGGCGCTGTCGGTCTGGTCGATGAAATTGGCATTGCGGCGGCCGACCGTCATCAGCACGGCCTTGTCGCGGCATTCGACGATCAGGCGTGCGTCGTTGTCGCCGCGCACCTGCAGCCCATGGCGAACGATGAGGCCTTCGAACAGCACGGCCGTGGGGTCGGACTGGTAGCCGGCCTTGATCGACAGCAGCACGCCGGGCTTGAAATGCGCGGAGTCGCTGAGCGGGAAGGTGCGGCTGGGGATGTCGCCATCGGCGAGTTCGATGCGGGCCGACGGCACGCTGTTGACGCCGCGCCGCACCGACACCGAGATGACCTCGACGGTCTCGTCGAGCGCGACGCCATCGGCGCTGAGCAACAGGCGGACGACGCCATCCGTGTCGTCGAGGGGGGAGACGGCAGGCACGGCTTACCTCGACGCCGGCACCAGCAGCTGGGAGCCGGGTGCGACGGACATCAGCGTGGGCAGGTTGTTCGCGCGCGCGACCTCGGCCGCCATGTCGGCATCGCCGCAGTGCTCGGCACAGATCTGCGGCAGCGTGTCGCCGTCGATCACGGTGACGCTCCTGGCGCCGCCGGGCGGCGTGCGGTTGGAAACCAGCTTCGACTCCTCCTTGCTCATCGCGCCGAGGAAGTTGAGCTCGACGCGGGCACGCAGCGGTTCGCCGCTGGGCTTGAAGAGCGTGTACTGCGTGTTCAGCGATTCGAGCCGGCCGAAGAAGATCAGGCTGCCCCACAGCAGGCGAACGTACGGCGGCTCCTGCGTGTCGGCCTGGTACTGGTAAGCCACGGCGTTGAGCTTCTTCATCTGCGTGCGCACGTCTTCGCGCTGGCCGTTGGCGCCGGGCGGCACGACGCCGGTGCCGTCGAGCACGAGCGAGAACGAGACATGCTCGTCGCCGACCGAGCTGAACTTCGGGCTGCCCTGCGCATCGGCCTGGGTCTTTTTCTTGTCGTAGGTGATGCCGCTGGTGTGCTTGAAGTCGGCCGGGTTGATCTGCACGGTGAACGTCGCCGAATCGTCGAGCTTGACTGTGCCGTCCACCCGCGTGAAGCGCGTCATCACCAGGTGCGTGAGTTGGCCTAGGCGGTCGGTGGGCATGGTGTGGTGCTCTGGCTCGGGGCGCGGGGGCGGTGCGGGCGGGGACAGGCTGGGGGACTCATGCCGGGGCGGTCGGCCCTGGCGGGCCGACTCCACGAAGAAGCTCGGCTTCGGGGGTGCATCGGCAAACTCCCTCCGCTCACTGCGTTCGCTGTGGTCAAACAGTGCCGATGAGTCAGTCCACGAAGCGTGCTGCGCACGCCACCCCCGAAGCCGACCTTCTTCGTCGCCCCAGAAATCGCCCCCCAGCCTGTCCCCGCCCGCACCGCCCCCGAACCGAGTGTGTTGGGGGGCTGGGTGTGCGTGTTCGACGATGGGCTCGGTGTGGCTGCAAAGGCGCGTGGGGGGAGGCCATGGCGCGCCAATAAGGAGGGGGCGCCGGAGCTGGCTGGCTTCGTGGCCCGCGTGCGCAGCACGCTTCGTGAACTGACTGTCGCCGACTGTTTGACCACANGGGGGCGCCGGAGCTGGCTGGCTTCGTGGCCCGCGTGCGCAGCACGCTTCGTGAACTGACTGTCGCCGACTGTTTGACCACAACGAACGAAGTGAGTGGAGGGAGTTTCGGCGACGGGCCACGAAGCCAGTCAGCGCAGGGAAGTCCTCGGCCCCCACGGGCCGAGGACCGCCCCCGACGGCGCGCCATGGCCTCCCCCCACGCGCCTTTGCCGCTCAAAACGCCGCAGAACGACATCTCATCGCTCCCGCTGCGACCGCAGCTGCTGAACCAGCCAGGCCTTGCACTCGGCCAGCAGTTGCTCCCGCAAACGCTGGAGCTCGGCCGACGCCAGCCCCTGCCGCTGGGGAACGACAGGCGCCGCCTGGACCTGCGAGCGGATCAGCAATTGACGCACCTCGATGCTCATCTGAATCCTTTGCAAAAGCGTTCAGTAGATGCGGTTCGAGCGGGCATACGCCAGCTCGATCTTCTCCATCGCCACCTCGTTGCGGGTGGACTGGAACCCGTCGATCTCCCACTTCACCGGCCAGGCGTTCTCGATCGACCAGCAACGCAACGGATCACCGCCGTGGTCGAGCAGGAACACGTGCACCAGCTTCGGAAAGATCGGCTTCACGAACCCGCCGTCCAGCACCGCCTGGCACCACTGCACCAGCCGCGAATCGCTGACCGCGATGCCGCGCTTCAACACCAGCCGCGGGTGCTTGATCGACTTCGGCAACACATGCGCGAACCCGTTCAACCCGCCTTCGTTCACCGTCTCGGTCTCGACCTCGGGACCGATCCCGCTGACCTCGCGGAACGCGCCGTCCGCATCCTTCGGCTGCGTGCCGAAGCTCACTGCGAAATGAAATGCGGGCGGCGGGTAGAACTCCAGCGGCTTCGTGACCCGCAGCTTCGCCTTGGCCGCCTGCAGCGATGGCGGGTTCAGCCCGACCGCCACCGGCGCAGGGGGCGGCGGTGCCGGCCTGGGCGGGGCCTTCGGCGGCGGCAGCGGCGGGGCGGGCGGGATCGCGGTCGCCATCAGGCATTGGCGATCGTCAGACCCTCGTGGGCGATCACGATGGTCTCCACCGCCACCTCGTTGCCCTGCGCCTTCAGGTCGGTGCCCGTGATCTTGGTCGGCCAGGCGTTCGCCAGCGTCCACACCATCGTCACGCCACCGGCTTCATCGAGCAGGCTGATCGTCACCGACTTGCGCTTGATCACGTTCATCTTGATCTCGTTGAACCAGTCCCACAGCTTGTTGTCGGACTTGAAGACGCCCTTCTTCATCGTCACGTCGCTGTACTTCTTCAAGCCGGGCATCTTGATCACCGAGAAGGCCGGGCTGTCGCCGTGCCGGTACTCGATCGGCTGCGCCTCCACGTCGAGGCCGGAGACCTCCTGGAAGTGCATCTCCGTCGAGTCCCACTTCACCGAGAAGCGGAACTTGGGAAGCGGCCACACCGTGGTCGATTGCGCGGATCCGTCGTCTGCCATGGTCTGCCTCCTGAAGGGTCAATTGATTCGTGCGGATTGCGGGGATGGGTCACGACTTCTGCATCTGCTGCTGGAAGGTGATCTCGATGAACTCGGCCGGCCGGCTGATCGCCACCAGCACCGTCACGCGCAGGATCCCCTCGAGGATGTCCTCGGGCGTCATCGTCTCGCCCAGCCCCACGTGCACGCTGAACGCATCGTCCGGCACTGCGCCGGCCAGCCCGCCGCGCTTCCAGATGCCGGTCAGGAAGTTGGTGACCATGCTCTTGATGGTCACCCAGGTGCTCGACACGTTCGGCTCGAACACCATCGCCTTGGCCGCCAGGCGGCACGACTCCTCGAGCATGATCATCGTGCGCCGCACGTTGATGTAGCGCCAGTCCAGGCTGTTGCCGTCCAGCGTGCGCGCCCCCCACACCAGCACGCCCTCGCCGATGAACGAGCGGATCGCGTTGATCGACTTGCCCTGCGTCGTGACGTTCAGGTCCTCCTGGTCCTCGTGCGAGATCGTCACCGCCGGCGACACCACGCCGTTCAGGCTGACGTTGGCCGGCGCCTTCCAGACGCCGCGGGTGTTGTCGACCATCGTGTAGATGCCTGCCATCGCCGGCGACGGCGGCATCAGGTTCAGCCGGTTGCGCGCCTCGGCCATGATGGTGTTGAACAAGGTGCTGGACGCGCCCAGGCTCTTGTTCAGCAAGGCCTTGTGCGTCTCGACCGCCAGCTTCAGCGCCGCCGGTGCGAGCAGCTTCTGCTTCTCGTCGTCGGTCTTGTCCGATGCGTTGACGTCGGCGGTGATGCCGGCCGCCCACTGGTCGTCGGTCTTCGCGACGTCCTGCACCGCCTGCCACTGCTGCGCGGTGCGCGCCGGCGTCTTCGGGTCGAGCTGGGCCGGCAGCGCGAGCTCCGCCATCAGCAGCTGGATCAGCACGTCGGGGTTGGCCACGCGGGTGTAGTCCAGGTCCTTGTCCTGCACCACCGTGGTGTTGACCCACGGGTAGTAGGCGGTCGCGAAATCGAGGAAGTTGACGCCGAGCGCGCCGCGAAAGCCTTCGATCGGATCGACGCCGGTCGGGTTCTTGCGGTCGAGGTGGCCGCCCCACACGTCGAGGATCGCCACCCGGCTGCGCATGCGCCCGCCGCAGTGCTGCAGCATCGCCTGCTGCACCGAGATGCAGTCCCTGGCCGACAACAGCACCGCATCGGGCACGACGACCATCGTCGGCTCCTGCTCCTTGACCAGCGGCTCGATGCCGGCCATCAGCTTGTCGGGCTCGATCAGCGCCGACTTGCCGTACTCGCCGACCGACACCACATAGCACGGGCCGCCGCCGTTCTGGAAGAAGTGCAGCATGCCGTAATACAGCAGGAAGCGGCCGCCCGCCTGGCCGTCGGCCTGCGTCAGCAGGTATTCCTTGTCGCCGGCCTTGAAGGCGGCAACCGCGTTCGCATCGGTCTTCTCGACGATGCCGAACTTGGGGGCCGGACCGAAGCCGAAGTACTGGTGGTACTCGGCCATCGAACCGATCCGCCACGGCTTCATGTTCAGCGACTTGCCGGCGTTCTCGGCGCGATCCGTGTAGCCGATGAAGGCCGGGACCGCGGTGGCCACCTCGACCACCGAGTTCGGAAAGGCATTCTTCTCGACGATATAGACGCCGGGGGTCTTCATGGCCATGGCGGCCTCCTCTGCGGTTAGTGTTGACGGGGCCTAGCGATGCACATGGATCTCGGAGACCAGGCGGCTCTCGCTGCCGACCTGCTCCCGCGCCAGGAACTGCGCTGCCGCCACCGGCAGGCGCTTGACCAGCACCTTGTCGCCGCCGCGCTGGCGGCTGCGCAACTGGAATCGACGTTCGCTGCGCTGCGCGAGCGCGATCGGCGAGCGCGAACGGATGGCCAGCAGCGGCGCGCCGTTGTCGAGGCAACCGGGCTCGGGCTCGCCGAACTCGATGCCGCTGGCCAGGTCGACGACCTGCAGTTGCGGCTCGGGCCAGTCGCCGTGCAGGCAGTATTTCCACACCGTCTCGCGCGGCGCGAACCGCACCGTGCACAGGAGCGGGGCCGGCGGCATGGCGGCCGGCGGCACGCGCAGCAGCGCGAGCGGCGGCATCAGGCGGGCGCCGTTCGGTGCCTGCGCGCCGAGGGATTGCGACACCAGCGGCCAGGTCAGCGGACGCACGTCGGCCCGCGAGACGGTCTCGCCCGCGTGCAGGCGCAGCGGCGTGCCGACCCCGTCCCGCACCGCGTCGCCGGCATCGAGCCACAGCAGTTCGGCGGGCCACTGCGCCGGGTTGTCGGTGCAGGTCGGAAAGGCCTCGTCGGTGGCATGCACCTGCCACGCGAGCACGGCGCCCGGCTCCGTCGTCAGCGCCTGCGCCGGGCCGAACAGCGCGAGCGCGCTGCCGGTGTGGCGCTCGATCGCATCGGTGGCGCGCAGCCACGCCGCGGTATCGCCCACCGGCACGAAGCGCAGCCCGGGGCAGCGGCCGTCGGCGAAGAAGCCGTGCGCGAAGTCGACGCGCAACAGCGGGACGTAGGGGCCTAGGTCGATCATGCTCAGGCCCCCACCCCGGCCTGTGCGCGGCGGATCACCGGCAGCTGCGCGTCGAGCTGGCCGGCGTCGAAGGTGACCATGCGCAGGCGGTACAGCACCGACGGCAGGTAGCGGCCGCTGAACAGGCCCCACAGGTTGCTCAGGTCGCTGACGCTGAGGTTCTCGATGTCGAGCGTCAGCTTCTCGATGCGCGGGTCGAGGTCGGGCGTGTTCTGGTGGTCGAGCACCGGCCACGACTGGAAATGCGCGATCGTGCTGGAGATGAACTTCAGCGCCTCGGGGTAGTTGGCCGCGCTGAAGTTGGCGGCGAACATCACCATCAGGTTCAGCGACACCGGCACCGGCAGCCGCGCCAGGCGGCCCACGCCGGCCTCGGACCGCGCGCGGTGGCCGGGCATCGTGTCGCGCTCGATGTTGACGAGGAACACCGCCAGCTTGTTGCCGATGTTGGCGGCGACGCTGCCGTCCGGCTCGTATGGGCTCGACACCACGACCAGCTCTTCGCCCAGCTGGAACGAACGCCGCAAGGCGTTGTTCAGCTGGTTGGCAACGTGCGCGATGGCCGCGTCGATCATGGGGACCTTGGTGATGGCGGTGAAGGAATGCGCCAACGATAGGGACGCGGGCCGCCCGCGCCCATCGGTCAATCTCTGAACTTGCGCCTCCTCATTGCTGAGACGGCGGTGGCGGCCGGCTGATGCGGCCGACATCGCGCGCGCCGGCGGCGACGGCGCGGATCGCCTGCGCCAACTCGGCGATGGGGTCGTCCTTCAACACGTAGCCGCAGGCGCCGGCGGCCCGCATCGCGTCGACGATCGCGGGCTCGTCGTGCATCGACAGCACCAGCACGCGCAGCCGGGGGTGTTGCGCGAGCAGCGCGGCCAGCGCGGCCGGGCCGCCGCCGGGCATCTGCACGTCCATCAGCAGCACGTCGGGGAGCGTGGGCGCCTGCGCGAGCCACGCCTGCAGCGCGGGCACGTCAGGCGCTTCGCCGGCGACCACGAAGCCGTGCGGGCGCAGCAGATCGGCCACGCAGGCGCGGTAGGCCGCGTGGTCGTCGGCCAGCAACAGGGTCAGGGGGGGCGCAACAACGGCCATCGTGGAGCGCAGCGTGAACCGCTGCGAGGCGCTGCGCCATCAGGAAACGGCTGATACGGGCGTGCGCGGAATCTGAGAAGCCCCACTCTGTTCGGGGCCTCGCAGGGAAAGGTCCGTTCCGCAAGCCTGCCGCCCTCAGGCCGGCGCACGTGCGGCGTTGCGCCACGGCTGGTCGAGCGAACTCAGGCCTTCGCACAGCGCGTAGCGCGTCAGCTCCGCCAGGCTGGAGATGTCGAGCTTCTGCATCACGTGCTCGCGGTGCGTCGCGACGGTCTTGATGCTGACGTGCAACCGGTCGGCGATCTGCTGCGTCGACAAGCCCTCCGACAACAGCTGCACCATCTCGCGTTCGCGCGGCGTCAACGCCGCGGTGCTGCCGGCCGACGGCGGCTGGCCGCGGCTGCGCACCTCCTTGACGACCAGGCCGACCAGCTCGGCGCTCAGGTGGATCTGGTCGGACATCGCCTTGCGGATCGCCAGCGCCAGCTCGTCGTACGAACAGTCCTTCAGCACATAGCCCGACGCCCCCGCCTCGAGGACCGCGAGCACCATGCGGCTCTCGGCATGCACCGACAGGCACAGCACGCGCACCGACGGCTCGTCGGCCCGGATGCGCCGCGTCGCCTCGACGCCGTTCAGCCCCGGCATCGACACGTCGGTGACGACGATGTCGGGCCGCAGCTCGCGCGCCAGCCGCACGGCACCGAGGCCGTCGTCGGCCTGGCCGATCAGTTCGATGTCTTTCTCGCGCGACAGCAGGGCGCACAGCCCGTCGCGCACGATGCGGTGGTCGTCGGCCAGCACGATGCGAATGCCCATGGTCCGTCCTCTCGGGGTCGTCTGAGGCCGCGCGGCGCGCGACCAGATGCGTTCAGCCAGCGGCTTTCACTGCCGCGTTGACGGCATTCGGCAGCAGGATGGTGATGCGCGTGCCCAGGCTGGCGCTGGACGAGATCTCGAGCCGCCCGCCGATCGCCTGGATCTGCGCCTGCGTGCTGGCCAGCCCGAAGCCGCCGGTGCGGCTGAACACGTCGCGCGACGCATCGGTGCGAAAGCCGACGCCGTCATCGGCAACGCACAGCTTCAGGCTGCGGCCGTCGCTCCACGCGCTGATGCTGACGCATGCCGCATGCGCATGCTTCTGCACGTTCAGGCACAGCTCGCGCACGCCGCGGAACACGACCGCCAGCACCGCCTCGGGCAAGCGGAGCGGCGGCAGCGCGCCATCGAAGGTCACCTGCAGGCGGCTGTCGGCGGCGAGCCGGTCGGCCAGGCTGCGCAAGGCCTGCTCCAGGCCGAGGCGCAGCACCGGGCTGCTGAGGTCGAAGGTGGCCGAACGGGTGGCGCGCGAGGCCTGCGCCAGCAGCGAGGCGATCTCGTCGAGCAGTCCGCTCGCGTCGGCACCCGGCGGGCTGTCCCGCAACGCACCGAGCTTGAGACGCGCGAGCGTCAGGAACTGGCCGATCTCGTCGTGCAGGCCGAGCGCGATGCGCTCGCGCTCTCGCGCCTCGGCGACGGTGATCTCGTAGGCCAGCGTGCGCAGGTGACCCCGCGCAGGCCTGGCGAGTTGCCGCGGCAGCAGCCGGGGCGACACGTGGCCGCGTGCCGGCAGGCGGCCTCGACACCCGGTCCCCGGCAGCAACCGGACCGTCGGCTCGACTCGTGCTCTCATTTTTCGCTCCCTGGCGATTTGTTGGCGCCCGCAGGCGGTCGTCCTGTTGTCGGACGACGAGACGATTATGGACACGCGACATCGCCCGTGTCAGCAGATGCCCTGACACGGTTCAGCAGTTTTCAGCACGCTTCAGGCGGCGCAGCGGTGCAGGTTCGCGCGCACCGCGGCGGCGATGGCCTGGCGCGTCGCGCGGCGCACGCCGGCCTCGTCGAGACGCTGCGGCAGCAGCGCGGCCTCGGTGCAGACACGCTCCAGCGCATCGAGCGCCAGGCGCTGCGGCACCTGCGCCGCGCGCGCCAGCGCCAGCAACTGCGAGCGCCCCGGCGCCAGGCCCTCGCCCATCACCGAGGTCTGGTGATGGCCGCGCGGACCGTGGCTGAAAACGAGGTCGTAGGCCGGCGACAACTGCCACATCAGGCGTTCGTTCATGCGCAACGCGAAGTTCTTCGCGTGATCGTCGCGGTTGTGGAACACGACGTTGAAGACGCAGCGCAGGAAGGCCCGGCTCACCTCGACCTCGTCGCGGGTGAAGAAGCGGGTCGCGCGCAGCACGGTCTGGTAGTCGAGCGACGGCAGCCGGAAATCGGCCTGCAAGGCGCCGGCGAACGAATGCACCGGCACGCGCATCGGGCCGGCGCGGTCGAATCGCTCGACGCCGAATGCCGACATCGCGCGGCCAAGACGGAAGTGCTCGGTGCGCGGCATCGCGATGCCGCAGGCGCGCGCCGCGAGCGAGTAGGCGTATTCGACGGCGCACACCTCCGGGTGCTCGCCGCGCGCCGGGAACTTGACGAGCCACGGCGTGCCCGCGCCGGCGCGCTCGTCGGTGCTGACCCGGCGGGTGTCGGGGTCGAAGCGCAGCAGCACCTTCGGTCGCGCGCCCTGCGGCGAGCCGCCCATCATCACCAGCGCATTCAAGGCCGCCACGTCGTCGCCTTCGACCACCGTCTGCGCCGCCGTGGCCAGTTGCAGCAGCGAGAGGTCGAGTTCAGCCGGCTCCAAGGCGTCGGCCGGACGGAACGCCAGCGCCCCCATCGCACGCTCGCCGATGAACGCCAGCCGGTCGAGCGGCGACAGCCGCGCCGGATCGCGGCCGCTCTTCAGGAACAGCTTGTCCATCAGCAACAGGCCCCAGCCGTCGGGCAGCGCATCGGCCAGCAGCCCCGGCAGCTGCGACTGGAAGCCGGGGAAACCGCCGTAGGCCTCGGCGCGCAGCGGCAGCTGCATCGCCGAGAACTCGACGCCGCGCCGCAGCGCTTCGGGCGAGTACTCGAACAGCAGCTGCGCGCTGTTGTCGGCCAGCCGGCCGAGCAGCCAGTCGTGGCCCCAGCCGCGGAACAGGACGTCGAGTGCCTTCATCGCGGCAGCGCGGGCCGGCGGGCGCGCTGGCGAGGTGCCGCGGCGGCGCGTTCCATCTCGGCGATGCTGGTGTGCGGCTTGAGCTCGAGGATGTGCTCGAGGTCACCGCTCAGCGACAGCGCCTGCACCACGCGCACGAAGGTCTGCAGCGTGGTGTTGCCGTCGGACTCCAGCTTCTTGACGGCACCCAACGCGACGCCGGCTCGCAGCGACAGCTCCTGCTGGGTGACGCGCGATGCGAGGCGCTGGGTGCGAAGGCGGCTGCCGAGCTCGCGGACCAGCTCGTCGGGGGTGGCGAATTTCATGTCGATCATGAGAGCTCAACAATGGACAGTGAAATGTCCATTATCAAGTTTCTCAGCGTTTAAAAGCTTTTTAAATGGCTTATGGAGGAGAACAACGAGAAGCTTCCCGCACTGTAGCCACCTTTCCCCGGGAAGGGGCGATCGGCCACGCGATTCGGGACAAATGTCCCCTGCACCGATGCCAGCCGCCGGTCGAAGACCCGGAGGTCCGCCACCTTCGACGAGCGCCCCGCATGAACCCGTCCCCGAGTGAGATCACGCCGCAGCGCCTGTGGCTCGACCGCCGCCAGATGCTCGCGCTGAGCGGCGCGGCGCTGGCCGACCCGGTCGCCGCGGCTCCGGCCCCGGACCTCACCGCCGACGACATCACCCCGCGCGAAGCCGCGACCCGGCACAACAACTACTACGAGTTCTCGCCCGACAAGGCCGCCGTCTGGAAGCTCGCGGAAGAGTTCAGCACGACGCCGTGGACCGTCACCGTCGACGGCGAGGTCGAGCGCCCACGCCGTTTCGACCTCGACGACCTGCTGCGCCGCTTCCCGCAGGAAGACCGCATCTACCGGCTGCGCTGCGTCGAGGGCTGGTCGATGGTGGTGCCGTGGCGCGGCTTCCCGCTCGCCGCGCTGCTGAAGCTCGTCGCCCCGACCTCGCGCGCACGCCATGTGCAGTTCACCTCGGCGCTGCGGCCGTCGGAGATGGTCGGGCAGCGCCGGTCGACGCTCGACTGGCCCTACACCGAGGCGCTGCGCATCGACGAGGCCCTGCACCCGCTGGCGCTGGTGGCCACCGGCCTGTACGGCAGCGCGCTGCCGCCGCAGAACGGCGCACCGCTGCGGCTGGCAGTGCCATGGAAGTACGGCTTCAAGAGCCCGAAGACCATCACGCACATCCGGCTGGTCGAGCAGCCGCCGGTCACCACCTGGATGCAGGCCGCGCCATCGGAGTACGGCTTCTTCGGCAACGTGAACCCCGAGGTGCCGCACCCGCGCTGGTCGCAACGCCGCGAGCTGCGGCTGGGCGAACTCGCCAAGCGCCCCACCCTGCCCTTCAACGGGTACGCGGCCGAGGTCGCGTCGCTGTATGCCGGCATGGACCTCGCGCGGCAGTTCTAGGGCAGCGTTGCTGCGCCGACTGCTGCAGGCCGGCGTGCTGACGCCACTGACCTTCGTGCTGTGCGCAGTGCCGGCGCTGCGCGGGTCGATCGGGTTCGCGGCGGGCGCGCTCGGCCCCGACCCGATCGCCGCGCTGACGCATGCGAGCGGCTGGTGGGCGATGAGCCTGCTGCTGGCCACGCTCGCGGTCACGCCGCTGCGCCGCATGTCGGTGTGGCTGTCGCGGGCGGTGGCGCTGCGCTTCGGCCGGCGCATCGGCGACTGGAACGCACTGATCCGCCAGCGCCGGCAGCTCGGGCTGTGGAGCTTCGCTTATGCCGTGCTGCACCTCGCGCTGTATATCGGCTTCGACATCGGCGTCGATGCCCGCACGCTGCACGCGTATGCGCAGGACCTGGCCGAGCGGCCGTTCATCGCGCTCGGCTCGGCGGCGCTGCTGTTGCTGCTGCCGCTGGCGTTGACGTCGACCCGCGCGGCGATCCGCCGGCTGAAGCGGCACTGGCTGCGGCTGCACCGGCTGGTGTATGCCGCCGCCGTGCTCGCGGCGCTGCACGGCGTGCTGCAGGCGAAGCTGGGCCACGTGTCGGCCTGGGTCTTCGCCGGCACGACGGTGGCGCTGCTGGCGTTCCGGCTGGCCACGCAGGCCTGGGGCCTGCGGGCGCAGCCGAGCGGGTCGACGGGTGCGGCTACTGCACCGGCATCGGCTGCCCGTGCAGCGGAGAACGCGGCCCCGGCGGCACGCCGTTGCGGCGAGGCCCGCCCAGCATGCGGTCGTCGGCCACGCCCGCCCAGCGGTACGACTCGTCGGTCGCGTTGCTCATGACGTGCCGCACCAGCGCCCCCACCAGGGCGCCGATCAGGCCGCCCTGCGACTGCTGCTGCTCCTCGGACGAGCTGGCCACGGCCGATCCGTTCCACAGCAGCTCGCCGCTGCGCAGGTCGACGATGCGCGCCTCGACCTCGACGCGCGTCTCGCTGGACAGCACCGCATAGCTGGCGCCGTACTTGCGCACCTTGATGTAGACCGCCGCGTCGGCACCGAAGAACTCGCGCAGCTTGCGGGCGGAGATCTCCTGGGCGTCGTGCGCGGTGTCGACACCGTTCTGGCGCAAGGTCTCGTCGATCAGCGTGACCGGCAGCACGTAGTAGCCGGCTTCGGCCAGCGGCCGGGTCGCGTGGCTCCAGACGGACGCGGTCGCGCTGATCTCGGGCGATTCGTTCAGCGGCGGCAGCACCAGCAGCGAGGCCGGCCTGGCGCGGTTGAACGCGGTGTAGTCGTAGCCCGGCGAGGTGGCGCAGCCACCGAGCAGCGCCGCGGCGGCCACGCATGCCCACAGACAGATCGATCGAAGGGTCGTCATGCCGGCTTCTCCGCCTTGGTCACCGGGCCGTCCAGGCGCTTCAGCAACTGGTCCATGTAGGGCGCCGATTCCGGAAACGCCAGCTTCTCGGCCTGCCACAGCTGGCGCGCCTCGCCGGGGTCGCCGATCGACAGCTTCAGCATGCCGAGGTGCGCGCGCAGGCCGGGCGGCAGCGCGGCGTTCTGCGCCCGCGCCTTCACGACATGCTCTTCCAGCGCGGCGATCTGCTCCTGCGCGCCGGCACCACCGCGCTGCAGCGCGTCGTACTGCTGGCGCGGGAAGGACTCCCACAGGTACAGCGGCGGGCGCGGCTTGGCACAACCGGCGAGCATCGCCACCGCGCAGGCGGCGACCCACAGGCCCAGCCTCACTTGGCGCCCTCCTTGCCCCACTGGCCGGCGTCCTTCGCGGCGACGAGGTCGTCGACAGCCTGGCGCATCGCGAGGTCGAGCACCTTGCCGTTCAGCGTCGCGTCGTAGCTGGCGGTACCGCCGAAGCCGAGCACCTCGCGGTTCGACAACTCGTACTCGCCGGCGCCGCGGGCCGAGTAGACGACCTCGGCGGTCAGGCTGTTGACGATGTTGAGCGTGATCTTCGCGTAGGCGATCTGCGTCTTGCCGCGGCCGAACAGGCCGAACAGCTGGTGGTCGCCGACCTCCTTGCGGCCGAACTCGGAGATGTCGCCGGTCACCACGTACGACGCGCCGCGCAGCTGTTGCGCCGCGCCCTGCAGCTTGGCTTCCTGGCCGGTCTCGGACAGGTTGTCGCGGTCGAGCACCGAGAAGCGCTGCGACTGCTGCAGGTGCGCGACCAGCGTCGTCTTGGCCTGGCTGCCGAGGCGGTCGACGCCATCGGAGAACACGCCGCGCATGAAGCTGGAGCGGTTGTCGAACTTGCCGACCGAGACCGGCAGGCGCGTACCGTTGAACGGCGCCGCGGCCGCCTGCGTCTTCGCGACCTCCAGCGTGCGGGAGCTTTCGGTGGCGCAACCGGCGATCAGCAAGGCGCATGCAGCCGCGAGAAGGGCTGTCGGACGTTGGAACATGGGAATCCTTGGGTGGAAGAGAGAGGAAAGAGCGCGGCGCGATTATCCGACGCACCTGCCGGTCGACGTGGACATGGTGGGCAGAAACACCGGAAGAATGATCGGCAACATTGAGGATGCGTCGCGCAGAAAAAGCATGGCAACTCCATGTTTTAGAAAGGATTTCAGATAAATGGCGTCCGGTCTCAAAATCGGCAATCCATGCCGCCCACGATCTCGGTGAACTTGCGCTCGAGACCCGCGCCGTCACCGAGCGAGCCCTGGCGCTGCAGGCAGCCATTCATCCGGCCAGCCGCGCTCGCCTGCATGAATTGCTCAGGGCAATGAATTCGTACTACTCGAACCTGATCGAGGGCCAAGGCACTCACCCGGCCTACATCGATCGCGCACTCCGCCACGACTTCTCGGCAACCCCCGACATTGCGCAGCGGCAGCGCATCGCACTGGCCCACATCGACGCGGAGAAAGAACTCGAAGCGCAGGCGACCGATGAAACGATGACGCTGAGTGCGTCGTTCCTGCTGCGCGCGCATGCCAGCCTCTATGGCCGCCTGTCGGCCGACGACCGCCGGACGACCGACGGGAACGTCGTCGAACCCGGCCTGCTTCGCCAACAAGACGTTGCGGTCGGCAGGCACCAACCACCCACCTGGTGCTCGCTTCCGAAGTTCCTGGAGCGCGCCGACACGATCTACGCGCGCCGTGTCGCACTCGACGCACGCATCTACACCGTTGCCGCCGTGCATCACCGCATGACGTGGGTACATCCGTTTGGCGATGGCAACGGCCGCGCATGCCGATTGCAGACGCACTGCGCGCTGCTGCCGTTGAGCGGGGGACTGTGGTCCGTCAGCCGAGGCCTTGCGCGCCAACGGGCGCGGTACTACGAGTTGTTGTCGAACGCCGACATGCCACGCCAAGGCGATCTTGACGGTCGCGGCGATCTCAGCGAACGAATGCTGCGCGCATGGTGCCGCTTCTTCATCGAGCTCTGCGGCGATCAGGCGCGGTTCATGGGAGACATGCTCGACCTGCGCCTGCTGCGTGAGCGCATCGCCGCGCTGGTGTTGATCCGCAGCCAGAGCACGGCCCATTCGGACTACCGGCGCGAGGCGATCCTGCCACTGCACCATGTGCTCGCGGCGGGGCCCGTCTCGCGCGCCGACTTCACGCAGATGTCGGGACTGGCAGAGCGCACGGCACGCAAGCTGATGAGCCGGCTGCTCGCGGATGGATTGCTGGTCGCCGACAACCCGAAGGGGGAGGTCGGAATCGGATTCCCTCTGGACTCGCTGAGCATCCTCTTTCCGAATCTTTACCCGGAAGCAGCAACGACGCCGCCGCCGGGCTGACCGGCGCGCGTATCGCGCCGCGCCCTCGCCGCGTCAAGAGGGGAACTTCGGGCTTCTGGTCTTTTCCGCACGAGCGTACTTTTCGGGCCTCGCGAGATCGGTTTCACATCAACCGGTTTCCACAACACACAGGGAGACAACCCGATGCGACACCTCACGCGGCTGCGCCTGGCCGGGATCGTTGCTGGACTCGTCGGCCTGGCGACGGCAGCGTTCGCCACCAACTACTCGCTGTGGATCAATGGCCGCACCGGCGGCGGCATCCTCGGCAACTACGCCGACTTCACCTACTGGGGACCGTCGACCGTCGAGGCCGGCGTGAACAAGAAGTCGGTCAACTGGGACGGCTTCAACCACGTCTCGGACCAGAACTACCTCGTTCGCAATGCGCTCGACTGCTACTGCACCGGCCCGAACTGGTGCTATGTCGCCGCCCACAGCGCCGGCGACCTGATGATCGGCTACGCGCTGTCGCTGTACGGCGGCACCGCGCGCTCGAAGAAGAACGCGATCCCGGGTTCGACCGGCGAATGCGGCAACAGCGACGGCACGCCCCAGGTCGGCTGGAACATCAAGTGGGTCGACATCGCGGCCGGTGCCGGCGGCGGCAGCGAGCTTGCCGATGCGGGCGACTGGGCGGTCTCGGAGCCGCTGGTGTCCGACCTGAAGACCAGCACCGCCCGCGCGCTGTATGACCACAACAACACCCGCTCGACCTGGTTCTACATGCACGCCGGCTCGAAGGGCACGCTGTATTCCTTCGTGCTGCCGGGGCAGGACGACGAGGTCGTGGCCTACCACTCCAGCGGCGGCGTGTCGGGCAGCTCGGGCGGCAGCTACTGCAACCCGGGCGACTGGTTCTGCAACGACCTGACGCTGGGCACCGCGAACAACGAAGGCGGCCGCGCGAAGTGGAGCAACCATTCGGTGGTGTTCCGCGACGACGCCGAGGCCTTCAACCACTACACGAACAAGAACTGGGAAGGCGTGGTGTCGAAGGTGCGCGCCGACATGATGACGAACGCCCGCTGACGGCTTCAAGAGGCAACGACGAATGGGCAAGCCGGCGCTGGTCGCTGCCGCGTGCGCGATCGGGGTCGCGCTGATGGTGGCGTTGAGCTTCGGCCGCGATGCGCCGGCGGGGGTGCCGGCGCCCTTGCCTGCTCCGGTGGTCACGGCCGCGGTCGAAGCACCGATCGCACCGCCCGCGGTGTCGTTCAGTGCGAGCGCGGTGCAGGCGCGACGCGCTCAACTTGAACTGTGGCAACAGCGGCTCGCGCGCTCCGAAGACACGCTCACCAAATACAAGACGTCGACACGTTACCCGCACGAGGCGCGGCCGCTGGCCGAGCATCCCGACCAGCTGCGCCCGTTCGACCCGGTGGCCGAGGAAATGCCGCTGCGCACGCCGGGCGGCCAGCCGGCCAAGGGCGTGCATGTGCGCAGCACGCAGGACCGCGTGTTCGCGAGCGGTGCCGAATCGGTGCGGGTCACGGTGCGCGCCGTCGATGACGACGATCGCCCACTGCCGCTGCTGGTGACGCGCGCGGTCGCATTCGACCTGCCCGACGCACGCCGGCCGGCCGGTCGGCCGCAGGTGCCGGTGAATTTCACCGAGGCAGCGGACGGCAGCCTCGCCGCGGTGCTGCAGCCGTCGACCCAGGGCTTCTCGGATTTCGCCGGCACGATCCGCATCCAGGCCTACCTGAACCAGGCGGGCCAGCTGGGCAACGTCAACTTTGATGTGGTCTACAACCCGCTGGTGCCCGCCGAATGGGCCGGCGTGCGCGAGGCGCTGCAGGCCGGCTCGCTCGACTTCTTCCTGAAGGCGAGGGTCGCGCAGCCCGGCCGCTATGTCGTCAGCGCGCGCGTCGACGATGCGACCGGCAAGCCGTTCGCGCTGCTGAGCTTCAACGACGAGGTGGCGGTCGGCGAGCAGGAATTCAGGCTGCGGCTGTTCGGCAAGCTGGTGCGCGACGGCCGGCCGGCATTTCCGCTGACGCTGCGTGACGTGCAGGGATTCCTGTTGCTGCCCGACCGCTTTCCGGACCGCGCGATGCTGCCGCGGCAGGCCGGCGCCGTGCACACCAGCCAGGCCTATGCGCTCGACAGTTTTTCAGATGCCGAATGGAGCAGCGAGGAGCGAAGCCGCTACCTCGCCGAGCTCAGCAAGGATGTGGATGAAGCGAAACGGCAGGTCGACGCCTTGAACCGCTGATCACAGCCAGCGCCACACGCGGACCAGCCAGGCCGGCACGCGCTGGCCTCGGGGACGATAGTTCTGGCGAAGTTGTGCGTACATGAGTGACCTCCGAGGCGCAAACTGTATCTTCATACAGTGCTGTGTGCAAGCACAGTATCTGCAGCGTCAGCCTTTGTAGCTGCCGCGCACCGCGTCGCCCGCCGCGTTCGCGCCGAGCCCGGTCGGGTCCACGAAGCCGACTGCGGTTTCGGTCAGGCTCGCGCCCATCTCGACGCCGGCCTTCTTCACGTCGCCGCCGATCACCGCGGTGTCGGCCACGTGCAGCGCGCCGCCGATCGCTTTCGTGCCGAGTTCGGCCAGCGCCGAGAACACCTTGCCGAGGCCCGGGATCTTGCCGATCGTGTTCTTGATCAGGTCGCCGATGAAGTTGAAGGCCTTCGACAGCCCGTCGAGGATCTTGTGGCCGATGTACTCGGCGTTGTCCATGTTCGTGCCGTTCTTCTTCACATGGCCGTCGTTGGTCTGGTCGAGCCGCTGGTCCGCCTTCAGGTGGCCGTAGCCGTACTTGCCGAAGTCCTGCAGCAGGCCGGCCTCGGTGCCGTGGCGGGCATCGCCGTCCTTCGTGAAGCCTTCGATCTTGCCGTTCTTGACCAGCCCCGGGTCGCGCACGTCGCCGTCGCGGTCCTTCGCGTTCTTGACCCAGTCGACGACGTTGGACGCGCGCTGCGCCGCGTCGGCGCGCTCCTGCGGGCTCTTCGACGGATCGTCCCAGTCGCCGCACTGCTTCTTCAGGTTGTCCTTCACGCCGCTCTGGTTGCCCAGGTTCTTCAGCGTCGGGTTGCCATCGACGATGCTTTGCGCCGAGGCGCCCGGCGCCGCCTTGTCGTTGGCTGACGGCATCGCCGGCCCGCCTGACGCCTGACCGCCCTGCGCACCCTGCGCGGCAGCGCCCTGGCCGCCCTGCGGCACGGCCAGCGCCTGCTGCGACTGCGGCATCAACGGCAGCTTCGTGATCGCCGACAGCGACGCGGAGCTCATGCCGGGGTCGCCGCCCTCGTCGTCGTTGCTGACCGCGAAGCTCGGCATCTGCAGGCCGCCCATCGCGGCGCCTTGGGCACCGCCCTGCATCTGCGCGCCGCACGGCGGTCGACCGCCACCGTGCAAGGCCAAGGCCTGTTGCGGCTCCGCGCCCAGCCCCTCGGACAGCCCGGGAAGCTGCAGGCCGCCCATCACCTGGTCGATGAAGGCGCCGTGCGACTGGCCGCCGTGCAGGGCCAGGCCCTGCTGTCCGGGCATGCCCGGCATGCCTTCGGCCGGCAACCCGGCGACACCGTGGGCCGGTGCGAAATGGGCGCCGGCCTGAAGCAGTTGGGTGAACGGAATCTTCATGATCGAGACGCTTTCGACGCATCGCCCAGGCACGCTGCGGCGCAGCGATGGAAACCCGGCGAACGGTTCGGTACCTTAGGAGCGGGCCTGCGGCCACCCCCGCGCGCGATCCGAAGCTGCCGCCTGGAATCCGAAAAGCCCCTGCCCGCCACACGGCGACACCCGCGCCGCAAGCTCGCTCCCTATCATCGACCGATGAGCACAACGCACGAACTCGCCGGGCAGCCGGCACCCGCCTCGGTGCTGGTCGACGTCGGCCGGCTGCTCGCCGCGTACGCCGACGACCGGCCCGATCCCTCGGTGCCGGCACAGCGCGTCGCGTTCGGCACCTCCGGCCACCGCGGCTCGTCGCTCGACCGCTCGTTCAACGAATGGCATGTGCTCGCGATCGCGCAAGGCATCTGCGACCACCGGCGGCAGGCCGGCATCGACGGGCCGCTGTTCCTCGGCGTCGACACCCACGCGCTGTCGGCACCCGCCGCGCTCACCGCGCTCGAGGTGCTGGCGGCCAACGGCGTCACCGTGATGCTGGCCGAAGGCGACGAATTCACGCCGACGCCGGCGGTGTCGCATGCGATCCTGGTACACAACCGTCGGCATCGGGGCTCGGAGACCACCTCGGGCCTGGCCGACGGCATCGTGATGACGCCGTCGCACAACCCGCCGCGCGATGGCGGCTTCAAGTACAACCCATCGCACGGTGGCCCGGCCGACGAAAAAGTCACCGGCTGGATCCAGGCCGCGGCGAACCGCCACCTCGAGACCGCACTGAAGGAGGTGAAGCGCATGCCGGCCGCGCGCGCGCTGCGCGCCGACACCACGCGCCGCCACGACTACCTGCACCACTACGTCGGCGAACTGGGCCAGGTGGTCGACCTCGACGCGGTGCGCGCCGCCGGCGTGCGCATGGGCGTCGACCCGCTGGGCGGTGCCGGCGTGCACTACTGGCGCGCGATCGCCGAGCACTACCGCCTCGACCTCACCGTCGTCAGCGAAGAGGTCGACCCGACCTTCCGCTTCATGTCGCTCGACTGGGACGGCCAGATCCGCATGGACCCGTCGTCACCGCATGCGATGCACCGGCTGGTCGCGCTGAAGAATCGCTTCGACATCGCGTTCTCCTGCGACACCGACCACGACCGCCACGGCATCGTGACGCCCGGCGCCGGGCTGCTGCCGCCGAACGACTACCTGTCGCTGATGATCGAGCACCTGTTCCGGCAGCGCCCGGCGTGGGGCCGCGAGGTCGGCATCGCGAAGACCGTCGTGACGACCCAACTGATCGAGCGCATCGCCGCGCGCCTCGGCCGCCCGCTGTTCGATGCGCCGGTCGGCTTCAAGTGGTTCGCCGACGGCCTGCTGAAGGGCAGCCTCGGCTTCGCCGGCGAAGAAAGCGCCGGCGCGAGCTTCCTGCGCCGCGACGGCGCGGCGTGGAGCACCGACAAGGACGGCATCGCCGCCGCGCTGCTGTCGGCCGAGATCACCGCGACGCAGCACCGGGACCTGGGCGCCGTCTACGACGAGCTGGCCGGCGCGCTCGGCCGGCCGGTCGCCGGCCGGGTGTCGGCCGCCGCCACCGCGGCGCAGAAGCGGCAGCTCGCGGCCTTGTCGCCGCAGCAGATCCGCTCGACCGAACTGGCCGGCGATCCGGTCGTGCAGGTGCTGAGCCACGCGCCGGGCAACGACGCGGCAATCGGCGGCATCAAGGTGGTCACCGCAAACGGCTGGTTCGCGGCGCGGCCGTCGGGCACCGAAGAGATCTACAAGATCTACGCCGAGAGCTTCCGCGATGCGGCGCATCTGCAGCGGCTGCTCGACGAGGCGCAGCGGGTGGTCGACGGCGCGCTCGCCGGCTGAAGTTCAGCGCCGCGGCGTGCCGTGCCAGAACGGCCTCGCCGCGCCGGCCTGCTTCAACGCCTTGCGCGCCGCGCGGGCCGAACGCGCCTGCTGCGCGGCCAGCCAGCCCACCGCGAACCAGGCTTCGGGTTCGGACTCGGCCCGCTCGCGGTAGGCCGCCCGTGCCACCGCCAGGTCGTTGTGGCGGCCGAGCGCATCCTGCGCCGGCGCCAGCGCGTCGAAGAAGCGCGCAACCGGCTTGTCGCGGTACAGCGGCGCAATGAATTCCGCAAGGTAGCGCAGGCGCTTCAGTTCCTTGCGCACCGCATGCTGGTCGTCGACCGACGCCTCGACGAACCCGCGCGAATGGGCGACCAGGCGGTGCAACAGCGCATCGAGACGTTCGGCCATCGCGTCCACCGCGGGCCCGTCGTGCGCGCCGCCGCCGACGTCGGAGGCTTGCATCGCGTAGGCCTGCACGGCCAGCAGCACCTGTTGCACGTCGGCATGCTGCACCCTCGCGGCCAACGCTTCGACATCGGAAGACGGCCGTGGGCGCGTCAACGGCGGCGAGCCGGCGGCGACCAGCGCATCGGCGGTCTCGTCTTCGAGGATCTGCTGGTCGCGGTCGACGCCGAGCGCGCGGAAAAGGTCCGCGATCGGCGCCTCCCAACCGGGGTCGAGCCCGCAGTCGAGCGGCGCCATCTCGCGCAGCACGACGCGCAGGCGCCGCAGGCCGATGCGCAGCTGGTGCACATGCTCCGGCTGGCGGCTGCCGGCAGCCATGGCGCTCGCATTGCGCAGCACCTGGGCCAGGCACGATCCCATGGCGGCGCGCGCCAGGGCCGGGCCGTCGGCATCGACGGACAGCTGCAACGGCTTCGCGCGCGCCGCCGCCGGATGCGCCTGGCCGCGCGACAGCAAGGTGCCGCGTTCGGCCTTCGAGACGATGTCCAGCCACAGGCCGTGTGCGTCGATCCATTCCGAGGCCAGCGCAAACAGGCCGTGCAGCGGGCCGGCCTTCCATTCGAATTCGATCTCGCGCAGCAGATGGGTTGCACTGCCGGCGACGACCCGCCCGGTGTCGAGCGCCGCTTCGATCTCGACGCCACCGGGCAGCGTGAAGACGTGCACGAGGCGGTCGACCTCGGTGCGGAACACCTCGTGCAGCGCAGCATCGCCGAGCACGTCGACCAGCCGCTGGTGGGCCGGCGAGCCGCGGTGGCGGTCGATGTCGAGGGCCGGCGCGCCGGTGGTGGCCGCGTCGGCCGGCAGCGGTGCGTTGTGTTCGAGCCGCGACACGCCATGCGCGCCGCTGGCCTTCAGCGTCTGCACCCATTGCGTGCCTTCGAGCCGCAGGCGCAACGCGATCTCGTGGCGGGCCAGAAGCCCGTCGGCCGTGTCGAAATAGTGCGCCTGCATCCGCACGGCCTCGGTGGGTCCTTGCAGGAACTGCCGGCGCAACGGCGCAAATCGGGTCTCGGGAATCTGGAACTTCAGTTCGATCTCATGCATGGGGAATCAAGGTTTCTCTCGTGTCAGGCGCGTGCGCCAGCGGTCCCAACCGGTGTGCCAGCGCGCGCGAAGCGTCGGCGGATCATCGCCCGGCGTTGCACTGCCGGCCTCGCTGTCAGACGAGGCGAGCTCGTCGCCGCGGTCTTGCGCCGCTCGCCGGACGAACTGCGGGTCCATCATCAACGCGCCGATCGACATCAGGCCGAGCCGCGCGCGAAGCCGTCTTGTCTCCATGGTCTGCTCCCGTCCACCGGATCTCGGGGCACCCCGACCTGGCGCGACGCCGAGATCTGATATAAACGGTATATATCGTATAAACCATTGAAGTCAAGCCGATGACCACGACACCGACCGCACGCAAGACCGCCACGAAGGCCGCTGCCAAGACCGCCACCGCACCGGCGAAGAAGGCTGCCGTGGCAGCGAAGAAGGTGCCGGCCAGGAAGCCGGCAGCCAAGAAGGCCGCCCCGGAGAAAGCCACCGCCGGGAAAGCTGTCGCCCGCAAGCCGACGAAGCCCGCAGCACCGGCGCCGGTGGCCGAGAAGCCCAAGCACAAGCTGGTGCGCGACAGCTTCACGATCCCGAAGTCCGAATACCAGCTGCTCGACGCGCTGAAGCTGCGCGCCGCCGCGCTGAAGCGCCCGACCAAGAAGAGCGAGCTGCTGCGTGCCGGCATCGCGGCCCTGAACGCGATGGCCGACAAGCCCCTGCTCGAGGCGCTGACCAAGGTGCCCAGCCTGAAGACCGGCCGCCCGAAGGCAGACGGCAGCGCCTCGAAGGCCTGACGTGAACCGGACCTGAGCCCGAACCGGGCTCAGGTCAGCTCAGTTCGCCCCACGCCGTCGCGACCCGGCGGAAGCGGCCCTGTTCGTCGAGCGCCTCCGCATTGACGAGTTCGGCGGTGCCTTCCATCACGACACCAAGGAAGTCGTGTTCGATCACCGACCGCGGCGCCTTGAACGTGGACGGCAGCTGCTGGCCCGACTCGACGTCGAACAGCGAATACCCATAGACGGTGACCAGCTTGTCGACTTCCATCTCGGCTCCTTGTGCAGGTGGTGCGGGGTGGGTTGCTGCGATGCAGCAGCAAAAATTATAAAAACCCGCCGGCTTCGTACACCGGCCATTCCACCCTCGCGGGTCGGGATTGGCTTGCGCTGCATCAAGGATCGGCTCATGGATTCACATCGGCCCCCAGCGGACAGGTGCCGCCCCCGGCCGGCGCATTGACGCGCAGCACGCGCGGCTTGCCCAGCGCCGGCGCACCGGGATCGTAGGCCGCGTTCGGGGCCTTGTACGCCGCCAGGTAGGCCGTCAGCGCATCGATGTCCTGCGCGCCGCCGAGCAGCGAGCTGCCTTGCAGGAAGGTCGAGAAGCCGTCGCCGCCGGTCGCCATGAAGTTGTTGATCGTCACGCGCCAGGTCTTCTGCGGGTTCAGCACCGTGCCGGCCGCATCGACCAGCGTCTCGGTGCCGGCCGCCGTCGTCAGTGTCACGCCGCGCACGCGCGCATCGCAGGCCGCGCTGCCGTCCCAGCTGTAGCGCAGCCCGGCGCTCGGCACCATCAGCCGCGTCGCCGTCGCGAGCTGGCCGCGGCAGCCGGCGAACTGCTGTTCGAGCACGTCCTTGACGTTCTGCGTCGTCAGCGTCAGCGTCACCAGGCTGTTGCCGAACGGCTGCACCGTGAAGGCCTCGCCGTAGGTGATGTTGCCGTCGCCCTCGCCGACCGCGCTCGACGCGAAGTTGAAGCCCGGGCTGCGCACGCCGCCGCGGTTCATCAACGCGAACTGCGCGCCACCGAACTGCGGTGCCGCGGTCGCCGCGAGCTGCGCATCGGCCACCAGCTCGCCGGCCGGCGTGTTGCAGGCCGCATCGGCCGTCACCGGCAGCGCCTGCGTGATGCTGCCGATCACCTGGTTGGCGATCGGCGCGACCAGCGTGCCGTAGGCCGACACCAGCGCCGCCACCGCCGCATTCGGCGTGGTCGCCGCATCGCTGCGGTCGACGACGCGGTTGGTCGCGCTGACCGCCGTCACGTCGCCGTTGCCCGGGTTGATCGTCAGGTCGATGTCGCTGACGACGCGGCCGAACGCACCCGCCTGCGTCACCGGAATCATCCGCCCGGTCGCGTTCGGCAGCTGGCAGTTGTAGGCGGTGTGGGTGTGGCCGCTGACCACCAGGTCGACCGCGTTGTCGAGGTGGCGCACCACGTCGGCGATGGCCGAGCCGGCCAGGCCGCCGGCACAGCCGTTGATGTCGTTGCTGCCGACCTGCGAGCCGCCCTGGTGCGCCAGCACGACGATCGCCTCGACGCCGAGCGCGCGCAGCCGCGGCACCAGCGCGTTGACGGTGTCGGCTTCGTTGCGGAATTCGAGCCCTGCGACGCCGCTGGGCGTCACGATGGTCGGCGTGTCGCGCAGCGTCATGCCGATGAAGGCGACACGCACGCCGTCGAAGCTCTTGATGCCGTAGGCCGGCAACAGCGTCTTGCCGGTCGCGCTGACGTAGACGTTGGCCGACAGCCACTTGAACGTCGCGCCTTCGAACGGCACCGGCGTGCCGACCTGCGCGCCGCGGCAGCTGTTGGGGTCGGCCGCACCGCCGGGCAGCGTCGCGCAGCCGCCGCGCTGCAGGCGCAGCAGGTCGGGCGAGCCGTGGTCGAACTCGTGGTTGCCGACCGCGTTGAATTCGAGGCCGATGCGGTTCATCGCCTCGACGGTCGGCTCGTCGTGGAACAGCGCCGACACCAGCGGCGATGCGCCGACGATGTCGCCGGCGCCGACGACCGCGTTCAGCGGGTTCTGCGCCTTCAGCCGCGCGACGAAGCCGGCCAGCATGTCGGCGCCGCCGGCGGGCACCAGGCCGGCGCCGCTGGTCGAGCTCTGCGTGGCCGGGCTGAAGTTGCCGGGCGATTGCAGGTTGCCGTGGAAATCGTTGAAGCCGATGATCTTGACGTGGACGGGCGCGCTGCTCTGCGTCGCGGTGACCGGCGCGCAGGCGCACAGCGCGACGGCGGCGGCCGCCATCAGGTTGCGAAGGAAATGCATGAAGGTCCTTGTTGGATGATGCGATCCCGGATGGGCGTCCGGGGACGCACGGCTCGCAGCCCGGATGCCCATCCGGGACGCGCGTTTTTCAGGTGCGTTTTTCAGGTGCGACGGCGCGCGAAGAGGCCGACCGCGGCCAGCCCCGCGAGCATCAGCGCCCACGCGGCCGGCTCGGGCACCGGCGTCAGCATCACCGCGCCGACGGTCGCGTTCAGCGGCGTGCCGTCGAGCCCGACGCTGTGCAGCAGCGAACCGGTGACGGTGTAGTCGCCGGGCGCGCTCAGCAGCCACGCGCCATGGCTGTAGGCCGGGTTGGCCCAGGCCGCATCGAAGTTCAGGCCGACGTTCGGCGAACTGCCGACGCTGCCGGCCGGCACGTCGCTGGTCGACCAGTTCCGGCCGTTCACCTGCACGTTGAAGCTGTCGCCGGCATAGCCCGCATCGACCACGCGCAGCCAGGTCGGTGTCGTGATCGAGAAGCTGAACGACAGCAGGGAGCCGTCACTGATGTCCATCCATTCGAGGCCGGACGATGCGGCCGTCTGCTCGTCGACGTCGAAGGCCACCCACTGCCCGAGGCCGGGTTGCACGGTGGTGCCGTGGGCCGCGCCGAACGCGCCCACCAGGGCCAGCACCGTGGCCGCTGTCGCAGCGCGCCGCGTGGTTCGTCGGAACCGGTCGGACAGCTTGAGTCGCTTGATGTTTTTCATGATCCTCCTTGAGACGGCATCCACGCGGTGCCGCGGGACCGACTTTCGCGGCTCCGGCCGACCGCTGTCCATCCCCTTTTTGCGTCAGGGGAATCAGACCGGCCGCGTCACCTCGGCCAGCGCAGCGGGCAACTTCGCCCGCATCGCTTCGATGAAGCGGCGCAGGCGCGCCGGATGGAAGCGCGACGGCGGATAGATCAGGTGCACCGGCAGCGCTGCGGCGCGCCATTGCGGTGCGAGGTGCAGCAGCCGCCCGGCCGCGATCTCGTCGGCGAGCATCCAGGTCGACATCAGCCCGATGCCGATGCCGCGCACCGCGGCACTGCGCAGCGCGTAGAAGCTGTCGGTGGTGAAGCGCGGGCGGAAGGTCACGCGATGCGCCTCGCCGGTGTCGACGTGGCTCAGCAGCACCTCGGTGCGGTAGAAGTTGCGCGCACTCAACCAGGGCAGCGCGGCGAGTTCGCGTGCATGCACCGGCATCGGGCGCCCGGCCATCTGCGACGGTGCGGCGACCACGATGCGCGGCACCTCCGACAGCTTGATCGCGACCACCGACGGATCGGTCACCTCGCCGACCTGGATCGCGCAGTCGATGCCGTCGCCGACGAAGTCCGGCGTGCGGTCCGGGGTGCTGTCGTACAGCAGCCACTCGACCGTGACGCGCGGGTGGTCGCGCATGTAGTCGGACAGCGGGCCGACCAGCAGCTGCTGGCCGAACGCATGCGGCGCCACCACGCGCAGCAGGCCCTCGGGCTCGTCCTCCGCGCCGCGCAGTTCGGACGCGAAGACCCGCCAGCTCGCGATCAGCTCCTTCGCGCCTTCGTAGCAGCGCTCGCCGTCGGCGGTCAGCGTCATGGCGTGGGTCGAGCGCTGCAGCAGCCGCAGCCCGAGCGATCGCTCCAGCGCCTGCAGGCGCCGGCTCACCGTCGGCTGGGTGGTGCCCATCTGCGCCGCCGCGGCCGACAGGCTGCCGGCCTCGACGATGCGAACGAAGGTTTCCATCAGCTCGATGCGGTCGGCCGGGGGGCTCGCGGTGCTGTGCTTGCTCATGCGCTGAGCGTATAGCAATTCTGCGGACCACCGGGCTACCCAGACGCGGTCGTCCTGGAGACACTGCAGCCCTTCGTTCAAGCACTCAGGGTTTACGCGAGATGTCCACCATTCCTTCAACGCATGCCGCACCGATCGCCTTGACGCCGTCCGGCAATGTGCCGCTGCCGATGGTGCTGCTGCTGGCCACCGGCACCGGGCTCGGCGTGGCGTCGCTCTACTACAGCCAGCCGATGCTCGGCGTGCTCGGCGCCGAGATCGGCGGTAGCGCGAGCGGCGGCCAGGCCATCGGCTTCGTGCCGACGATGACGCAGCTCGGCTATGCGCTCGGCATCCTGTTCCTCGCGCCGCTCGGCGACCGCTACGACCGGCGCCGCATCATCCTCGCGAAGGCAGCCGTGCTGTGCGCAGCGCTGCTGCTGGCCGGCGCGTCGCCGTCGGTCGGCGTGCTGCTGGTCGCCAGCCTCGCGATCGGGCTGGCCGCGACGATGGCGCAGGACATCGTGCCGGCCGCCGCGACGCTCGCACCCGACGCGCACCGCGGCAAGGTGGTCGGCAGCGTGATGACCGGGCTGTTGCTCGGCATCCTGCTGTCGCGGGTGGTCAGCGGCTTCGTCGCCGAGCATTTCGGCTGGCGCACGATGTTCATCGCCGCCGCGGCCGCCATCGCGCTGCTCGGCGTCGCGCTGTGGCGCGGCCTGCCGCGGCTGAAGCCGACCACGCACCTGGCCTACCGCGCGCTGCTCGGCTCGCTCGGCAAGCTGTGGCTGAAGCACGGTGCGCTGCGCCGCGCGGCGCTGGCGCAAGGGCTGCTGTCGGTCGGCTTCAGCGCGTTCTGGTCGACGCTGGCGGTGATGCTGCACGGCGAGCCCTTCCACCTCGGCAGCTCGGCGGCCGGTGCATTCGGGCTGGCCGGCGCGGCGGGCGCACTCGCGGCACCGATCGCCGGCCGCATGGCCGACCGCCGCGGGCCGGAGCTGGTGACGCGCGTCGGCGCGGCCCTGGTGCTGGTGTCGTTCGCGGTGATGGGGCTGATGCCGTTCGTTGCGCCGCAGGCGCAGCTCGGCCTGCTGGTCGCGAGCGCGGTCGGCTTCGACCTCGGCCTCCAGGTCGCGCTGATCGCGCACCAGACCATCGTCTACGGCATCGACCCCGGCGCCCGCAGCCGCCTGAACGCGGTGCTGTTCACCACCGTCTTCATCGGCATGGCGACCGGCTCGGCGCTGGGCAGCGTGGCGCTCGCGCACTGGGGGTGGATGGCAGTCACGGCGCTGTCGGCGGGCGCGGCAGCCCTGGCGCTGGCGGTGCGCCTCTGGCGCTGAGTTCAGTCCTTCTTGCGAAAGGCCAGCCAGCCCGCCAGCGCGGTGAACACCACGACCAGCAGCACCACCACCAGGAAGCCGTGCTTGTGCTCGCCGAACGGGATGCCGCCGACGTTCATGCCGAAGAAGCCGGTCGTGATGTTGATCGGCAACGCGAGCACCGTGACCATCGTCAACGTGAACAGGCTGCGGTTGGTCTGCTCGCCGACCTCGGCGGCGATCTCTTCCTGCAGCAGCTTGATGCGCTCCTGCAGCGCCGCCAGGTCGCGGATCACCAGCGAGAACTCCTCGGTGGCCTGGCGCAGCTCGTCGAGGTCGTCGGCCGCCACCCACGGCGGCGGCTGGCGCAGCAGCCGGAACAGCGCGCCCGGCTCCGGCGCCAGCAGGCGCTGCAGCCGCACCAGCACGCGGCGCAGCTGGCCGAGCTCGGCGCGGCGGCGGTCGAGGCGGCCGCGCAGCAGGCTGTCCTCGATGCCGTCGACCTTCAGCGTGGCCTCGCGCACGATGCGCACCAGCACGTCGCCCTGGTCCTTCAGCAGGTGGTTCAGCAGGTCGACCGACGAGCCGAAGCGCACGCCCTGCTTCACCGCCTCGCGCAGCCGGTCGATCGAGCGCAGCGGATGCGCCCGCGCGCTGACGGCCAGCCGCGCATCGACGCTCATCCACAGCGTCGCGATCTCCGACGGGTCGAACGCGAATTCATAGGCCACGTCGTTGACGACGGCGACCAGGTTGTCCTGCGCGTCCTCGATGCGCGTCGAGCGCGAGCCCTGCTGCAACGCCTCGAAGAACTCCGGCGCGAGCGGCAGGTTGGCCTGCATCCAGGCCTGCGACGTCGCCGAGGTCAGGTCGAAATGCAGCCAGATGAAGGCACCGTCACCCGGCCGGACGGCCGGCGGCGTCTTCAGCCATTCGACGGCCTGGGCCAGGTCGATCGGCTCGCCGCAGGCGCTGGGCGAAAAGCGGTAGCCGCACAGCAGGCCGTTCTGCTGGGCTCCGTAGGTGATGGGCATGGGGGCTCCTCCTGTGATGCATGCGCGGCAGCCCGCGATGAGAACACGGCTTGATGACACGCGCCTTCAGTTGCAAGCGGGTGTAAAAGCAGAAAAGGGGAAGGCGTCGTGAATGCGCTTTCACGATTCTTCGCGGATCATCGCGGCGCTGCCAACCCGGACCCCGAAGCATGAAGCGCCTGCCCCTGCCCACGACGACCCGCATCGCCCTGCTGTTCACTGCCGTCGCGCTCGCCGCGTGCGGCGGCAAGGACGATGGCGACACCTCCGCGCCGCCGCCGGTGTCGACGCCCTCGCCGGCCCCTGCGCCGGCTCCGGCCCCCGCGCCTGCGCCGGCTCCATCGCCGGCACCGTCTCCCGCACCAGCACCAGCACCAACGCCCGCACCAGCGCCCGCACCTTCTCCGGCACCTTCCCCGGCGCCTTCGCCCGCGCCCGCACCCTCGCCTGCTCCGGCACCCGCCCCCGCCCCGGCCCCGACCCCCGCGCTCACCAGCGTCGAGCTCGCGCAGACCCATGCGCTCCCGGCCACCGGCCGCAGCATGCAGTCGCCGAACGACGTGAAGAACAAGGTCACGAAGCGCCTGCTGCTGGTGGCCGACCGGGCCGCGCTGCTGATGGTGCAGCCGGCCGCCAGCGTCAGCTCGCTGCTGGTGCGCGCGAAGCTCGCCGACGGCCGCACGCTCGGCCCGCTGGCGATGAACCCGCCGGCGAAGCTGCCCGCCACCGACGGCGGCCGCCCGGCCTATTCCAGCGTCAAGTACAGCGTGCTGCTGCCGCGCGAATGGATCCAGATCGGCGCGTCGCTCGAGGTCGGCCAGGGCGATTTCTCGTCGCCGCGCAGCGTCGCGCTCAGCGTCACGCCCGCCACCACGCTGACGCACCACACGATCCCGGTCTACCTGTTCGGCGCGCGCGCCGCGCAGTCGGTGGTGCCCGACTGGGCCCTGTCGTCGGCCTCGACCAACGGCTACACGCTCGACCAGGAGTACCAGCAGAAGCTGCCGATCGCGAAGCTCGCGCAGGTGACGACCGGCGCCGTCACGATCGACCAGCTCGCCGTCGGCCCGCGCAACGACGACCAGTTCTGCTACCCGGCGATGACCTTCGGCTCATGGGCCGACTTCAAGGCCGCCGGCGGCGACACCAACGCCCGCATCTACCGGCTGCTGTCCGACATGCGCGGCAACAGCGCGAACCGCAACGGCTCGTTCGCCGACGGCTTCTACGGCTTCGTGCAGACGGTCGACGGCGGCCGGCAGGTCGCCGCGTCGACCGGCGGCGGGCTGGGCGGCGGTGGCGTCGGCACCTCGGGCGGCGACTACCGGCCCGACCCGGTCTACTCGGCCATCTTCAACCACGAGATGGGCCATGCCTACGGCCTGCCGCATGCCGACGCCGCGGCCGATGCCGGCGACTACCCGTACCCGATGGGCACGAAGAGCGGCTCGACCTGGGGCTACGACGCGCTGAAGAACCAGCTGCTGACGACGCTGGAGTACAGCGGCCAGTCGTGCGACGGCCGCACCGTCGACGGCACCTGCTTCCAGCGCACGCCGATGTCCGGCGGCGACGACGACCGCGACGGCAAGACCTACCGCTGGAACGCGTTCTCCGACTACCAGGCGGCGCAGATGCAGGAAGGCTTCCTCGACAAGGTGTTCCCCGACGACAGCTACGACGGCGGCTACAAGCGCTGGAACCGCGGCACCGGTGCGTTCGAGAAGCTCTCCGCCAGCGACCGCGCCCGCATCGGCACCGACGTCGTGAAGACCGGCCAATCGGTGCAGACGGTGATCGGCACGGTGTCGCACTTCAACCTGTCGCCGACCGCCAGCGGCATGGTGGTGACGCCCGCGTGGACCGGCAACCTGCCGAAGCAGCTCGACCCGACGGTGCAGGCCGACCTGGACCTGACGCTCGGCAGCGCGCCCGGCGCCTGGGGCGGCTACTACTGCGTCTACAACGGCTGCGACTACACGCTGGTGGCGACCTATGCCGACGGCACCGTGCTGCGCAACCTGCTGTCGATGGGCTACCACGTGATGGACGGCGACGTGCGGCCGAGCGCGAAAGACGTGCTGAGCGGCGACAACTTCGCGAGCTATGCGGTGAACCTGCCGACCGGCCACGGCGGGCTCGCGAAGCTGCAGCTGTTCAACACGCCGTTCGGCTCGAAGTGGCAGGCGAAGCTGACCGCGATCCGCGTGGCCGACCTCGGCACCGGCGGCTACCCGCTGGTCAACGAATGGACGCCGGCCGCCGGCTTCGGTGGCGGGCCGGGCGCGCCGGGCACGACGCAGTTCGATGCTGCGGCCTGCAAGGCGGGCGCGGTGGTCAAGCGGCCGGCGCGCTGACACTGGCCGCCATGAGCCGACGCACACGCTGACACACGCCGCGCCCGGTCGGGGCACACTGCGGGCCTTGCCGCTTCCAGGAGGTCTTGCGATGCACCGATCCCTCTCGTCACTGGCGTTGGCCTGGCTGGTGCTGGCCGCCGCCCCGGCCGCGGCCGACACCGTGAAGGTGCTGACCAGCGGCGCGTTCAAGCCGGTGGTCGTCGCGATGGTGCCGGCCTTCGAGGCACGCACCGGCCACAAGGTCGAGGTCGCGAACGACACCGCCGGCGCGCTCGCGAAGCGCGTGGCTGGCGGCGAGGCCTTCGACGTGCTGGTGCTGACGCCGGCGGCACTGCAGCCGCTCGCGAAGGACGGCAAGGTGCTGCCCGACAGCATCGCGCCGCTCGCGAAGGTGGGCATCGGCGTCGCGGTGAAGGCCGGCGCACCAAAGCCGGCCATCGGCACCGTCGAGGAATTCAGGCATGCGCTGATCGACGTGCGCAAGATCGCCTACATCGACCCCGCGTCGGGGGGCACCAGCGGCATCTACCTCGACGGCCTGTTCGAGAAGCTCGGCGTCGCGCAGGTGGTGAGGCCGAAGGCGGTGCTGGTGGCCGGTGGGCTGTCGGCCGAGAAACTGGTCAGCGGCGAGGCCGACCTGGCGATCCAGCAGGTCAGCGAGATCCTGCCGGTGGCCGGCGTCGACCTGGTCGGCATGCTGCCGCCGGAGATCCAGAACTACACGACCTATGCCGGCGCGCTGGGCACTGCCGGCACGCACCGGGCGGCAGCGGCCGAATTCCTGAAGGCCCTCTCGAGCGAGGAAGGCCGGCAGGCGCTGCGCAGCAAGGGCATGCTGCCGCCCTGATCAGTGCGTGCTCCCGGCGGCCAGCCGGATGTCGCGCTCGACAGCGAGCGCCGTCGCTGCCATCACCCGCACCGCCTGCACCACCGCCTCGAGCGCGAGGCTCGGTGCGCCCGCGTGGCGCGTCGCCATCGCCGGCAGGTACGGCACGTGGATGAAGCCGCCGCGCAGCGCGGGCCGTTCGCTCGCGACGTAGTGCGACAGCGCGTAGAACACCGCATTGCACACATAGGTGCCGGCCGTCGACGAGATCGACGCCGGGATGCCGTCGTCGTGCAGCGCGCGCAGCATCGCCTTGATCGGCAGCGTCGACAAGTACGCGGTGGGCCCGCCCTCCACCACCGGCTCGTCGACCGGCTGCCGGCCGGCGTTGTCGGGGATGCGCGCATCGACGATGTTGATCGCCACCCGCTCGATCGAGACATCGGTGCGCCCACCGGCGAGGCCCAGGCACAGCACCAGTGTCGGATTCAGCGCTTCGATCGCGTCGATCAGCGCCGGCCCGGCGTCATCGACCACGCACGGCAGCCGGCGCGCCGCGAACACCGCATCGCCGACGCGTTCGCCGTCGAGCGCGCGGGCGGCCTCCCACGACGGGTTGAGGGTTTCGCCGCCGAACGGCTCGAAGCCGGTGACGAGCACGGTCTGCGCGGGGCTGGGTCGGGTCATGCGACATCCTACCCACCCAGCCGGCGCCGGCGGCGAGATGCGCCGTCATCCGGGTTCGATTCCGCGGACCGCCGGCCGGGCGGCGGCCGGAGACTGTCGTCACCCGCCATGCTGATCGACGACCTGCTCATCCACGCCACCGGCCTCGCCGCGCTGGCCATGAACGCCTTCGCGATGCTGCGACGCTGCGAGAAATCGCTGCGCGTGCAGTCCGGTTTCGCCGGCCTGCTGTGGGCGCTCAACAACGTGCTGATCGGGGCCCACACCGCGGCAGCGCTGAACCTGGTCAGCGCCGGCCGCACGGCCACCTCGGCCGCGACGCTGCAGCACGGCGCGGGCGCACGCAGCCTCGGCCTGGCCGCCTTCGGCGTGCTGACGGTGGCCACCGGCCTGCTGACCTGGAACGGCTGGGGCACGCTGTTCCTGATCGCCGCCTCGCTGTGGTCCACCTATGCGATGTTCTACATGACCGGGCGCACGCTGCGCTACTCGATGCTCGCGATCTCGGCGCTGTGGATGTACCACGCGTGGAGCTACGAGGCCTGGGAGCAGATGGCGGCCAACGTGCTGACGGCCGGCGCGGCGCTCTACGGCGCCTGGCGTTTCGACCGCGAAACCGTGGACGACGGCACCGAAAGCGACGGCAGCGTCGCCCCCGCGCCGCGCTGACCGCCGGCATTGGGTAGCATGGCGCCCGCCCATGATTGCCCCGATGCTCGCCCGCCTCCCGACCCTCACCCGCCTCCAGCGCCGCGTCGCCATCGCCGGCGCGATCTTCCTGGGCCTGCTCGTGCTCGCCGTCATCGCGCTGCAGATCGCGACGCGCCAGCTGCAGGCCGAGGTGGCGCTGGCGCTCGGCCCACGCGCCAGCATCGGCGCGATCCGCCCCGGGTGGACAGGCATCGACGTGCTCGACCTGCGAATCCAGGGCCCGTCCGGCTGGCCTGCCGCCGATGAACTGCGCGCCAGCCGCGTGCGCATCACGCCCGATCCGCGCAGCCTGTTCGGCGGGCCGTGGCGGATTGCGCAGGTGCGTGTCGAAGGCGCCTACCTGGCCGTGCTGCGCACCCGCGACGGCAAGACCCGCGTGCTGCCGTCGCTGCTGGAGCGGCCGCAGGACAAGGCCAGGCCGGCGTCCGCTGCCGCGAAGCCCGACCCGCAGGCGAAGCCACTGCTCGTCATCAACCGTGTCGCGCTCGACGCCGCGCAGGTGGAGTTCTTCGACAGCTCGGTGCGCCAGCCGGCGCTGCGCCTGACCCTCGATGCGGTCGATGCCGACGTCGGCCCGCTGGTGCTGCCGCAGCTCGACAAGCCGCTGCAGGTGCAACTCGACGGCGTGTTCAAGGGCGTGCAGCGCGACGGCCGCATCCGCATCGACGGCGACTACACGGTCGCGTCGCGCGATGCCGACATCCATGCCCGCTTCAACGACGTCGACCTGGTCGCGCTGCAGCCTTATTTGCTGAAGGTGGCCGACAAGGGCATCAAGCGCGGCACGCTCGACCTCGACCTGCGCGCCACCGTCGTGCGCAACCAGTTGAAGGCGCCCGGCAAGCTGACGCTGACCGGCCTCGAGTTCGCCAGCGACGGCGCGCTGTCGACCTTCGCCGGCGTGCCGCGCCAGGCGGTGCTGGCGGCGATGTCGAAGGACGGCAAGATCGACGTGAAGTTCACGCTCGAAGGTCGGCTCGACGACCCGGCCTTCTCGCTGAACGAGAACCTCGCGACCCGCATCGCGTCCGGCATGGCCGAGAGCCTCGGGGTCAGCCTGTCCGGCATGGTCAAGGGCCTCGGCGGGATGGTGAAGGGCCTCTTCGGGAAATAAACGGCCCACCCCCGAAGCGCCTTCGGCGCCTCCCCCTCAAGGGGGCGCCGCCAGCGGCCCGGCAAAGCCGGTTCCGCGGCGGCCGCTGGATCAAGTACCTCGGCGCGCGTCGGGAGAACCAAGCAGTTCGTCGATGCGCTTGTGGGCCTCGGCCAGCGCCGCGTCACGCCGGGCCAGTTCGGCCTGCAGCCGAACCGCCCTGCCGGCGGCCTCGAACGCGGCCGCGTCGGCAATCGCCGCCCGCTCCTTCTCGGCCTCGACATTGGCGACCGCGGCAGCCATGGCCTCGCGCAGCCGCTGCTCGAAGACCCGCTGGTCGACATCGCGCCGGGCCTCCGCCTGCGCGACCTCCCAGAAATGGCGCGCCGCCTGCATCAGCGGCTCGGGCACGTCGGGCGGCACGCCGAACGCGCCGGGATCCTTCAGGCGTCCGCCGAGGTGGCGGTACCAGTCGTCGAGCAAGGGACTGACGGTGTTCGGCGATCCACGGCCCAGCTGGCGCCGCACGCGCTCGATGGTCGGGCGCTCGCCGGCCAGCAGCAGCGCGTCGCACGCTGCCCAGACGTCCTTCGGTTGGATGCCGGTGGCCATGTTGCGCATCATACAAACGCTGTATGAAATGCAACAGCCCGGTCAGGTCGTCGCCACCGCCTCGCGTTCGTCGGCCGGCGCGAAGGCCTGGGTGCGCGGATCGACCTGCCGCCAGACGGTCTCGCCGCCGACGAACACCCGCATCTCGCCGGTCGCGAGCCGCACCCACGGCTCGGCATCGGTCAGCGGCTCGGTCGCGATCAGCGCCATGCGGTCGTCGACGCCGTTCAGCCGGCCGAGGTCGAGGCTGATGTCGCAGTCGAGCAGCCGCGCGGTCGGGAACGGGTGCTGGCGCTGCAGCAGGTAGAGCTTGCTCGAGCAGTGGGCGTACAGCGCCTCGCCGTTCGACAGCAGGAAGTTGAAGTTGCCGTGGCGCGCGATGCGCTCGGTGAGCAGCGCGATCTGCGGCGCCAGTTCGGCCCAGCCGACCGGCCGCACGCGGTCGGCGAACTGCGCGCGCAGCTCCTGCAGCAGCCAGCAGAACGCGCGCTCGCTGTCGGTGCCGCCGATCGGGCGGTAGGGGCCGGTCAGCGGGGGTTCGAACCCCCGCAGGTCGCCGTTGTGCGAGAACAGCCACGGCTGCCCCATCCACTCGCGCTGGAACGGATGGCAATTGGCCAGCGACCGCACGCCCTGCGTCGCGCGGCGCAGATGGGAAATGACGATCGCCGACGGAATCGGGTAGTCGCCGAGAAAGGCGGCCAACGGCGATTCGCTCGCCGGCTGGTCGTCGTGGAAGACCCGGCAGCCGCCCGGCTCATAGAAACCGACACCCCAGCCGTCCACATGGTGCGAGGTGCGCCCGCCTCGTTGCCGGAAGCCGGTGAACGAGAACGTGATCGAGGCCTTGCTGTTGCAGTTCATGCCGAGAAGCTGGCACATGTGGATGCATCCGGAAGATCTGGTTGCGCAATGGTTTGCGTCCATGCAGACATCGTGCCCGGGCCGGGGTGACGAATCGCGCGCACTCTCCACACGCCGGAGCGGCCCTGTCCCTTGATCAAGGGGTCAGACAAACGTCCCTTGTGGGTTTCGCCGTAGTTGATTCGAAGGAAGCCTTCCTACACTTTGTTTCACAACATGGAGTGAGCGAGGTTGTATGCGAGCCCACCACGGCACCCCGACGTCCGTTGCCTCCCGCGGCCGATTTCCATTCTCCCGAAGCGCCGTCGCACTGCTCGCGGCGCTGGCCTGCAGCGGCGGCCTGCGCGCCGAGGCACTGCTCGACCAACCGCTCGAGGCCTTGATGGACGTGCGACTCACGACGCTCGGGCGCCGGGTCCAGCCCGAGCAGGACCTGGCCATCGCCACCAGCGTGCTCTCCGGCGACGACCTGCGCCGTGGCGGCGCGCGCACCGTGCTCGATGCGCTGGACTGGATGCCGGGCGTGTCGGTCTCGGCCTTCAACGGCCGCACCACCAGCGTGGCCACGCGCGGCGACGGGAGTTCGCTGATCGCGCACAACACGCTGATCATGCGCGACGGCCGCGCGCAGGAAAGCGCCGGCGGCGGCCCGCCCTGGGCGTTCCTGAACATGCCGATCGAGCATGTGCAGCGCATCGAGATCCAGCGCGGCGCGGGCAACACGCTGTGGGGATCGAGTGCCGCCAACTGCGTGATCAACATCGTCACCCGCAGCGCGGGCGACAGCAACACCGGCGCGGTCGACGCCGACAGCAACGGTCGCCGGGCCGCCGCCGCCCAATGGGGAATGCGATCGGCGTCCGGCTGGAGCACCTCGTTCTGGATCGCCGGCAACCACCAGCCCGGCACCGACACCTTCGCCGGGCGCGACGACTGGGACAACGTCGACGGCCGCTCGCTCGACGCGACCGCCCGCCTGGCGGTCGAAGGGGGCAGCGAAGCGGCCTTCAACATCAACACCTACGACGACGCCGGCGGCAGCAGCGCGATCGTCGGCCGCGCCAACGTGCGCCGCGAACAGCGCACGGCCCAGCGCGAAGCCAGCACCCGGCTGACGGTGCCGCAGGCCGACAGCGGCCAGATCGAGCTGGCCGGCTACGTCCAGGACATCAAGGTGCGGACCGAAGGCGGCGGGCAGTCGGCACGCCGCAACAACGACCTGTCCGGACGACGCTTCTGGCGCCTGGGCGCCCACGACGCGATGGCCGGCGGCAGCGTGCACACCACCGTGGTCAGGCGCACGGCGGGCGCCACCGGGCTGACGACCGAGACGCAGGAGCAGGACCTGCAGGTCTACGCCCAGGACGAATGGCATTTCGGCGGGGACCGCGGCGCACTGATCGTCGGTGCGCAGGCCCAGCGCGAGTTCACCGACACGCAGGTCGACAACATCTACGCCACGACGCTGCGGCTGCGTTGGGCCGCGACGCCCGACCTCTCGCTGTGGGCCGGCCTGTCGCGCTCCGGCACCTCGCCCAACGGCGGCCAGAAGCTGGACATCCCGTCGTTCGAGACCGGCCTGCGCTGGCACGCCAGTCCGGGCCTGCAGGTCAACGGCGTGGTGTTCGAGCAGCGCTTCTCGTCGTTGTCGGTGCCGGTCGCAACCGGCGGACCGGGGCAGCCGCCGCCCGGGCCGGGATCCCCGCCGCCGCTGGACACCCGGCTGCGCGTGCATGGCATCGAGGGCGACCTGCACTGGCAGGCGATGCCGCGCGTCAAGCTCGATGCATCGTTCACCGCGTTGCGGGCCCGTTTCGACATCGCCGACAACCGCACCGCGACGCTGGCCACCGAGGCCGGCTACTTCGGCGCGACGCCGCGCAATTCGTTCAAGGCCCGGGCGCTGTACGAGATCGACGAAAGACAGTCGGTCGAAGTGGGCCTGCGTGCCCGGTCGGACCTGAACTTCGGCGCCTCGCCCGGGCGCGGCGTGCTCGACCTGGTCTGGCGCCATCGCCTGCCGCAGTCGGTGGAACTGGGCGTCGCGCTGAAGCAGCTCAACCACGACAGCCTGCCCGATTTCCGGCCGAACAACTCGCCGTTCGCGTACCGCGAGGTGCGCACGCTGGCGCTGTGGCTGTCGTGGGGCGTCTGACCCTGCGCCGGCTCGCCGACCGCCCTCAGCGCAGCAGTTCCAGCAGCGTCTCCATGTCGACCGGCTTCACCAGGTGCTCGTCGAAGCCGTGCGCGGCCGACTTGAGCCGGTCCTCGGCCTGGCCGTAGCCGGTCAGCGCGATCAGCTTCAGCGCGCTGCCGCCCGCCTTCGCCCGGATGCGCTGCGCGAGCTCGTAGCCGTCCATCACCGGCAACCCGATGTCGAGCACCGCGATGTCGACCGGATGCTGCTCCAGCAGCTGCAGCGCCGACGGTCCGTCGTGCGCCACCAGCGGCCGATGGCCGAGTGCCTCCAGCAAGGTGGCCATCGTGGTCGCCGCGTCCTGGTTGTCGTCGACGACCAGCACGCGCCGCACGCTGTCGTTCGCGGCGACGCGCCACGCATCGGCAGCAGCCGGCGCTTCGGCCCGCACATCGGCGGCCTGCAGCGGCAGCCGCAGCGTGAACCGGCTGCCGCGCCCCGGTCCGTCGCTCTGCGCACCGAGCGTGCCGCCGTGCAGCGCCGCCAGGCTGCGCGCGATCGCGAGGCCCAGGCCGAGCCCGCCATGCGGCCGGTTCAGCGCCTGCCGCTTGCCCTGCACGAAGGGCTCGAACACCACCGCCAGCTCGTCGGACGACATGCCGATGCCTTCGTCCTCGACCTCCAGCAGCGCATCGTCGCCGTCGCGCTGCGCGTGCAGCGTCACATGGCCGCCGACCTCGGTGAACTTGGTCGCATTGGTCAGCAGGTTCGCGACGATCTGCCCCAGCCGCACCGCATCGCCCTGCAGCGGCAGGTCTTGCGCCACCAGCACCTGCAGGCGCTGGCGCTTCTGCTCGAACAGCGGGCTCACCGTCTCGACCGCCTGGCCGATCACCGTGCCGAGGTCGATCGGCGCGCGCTGCAGCTCGACGCGCCCGCGCGTGATGCGCGCGACATCGAGCAGGTCGTCGACCAGCCGCACCATGTGCCGCACCTGGCGCTCGATGATGCCGCGCTCCTTGACCGCCGCGTCCTGCCAGTTCATGCGCATCAGGTGCAGCGCGGTCAGGATCGGCGCCAACGGGTTGCGCAACTCGTGGCCGAGCATCGCGAGGAACTCGTCCTTCGCGCGGCTCGCGTCCTCGGCCTGCTGGCGGGCGCCCAGCTGCTCGGTCACCTCGTAGGCGACGACGGCGATCTTGACCGGCTCGGCACCGTCCGGCTCGGTCAGCGGCTGGTAGACGAAATCGAAGAAGCGCGGACCGGGCAGCCGCACCTCGAAGGCCTTCTCGAAATGCGGTTCGCCGGTGTGCATCACGCGGGCGAGCACCTCCTGCAGGCCCAGCCCCTGCAACTCGGGCAGCGCCTGCATCAGCGGCAGTCCGAGCAGCGGACGGTCGCCGACCAGCCGCCGCTGTTCGTCGTTCGCATAGCTGAACACATGCTGCGGCCCGTCGAGCAGCGCGACCGCGACCGGCGCGTTGTCGAACACCGCGACCAGCCGGCGGTTCGCCGCATCGCGGACCGCATGCATCTGCTCGCGCACCAGCAGCACCTCGACGCGCGCCGCCAGTTCGCGCGACGAGAATGGCTTCACGATGTAGTCGTCGGCGCCCCGGGCCAGCCCTTGCAGCCGCGCCTCTTCACCCGCATGCGCGGACAGCAGGATCACCGGCAGCGTGCGCAGCGCGTCGTGGGCGCGGATGCGCTCGAGCAGGCCGAAGCCGTCGAGCTCCGGCATCATGATGTCGGTCACCACCACGTCGGGCCGGTGCCGGGCGATCGCGGCCAGCGCCTGCAGGCCGTCGGCCGCGGCCTCGACGTTCCAGCGCGCGCCCAGCACGCCGGCGATGTAGCTGCGCATGTCGGCGTTGTCGTCGACGATCAGCACGGTCGCCCGCGACGCGTCGGCGGCCTGCTCCGGGCGCTGCGCCACCGGCGGCGCATGGCCGGCCCGCAGTGCGTCCTCGACGAACGCGTCCAGTGCCGCCGATGCGCCCACCGCCGCCGGCGCAACGCCCACGCGGTGCGCCGGCAGGTGCGCCGCGCCGAGCGGCACGCGCACCGTGAAGCGGCTGCCGCGCCCCGGCGCGCTCGTCACGGTCACGCTGCCGCCGTGCAGGCGCACCAGCTCCTTCACCAGCGCGAGGCCGATGCCGGTGCCCTCGTGCGAGCGCGAGCGTGCCCCGTCGACGCGGTGGAAGCGGTCGAACACATGGGCGAGCGCGTCGTCGTCCATGCCGATGCCGGTGTCGCGCACCTCCAGCACGGCCTCGCCGGCCTCGGTGCGCAGCGACAGCGCGATCTCGCCGTCGAAGGTGAACTTGAACGCGTTCGACAGCAGGTTCAGGACCACCTTCTCCCACATGTCGACATCGACGAACACCTCGTTCGCGAGCGTTTCGCAGTCGACGACGAAGCGAAGCCCGGCATGCTCGATCGCCGAGCGGAAGGCCGACGCGAAATCGCGCGTCAGCGCCGCCAGGTCGGTGGGCTGGTAGCTG
Source organism: Rhizobacter sp. Root1238 (assembly GCF_001425825.1). GTDB lineage: Bacteria > Pseudomonadota > Gammaproteobacteria > Burkholderiales > Burkholderiaceae_C > Rhizobacter. The sequence goes on from NZ_LMDM01000018.1 coordinate 72,045, forward strand.
GCCTCGACGCGCCCGGCCTCGATGCGCGAGAACTCCAGCAGCGAATTGACGAGCTTGCGCAGCCGCTCGCCGTTGCGGTGGGCGAGCCGCAGCGCCTCGGCCACGTCGGGCGGCAGGTCCGGGCGCAGCAGCGCATCCTGCAGCGGCCCGAGCATCAGCGTCAGCGGCGTGCGCAGCTCGTGGCTCACGTTGCTGAAGAACAGGTTCTTCGCGCGGTCGAGCTCGGCCAGCGCCTCGGCCTTCTGGCGCTCCTCCAGGCGCGCGCGCACCTCGCCGAGCCGCGACGCGACCTGCGCGGCGACCAGCGACAGGAAGCTGCGGTAGTCGTCGTCGAGCCGCCGGCGCGGGCTGATGCCGACCACCAGCGCGCCGACGTTCGGCGCCTGCCCGGCCACCACCAGCGGCAGCACGACCGCCTGCAGCACCGGCTCGGTCCACGCGCCGCGGATCTCGCCGAAGTGCGCCGCGATGCCGTCGGCCAGCTGGGGCAGCCCGCTCAGTTCGGCCTGGCGAACCGGCAGCGGCGACGTCGCGTCGCGCGCCAGCCGGCGCGGCAGCGCGTCGGGCGGCACGTTGGCGGTCTGCGTGACGCGGGCGAGTTCCGGGCCGCGGCCATCGGCCGCATCGGACAGGTACAGCGCGGCGAACGGCAGGTCTTGTGGGCTGTTGCCCAGCGTCGAGACGAGCTGCGCCGCGGCGGCCGCGAGCGTTGGCAGCTCGCGGATCGGCAGCGCGGCCAGCTCGCGCAGCAGGCGCAGCCGGCGCTCGCCGATCGCTCGCCCGGTGTCTTCGACCACCACGCACAGCATGCCGGCCACGCCGCCGGCATCGTCGTAGACCGGGCTGTACGAAAAGGTGTGGAAGGTTTCCTCGAGGTAGCCGCTGCGTTCCAGGAACAGCTGCAGGCCTTCGTCCCAGGTGGCGGTGCCGGTGCTCAGCACCTGGCCGATGCGCGGGCCGATGTCGTGCCAGATCTCGACCCAGACCACGTCGGCGCGCGCGCCGAGCACCCAGTCGCGCTTGATGCCGACGGTGGGCAGGTAGGCGTCGTTGCAGAAGAACGTGGCCTCGCTGCCCCACGCCATCCACATCGCGAAGCGCGAGTCGAGCATCACCCGCACGATGGTCTTCAGGCTCTGCGGCCAGCCGCGCGGGTCGCCGAGCGGCGTGCGCGCCCAGTCGAACGCGCGCATGCGCTCGCCCATCTCACCGCCTCGCTCCAGGAACCTCAATGACGCGTCGACCATCGCCGGATGCTAGCGTCGAAAGCAACAGCCGGTGACGCGCGTTACGGTCGGACCGCAGGCCGCGTCGCCCGGGCCCGGCGCAGGCTCGGTTAACCTCGTGGACCTTGCAACTCCGACCCGTCCCATGCGCCTCTTGCCGATCGCCTGCCTGCTGTGGTTCTCCTGCGCCGCCATGGCGCAACCCGTCGCGTCGAAGGACGACGTCGTCGAAGGCGGGCTGCAGTCCGGCCAGCGCTACCAGCTGGCGCAGCATTGCGGCGCGAGCGATGCCGCGCTCGACGCCTACAAGGACCGTTTCGAGGCCGAGGCGCGCGGCCGCCAGGACCTGCTGGCCAAGCTGGACATCAACATCCTGAAGCTGTTCATGCAGGGGCGCCTGAACGGCGACCTCGCGTTCGAGGAACTGAAGGCCAGGCCGCAGGCCGAGCGCGACGCCGCCTGCCAGCAGGCGCTGAAGTCGATCAGCCCGACAGGCTGACCCCGGCCTGCTGCCAGGCCTCGCGCAGCGCGGCCGCCACCGGCGCGCTGGCCGCGGTCATCGGCGCGCGCAGCGCCGGGCCGACCTGGCCGAGCGCCGCGAGCTGTGCCTTCAGCGGGCCCGGGTTCGGCTCGGCGAACAGCGCAGCGACCATCGGCGCCAGCGCATGGTGCAGCCGGCGCGCGAGCGGCAGGTCGCCCGCCTGCACCGCGTCATACATCTCGACGAAGCGCCGCGGATGCAGGTGCGCGCTGGCCGCGATGGCGCCCTGCCCGCCCTGGCACAGCGTCGTGAAGATGTTGTGGTCTTCGCCGGACAGCACCGCGAGCCGGCCGTCGGCGATCAGCGCCTGCGTCTTGCGCGGGTCGCCGCCGCAATCCTTCAGCCCGCGCACGCCGGGAATCGCCGCAATGCTGCGCAGTGTCGCCAGGCTCATCTCGGTACCGGTGCGGTACGGGATGTCGTAGACCACGATCGCGCTCGGTGCGGCGGCCGCGACCTCGCGGTAGAACTCGACGATGCCTTGCTGCGACGGCCGCACGTACGACGGCGGCGGCACCAGGAAGCCCGCGACCGGCTGCTCGCCGAAGCGCCGGCAGGCGGCGGCGACCTCGCGCGGCGCGATGCCGCTGACGCCCATCAGCACCTTGCGTCCGCCGGCCGCCTGCAGCACGGTGCGCAGCACCGCGGCCTGCTCGGCCTCGTCGAGCGTGGCCGCTTCGCCGGTCGTGCCGCAGGCCACCAGGCCGTGGATGCCGTCGGCCACCAGGCCGGCGACCAGCGCGGCGAGCCGTTCATGGTCGACCCGACCGTCGGCCGCGAACGGCGTGACGACGGGTACCCAGATGCCGGAAAGTTGCTGCATGACGGCCTTCCTCTCGTGCGCCGGGGGAAAACAGAAAGCACCCGGACAGGCTGGGCATTCTAGGCACCCTGGCCCGGGCCAGCCGGGCGCTCCCCCCGGTGCCGCGCGGTCAGCCGATCCGCACGTTCTCCACCAGGAAATCCAGCAGCGCCCGCACCCGTGACGGTAGGTGACCACCCTGGCCGACGAACACCGCGTGCACCTCTTCGACATCGCCGGGGTTGAACGCTTCCAGCACCGCCACCAGCCGCCCGGCAGCGAGGTCGTCGCGCACCTGGAAGGCCGCCAGCCGCGCCAGCCCGAGCCCCGCCACCGCGAGCCGGCGCAGCGATTCGCCGTCGCTCACCTGCGCATTGCCGTTCAGCGGCACCGGCACGACCTGCCCGTCGTGCAGCAGCGGCCAGCCCTCCAGCGCCCTGGCATAGGTGAAACCCAGCCGGTTGTGCGAGGCCAGGTCGGCCGGCGTCATCGGCGTGCCGCGCTGCTGCAGGTAGGCCGGCGAACCGACGATCAGCTTGCGCGTCTCGCCGAGCTTGCGGGCCAGCAGCCGCGAGCTCTTCAGCGGCCCGGCGCGCACCGCAACGTCGGTGCGGCGTTCGAGCAGGTCGATCACCTCGTCGGTCAGCACCAGGTCGAGCGTGACCTCGGGATGCAGCGCCAGGAAGGCCGGCACCAGCGGCAGCAGGAAATGCTCGCCGAACGGCACGTTGACATTCACGCTGAGCCGCCCGCGCGGCGCATCGTTGGTGGCCGCGCCGCGCTCGGCTTCGTCCAGGTCGGCCAGCACGCGCACCGCGCGCTCGTAGAACACGCAGCCTTCCGGCGTCAGCTGCACCTGCCGCGTCGAGCGGGTGACCAGCCGCACCGCGAGCCGCGCCTCCAGCCGGCCGACCAGCTTGCTGACCGCCGACGGCGTCATCCGGAAGGCCCGTGCCGCGGCGGAGAAGCCGCCCAGCTCGACGACCCGCACGAACACCTCCATCTCGCCAGAACGGTTCACCTCCAGCCGTGCCATGTTGAACTCGGTTCACAAGTGTTTTTCCGGCGGGCAGTCTAGTCCAGGAATGGATTCGAACTCATCATTCCCCACTCGATGGCATTTGAATTCACAACATGAAGAACACCAGACTGGCGCTGTATGCGCTGACCGTCGGCGCTTTCGGCATCGGCGTCACCGAATTCGTGATCATGGGCTTGCTGCTCGACGTCGGCACCGACCTGGGCGTCTCGGTGTCGGCGGCCGGGCTGCTGATCTCCGGCTATGCGCTCGGCGTGGTGGTCGGCGCCCCGCTGCTGACCGCGCTGACGCAGCACTGGCCGCGCAAGACGCTGCTGCTGGCGCTGATGGCGATCTTCACGCTCGGCAACCTGAGCTGCGCGCTGGCACCGAGCTACGAGCTGCTGATGGCGGCGCGCGTGCTGACGGCGCTGGCCCACGGCAGCTTCTTCGGCGTCGGCTCGGTCGTCGCGACCGGGCTGGTGCCGCCGCAGCAGCGGGCGTCGGCGATCGCGATCATGTTCACCGGGCTCACCGTCGCCAACATCCTCGGCGTGCCGTTCGGCACCTGGCTCGGCCAGCAGGTCGGCTGGCGGGCCACCTTCTGGGCCGTCGGCGCAGTCGGGTTGCTCGCGATGGCGGCGCTCGCGCTGTTCGTACCGGCCCAGCCTGCCAGCCGCGACGGCAGTTCGTTGCGCGCCGACCTCGACGCGCTGCTGCGCCGCCCGGTGCTGCTCGGCTTCGCAACCACGGTGCTCGGTTTCGCCGGGCTGTTCGCGCTGTTCACCTACATCGCGCCGCTGCTGACGCAGGTCAGCGGCTTCAGCGCCGCGGCGGTGTCGCCGATCCTGCTGGTGTTCGGCGGCGGTCTGGTGATCGGCAACCTGGCCGGCGGCAAGCTGGCCGACAGGCACCTCGCCCGCACCGTGCTCGGCTCGCTGGCGGTGCTCGCGGTGGTGCTCGCGCTGACCGGCTGGGCCCTGCACAGCCGGGTGGCTGCGGTGCTCTTCGTCGGGCTGCTCGGTGCCGCATCGTTCGCAACCGTCGCACCGCTGCAGATGTGGGTGCTCGACAAGGCCCAGGGCGCCGGGCAGAGCCTGGCGTCGAGCTTCAACATCGCGGCCTTCAACCTGGGCAACGCGCTCGGCGCGTGGCTCGGCGGCGCGGTGATCGCGAACGGGCCGGGGCTGGGCTCGCTCGCGTGGGTTGCCGCACTGCTGCCGCTGGCGGGCCTGGCCATCGCCGCGCTGGCGATGGCGCTGGACCGCGCGCCGGCGCCGATCGCTTCCTCCGCCAACGCCTGACCCGGGAGACCCCATGACTGCACGCCGCACGCTGCGGCGCGGCCTCGCCGCGACCGTCTTCGCCACCATCAGCGCCCTCGCCTGCCTCGCGGCGACGCCGACGCGCGCCGAGCCCGCATGGATCACCAGCTGGACCGCCAGCCCCGAGGCCAGCTGGGGCGCGGAATTCGCGCTGCCGACCGGCACGCCGCCGTTGCTCGACCGCCAGACGCTGCGCCAGGTCGTGCGGCTGAGCCTCGGCGGGCGCCGCGTGCGGCTGCAGCTGTCGAACGAGTACGGCCGCGAGCCGCTGGTGATCGGTGCGGCGCGGGTGGCACTGGCAGCGGACCCCGGTCGCGGTCGGGTGGTCCGCTTCGGCGGACAGGCCGGCATCGTCGTGCCGCCGGGCGCCTCGGTGCTGAGCGACCCGGTGGCCCTGACGGTGCCCGCGCTCGCCCCCCTGGCCGTCAGCCTCTACCTGCCCGGCCCGACACCGACCCGCACCTTCCACTGGGATGGCCGGCAGGCCGCGTCGGTCGTGCCCGGCAACCAGGTGGCGGCCGCACGGCTGCCGCCCACGCCAGGGCTCAGCGCGCGGCTGTTCCTGAGCGGCATCGCGGTCGAAGCCGACGCGCCGGACGGCAGCGTCGTCGTGCTCGGCGATTCGATCACCGACGGCAACGGCGCGACGATGGACGCCGACACCCGCTGGCCCGATTTCCTGGCGGCCCGGCTCGCGCCGCAGCGCGTGGCGGTGCTGAACGCCGGCATCTCGGGCGGCCGCCTGCTGAGCGACGGCATGGGGCCGAGCGCGCTCGCCCGCTTCGACCGCGACGTGCTGATGCAACCCGGCGTGCGCAGCGTGATCGTGCTGATCGGCATCAACGACATCAGCTGGCCGGGCACGGCCTTCGACCCGCAGCGCCGGCCGCCCGAGCTCGCCGAACTGGTCGCCGGCTACCGCCAGCTGATCGCCCGCGCGCACCGGCGCGGCGTGCGCGTGCTCGGCGCGACGCTGACGCCGTTCGAAGGCGCCCTCGCTGGCACGCCGCTCGCCGACTATTTCCAGCCGGCCAAGGACGCGCTGCGCCAGCAACTCAACGCGTGGATCCGCGACAGCGGCGAGTTCGATGCGGTGCTCGACTTCGACGCGCTGCTGCGCGACCCGTCGCAACCGTCGCGCCTGCAGCCGGCCTTCGACTCCGGCGACCACCTGCACCCGGGCGACGCCGGACACCGCGCGATGGCCGACGCGGTGCCGCTGCGGGCGTTGTTCGATCAGATCCCGACCAGGCCCTGAAGGCTCAGGTGCGTCGCGGTGCCGATCACCGATTCGCCCAGCTTCGCCAGCGAGCCGTTCAGCCCGATCGCGTACGCGACGACCTTGTCGTCGCCGAGGTACGCGGTGTACAGGAACTTGCCGTCCGGGCTGATCCACGAATCGGCCGCGACGCTGTTGACGCCGGCCTGCGCAGGCGGCTCGAGCGCCGCGGTGGCGTCGAGCAGCGTCAGCGTGTTGCCGCTGATCGCGTACGACGAGACCGACCCCGAGCCGTTGCCGACGAACGCCGTCTTGCCGTCGGGCGTGACGACCAGCCAGCACGGCGCCGCGGTGCCCGGCGCGCTGGCCTGGCCCAGCGCCGCGAGCGCGCCGGTCGCCGAGAACGAGAACGCGTTCAGCGATTGCGTCGAGATGCCGGTCGACAGGTAGACCGGCGACGCGGCGCCCGGCACGAAGGCACCGGCGAACGGCGTGGCCAGCACGCCGGCCGACGTGACCGGGGTGCCGAGCGTGCCGTCGGCCGCGATGGGGAACGACAGGATCGCGTTGCTGCCGGTGCCGGCGCTGACGACCGCGAAGCCGCCGTCCGGCGACACGACGACCTGCGTCGGCGCGGCGCTCGCGAGGCCGCCGAGGGCCACCAGGTCGTAGCTGCCGAGCTGGGTCAGCCCGCCATCCGCCTCGACCTTGAAGGCCGCCAGCTGCGACGCGCCGCCGATGAAGGTGGCGTACAGCACGCCGTGGTTCAGCGCGAGACTGTTCGGAATGTGGCCGGCGGCCGTCGTGCTGCGCTTCTTCAGCGTCAGCGCGCCGGTGCCGGGGTTGACCGACATCACCGAGATCGAATCGTCGCCGCCGTTGACGACGAACACCAGCGCGCCGTCGGGGCTCGCGATGATGCTGTGCTGGCTGACCAGCGAATCGGGCACGGTGTTGCCGGCGGCATTGACCGCGTTGGTGCCGGCGCCGCCGGTCGGCGTGGTCTCGCCGCGCAGCAGCGTGCCGTCGGCCCGGCGGGTGAAGTGCACGACGGCGTTCGCCGTCTCGTTGGTCTCGGTGTAGAGCTGGTTCGACAGCACCGACGGCGGGGCCGGCGTCGGTGCATCGTCGTCGCCACCACCGCAGGCGGCGACGAGCAGCGTGGCGGCGAGCGCGGTGGCGAGCAGCGCGACGCGGTGGCTTGAAAGGTTCCTGGCGTGGTGCATGTTGTTTCCTTCGAGTGATGTGGGCAGCGCCAAAGCCTTGGCGCTGCGGTTCGTCGAAGGGAAACCGGCCCACTTACCCGTTGGATGCACCCGTTCCGAAATGTGATGCTCGCGTGATCTACGAGCTGCCGAGTTGGCGCACCGCGTCGCGCAACACCCCCAGCTGCCCCTGCACGTGACGGCACATGCTGCAGACGCCCAGGTGCTCGACCAGCCGCCGCTCGTCGTTCGGCGGCAATGGCGCGTCCTGCGCCGCGCTCAGCAGGTGCGATGCCACGCGGCAGTCGATGTCGTCGTCCTTGGTCGTCTCGCTCATGCCGCGTCCTCGAACCAGCGCAGTTGCAGGCACTCGCGCAGCTGCATGCGGGCGCGGTACAGCATCACGCTGCAGTTGTTGCTGGTGATCTGCAGCTCGCCACAGATGCCGTCGATCTCCAGCTCGAGCCACTCGCGCATCATGAAGATGCGCGCGAGCTTCGGCGGCAGGTTGTCGATGCACAGCTGCAGCGTGTCGAAGAACTGCGCCTGCTCCAGCGCCCGCTCCGGGTGCTGCCAGGCCGGCGGCGCCTCGCGCCAGTGGCCGTCCGCCGCGAACAGCGCATCGAGCGCGTCGTCGACGCTCTGCTCGGCCAGCGGCTCCACATGGATCTCGCGGCCGCGCCGGCGCAGCACGTCGATGATCTTGAACTTCAGGATGCCGGTCGCGTAGGTCTTCAGCGAGCTGCGGCCCTCGAAGCGCTCCGGCGTCTCGAGGATCGCCAGCAGCGTTTCGGACACCACGTCCTCGGCCAGGCTGTCGTGGCGCAGCTGCAGTTGCGCGAAACGCAGCAGCGGCTGGTGCAGGCTCGACAGTTCGGTGGCGATGTCCATGGGCCACGACTCTACCGCGCCTGCCGGGACCTCAGCCGGCGCCGGGCCGCCCCAAGGCGGCTGAGCGCCCCCTCGGGGGGCAGGAACGCAGTGACGTGGGGGGGTCATTTCTTCAGAACACGACGCCAGCGTACAGCAGCAGGTTCGCGTACGGCGTGAACTCGCCGGTGCGCACGATCGCGCGCGCCGAGGCGCTGCGCCGCTTCAATTCGTCGTGCGACAGGCGCTCGACCGGCACGCCCGGCAGGCGCTCGCCCGCCAGCGCGACGAATGCCGGGCTGCGCTGCACCGCTTCGTCGGCCAGTGCGGCGCGTTCCACCTGCATCTCGCTGAGCAGCGCCTGCAGCACCTGGTCGAACGACGGCACGCCGCGCGTCAGCGCGAGATCGATGCACGGCGTGCCGGCCGGCACCGGCAACCCGGCATCGGCGATCACGACCAGGTCCCCATGGCCCAGCCCCGCCACCAGCTGCGACAGGCCGACGTGCAGTAGCGCGGTCTTCTTCACGAGGGCGAAAGCGCCGGTTGCAGGTCGCGCGCGTACGGCATCGCGTCGATCGTGCCGGGCCGCGCGACGCTGAACGCCGCCGCCTGCTGCGCGTGCGCGATGGCCGCATGAAGCGGCGCGCCGGCGCAGCGCGCGGCCGCGAACGCGCCGATGAAGGTGTCGCCGGCCCCGGTCGTGTCGACCGCCTGCGTGCGCGGCGCCGGTGCGTGCAGGTTGGAGCGCTCGTCGGCGCACTGCACGCCCTCGGCACCCAGCGTGACGATCACCGTCGACGGCCCGCGCTCGTGCAGCCGCGCCGCCGCCTCGGCCGGCGCGAGCGCCGCGCCGAGCAGCACCGCCGCCTCGCTCTCGTTCGGCACCAGGATGTCGACCTGCCGCAGCAACGCCGCCGGCAAGGCCTGCGCCGGCGCCGGGTTCAGCAGCACCGGCACGCCGGCCGCATGGGCGATGCCGATCGCCCGCGCCACCGCCGCGAGCGGCGATTCGAGCTGGCACACCAGCAGCGCCGCCGACCCGATCAGCGCCGCCGCCGCATCGACCTGCGCGACGCCGAGCGCCGCGTTCGCGCCGGCCGACAGCGCGATGCTGTTCTGCCCGCGGTCGTCGACCAGGATCATCGCGACACCGGTCGGCTGCGCCACCTCGGCCAGGTGCGTGAGCTCGATGCCCTCGGCCGCCAGCCGGCGCCGCGCCTCGCGGCCATGGTCGTCGGCACCGACGCAGCCGATGAAGCTGACCGCCGCGCCGAGGCGCGCCGCGGCCACCGCCTGGTTCGCGCCCTTGCCGCCGGGCAGCACCTTGAATTCACGCCCGTGCACCGTTTCGCCGGGGCCGGGCAAGCGTTCGCAGCGCAGCACCAGATCGGCATTGACGCTGCCAAGCACGACGATCGGCCCCGTCATGGCGCCACCGGCCCGGTCGACTGCCGCACCGTCAGCGACGGCTGCAGGATCTCGCGCTGCAGCGCCCGCCCGCGGTCGGCGATGCGCTGCATCAGCAGCTGCGCCGCCAGCTCGCCGGTGCGGTGCTTCGGCTGCGCGACCGTCGTCAGCGGCGGGTTGCTGTAGGCCGACAGCGCGATGTCGTCGAAGCCGATCACCGACAGGTCCTGCGGAATGCGCAAGCCGTGCGACGCGGCCGCGCAGATCGCGCCGATCGCCATCAGGTCGTTCGAGACGAACACCGCGGTCGGCTGCACGTTGCCGTCGAGCAGCGACGCCATCGCGGCATGGCCGCCGGCGCTGGTGAAATCGGCGCTGCGCAGCAGCCGGTCGTCGACGGTGAGGCCGGCCTCGCGCAGCGCGCGGTGGTAGCCCAGCACGCGCTGGCGCGCCGACGACAGCGTCTGCGGCCCGGCGATGCAGGCGATGCGGCGGTGCCCGAGCGACAGCAGGTGCTCGGTCGCGATCACGCCGCCCGCCTCGTGGTTGACCTCGACCAGGTCGGCCTCCAGGTCGTCGATCTCGCGGTCGACCACCACCTGCGGCATCGTGGCGTCGCGCAGCGTGTCGAGCAGCTCGCCGTCGGCGCCCGACGACATCACGATCAGCCCGTCGACCTGCTTCTCGCTGAGCAGGCGCACATAGGTGCTCTGCTTCAGCGGGTCGTCGTCGGAATTGCACAGGATCACGTTGAAGCCGGCCTCGTAGCAGGTGTCCTCGATGCCGCGGATGATCTCGGCGAAATACGGGTTCGAGCTGTTCGGGATCATCATCCCGACGGTGTGGGTCCGGTTGCTCTTCAGGCTGCGCGCCAGCGCGCTCGGCACGTAGCGCAGCTCCTCGATGGCCTGCTGCACCCGCTGGCGCGCCGCGTCGCTGACGAAGCGCGTGCCGTTGACCACGTGCGACACCGTCGTCACCGACACCTGGGCCTGCAGCGCGACGTCCTTGATCGTGCTGATGCGCGCCGGCACGCGGGCCTCGCGCCCGCTGCGCTCGTGGCCGTTCATCGCGCGGCACGCTGCGCCAGGCGTGCGCGCAGCACGTCCAGCACCACCGCGAGGATGATGACGAAACCGGTGACCATCTGCCGAAGGAAGTCGCTCATGCCGATCAGGATCAGGCCGTTGGCCAGGACCCCGATGATGCACGCGCCGAGCAGCGTGCCGATGATCGAGCCGCGCCCGCCCGACAGGCTGGTGCCGCCGATGATCACCGCCGCGATCGCGTTCAGCTCGAAGCCGATGCCCGAGATCGGGCTCGCGATCGTCAGCCGCGTCATGTAGATCACCGCGCCGACGCCGACCGCCGCGCCGCAGATCACGAAGGCCGCGATCTTGTAGAAGCGCACGCTGTGCCCGGCCAGCCGCACCGCCTCTTCGTTGTTGCCGATCGCATAGACCAGGCGGCCGAACACGGTGCGGTTCAGCACGAACCAGCCGGCCAGCACCAGCGCGAGCGCCACCAGGAAGATCGCCGGCACGCCCAGCAGCGTGGCGCTGCCGAAGTTGTTGAAGGCATCGGGGAATTCGTAGATGGAGCGCGCCTGCGTCCATTGCAGCGCGGCGCCGCGGGCGATGTTCAGCATGCCCAGCGTGACGATGAACGACGGGATGGCCCACCAGGCCGACACCGCGCCGTTGACCAGCCCGCAGGCGGCGCCGACCGCGATGCTGGCCGCCAGCGCCAGCACGATCGCCAGCGCCGGGTCGAGCCCGTCGAGCTTCAGCACCGTGCCGGCGACCACCGCGCAGAACGCCATCACCGAGCCGACCGACAGGTCGATGCCACCGATCAGGATCACGAAGGTCATGCCGACCGCGAGGATCACGTTGATCGAGATCTGCGTGAAGATGTTGGTGATGTTGCCGGCGGTCAGGAAGATCGGCGACAGCAGCGCGAACACGCCCAGCAGCACCAGCAGCGCCAGCCCGATGCCGGCCTCGCGCAGCACCAGCGCGGCGCGGTCGCCCATCGAGGCAGCGGCGGCAGGGGTCGAAGAAGAAGTCAGGTTCATCGCTTGCATTGCATCCAGGCCTGTGCCGTTTGTCGCTCAGGCCGCTTCCTGCGGCCGAACGAGGTATTCGCGGTACGCCATCGCGAGGATGGCCTCTTCATCGAACTGCGCGCGCGGCAGCTCGCCGACCAGCACGCCGCGGCTCATCACCAGCATGCGGTCGCACAGCCCGATCAGCTCGCGCAGGTCGGACGAAACCACCAGCACCGCCATGCCCTGCGCCGCCATGCGTTCGAGCAGCGCGTGGATCTCGGCCTTCGCGCCGACGTCGACACCGCGCGTCGGCTCGTCGAGCAGCAGCACCTTCGGGTCGCGCAGCAGCCACTTGCCGAGCACCACCTTCTGCTGGTTGCCGCCCGACAGCTGGCGCACCGGCTGCGCGATCGACGCGAGCCGGATCTGCAGCTCGCCGACCATGCGGCGCGCGGCCACGTTCTCGGCCTCGGCGCGCAGCAGCCCGCCGCGCGACACCGCGCCGAGGCGGGCCAGGCTCAGGTTGGCGCGGATCGGCATGTCGAGCACCAGGCCTTCTTCCTTGCGGTTCTCGGTGACCAGGCAGATGCCGTGCGCCAGCGCATCTCGCGGGCTGGCGATGCGCACCGGCTGCTCGTCGCGCAGGATGCGGCCGGCGGCGGCGCGGTCGGCACCGAAGATCGCACGCAGCGTCTCGGTGCGGCCGGAGCCGACCAGGCCGGCCAGCCCGACGATTTCGCCATAGTGCAGGCTGAAATCGATGGTTGGCGCGCTGGACGAGGTGTCGCGCCGGCCGGCGTGGCGCAGGCCCTCGACGCGCAGCGCGGCCGGGCGCGCCGCATCGAGCACCGGCGCGACGCGTGCCGGCCGCTCGACCAGCTCGCGCCCCACCATCAGCCGGACCAGCTCGCCGGTCGAGGTGCCGGCCATCGGCTGCGTGGCCACGTGCCGGCCGTTGCGCAGCACCGTGACGCGGTCGCAGACCTCGAACAGCTCCTGCAGGTGGTGCGATACGAACACCACCGTGACGCCGTCGTCGCGCAGCTTGCGGATGATCGCGAGCAGCCGGTCGGTCTCGCGCGGGGTCAGCGTCGCCGTCGGCTCGTCCATGATGACGATGCGCGCCGCGCCCTCGTGCGGATTTCCCTGCTGGTTCGACAGCGCCTTCGCGATCTCCAGCAGTTGCTGCTGCGCCATGCCGAGCGTGCCGACGCGCGTCGCCGGCGACAGCTCGTCGAGCCCGACCAGCGCGAGCAGCTCGCGCGCCCGGCGGTCCATCGCAGCGCGGTCGAGCAGCCCGAGCCGGGTGCGCGGCAGCCGCTCGAACAGCAGGTTCTCGGCGACCGACAGCTCGCCCAGCATGTGCAGCTCCTGGTGCACGACGCGGATGCCGGCACGCATCGCGGCCAGCGGCGTCTGCGGCGCGTAGGCCTCGCCGAACAGCCGCATGCGGCCGGCGTCGGGGCGGTCGGCGCCGCACAGGATCTTGATCAGGCTGGACTTGCCGGCGCCGTTCTCGCCGGCCAGCGCGTGCACCTCGCCGCGCATCAGCGTCAGGTCGACGCCGTCGAGCGCCGTCACGCCGGGATGCCGGCGCGTCAGCCCCTGCAGCTCGAGGGCGACGGCGGCCGTGCCGGCGCCGGTTCGGATGGTGTCGTCGTGGTCCACGCGCGGGCTCCGGGGGCAGCGCGGCTTACTTCAGGTTCTTGGCCGTGACCAGCTCGATCGGCGTCTTGACCCAGCCCTTCAGCGGCTGCTTGTCCTTGCGCGACTTGATGCCGTAGTCGATCGCGTTGGCCGCCATGTCGGTGCCGAACTGGTCGACCGTCGCCAGCACCTTGCCCTGCTTGATCAGCGGGCGGATGGCCGGGATGTTGTCGAAGCCGACCACCTTGATCTGCCCGGACTTGCCGGCGGCATCGAGCGCCTTCGAGACGCCGAGCGCCATCGAGTCGTTGGCCACCATCACGCCCTTGATGTCGGGGTTGGCCGTCAGGATGTTCGTGAAGACCGCGTTGGCTTCCTCGGTCTCCCAGTGCGCCGTCTGCGATGCGACGATGTTCAGCTTGCCGGCCTTGGCCGCATCCTCGAAGCCGAGCTTGCGCTGCAGCGCGTTGTCGGCGCCGGGGTTGCCTTCGATGATGACGATCTTGGCGCCCGGGCCGATCGCCTTCGCGAGTTCGTCGCCGGCGAGCTTCGCGCCGGCGCGGTTGTCGGGACCGACGAACGCGAGGTCGAGGCCGGCCTTCTTCATCGCCGCCGGGTCGAGCGCGACGTCGAAGTTGACGACGGTGATGCCGGCCTTCAGCGCCTTCGCGATCGGCGCGACCATCGCACGCGAATCGGCCGGCGCGATCACGATCACGTCGTACTTCTGCGTCACGAAGTTCTCGACCGCCGCGGTCTGCGCGTCGAAGTCGGTCTCGGACTGCATGCCGACCGCCTTCAGCGAGAAGTCGCCACGCTTCTTCTCGTGGGCCAGCGCGCCTTCGGTCATGTTCTTGAAGAACTCGTTGGCCAGCGATTTCATCACCAGGCCGACACGCGGCTTGGCGTCGTCGGCATGGGCGGCGGTCAGGAAGAAGCCGGCGGCCAGGGCGGCTGCGGCCGCCGCGATGCCGCGGCGTTGGCGGCTGTTGAAAGCGATCGTCATGTTCGATGTCTCCTCGAAGCGTGGATTGTTGCCCGGGCGGCGGGACGATCAACACCCGGACGGTACTGCGTTCGCACCACGTTCTGGTTGCGGCGGTCCATCCCGTACGCAAACGTTTGCGCGAACGTTTGCTATTTGAGGATCACCAGGAGACTGACGCCAGAGGGAATACCCGCAGTGGCGGCGGAAGCGGGCCGAGCGCCGGGTCGCCGCAGGCCTGTCCTGAGCCTGTCGACGGGCCGGCCCGCATTCCCTTCGGGGATCGGTCGACGTCCCCGTCGACCGAGGGGCTGCTACCTCAGGCTGCGAAATCCGTGAGCTGCTTGCCGGCGGCGAGCGCATCGCGCAGCCACTTCGGACGGGGGCCGCGGCCGCCCCACACGTTGCCGTTTTCGTCGCGGAACTTGACCGCGCCGTCCGCCTTCTTGCGACCGCGCTTCGCGGCCACCTTCTTGCCGGCCGCCTTCGGGCCGCGCTTCGCGCCGCCGAGGCCCAGGTCGGCGGCGGTGAGCCCGTAGGCCTCGATCGCTTCCTTGATGCGGACGACGACGCCTTCGATTTCCTTGCGTTGCAGCTTCTCGGCTTCACGCGTGAGGTTGGCAATCTCTTTTTTCAGTTGGGCCAAAGTTTTCGACATCGGAGTTTCCATGAGTTGCGACAGGCGCCGCCTCCCGTGCCGGTTCTTGATGTGACCGACTTTCCTTCGTACGCCGAGACCGGACCGCACGCCGTGGGCTGAGCCCCGCAGCGTGCCGGCGCGACCATAGCACAGCGTAAGGGGCGTGATGGAGTTGGCGTCGCCGCGTCGGCAACTGCCGCAGCTAAGGCGGCCCTAAGTCTGGCCCGCGAGCATCGCGGTCCATGTCTCCCGTCCTTTCTGACACGCCGGCCCGGCCTGCGGACCTGCTGCGCGCCGACCTGCGGGTCGTGCTGCTGTCACTGGCCGTGCTGCTCGCGTGGGACCTGAGCGGCCTCGACTTCACGCTCACCGCCTGGTTCGGCAACGCCCACGGCTTTGCGTGGCGCGACCGCTGGCTCACCGGCACGCTGCTCCACGACGCCGTGCGCTATCCGGCCTGGGCGCTGTTCGGCGTGCTGCTGGTCGGCATCTGGAAGCCGCTGCCGTTCGCCCGCGCGCTGAGCCGGCGCGAGCGGGTCTGGTGGGTGTCGACCACGCTGGCCTGCGTGGTGCTGATCCCGCTGCTGAAGCGCAACAGCGCCACCAGCTGCCCGTGGGATCTGGCCCGCTTCGGCGGCGACGTGCTCGACTACGTGCCGCACTGGCAGTTCTGGAAGCGCGATGGCGGCCCCGGCCGCTGCTTTCCGTCGGGGCATGCGTCGACCGCCTTCTCGTTCCTCGCCGGCTGGTTTGCGCTGCGCCGGGCGGCGCCGATCGCGGCGCGCCGCTGGCTGGCGATCACGCTGGCCTGCGGCGGCCTCTTCGCCTGGGTGCAGGTGATGCGCGGCGCGCACTACCTGAGCCACTCGCTGTGGACCGCGTGGGCCTGCTGGGCGGTCTGCGTGCTGGCCGTTCACGCCGCGCGGCTGCGGCGTGCGGTGCCGGCGGCCGTCGGACTGGGTGCGGCCAAGGGTTAACCTCGGGGCATTGCGGACGGGCTGGCCGTCCCCAGATGCCTTGATGGAACACCCGCCATGATCGAACACATCCAATCCAACCTGCGCGAAGCCCAGCGCGCGCTCGACGCGCTGCTGTCCGACGGCCCGGCGCTCGCGAGCGTCGAGCAGGCCGCCGAGCTGCTGATCCAGGTCTTCGAGCGCAAGGGCCGCGTCTACTCGTGCGGCAACGGCGGTTCGATGTGCGACGCGATGCACTTCGCCGAAGAGCTGACCGGCCGCTACCGCGACGACCGCCCGCCGCTCGGTGCGGCCGCCATCAGCGACGCCAGCCACATGAGCTGCGTCGGCAACGACCTCGGCTACGAGCAGGTGTTCTCGCGCTATGTCGAGGCGCACGGCCGGCCGGGCGACTGCCTGCTGGCGATCAGCACCAGCGGCACCAGCAAGAACATCCTGCGCGCCGCCCGCGCGGCGAAGGACAACGGCCTGTCGGTGATCGCGCTGACCGGCAAGCGCAACCCGGCGTTCGAGGCGCTCGCCGACGTCTACGTCTGCACGCCCGGCGGCCGCTATGCCGACCGCGTGCAGGAGCTGCACATCAAGGTGGTGCACATCCTGATCGAACTGATCGAGCGCCGCTTCTTCCCTGAGAACTACGCGGCCTGAGGACCGCCCGGAGTCCCGCATGCAACTCGTCTGCCCCGCCTGCCTGACCCGCAACCGCGTGCCCGATGCGCGGCTGGCCGACGACCCGCTGTGCGGCCAGTGCGGCGCGAAGCTGCTGCCGGCGCATCCGATCGATGTCGACGACGCGAGCCTGGAGCGCCACGTGGCCGGCAACGAGATGCCGCTGCTGGTGGATTGCTGGGCCGCGTGGTGCGGGCCCTGCCGTTCGATGGCGCCGCAGTTCGAAGCGGCATCGCGGCAGCTGCCCGGGGTGCGCTTCGCGAAGCTCGACACCGAGGCGGCACAGCGCAGCGCGGCGGCCTGCGGCATCCGCAGCATCCCCACGCTGCTGCTGTTCCGCGGCGGCAAGGAGATCGCACGGCGCAGCGGGGCCCTGCCGGCGCAGGAGATCGTCTCGTGGGTGCGCTCGCAGGTCGCCTAGGCTGAGCCGCCGCGCGCCGACCCACTCGCGGTTTTTTCGAAGGTCGATCTCAGCATCCCGCTGATGGCCGGCCATGGCACGCGTGGCTATCGTGCCGGCATGCCTCTCGCCTTCTACGACCTTCCGAACTGGCTCTTCGGCCTGTTGATCAGCGGCGGCTGGGTGCTGGTCGGGCTCGGCGGCTACCTGGCCTTCCAGCGCGTCTGCCGCGTCACGTTCGCCGAGGGCGACCGCAACCTCGCGATCGCGTTGCTCGGCGTGATCGCCACCATCAACTCGCTGCTGCTGGCGTTCTCGGCGATCTCGGTGTGGGAGTCGTTCGGCTCGGCCGAGAAGGCGGTGCGCAACGAGGCGGTCATCATGACGGCGCTGGGCCGCGACCTGATGGTGTTCGACACCGCGCAGTCGCGCGTTGCCCGGGACTTGCTGCAGAAGTACGGCGCGGCGGTGGTCGACCAGGAGTGGTCGGCGATGCGCCGCGGCGAACTGCCGGAACAGGCGCGAGACCTGCTCGACGACATGTTCCGCGCGGTCGGCCGCATCGACCCGCTCGGCGCGCGCGAAGCGGCGTTGATGCCGGAGATCTGGGCCCGCACCAACGAACTGATCAAGGCGCGTCGGGAACGCACCCAGGCGAGCGAAGCGCAGGTGCCGAGCACGCTGTGGAGCGTGGTCGTGCTGGCCACGATGCTCACGCTCGTGACCACCTATGTGCTGCCGCGCTCGGCCTTCAACCTCGCTGCGGTGGGCTTGCTTTCGGGCGTGTTCGGGCTGGTGTTCTTCTTCATCGCCGCGATGGACCGGCCGTTCGCCGGCTCCGAAAGCATCGGCCCGGAGCCGATCCAGCGGACCGTGCAGACGATGGCGAGGTGGTCGGCGCAGGCGGCCGAGGCATCGGCCTCGAAGGCCACGGCGCGGTAAACCGGGCGCCATTGCAACTTCTGTCGCTTTGGCGCAATTCGCGGCCCGCGCGCGCCGGATCGATGTCGTGCGATGTGCTGCGGCTTGCATCCTGTTGCATCGCGTCTCGCGGAGCCAACGGCCGCCGCGGCGATCACGGTTTCTTCAATGTTCCGTCAAGTCTTCCGAAATCGCGACTCCCACAATCGCGGCGGATTTCAGGCGCAACGCGACGGGACCTTTCACGATGAGCACGCAACGACCTTCCTCCTCACGCACCCACGCGGCGAGCGCGCTGTTCTGCACGCTGCTGCTGTCTGCCTGCGGTGGCAGCAGCGACTCGGGCAGCACCGCGGCTGCTGCGCCCAATTCGGCGGCACCCGCACCCGCACCCGCACCCGCACCCGCACCCGCACCCGCACCCGCACCCGCACCGGCCCCTGCGCCATCGGCTCCCGCGCCTGCGCCAGCACCGGCGCCTTCACCCGCTCCCGCTCCCGCGCCAGCACCCTCGCCGGCTCCGGCCCCAGCGCCGGCGCCCGCTCCTGCACCCGCCCCGACTGCCGACGACAACACCCGCGACGTCGCACCGGCCACCGGCTGGGCGAGCGAAGCGGGTGGCACCAGCGGCGGCTCGGCGGCCGTGTCCACCGCGGTCTACAAGGTGACGACCGCCACCGAGCTGCTGGCCGCGCTGAAGGCCGGCGGCAGCGCGCCCACGATCGTCAAGGTGGTCGGCACCATCGACATGGCCGCGGCCGACAATGGCGGCGCGTTCAAGAGCACCGGCGACCAGAAGGCCCGCGCCCGACTGTCGCTGAAGGCCAATACCACGCTGATCGGCGCCGGCAGCAACGCCGGGCTCGTCAATGCCTACCTGCAGGTGAGCGGCGTCCAGAACGTCATCATCCGCAACCTGCACATCGTGAACCCGTGCGACGTCGGCCCGGTGTGGGACCCGAACGACGGCGACGCCGGCAACTGGAATTCGGAGTACGACGGCATCACGGTCGACGGCTCGAACCACGTCTGGATCGACCACAACACCTTCACCGACGCGCCGCAGACCGACGACCTGTCGCCGGTCGAGAACGGCAAGGTCAAGCAGTGCCACGACGGCGCCCTCGACGTGAAGAACGGCTCCGACTACGTGACGGTGTCGAACAACGTCTTCGACCAGCACGACAAGAACAACCTGATCGGCTCGTCGGACAGCACGACCAGCGACGACACCCACCTGACGGTCACCTTCCACGGCAACCTGTTCAGCCAGGTGACCGAGCGCGCGCCGCGCGTGCGCTTCGGCAGCGTGCACGTCTACAACAACTACTACGAAGGCAGCAAGTCGCACCCGGTGTACGCCCACCAGTACAGCATCGGCGTGGCCTACAAGGCGAAGATCATCTCGGAAAACAACGCCTTCGACATCCAGGGCGCGAGTGGCTGCGCCAGCGTGCTGAAGAACCCCGGTTCGTCGAGCAAGACCGGTGCGATCAAGGAAAGCGGTTCGCTGCTGAACGGGGCGGCACTCGACCTGTCCGCCTGCAGCTTCAGCAACGCGGTCGGCTGGACGGTGCCCTACGCCTATGGCAAGGCCTTGCTGCCGGCGGCAAGCGTGAAGGCGGCCGTCAAGGCATCGGCGGGGTCGGGCAAGCTGGCGGTGGCGCCGTGAGCCGTCCGGCCCGCCAACACCTGCTTACTCGCTCGTTCCCGTAGTCGCCGCTGGCGCCTGTCGATCGGGGGCACAATCGCCTGACTGGTACTTAATTGGTTATGTTCGTGCCAGAGCTGTAAAAGCGCGGATCCCTCGGGGTCCCGACTGCAACTTCAAGGCGAACTCCAATGGTCCATTCCACTTCGAAGCCGGGCGCCAATGCGCGCCGCACCCTTGCCGCATTGACGCTGGCCGTGGCCGCCGCAGCGGTTCACGCCGCCTACCCCGCGTGGAAGGCCGACACCTTCTACCCGGCCGGCACCATCGTGTCGTACGCCGGGCATGACTACAAGGCCTGGGTCGCGCAGACCGACTACACCGGCACCGGCTGGAACCCGACGACGGCGAGCCTGTGGCAGGACCTCGGGTCGAGCAGCGGCACGCCGCCCGCACCGGCGCCGGCCCCTGTGCCCGCGCCGGCACCGGCCCCTGCACCCACACCCGCACCGGCGCCTTCACCCGCTCCCGCGCCCACCCCGTCGCCGGCACCAGCTCCTGCACCGGCTCCCGCGCCAGCGCCAGCACCGGCTCCCGCCCCCGTCGGCGCGCCCGCCAAGCCCACGCTGCAGATCCAGAACTACGACCACGCCGGCAACTTCGCGATCGTCTGGAACAAATGGTGGGGCATCAGCGGCACCACGTGGGAGCTGTACGAGGACGGCGTCAAGGTCCAGTCCGGCACGCTGACCGATGTTGGCAACGCGGCGCAGACGGCAACCCTCCAGATCACCGGCAAGAAGCTCGGCCTCTACACCTACCAGCTGAAGCTGATCAACGCCGCCGGCGCCACGCTCAGCGATGCGTCGTCCACCACCGTCGGCAACGCGTCGCTGATCGGCATCAAGCAGTGGGACATCGGCGGCCAGTCGCTGCAGAGCACGCTCGCGACCGGCTCGGTCACGCTCGACCTCAGCGTCGCCGGCGTCGCCTACCCGACGTTCACCGTCGCGTCCAACAACCCGAAGGTCGCGACCGCCTCGGTCAGCGGCAGCAAGCTCACCGTCACCGCGCTCGGCGCCGGCCGCGCCGGCATCCGCATCCTCGACAACAACGGCAACGGCCGCTGGGTCGGCGTGCGAGTGAAGAACGCCGACGGCAGCCTGCCCGGCCTGCCGTCGCACGTGTCGGTGGGCTCCGTCTCGGACGACAGCGGCACCGCGCTCGCGAACTGGCAGAACTTCGGCAGCGGCGATCTCAACACCCGCGCCGACCTGCGCTACATCTACCTGAACGGCGGCGCCTCGGTGCCGGGCAACACCAGCTGGTGCACCTGGACCACGGTGCCGTGCTTCCGCGCGACCAGCTTCATCCGCGAATCGAAGAAGCTCGGCATGGTGCCGGTCTTCGTGTTCTACAACATCGCCGATGGCGGCGAGAGCTACCCGACCGACCTCGCCCACATCCAGGACGCGACCTACATGGGCGCGTATTTCAAGGACTGGGTCAGGACCATCGACATCGCGAATGCCGAGGCCGGCGACGACCCGGTGGGCTACGTGATCGAGCCGGACTTCATCGGCTACATGATGCAGAACTCCGGCCTGCAGCCCTCGCAGATCACCGCGCGCGTCGACCAGGCATACGCCGCCGGCGTGCTGACCGCGAGCGACCCGCAGTTCCCGAACACGCTCGAGGGCTTGGTCAAGGCGGTCAACTACATCGTGCAGAAGCGCAGCCGCAACGCGTGGTACGGCTGGCAGATCAACATCTGGAGCGACGCGCAGAGCGGTGCGTCGACCAACGGCCTGATGCACATCACCGACACCGCCGAGAAAGGCTGGGCGGCCGGCCGACCGTACATCGCCGCCAGCGCGCAACGCGTCGCCAACTACTACAACGCCGCCGGCATCACCAGCTATGGCGCGAGCTTCATTTCGTTCGACAAGTACGGCTACGACGGCGGCGCGGCCGGCAACGCGAAGTGGCAGTTCAACGCCGACCACTGGAACAACTACCTCTACTACGTGCAGACGCTGAACACCGCGCTGAAGAAGCCGGTGGTGCTGTGGCAGCTGCCGGCCGGCCATGTGAACGGCTCGGTGGGCACCAACCCGGCCACCGGCGCGCCATTCGCAACGCTGACCAACGCCAGCAGCCGGCACTACGAGGACACCGCACCGACCTACTTCTTCGGCGACACCTTCACTGCCACGCCGAGCATCTTCGCCGCGAGCTACTACAAGACCAACGCGGCCGGCGACCCGAAGGTGACGTCCAACGGCACGCAGATCACCTGGGGCAGCCACCTGCAGGAAGCGAAGAACGCCGGCGTGGTGTCGCTGATGTTCGGTGCCGGCGTCGGCGATTCGACCGACAACATCGGCCTCGGCAACCAGCCGCTGACCGACGACCGCTGGTGGCTTGTCAAGGCGAACCGCTACCTGCAGGGCGCGGTCGTGCCGCTGCCCTGAAGGCCGCCAACGCCAGCAACAGCGCCGCGGCCGCCACCGCGAACGCGGCGCTGAGCCAGGGCACGGCGCCGGCATCGTCACCTTCGACGATGAACGACGCCATCAGCGGCCCGAAGGCGCTGCCCAGCAGCTGGGCGGCCGGCACCAGCCCGGCCAGCCGGCCGCTGGTGTCGGCACCGAAGGCCAGGCCGATGTGGAACGGCAGCATGAACATCCACACGAAGCCGAACAGCGCGCAGCCGATCGCGAAATCGAACGAGTGCCCGGCCGGCAAGGCGTGCAGCACGAACATCACCGCGGCCAGCACCGCCGAGCACGCGACCAGCGTCGCCCGCGCCGGCAAGCGTCCGACCGCGAACGCGGCGATGCTGCCGCCGATGACCTGCATCACCAGCACGCCGGCGATCAGCGTCTGCGCGGCGCGCGCGTCGAAGCCGGCGGCCTTGCCGAGCGGCTCCAGGTAGGCCCAGAACGCGCCGAGCGTGGCCAGCTGCAGGAAGGCCACCGCCAGCGGCAGCCCGGTCGGCAGCGACCAGCGGAAGCCCGACACCGCCGGCGCTGCCAGCGGCGCGAGCCGCGCCGGCTGCCGGAAGGCCAGCACGCAGGGCAGCAGCGTCAGCACCGCGAGCGCCGCGAAGCCGCCTTGCCACCCCGCGCGCGGAATCACCGCATGGGCCAGCACCGCGCCGAGCGCCGCCTGCGCGATCGTCTGCACGACGAAGAAGATGCCGCCGAGGCGCGCCGGGTTGGCGTGGCGCACGATGACGCCGGTGGTGCCCCACACCAGCACGCCTTCGGCCAGCCCGGCGGCGGCGCGCACCGCCGTCATCGCCGCATCGCCCGAGGCGCGCGTCGTCAGCAGGTCGAGGCACGCGGCCAGCAGTGCGGCGACCAGCGTGATGCGCCGCAACTGCGCACCCGGCAGCAGCGCGTCGCCGAGCGCGACACCGAGGCCGAGCGTGACGATCTCGGCCATCGCGACGATGCCGACGCCCTCCAGGCTCACCTGTTTCGCATCGACCAGCTCGCCGAGCAGGATCGGCTGCACGCCGATCATCAGCACCGCGATGGTGCCGATGGCCAGCGCCGCGGCGACCTGGCGTGAAGACATCGGCGGGGCGTCGTTCGCGGGCATGCGGGGCTCTCCTCGTTGCGGTTGCACGGCCTCTGGCCGGTCAGTATCCCTTGCTCTCTTCGGGCAGCAGGCCTTGCGCGAAGCGGGCTTCGGCCCGCGCTGCATCCTTGCGCATGCGGCCGTTGGCGATCCACCGCACCCACCACGGCAACGCCTGCACGCGGCCGCCGGCAGCCACCGCGAGCACGTGCGCCTTGGCGCATTTCTCGAACAGCTCGGCGTTCAGCGCCAGCCGCGTTGCGGTGGTGCCCAGGCACAGCGGCCGGCCTTGCAGCATCAGCACGTTGCCGCGATGTTGCAGCGAGCGTGCCAGCGTGCCCGGCGGCGTGGCCGGGGCCATCGGGCCGAGGTGGCGGGCCTGTTCGTCGAACAGCTGCGGCATCGTGCCGCCGAAGTCGGCGAGCGCAACGCCGAACGACCCGCCACCCCATCCGATGGCCCCCACGTCAGGGCGTGCGCGGTAGACCGCGGCATGGGCGCCCTCTTCCCCTCCGGTGTTCCCTCCGTTGTCCTGATTCAGCGGCAGCCGCCGCGGCGCCGCCTCACGCGCGGCGCCGAACCACATCGCCGCCGCCGCCGGCACGCGCAGCGACAGGCTCGCGCCCTCGCCGCCCAGCAGCTGTTTCAACTGCAGGCGTTCGCGCAATTGCAGCCATTGCGTGCACAGGATCTCGTCGGTGTTCATCGCGTCGTGGCCGCCATGTCAGACCAGCTTGAACACGTCTTCGAAGCGGTTCAGCGCATCGTCGATCACCTCGTCGGTGTCGGCCAGGCTGGTGTACAGGCGGCTGCCGGCCAGCGTGATCAGGCCGTGCGCGGTGTAGGCCGCGCCCATCTCTTCCATCATGTGCTTGCGCGCCTTGGCCTCGTCCTTCGCGCGGTACAGCTTGTAGAGGCTGCTGGTGTCCATCAGCAGCACGCCCGAGGTCTGCAGGTGCACGATCGAGCCGATGTTGTAGACGACGTACGGCAGGCCGCGCGCCGCGATCAGGCCTTCGAGCCCGCGCCGCAGCCGGTCGCCGGCGCGGCCCGCCACGCCCGCCGCATCGACGCGCTCGGCCTCCTGCAAGGCATGGAAGCCGGCGACGCACGACAGCGGGTTGGCCGACAGCGTGCCGCCGACGAAGGCGCGCCGCGCGGTGGTGCCGATGCCGCCGACCAGCAGCATCATCACGTCGCGCCGGCCGCCGATCGCGCCGGCCATCGGGTAGCCGCCGGCCAGGCACTTGCCGAGCACCGTCAGGTCGGGTTTCACGCCGAAATAGCCTTGCGCGCCACCCATGCCGAGACGGAACCCGGTGACCACCTCGTCGAAGATCATCAGCGCGCCGAACTCGTCGCACAGCGCGCGCACCTGGCGGTTGTAGTCGGGGTGCACCGGGCGGGTGCCGCTCTCCGGGCCGAGCGGCTCCAGCAGCACGGCCGCGGTGCCGCCGCGCAGCCGGTTGATCTGCAGCTTGCGCCGCAGCGCGTCGAGATCGTTCGGATGGCATTCCTGCGTGTGGGCCGTCGCGCCGCGCGGGATGCCAACGGCTTCCATGCGCCCGGTGCCGGGCAGCCGCATGCCGTAGACCAGCTGGTCGCTCCAGCCGTGGTACGCGCCGCCGATCTTGATGACCCACTTGCGCCGCGTCCAGGCACGCGCAAGGCGCACCGCGCCCATCACCGCCTCGGTGCCGGAGCCGAGCAGCCGCAGCATCTCGACGCCCGGCATCGCGCGGCACACCAGCTCGGCAAGCTTCACCTCGTACTCGTGCAGCAGCCCGGTGACCGGGCCGCAGTCGTCGAGCACGCGGTCGACGGCCTCGCGCACCACCGGGTGGTTCGAGCCGAGCAGCGTCGGGCCGCCGGCCTGCAGGAAATCGATGTAGCGGTTGCCGTCGACATCGGTCAGGTGCGCACCCTGCGCCTTCGCCGCCGCGATCGGGAACGGATGGTTGAAGGCCAGGTTGTGCTGCACGCCGCCGGGGATCACCGCCTGCGCCTGCTCGGCGAGGCGCCGCGAGCCGGCGCAGCGCTCGTCGAAGTGGCGCAGCACGCTCGCCATCGCATCGCGGCGGATCGGGCGCATCGGCTGCTTCACGAGCTCGTCGAAGCGACGGTAGAGCGAATCGACGTCTGGCCAGGCCGAGATGGCGCTGGCGGGGGCCGATGCGGCGGCGGAGTGGATCGGTGCGAGGTCGCTCATGGCGTCGTTCTGTTCGTGGTTGCGGAGTTCGTGCTCGCGAGATGGATGGCATCGGCCAGTTCGGCGTCGAGCCGCGCGAAGACCCCGCGCCGGGCCGGCTCGCGGGCCGCGCGCGCGGCGATGCGCTGCCGCAGGTGCATGCAGGCCAGCGTCTCCAGGTCTTCGACGGCCCGCACCGCCGCGTCAGCACTCGGGCCGCAGCACAGCACGCCGTGGTTCAGCATCAGCCAGGCGTGGGTGTCGTCGCGCAAGCGGCGCGCGAGCAGCGCCGCGAGCCATGCGGTGCCCGACGGCGCGTAGCCGACGACCGGCACGCGGCGACCGAGCGAATGCCGCCACGGTCCGTCGGGCACGTCGAGCGGCTGCCCCAGCAGTGCACAGGCGCTGGCGATCGGCTGGTGCGTGTGGATGCTGCACTGCACATCGGGCCGCGCGCGCAGCACGCGCGCATGCAGGCCGGTCTCGACCGATGGCGGCCGCGTTCCTTCGAGCGGCACGAGGTCGGCCAGGCGCAGCACGCACACATCGGTGGCGCTCATCGTCAGGTAGTCGGTGGCCGACGGGGTCACCGCGATCCGCTCGGCATCGATGCGCAGCGCGATGTTGCCGCCGGTGCCGGCCAGGTGGCCGCGCCGCGACAGCGCGACGCACAGGTCGACGACCAGCTGCCGCTCGGCCACGGTGCCGCTCATGCGGCGGCTCCCTGCGGCGCGTTCAGCCGGTGGTACAGCGGCGCGAGGCGCTTGTGCACCTCCTTGAAGGTCTCGAACTTGTCGCCGTACAGCCGGCGCAGCGCGCTGGCCGGCTCGTAAGTGCGGCGAGTGCGGCGCAACGCGGCCAGGTCGCTGAACTGCAGCGCGCCGATGCCGACCCACGCGATGCTCGCGGCGCCGATCGCATTGGCCTGGATCGCGCTTTCGAGCTGGCGGATCGGCTGGCCGGTGACGTCGGCGATGATCTGGCACCACACATCCGATTGCGCGCCGCCGCCGACCGCGGTGACGGTACCCACGTCCCTGCCCAGCAGCCGCGCGAACGGCTCCAGCATCCAGCGGGTGTTCAGCGCGACGCCTTCGAGGAAGGCCCGGAAGATGTCCTCGCGCGAATGCTCCAACGACAGGTTCAGCAGCCCGGCGCGCAGCCGCGGATCGTCGACCGGCGTGCGCTCGCCGTGCAGCCACGGCGTGTACAGCAGCCCGCGCGCGCCCGGCGGCACGCGCGCGGCGATGCGGTTCAACAGCTCGTAGACGGCGGGGTGTTCGTCGTCGCCGGCGAGTTCGTCCGGGTGGTACAGGATGCGGTCGCGCAGGAACGACAGGTTCGCGCCGGCGGTCGACTGCAGCGCCATCGCGAGGTAGCGCCCATCGACCGCGCACGGCACCGCGGCGATCTTGTGGCGCACGTCGGTCTTCATCGCCGGCACGTGCGCGCCCAGCCACGACGAGGTGCCGAGGTACAGGTGGGCCTGGTAGTCGCCGACCGCCGCGCCGACCGCCACCGCCGAGGTGTCGATCGCGCCGCCGACCACCACCGTCTGCGGGTCCAGCCCGAGCGCTTGCGCCACGCCGGGCAGCAACGGGCCCAGCACCTCGGTCGAGCGCACGATCTCGGGCAGCTTGTCGGCATCGACGCCCAGCAGGCGCAGCAGGCCGGCGTCGTAGCGCACCCGGTGCGAATCGCGGTTGTCGGTGACCCAGCTGGTCAGCGCGGAGTCTTGCGTCGCGCAGAAGCGGCCGGTCAGGCGCAGGTTCAGGTAGTCGGGCACGTTCAGGAACTTGTGCGTGCGCGCGCAGCGCTCGGGATCGTGCGCCTGCAGCCACGCGATGTGCCCGGCCGAATCGCGGCCCGACAGCGACGGCGCGCCGCCGCTCAGCCGCAGCCAGCGCCACAGTTTCAGCGGGCCGTAGCCTTCGATGTTGAGCCCGCGGCCGCGCGCCCGGCGTGCGATCGCATCGGCGCCGCGCGCATCGAGCCAGGTCATCGCGCGGCCGATCGGCTGGCCGGCGCCGTCGACGCACACCGTGCCCTCGGTCTGCGCCGAGCAGCACACCGCGACCACGCGGCGGCGCAGGCGCTCGTCGGCCAGCAGTTCGCCGGCAGCGCCGATGAAGGCCGTCCACCAGTCGTGCGGATCCTGTTCGGCCGCGGCGCCCTGCACGTGCAGCGACACCGCGCGGAAGGCCCAGGCCTGCACCGTGCCGTCGATCGACACCAGCGCGCATTTGCAGCCGGAGGTGCCGAGGTCGACCGCGAGCACCAGCCGTTCGTCGGAAGTCATCTCGGGGTCGTGCTCAGAACTTGCGCGAGACCGTCACGAAGAACTTGTTGTTGTCGGTGGCCTTCAGCTCGTCGCCATCTTGGGCGAGGTACAGCTCGCGCACCCGCGTGTGCGTGGTGACCCAGTCGGCGCTCCATTCGAAGCCCCAGCGCTTGTGCGTGATGCCGACGCGGTAGTCCGAGAAGTTCGCCTCCTTGAAGTTGGCGATCTTCTGGTAGCCGGCGTGCAGGTTCAGCGTGGTGGCCGGGTCGAGCGAGTGCTTGTAGTCGAGATCGTAGAGCCAGCTGCCGCGCGAATCGTGGTCGCCGCGGGCGTAGCACTCGAGCCCGGCGGTCGGGTCGGGCATCAGCGACAGCATCGTGCCGCAGACGCCGCCGGTGTCGGCGCCGCGGTAGGTCTTCGAGATGACGTTCAGCACGCGGCCTTCGATCGCGCCCCAGCCGATTTCGAGCACCGCGAACTGCGAGTTGTAGTTGGTGCTGCGAACGTCGGTCGGCACGAAGTTGACGAAGTCGAAGCCGTGCGGAGCGTCGAACTTCGCACCGGGGAACAGCTCGGCGGCGAGGCCGAGGCCGAAGTGCCAGCCCTCCGGATCGCCGGCGCGATAACCCGCACCCAGCGTCAGGCCGAAACCGTCGCCCTGCAGGAATTGCTTTTTGCTGACCGACGAGATTTCGACCAGCCCGATCGCGCCGCTTTCGTGCGCGGCCTGCACGCTGAGCTTGACGCCCGGCTTGCCGAGCGAATCCGAGACGCCGCGCGTGCGCTGGTCGGAGGCGACGCGCACCTCGGTGTCGACGGCATAGCTGGCCGTCTGGTTCTCGGCCGCGAACGTCGGCACGGTGATGGCGAGCAGCATCAGGCCGATGGGCACCGGCGGCCGGCTGAACAAGGTCGGTTGCATGGGCGTCTCCAGGGTGGGGGTTGAATCGGGATGGGCGGATCAGAGCTTGCAGACCGGCGTGTCGGGCAGTGCCGGCACGCGCTTGAGCTGCTCGGTCTGGCCGAGCACCTCGACGCCGACGAAGGCGCGGATGTGGAGGTCGCCCGACTTGACGCGCACGACGCCCTTGTATTTTTTCTTGTCGCGCGGGTCGTAGACCCAGCCGTCGCGCCAGGCGTCGGCGTCATAGCGCTCCAGCTGGGCGATCAGCACGCCGCAGGTGTCGGCGGGCGTGCCGGCGTCCTTGTCCCAGACGATGCGGCCGCACAGCGCGGAGGGCTTGTCGGCACAAGGCTTGAACTCGATCACCGCGTCTTTCTCGGCGGTCTGCCACAGGCCCTTCGCGTCGTCCGGGCCGGCGGCCGTGGCGCTCACTGCCATCAGGCCCAAGACCATGCCCACGCAAGACATCAACTTCATGCCGCGATCTCCTGATCAGTAGTCATGACTAGTTTATAGTGATGACTATCGTTTTGTCATCCACCTGATCGCCCTCCGATCACCGGACAATCCCTGAGTCACCAGCCCACCCACGATGCCGACCCCCCGGAAGAACCAGCCCGCGCTGGCGACCAAGAAGCAGCCGGCGCAGCAGCGCGCGACCGACACCTACGAGCGGATCCTCGAGGTGACGGCGCAGACGCTGGCCGACGTGGGGATCGAGCGGCTGTCGACCAACCTGGTGTGCGAACGCGCCGGGCTGACGCCGCCGGCGCTGTACCGCTACTTCCCGAACAAGTACGCGCTGTTGAGCGAGCTGGGACAGCGGCTGATGCAGGCGCAGAACGAGCGCATCGGCGACTGGATTTCGCCGGAGGTGCTGGGGGGTTCGGCCGAGGAACTGGAACGAGCGCTCGAAGGGCTGATCCTCGCGACGCATGAAGCGACTGCGCAGACCGAAGGCGGCGTCTGGATCATGCGGGCGCTGCGCGCGGTGCCGGCCTTGCAGGAGGTGCGGCTGGCGTCACATGCCGCGGTGACGCGCGAGCAGGCGCAGATGCTGGCGAGCGCGCTGCCGGGCGCGGATGCGGCGCAGCTGCAGCTGGTCAGCCGGATCGTCGTGGAGCTGGTGTATGCGACGGTGGAGATGCTGTTCGACGAGCCGCTCGATGCCACCGCGGTCGCGCGGACGGTGGCGGGGATGATTGCGAGTCATCTGGGGAAGGTGCGGCCGGTGGTGGAGGCGCCGAAGCCGGGGCGAAAGAAGGCGGGGCGCCGGCCTTCCTGATTCAGCGCGACAGAGCACTTCAGGCCACAGACAGCGACGGATCTACTTTCGAAGCCGGAAATAGAGCCACAAACCCTCCAGGAAACTGAGCACGACTCCCCCCGCTACAACAGGCCACAGTGTGCTCATCCGAAGAGATAGATAGGCTGTGCCGAAGAAGACGATCGACGCAACGATGTGAAGTGGCAATGCCAGGAGAGGTTGTCGAATGGGTTCTGCCGCTGAGGATTGCGCATCGTCATTTTCTGCACTCGCATTCTGTGCGTTGAACGTCAGGTAGATCTGGCATTCGATTGCTCCTCAGAACGTGCTCTGCACTCGATGCATCGGCTCGATCGATATTCTCGAGGGCATCGCCGAGGCCTGCAAGAAGACCCAGCGAGATTCCGCCATAGGGTCCTGTGCGAGTCGCAGGTTGCTCGTCGCCTCGGTGTTGTAGGTGCTCGGGATGCCGGGCGGATCACCTCGAACAGTGCTACTCCGTCGCTGGCAGCCGAAGAACGCGAGCGACCTCTTCGGGATTGATGCGGCTGCAGCGGACCATGTGCTCGCAGTAGTCGCCGACGGTCTGGATGACCAACTTGCCTCGCGCCATCTCTTTGAGAAGGCGCTTGTCAGCGACATCCTTGATGTCGCCGTCAACGATGTCGAACTGGTTGGCCTTGAAGTCGGAAGCCGGGTTCGCCTTCAGCTCTTGCCCCAAGCGGGCATCAAGGGACAGCGACACCTCGGGCACGCCGAACACGTCGGCCAGATGCCGCAACGAGTGCCGGCGAACAACCTCTTCCGAAGGGACCGTCGTCGCGGGGCTTTTCACTCTGAACCACATCCGCAGTTCCCTCCTGACGACGTTGCATCCCATTCAGGTCGCGCAACTGGGGTCGCGCCGGCGCTTGGACCGCGCGTCGACCTGCCCGCCCCCTCGGCCCTTCGGTATCACGCTGGGGCGCGACGCACCTTCGGGTCAGCTGTTGTACTCGATTAACCATGATGCCACGAAACCGTTTGCGACAAGAACTCGCCGTTGTTGCTATTTCTGGGTTGAACTCTCGTTTTGGCTATTGCCTCTCCCTTCCGTATGAGGGAAAAGAGCCAATAGCAACAGGCAAAATCCAATGATCACCAGCAGCACCCGACTCTTTAGAAAAGCATCGTTAAGCCTAGTTAGACCCAATACAAATCCAGATGAAAATTCACCATTTTTCTGCGCTTGCATGGCCACCTCACGGCCGATTGCGTCAAGGCCGAATGTGCAAGTCAGAAAAAGGTACGCGAACAACAACAAAGCAATCGCTGTTCGCATCCACGATCGTCTCGACACGAGCGCAAAAACTACGCAAGCCAGCGGAAATATGCCATATATTATATTAATTGATGTCATTTCCTAATCTCGCAAGAGGCCAGCCAAGTATCCGCAGGTACCTCTGAATCATTCTCAGGTTGTGGCCGGCGCCGCAGAGGATCGCGGGCATCGCATCGCCGAGTTCGCCGTGCAAGTTCCTGCCCAGCAATCCGTCAGCCTCCATATGTCCGATCATCGGCTCGACCACCTGCCGTCGCTTGAGCAGCTTCACGTTCTTGAGCGATTCGGTGTGACAGCAGGGCCTCCAGGTATTCGATGCAAATTCTTCGCGCAGTGAGGCCACCACCACTTCACTTGTTCCGAGAGCTGCTTCATGCCCTCCCAGGGCCGGACACTATTTTGACAACCAAGCAATTAATAAAATTATCGCAGCCAAAGAAAATATGATGCGAGCTCGAAAATCCAAACCCTTCTTGCCATTTGCATAGTCGACCCGCCCCAACACCAACACCCTGAAAACACTTGCCGCGTCAAAACTGGCGCCGAAGAAGAAGGCTGACGCCGCCAACCAGAACAAGAAAATTCTCAAACCGTCTGCAGTGCCGGCATAGGCGGCCTTAATCATCAGCCCTAGAGCTAGCCCCCTAAATAGCCAAGACAAAGTCATTTCCAATTTTTTACTCTGCGGAGTTTCATTCTTCATAAATCTCCTTTTCAAAAACCAATGGGCGTTGCGCCACCTACTGGATATACAGGCGAGTTCTCTAGGAGCCAGCGCTCGCGAGCGAGCCGTTCTTCTCGGGCTCGCGCCCAAGCGCCAGGGTTCTTTCTCTCTTGGCAAACACAACGATCGGCGACCGCTGCATTCTTTAGGCTTGCCAATGCCGTTGCTGGCAATGACGCGGTCTCCCCAAACAAATGCAAACCCTTCGCGCCAAACTGAAGAATCATGTTCGTCGAAGCACTCATGTACCTATAAGCAGCAACTTTGGATCCAACCCCACCTCCTGTCAAAGCAACAGATTCGATCCAATGATCGTCAACGTTGTATTCATTGGGGTACAAACTAAATACGCTAAACTCTTTCGCTATGCCTGAAAGCCAGCCAAGGTCTTGATTCATCAAAAATTGCATGCATTCGCGATCCGGAGCGTATTCAACTCCGGGTTTGGCGTGGTTGCCACCGCCCCCCATCAAGCCTGATGAGTCAATCATGTTTATCGGCTGATTATTGGCATACGCATATGTAGAGAAGGAGGCACCAGCCAGCCCGATTGGATCACTTTGCCTATAGGCGCCGCCGTCTGGAGCGTAATAGCGAAAGTAGTTGTACCAGAGCCCCGACTCTGCATCCGCATACTGTCCCGGCAAGCGCAGGTTCTGCGTGAAGACCCCCAGCCCGCTCGGATTGTTCGCCGGCGCCGTGGTGCCGAAGGGCTCGGCCAGCCAGTGCCAACGCACCCGGTTGCTGGTGTCCACCACCACCCTCGGTGCATTCAGGTGATCGGCGTGGATGTAGGTGATGAGCGGCGGGCCGCTCGCGTTGGCCGGG
>NZ_LMDM01000019.1 GCF_001425825.1 Rhizobacter sp. Root1238
TCCGTAGCACGCGCGCGACGAGTCCTTCGACGTCGCGCCCGGGCCGGTGCGGAAGTAGCCGCCCCAATCGACGGCTTGTGCAGAGGTGGCGCTCAACAGACCCATCGCGGCGGCAACGGTTGCGAGCTTGAACTGACTCTTCATCAACTGACTCCTCAGAGGTTTTGCTTTGAAATGTGCCGAGCGCCTGGTCTGGGGGGACCCATTGCTGCAGCGGTTGGGGGAAACGGGCTGGGGCGAGCGGTTCGCAGTTCGCCCCGAATGGCTGGAAACGTGCGTTGTCTTCCTTGTGTCCAGCGAGTAGCACGGCTACATCGTTGGCTGTAATGTTTTGTCAAGGTTGACTCTAGTAATCCGACTACAGCCGGTAAACGCGGGTTTTCCCGTCGTTTATCACAATAACCACACCCATCAGGGAAGTCCCGAATGCCCGGCCGCCGATACTTTGCGGCCGGCTTGGCTATCATTAAAAGTAGTTTGGCTACAAAGTCGAGCGCACGGCTCAGGTGCATGGCGCACCGGCCGGGCCGCTCCGAGGGGCGCGCTTCGCGTCGGGAGGCCGCGCGCGAATGGTCGCGCAGCGGCGAGGTCCGTTGCCACGGGGTTTGCCTGCGGTGACTCGAACGAGAGAACGTTGACATGCAGGCAGATTCATATCCGCGATGGGTCGGTGACGTCGGTGGCACGAACGCGCGTTTCGCGCTGCAGCTGGCGCCGGGTGCCGAGCTGAGCGCCGTCGACACGCTGCCGGCCGCCGATCACCCGACGCTGCAGGACGCGATGGCGCATTACCTGCGCACGCATTCGCCGGCGGTGAGCCCGCGCTGGTGCGCGATCGGCATCGCCAACCCGATCGTCGGCGACCGGGTGCAGATGACCAATCACCACTGGTCGTTCTCGATCGAGGCGGTGCGCCAGACGCTTGGCCTCGAGCGGCTGTTGCTGATCAACGACTTCACGGCGCTCGCGCTGTCGCTGCCGTCGCTGAAGCCGGCCGAGTTGCGGCAGGTGGGTGGCGGGGCAGTGGTCGAGGGTGCGCCGGTCGGGCTGATCGGCCCGGGCACCGGGCTCGGCGTGTCGGGCCTGTTGCGGGTGCCGGGCAGCGATCGGGTGGTGCCGCTGAACGGGGAGGGCGGCCATGTGACGCTCGGCGGCGCGACGCCGCGCGAGGATGCGGTGATCGCGGCGTTGCGCCAGCGCTACGGACATGCGTCGGCCGAGCGGGCCTTGTCGGGCCCGGGGCTGGTGAGCCTGTACGAGGCGCTGTGCCAGGTCGACCGCGCCATCGCGCAGCCGCTGAGCGCGGCCGAGGTCAGCGAGCGAGCGGTGGCGGCGAGCGACGCGCACTGCGTCGAGGCGCTCGACATGTTCTTCGCGCTGCTCGGCAGCGTGGCCGGCAACCTGGCGCTGTCGCTGGGCACGCGCGGCGGGATGTACATCGGCGGCGGCATCGTGCCGCGCCTGGGCGACCGGATCGACCGGTCGACCTTCCGCGAGCGCTTCGTCGCGAAGGGGCGGTTCCGCGACTACCTGCAGGCGATGCCGACCTTCGTCGTGCAGGCCAGCACCTCGCCGGCGCTGCTCGGCGCGCTGCGGGCCCTCGACGACCTGTGATGTGGCAGGTCAGACTTCGGTGATCCCGCCCATGGCGTGGCTGAAGCCGCCGTCGACATAGGTGATTTCCGATGTGACGCCTGCCGCCAGGTCGGACAGCAGGAAGGCCGCGACGTTGCCGACATCGTCGATCGTGACGTTGCGGCGCAGCGGCGCGTTCTGCTCGACCACGTCGAGGATCTTGCCGAAGCCCTTGATGCCGGACGCGGCCAGCGTCTTGATCGGTCCGGCCGAGATGCCGTTGACCCGCACCCCCTTCGGGCCCAGGCTGGCCGCCAGATAGCGGACCGAGGCCTCGAGCGAGGCCTTCGCCAGCCCCATCGTGTTGTAGCTGGGAACGCTGCGAATCGCCCCCAGATAGCTCAGGGTCAGCAACGCGGCTTTCGGGGTCAGGCGCGAGGCGGCTGCCTTGGCCATCGCCGGGAAGCTGTAGCTGGAGATGTCGTGGGCGATCCGGAAACTCTCGCGCGACAGGCCGTCGAGAAAATCGCCGGCAATCGCTTCGCGCGGTGCGAAACCGATCGAATGGACGAAACCGTCGAACTGCGGCCAGGTTTCGCCGAGCTGGTTGAACATCGCGTCGATCTGTTCGTCGCTCGCGACATCGCAATCGAACAGCAGCGTGGAGTCGAACTCGGCGGCAAACTCGGCCACGCGGTCCCGGAAGCGTTCTCCGACGTAGCTGAACGCCAGTTCGGCGCCTTCGCGCCGGCAGGCACGTGCAATGCCATAGGCGATCGAGCGGTTGGACAGAACGCCGGTGATCAGGAAGCGCTTGCCGGCCAGGAATCCCATGGAGTCTCCAGTCTGGTGTCATCAAAAGGGGGTGCTCATTCTGGCATGCACATGAGCTTGCCCGTCACAACCCTTGCCGCGTGCTCGCTCAGCGAGATACAATGCGTCTTTCGCAAGAAAACTGCATGGGCGGATTCTTCCAGCCCATTTTTTTTGCTTCTCCACATTTTCATAACCTCTGAAGACACTCGCTGGATGAATTGGCAAGACGTTGTTGAACGCACCGTGACCGGGCTGGGTTACGACCTCGTGAGCTGCGATCGCAGTCCCAAGGGTTTGCTGCGTGTCTTCATCGACCGGCTGCAAAATGATCCAAACGGCGAGTTCATCGTGGTCGAGGATTGCGAGAAGGTGACCCGCCAGCTGCAGCACGTGCTGGAGGTCGAAGGGTGCGCCTATGAGCGCCTGGAAGTGTCGTCGCCGGGGCTGGACCGGCCGCTGAACAAGCCTGCCGACTACCAGCGCTTCGCCGGCTCGGAAGTCGAGCTGACGCTGAAGATGCCGTTCCAGGGCCGCAAGAAGTACCGCGGCGTGCTGGAGGCCCTGGGGGAGCAGTGGCGCCTGGTGTTCA
This sequence comes from Rhizobacter sp. Root1238, assembly GCF_001425825.1. Classification (GTDB taxonomy): domain Bacteria; phylum Pseudomonadota; class Gammaproteobacteria; order Burkholderiales; family Burkholderiaceae_C; genus Rhizobacter. The sequence goes on from NZ_LMDM01000019.1 coordinate 2,981, forward strand.
ACGACGGCAAGGTCGACCAGGCCCTGGAATTTTCGTTCGAGGAAGTGCGGGACGCCCACTTGGTGCCCGTCCTCGATTTCAAGGGCCGGCGCTTTGCGCAGCCGGCTGCTGCGCCGCACGACGCCGACGTGCAGGCCGAAGATGTTGACGGAGATCCTAAGAATGAATCGTGAACTCTTGATGCTGGTCGATGCCATCTCGCGCGAGAAGAGCGTGGATCGCGAAGTCGTGTTCGGCGCGGTCGAGGCCGCCCTGGCCTCGGCCAGCAAGAAACTGCACGGCGGCGAGGTCGACATGCGCGTCACCGTCGACCGCGAGAGCGGCGAATACGAAACCTTCCGCCGCTGGCACGTGGTGCCGAACGAGGCCGGCCTGCAACTGCCCGATTCCGAGATCCTGCTGTTCGAGGCGCTCGAGCAGATCCCCGACATCGAGGTCGACGACTACATCGAGGAACCGGTCGACTCGGTGTCGATCGGCCGCATCGGCGCCCAGGCCGCCAAGCAGGTCATCCTGCAGAAGATCCGCGACGCCGAGCGCGAGCAGCTGCTCAATGACTTCCTGTCGCGCGGCGAGAAGATCTTCGTCGGCACCGTCAAGCGCCTGGACAAGGGCGACGTGATTGTCGAATCCGGCCGGGTCGAAGGGCGCCTGAAGCGCAGCGAGATGATCCCGAAGGAAAACCTGCGCTCCGGCGACCGCGTCCGCGCCTTCATCGCCGAGGTCGATTCGACACTGCGTGGCCCGCAGATCGTGCTGTCGCGCAGCGCGCCCGGCTTCATGATCGAGCTGTTCGCTCAAGAGGTGCCCGAGATCGAGCAAGGCCTGCTGGAGATCAAGTCCTGCGCCCGCGATGCGGGTTCGCGCGCCAAGATCGCGGTGATCTCGCACGACAAGCGGGTCGATCCGATCGGCACCTGCGTCGGCGTGCGCGGTTCGCGCGTCAACGCGGTCACCAACGAACTCGCCGGCGAGCGTGTCGACATCGTGCTGTGGTCCGAAGACCCGGCGCAGTTCGTGATCGGCGCGCTGGCACCGGCCAACGTGCAGTCGATCGTCGTCGACGAAGAGCGCCATGCGATGGACGTCGTCGTCGATGAAGAGAACCTCGCGATCGCGATCGGCCGGGGCGGCCAGAACGTGCGCCTGGCTTCCGAGATGACCGGCTGGCGCATCAACATCATGACGGCCGAAGAATCGCAGGCCAAGCAGAACGAGGAGTCCGACAGCGTTCGCAAGCTGTTCGTCGACAAGCTCGACGTCGACGCCGAAGTGGCCGACATCCTGATCGCCGAAGGCTTCAGCAGCCTCGAGGAAGTGGCCTACGTCCCGATGCAGGAAATGCTCGAGATCGAAGGCTTCGACGAAGACACCGTCAACGAGCTGCGCACGCGGGCCAAAGACGCTTTGCTGACGATGGAGATCGCCCGCGAAGAGAAAATGGAAGACGTGTCGCAGAACCTGCGCGATCTCGAAGGGCTGGACCCGGCCCTGATCCCGAAGCTGACCGAGAGCGGGATCAACACACGCGATGACCTCGCCGACCTGGCGGTCGACGAACTGACTGAAATTGCCGGCATCGGCGAAGACCAGGCCAAGGCATTGATCATGAAGGCTCGCGAACATTGGTTCACGACCTGACATTGAACGACCTGATGCCCCAACGCCCGATCGAACGCTGCACTGCAAGTACCAAGCAAGGATATTCACAATGGCTGTGACCACCGTCGCCCAGTTGGCTGCTGAGCTCAATCGCCCGGCGGCTGCGCTGCTCGAGCAGCTCCAGTCGGCCGGCGTCGCGAAGGCGTCGAGCGACGACGCGCTGACCGAGTCCGACAAGGAGCGACTGCTTGATTACCTTCGCACTGCCCATGGCACGGGCGGGGGCGAGCGCAAGAAGATCACGCTGACCCGCAAGTCGACCAGCGAGATCAAGCAGGCCGATTCGAGCGGCAAGGCGCGCACGATCCAGGTCGAGGTGCGCAAGAAGCGCACCTTCGTCAAGCGCGACGAATCGGCGCCGTCCGAAGAGCCGGCAGCGCCGGTCGTCGACGACGCCGAACTGCAGCGCCGCGAGGTCGAGGCCCAGGCCCAGGCCGAGCTGCTGCGCCGCCAGGAAGAAGAACTGGCCGAGAAGCGCCGCCTGCGCGAGGAACAGGAAGCCCGCGAACGCGAGGCCGCCGAGGCCCGCGCACGTGAAGCCGCCGAGGCCGCCGCGAAGGCCGCGGCCGAGGAAGCCGCGAAAGCGGCCGCCGCCGCAGCGGCTGCCGCGAAGGCCGCAGCGGCTGCGCCGACCGCGCCGACGCCGGCACCTGCCGCGAAGGCCGCGGCCGCCGCGGCCAAGGCGGCACCGGCACCGACCGCCGCGCCGGTTGCTGCTGCGCCCGTCGCGCCGGCTGCGCCTGTCGAGCCGCCGAAACCCGCGCTGCGCGTGATCAAGGCTGCCGACGTCGTCGACGAAGAGAAGCAGCGCGCTGCCGACCTCGCCAAGCGCCGCAAGGCCGCCGAGGACGAAGCCGCCGCGATCCGCGCGATGATGAACGCGCCGAAGAAGGTGCTGACGGCCAAGAAGCCCGAAGAGCCGCCGAAGCCGGAAGCCGGCAAGGAAGGCATCAAGGGCACGATCCACAAGCCGGCTGCCGCGCCGGGGACGACCACGGCTGCCGCCGCCGCGAAGCCGGGCGACAAGCCGGGCGACAAGAAGTCCGTCAAGTCCGAGAAGCTGTCGTCGAGCTGGGCCGATGACGCCGCGAAGAAGCGCGCGCTGAAGACCCGCAACGACGCAGCCGCCCGTCCGGGCTGGCGTGCGCCGCGTGGCGGCCGCCGTGGCGACCGCAACGATTCGCAGGGCGGCAACTTCAACGCCCCGCCGGAGCAGCAGATCCAGGAAGTGCACGTGCCGGAGACCATCAGCGTCGCCGACCTCGCGCACAAGATGTCGGTGAAGGCGTCCGAGGTCATCAAGCAGTTGATGAAGCTCGGCCAGATGGTCACGATCAACCAGCAGCTGGACCAGGAAACGGCCATGATCCTCGTCGAGGAAATGGGCCACAAGGCGTTCGCTGCGAAGCTGGACGACCCGGAAGCCTTCCTCGAGGACACCCAGGCCGAATCGACGCACGAAGAACTGCCGCGCGCACCGGTGGTCACCGTCATGGGTCACGTCGACCATGGCAAGACCTCGCTGCTCGACTACATCCGCCGTGCCCGCGTGGCCGCCGGTGAAGCGGGCGGCATCACGCAGCACATCGGCGCGTACCACGTCGACACGCCGCGCGGCATGATCACCTTCCTCGACACCCCGGGTCACGCGGCCTTCACGGCGATGCGTGCCCGCGGTGCCAAGGCGACCGACATCGTCATCCTCGTGGTGGCGGCGGACGACGGCGTGATGCCGCAGACCAAGGAAGCCATCTCGCACGCCAAGGCGGCCGGGGTGCCGATCGTGGTCGCGATGAACAAGATGGACAAGCCCGAGGCCAACGTGGAGCGCCTGAAGTCGGAGCTGGTGGCCGAACAGGTCGTGCCGGAAGACTTCGGTGGCGATTCGCCGTTCGTGCCGGTGTCGGCCAAGACCGGAATGGGCATCGACCAGCTGCTGGAACAGGTGCTGCTGCAGGCCGAGGTGCTGGAACTGAAGGCACCGAAGGACGCACCGGCCAAGGGCCTCGTGATCGAAGCCCAGCTCGACAAGGGCCGCGGCCCGGTCGCGACGGTGCTGGTGCAGTCGGGCACGCTCAAGCGTGGCGACGTGGTGCTGGCCGGCTCGACCTACGGCCGCGTGCGCGCCATGCTCGACGAAAACGGCAAGCCGGCGACCGAAGCCGGTCCGTCGTTGCCGGTCGAGATCCAGGGCCTGACCGAAGTGCCGCAGGCCGGCGACGAGTTCATGGTGCTGGCCGACGAACGCCGGGCGCGCGAGATCGCGACCTTCCGTTCGGGCAAGTACCGCGACGTCAAGCTGGCCAAGCAGCAGGCCGCCAAGCTCGAGAACATGTTCGAGAACATGGGCCAGGGCGAAGCGCAGACGCTGGCACTGATCATCAAGGCCGACGTGCAGGGTTCGCAGGAAGCACTGGCCCAGTCGCTGCTCAAGCTGAGCACCGCCGAGGTCAAGGTGCAGATCGTGCACGCGGCGGTCGGCGGCATCAGCGAGAGCGACATCAACCTCGCGATCGCCTCGAAGGCCGTGATCGTCGGCTTCAACGTGCGTGCCGATGCCGGTGCGCGCAAGCTGGCCGAAGGCAACGGCGTCGACCTGCGCTACTACAACATCATCTACGACGCGGTCGACGACGTGAAGAAGGCGATGACCGGCATGCTGGCGCCGGAGCAGCGCGAAGAGGTGATCGGCACCGCCGAGATCCGCACGGTGTTCGTGGCGTCGAAGATCGGCACGGTGGCCGGTTCGATGGTCACCTCGGGTGTGGTGCGCCGCAACGCGCGCTTCCGCCTGCTGCGCGAGAACGTGGTGGTGTACACCGGCGAAGTCGAGTCGGTGCGCCGCCTGAAGGACGACGTGCGCGAAGTCAAGGAAGGCTTCGAGTGCGGCATCAAGCTGAAGAACTACAACGACATCGCCGAAGGCGACCAGCTGGAGTTCTTCGAGGTGAAGGAAGTGGCACGAACGCTGTAAAGCGGAGTGGGTCTCCCCCCCAAACCCCGCCTTCCGAAAGATGGCGGGGTTTGTGTTTGAAGAGAGTCTCGGGAGACCTCCCACGCCCCCGGCAGGAGCCTTGAACATGCGACACAAAAGAGCCATTCCGAACCGCGGTTTCCGCATCGCCGACCAGATCCAGCGCGATCTGGCGGAGCTGATCCGCGACCTGAAGGATCCGCGCATCGGCATGGTCACGCTGCAGGCGGTGGAGGTCACGCCCGACTATGCGCACGCGAAGGTGTTCTTCTCGCTGCTGGTCGGCGACGTGAAGGAATGCGAGGAGGCCTTGAACGAGGCCGCCGGCTTCCTGCGCAACGGCCTGTTCAAGCGGCTGCAGATCCACACCGTGCCGACGCTGCATTTCCACTTCGACCGCACCACCGAGCGGGCGGCCGAATTGAGCGCGCTGATCCAGCAGGCCAATTCGACGCAGGCCAAGGACGACTGATCCGGTGAACGCACAACGCCCGCGCATTCCGCGGCGCGCCGTCCACGGCGTGCTGTTGCTCGACAAGCCGCTCGGCCTGTCGAGCAACGACGCGTTGCAGAAAGCCAAGCGCCTGTACCGCGCCGAGAAGGCCGGCCACACCGGCACGCTGGACCCGCTGGCCACCGGGCTGCTGCCGCTGTGCTTCGGCGCGGCCACCAAGTTCTCGCAGGTCAGCCTCGACGCCGACAAGACCTACCGCGCCACGCTGCAGCTGGGCACCACGACCACCACGGCCGATGCCGAGGGCGAGGTGCTGCAGCAGCGCGAGGTGAACGTGACGCGCGCGCAGCTGCAGGCCGCGATCGAGCGCTTCACCGGCCCGATCCGCCAGGTGCCGCCGATGCATTCGGCGCTGAAGCACGAAGGCCGCGCGCTGTACGACTATGCGCGTGCCGGCATCGAGATCGAACGCGAGGCGCGTGCGGTGACGATTCATCGCATTGCCATCGTGGACGACGAGACTGCCCAGGCCGAAGGCCGCTGGACGCTCGACGTGCGCTGCTCGAAAGGCACCTACATCCGCACGCTGGCCGAAGACATCGGCGAAGCGCTCGGCTGCGGCGCCCACCTGGCCGCGCTGCGCCGCACCGAAACCGGCGGGCTGACGCTCGGTCAGGCGCTCACGCTGGAGCAACTGGCCGGCATGGACGAAGCACAGCGCGAAGCCGCGTTGCTCGACGCCGATGCGCTGCTGGCCGACTGGCCGGTGGTGCGCCTCGGCGACGAAGACGCCGGCCGATTCCTGAGCGGCCTGCGCCGCCGCCTGCCGCTGGCAGATGCGGAGCAGGTCCGCGTGTACGGCCCCGACCCCCGTGCGTTCCTCGGCAGTGGCCGGGTGAATGCCGGAGAACTGATTTCGACGAGGCTCTTGAGCCCGGTGGAGGTGCAAGGCCTCCTGAAGACACCTTGAACGCAGAGAGCACGTCATGACAAGACAGATCCGCAACATCGCCATCATCGCCCACGTGGACCATGGCAAGACCACGCTGGTGGACCAGCTGCTTCGCCAGAGCGGCACCTTCCGCCAGAACGAGAAGGTCACCGAACGGGTGATGGACAGCAACGACCTTGAAAAGGAACGTGGCATCACCATCCTCGCGAAGAACTGCGCGGTGGAATGGAAGGGCACGCACGTCAACATCGTCGACACCCCGGGGCACGCCGACTTCGGCGGCGAGGTCGAGCGCGTGCTGTCGATGGTCGACAGCGTGCTGCTGCTGGTCGATGCGGTCGAAGGCCCGATGCCGCAGACCCGCTTCGTGACGAAGAAGGCGCTGGCGCTCGGGCTGAAGCCGATCGTCGTCGTCAACAAGGTCGACCGTCCCGGTTCGCGCATCGACTACGTGATCAACGCGACCTTCGAGCTGTTCGACAAGCTCGGCGCGACCGAAGAGCAGCTCGACTTCCCGGTGATCTATGCATCGGGCCTGAACGGCTGGGCCACGCTGACCGCCGGCGAGACCGGCACCGACCTGGCGCCGCTGTTCGACGCGGTGCTGCAGCACGTGCCGGCGCACGAAGGCGATCCGGCCGGCCCGCTTCAACTGCAGATCTGCTCGCTCGACTACTCCACCTACGTCGGCCGCATCGGCATCGGCCGGGTCAACCAGGGCACGCTGAAGCCGATGCAGAACGTGGCCGTGTACAGCGGCCCGGACAGCACGCCGTTCAACGCCCGCGTCAACCAGGTGCTGAAGTTCGAAGGCCTGGAGCGCCAGCAGGCGACCGAAGCCGGCCCCGGCGACATCGTGCTGATCAACGGCATCGAGGACATCGGCATCGGCGTCACGCTGACCAGCATCGACGACCCGAAGCCGCTGCCGATGCTGAAGGTCGACGAGCCGACGCTGACGATGAACTTCTGCGTCAACAACTCGCCGCTGGCCGGCCGCGAAGGCAAGTTCGTGACCAGCCGCCAGATCTGGGACCGCCTGCAGCGCGAGCTGCAGAGCAATGTGGCGCTGAAGGTCCGCGAAACCGACGAAGACGGCATCTTCGAGGTGTCGGGCCGCGGCGAACTGCACCTGACCATCCTGCTGGAAACCATGCGTCGCGAGGGCTACGAGCTGGCCGTCAGCAAGCCGCGCGTGGTCTTCAAGGAGGTTGACGGCGAGCGCCACGAGCCGATCGAGATGGTGACGGCCGACGTCGAGGACCAGCACCAGGGTGCGGTGATGCAGGCGATGGGCGAGCGCAAGGGCGAGCTCGTCAACATGGAGCCGGACGGCATGGGCCGTGTGCGCCTCGAGTACAAGATCCCGGCGCGCGGCCTGATCGGCTTCCAGAACGAGTTCCTGAACCTGACGCGCGGCACCGGCCTGATCAGCAACATCTTCGACGGCTACGAGGCCTTCAAGGGCGACATCGAAGGCCGCAAGAACGGCGTGCTGATCAGCCAGGACGACGGCGAGATCGTGACCTACGCGCTGGGCAAGCTCGATGACCGCGGCCGCATGTTCGTGAAGCCGGGCGATCCGGTGTACGAAGGCATGATCGTCGGCATCCACAGCCGCGACAACGACCTGATCGTCAATGCGGTGCGTGCGAAGCAGCTGACGAACTTCCGCGTGTCCGGCAAGGAAGACGCGATCAAGATCACGCCGCCGATCATCCTGACGCTGGAATACGGCGTCGAGTTCATCGCCGACGACGAGCTGGTCGAGATCACGCCGAAGTCGATCCGCGTGCGCAAGCGCCACCTGAAGGAACACGACCGCAAGAAGGCGTCCCGCGACAGCGCTTGATCGCTGCCGCGATGACTCACGGCCGTGCGGTGGCCGGCATGGTGCTGGTCACGCTGATGTGGAGCATCGCCGGCGTGGTGACGCGCCAGCTCGAGGCTGCCCGCAGCTTCGAGGTGACGTTCTGGCGCAGCCTGGCGACCTTCGTGTGCCTGGGCGCGTATTACGCCTGGGCGCATGGCCGCAGCACCTTTGCGCTGCTGCGCGCGGGCGGCCGGCCGCTGTGGATCTCGAGCGCGATGTGGAGCGTGATGTTCACCTGCTTCATGGTGGCGCTGACGCTGACCACGGTGGCCAACGTGCTGATCACGATGGCGCTCGCGCCGCTGATCACCGCGGTGCTGGCGCGCTTCACGCTCGGCCATCCGGTGGCGCCACGCACCTGGGCCGCGATCGTGCTGGCCGGGCTGGGCATCGCCTACATGTACGGGCAGGGCCTCAGCTCGGAGCCGCAGCACGTGATCGGCACGCTGGTCGCGCTGGGCGTGCCGGTCGCCAGTGCCATCAACTGGAACACGCTGCAGCGCAGCGGCACCAGCGTCGACCTGGTGCCGGCGCTGCTGCTGGGCGCGCTGATCTCGGCGATCGTCACGCTGCCGTTGTCGCTGCCGCTGCAGGCCTCGGTGCACGATGTGGGCTTGCTCGGCCTGCTGGGGCTGGTGCAGCTGGCGATCCCGTGCGTGATCGCGGTGCGCCTGGCGCGGCACCTGCCGGCGCCGGAGATGTCGTTGCTGGCGCTGCTGGAGATCGTGTTCGGCATCGCGTGGGCGTGGCTGGGCACCAGCGAGCAGCCGTCGATGGCGGTGATGGTCGGTGGCAGCCTCGTGCTGGGCACCTTGTTCGTCAATGCGTGGGTCGGGTTGCGGGAGGCGCGGGCATGAGCGGTTCGTCATTCGTCGTCGCGGAAGTGCAGGGCGGCATCGGCCTGCTGACGCTGAACCGGCCGCAGGCGCTGAACGCGCTGTCGCTGGCGATGATCCGCGACATCACGCGCGCGCTGCTGGCGTGGCGCGACGATGCGGCGGTGCAAGCCGTTGTCGTGCGGGGCGCGACATTGGAAGGCAAGGGCGTGGCCTTCTGCGCCGGCGGCGACATCCGCTTCTTCCACCAGGCGGCGCTGGCCGGCAACCCGGAGCTGGAAGACTTCTTCACCGAGGAATACGCGCTCAACCACCTGATCCACACCTATCCGAAGCCGTACATCGCGTTGATGGACGGCATCGTGATGGGCGGTGGCATGGGGATCTCGCAGGGCGCCTCGCTGCGCGTGGTGAGCGAGCGCACGAAGATGGCGATGCCGGAGACGCACATCGGGCTGTTCCCGGATGTGGGCGGCGGCTGGTTCCTCGCGCGCTGCCCGGGGCGGTTGGGCGAATACCTGGCGCTGACGGGGCAGATCCTCGGCGCGGGGGATGCGATCGCGTGCGGGTTGGCGGATGTGTGCGTGCCGAGCGGCGAGTTGCCGGCGCTGGTCGAGGCGCTGGTGGATCAGCCGCATGAGAACGCAGAGCAGCTTCAGGCCGCGGTGCGTGCGCGGGCGATAACGCCGGCTGCGGCGACGGTGCTCGATCGCGCGGCGATCGACCGGCATTTCGCGGCGGAGTCGTTGATCGGCATCGTCGAATCGCTGCGCGGCGACGACGGCGACTGGGCTCGGACCACGCTGGCGACATTGACGAAACGCTCGCCGCTGATGATGGCCGTGACGCTGGAGCAGGTGCGCCGCGCCCGCACGATGACGCTCGCCGACGACCTGCGCATGGAACGCGACCTGGTGCGCCATTGCTTTCACCTGCGCCCCGGCGCGGCGAGCGAGACGGTGGAAGGCATCCGCGCGCTGGCGGTCGACAAGGACCACAGCCCGCGCTGGAACCCGGCGCGCATCGAGGATGTGATGCCGGAGATGGTGGCGGGGTTCTTCGAGAGCCCGTGGCCGGGGTTTGCGCATCCGCTGCGCGGGCTCGCCGGCGAGTAGGGCTTCCCCCGAGCGGCGCGCAGCAATTGGCGCCCTAGCATCCGCCTCATCCCCCACGGGAGAGGCCCATGAAGCAGCTGTCCGGTCTGGACGCGTCCTTCCTCTACATGGAGACGCCGGAGATGCCGATGCACGTCGGCGCGTTGCACGTGTTCGAGCTGCCTGCCGCCTACAAGGGCAGCTTCGTCGCCGACGTGCGGCGCCACATCGGCTCGCGGCTGCCGCTCGCACCGCCGCTGTGCCGCAAGCTGGCGTGGATGCCGTTCAACCTCGCCAACCCGGTGTGGGTCGATGCCATGCCCGACCTCGCGCAGCACATCGTCGGCATCAAGCTGCCCAAGGGCAGCGGTCTGGCCGAGCTCGACGAGCAGGTCAGCCGCCTGCATCCGGTGCTGCTCGACCGCGACCGCCCGCTGTGGAAGTTCCACGTCTTCGAAGGCCTCGCGCCCGGGCCTGGCAAGGCAAAGCGAGTCGGCCTCTACACGCAGCTGCACCACGCCGCCGTCGATGGCCAGGCCGCGATCGCGCTGGCCCAGGCCATCCTCGACATCCAGCCCACACCGCGCGACATCGACCACGAGACCCGTCCGGCGAAGAAGCTCGACATCGGCCTCGCCGGCCTGCTGAGCGGCGTGCTCGCGAACCAATTGCAGCAGTACGGCAATCTGGTGAAAGCCTTGCCGTCGACGGTGGGTGCGCTGTCGCAGGTGGCGGCGAAGGGCGCGCGCAGCGTGGCCGGTCGTGTCGCCAGCACCAACGCCGGCGACGCATCGATCGGCCTCGCGCCCCGCACCCGGCTCAACGCCTCGGTGACCGCCGGCCGCGCCTTTGCCGGCGTCAGCCTGCCGATCGCGCAGGTCAAGGCGCTGCGCCGCGCGCACGATGCCACGCTGAACGACGTCGTGCTGATGCTGTGCGGCGGCGCGTTGCGACGCCACTTCCTGCAGCACGGCCCGCTGCCGCGCAAGTCGATGGTGGCGGCGGTGCCGGTGTCGACCCGCGCGGCCGGCGACACCACCGCGAACAACCAGGCCTCGATGACGGTCGTGAACCTCGGCACCCACCTCGCCGACCCGATGGAGCGCCTGCGCTACGTGCAGGCCGCGAGCGCCGCGATGAAGTCGACGCTCGGCAGCGTCAAGAGCCTGATGCCCACCGATTTCCCGTCGCTCGGCGTGCCGTGGCTGATGAGCACCGTCACCTCGCTGTACGGCAAGGCCGGTGTCGCCGACCGCATTCCGCCGATCGCCAACGTCGTGATCTCGAACGTGCCCGGGCCGGCGTTTCCGCTCTACATGGCCGGCGCACGCATGCTGACCAACTACCCGGCCTCGATCGTCGTGCATGGCGTTGCGCTCAACATCACGGTGCAGAGTTATGACGCATCGCTGGATTTCGGGCTGATGGCGTGTGCGAAGGCGATGCCCGAGGTGGGCGAGCTCGCGACGCATCTCGAAGAAGCGCTGGCCGAGCTGCTGGCGCTGCCGGCCACCAGCGCATCTGTCACCAAGGTGACACTCGAGCCGACGCCCAAGCCCAAACCGAAGGTGCCCGCCAAACCTAGGGCCAAGGCTCCAGCCAAAGCCGCCGCCGCTCGCTGATTGCCCACTAAGATGCAAGCGTATTCACGACGGTCCGACGCGGCCTCTCACCATGCCTCATGACGGCGCGCAGCAGTCCTCCCCCGACGCCCGGAATGACCTGAAGGCCCCCAACGCCTTGCTCCTGATGCTCGAAGGGCGCGCGCCCTGGGAGTTCGCCGCCATGCTCGCGTCGTCGCCGGTGCTGAACCGCGCACTCGACAAGCTGCCGCCGGGCGACGGCCATCCGGTGCTCGTCTTCCCCGGCCTGGCCGCAGCCGATTTCACGACCGTGCCGCTGCGCAACTTCCTGCGCGACCGCGGCTATGTGCCGTACCCGTGGGAACAGGGCTTCAACTTCGGGCCGCGCGAGGGCGTGCTCGAGCGCTGCGTCGAGACGGTCGACCTGCTGCACCGCCGCCACCAGAAGCCGGTCAGCCTGATCGGCTGGAGCCTCGGCGGCGTCTACGCACGCGAGGTCGCCAAAGAGCGCCCGCAGCACACCCGCTGCGTGATCACGCTCGGCACGCCGTTCACCGGCCACCCGCGCGCCACCAACGCCTGGCGCCTCTACGAATGGGTCAGTGGCCAGAGCGTGCACGACCCGGCCTTGCTCGATCAGGTGCGCCGCCCGCCGCCGGTGCCGACCACCTCGATCTACTCGCGCACCGACGGTGTCGTCGCGTGGCAATGCAGCATCAATGAAGACTCGCCGCTGGCCGAGAACATCGAGGTGCATGCGAGCCACCTCGGCATGGGCGTGAACCCGTTGGCGCTCTACGCGATCGCCGACCGGCTCGCGCAGGATCCGGCGCACTGGCAGCGCTTCGCCACCGGCGGCGCGCGCAAGTGGTTCTTCAAGGCCGTCGGCGCATGAAGCTCTCGGCCAACGGCATTTCGCTCGAGGTCGAGGACCACGGTTCACCGGACGGCGAGCCGCTGCTGCTGGTGATGGGCCTGGGCATGCAGCTCACCGCCTGGCCCGACGAGCTGGTGCAGATGCTGGTGGCACGCGGCTTCCGGGTGATCCGCTTCGACAACCGCGATGTCGGCCTGAGCCAGGGCTTCGACCAGTTGGGCGTGCCGAACGTGGCAGTGGCCGCGATGAAGTTCGCCTTCCACCTGCCGATCCGCCCGCCGTACCCGCTGAGCGCGCTGGCCGACGATGCCGTCGGCGTGCTCGATGCGCTGGGCATCGCGCAAGCCCATGTGTGTGGCGCGTCGATGGGCGGCATGGTGGCGCAGCTGATGGCCATCCATCATCCGCAGCGACTGAAGAGCCTGACGCTGATGATGACCAGCACCGGCTCGCGCCGCGTGCCGATGGCCACGCCCGAGGTGCGGCGCGCCTTGCTGAGCCGGCCGGAGAACCCGCGCGACCCGGCGTCGATCGCGGCGCACCTGGGACGCTTCATGCACCTGATCGGCAGCCCGGCGTACCGGCCCGACCCGGCGTGGATGCAGGCCAGGCTGCGCGCGGCGGTCGACCGCGCGTACCGCCCGGCGGGCACCGCGCGCCAGCTGGTCGCGATTGCGGCCGATGGCGACCGCAGCCGGCGCCTGGCCGGCGTGAAGCTGCCATGCCGCGTGATCCATGGCCAGGCCGACCCGCTGGTGCCGGTGGGTGCGGCGCACGACCTGGCCCGCAAGATCGCCGGCTCCGAACTCGACCTGATCGACGGCATGGGGCACGACCTGCCCTTGCCCTTGCTGCCGCGTTTCACGCAGGGCATCGCGCTGGCCGCGGGCCGGGCCTGAGCGGCTGTCAGCGGCTGCACGGCAGCCGCGCATCGTTGCTGGCTTCAGCGCGCGCGTCGCGTTGATCGGACACCCCCTGCTGCAGCCATTCGAGCGCGGCCGCGCCGGGCTCCATGCCCTGCCAGTACGGCTCGGAGATCAGCGCCCACGCGAGGTGTTCGAGGTCGCTGCGGTCGACGCGCGGCCATTGTTCCTGCAGGCGCTCGGCGCACTTCAGCGCCCAGTTTTCGGAAGTCATGTCGGGGTTCATCGCAGTCGTTCGGCAGAGTCGAGGAGCGATGCATCGTAGCGATTAACTGTACGAACGTACAGTATTCCCGAGTGCTGTCTGCAGCTGTCAGTTGCGTGCCTCAAAACGCATCACGGCGCGACCTGTTCGTTGCCGTAGGTCTTCACCAGGTAGTCGACGATGGCCGGCATGTCGGCGTCGGGGACGGGTGCCTTGAAGACGCCCTTCATGCGCTTGACCATCGCGTCCCAGTAAGGGCGCGCGGCGGTCGGCGGCTGGAAGGCCATGTACTCGGCCGAGTGGCAGGCGGTGCAGTGGGCCTGGGCCTTCTCGAAGCCGGGCAGCGCACTCGGTTTGAGTTGCAGGCCGTCGGGCGGCAGTTCGATGTTCTTCGGCACCGCGGGCGCCGCCGTCGGCCACGCGGTGGCGAGTGCGGCGGCGAGCTTGACCGGGTAGCCGTTGAGCAGCGGGATGTCGGCGCCGTTCATCTGGTAGGCGAGCATCACCTCGCCGTCCATCGCGTGGGCGATGTCCAGCGCCTTCACGAAGTTGCCGCCACCGAAGAGCGCGATGTCCAGGCCGTTGAAGCTGACCTGGCGTGCACTGTTCTTCGGTTCGGCCCGCGCCAGAACGTCCTTCAGCGGCACGCCCAGCCAGCGCGCATTGCCCATCGCGCCGTTGCCGAGTTGCCCGCCGGTGACGCGGGGGCTGAAGAAGCCGCGGCTGTTGCCCGAGCACTGGTTGACGGCGACGATCTCGGTCGGCTTGAACTGCGTGCGCAGCTCGCTCAACTTCAGCTCATGGGGCTTGGCGAGCGCGTTGCCACCGATCTTGATGATGTGCGTGTCGGCGTCGATCGAGGTCGGGATGCCGGCGTTGTGATAGCGCACGAAGAAGGCATCGTTGGGCGTCAGGAGGCCGTCGTTGAAGACCTCGAAAGGCGTTTCGAGCTGCGGCGGCCGCGAGGTCAGCACGATCAGCGGGCGCTTCTCGGGGAAGGCGACCAGCTTGCGCTTGCCGTTGACGAAGGGGAGGTCGACGGGCGTGGGCGCCTGCGCGAGGGCATGGCGTGCCAGCGTGGCACCGGCCAGCAGGCCGGCGCCGCCGGCGAGAAGTCTGCGACGTTGCATGGGGCGTCTCCGGTATGGCGGCCACGCCCGGTGGGCAGCCTGTCGTGTGTGGACGCGGGTGATGGCGACCTGGCCTGCGAGGTGATCTGCAGCGACTGACCCCACCGCTCATGTCGCTCGTCGTTCTTTGGGACAATGCACTCCTTCCCGCGAGCCATGAGCCTGCGCGCCCCCGAACAGCCCAGGCACCCCACCCACGTGAACACCCCCGACGCTTCCCCCTGGCGCCTGTCCGTCGCCCCGATGATGGATTGGACCGACCGCCACTGCCGCTACTTCCATCGCCTGCTGACCCGGCGCACCCGGCTCTACACCGAGATGGTCACCACCGGGGCGCTGATCCATGGCGACCGCCCGCGGCACCTGGACTTCAATGCCGAGGAGCACCCGGTCGCGCTGCAGCTCGGCGGCAGCGAGCCGGCCGACCTGGCGTTCTGCGCGAAGCTGGCCGAGCAATGGGGCTACGACGAGGTCAACCTCAATTGCGGCTGCCCCAGCGAACGCGTGCAGCGCGGAGCCTTCGGCGCCTGCCTGATGAACGAGCCGGCGCTGGTGGCCGACAGCGTCAAGGCGATGCGCGACGCGGTGGCCATCCCGGTGACCGTGAAGCACCGCATCGGCATCGACCAGGACGAGCGCTATGAATTCGTGCGCGACTTCGTCGGCCAGATTGCCGAAGCCGGCTGCGAGGTCTTCATCGTCCATGCGCGCAACGCCTGGCTCAAGGGCCTGAGCCCGAAAGAGAACCGCGAGGTGCCGCCGCTGCGCTACGAGACGGTGCACCGGCTGAAGCGCGACTTCCCGCACCTCACCATCGTGCTGAACGGCGGCGTGACCACGCAAGAGCAGATCACCGAGCAGCTGCAGCACCTCGACGGCGTGATGCTCGGCCGCGAGGCGTATCACAACCCCTGGCTGATGTCGCAGTGGGACGAGCTCTTCTTCGGCACTGAACACCGCGCGCTCGACCGCGCGGCGATCGAGCAGCAGATGGTCGACTACATGGAGCGCGTCGGCCTGCGCGGTGAGCCCTGGTCGCGCGTGGTGCGCCACATGCTGGGCCTGCGCAACGGGCTGCCCGGCGCACGCCGCTGGCGCCAGGTGTGGTCGGACCACAAGCTGAAGGCGGAGCCGGCGCGCGACGTGGCGAGGCTTGCCGCCGCGTAGCCGGGACGCCCATCCGGGAAATCCTACGGCTGCGGCGCCAGCGGGCACGCGCTGCAGTACGCCTGCGCCGGCAGCCGGTAGAACAGGCAGCACTGCCGGTGCAGCCGGATGTCGCGCGGCGCGTCGGCGTGCGGGCGCTGCCGCGGCCACAACGGGTTGGCCCGGGCGTCGTGCCACAGCGGCTGGTCCAGCAGCGTGTCGCGGTCGCGTGCGATCGGGGCCGCGTGCCCGGCCAGCGCCAGCGCCTGCTCGAAGATGCCGTCGAGCCGACGCGCCAGGTTGCCCCACAGGATCTTCGGCGGGAGCCGCGCGCGGCGCGCCAGTTGCGCGAACAGCGGCGCCAGGTGGGCGTCGATCAACGGCGCGAGGCGGGTCGCGCCATCGGCACCCGGATGCGGCGTGCCGATGTGCCCGATGTAGAACCGGCGCGGCACCGCCGCGGTGTCGTCGAACGCGACCTGCATCTCGTGCGGCGCGGTCGGGAACACCTGCTGCAGCACGCTGGCTGCCGCGACCACCGGCGGCAGCAGCGCATCGAGGTAGGCGAAGCACCAGCTCGACGCGGCCGCACGCAGGTCGGTGCCGTGCCGCTCCGCATGGCTCACGCCGAGGCGACACGCATGCCGGCGCAGCAGGTCGTCGAGCAAGTCGTCTTGCGCATCGATCAGCCGATGCACGCCGACAGCGCCCGCCGGTGGCCGCGCCGCGCACACCAGCGCCTCGCCGAGCGGCGCCCAGGCGCCCTGGAAAAGAGGTTCGAGCATCGGGATCACGACTGAGCAGACGAACGGGGCAGGGCGGTGTTCAGCCCGCCACGCCGCTGAACGGCGGCACGCGTGGTTCGTCATGCAAGCCATGAGCCCTCCTGTCCCGACCCCTTCCAACCCGCCCTTTGTCGACCGGCCGTTCGCCGAAGTCGCACGCCTGCTGCGGCCGTTCCTGCCGTGGCTGGCGCTGTCGGTCGTCACCGGCATCGCGGCCGGCGCGGCCACCGTCGCGCTGCTGGGCACGATCAACCAGGTGCTGAACCGCAGCGGCGGCATGGCCGGCGGGCTGCTGCTGACCTTCGTGTCGCTGTGCGCGGTGGCGCTGGTCGGCCGCGTGACCTCCGACATGTCGACCAACCGGGTCGGCCAGCGGCTGGTGGCGCAGGTGCGCAAGTCGCTGGCGCAGAAGATCCTGTCGGCGCCGATCGACGCACTGGAGCGCTACCGGACGCACCGCCTGATGCCGGTGCTGACGCAGGACGTCGACATGATCAGCGACGCCGGCTTCGTGCTCGCGTCCACCGTGATCGCGCTGTCGATCGCGCTCGGCTGCCTGGGCTACCTCGCGTGGCTGTCGCTGCCGATGTTCGGGTTGCTGGTGGTGGCGCTCGCGGTCGGCGCCGCGGTGCAGGCGGTGGTGCTGACGCGCGCCGAGGCCGGCTTCTGGCGCGCGCGCGACGGCGAGGAGCAGCTGCACCAAGCCTATCGCGGCATCAGCGAAGGCGCGAAGGAGCTGCGCATGCACCGCGGGCGGCGGGCGCGGATGATGTCCGGCCAGATCGAGCGGACGGTCGACGGCATCCGCGCCGTCAACCAGCGCGCGATCAACACCTACGTGGTCGGCAGCGCGTTCGGCTCGGCGCTGTTCTTCCTGCTGATCGCGGTGATCCTCGGCTGGGCCGCGGCGAGCACCGTGGCACCGGCGGTGCTGAGCGGCTTCGTGCTGGTGCTGCTGTTCCTGAAGGGCCCGATCGACCAGCTGGTCGGCGTACTGCCGAACGTCGGCCGCGCGAAGGTGGCGTTTCAGCGCATCGGCGACCTGTCATTGCGCTTCGCGACGCCCGAGCCGCACCTGCACCTGGACCGGCCGGCCGGCGAACTCGCGTTCACCGATGCGATCGAGTTGCGCGGCGTGCGCTATGCGTTCGATGCGCCGGAGGGGGGCGGTGAACCGTTCGAGCTCGGCCCGGTCGACCTGGTGCTGCGACGCGGCGAGCTGGTCTTCATCGTCGGCGACAACGGTTCCGGCAAGACGACGCTGATCAAGCTGCTGCTCGGGCTGTATGCGCCGCAGCAGGGCGAGCTGCGGCTCGACGGCCAACCGGTGACCGACGCGACGCGCGACGACTACCGGCAGCTGTTCACCACGGTGTTCTCCGATTTCTACCTGTTCCAGGACCTGCTGGCCGGCGAGGGCGGGGCGCCGCTGCCGCTGCCGGAAGCGGCGCGGCCGTACCTGGAGCGGCTGGAGATCGCGCACAAGGTGTCGGTGCGCGACGGCGCGTTCACCACCACCGACCTGTCGACCGGCCAGCGCAAGCGGCTGGCGCTGGTGCACGCGTGGCTCGAAGGCCGGCCGGTGCTGGTGTTCGACGAATGGGCGGCCGACCAGGACCCGGCCTTCCGCCACCTGTTCTACACCGAGCTGCTGCCCGAGCTGCGCGCGAAGGGCCACCTGGTGGTGGTGATCTCGCACGACGACCGGTATTTCCATGTGGCGGATCGAGTGGTGCGGATGGCGGCGGGGAAGGTGGAAAGGCCGGTGAAGGAGTCGGCGGAAGCGATCGCTGCGTGAATCACTTTTGCGCATCAGGTGATGCTACATTCAGTGCCCACCGAGGCAGCCCAAGGCGTTCACACATGCGAACCACCATCACCATCGACGACGATCTCCTGGCCAAGGCCACCAAGCTCACCGGGCCACTGGACCGGTCGGCCATGGTGCGCGAGGGCTTGAAAGCGCTCATCGAGCGCGAGAGTGCCAGGCGTCTGGCTCGGCTCGGCGGCACGCAACCGCAACTGAAAGCTGCTCCTCGCCGCCGTGGCGGAGACGAAACTTGATCCTGGTCGATACCTCGGTGTGGGTCGATCACTTGCAGAAGGGTGACACCCATCTGGCCACATTGCTTGAGCGCGGCACGGTGGCAATGCATCCCTTCATCGTCGGGGAGATCGCATGTGGCAGCCTCGCCGATCGGCGCAATGTGCTGGAGCTGCTGCAGGACTTGCCGGCAGCTGTTGTTGCCGAAGGTGCCGAGGTGCTGGAGTTCATCGAGCGCCACACCCTTCACGGGAAGGGTATCGGCTATGTCGACGTGCATCTGCTCGCCTCGGCCGCTTTGACGCCGAATTCCACCTTGTGGACGCGCGATCGGAGATTGCGCGAAGCCGCCGAGCTGCTGGGATGTGCCCACCAGCCCGCCGGTGCTCACTGATTCCGGCTCGCTGACACACTTCGGGTTCGGCAACGAGCGTTCGAAAAGTTGACTTTGCCGTGGATTCAGGCGACATGTGCTGATGCGCCGACTTCAGTTCATCACCTACCGCCACCGCTCGCACTCGACGAACCGGACCCTCGGGTTGCTGCTGGCCTTCAATGCCGGCGCGGTGAACGCCGGCGGCTTCCTGGTCCTGCACACCTACACCTCGCACATGACCGGCTTCGCGTCGCAGCTTGCCGACGGTGCCGTGCTGGGCAACGGCATGCTGTTCCTGAACGCCCTCGGCGCGATCCTCGCGTTCATCCTGGGGGCCGCCGTCTGCGCAGTGCTCGTCAACTGGGCACGCCAGAGCCGGCTGCGCAGCATCTATGCGCCGCCGCTGCTGCTGGAGGCGGCCCTGATGTTTCCGTTCGGCCTGATGGGCGCCATCACGCTCACCTGGACGACGCCGTTTGCCGTGCCGCTGACGGTGCTGCTGCTGTCCTTCATCATGGGACTGCAGAACGCCGTGGGCTCGAAGACCTCGGGCGGCAGCATCCGCACCACCCACATGACCGGCAACATCACCGATTTCGGGATGGAACTGGGCAAGCTGGCGTACTGGAACGCGCGCAACACGCCTGCGGCCGCCATGGTCCGGCATGAACAGGCCCGGATGCAGCGCTCGGCCGGCCTCATCCTGATGTTCCTGGCGGGCGGCGCGGCGGGCGCACTGGGCTTCAAGCACGTCGGCTTCATCTGCGTGGTGCCGCTGGCGGTGCTGCTGCTGGCGCTGTCGGTTCCACCGCTCGTGCGCGAGTTGTCCTCAGGCTGATTTCCGGCCAATGTGGAGTTTTCCTACAGGGGCATCCGGGCTTCGCCGACGGCTGCCGCGTGGCACGTCGTGAATACTGTCTTCAACGAGGAGAGGCAGAAAAGGTGGGCACGGTGCCCGCCCACGGAACCCCACTGAAGGAAGATGACATGACCGACACCAGCGAGGCCGGGCCTGTTCGCACTTCCACCGGCGTCGCCGGCCTGGATGCCATCCTGGGCGGCGGGCTGACCCCGTCGAGGATGTACCTGCTCGAAGGCACGCCCGGAACCGGCAAGACCACCTTCGGGCTGAAGTACCTGATGGCCGGCGTGGCGGCTGGCGAGACCGGCCTCTACATCACGCTGTCGGAGACGGCCAGGGAACTGAGTGCGGTCGTCGCATCCCATGGCTGGACGCTCGACGGCATCCATATCCAGGAACTGGGCAACGACATCGGCCTGATGGCCGAAGAAGCCCAGACCATCCTGCATCCGTCCGAGATCGAACTCGGCGAAACCGTCAGGGCGATGACGCAGGAGGTCGAGCGGCTCAACCCGCGCCGGGTGGTCTTCGACAGCCTGTCCGAGATGCGCCTGCTGGCCCAGGACCCGCTGCGCTACCGCCGGCAGATCCTCGCGCTCAAGCACTTCTTCTCGGACCGCGAATGCACCGTCCTGCTGCTGGACGACAAGACCTCCGAGCCGACCGACCTGCAACTGCACAGCATCGCCCACGGCGTGATCAGCCTCCAACAGGAAGCGCGCGAGTTCGGGGCCGAGCGCAGGGCGCTGCGCGTCGTCAAGATGCGCGGCACGAAGTTCCACGGCGGCTGGCACGACTTCATGCTCGACACCGGCGTCGTGGAGGTGTTCCCCCGCCTGATCGCTGCCGCGCACCACACCCCGTTCGACGCTCCGCTGGCCACGACCGGCTCGGCCCAGCTGGACACGATGCTCGGCGGCGGCCTGGCGGTCGGCACCAACATGCTGCTGCTGGGCCCCTCGGGCGCGGGCAAGACGACCACCGCCGTGCGGTGCATGCTGTCCGCCCTGGAGCGCGGCGAGAACGCCGATTACTACCTGTTCGACGAAGGCGTCGCGACGCTGCTGACGCGCAGCCGGAACCTCGGCATGGCGCTGGACGAGCACATCGAGTCCGGCCGGCTCGTGGTCCACCAGATCGATCCCGCCTCGCTGTCTCCGGGCGAATTCGCGTCGCGGGTGGTCGGCGGCGTCTCGAAGCGAGGGGCGACCTTCGTCGGCATCGACAGCCTGAACGCCTACGTGCATGCCATGCCGGGGCAGAGCTTCCTGATGCTCCACATGCACGAGCTGCTGACCTACCTGAATCAACAAGGGGTCCTGACGCTGCTGATCGTGGGCCAGCATGGGCTGGTCGGCGACGTCCACTCCGACATCGATCTCAGCTACCTCAGCGACGCGATCCTTCTCTATCGGTTCTTCGAGGCGCAGAGCGAGGTCCGCACCGCGCTCGCGGTCTTGAAGAGCCGCACCACGCAGCATGAACGATCGATCCGCGAGCTTCGCCTCGGGTTGCCCTCCGGCCTCCAGGTCGGTGACGAGCTTCGAAACTTCGAAGGCATTCTTGCGGGCGCGGTCGCGTACACCGGATCGACGCCGCTGCTGACCGATTCGCAAGGCTGAGCGTGCAGCGCGACAGCAGCAACCGCCGGCGGGTCCTCGTGCTCGCTCCCAGGGGCCGCGACGCCGCGGTGATCGAGCAGGTGCTGTCGGGGCTCGACATCGCCGTCGAGGTGTGCCCGAACCTGGCCGAGCTGACGGCCGGGCTCGGCGACGAGACGACCGCAGCCATCCTCACCGAGGAGTCGTTGAACGAAGACGGGGCTTCGTCGCTGCAGCGCTGGATCGAGAGCCAGCCGCCGTGGTCGGACTTTCCGTTCGTGGTGCTGGCGACCCGGCAGCCGGCGCGGCGGTCCGCCAACGCGGCGGCGGCGCTGGCCCGACTGGGAAACGCGGTGCTTCTCGAACGGCCGCTGAATGCCGACACGCTCGTCAGTGCCGCCAATTCGGCGATGAGGTCTCGCCGACGGCAGTACGACGCCCGGCGCCAGCTGGAACAGTACGAGGCCGTGGCCCTGGAGAACCAGCGGCTCTTCGAGGCCGAACGCCGCGCGCGTGCCGAAGCCGAGGCGGCCAACCGGGCCACCGATGATTTCCTCGCGACGCTGTCGCACGAGTTGAGGACACCGCTGAGCGCGATCCTCGGATGGACCTATGTGCTTCAGCGGCGCCGCGGAGAACTCGGCGAGCTGGCCCGCGGCATCGACACCATCCAGCGCAACGCGAACTCGCAGGCACGGCTCATCGAGGACCTGCTCGACATGAGCCGCATCGTCGCCGGCAAGGTCAGCCTGGAGTTGCAGACGGTCGTGCCGTCGCAGTTGCTCGAACAGGTCGTGTCGTCGCTGCTGCCGAGCGCCCAGACCAAGGGGATCGAGCTCGTCACCGTGCTCGATCCGGCGCTGACGCCGATCACCGGCGACCCGCAGCGACTGCTGCAGGTGTTCCGGAACCTGATCGTGAACGCGCTCAAGTTCACGCCGGGCGGCGGCGTGGTGCGGGTCGAAGCCGCCGTGGAGGGGGAGGCGCTGGTGGTCCGGGTGGTCGACAACGGCGTCGGAATCTCGGCCGACTTCCTGCCGCACGTCTTCGAGCGGTTCCGGCAGGCGGACGGGTCGACGACCCGGTCGCAGGGCGGGCTGGGCCTGGGCCTGGCCATCGTCAGCCGCCTCGTCGAATTGCACGGCGGCTCGATCGCGGCGCAGAGCGACGGCATCGGCAAGGGCGCCACGTTCACCGTGCGCCTCCCGCCGATCGAGGCGGCGCAGCCGGTGCATGAAGCGGCGAACGACGCGGTGCACGGTCACCCGGGTGGGCGCGGGCGAATCCTGAACATCAGGATCCTGCTGGTGGAAGACGACCCCGACGGTCGCGAGATGGTCAACCAGCTGCTGCGGGACGAGGGCGGCGAGGTCGTCGCCGTCGATTCCGCCGCGCGGGCCTTGTCGGCGCTGCGGGATGGCGTGTTCGACCTGATCGTCAGCGACATCGGCATGCCCGACATCGACGGCTACGAGTTCATGAAACGCATCCGCGACGCGGGCAATCCGATTCCGGCCATCGCGTTGACGGCCTTCGCGCGCCCTGAAGACAAGGCCAGGGCGCTGGAGGTCGGGTATTCAGCGCACATCAGCAAGCCGGTCGAGCCGCCTGCACTGATCGCTGCGGTCGCCGGCGTGATGGGTTCGGGCCGGCGGTGACCGGGAGGGGTGCCCCCCTCGCCACGTCACCCGGCGACCGCCACCGGCTTGTCGGCACGCTGCAACCGCCACACCAGCAGGAACGACGCGACCGAGGCCGCCACCACCACGTGGCCGACCCAGTCGAAGTGCTGCAGCCGCCCATCGGCCCCCGCCGTGACGATGTGGCCGGCCACCACCGACGCGATGCCGCCCGACAACTGCTGCACCGACGAGCTGATCGCGTTGAACGCACCCCGCTGCGCCGGCGAGGGCACGCCGGCGACCATGGCCTGGAACGGGATCATCCGCGAGAAGATCCCGACGAACAGCACCGCGTTGACCGCGATCAGCACCGGCAGCGGCACCGGGCCGAGGTGCGTGTAGATCTGCACCATCGTCATCGCCAGCAGCGTGCCCACCGTGAACATGCGGAACTTGCCGAACCTGTCGGCGGCCCGCCCGATCAGCGGTCCGAAGACGATCGTGCACAGGCCCGTCACCAGGTACACCACCGGCAGGCTGTGCAAGTCGATACCGAGGTTGTTGACGGTGAAGGCGCTGCTGAACGGCATCAGCATGAAGCCCCCGGTGGTCAGCAGTGCGGTCGCCGCGAACGCCAGCAGGTGGCGCGGCACCGCCACCGTGTGCAGCAGGTGCGCGAAGGCGCCCCGTTCCTGCGGCAGCTTCAGGTGCCCGTCCACCGGCTGCAGGCGCCATGCCACCACCACGCCGCCCACGAGCCCGAGCGCGGCCATCGCGAAGAACGGCATGTGCCAGTCCCAGTGGTTCGACAGGTACAGCCCGGCCGGCAGGCCCAGTACCTGGCTGGCGGCGAACGCGGTCTGGATCACCCCCATCACGCGGCCGCGCATCGAGGCCGGGAACAGGTCGGTCGAGATCGCGAGCACGATCGAGCCGATCACGCCGCCGAACAGGCCGGTGACGATGCGCGCCGCGAGCAGGCTTTCGAAGGTCGGCGCAAGCCCGCACCACAGCGTGCCCAGCACGAAGCCGCCATAGAAGAACAGCAGCAGCTTCTTGCGGTCGAAGCGGTCGGCGAAGCCGGCCGTCAGCAGCCCGGCGGTGCCGGCGCTGAACGCATAGGCCGAGACGACGAGCCCGAACTGCTTCGGCGTGATCGACAGCGCCGGCATGATCAGCGCGCCGAGCGGCGCCATCAGCATGAAGTCGAGGATGACGGCGAACTGCAGGAACGCGAGCAGCCCCAGCACCACCTTCTGGTAGCCGGTGAAGACCGGGACGGCCACTGCGGTGGGGGCGGGAGCTGCACTCATTCGGCGGCTCCGTCGCGATGGAACGGACCCGCGCCCATGCGGGACTCCATCTTCGAACGCAGGCCGCGGCGGAACTGCTCGCGCTCTTCGGGTGTCATCGAATGCCAGCGGTGGCCGAAGCGGTGGCCGTGCCAGCCGCCATGCCCGCGGAAGCCGCCGAACAGGATGCGGCACAGCACCAGCAGCCCGAGCGCGTGCGGGTAGTCGATGACCTGGGCACCGCTCAGCAGCCCCGGGACGATCGCGTTCCACAAGCCCATCACCACCGCGCCGAGCGCGGCCACCGCGACCAGCATCAGCACCGCGCGGCCCAGGAACCTCGCCTTGAATCTCATCGTGTCTTTCATCATGTTTCTCCTTCAGTCTTCCAGTTCGTCATAAATGGGTTGCAGGCGCGAGCGCAGGTAGAGCACCGCGTAGCGCTTGCGGGCCAGCAAGGTGTTGATGGGCACGCCGCTGCCCGCGGCCATGTCCTTGAAGCTGTGGCCTTCGAGCTCGTGCGCGACGAAGACCTCGCGCTGGTTCGCCGGCAGGTCGTCGAGCGCCTGCTGCAACGTGTTCAGCAGCACCGAGCGCGCATAGGCCGCCTCCGGCCCGGCGTCGGGTGACGGCAGGGCCAGGTCGAGGCTCGACTCGTCGTCGTCGTCCAGGTCGTCGAAGTCGTGCAGCGGCTGCTCGCGCTTCTTGCGGAAACGGTCGACGATGCGGAAGCGCGCCACCCGGTAGAGCCACGCGCTGACCTGCTCGATCGCAGCCGGCAGCCGGTAGGCCTCGACGAATTCTTCCAGCACGTCCTGCAGGATGTCCTCGGCCTCGCCCGGGTCCCGCACGCGCCGCCGAATGAAATCGCCCAGCCGGCCGGACTCGCGCCGGACCGTGGCGGCGATGTCACGGTCGGGGTCGGCGCGGTCCGGGAAGGTCACGGCGGCGGCAGGCTGCGTTGGCGGGTCCATGCCTGGGTAGACGTTCGTGCCGCCCGAATATTGTGGAGGCTACGGTTGTCGGCCCCGGCAGGCAGCGAACAGGTCGAGATCGGCGCGGTACACGACCGTCTTCGCGCGCATGAAGCCCAACACGCTCGGCACCAGGTTGTCGTGGCTCAGCGCGGTGTCGCGCCGGCCTTGCAGGCAGCTCATCGCGACGCCGGTCGCAGCCTCGGTCTGCGGCGCGAGCCACACCACCAGCGGCACGTGCTTCTGCTCGCGCGGCGCGATGCCGTAGGGCAGGCCGTGCAGATACAGGTTGTTCTCGCCGAGCGATTCGCCATGGTCCGACAGGTACAGCAGCGCCGGGTCGTAGCCGCCGGCCTGCCGTCCCAGCCAGTCGATGGCCTGCCCGAGCACGCTGTCGGTGTAGGCGATCGAGTTGTCGTAGGCATTGAGCAGCTGCTGGCGGTCGCACTGCTGCAGCACGTTGGTCGTGCACTCCGGCATGAAAGGCTTGCGACCCGGCGGCGAGCGCTTCGAGTACGCCGGCCCGTGGCTGCCCATCTGGTGCAGCACCAGCACCACACCGCGTGCGCGGCGTTCGGCCGGCAGCGCGGCCAGCCGCTGGTCGAGCCCGTGCAGCAAGGCCTCGTCGAGGCATTCGCCGCCATCGCACAACCCGGCCGGCATCGGCGCGGCACCAGGCGCCAGTCGGTAGGCGTCGTCATGCGGCACGCGTTCGCACAGGCCCTTGCAGCCGGCCTGGTTGTCGAGCCACAGCACCGCGAGGCCGGCACGCTGCAGCACGTCGAGCAGGTTCTCGAAGTCCTGGTCGCGCGATTCGTAGGCCTGCTTGCCCAGGTGCGAGAACATGCAGGGCAGGGAGGTGGCGGTGCTGGTGCCGCACGAGGTGACGTCGCTGAAGCTGACGACGCCGTGCGCGGCCAGCGCCGGCGTGGTCGCGCGGCCGTAGCCGTTCAGCGCGAAATGATCGGCCCGCGCCGTCTCGCCGACCACCAGCGCGAGCAGCAGCGGCTTCGCGCCCGGCGCCGGGGGGGCAAGCGCGACATCGGTGCCGATCGCGACCGGCGGCCCGGCCGGCCGGGCGTTGGCGTCGTGCACCAGCATGCCGAGCGCGTAGAACGAATTCAGCGGATTGATCTTGTAGCGCAGCGTGTTGTGGGTGCGCATCGTCGACGCGAGGTCGGCGAACAGCGCGCCGGCGACGGCCACCATCACGACCACCGCGACCACCGCGCCCACCAGGTTGCGGCCCGCCTGCCGCAGCACGCCCGGCGCCTGCAAGGGCCGGCGCCACAGCCAGGCCAGCGGCAGCAGCGCGATCACGATGACGCTCACCGCCATGCGCAGGCTCAGCAGGTCGCGCGTTTCGCGCAGGTCGGTCTGCAGCACGTTGGTCATCATCGTGCTGTCGATCACGACGTTGTAGGTGCCCATGAAATGCGCACCGAACGCCGCCGCCAGCAGGAAGAGGCCGATCGCCGGCTTGATGCTCCAGCGCCAGGCCAGCAGCGCCAGCACCAGCGTGTTGAGGCACGCGACGATCACGCCGAACGCGACGATGAAGAGCGTGCCGCGCGAGCCCTGCATCTCGGGCAGCGCCTGCAGCGATTGCCACAGCGGCCAGTTCGCGAGGGCGGCGATCCACACGCCGGCGAGCACCGCGAGCGTCAGCGGATTCCAGGTGGATCGGTGCGGGGTGGGGGGGAACAGGGCCCGGTTGCGTCCAAGGTGCATCCCGGAATTGTGGCAGCAGCCGGCTGAAGCGAGGCTCAGGGCGGGGCGTCGGCGGAGGCGACCGGCTCGGCCTCGGCAGGCGCGCCGCGCTCGCGCAGCGTCAGCGCACCGGCCTGGCGGCCCGAGGCCTGCCCGAGCGACGGCATCGCGCTGCCGGCGTAGCGGCTGCGCAGTGCCTCGACGCGCTCCTGCAGCGGCGCGGCATCGGCGATCTTCTCGTGGTGGCGCTGCAGCGTCATGCGCGCCATCTCGATCAGCTTGCCGTTCAGCGTGCGCTCGCCGTGCGCCAGCAGCAGCTGCACCGCGCCCCGGTGGTCGCCCGACAGCGTGTGCGACACCGCCTGCTCGGCCATCTCGTTGATGCGCTGCTGCGCGTCGCGCACGCGCTGCGCATGCGGCGGGTGGCTCGAGGCGGTGCGCGCCAGCAGCTCGGCCAGTCCCTTCGCGCTCGCGAAACGCAGCGCCAGCGTGTCGACCCAGTCGTCGGCGCCGTCCAGGTTCAGCTCGGCGGCGGTGAGTTGCGACACCAGGCTCAGCACGTTGCACGCCGCCTCCATGTCGAGGCCCGGCTCGCGCAGCTCGCGCGTGATCTCGCGCACCGCGGCGATGGCCGCACCAAGTTGCTTCTGCAGCATCAGGTTGAACACCTCGACGACCGCGGCGAAGCGCTGCAGGCGCCGGCTCTGCGGCGCCTTTTCCAGCGCATGCCGCAGGTTGTCGAGGCAGCGCTGCAGGCCCTTCGAGTCGCGCTGGTGGAAGCGCGTGAAAGCCAGCAGCACCAGTGTCTGGTGGTCGAACATCTTCGAGCTGATGCCGACCGAGGCGGCGCGCTCCAGCATGCGGCCGGCCTCGTCGCGGTCGCCCATGTAGAAGGCCAGCATGCCGTGCTTCTGCAGCCGGCTGATGGAGCCGGGCGTCAGCGCGGTGGCACGCTTGTAGGTGTCCAGCGCACTCTGCAGGTCGCCTTGCTCGACCTGCACGCGGCCCATCACGTCGTAGGCGTCGACGAAGCTCGGGTGGTCGCCGATCAGGCTTTCGAGCGTGCGCAGGGCGGGGCCCGACTGGCCGGCATCGAGCTGGCTGCGCGCGATGCCCAGGCGCGCCCACGGGATCGCGCCGGTCTTCTGCACTTCCTCGAACATCTGGCGCGCTTCGGCGTGCTTGCCGACGCGCAGCAGCAGTTCCGAGCCGATGCGCGCCGCGTACAACCAGTACGGGCCGCGCTGTTCGAAGCGGGTGGCGCACAGCGCGGCACCGCGCTCGAAGTCGCCTTCCTCGATCGCGAGGAAGATCTCGCCGAGCGATTTCTTGCGCCGGCGCGCCTGCATCAGTCGTTCGCCGAGCGCGGTCGCGGTGTGGGGTTTCAGCAGGTAGCTGTCGAGCGCCGATTCGGCGGCATCGGCGACCAGCGAGTACGAGGCTTCGCTGGTGACGATGATGAAGACGGTGGACAGCGGCAGCAGCTGGTTGCGCCGCAGGTCGTCGAGCAGGTTCTGGCCGGAGTAGCCGGTGGCGCTGAAGCTGTGCTCGCACAGCACCACGTCGAACGGGCGGGCTTCCAGCTGCTTGCGGGCGTCCTCGATGCGGCCGCATTGCACGACCGTGCCGACGCCGAAATCGCGCAGCTGGGCGGAAAGAATGCTGCGCGAGGTCGGGTTCGGGTCGATGACCATCGCCCGGCACTGCGCGATATCACGGTCAAGCGGAGCCATCCCGCCTTATCGGATGGGGCGACGGCCGCTTGAGCGCCCGCGCCCGCGGACCGTCCTACTTGAACAGATCCTTCACATGGTCGGTCCAGCTCTTGGCATTCGGCGAATGCTTGCCGCCCGACTTGTTGAAGGACTCGTCCAGCTCCTTCAGCAGCTTGCGCTGGTGCTCGGTCAGCTTGACCGGCGTCTCGACGCTGATGTGGCAGTACAGGTCGCCCGGGTAGCTGGAACGCACGCCCTTGATGCCCTTGCCGCGCAGCCGGAAGGTCTTGCCGTGCTGCGTGCCTTCGGGCAGCTCGATCTCGGCCTTGCCGCCCAGCGTCGGCACCTCGATGCCGCCGCCCAGCGCCGCGAGCGTCAGCCCGACCGGCACGGTGCAGTGCAGGTCGTCGCCGTCGCGCTCGAAGATCTCGTGCTGCTTGATGCGGATCTCGATGTACAGGTCGCCGGCCGGGCCGCCGTTGGTGCCCGGCTCGCCGTTGCCGGCCGAGCGGATGCGCATGCCTTCGTTGATGCCGGCGGGGATCTTCACCTCCAGCGTCTTGGTCTTCTTGATCTTGCCCTGGCCGTGGCAGGTGACGCACGGCTCGGGAATGATCTTGCCGGTGCCGTGGCAGTGCGGGCAGGTCTGCTGGATGCTGAAGAAGCCCTGGCGCATGTGCACCGTGCCGGCGCCATTGCAGCTCGGGCAGGTCTTCGCGCTGGTGCCGGGCTTGGCGCCGCTGCCGTGGCAGGTCTCGCACTCTTCCCAGCTCGGGATGCGGATCTGCGTTTCCTTGCCGCGCGCCGCCTCTTCGAGCGTGATCTCCATCGCGTAGCTCAGGTCGCTGCCGCGGAACACCTGCTGGCCGCCGGCGCCGCCGCGGCGCTGGCCGCCACCGCCCTGGCCGCCGAAGATGTCGCCGAAGATGTCGCCGAAGGCCTCGGCGAAGCCGCCGAAACCCTCGCCGCCCTGGCCGCCCGGACGGAAGCCGCCGGCGTTCGGGTCGACGCCGGCATGGCCGTACTGGTCGTAGGCCGCGCGTTTCTGCGCGTCGGAGAGCATCTCGTAGGCCTCCTTGACCTCCTTGAACTGCTCTTCGGACTTCTTCGCCCCGTCGCCCTGGTTGCGATCGGGGTGGTGCTTCATGGCCAGCTTGCGGTAGGCCTTCTTGATGTCCTCGTCGGACGCGTTCTTCGCGACGCCGAGGATTTCGTAGTAGTCACGCTTTGCCATGGGTGCTCATGCTTGAAATGCAAATCCCCCGTGCGCCTGTGACAGCCCACGGGGGTACCGCTCAGCGAACCGCCGGGCTTACTTCTGGTCTTTCACTTCCTTGAACTCGGCGTCGACGACGTTGTCGTCGGCCGGCTTCGACGAGGCCGCTTCGGCGTGCGGTTGCTGCGCGCCGCCACCCGCCGCCGCGCCCGCACCGGCTGCCGCCTGGGCGGCCTGCGCATCGGCGTAGACCTTCTCGCCCAGCTTCTGGCTCGCGGCCATCAGCGCTTCGCTCTTGGCCTCGATCGCCGCCTTGTCTTCGCCCTTCAGCGCTTCCTCGGCGTCCTTCAGCGCGGTCTCGATCTTTTCCTTCTCGCCGGCATCGAGCTTCTCGCCGTGTTCGGCCAGCGACTTGCGCACGCTGTGCACCATCGCGTCGGCCTGGTTGCGGGCCTGCACCAGTTCGAGCTTCTTCTTGTCCTCGGCGGCGTTCAGCTCGGCGTCCTTCACCATCTGCTGGATCTCGGCTTCGGAGAGGCCGGAGTTCGCCTTGATGGTGATCTTGTTTTCCTTGCCGGTGCCCTTGTCCTTCGCGCCGACGTGCAGGATGCCGTTCGCGTCGATGTCGAAGCTCACCTCGATCTGCGGCGTGCCGCGCGGCGACGGCGGGATGCCTTCGAGGTTGAACTCGCCCAGGCTCTTGTTGCCCGACGCCATCTCGCGTTCGCCCTGGTAGACCTTGATCGTCACGGCCGGCTGGTTGTCGTCGGCGGTCGAGAAGGTCTGCGCGAACTTGGTCGGGATGGTCGTGTTCTTCGCGATCATCTTCGTCATCACGCCGCCCAGCGTCTCGATGCCCAGCGACAGCGGGGTCACGTCGAGCAGCAGCACGTCCTTGCGGTCGCCGGCCAGCACCTGGCCCTGGATCGCGGCACCGACGGCCACCGCTTCGTCAGGGTTCACGTCCTTGCGCGGTTCCTTGCCGAAGAACTCCTTGACCTTCTCCTGCACCTTGGGCATGCGGGTCATGCCGCCGACCAGGATCACGTCGTCGATCGCGTTCACCGCGACGCCGGCATCCTTGATCGCGGTGCGGCACGGCGCGATGGTGCGCTCGATCAGCTCTTCGACCAGCGACTCGAGCTTGGCCCGCGTCAGCTTGATGTTCAGGTGCTTCGGGCCCGAGGCATCGGCCGTCACGTACGGCAGGTTGATGTCGGTCTGCGAGCTGTTCGACAGTTCGATCTTCGCCTTCTCGGCCGCTTCCTTCAGGCGCTGCAGCGCGAGCACGTCCTTCGACAGGTCGACGCCTTGCTCCTTCTTGAACTCGGTGATGATGTAGTCGATGATGCGCTGGTCGAAGTCTTCGCCGCCCAGGAAGGTGTCGCCGTTGGTCGACAGCACCTCGAACTGCTTCTCGCCGTCGACGTCGGCGATCTCGATGATCGACACGTCGAAGGTACCGCCGCCCAGGTCATACACCGCGATCTTGCGGTCGCCCTTTTCGTTCTTGTCGAGGCCGAAGGCCAGCGCGGCCGCGGTCGGCTCGTTGATGATGCGCTTGACGTCGAGGCCGGCGATGCGGCCGGCGTCCTTCGTGGCCTGGCGCTGCGCGTCGTTGAAGTACGCCGGCACCGTGATCACCGCTTCGGTGACGGCTTCGCCCAGGTAGTCCTCGGCGGTCTTCTTCATCTTGCGCAGCACTTCGGCGCTGACCTGCGGCGGCGCGAGCTTCTGGCCGCGCACTTCCACCCACGCGTCGCCGTTGTCGGCCTGCGCGATCTTGTAGGGCATCAGGTCGATGTCCTTCTGCACTTCCTTCTCGGTGAACTTGCGGCCGATCAGGCGCTTCACCGCATACAGCGTGTTGCGCGGGTTCGTGACGGCCTGGCGCTTCGCAGAGGCACCGACGAGGATCTCGCCGTCTTCCTGGTAGGCAATGATCGACGGCGTGGTGCGCGCACCCTCGCTGTTCTCGATCACCTTGGTGGTGTTGCCTTCCATGATGGCGACGCACGAGTTGGTGGTGCCGAGGTCGATGCCGATGATTTTTGCCATGTGGTTCTCCTGAATTCCGAAAATCTTGATGTTGTCGAGTTGTGGATAAGTCGGGCCGTTTCAAGGGGCCGGGCTTGTGGACAGCCGCCTGGGTTGCGCTACTTCGGAGCGGCCACCGTGACCAGCGCCGGGCGCAGCACGCGGTCGGCGATCAGGTAGCCCTTCTGCAGCACGGCCACCACGGTGTTGGCCTCCTGCTCGGCCGGCACCATGCTGATGGCCTGGTGGTGGTGCGGGTCGAACTTCGTGCTGGCCGGCGGGTTGATCTCGATCACCTTGCTGCGCTCGAGGGCCGCCGACAACTGGCGCAGCGTGGCATGCACGCCTTCGAGCAGCTGCTCCGGCGTCGCCGCCTGGATCGCGATCGC
Organism: Rhizobacter sp. Root1238; assembly: GCF_001425825.1. Lineage (GTDB taxonomy): Bacteria > Pseudomonadota > Gammaproteobacteria > Burkholderiales > Burkholderiaceae_C > Rhizobacter. The sequence continues at coordinate 35,313 of NZ_LMDM01000019.1, forward strand.
CGCTTCCAGGCTGTCCTTCACCGGCAGCAGGCTGTCGGCAAAGCCTTCGACCGCGAACTTGCGGGCCTTGGCGATCTCTTCTTCCGAGCGGCGGCGGATGTTTTCGGTCTCGGCCTTGGCGCGCAGGTAGGCGTCGGACATGTCGGCCAGACGGGCTTCGAGCGTCGGCTCGGCCGCTGGCGCGGCGGCAGCGCCGGCGTTGTCGGCCGGCGTCTCAAGTCCTTGATCTTGCGAAGAATTTTCTGGATTTTGCATGGGTGGATCCTGTCGAATGGCGCGCATATTGGCGCTTTGCCCCGCGTTTCAAGAGGGGCTTTCAAAATAATGCAGGCCCCCTCGCTGGAAGGCACGTGGGAGCGGGCGGGAGAAAGGCAAGGGCGGCCGACCCGCGCCGAGGGTTACTCGGGGTCGATGCTGGCGCTCCAGCGGTTCCAGTCGGCCAGGGTGCGCCGGTCTTTCTTGGTGGGGCGTCCCTGTTCGATGGCCAGCGCCGGTTCAGAGGCCAGCTTGCGCTGCTGCGCCGCCTCGTCCCGCCGCGCGATGCTCTCGGCCGTCTCCTCGTACAGCGCCTGCGCGACCGGCGCCGGCCCACGCTGGTGGCTGAGGCCGAGCACGACGATGCTGCGGGTGACGGGGCCCTGGCGCATCTCGAGGCGATCACCCGGCTTCAGCTCGCGCGCCGGCTTCGCGGCCTGGCCGTTCACCTGGATGCGGCCCTTGTCGATCTCCTGCGTCGCGAGGCTGCGGGTCTTGAAGAAGCGGGCGGCCCACAACCATTTGTCGAGCCGCACGCCGGCGTCGTCGGGTGTGCTGGAAGGTGTCTTCGCCATGAACGGTTCGGGGGAAGGGCGCGCAGTGGTCAGGCACCCAGTGTAGGCAGGAATCAGGCGGGCGGCGGCTCGGTCGCGGGCCGGAAGCGCACTGTTGCATCCAGGCCGGCGAGGCGCCCGGCGAACTGCCGGTTCTCCAGCTCGATCGTCGCGCCGATCGAATTGCAGATCTCGCGGCAGATCGACAGCCCGAGGCCGCTGCCCTGTGTCGGATGCCCGGTGTGGAACGGCTCGAACAGCCGCTCGCGAAACTCCGGCGCGATGCCCGGGCCGCTGTCGCTGATCAGCAGCTCGGCGTTCGCGACCCGCAGCAGCAGCTCGCCGCGCTTCGGCGTCTCGCGGATCGCGTTGTGCAGCAGGTTGCGCAGCAGCTCGCGCACCATCCATTCATGGCCGTGGACCAGGCTCGAATCGGCCTGCAGCTCGAAGTCGAGGTTGCGCTCGCCGATCAGCGGCGACATGTCGATCGCCACCTCGCGCGCCAGCGCGCCCAGGTCGGCGGTGGCCGGCTCGGGCTGGCCCTGCACCTGCTCCACCTTGGCCAGCGCGAGCATCTGGTTGGCGAGCCGGATCGCCCGGTCGACGGTGGCGTGCATCGCCGGCAGGGCCGCGCTCGCATCCTTGCTCGGCGCGCACATCGCCGACTGCACCTGCGTTTTCAGCACCGCGAGCGGCGTGCGCAGCTGGTGCGATGCGTCGCGCACGAACTGCCGCTGGTGCCCGTGCAGCCGCTGCAGCCGCTGCATCAGCTGGTTCACCGCGCCGAGCAGCGGCGACAGCTCGGTCGGCAGGTTGGGGTCGCTGACCGGCGACAGGTCGCGATCGCTGCGCGATTCGAGCTGTGCGCGCAGCGCCTCGATCGGCCGCAGCGCATGGGCGACGACGAACCAGGTGATCAGCGCGACCACGCTGATCAGCAGTGCCTGGCGCACCAGCGTGTCCAGCAGGATCTGGCGCGCCAGCCGGCGCCGCACTTCGAGCGTTTCGGCGACCTGCACCAGCGCGACGCCGCGCGCGTCGGGGCTGGCGACGGGCTGGTACAGCGCGGCGATGCGCACCGGCTCGCCGCGGAACTCGCCGTCGTAGAAATCGACCAGCGCGTCGTAGGCCGAGCGCTGCGGCGGCGTGCGGTCGTAGGCGGGGAAGTCGGCATAGCCCGACAGGAACTCGCCGTTGAAGCCGCTGACGCGGTACATCATGCGGGCGTCGCCGTTGTCGAGCATCTCGAGCGCGTTGTACGGCAGCTCGACGCGAAGCTCGCTGCCCTTGATCGACAGCAGCTCGCCGATGTTGCGCGCCGAGCCGAGCAGCGTGCGGTCGTAGGCCAGCGTGATCGCGTCGAGCGCGCGCTGGTACAGGCTGATGGTGTCGAACGCGATGAAGCAGGCGATCGGCAGCACGATCCAGCCCATCAGCCGGCTCCGCAACGAATAGGATGACGACCCCTCGACCGACGGGTACGTCGGCCGCTCCCCCGAGGGGAGGGCGGGCCGGCTTGGGAGCGGCCCGGCGCTCGGCCCGCCTTCGTGCTGCGATTCGCTCATGCGCCTTCAGCCGGGTCGGAGCGCAGCAGGTACCCGAGGCCGCGCAGCGTGATCAGCGAGACGCCGGAGCCGGCCAGCTTCTTGCGCAGCCGGTAGGCCACCACCTCGATCGCCTCGAATTGGATGTCGGTCTCCATCGGGAACACGACGCGGAACAGCTTCTCCTTCGGCACCGCATGGCCGGGGCGCGCGATCAGCGCCTTCAGCAGCGCCTGCTCGCGCGGCGTCACGTCGAACACCCGGCCGTCGAGGTAGAACGCGCCCGACGACAGCTCGAGCGTCAGCGCGCCGCAGGCGAGTTCTTCCGATTCGTTGCCCACGGTGCGCCGCAGCAGCGCCCGGATGCGGGCCTCGAGTTCGTCCAGGTCGAACGGTTTCGCGAGGTAGTCGTCAGCGCCGGCGTTCAGGCCCAGCACCCGGTCGCCGACCGCGCCGCGCGCCGTCAGCACCACGATCGGCACCCGGATGCCCTCGGCACGCGCCCGGTGCAGCACCTGCAGGCCGTCGAGCCCGGGGATCGTCAGGTCGAGCAGCGCCAGGTCGGGCGGCTGGTTGCGCAGCTGCTGCAGCGCATCGCTGCCGTTGTGCACGACCGCCATGTCGAAGCCGCGCCGTTCGAGCGCCAGCTGCAGGGCCTGCGCCATCGCGAGGTCGTCTTCCACCAGCAGGAGTTTCATGGCCGCGAGTGTGCCCTGCCGCGCAAGGGGGTCGCGCCAGGGGCGAACCCGGCCTGACAGGCAGACGACAGCGCGATCGGCAGGGAATGACAGGCGTCTGACAGCCTGATGCCGCGACCCCAGGGCTTGCCCGGATGTAACCGGGCGCACCTGCGCTCAGGATGGCGCCTCTGTTCAGTGCATTCCCTTTCAAGGAGACTCATCCATGCGACGCCTCTTGCTCAAAACCCTGCTGTTGCCGCTGGCCCTTGCGTCCGCTTCCGCGGCCGTGTTCGCCCAGGACAACTTCAAGGTGATGATCGGCGCCAACCCCGGTGGCGGCTATGACCAGTGCGGCCGCGGCATCGGCAAGGCCCTGCAGGAAGCGGGCGTGGCTGGCTCGGTCACCTACGAGAACAAGGGCGGCGCCGGCGGCACGATCGGGCTGGCCCAGTTCGCGAACGCGTCGAAGGGCGACCCGAACGCGATGATCGTCGTCGGAGCCGTCATGGTCGGCGCGATCGTGCAGAACAAGCCGCCGATCACGCTGAACGACGCGACGCCGGTGGCGCGCCTGCTGGCCGAGTACAACGTGTTCGTCGTGCCGGCCAATTCGCCGCTGAAGACGATGAAGGACGTCGTCGAGCAGATGAAGAAGGACCCCGGCAGCGTCAAGTGGGGCGGCGGCTCGAAGGGCTCGGTCGACCACGTCAGCGTCGCGATGATCGCGCGCGAGGCCGGCGTCGATGCGACCAAGATCAACTACGTGCCGTTCAAGGGCGGCGGCGAGGCGACGGCCGCGGTGCTGGGCGGCCACATCACGGTGGGCACCAGTGGCCTGGCCGAGTTCGAGGAGTTCATCAAGACCGGCAAGATGCGCGCGATCGGCGTCACCGCGCCGAACCGCATCCGCGGCTCGGACATCCCGACGCTGGTCGAGCAGGGCATCAACGTCTCGATCGGCAACTGGCGCGGCGTGTACGGCGCGCCCGGCATCACGCCGGCGCAGCGCCAGAAGCTGGTCGACGCGGTCGCCAAGGCCACCAAGACCAAGAGCTGGGCCGAGACGCTGGCCGCCAACAAGTGGAACTCGGCGCTGATGACCGGCGACGACTTCGGCAAGTTCGTCGACGACGACACCGCGCGGCTGCGTGCGCTGATGCTGAAGCTGGGCATGCTGTAGGCGCCCGACCGCAGGCTCCATGCAGTACGGCTGGCCGGCGCTGTGCGTCGGCCAGCCTGCGTTTTTGAGGGGCGTCGCCCATGACGCGAGGAGGTAGACCATGAAGAAAACGAGCAAGCGGTCCGAGATCGGCATCGGTGCCGGCGCGATCGGACTGGGGGCCTTGATGGCCATCGGTGCGGCGCAGATCAAGGGCGAGGCAGGCTATTCGGGCGTCGGCGCCGGCTTCCTGCCGTGGCTGATGGCGGCCGCGATGACGCTGTGCGGCGTGCTGCTGATCGTGCAGGCCACCACCGGGGGGTTCCGCACGATGCCCGAGGGCAGCGACGACATCCCCGCGCCGCACTGGGTCGGCATGGCCTGGCTGTCGGCCGGCCTGCTGCTGAACGCGGCGCTGATCACGCGCGTCGGGTTCATCCCGTCGTGTTCGCTGCTGTTCGTGCTCGCGGCACGCGGCTTCCGGCTGTCGATGGGCGCCGGGCCCGCGACGCTGTCCGACTGGGTGCGCGACGTGCTGGTCGGCGCGGCGCTGTCGGCGCCGGTGTACTGGCTGTTCACGAAGTTGCTGGGCCTCACGTTGCCTGGCCTCACCAGCTCCGGCTGGATCTGAAGAAGAGCATCACCATGGATATCTGGAATTCGCTGCTGCAGGGTTTCATGACGGCGGGCACGCCGGTCAACCTGATGTGGGCGCTGCTCGGCTGCCTGATCGGCACCGCGATCGGCGTGCTGCCCGGCATCGGCCCGGCGCTGACGGTGGCGATGCTGCTGCCGATCACCTCGCACGTCGAGCCGACCGCGTCGATGATCATGTTCGCCGGCATCTACTACGGGGCGATGTACGGCGGCTCGACCACCTCGATCCTGCTGAACACGCCCGGCGAGACCGGCAGCATGGTCACCGCGATGGAGGGCAACCTGATGGCCAAGAGCGGCCGCGCCGGTGCGGCGCTGGCCACCTCGGCGATCGGGTCGTTCTTCGCCGGCACCATCGCCACCGTGCTCGTCACGCTGTTCGCGCCCGGCCTCGCCGAGTTCGCGCTGCGCTTCGGCCCGCCGGAATACTTCGCGCTGATCCTGCTGGCCTTCACGACGGTGTCGTCGGTGCTCGGCCAGAGCACGCTGCGCGGCATGACCAGCCTGCTGCTCGGCCTGTCGATCGGGATCATCGGCATCGACCAGATCTCGGGCCAGGCGCGCTTCACGCTGAACAACGTGCCGGAGCTGGTCGACGGCATCGAGGTGGTGCTGGTCGCGGTCGGCCTGTTCGCGGTCGCCGAGGCGATGTACCTGATGATGTACGAAGGCCGCCAGGACGAGACGCGCAACAAGATGTCCAGCCTGTGGATGACGAAGGGCGACTGGAAGCGCTCGTGGCCGGCCTGGCTGCGCGGCACGCTGATCGGCTTTCCGTTCGGCACCATCCCGGCCGGCGGCACCGAGATCCCGACCTTCCTGTCGTACGGCGCCGAGCGCAAGCTGTCGAAGCACCCGGAAGAATTCGGCACCGTCGGCGCGATCGAGGGCGTGGCCGGCCCCGAGGCGGCCAACAACGCGGCGGTGGCCGGCACGCTGGTGCCGCTGCTGACGCTGGGCATCCCGACCTCCACCACCGCGGCGATCATGCTGTCGGCCTTCCAGAACTACGGCATCCAGCCCGGCCCGACGCTGTTCCAGACCTCGTCGGCACTGGTCTGGGCGCTGATCGCGTCGATGTACATCGGCAACGTGATGCTGCTGGTGCTGAACCTGCCGCTGGTCGGGCTGTGGGTGAAGCTGCTGAAGATCCCGAAGCCGGCGCTCTACGCCGGCATCCTGATCTTCGCGACGGTCGGCGTCTACGGCATGCGCCAGTCGGCCTTCGACCTGTTCCTGCTGTACGGCATCGGGCTGCTGGGTGTCGTGATGCGCCGTTTCGACTTTCCGACCGCTCCGGTGATCGTCGGGATGATCCTCGGACCGCTGGGAGAGGCACATATGCGCAATGCGATGTCCATTGGAGAGGGCAAATGGACGGTGTTCATTGAACGGCCGTTGTCGGCGACTATCCTCGCTGTGTGCGTGGCGGTCTTGATCGTCCCGCCGCTGTTGACCCGGTTCCGAAGCCGCCGCGCGGTGGCAACGGCCTGACCGGCCCTCCCTCACAGCAAGGCAGCAAGGATCCCCCATGAAGTCGAACCGTCGTTCCGTTCTCCGCTGGATGGCCGCCTCCACGGCCGCCGGCATCGTCCCCACGCTGCCGGTGGCCAGCCTGGCCGCCACCGCCGCGGCGCCGCTCGGCAAGCTGCGCATCATGATCCCGGCCAATCCCGGAGGCGGCTGGGACGGCACCGGCCACGCGGTCGGCGACGCGCTGGTGGCCTCAGGGCAGGCCAGCGAGATCGTCTACGAGAACAAGGGCGGCAAGGGCGGCATCATCGGTCTGGCCGAATTCGTGGAGAAATACTCGGATTCCCAGGATTCGGTGATGGTCGGCGGCTTCGTGATGGTCGGCTCGATCGCGCTGAACCGCCCGGCCATCACGCTGGCCAAGGTGAAGCCGATCGCCCGCCTGACCAGCGAGGTGCTGGCGCTGGTGGTGCCGGCCGATTCGAAATTCCAGACGATCAAGGATTTCCAGGCCGCGCTGGTGAAGAACATCGCCGACGTGCCGCTGGCCGGCGGCGGGGCCGGCGGCGTCGACCACATGTGCGCCGCGCTGGTGGCGCGTGCGGCCGGGGCCGATCCCGGCAAGCTGGTCTACGTGCCGTCGAGCAGCGGCGCCGAGGTGATGCAGGCGCTGGCGGCCGGCAAGGTGGCGGCGGCGGTGTCGGGCTTCGGCGAGCTGAAGTCGGGCATCTCGTCGGGCAAGCTGCGGGCGCTGGCGATCAGCTCGCGCCGCGGGCTGTTCGGCATCCCGTCGTTCCGCGAGCAGCGCCTCGATGTCGACCTGGCGAACTGGCGCGGCATCTTCGCGCCGGCCGGCATGTCCGATGCGCAGGTGGCCAACATTCGCGCGTCGCTGCAGAAGGCCACCCAGCACCCGAGCTGGCAGGCCGCGCTGGTGCGCAACGACTGGCAGCCGAGCTGGCAGGTCGGCACCGAGTTCAGCGAGTCGATGGAGCTCGACAAGGCGATGGCGGATGCCTTGGTCTACATCCTGAAGCTGAAGACGGCCTGATGGGGTGATGGAGCCGGTGCCGGCGCTCAGGCGCCTGCACCCAGCTCCAAGGCGCGTCGCTGCTGCGCATCGAGCGCGGCCGCTTCCGGCGGGGCCGTCGTGTCCCATCCTTGCATGTGGCGCATCGCGAGGGCGCTCAGCGCCGCCATCCACTCATGCTGGTCGTTCAGGCACGGGATGTAGTTGAACTCGGCACCGCCCGCCTGCAGGAAGGCATCGCGGGCTTCCTGCGCGATCTCCTCCAGCGTTTCCAGGCAGTCGGCGGTGAAGCCGGGGCACATCACGTCGACGCGCTTGACGCCTTTCTGCGCCAGCGCAACCAGCGTCGGCTCGGTGTAGGGCTGCAGCCATTCGGCCTTGCCGAAGCGGCTCTGGAACGTGACGACCCATTGGTCGTCCTTCAGGTCCAGGCGCTGTGCCACGAGGCGTGCCGTCTTCAGGCATTCACAGTGGTAGGGGTCGCCGAGTTCGAGCGTGCGGCGGGGCATGCCGTGGAAGCTCATCACCAGCTTGTCGGGGCGGCCGTGCGACACCCAGTGGTCGGACACGCGCTTCGCGAGCGCCGCGATGTACGCCGGGTCGTCGTGGTAGCGGTTCACGAAGCGCAACTCGGGCAGCGCGCGCACCTTTTGCGCCCACTGGTAGATCGCGTCGTTGACGCTCGCGGTCGTCGCCGCGCAGTACTGCGGGTACATCGGCAGCACCAGGATGCGGGTCGCGCCCGCGGCCTTCAGCGCATCCAGTTCGGCGCCGATCGCCGGCGTTCCGTAGCGCATCGCGAACGCCACCTTGACGCGGTGGCCGCGCTCCCCGAGGTAGCCGGCCAGCAGCCGGGCCTGCCGCTGCGTCCACACCTTCAGCGGCGAGCCCTCGGGCAGCCACACGGTGGCGTATTTCGCGGCGGATTTCGCCGGCCGCACCCGCAGGATGATGCCGTGCAGGATCAGCCACCACAGCAGCTTCGGGATCTCGACGACGCGCGGGTCAGCGAGGAACTGGGCGAGGTAGCGGCGCACCGCCTGCGGTGTCGGCGCGTCGGGGGTGCCGAGGTTGCAGAGCAGGATCGCGGTGGTCGGCGCCTGGCCGTGCTGGTGAGGGGGTTCGGCAGAGAAGCGCATCGGCCGGATTATGGCCGTGCGCCATCGGCGAAGCGCCCGCCGTTCAGCCGGCCAGCGCGGGCGATTGCAGCAGCTGGTCGATGTCGGCGACCACCGCGGCGATGTCGATCGGCTTGGTCCAGTAGCCGATGAAGCCGGCCTCGTAGGCACGCTGCACGTCCTCGGGCATCGCATCGGCCGAGCACATGTAGGCCGGCGCGCGGGCCAGGCCCGGCAGCTGGCGCAGCTGGTGCAGCACCTCGAAGCCGGTCATGCCGGGCAGGTGGGCGTCGAGCACCAGCACCTCGGGCTGCCAGTCGCGCGCGATCTCGAGCGCTTCCTCGCCGTCTTCGGCGATGCGCAGGTCGACGGCGCCGCGGCGAATCCGCAGTGCCTCCTCGAACAGGATCGCGTTGATGCGGTTGTCCTCGACGTACATCATCCGCAATGCAGAGCGCGCGGCGGGCGCGGGCGCGGTCTCGGCATCGCCGGGCCCCTCGGCCAGCGGTGCCGGCGCGGAAGCCACCGGTTCGAGGTCGCAGACCATGTCGAGCCGCACGCAGGTGCCGTGGCCGAGCGTGCTGGTCACCTGCAGATCGCCGCCGATCGCCTGCATCAGGCTGCGCGCGATGATCAGCCCGAGCCCGGTGCCCTCGATGGCCGAGGTCTCCCTGCCGAGCCGTTCGAAAGGCTGGAACAGCCGGCCCATCTGCTCGGGGGTCAGGCCGGCGCCTTCGTCCTCGATCCGCAGCGTGAGCCGCTCGGGGCAGTCCTGGATCACCGTCCAGCGCACCGCGCCGCCGGGGCGGTTGTACTTGACCGCGTTCGAGGCCACGTTCAGCAGCACCTGGCGCAGCCGCTGCGCATCGGCCTGCACGAACAGCGGCGACGGCACCGCGTTCTCGAAGCGAATGCCGCGCGCGTGCGCCATCGGCGCCAGCAGGTCGATCGTGCGTTCGACGACGTCGTCCAGCGCCACGCGTCCCATGTCCAGCGCCAGGGCGCCTTCCTCCACCTTCTGCAGGTCGAGCACGTCGTTGATCAGCGCCAGCAGGTGTTGCCCGGCGTCCAGCACGTGGTCGGCGTAGTCGTGCACCTTGGCGAGGTCGGCCTGGTCGACGCCCATGCGCATCAGCTGTGAAAAACCGATCACCGCATTCAGCGGCGTGCGCATCTCGTGGCTCATGCGCGACAGGAACTCGCTCTTCGCCCGGTTGGCGAGCTCGGCGGCCTGCTTGTCGCGCAGCGCCTGCTCGGCCAGCTTGGTGCGCGTGATGTCGGAATGGGTGCCGACCACGCGGCGCGGGCTGCCGTCGGCATGGCGCTCGACGATCTTGCCACGGTCGAGCACCCACAGCCAGCGGCCGTCGCGGTGCAGCAGCCGGTGCTCGGTCTCGTAGGCGTCGGTCTCGCCGCGCCGGTAGGCCTGGATCGCCCGCATCACGCGCGGCCGGTCGTCCGGGTGGATGCGACGCGACCACTCCTGGATGGTGTTGCCCACCTCGTCCTCGCGGTAGCCGAGCATTTCCTTCCAGCGCGGTGAATAGAACGCGATGTTGCGGTCTTCGTCGAAGTCCCAGACGCCGTCGCCGGCGCCTTCGAGTGCGAATTTCCAGCGCTCTTCGGCGGCCTTCAGCGCGCGCTCGGCGGCGCGCTGCTGCGTGACGTCGCGCGTCACGTACAGCACCCGCTCGCCGGCCATCGGCGACAGTCGCGCCTCGAAGCTGCCGGGGCGACCGCCGGCCGTCACCAGGTCGTACTCGAGGCGCTGCACCTCGCCGGTCCGCAGCGCGCGGCGGATCGCCGGCAGCACCTGGTCCGCCAGCTCCTGCGTGACGCCCTGCACGAAGGGCTGGCCGCGCACGCGCTCCCAGCGGTGCACCAGGAGCGGATGGTCCGGGTCGCTGCATTCGAGGTAGCGACCATCGGCATCGAGCACGAACCACAGGTCGGGCACCGCGGCCAGCACCGCGCCGAGCCGCGCCTGCGCCTCCTGCGCCTGCAGCTGCTGGCGCGTCAGTTCGAGCTCGGCGCGCTTGCGGTCGGTGATGTCGACCGACAGGTGCACCTGGCTGCCGTCGTGCAGCCGGCGGTCGTTGACGATCAGCCAGCGGTGGCGCCAGCGCAGCTCGTGCTGCGCGCGCTCTTCGGAGACCAGGCCGAGCCGCCACTGCACGAAGGCCTCTTCGTTGCCGACCGCATCGGGGTAGTCGCCGCGCGCCACCATGCTGCGCACCATCTCGGGCCAGGTCATCTGCTCGGCCGGGATGGTGCGCCCGATCGAGCGCCGCCACGCCGCATTCGACTGCACGACGCGGCCGTCCGGCGCGCTGATCATCACGCCGGCGTGCATGCTCTCGAGCGCGTCGCTCAGCAACTGCTCGGCACGCCGCGCGGCGCTCTGGGCCTGCAGGCGCGCATTGATCGTGGTGGCCGAGCCGCGGTGGCCGCGGAACCGGCCGGTGCTGCTGAACACCGGCACGCCGCTGATCGACAGCGTCAGCAGGCCGGACGGGGAAGGGCGGTCGGCGACCAGCTCGGTGAACGGCTCGCGCTGCGCGAGCGCCGCTTCGCAGCGCGGCCACGAGGCCGCATGCTCGCCGCCGTGCGGCTGGTACGGCGCGAGGAAGCGGCGGCCCAGGTCGTTCTGCGGCGGCAGGCCGATGCGGTGCTCGAAGTTCTCGGACAGCCAGCTGAGCTGGCCCTGGTCGTCGGTCTCCCACAGCCAGCTGTTGCCGGATTGACTGGCGGCCCGCACCCGCGCCTCCTGCAGCCGCCAGCGCTGTTCGCGCAGCCGGGCGTCGAGCAGTGCGCTGGCCAGCAACGCGAGGTCGTGCAGCGCCTGCCGTTGCGCGGCATCCAGGCGTGCCGGGGCGGTGTGGATCGCGCAGACCGTGCCGATGCGCCGGTCATCGACCACCAGCGGCACCGACGCATAGGCGCGGATGCCGGGGGCGCCGCTGACCAGCGGGTTGTCGCCGAAGCGCGGATCGACCCGTGCGTCGGCCACCTCGAAGGCGGCCGGCTGCAGGATCGCGTGCCCGCAGAACGATCGATCGCGCGGTGTCTCGCGCACGGCAAGGCCGACGGCGGCCGGGAACCACTGGCGCTCGGCATCGACGAGGCTGATCGCGGCGATCGGCCAGCCGGTGCGGGCGGCGATCTGGCGGGCCAGCGCGGCGAAGGCCGGATCGACGACGGTGTCGAGCACGCGGAGCTCGCGCAGCACGCGCAGGCGCTCGGGCTCGTCGGCGGGCAGGTCGGCCGGCGTCATGAAGCGCGGAAGGCGTGATTCATGGATGTCTGCTGCTCCGGGGTCGATCGACTGTAATGGAGAATCCAGGCGGTCGACGCGCTGTCGCCGCGTTGGAATCCACAGCTTCCATGCCTGCTTTCCCTGTCAGTTCCCCGCTGGCCTTGACCCTCGACCTCGACGACACGCTGTGGCCGGTCTGGCCCGCGATCGAGCGCGCCGAGCACCAGCTGCACGGCTGGCTGCACCAGCATGCGCCGGCCACCGCGCAGCGCTTCGACCCGCCGGCGTTGCGCGCGCTGCGCAACGCGGTGGAGGCCGAGCACCCGCATTGGCGCCACAACCTGAGCGCGATCCGCAAGGAAAGCATCGCGCGGGCATTGGCGATGACCGGCCACGACCCGCAACTGGCCGGCCCGGCGTTCGACGTGTTCTTCGCGGCGCGCCAGCGGGTGGACTTCTTCGACGATGCGTTGCCGGGGCTGGCGCGGCTGGCGGCGCGCTTCCCGCTGTATGCGGTGACCAACGGCAATGCCGACCTGGCGACGGTCGGTGTCGCGCACCACTTCCAGGGCAGCCTGAGCTCACGCGAACTCGGCATCGGCAAGCCGGACGCGCGGATCTTCCACCTGGCCTGCGAGCGCCTGGGCGTGCCGCCGGCGCAGGTGCTGCACGTCGGCGACGACCTGCAGCTCGACGTGCATGGCGCACGCGATGCGGGGTTGCAGGCGCTGTGGCTGCACCGGCCGGGTCATGCGGTGGGCGAATTGCCGGAGGGTTGCGGCCAGGCCGCCAGCTTGCTGGAACTGGCCGAGATGCTCGGCTGCTGAGTGCTCAGCGGTTGAACTCGAAGGGAGCCTGCGGCTGCGTGTCGGAGAACTTCATCACCTCGAAGCGCACGCACGGCGAGGTGGGGTCGACCGGCGAGGCCCCCAGCCCGATCGCGCCGCTGCCGTGCAGCGTGCAGGTGCCGCGGCGCAGCTGGACGATCTCGGAATCGCTGGAGAAGCGAACATACGTGCCGTTGTAGCTGAGGTCGGTCAGCTGGAAGGCGCCGCCATGCCAGTCGATGCGGGCATGCGAGCGCGAGACGCGCGAGTCGTCGATGCAGTAGGTGGCCTGCGGGCTGCGGCCCAGCACCACCGGCAGGCTCGGGCCGGCATAGACGCGGTTCAGGTCGAGCCACGCGAGGCGGATGCCTTCGGGTTCGGTCGCGGTGGGCAGCAGGTCGCCATAGGCAGTGGCCGCGGTGTCGCCGAAACGCCGGCCTTCGAGCAGGTAGACGTGCACCGGCTCGACGCGGCCGCGCAGCTGCACGCGGTCGAGGCTGCGAAAGCGCGCGCTGCTCTCGGCGTCCTGGGCCGAGAACACGGTGGCGGTGGTGAGCGTCTCGTTGTCGCCGGCATGGTCCAGCAGGCGCGCCGCGACGTTGACGGCATCGCCGAAGCAATCGCCCGACATCGCGACCACTTCGCCGTGCGCCAGCCCGACCTGCAGCTTCAGCACCGGCGAGCGTTGCACCGCGGCCGGTGCGCCGGCGGCAGGCGCGGCCGGCGGCACGATGCGGTCCAGCGACTCGTGCATGCCGTCGGCGGCGGACACCGCCTCGATCGGGTTCTCGAACACCGCCATCAGGCCGTCGCCCAGCGTCTTGACGACGGTGCCGCGGCAGCTGGTCACCACATGGGCCAGCAGCGCGACGCTGTGCGTGACGACCGTCGTGGCCTCGGCGTTGCCCAGCGTCTCGTACAGCGCAGTGCTGCCGCGAAGATCGGCAAACAACACGGTGCGCTGCAGGATCTGGGTCATAAGCGTGAAGTTTATGGCAACTTGGCGGCCGCCGAAGGCGCAAAAAAGGCCCCGAAAGCGGTGCTCGCGGGGCCTTTGCAGGGGACGTTGCAGCGGCGCTGCAGGCATCCCCTGGCGGGATCAGAGATTGTCCAGATACGTGCGCAACTTGTCCGACCGGCTCGGGTGCTTCAGCTTGCGGATCGCCTTGGCTTCGATCTGGCGGATGCGCTCGCGCGTCACGTCGAACTGCTTGCCGACTTCTTCCAGCGTGTGGTCGGTGCTCATCTCGATGCCGAAGCGCATGCGCAGCACCTTGGCTTCGCGCGGCGTCAGGCTGTCGAGGATGTCCTTCACCACATCGCGCAGGCCGGCCTGCATCGCCGCCTCGATCGGCGCGGTGTTGTTGGTGTCCTCGATGAAGTCGCCCAGGTGCGAATCGTCGTCGTCGCCGATGGGGGTTTCCATCGAGATCGGCTCCTTCGCGATCTTCATGATCTTGCGGATCTTGTCTTCCGGGATCTCCATCTTCTCGGCCAGCGTCGGGGCATCGGGTTCGAAACCGAATTCCTGCAAGTGCTGGCGCGACAGCCGGTTCATCTTGTTGATCGTCTCGATCATGTGGACCGGGATGCGGATCGTGCGCGCCTGGTCGGCGATCGAGCGCGTGATGGCCTGGCGGATCCACCACGTCGCGTAGGTCGAGAACTTGTAGCCGCGGCGGTATTCGAACTTGTCGACCGCCTTCATCAGGCCGATGTTGCCTTCCTGGATCAGGTCGAGGAACTGCAGGCCGCGGTTGGTGTACTTCTTCGCGATCGAGATCACGAGGCGCAGGTTGGCCTCGATCATTTCCTTCTTCGCGTCGCGCGAGGCCTTCTCGCCCTCGTTCATGCGCTTGTTGATCTGCTTCAGGTCTTCCAGCGGCACGACGGCGCGGGCCTGCTGGTCGGTCAGCTTCTTCTGCAGCTCCTGCACCGGCGGCAGGTTGCGCGCCAGCACCGCGCTGTACGGCTTGCCCGCTGCCGCTTCCTTCTCCGCCCACTTCAGGTTCAGGATGTTGGGCGGGAAGTTCTTGATGAAATACTCTTGCGGCATGCCGCACTTGTCGACGAGGATCTTGCGCAGCTCGCGTTCGTAGCGGCGCACGTCGTCGACCTGCGAGCGCAGGATGCCGCACAGCTTCTCGATGGTCTTGACCGTGAAGCGGATCGTCATCAGCTCGGCGCTGATGGCCTGCTGGGCCTTGTTGTACGGCGCCGACTGGTAGCCGTCCTTCTCGAAGGCCTTGCGCATCTTGTCGAAGTTCTCGCGCAGGTTGGCGAGCTTCGTCAGCGCCGCACCCTTCAGTTCCTCGAGCTTCTTGGTCAGCGCCTTGCTGCCGCCGTTGCCGTCGTCGTCGTCTTCCTCGTCGAAGAAGTCGACGTCTTCCTCGGCCACGTAGTCGTCGGCCTCGTCTTCCGAGACGAAGCCGTCGACGACCTCGGAGATCGTCATCTCGCCGGCGCCGATGCGGTCGGCATAGACCAGGATCTCGGCGATGGTGGTCGGCGAGGCGCTGATCGCCAGCATCATGGCCTGCAGGCCGCCTTCGATGCGCTTGGCGATCTCGATCTCGCCCTCGCGCGTCAGCAGCTCGACCGTGCCCATCTCGCGCATGTACATGCGCACCGGATCGGTGGTGCGGCCGAATTCGGAGTCGACGGTCGACAGCGCCGCTTCGGCGGCTTCCTCGGCCTCTTCTTCGGTGGCGGTGGTGGTGCCGCCGCCGGCGATCAGCAGCGTCGCGGCGTCGGGCGCCTGCTCGTAGACCGCGATGCCCATGTCGTTCAGCATCGACACGATGGCTTCGAGGATGTCGGCGTCGACCAGCTTCTCGGGAAGGTGGTCGTTGATTTCCTGGTGGGTCAGGAAGCCGCGCGTCTTGCCCATCTTGATGAGCGTCTTCAGCTCATGGCGGCGCTTGGCGACTTCTTCTTCGGTGAGCGCGGTCTCGTCGAGGCCGAACTCGCGCATCAGCGCGCGCTCCTTCGCGCGCGACACCTTCATGCGCAGCGGCTTGACCTTGGCAGCCTTGTCGTCGGTGCCGGCCGCTTCGGGCTCGGGCTCGCCTTCGAGCTCGGCTTCGACGTCGGAGAAGTCCTCTTCGGGCACTTCTTCCTTCTTGGCGGCGGCGCCGGCCTTCGGCTTGCGACCCGGCTTGCCCTTGGCGTCGGCGACGGTCTTGTCGGCCACCGCCTTGGCGGCCGGCTTGGCGACGGCCTTCTTCTTGTCTTCAACTTCGGCCTTGCCGGCCTTCACGGCTTTCGACGCAGCGGCGGGTTGTGCTGCCTTGGCGGGGGCGCTCTTCTTCGCGGTCATGCAAATCCTCGAATGGTGGTGGTCGTCACGTCGAACCGCGCCTCAGGGCCCATGCCCAGAAGCCGGATGACGGCGGCTCGGCAGGGCCTTGTTCAGCGGAGGTCCAAAGACGTAGCGAGGCCCGGATCAAGCCTTAGCTTGGGGCCGCAATCAATTGGGCAAGGTCGCGTGACCATCGAACGGAGTACAGCCCTTGCGGGATAGGGGTGGCCTTGAGGTGGGGACCCTGGGTCAGAGGGTGGCCGGGGCCCGGAGGTGCTGTCTTTGGAACCGTCTTTGCTGACTGTCTTGCCAGCCGGTCATCACTCTTGCCTTACAACAAACCCTCGATTATCGGCGAAAGAACCTGTTACGTCAAAGCCGGTGGCTTCATTCCCTGCAGCCGAAGCCGGCGCTCGGCGTCGAGTTCACGCCACCGCGCGAGCGCGGAGGGGTCGGTCGCGGCCTGCCGGATCAGGATTTCCTGGCGCGCCGACAGCAGCTCGACCCACATGCCGTCGACCACCCGGCGCAGGTCGGCGAACTGCATTTCGTCCTGAAGCACACCCGGCGGCACGAGGCGGCGGCTGTCGTCGGCCCATTCGCTGCCGTGCAAGGCCTGTTCGAGCACGGCCCACGGCGTGGCACCGTGTTCGAGCAGGTGGCGCTCCAGCCAGGCGACCAGCGAGCCGTGCGGCGCGGGCAGCTCGTGCAGCAACTGGTGGTCGTCGGTGCCGAGCTGGTCCCACCAGTCGCTGTGCAGCAACAGCAGCCGCAGCACGGTGTCGGCCGGGCTGGTGGGAACCGTCCGCACCTTCGACTGCGGAGGGAACGGGCCGCTTTCCTCGTAGCGGTCCGGCGCGCCACGCTTGCCCTTCCAGTCCTTGGTCCATTCCTTGGTCCACTTGCGGCCGCCACCGCCGGTGCCGCCGTCGCGGCGCTGGAAGCGCTCGCGCGGCGCGGCGGGCTCGCCATCGTCCGGCGGGCCGTAGCTGTCGTCGGTCGGGGGCTCATGGCGGTTCGATGCCGAACCGCCGCCGTGCCGCGACGGCGCCGAGGCCTGCCACAGCTGCGTCAGGTCGGCCGAGCCGATGCCGCCTTGCTGCGCCAGTTCGGCCAGCAGCTGCAGCTTCAGCGCGCCGTCCGGCAGCGCCGACCACAGCGGCTTGGCATTGGCGAGGAACTTGGCGCGGCCCTCGGCGGTCGACAGGTCGCCGCCGTCGCGCGCGGCTTCGACCAGCTGGCGCGACAGCGGTACCGCCTGGGCGACGCAGGCCTCGAAGGCTTCGGCGCCGAGTTCGCGCACATACGAATCCGGATCGTGTTCGGTCGGCAGGAACAGGAAGCGGACGGTGCGGGTGTCGCTCGCGAGCGGCAGCGAGGCCTCGAGCGCCCGGCCGGCCGCCCGCCGCCCGGCGGCATCGCCGTCAAAGCTGAACACCACCGATTCGGTGAAGCGGAACAGCTTCTGCACATGCTCGGCCGTGCAGGCGGTGCCGAGGGTCGCGACCGCATTGTCGAAGCCGTGCTGGGCGAGCGCGACGACGTCCATGTACCCCTCGACCACCAGCGCATAGCCGCGCTTGCGCAGCCCGGCGCGCGCCTCGTGCAGGCCGTACAGCTCGCGGCCCTTCACGAACACCGGCGTCTCCGGCGAGTTCAGGTACTTCGGCTCGCCCTTGTCGAGCACCCGCCCGCCAAACCCGATCACGTCGCCCTGCACCGAGCGGATCGGGAACATGATGCGGTCCCGGAAGCGGTCATAGCGCTTGCGTTCCTCGTCGTTCTCGCCCTGCGAGATGACGAGGCCGCTCTCCTCGAGCAGCGGGTCGTCGTAGCGCGGGAATACGCTCGCGAGCGCGCGCCAGCCGTCGGGCGCGTAGCCCAGCCCGAACGCCGCGGCGATCTCGCCGCTCAGCCCGCGGCCCTTCAGGTAGTCGATCGCCCGCGGACTGCCCTTCAGCTGCTTGCGGTAGCTCTCGCTGGCCTTGGCCAGCACGTCGCTGAGGGTGGCCTGGCGTTCCTTCAGCTCGGCGGCGCGTTCGCGCTCCTGCGGCGAGCGGTCGTCTTCCGGCACCGTGAGCCCGGCCTGCTGCGCCAGGTCGCGCACCGCATCGAGGAAGCCCATCCCCGAATACTCCATCAGGAAACCCAGTGCGTTGCCGTGCACACCGCAGCCGAAGCAGTGGTAGGTCTGGCGGGTCGGGCTGACGGTGAAGCTCGGCGTCTTTTCGCCGTGGAACGGGCACAGGCCCTTGTGGTTGATGCCGGCCTTCTTCAGCTGCACGTGGCGGCCGACGACTTCGACGACGTCGATGCGGGACAGCAGTTCCTGGATGAAGCTCGGCGGGATCACCCCGCGAGTCTATCGAACCGACTGGGGGAAGACCCCGAGGCGGCGACTTGTGCAGCTTTGCACGGGGCCGGTCTTGCGGGCTGTTACCGATTGACGCAAGGGTGACCATGCTCGGTACACTTTTTGCACCGTGAAGTTCGATGCCGTGTCGTTGGGGCACGTCAAGACCCTCGGAAGGAATCGTGTGCATCTCCACTCAACGCCGGAACAGGCGCGTTTGCGATTCTCGCCTCGCACACTCTGCCTCGCGCTGCTGGCGTCGGGGTTGATGGGGGCATGGCAGGCGGCCCGGGCGCAGGCCGCCTCCGCACCCGCGGCGAAAGAAGAGTCCGCGCCCAGCGAGCGCGCCAAGCGCGAGGCGGAGAACGTCTTCCGCTGGATCATGATCCACTCGGACAAGCCCCGCAAAACGCGCGACGGCAAGGACGACAAGCCGGCCGCGCCTGCACCGGCGCCGGTCGCCAATGCACCCAGACCGGCACCGGCCGCACGCGTCGCGAAGGCGGGCGAGGGCAGTGCCGAAGGCGCGGTGGCTGCACCCGTACCGGCACCTGCGCCGGCGCCCGCGATCCGCGCCGCAGCGGCGCCGGCCCAGGTGCCTGCTGCAGCGGCGCAGGCAGTGCCGGTCTCCACGGTCGACAACGAAGCGGCGCGCATGTCGAACAACGCCGCGGCGCTGGCTCGCGGGAACGGGGCAGCGGTCGGCAACGGCGGCGGCCGCACGGCCATGCCGGACGCCGCCGCGCCACCCGCGCTCGCCGCGGCGCCGGAACCCGAGCCCGAGCAGGAGTCGCTGGTGATGGTGTCCCAGGTGGAGCCGCAATTCCCGCGCGCGGTGATGCTCGACCTGCGTCGCGGCACCGTGCGGGTGCGCTTCGACGTGATGACCGATGGCACGGTGGCCGGGCAGACCGTCGTGTCCTCGACCAATGTGCGGCTGAACCGCGCAGCACTGGCCGCCGTCGGGCAATGGAAGTTCCAACCGTTGCGCGAGGCGCAAGAGGGCATCGTCGAAGTGGGCTTCAACCTCGATTGAGCCGCTCCCGAGCGGCTGCAGCGGTCAGGCCGCGATGGTCCGCTCCGGCGCGATCGCGCCCCGGTACTGCCGCACCCAGTCGACCACCTCGGTCGACGGCATCGCGGCCGCGATGCCGTTGCCCTGGGCCATGTCGCAGCCGATCGCGATCAGGCGCTGCGCCTGGGCCCGCGATTCGACGCCCTCGGCCACCACCGTGCAGCCGAAGGTGCGCGACAGGCTGATCACGCCGGCGACGATCGCATGGTCCTGCGGGTCGAGCAGCATGTTCTGCACGAACGAGCGGTCGATCTTCAGCAGGTCGAGCGGCAGCCGCTTCAGGTAGGTGAGGGTGGAATAGCCGGTGCCGAAATCGTCGAGCGCGAATCGCACGCCGAGCTTGCGGCACTCCTGCATCAGCTGCACCGTGTAGTCCACGTCGGCCAGTGCGGCGGTTTCCAGCACCTCGATCACCAGGCGCTGCGCCACCGGCGAGTTGTAGCGCGACAGCAGGCCGGCCAGGCGCTGCGCGAACAGCGGCTCCTGCAGGTGCCGCGCCGAGACGTTGATGCTGACCGTCAGGTCGAGCCCCTGGCGCTGCCATTGCGCGAGTTGCTCGATGCCTTGTTGCAGCACCCAGTCGCCGACGCTCGCGCTGAGGCCGGTGTGCTCGATCAGCGGCAGGAAATGCGCCGGCGCGATCACGCCGTGCTGCGGATGCTTCCAGCGCAGCAGCGCCTCGACGCCCATCACCGTGCCGTTGCGCAGGTCGACCTTGGGCTGGTAGTAGAGGCAGAACTCCTGCGCGTCGAGCGCGGTCTGCACGCGGCTGAGCGCCTCGAAGCGCTCTTCGGTGCGGCGGTTGAGCTCGGTGTCGAAGAACAGCGAGCCATTGCGGCCGGCCTGCTTCGCGCCGTACATCGCATGGTCGGCGTGGCGCAGCAGCGTTTCGGCGTCGGCGCGGTCGACCGGGTAGACGGTGGCGCCCAGGCTGGCGGTGACGATCACCGGTCCGATGCCCATGCCGAGGTTGTACGGCAGCGAGACCTGGCGCAGCACGCGCTCGACGGTCGCCTGCGCGTCTTCGATCGTGGCGGCGCGCAGCAGCAGCACGAATTCGTCGCCGCCGAGGCGCGCGACCTCGTCGGTCCAGTGGTCCCAGCGCCCGAGCGAATTGCGCAGCCGCTGCGCCAGCTCGACCAGCAGCCGGTCGCCGGCCTCGTGGCCATGCGTGTCGTTGACGGGCTTGAAGTTGTCGAGGTCGAGGTAGCAGACCACCAGCAGGTAGCCATCGCGCTCGCTCGCGCGGATGGCCTCGCGCAGCATCTGCGCGAGGCGGGCCCGGTTGGGCAGCCGGGTCAGCTCGTCGAAATGCGCCTGGCGCTCGAGCTGTTCGCGGTGCAGCCGGGCCTGCGTGGTGTCCGACAGCACCAGCACGTGGTGGCGCAGTTCTGCGTCGGGGCCGGGGATCGCGGAGATCGTGACCTGCAGCGCGCACAGCTCGCCGTCGCGCCGCCGGTCGATGATCTCGCCGCGCCACGAGCCGGTCGATTCGAGCGCCGCCGCCATGCTGGCGCGTTGTGCGGCGCCCGGCTCGCCGTCGGCGGCCGGACGCAGCAGGGCCGGCACGGCGCCGAGCATTTCTTCGCGCGAGAAGCCGGTGATCTTCGTGAAGGCCGGGTTCACGTCGAGCACGCGGCAGGCCGCGTCGGTGATGATCAGGCCTTCGTGCAGGTACTCGAAGAGCCGCGTCGTCACGTTCTGGCGCTCCGCGGTGGCGTGGCGGTCGGTGATGTCGATCGCGGTGGCGATCACGCGCAGCGGCTCGCCGTCGGATGTGCGCTCGACAACGCGGGCATGGCCTTCGAGCCACAGCCAGCGCCCGTCCTTGGCCTGCAGCCGGAACTCGAACGCGTCGGCCTCGCCGGCCGGCGCCGTGCCGCGGCCGCGCGGCTGCAGCGCGCTCAGCAGGCGGGCACTGTCGGACGGATGGGTGCGGGCCAGCAGCCCGTCGATGCGGTGGCCGAACTCGACGCTGCCGTAGCCGAGCATGCGCAGCCAGCGGCGCGAATAGCCGATGCGGCCGCTGCGCAGGTCCCATTGAAGCGTGCCGACGCCGGCTGCGTCGAGCGCCAGTTGCCAGCGTGACTCGTTGGTCGCGGTGCGGCCGACCACGGCGCTGGCGAGCAGCGGCGTGGCGCACAAGGTGGCCAGCCAGCCGGACAGCGTGGCCGGGTCGGCCAGCGGCCCCGTGCCCGCGGCGACCGACCCGGTGGCGGCCCAGGCCGCGAGCCCTGCAGCGATCAGCAGGACCGTGGCCGAGGCCGGCAGCAGCCCGCGGCGCGCGGCCATGCCACCGACCAGCAGGTGCGGGATGCTGGCCAGCGCGAGCATCGCCGGGGTGTTGCCGTGGCGGGCGACGGCCCAGGCCGCGGCCAGCGCCCCGGCCCCCAACGCGGCGCTGGCCAGCCAGCGCCATTGCGCGAACGCCTGTTGCAGTGCCTGGCGCGACAGGGCCAGCAGCGGCAGTGCGAGCAGCATCGAAGCCAGCGCGTCGCGCGCTGCGGCGACGGCGCCAGGTTGCAGCCACACCTGCCGATCGAGCGGGCCGTCGACGGTGAAACAGACGAGGGCGTTGGCCACCGAGATCGAGGTGGGCAGCAACACGCCGACACCCAGCATCAGCGCGGCATCGCGCCAGCCGTCGATGCGGCCGACGAAGCCGAGGCGGCGCAGCAGCAAGGCCGACAACCAGGCGCCGCCGACCGTGCCGGCCGAGAGCGCCGCGGCTTGCCAGGGCATCAGGTCGGCACCCAGCAGCGCGAGGCAGCCGGCCAGCCAGAGCCCGGGGAGCATGCCGCTGCCCCAGCGCAGCAGCGCGGCCAGCATCAGGCCGCCGGGCAACCAGGGCAACGGAACCGCGAGCGACGCGAGGTTGAGCAGCGGCGTCGACAACCCCCAGCGAGCGAGGGCCACACACGCCAGCGACGCCAGCACCGCCTGCACGGCCCTGACGCTCAGGCGCGTGGACGGCAGCAGGATGACGGGCAGGGTGGGCAGGCGGATGACGGGCACGTGGGCGTCGCGAGGAAGCTTTTGAATGTACCCCGCGGCGCCTCCGCCAGACGCTGCGCGATACCCCGCATCTGCAGGGTATCGGTCAGCCGATGGAATCGATACGGATCTCCGGGAAACGCACCGCGAAAGCGGCGCGCCGGGTCGCTTGCTCGAGAATCAGAGCGCGAAGTCTTCGAGTTTCTTGCCCGCGGCAACGGCTGCCTTCAGCCATTTGGGTTGCAGGCCGCGACCGCTCCAGGTTTCGCCGGTGGCATTGTTGCGAAACTTGGCCGCGACTTTCCCGCCTTTGCTGGCGCCGGCTTTGCCGCCGGTTTTTGTGCTGCTCTTGCCGGTCAGGTCGGAAGGCGACAGACCGTATTCGTTCATCAGCGACTTGACTTTGGCAATCGCGTCCTGGCGTTCACGCTTTTGCGTGGCTTCGATTTCCTGCTCGAGGGCAGCCTTCTTGGCGAGCAAATCCTGCAACGTGGTCATCGGTGGTTTCCTGTTGAACCCGGCTATATCTGCCGGCGCCGGGATTCTAATTCAGGAAACTGCGGAAAGCCAAGCGCAAAACTGCCGGCCTCGAAACTGTCGGTTTCAGGGCCGACGGGTTCAAGGCGTGGGGGGCACGTATCCCGCGGGTTGCTCGGCGCCTTCGCCAAAGAAGAATCGTTCCATTTGCCGGGCCAGGTACTGGCGGGCGCGCTGGTCAGCCAGGTTCAGCCGGTTCTCGTTGACCAGCATGGTCTGGTGCTTCATCCACGCCGCCCAGGCTTCCTTGCTGACCTCGTTGTAAATGCGCTTGCCGAGTTCACCGGGGTAAGGCGCGAAATCCAGGCCTTCGGCCTCTTTCTTCAGGTAGACGCATTGCACCATTCGGGCCATGAGGTAACTCCAATCGAACTGTTTGTAATGTTGTGAGATGAAACCGGCGAATCACGCCAGCTTCTTGACGAGGACCTGGGACCGCCGATCCCAGTTGTATTTGCGCTTGCGGGCCTCGGGCAGCCAGTCGGGATCGACCTGCTTGAAGCCGCGCTTGATGAACCAATGCATCGTGCGGGTGGTCAGCACGAAAATGCTGTCGAACCCGGCGCCGCGCGCGCGCTGTTCGATGCGCTTCAGTATTTTCTCGCCATCGCCTTGCCCTTGCACATTCGGGGACACCGTCAGCGCGGCCATTTCGGCGGTATGCGCCTCGGGATACGGATACAAAGCGGCACAGCCGAAGATAACGCCGTCGTGTTCGATGACGGTGTAATGGTCGATATCACGTTCGATTTCGGTCCGGTCACGTTTGACCAGGGTTCCGTCCTTCTCGAACGGCTCGATCAGTTGCAGGATGCCGCCGATGTCGTCGGAGGTGGCTTCGCGCAGGCTTTCGAGTTTCTCGTCGACGATCATCGTGCCGACGCCATCGTGCGTGAACAATTCCATCAGCACCGAGCCGTCGACCGAGAACGGCACGATGTGCACCCGCTCGACGCCGTCTTCGCAGGCCTTCACCGCGTGCTGCAGGTAGAACGCGGTGTCGGTCGGCTGCATCGGGTTGGGCAGGCCGGCGAGCAGTTTGCGGGCGTCGGCCAGGCCGAGTTCCTGGTCGATCTCGCTGTCGGGATCGAGCGGGTCGAGCGGGATGCCGCGCACCTCGGTCACGTAGATCAGCTTGTCGGCCTGCAATTCGCTGGCGGTGCTGGCGGCCACGTCTTCCATGCTGAGGTTGAAAGCCTCGCCGGTGGGCGAGAAGCCGAACGGCGACAGCATCGCGAGTGCGCCGATCTCGACCAGCTTGCGGATGCCGGTCGCATCGATCTTGCGCACCAGGCCGGTGTGCTGGAAATCGATGCCGTCGACGATGCCGACCGGGCGTGCGGTGATGAAATTGCCGGAGACGACGCGGATCTGGCTGTGCGCCATCGGCGTGTTCGGCAGGCCCTGCGAGAACGCGGCCTCGATCTCGTAGCGCAACTGGCCTGCGGCTTCTTGCGCGCAGTCGAGCGCCAGCGGGTCGGTCACGCGCATGCCGTGGCTGAAACGCGAGGTGTGGCCCTTGGCGCGCAACTGTTCCTCGACCTGGGGGCGAAAACCATGCACCAGCACCAGCTTGATGCCCATCGCATGCAGGATGGCCAAGTCTTGCGCGAACGCGGACAGCTTGCCGGCGGCGATCAGCTCGCCGGCGATCGCCACCACGAAGGTCTTGCCGCGGTGCGCGTGGATGTGCGGTGCCACCGAACGGAACCACGGCACGAAGGTGTGGGGAAAGACGAGGTTCATGGCGTGGCCGCACGACCGGCCGCAGTTTGAAATAATCGACGATTTTGCACGAAGGCTTCGAGTGACCTCTGTCCCGCGCCGCGGTCCGCCGCCGGTGGCCAATCGGGTTGTTGCCAATCCGATTCCGCCGATCACCTTTCCCGAATCGCTGCCGGTGTCGTCCCGGCGCGACGAGATCGCGCAAGCCATCGAGGCGAACCAGGTCGTGATCGTCTGCGGCGAGACCGGCTCCGGCAAGACCACGCAGCTGCCGAAGATCGCGCTGACGCTCGGCCGTGGCAAGGGCGCCGGCGGCAAGGGGCTGATCGGCCACACGCAGCCGCGACGCATTGCGGCTTCCAGCGTCGCCAAGCGCATCGCGCAGGAGCTGAACACGCCGCTCGGCGAGCACGTCGGCTTCAAGGTGCGCTTTCAAGACCGCCTGTCGGCCGGCGCGAGCGTCAAGCTGATGACCGACGGCATCCTGCTGGCCGAGACGCAGACCGATCCGCTGCTGAAGGCCTACGACACGCTGATCATCGACGAGGCCCACGAGCGCAGCCTGAACATCGACTTCCTGCTCGGCTACCTGCGGCAGATCCTGCCGCGCCGGCCCGACCTGAAGATCATCGTCACGTCGGCCACCATCGATGCCGACCGCTTTGCGCAACACTTCGCGTCGCGGCACGGGCCGGCGCCGGTGATCCAGGTGTCGGGGCGGCTGTTCCCGGTCGAGCAGCGCTGGCGGCCGTTCGAGGAGTCGCGCGAATACGGCCTGAACGATGCGATCGGCGATGGCGTCGACGAGCTGTGGCGCGAGGGCGCCGGCGACGTGCTGGTCTTCCTGCCCGGCGAGCGCGAGATCCGCGAAGCGGCCGAGCACCTGCGCAAGCACCACCCGCCGGGTGTCGAGGTGGTGCCGCTGTTCGCGCGGCTCAGCCAGCAGGAGCAGGATGCCGTGTTCGAGCCGCACAGCGCGCGCCGCATCGTGCTGGCCACCAACGTCGCCGAGACCTCGCTGACCGTGCCGGGCATCCAGTACGTGATCGATGCCGGCACCGCGCGCGTCAAGCGCTACAGCTACCGCAACAAGGTCGAGCAGTTGCAGATCGAGCCGGTCAGCCAGGCGGCCGCGAACCAGCGGGCCGGCCGTTGCGGGCGCGTCAGCAACGGCATCTGCATCCGGCTGTACGACGAGAAGGACTACAGCGAGCGGCCGCGTTTCACCGATCCGGAGATCCTGCGCTCGTCGCTGGCCGGCGTGATCCTGCGCATGAAGTCGCTCGGGCTCGGGCTGGTCGAGGACTTTCCGTTCCTGGAGCCGCCGCCGCGCCGAGCGATCGCCGACGGCTACCAGCTGCTGCACGAACTGGGCGCGGTCGATGAGCAGAACGAGTTGACGCCGACCGGTCGCGAGCTGTCCAAGCTGCCGCTGGATCCACGCGTGGGCCGCATGATCCTGGAGGCGCGCAACCGCGAATCGCTGGCCGAGGTGCTGGTCATCGCGTCGTCGCTCAGCGTGCAGGACGCGCGCGACCGGCCGATGGAGCACCAGCAGGCCGCCGATGCGGCGCACAAGAAGTTCGACGACGACCGCTCGGAGTTCGTCGGCACGCTGAAGCTCTGGAAGTGGCTGGAAGACGCGCGTGGCGGCAGCAAGGAGCACAAGCTGTCGCACCGCAAGCAGGAACAGCTGCTGCGCGACAACTTCGTGTCGCCGCGCCGGGTGCGCGAATGGCGCGACATCCATTCGCAGTTGCACACCGTGGTGGCCGAGCACGGCTGGCGGCTGAACACGCTGCCGGCCACCTACGACCAGCTGCACCTGGCGATGCTGGCGGGGTTGCTGGGCAACATCGGCCAGAAGAGCGACGAGGACGACTGGTACCTCGGCGCCCGCGGCATCAAGTTCTACAAGCACCCGGGCTCGCACCTCGGCAAGAAGCCGGGGCGCTGGATCGTTGCGGCCGAGCTGGTCGAGACCACGCGGCTGTTCGGCCGCGGCATCGCCAACATCGAGCCGCAGTGGCTGCCGGGCATCGCCGGCCACCTGATCAAGACGCAGCTGCTGGAGCCGCACTGGGAGAAGAAGGCGGCCGAGGTGATCGCGCTCGAGCGGGCGACGCTGTACGGGCTGGTGATCTACAGCAACCGGCGCGTCAACTTCGGGCGCGTGGATGCGGCGGCGGCGCGCGAGATCTTCATCCGCGAAGCGCTGGTGAACGGCGAATGGGAGACGCGGCTGCCGTTCCTGGCGGCCAACCGCAAGCTGATCGCGCAGGTCGAGGAGCTGGAGCACAAGTCGCGCCGGCAGGACGTGCTGGTGGATGACGAGCTGATCCACGCGTTCTACGACCAGCAGCTGCCCGCCGATGTGTGCAGCGGCCACAGCCTGGAGCGCTGGTACCGCGAGGAGAGCCAGCGCCAGCCGAAGCTGCTGTTCCTGACGCGCGAAGAATTGATGCGGCACGAGGCGGCCGGCATCACGACGGCGTCGTTCCCGAAGACGCTGCGGATGGGCGGCGTCGACTGCCTCGCGACCTACCTGCACGACCCGGGCGACCCGAAAGACGGCGTGACCGTCACCGTGCCGATCTATGCGCTGAACCAGGTCAACGACGAGCGCTGCGAATGGCTGGTACCCGGCATGCTGAAGGACAAGGTGCTGGCGCTGGTGAAGACCTTGCACCAGCGTCCGCGTTCGCGGCTGGTGCCGTTGCCCGACTATGCGCAGGGTTTCGTCGACCAGGTGCACGAGGCGCATGGCTTCGGCGCGGGCAGCCTGGTCGACGTGCTGCTGAAGGCGGTGCGCGACAAGACGCAGCTCGACGTGAAGCGGGCGGATTTCAAGCTGGAGCAGCTGTCGCCGCACCTGTTCATGAACTTCCGCATCGTCGACGAGAACGGCCGGCAGCTCGGGCAGGGCCGCAACCTCGCGAGCCTGAAGGCCGAACTGGGCGTGCAGGCGCGCTCGGCGTTCCAGGCGCTGGCGGTGCTGCGGCCGACGGTGGCGGTTGCGCCGGCGGCACCTGCGGCTGTGGCGGGTGCAGCGGGGGCTGCGAACACGATCGTCGTCAAGACGGCCCCGGGCCGTGCGAGTGCACCGGCGGCCGACGTGGCCGATCCGACCTACACCGACTGGACCTTCGGCGAGCTGCCCGAATTGATGGAGGTGAAGCGCGGCAACCAGGTGCTGGTGGGTTTCCCGGCGCTGATCGACCGCGGCAGCCATGTGCAGATCGAGGTGTTCGACGAACCGGACGTGGCGGCGCACAAGCACCGGGCTGGCCTGCGCCGGCTGGTGGCGCTGCAGATCCGCGACGCGCTGAAGTACCTCGAGAAGAACATCCCCGACCTGCAGAAGATGGCGGTGCTGTACATGCCACTCGGCACGGCGGAAGAGCTGCGCGAGCAGATCATCGACCTGGCGCTCGACCGCGCGTTCCTGGCCGACCCGCTGCCGGCCGATCCGCAGGCTTTCCGGCGCCGCATCGACGAAGGGCGAGGGCGCCTGACGCTGATCGCCAACGAGATCGCCCGCAGCGTGATCGTGGTGCTGACCGAGTTTGCCGCGGCGCAGCGCAAGCTGAAGGATGCACGGGCGCCGAAGGAGGTGGGCGATGACGTGCAGGCTCAGCTGGCGCGCCTGATGCCCAAGCGCTTCGTGCTGGCAACGCCGTGGGCGCAGCTGGCCCACCTGCCGCGCTACCTGAAGGGCGTGACGATGCGGCTGGACAAGCTGCGCGCCGATCCGGCCCGCGATGGCCAGCGCCTGGCCGAGCTACGCCCGCTGGAGCAGCGCTACCTGCGGATGATGGCCGACCGCAAGGGCGTGCACGACGCGCGGCTGGAGGAGTTCCGCTGGCTGCTGGAGGAGCTGCGCATCAGCCTGTTTGCGCAGGAACTGCGCACGCCGCAGCCGGTCAGCGTGAAGCGGCTGGAGAAGGCGCTGGGGGCGTTGACGGTGTGAGAAGCCGCGAAGTGCGGACGGATTCAGCGCGAGGGCGATCTGTTCCGGTGGGCGAGGACCCCGAATCGACGCCTGCGCTGGTTACAATGCGTCGGTTCGGGGTGTAGCGCAGCCTGGTAGCGCAACTGGTTTGGGACCAGTGGGTCGGATGTTCGAATCATCTCACCCCGACCATCAACTCTCTCTCCCATCTGCAGGCAACTCTGCCTGCTCCCTCGCTGCCCGTAGCTCAACTGGATAGAGCAGCTGCCTTCTAAGCAGCAGGTCGGGGGTTCGAGTCCCTCCGGGCAGGCCAAAATCAATGACTTAGCGTCGCTTGGGTGCGGGAGGTGTCTAACTATTCGGCATCTGTCTAACTTCTAGCGGCGCCGGCCCGACTTCACCCGACGCTCAGACTTGCCATCGACGTAGTGCTCGGTCATCTTGATCGAGCGGTGGCCGAGCAAGTCCTTAGCGCCTTCCAAGCCGTCCCTCTGCAGTTTGTCGACGCCCGCTCGACCGCGTAGGTCGTGGATGTTCAGGTCTTCGATCCCAGCGCGTTCGCATGCCCGCACCCAGGCACTCCGAATGCCGGCATAGCGGTACGGCAGTCCACTTTGGGTCTTGAGCAGATGGCCTTCTTTCTCCCGGCCCTCCGCGCAGGCCTCCACCACCCGACGCAGAGGGCGCGTCCACTCGATCAGGAGCCGTTCCTTGGTCTTTCCCTGGGTAACGCGCAGACCGTCCTCGTGCACGTCCTCCCACTGCCAAGCGATCACGTCGCTGATGCGCTGGCCCGTGATCAGCGCTAAGTCGATCATTTGGACCAGGGCCTCACCGTTGCGGGTCGCCTGCAGTGCCGCCACTTTCAGCGACTCGATTTCGTCATCCGTGACCAGGCGGCGGCGGCCAGGCGTTCGCTTCGTTTGGATGTTGTCGATCGGGTTGTATCCCTCTCGCAGGCCTTCCAAAGCGGCGAATGCCAGGACTTGTCGCAGGATGCTCCGATGCATGTTGTGCGTCCGAGGCGTTGCCGCGAACTGCTTCAGGTATTGCGCGCAAACGGGCGTGGTGACCTGTGCCGGCTGGAACTCGCGAAAGCTGCTGGCCATCTTTGTGGCAATGCGCTCTTGGTCCACGGCCGTCTTGGCTCCCCACTCAGCCCTCTTGCTTTCAATCCATCGCGCGATCACTGCCGGCACAAAGTTTGAGGTGCGCTCCCGTTCGGTGAGATCGGCCAATGCGCGGTACATCGCCGGCAGGCCAGGCGCAAGTGCGCGGCGCTCAGCTGCTCCTCGATGCGCAGCAGGTTTACCGGTGGTGCGGTCGTCGCCGTGCCCCAGGTCTGCCCCTGCACCTTCCCGCCGAAGCACTGGTGCTGCAGGTAGTAGAAGCGCGCGGCACGCTGCACGTCGGTCAGCGTCTCCGCGGGCGTGTCCTGGATCCACTTGAACACTTCGCGGCTGGACAGCGCCCATTTGAACTGGCGCACGAACTCCTCGAGGTGATGCTTCACCACGCGGTAAAGGTTCACCAGCTCGCCGTTGATGTCGTTGATGACCTCCACGTCGGCTGGCGGGCGAAGGAAGTACAG
The DNA here is from genome assembly GCF_001425825.1 of Rhizobacter sp. Root1238. Taxonomy (GTDB): domain Bacteria; phylum Pseudomonadota; class Gammaproteobacteria; order Burkholderiales; family Burkholderiaceae_C; genus Rhizobacter. The sequence continues at coordinate 65,394 of NZ_LMDM01000019.1, forward strand.
CGCGGCGCCGCCCGCGAAGACCTCGACGTAGCACTTGTGCGCCGGGAAGCGCGGGATCAGCAGATCGGCCAGGCGTCGTTTGCCGCCGATCCAGGGAACGATTGGGTTGGCCATGAGGCTCCAGTTTGGGTGTAGGTACACTGCGCCCCGCCTTCCGGAAGGTGGCAGGGCCTTGGCTGGGCTCACAGGACTGTTCTGTGGGTTTGGTGGCTCCCGAAGTGCTCCAACACGACGGGAGTCGCCTTGTCTTTTTTGTTGTGCAGACGCCTGCAACGCAGGCTTTGCGGTTGGAACTGCGCGAGCACGACCAAAGTCACCCCTGGCTCGAACGCCCTCGCGCTCTGCTCCCTGCTGACTAAACTGGCTGCACCGTGCGGCTCGATCCGCCTCGGCGCCAGCACATCAGGGAGAAAAAAGATTGACGAACGAGCTCAAGCGCATCTACGAGCGTGAAGGCAAGACCCCGCGCTACTTCGACGATGAAGTTCCCTGCGAGTTGTTTCGTGGGCAGCACCCGGACGAGTACAAGGCGCAGCAGTTCTTGCTGCAGCCGCATCCCGGCTACACGCGCACCAACCAGCAGACAGGCCAGACCGTCACCCGCCTGGCGGATGTGAAGGTGGTCGAACGCAACGGCGAGCAGTTCGTCCTTGGGTGCAGATGCACCTCCGGCGAGTACCGCGGCCTCTCCACCTTCGACAAGCCGGTGAGCTGGTTCAAGCCGAGCTGGTTCAATTTCTCGATCGCGGCCGGCACGAAGCTGCCGCCCGGCCTGGCCGTGACGAAGGACGGGTACAACCGCATGCGCAACGCGACCCACTACACAATTGCGCCGAAGGACGACATGCCGCTGGGCCTCTTCCTTCAGACTTTGAAGGTTCTCGCCGACCAGGCGCGTTTCATCGGCAAGTGAGGAACACCCCATGATGGAAAAGACTTCGGTGCTCATCGCAGCCATGCGGGCGCTTGTGAATGAGCTGAAGACGGTGCGCAGCCTGCCGGAAGAGCTGCAGGACGAGGAACAGCACCTGTACCAGAGCGATCTGGATGACGCGTTGAACGCGCTCGCCGACCAGTACGACCAGCACAGCGAGCGTGACGCCTCGCTCACCCCCTTTGCCGACCTTCTTCGAGCGCTCGAAGGCGAGACCTGGCCGCCGCGGCCGACGCATCGCGTCGACTGAACAGCGCGACGCTGAGCATAGAAGTCGGCGCCAACCCGCGAGGGCTGGCGCCGAGGAAAGCCAGCCGCGAGGAATGGGAGGAGGGAGAGGCGGCCAGCGGCGCGGATTTTATGTGCCCGCGCGCCTTCATCGCTGCCTTGAAACAATTCGGCCCCGAGGCCGCCGCCGGTGGAGTGCATACGTCTGCACTGAAGCATCTCGCGCCCTACTTGACCGCAGGAGCACGGGCCAGCAGCTCGGTCTTCTCGACCGAGCCTCGGCTCGAGCCGAACTCGAACTGGTGTGCATCGCGCAGGCCGTTGGCGAACTGCTGGGTCAGCATGCCCAGTGGGCCGTTGAGGGCCATGATCAGCGGGTTCACATCCCCGCCCTTGGTCACGCCTAGCCAGGTCACGAAGACCATCGCTGACAGGCAAGCCAGCATGCCCACCACGTCGCCGACGATCATCAGGTCCGCGCGCTTGGTCGTCCTGCCCAGCTGGGCGAGCTGCACGTCGCGCTTGCGGGCGTCCTGCCGATCGGCGAGAAACGCCTTGTCGAGATCGGCCTCGGCCGTGATCACGGCCTGGCGGAAGGCCAGCAGCGCGGCAGGATCGGCCTGGATCGCGCTCAGCGCGGCTTGGCCGCTGTCCTTGCCGGTGACCTGCTTGGCGATGTCGATCACGGTGCTGGCGGCCTGCTCCGCCTGGTCGCTGCCGGTGATCCACTTCAGGATGCCCGGCACGAACTGCGCGAGCGCGAATGCGGTACTGATCGGATCCATCAGGCCTTGCCTCCTGCAGCGGCCGCGATCTCGACGCGGTTCAGCAGCCAGCCGTAGACGAAGGCTTCGTCTTTTGCGCGGCGCTCGGCTAGCTCGATGTAGAACGCTCCTTGCAGCGCGTTGAGTGCGCGCATCAGCACCATCTGCCCTTCGGCGCCGCGGCGGAGAACAAAATCCTGCAGCGATGCCAGCGTCAGCCGCCCGATGCGCTTGTCTGGCTTCACGTCGGGATACCAGCCGCCTTCCAAGTTCAGGACATTCAGCGTGCGCTGAAGGAAGGCGGCCGCCTGGTCAGCGCCCAGATTCACCGCGGTGTCAAACAATTCGAAGGCCACGGCAGGCGCAATTCTCGCGACCTGGTCGAGCCGCAGCGCGTCCCAATACTGGCTGCGGTAGATCGCCTTGGCCTGGTCGAGGCCGAGCAAGTTCATCGGGCCGGCGTAGCCAAAGGCGCGCGCCACCGCCTCGGTGATGCCGTAGTTCGTCTGGCCGCCACTGTCGCGTGGGTCGTCGCTGAAGCCGGCTTCCTTGCCGAGCACCTGGTCGAGTGCGGTCTCAAAGTTCATCGTTGTGGTTGTCATGGTGTGGGTTCGAAGGCGGGTCGTTGATCACTTGCCGAGAAGGCGACTGAACCAGTCGAACTTCAGTGCGCCGAGGCCGAGCAGCGCCATCACCGCGTACATCGCCAGGCGGCGCAAGCCTCGGCCGAGCTGACGGTCGACGTACCCGCCCCACACGCCGACCAGGCGCTGCGCAGTACGCTCGTCGCCAAGCTGGGTCATCAGCTGCGCGGACAGGCGATCGGCGATGGCCTGCGCATCGGCATCGCTCAGGTTCCGTGGTTCATGCTTCGGCGGCATCGACGCCCTCCTCGTCGTTATTGATCTGGTCGCCGTTCTGCTTCGGCGGGCTGGGCAGACCACTTGCGTTCTGATGCCGCACGTCGCTGCTGAAGCGCAGTTCCTTTTCCTCGGCCTTCTTGCGCCAGCTGGCGATCTGCTCGAGCACCGTGTCGGGGTTGCGGCCAGCCTTGCGGATGACCTCGACTTCGCTGATGAAACCGGCCTGGCTCAAGGTCAGCCAAGCGGTGGCTTCCTTCGCCATGTCGATCCATGGCATTGACGGCGCGACGTAGAGCACATCATCGTGTGTGCCTGGCTTGAGATCCTTGGGGAACGGCACAACGCCGGAGGTCTCGGCCGCTTTGATGAAGTCCTCGACCATCGGCTGTACGGCCATCGTCACGAAGTCGTCGGTCAGGCAGGCGTAGTGCACCCACTGCTCGACGAGCTCCTGCCGCTGGCTGCTGTACGTGCCGTCGTAGTTGCGGCTGACGCTGGAATAGCTCGCGCTGATGCCGGCGGCGAAGGCGCGCAGCTGCCCGTTGCGGAAGGTGATCAGGTTCGGGTTCGGGCGCTTGCTGTCGATAAGGCCGATCTCTTCGCCCACCGCCAGCGTGTCGATGATGGTGCCCGGCGACAGCCCCACCTGACGCGGCAGATCGTTGCCGTTCTCATCCTTCAGCGGGCCTTCGTAGCCACCACCGTCGGGTGCGTGACGCTTCACATAGCCGGTGAGCATCGCCGCCACCTTGGCCGCGATGCGCTCGGACTCCTCGTAATCCTTGATGTCCTCGATGCGGCCGATGACGCTGGCGAAGCGCGTCACGCCGCGGAGCTGGCCGATGCGCGACAGGTGCGCCAGATGCAGCATGCGGTCGGCAGTGACGACCTTCAGATCCTGGTGAAGAGATGTTGCCTCGCCGGGGTGGGTCTTGCTGACCCAGTACGCGGTCGGGCGTACCCAGGCGTTGTACTGGATGCCTTGCTTGATCCCTCGGGCTGAGTCGTTAAAGTCCATCGGCACGTACTCGGGCTCCAGCATCTCGATGGAGTACGGCACCGCAGTGCCGTGGTCCAGGCCCGGTACCCTGCCTCTCAGACGCTGCGCGAAGGCTTCGCCGTCGCGGTACAGCGTGCGCGCCAGTAGTCGCTGGCAGCGTGCGTAGCTGTGTTGCCAGCGCACCTCGGGCCGACGCTGCCAGTCGCGCCAGGCGACAGACAGAGCGGCGGCGTACTCCGCGTGGATCTCGCCACTGAGTGTGCGCGGCTGGAACTCGACGCCGATGCCGTTGGCGCCCACCGTGTTGTTGACCAGCACGTCGAGCGCGCCGACGACCAGGTCGTGATTGCGGTCGAGGTAGCGCATCTGGTTGCGCAGGGGCGCTGCGCCCTGCTCGACCAGCTGATTTGGCGAGCCGCCATCGCGGCGGAACTTGCGCTGCGGGTTTGGTCGCGCGGCCTCGTAGTGGGCCAGCAGCGTGCGGCTGCGCAGGCGGTTCAAGCCGCGCTGCGGGTCGAGCCAGGAGACAAGCCGGTCGACGGGATTCAGGCGAGCGCCCATCAGTCGAGTCGTGCGACGCTGAAGCGCAGGCCACCGAGGGTGGGTGCGCCAGTCGCACGGTCGCACTCGGCGGCGACGCGGCGCTCCCACTCCTGTCGGCCGGCGCGGATTTCGCCCAGATCCTCGCTGCGGAAGACGCGGTCGCCAAGGCGCGCTTCCTTGCCGAGGAGAACATCGGTTTCGGCCTGCAAGTACGCGGCCAGCATGGTGGAGGAGGGTGTTCTCATGCGCCCATGCTCGCTATTTCAACGTCTCATTTGTAGACTCCGAGATGAGAATGTTTGTCGAAGCCGCCGTCCCATCGAGGGCCTCCCCTATCTCCCAGAAAGGAGCATGTCGTGCCTGAAAGGAACAACTTCACTGCAGTCGTCGGAAGGAATGTCGGTCGGCACTTCGTGACCCTCTCCTGCGTTCAGAGCGATCCGCGATTGGAAGTGCCGAACATGTGGGTCTTTTCTGGCTTCGTAGTCGAGATTGCGGCGCAGTGGTTCTACGTCACGGCCGGCCACATCATTCGCGATGTTCAAACGTCAATGGACGCCGGCTCAACCTTCGCGATCTGGCGCCTCGGTGACCAGACGGCCAGCGATGAACGCACGAGAGAGCGCTTCAAGAACATCGCCATTCCGTATGAATTCGATCCTCGGCACTGGTTCGTTCTTCGCGACGAATCTCTCGGACTTGACTATGCCGTGACGCATTTGGGTGGCCTGTATCGCATGCTGATGGAACAGGCAGGTGTATTGCCGTTCACGCGCGACACGTGGATTGACTACCCGAAGGCTGGCACCCGATGGGCAATCGCTGGTGTTCCCAAGGAGACTGTCGTCTACGATGGGACGACAGAGGTTCGTGCACGGTTTACTTTCGTCGGACTGTCTCCCGCTGAGCCCCCCACCGAAGCGACCAACAAGCGCGACAACCAGTTCTACGCACGCCTGCATGAATCGTCGGAGCAGATTGTCCGGGACATTGACGGCATGAGCGGCGGCCCAATCATCGCTGTGATCGACTCTCCCGCTGGATCACGCTACGGCGTCATTGGTTTGCAGAGCGAATGGTTCTCACGGTCCAGGGTGATCGCGGCATGCCCGTTCTCCACATTTGCACGTGCACTCGAGCCCGTCGTCAAGGAGGCCCTCCGCGACATGGCTAGCACCCGTGACTAGCGCAAGCCCGAATGGGCCTTCCATGCATGTAGCTCAGCTGGGCGGTTCATCAGAAGTCGTACCAGTGCTCCGTGACCACCGTCACGTCGATCGTCTTCACCTCGCCCGTATTGATTTCCGTCACCGTGCACCGCTGCACCCCACTCAGCGTGTTGGCCTTGCCAACGGTCGTTGGGGCAGCAGCATTGCGCCGGAACTGCGTCGTCGCCAAGTTGGGTGACATCGCGGTCGCGGACGACCCCCCGCCCCGCCCTGCACCGTCACCGTCACTGGGGTGGTGGTCACCGGCACGCTTGCACCACGCGTCGACGTGAAGCCTGAGCCGAAGACGCTGGCCGTCGAGGCCGTCAGCGTGAACGAGCCGCTGAAGACCTTTCGCGCGACGCCGTCGGCGCCATACCGCCAGATCTCGCGTGCCTTGCGCGCTGTGCCTCCCGCGTCGTACCGCCAAGCCTCGCGGATCTTGCGCGCCACGCCACCACCGTCATACCGCCACATCTCTGCCATGTGCGTGCCGCCTTTCAGTACACGAACACGATGTCGCCCGGCGCCCCACCCGAGGGCTGGCCTGCCACGTTCGTCATCGTGATGCGCCCGAGGCCGTCGCCGCCACCTCGACCGTAGACAAGCCCGGAGAAGACGGGCGCGCTGTTCCACGACACGAAGCCCACGTCGTTGAAGAACTGCGACATCGAGCCCGGCCGCCCGGAGATGTTCCCCCACGGCACTACGATGCTGCTGCCAAGGTAGCCGAGGCCTGCCTTGCGCATGTAGCCGTCGCCGTTGGTGACCATGATCTGGCTGATGCCCGGGTTCTCATCGTTGTTCGACGACTGGTAGTAGTGCGTCGCGAAGAGATGCCCCGAGCTGTTGCGCACCGCCACGGTGTTCCCGTTGGGACCCGTGTCCGGCACCCAAGCAGTGATGGCCGGCGCGCCGGTGACGCGGCCCCACGGCACCGTCCCTGCGCTGAGCTGGCCGTTGGTATCGAAGAACCACTTCCACTGCCCATCGCTCACCGAGTAGATCCCAGACGTGCCTTCGCTCGCGTTCACCATCAGCGAGTACAGCTTGGCGGTATCACTGAACTGGATACCGGCCCAGCCATTCGCGGCGCCCGGGATCGATACCGAGGTGTACGAGACCGGCGAGATGTTCTTCAGGTACCCGGTGGCCTTCTCCACCCAGCTGCTGCCGTTGAATTCCTGGATCAGTCCGCCGGTGAAGCGCTTTGCACCCGCCGGCGGGCTGGTGACCGCGCCGGCATAGGCCGGGTCCATCCACTGCGCCAGAGCGCTGAAGGAAGCCTTGATCTGCGGCAGGACGCCGGTGTCGTAGCGGTCGGTAGTGACGGGCTTGCTGAAGTCGATCGGCATGGTGGCTCGTTGATGTTGTCGTGTTGTTTGTCTTGATGGAGGAGGCTCACTGATGAGGCTCAATACCCGCGTGCGGTCCAGCTGCCCGTGCCGGTGACCTTCTGGCCGGTCTGCGGATTCAGCAGGTAGACGGTGAAACCGGTCGGGTTCGGCACGTCGAGGAAGTCGACGATGGGCAGCAGAGCCGTCGTCCCGTTGGCCTGGCACAGCGGCGTGTCCGCATCGATGAAGGGCACCGCGAACGGCACTGCGACGCCGGCCGCCGCATTCGTGATCACGAAGCGCCCCGAGTCGGTCTTCAGCTTGTTCGACAGCTTCACGTCGAAGCTGGTGATGCGAATCAGGTTCGCGCCCGCGCCGCAGCTGAAGCTCCACACCACCCGGACGTACCGAAAGCTCGCCGCCAGCACGCTCGTGGCGCCCGCCGCGGCGGCAGTCCAGGCGTCTGCACCGTTCAGCTTCGTGTAGATCTGGCAGCTGGATGCGACCTGGCCGGCGACCACCGTCGCGCCCAGCGTCACGGTGACGATCGTCGGCGGCAGCGCCGTGCCGTAGTCGAAGGTCTCGTCGTAGGTCGCGGCGGCCACGCTAGGCTGCGCGTACAGCGGGAAGCCGGCGTCGACCTGCTGCTGCGGCGTGGTCCAACCGTGCGACTCGAAGTGCTGCGCCCAGGTCTCCGGCGCGACTGGCCCGAGCAGCGCGCCATCTTCCAGGAACAGATTCGTCGCGGTGCCGCTGAACGTCGAGCGGATCTGCGTGCGCAGCACGTAGTCGGGCGGTTGGTTGATGGTGGCCGGCACCTTCGTCGAGCGACTGCACTGGAAGACCTGCATCGAGCGCTACGACCGGCCGCACACGTTCTTCTACCTTGACCCGCCGTACTGGCAAACCGAGGGCTATGGCGTACTGTTCCCGTTCGAGGAATACGAGGCGATCGCCGCAGTATTCCGCAGCCTGAAGGGCAAGGCGATGATGAGCATCAATGACCACCCGGACATCCGGCGTTGCTTCGAGGGCATGCACATGGAGTCGCTGGACATCGCCTACACGGTGGGCGGCGGCGGCAAGGCCGTCGACCGGCGCGAGCTGGTGATCTGGTCCTGGGATCCTCTGGAGGATCCGGCCGGACTCTTCTGATCCGCCAGGCGCAGGGCGTGCAAAGCGCCCTTGAACACTGTACAAACGTACAGTACATTTCTGCCATGGATCACCCGTCTTTCCTGCCGACGACCTGGCTGCATCGCGTGGCGACGCGGCTGCAGGCGCAGTGGCCGACGGTGGATCCACAGCAGCTGGACGACGTGGCGCTCGACCTCTGGCGAGACGAGCGGCTGCGCGCCATGCAACCCGAAGAAGCAGCTGTCGCCTGGCTGCGCCCTGTGCTGCCCGAATGAAATGCTGGTCGACGTGGTGGAGATGTACAAGCGAGGTCAGCGCCTCGAGCGGGGGAGCCTTGCGTCTGTTCCTGCCCATCGAGGCGTGTTGAGCCTGACGCCGGACCGGCCTGGTCGAGATCCACGGGACCGTAATCCGCCGCTGTTGGCGGGCCTGTGTCGTCCTGAGGGCATGAGCTGGGTCTTGCCGCCGCTGGACAAGGCGCGGGTGGTTCGGATCAACCCGCGCGGCATGTTGATCAAGGGACGGCAGGAGCTTCAGTCGACCAGGTCGAGCCGCAACTCCGAATGGTTCGACCAGGCGTGGTGGGTGAGGGTGGTTGCACCGGCGGTGCGCGCCGCGGCGCTAGAGTTCGAGGATGTGCAACCTGTACACCTCGCCAACTGAGCAGGAAGTTTGGGACTACTGGGACGTGAGCGGACCAATGCCACCACTGCGATTCTTCGACGGGCACCACGTGGGGCCAAAGAAGCAGGGCCAGTTCCTGCGCGCGGACCACGCGACCGGCGGCCTCATCTACGCCGTCGGGCGTTGGCAGCTCGTGCCCACGAACTGGCCCGACATCGACACCTACCCGTACTCGACGAACAACGCACGCTGGGAAGACAAGGTGCGGGTCAGCCGCACGTTCAAGCCGGTGTGGATGGCGGGGCAGCGCTGCGTGATTCCGATCCGGAACTTCTACGAGCCCTGCTATGAAACGGGCTCGCACGTGAGCTGGCGGTTCGAGAGCGCCGACGGCAGCCCGCTCGGCATGGCCGGCTTGTGGAACAGCTGGATCGACAAGACCACCGGCCAAGTCTTTGACACGTACACGATGATCACCATCAACGCGGACGATCACCCGATCATGAAACGCATGCACAAGCCCGATCCCAACGATCCGGAGAAGCGCATGGTCGCGGTGCTGCCGCTGCAAGATCAGCAGGCATGGCTCTTCGGGTCACCGGCAGAGGCCGAGCAGGTGATCGGGCAGTGGCCGGCAGAGAAAATCAAGGCGACGCCGATGCACAAGCCGAAGCCGCCGCCTGCGGTGGTGCCTGACGCGCAGGGGGACCTGTTCTAGGCGTGATCATGCTGCGGCCGACGAGGACGCAGATCGAATCGATGGTCTCTCGCCGTGGCGCCTCTCCGGCTAGTGGAGAGTGCGATCCGTGGGCGGCAGGAAGACCTCGACCAGCGACGAGGCGTTGGGTGGGCGCTCCGAACCGAATACTGCGTCGAGGACGCACTCGGGAATCGCGAACCACACCTGAGCGGCATCGAACTCCGCATTCGACGGCAGCTTCTCAGGAGGGAATCCTTCGGCATCCCACCTCTCCAACTTGTGGGCCGCACGGGCAGCGAACGTAGGTAAAACCTCGGCAGATGCGAACAGCGCGTCAACGGCGGCGTAGGCACGTTCGATCTGCTGCTGGGATGCACCGGCCACGCTGAGCACCAGGTTCTCTCGGGGCTGAGCAGGTGCTGGGCTGCGCCCATCCGTCATCGGCGGCAGACTCACGCCCATGAAATGGTCCGCGGCCTGGGACGCAGGGCGATCGCTTTGGATCGGGTCGGCCACCGCGGTTTCCCACAAATCCCACGCATCCATCAAGCTGAGCCTGGGCTCCAGTTCGAACACACGCTCCCAGAAGGCGAGGCGCCACTGCCGATCAGACGCATCCGCATCGATCTTCAACCGGAAATATCGTTCAGCCCAGGCCTCAGGCGTGCCGGAATCGGTTGCCGCGAAGGAGTCCTCCGCCACCTCCTTCAACTGCTCGATCGTCGCCTTGGGATCCAGCGTGCTGAGCTTGGCAAACACACGGTCGACCCAGGCGGCTTTCTTGAGGGCAGTCGACATGTTCTTTCCAGTACTGCAAGGAGGTTTGAGGCTCGGCCGAACTCTACGACGGGTCAAGGCGGCTGACGAGAGGGCTTGTCATGGCGCGCCTGGCAGAGGTTCGAGAGTAGGCTGCTCTCGTTCAAGGCAACCAAGGAGACGACGGCATGGAGCAGTTCGATGAGGCAGGTGATGTCGCCAAGTACCTTCACGGCGAAGTCATGGCGTTGACCGCGTTGATTGCGGCGGTGGTCAAGGTTTCCGTGCCGAAGCCACTGTTCGAACAAGCAGCTCTCAAGGAGCTGCAGCTGCTGCGAGATGCCTTCCAGCCCAATCCGGAAGCGGCAGTCCAGCTGCAGGCCGTCGAAATGACCCAGAAATGGCTGTTGGACTTCACCAGGGGCGGCGCCCAAACAAGCTGAGTGAGGCGAGCTCTGGAGGTGGTCGGACCAGTCGATATGAGACACCGTCTCCGTGCCATTGCTCGGCTGCAGCGCGTGGGCGATTGAGTCGTCATGTACTGCGCCATCGACCAGTGCGCCATCCTCTAGAACAACCATGGCAGAACGCTTGAATGCTAGCTACCATTTGAGTGGCTGATATGCCCATTGACTTCGGCAAATGACCGGAGCATTCAATGAGATTCTCCGTTAGGTGGCATTACTAAACTCAGGACAAATACCATGATCGACATGGCGGTCTGGGAGCCCCGCTTCAAAGCATGCAGCGCAGTAGCAGCAATGGTATCGACGATTGGTTTGTTGGCGGGAGGCATCTTCGGGCTATACACATTTCGTCAGCAAGGTATTGCTGCCGATGCACTTAGACAGAAGGAGTTCCGATTGATGCACTTCAACCAAAAAAAAGAAGTGTATTACGAACTCGTTGAAGCTGCAGCGACTGTAGCCGCAAGCCCAACCAAGGAGGAAGGTATCAAGAATGCCGCCAGGTATCGTGCGCTGTATTTTGGCCGAGCACATATTTTCGCCATTGATCCAGCCGTCAATGCCGCAAAGGTGGATTTCTACGTCGAGATGAACAGCGTTCTGAAGTCCGACGGATTTCCAACTAACAAACTAGATGGAATAACTCTGAGGCTCTCCAGCGCTTGTAAAGACGTGCTTAGGGTTCAAGACATATTCGAGACCCAACAAGCGCAATGAGCTGCAAGAATAAAAAAGCAGAATCGTACATCCATGTGCGATATAACTTCTTTGATCGAAGGGCGATCGCAAACGACCGCAATTTTTAACAGGGGGTTTAGATGGCCAAAAGGACAATTGGGGAAGAAATTAGCGAACTGTCTCAACAATTTGAAAAGTTAGCGCGAGACCTTTTTTCTATCACTCGCCCTCTGCAGCTATTCGATTATGAAAATGGCGTCTATGGCGAAATATATTTTCGTCCGAATAAAAGGCTCTCAAAAATATTCTCTACTGACCGCGAGGTTCTGGTTCTAATCACAAACTTTCCGGACCAGCAGCAGCGGACCATCACCGCACTCAAGGGGCGGATAGACGAGGCCAGCGGCCGCGTGGAGAATTCGCTGGCAATCATTGTTCATGCTGATTCCGACGGAAATCGCAAGCTAAAAATGTGGGGACGCGAGAAGGGGATTGCAATCCTGCCTATATTGGCAAGGGAATCCTTTCAAGACGCAGAAACATTTGAACGGGACTTGTTGCTTGACTTTTTTTCCAATGATCCTTTTGATGTCACTGGACCCGTAAGTGATGATGCGCGATTCTTTGGTCGACGTACGGAGGCTTTAGATATTGCGCGACAACTTCAAGGCGGGCAGATCCGGTCTTCGTTGGGGATTCGAAAAATTGGGAAAACATCCATTCTAAATCGTATCCTTTACGAGGCAAAGGTCAATCACGGTTCAGTATGTGTAATGATAGATTGCTCGAAAGATGACATCTGGGCGCAGAGCGCGTCGGAGTTGCTCTGTTCCATAGGTGAGGCTGTTGCAGCGTCTGCTGGAAACACACCCCATTATGCAGAGGTCCAGCAGTCGTGTGAAAATGATGGTGGCTTGAGCGGCGCCCGCAAAGCGTTGCTCAATGCAGTTCTCGCATCCGATCCACCAGTCATCTTGTTTTTTGATGAGGTTGACTACATCACTCCCGGTAGTCCGACTGCACGCGCAGCTTGGACGTCGAACTTCAATCCGTTTTGGAGAAACCTTCGCGCTGTCACGCAAGAGGCTGCAAGATCGGAGAAGAAGTTCTCGCTCTTTGTATGCGGTGTGTCAAGTAAATGGTTCAAAGAGGAATCAATTGATGGCGTTGAGAACGCCGTATTGTCTTTTATCCCGGAGGAGTATCTTTCGCCATTGGCGCCCATAGCTATTACTGGGATGATCCGGTCAATTTCTCGTACGGCAGGACTTTCTTTCGATGATGCGACCGCCGAATTTATTGGTCAAGCTTGCGGAAATATGCCCTACTGGACACGCAAGGCATGCTCATACATCCATCGGAACATCGATGTGCGCGACCGACCGTGTATCGTGCAACGGGAAACTGCAGAGCGACTCGTTGGTGAATTCGTAGAGGAAGAGGGTGCGGCAGTCGCAGAGGTGGCTCTAAACCACTTATTTAGAGTTCACCCGGAAGTCTACATCCCGGCAAAAAGCGTTCTCGATGGTGGAAGGCATGCCAAGTCTGAGCAGCTAATTTCGACCTTGATTCGATACGGAATATTGGCCGAAGTCCGTGGGGAAGTGGTCTTGGGTAGTGGAATGATTCGGGAAGGGATGAGGCTTTGCATTCAAAAGCGCTCCGAAATAGAAATGGTGCCTGCGCCATTGGAAGAGTCTTCATCTCTTATTCTGAAATTTGACGAATGGGCGGATGAGCTTGCATTAATTAATGCATCTCGCAACAAGCTGGAGAAAAGGCTTCGGGCGCTTGCTCTAAATTTTATAAAGTTCTCCACGCTTCAAAGCAGAGATAAGGGAACTGCGGCATCGAGAGTAATTCGTTGCGTAGAGAAGGTTCGGATTGAGAAGCTTCAGCATCTGCCTGCTGACGACCTGATTGAGAAGTTGCTCTGGAGCGAATTGGTTCGTCTGGTGGAGAAAGAATGGGTTCTATTTATTCCTGTCTTTGCGGATCTACGGCTATTCAAGGAGCACGCCACAATATTGAATGACAGAATGGATGCTCACGCTAAAGACGCTGATGGAGCGGACTTGGCGTACTACCGTCGCTCACTACGCTGGCTAGAAGAGGCAGTACAAAAGGCGAGCGCCTAAAAGCAGAAAAAGGGTGCCCTTCCAAGGGCTGCGCTATTTGGAGAATATCATTGCCGCTCGCGGTGTCACGTATGGTTTTCATGGAAAGGGTTAGGCATCGGCGCCGCTCGTGGGTGATGAGTGAAGACCTGCGCCATAATTCGGCAGATTCTTTCGAAAGTTGTATATGAGTTCTATGACGCGATTTGCTGCGAGCAGAAAATCTTGGGCGGATTCAGGAGTCGGAGCTACTTCAGCATGGGCGACCTGGTTCCGTAGTTCCCTCAGTTTCTGCACGAGATGTAGGGTTTCAATAGGAAGTATTTCCATCGCTGCCAAGTACACCTTGTTAGTGCTTTCAAGTGGATCGACGACTGTTCCCATCTGATGGCCCAGGCGAAACAGTTCTCCATTCACCTCTCCCCAGGCTTTGAGAATTGTTCCTGAAGGATCATCTCGCGCACTGATTAGCTGAGCGACTGTTTCTTGGCTAGTGGGATTTTTGTCGTTCGTGACCTTCTCCTCTTCAGGCATCACTGGCGGAGCCGCTTCGGCGGCGTTTGCGAGAATTTGCTTTGCGGCGAGTTCAAACTCCGCTTCAAGTGGTCCCGCTTTTAGCTTCTTGATTAATGGAAGGAGGTCGAGAACCTTCTTCCGGAACGCAATGCCAAGCACCAAAGCGACGAACGGCCATGCCAAGGAATCAATGGCCTTGCTTATAAAGGTCAGCCAATCCACGCGTGACTCTCTTCAGTTAGTTTCATGATGCATGATATTTTGTGCAGGGAGCGCTGAATGCCCATTGTGGGGCTTCCGTCAAGTGGACCTTGGTTGCCGGTTGCAGGCATTCGACCACGTGGAACGAACGGCAGCAATCGCTGACTTGCGTTCCACCAAGGCGCGTCGACGGACGGTGGCAAGGGTGAGACACTGCGATTTGCTGGCGATTCGGGGAGTGCTTGCGCCGCAGGAGCGAGAGTTCTTCGCGTCTATGTTTGGGATTGACCACTGAGTAAAAGCGCATGCGGTACTACAAGCACGACATTGCGAGGGCACAGCTTGAGACTGCTGTGAGCATCATTCTGAACGGCCAGGACAGGTCTTCCGCAATCACACTGGCCGGCGCAGCCAGCAGCATCCTCGATGCGTTTGTCAGGCGGGCCGGCAAGGAGGCTTTCGTCGACTATGCCAGGCGCGTGCACGAGGCGCAGGTGGGCTTCACTCCGAAGCGCAAATCGTACGCACATCACATCGACAAAACGCTTGGCGTGATCGCACACAAGCATCTTTCGCAAGATGATCCTGACACCGTCGACCTGGATCTGGAGAAGATGGCCGTCGACGCTGTCGCGCGGGCAATCCATGACTATGTCTCGCTGAATGGGCAGGAGGATCCGTTCGTTAAGGCGTTCCTTCAATACGCATGGGTTCACTCCGACGGCGAGAAGGTGTTGAAGGAGTACAACGCAAAGCCCGATCGAATGAAGCCGAGAACATGAAGACCTATACGCGCCTTCAAATCGCGGAGAACCAGCTACGCTCTGCGATGGGTCTGTTCATGACCGGCCGAGATCGATTCTCTGTGATCACGCTCGCAGGTGCTGCTGATGTGATCCTGACTCAGCTCTCGATCAAGGCAGGCAACGAGTCTTTCACTGCTGATCTACTTGCGCAGCACATTGCTGAAGGCGGTATGGTTGAGACGCGCGAACAACACGGCAAAAAGGTCAACGACATCCTATTCATCAACCACTGTAAACACCTGGATGACGATGAGGATGGCTACCTTGAGCTGGAGGACGTGGAAGAGGCGGCGCTGGGTGCGATCCTCAAAGCGCTTGTCAACTACGTTCGCATCGATGGCTTCCGGAGGGATCTTGTCGAAGCCTTCCGCCTCTGGGGCAAACAGAATCTTGACCCGACGAAGTACAACGTTGACTCTGATCCAAACTGGAAGAAACCCGACGCCTGACCGCATCGGTGTGTCACCCCGGAATTCCTGTTTCCACGCCCCAGCAAAGGCAGGGCGGGCGTCAGCATGAGGCCTTGACATAGTTCGATAGTTAGCTAAATATTGCATCATGAGCCAGGTCTTCAGAGCCCTTTCCGACCCCACCCGCCGGCGCGTGTTGCAGCTCCTGCGCCATGGGCCTCTGAGCGCAGGCGAACTCAGCGACCAGTTCAACGTCTCCAAGCCGACCATGTCGGCGCACTTCGCGGTGTTGAAGGAGGCCGACCTGGTGCACACCGAGAAGGCCGGCAAGTCGGTCATCTATCACTTGAAGCTCTCGGTGCTCGAAGAGGCGCTACTGGGCTTCGTTCATTCGTTCGGCCTGGGCGAGGAAACACCAGCGCCCAAGAAGGAGATTGCCCAATGAACAAGGAACTCATCGCAGGCCTCGCCTGGGGCGGTGGCGTCGTTGCGCTGGCGCTCGGCGCTACCTTGGCGCGCAAGATGGGCTATGTCGAGGCCGACACCGTGACCAGGGTGGTCATCGGCACGAACGGGCTCATGATGGCTTGGTACGGAAACCGGATTCCCAAGGACTTCGTCCCGAGCGCACAGGCAAGCCGCGCCAGGCGTGTCGCAGGCTGGTCCCTGGTGCTCGGCGGGCTCACCTACGCTGGACTGTTTGCGTTCGCCCCCCTTCCGGTGGCGGTCTGGGGTGGGTCCGGCGCCGTACTGGCGGGAATCGCGGTGACGATCGGCTATTGCATGTCACTGCAGTCGAAGCGAGCGTCGAGGACATGACGGCCCACCGCGAGAATGGCGCGGTTTTTCACTATCGCATTGAATGACAAGGGCGCCCGAGGATTGCAAATCCGTTGACGCCAGTGAGCCACCGGTGGCGAGCCAGCGCAGGACAGCGTCGGGCAGAGTGACCAGGCTCAGGCGTGGTGCTGACGCTCAGGCTGGTGCGGCGACCTGCGCACAACGACCCTGACCGGTCGTGCAACGATCGCCGGATGGAAGCCGCAGCGGACACCGAAGCGACACACGCGTCGCGAAGTCCTACACCCGATCCCGGCCTCTACTGCCATGCACGCGGCGAGCCGGGCACGACAATTGAGGTGGGCTACCACAGGAGCAACCCATGGACAAATCAATGATCAAAGGTATCGCGGTCGGCGGCATCGCAATGGTGATGCTGGGCGCGGGTGCCGTCACGGGTTATCAGAAGATGTCGCAGCCCAAGGCCGCTGAGGTGATGGCAATCAAAGAGGTAACGGAGACCGTGACGACGCCGCGCCAACAGTGTGAGACGGTGCAGGTGCAGCGCCAGGCGCCGGTCAAGGACGAGAACCGCCTGCTCGGCAGTGTTGGTGGCGCGGTGCTCGGCGGCGTGCTCGGTCACCAGATTGGCGGCGGCACCGGCAAGAAGGTGGCCACCGTAGCCGGCGCTGCGGCAGGCGGCTACGCCGGCAACCAAGTGCAGAAGAACATGCAGCAAGGTGACGTTATCTCGACCGCCGAGCAGCGCTGCAAGACGGTGCAAGAGAAGTCGAAGAAGTTGGTTGGCTACGACGTGAGTTACCGCCTGAATGGCAAGGACGGAGTGGCGCGAACCTCCTTTCGCCCTGGCGCCACGCTGCCGGTGAAGGACGGCCAAGTCGACACGACTGCGCCGACGTCTTGAGCCACACGCCGTCCAGGTGCGACAGCCGGCAATCCGATGCTTCGTAGCAACGTTGCTCGACTTCCTGCCTCCATGCGATCGCCAGCGGGACTGCTCTTCAAGCGCGATGCACATCCTGGGCTTGGCTCTAAACGTGTCTAACCGATGCCCAGTGACCCGCGTCCGCCCTGTGTGTTCTCTTACCTCAAGAGTTAGACAAAGTACTCGCGCGGGCGCTGTAGCCCTTGATCGACGTCCAGACTTCTAAGCAGCAGGTCAGAGGTTCGGGTCCCTCCGGGCAGGCCACCCTCACCAAGTCGACGCTCCTGCCGTGAACGACACAGGGCCCGCATGGCTGCGAGCACCGTCACGACGGACGCTTCGACCGCTGTTGCCTGGTCGTCACCAGCGTTCGTTGGATGGGTAGGGCGGATAAGGCTGGTGCCTCTCGTCCGGCACGGTAGGCCTCGACCCGCTCGGCACGCCTCCCCAGCCGTCTGCCTGCGGTGCGCGCGCGTGCGGTGGCACGCTCTCGCCCATCGCGGCGCGCCGGCGGCGTCCTTGTGGCGGGATCGAGAAGTCCGTCGGCGCCGGTCCTGCGCCGATGCCCGACGGCTGGTGCGCCCGGCTGGACTGCATGTCGCGTTCGAACTGGCCGGTGTTGGTGCGGCGCGCCTCGAAGGCATCGCCGGCCCGCGCCATGTAGTCGAGTGCGTCCCGGCTCATCGTCGCAGCGGGCTTGTCGGCGTGGCCGCTCGAATAGGCCTCGGGATGCCACTGCATGCCCATGACCGGCGCGCCGTAGCGTGATTCGAAGGCTTCCGCCGCATACAGCGGCGCACCCGGCGGCGCCTGCATGAACGGATTCGCATGTGTCGTGTCGCGCGCCGAGACCTGCAGTGTTGCCAGCTTCGCGACGAGGGCCTCGTCCTGCGGATCACGGGGCATCAGGCCTCCTGCGTCCTCGCGTGCGGCCGCCCAGTGCACGCTGTTTACGTCGTAGGGGATCGATGTCTTCTCCCGGTTGTTCGTCCAGTGCGGGCGCGGCGCCGGCCCGCCTTCGACGTCCATCGGATCGTGGCGTTGCCAAGCCGATTGGCTGTGCAGCATCGTCTCGGGTTCCAGGTTGATGCCGTGGGGTTCGAAGTTGTTGCTGATGTTGCCGTCCTTCTTGATGAACGGCATGGAGCGCGCCTGGTGCGTGCCGGAATTCAGCTGCTGCGTGGTGCCGCCGTAGCTTTCCAGCACGCTCCAGGATCCGCCGCACAGGCCGGCCACGGGTCGTCCGGTCAGTTGCGCCTGCTTCAGCAGAGCTTCCTCATGCTCGCGGCGTTGCTGGTGGCGCTCCGCGGCGCTGCCCTTCGGCGTATGGGCAGCGTGGCGCGGACTCTCGCTTTCCAGTCCGTAGTTGCCGCCGGCAACCACCAGCAGGCCCCGGCCTTCGCCGGTGGTGGTGGTGTGCGACCTCGGCAGGCCTCCGCTGTAGTTCTTCTTGCCCGGCTTCGTCGGGTCGGTGGAGCTGATGGTCGGCTCCATGCCGGCCGGATGCGAGGCGATGCTCTCGCGTCCGGTGGTCTGCTGCATCGTGTAGTGGTCCCAGAACGCGCCGGTGCCGTGGCCCGAATCGCGGTAGGGGATGGTCACTGGCATGCGCGGCGGGCGCCCCAGGGAGCTCAGGTCGGTGGTAGCGCGCTGCCGTGAGGTGGGCGGCGGCGACCCGCGTTCGCTGTCGCTGCTGTCGCGGCGTTCGTGTGCATGGCGCTTGACGCCTCCCGTCCGGCTGGTGTGGTGCGATCCGACGCGATGGTCCGGCATGGCGAATTCCTTTCGACTGACATGAGCGAGGAATTCATGGTGGACGGGGCGACACCCGCTTTTCGATGCCGATGCGAAGTTGATGATCGGATTGCGAAATGCGATCGTTGCGCGTCGCCGGCTGGACACACACGCCGTCGCTTGCGCTCACCCGACCCTTTGCCCCTGCTGCAGCGCCCGCGCAATGCGGTGCCGCGCCACCGTCGGCTTCGGCATGCGGATGTCGAACCAGCTGCGCACGTCGGCGTCCAGCCCGATGCCGTGCATGTAGTTGTAGATGGCCTTCTTCAGCGCGCGGCCCATCGCGTCGTGGTCGGCGCCGGTCGGGTCGACGAAGCCGACGTCGTTCTTCGCGAAGCGGCCCGGCGGCAGCGGCAGCAGCGTGATGCCGTAGTCCGCCGGTTGCTGGCCGACCGGCGAATGCACGGTGCACGCGAAGCGGTGGAAGAAGCCGCTCGCGATGCAGCCTTCCTCGAACAACTGGCGCACGTATTCCAGCGCATCCACCGTGTCCTGCTCGTTCTGCGTCGGGAAGCCGTACATCAGGTAGGCGTGCACCAGGATGCCGGCGTCGGAGAAGGCCTGCGTCACGCGCGCCACCTGCTCGACCGACACGCCTTTCTTCATCAGCTTCAGCAGGCGGTCGGAGGCCACCTCCAGCCCGCCAGAGATCGCGATGCACCCGCTCGCGGCGAGCTCCTGGCACAGCTCGCGGTCGAAGGTCTTCTCGAAGCGCACGTTGCCCCACCAGCTGATCTCGACCTTGCGGCGTTGCAGCTCGGCGGCCAGCGCGCGAAGCGCCTTCGGCGGCGCGGCCTCGTCGACGAAATGGAAGCCGGTCTGCCCGGTCTCCTGCACGATGGCCTCGATGCGGTCGACCAGCGTCGTCGACGAGGCCTGCTCGAAGCGCGCGATGTAATCGAGGCTCACGTCGCAGAAGCTGCACTTCTTCCAGTAGCAGCCGTGCGCCACCGTCAGCTTGTTCCAGCGGCCGTCGCTCCACAGCCGGTTCATCGGGTTCAGCATGTCGAGGAGCGACAGGTAGCGGTCGAGCGGCAGGCCGTCCCAGGTGGGCGTGCCGGTCTGGTCGAACGGGATGTCGGGTTCGGCGAAGCTGTTCAGGTACCGCACCGCGCCCGATTCGGCATCGCGCACGAAGCTGCGCACCAGCCGCTGCTGCGAGCGCTTGCCCTGCAGGTGATCGATCAGCGCGAGCAGCGGGCGTTCGCCGGCATCGAGCGTCACCACGTCGACGAAGTCGAACACGCGCGGCTCCGACAGCTCGCGCAACTCGGTGTTGACGAAGCCGCCGCCGAGCGCGATGGTGAGCTGCGGGTGCCGCGCTTTCACCGCCTGCGCGATGCGCAGCGCCGCATACATCGAGCCGGGGAAGGGCACCGACAGCAGCAGCAACTGCGGGCGATGCCGTTCGACCGCGGCCAGTGCCAACGCGGCCAGGCGTTCGTCGACGAGGTTGGGCGTGGCCGAGAGCGCAGCGGCCAGCGGATCGAAATCGGGCTGGCTCGCGGCCAGCTGCTCGGCATAGCGCACGAACTCGAAGCGGCCGTCGATCGCGTCGCGCAGCACATCGGCAAGGT
Organism: Rhizobacter sp. Root1238; assembly: GCF_001425825.1. Classification (GTDB taxonomy): domain Bacteria; phylum Pseudomonadota; class Gammaproteobacteria; order Burkholderiales; family Burkholderiaceae_C; genus Rhizobacter. Next base: position 85,780 of record NZ_LMDM01000019.1, read on the forward strand.
CGTTGAGGTAGAGCGTCGCGAGGTGCCGCGCGCGGTCCTGCAGGCCGAGCGCGCCGAACGCCCAGGCGAGCGGGTCGCCGCCCTCGTCGTCGACGTAGGCGTCGAGCGAGCGGAAGCGCGTGCCCTCGGGCAGCCAGTCGCGGCCGACGATGCGGTGGGCGAGGGTGGCGTCGCGCCCCTGCAGGAAGCGGATCGTGGGGGCGATGGTGGAGCGGTAGCGGTCGAAGGCGTCGAGGAAGCCGCTGACCTGCGCGGAGCGCTTCGCCTCGGGCTGCGCCTGCGCGCGCTCGCGGACCTGGTCGAGGCCCGTGGGGGACAGCAGGTCCAGCACCAGCGCGAGCGCCAGGTCCTCCTGCACCGCCGGGATGCCGCGCGAACGCAGGAAGCCGGTGAGGTAGGCCGTGGACGGGTACGGCGTGTTGAGCTGCGTCATCGGCGGGATGACGGACAGCACGCGGAAATCTTCGGTGGACATCTGCCGGATTGTCGGCGATGCACCCGCGGCGCCACCGGTCGACGACGCTGGGGCCGCAGAGGCCTCCGACGAGTGCAACTTTCGCCGCCGCAGCCGGCCCGATCCCCGGGTCAAGGGGATAGAGGTATCGGTCCAACGAGACAGATATCACGGTTCTTGGAATAGGGTAATCCCTATAATTCCGCCCTTTTGGTCGGAGCTTCAAGATGTTCTCCCCCTTTGACCGCGTGATCCGGCACGCGACGGGCCTGTTGCTGCTGGCCGGTGCCAGCGGCGCGGTGTTGGCCCAGGCCCAGGCCCAGGCGCCCACCGACACGCTGGCCCACATCCGCGAGACCAAGGTCGTCACGCTCGGTGTTCGCGAAGCCGCCCGGCCGTTCTCGTTCCTGAACGAGCAGAAGCAACCCGTCGGCTACTCGGTCGACCTGTGCCTGAACGCGGTCGAAGGCATCAAGCGCGAGCTGAAGCTGCCGGACCTGAAGGTGCAGTACAAGGTCGTGAGCGGCCCGGAGCGGATCCCGAAGCTGCTGAGCGGCGAGATCGACATGGAGTGCGGCTCGACCACCAACACCCGCGCACGCCAGGAGAAAGTCGCCTTCAGCTACACCTTCTTCGTCGCGTCGATGCGCCTGCTGACGCCGAAGAACGTGCAGGTCGAGTCGGTCAAGGACCTGAACGGCATGCAGGTCGCGCTCAGCAAGGGCACCACCTCCGAGAAGCTCTTCAACCAGTTGGCCAACGGCGAATTGCATGCCAAGCTGGAGACCTTCGCGAGCAACGGCGAGGCCTACAAGGCGCTGAAGGAAGGCCGCGTGCGCGCCTTCCCGCAGGACGATTCGCTGCTGCTCGGCCTGGCCTCGAACGACAAGGCGCTCGACACCTTCCAGGTCAGCAACCTGGCGCTGTCGGTCGAGCCTTACGCGGTGATGCTGCGCAAGGGCGACACCGCGCTGCTCGCATCGGTCGACCGCAGCCTGTCGCAGCTCTACGCCAGCGGCGAGATCAACGCGCTGTACACCAAGTGGTTCCTGACCGATGCGCTGACGATCAAGATGAGCCGCCTGACGCGCGACAGCTTCGTGCGGCCGAACAAGGAAGCCGGCGTCGCGATGTTGCTGGGCTTCTCGATCTGATCGAGCGCCGCTCGCGAGCGGCATGCTGAGCAACAACCTGGTCGCCTGCGACAAGGTGTACGTGCAGAACGGCAGCGTGCTGACACCGGTCCCGTGATGCCGGTCCGCTGAGGGTTGGAGGCTGCGGGTGCGCAGTGAGTTTCGAGCCTGGCGGCTGACAATTTTGTCATCTGCCGGACAGGCTCCCGTTCGGTAGCGATTCCTACGATGGTGCGGTTTCGACCACCTGCCCATCGCAGCAACCTACCCATGAAAATCGCCACCTTCGCCGTGACCGCGGTCGCCCTGGCTGCCGCCTCGGCCGCGCAAGCGCAAGACGCTCAAGCCTCTTCCACCAACGTGACGCTGTACGGCGTTGCCGATGCGTACGTGCAGATCGCCAACGGCGCGGCCAACCTGAGCCGCGTGCAGTCGGGCGGCCTGCAGGGCTCGCGCTTCGGCCTGCGCATCACCGAAGACCTCGGCGGTGGCTTGCGCGCGCTGGCCGTGCTCGAAAGCGGCATCAACATCGACGACGGCACCAACGGGCAGAACGCCTTCTGGGGCCGCCAGTCGTACGTCGGCATCGGCTCGGCGCAGCTCGGCACGCTGACCCTGGGCCGCCAGTACGGCAGCATCTACAACCTGTCGAGCGACTTCAGCGAGTTCTCGAACGTCTCGACCGGCGCGAGCACGGCGGTGATCGGCGGCTTCGGCGGCTACGAGCCGGTGCGCGGCGGCACCACCTACAGCGCCACCGGCAACGGCGGCCCGGCCCGCGTCAACAACTCGGTCAAGTACGAGTCGCCGACCTTCGCCGGCTTCAAGGCCGGTGCCCTGTGGGGCT
>NZ_LMDM01000020.1 GCF_001425825.1 Rhizobacter sp. Root1238
GGCGGCGACTACCGCTTCGGCCAGAACCTGGTGCGCGCGCAGTACGTGCAGAACAAGGCCAAGAACGTCAACGAAGGCAAGACGCAAGCCTTCGGCGTCGGCTACCAGTACGACCTGTCCAAGCGCACGGCGCTGTACAGCGCGGTGACCCGCTTCAAGAACGAAGGCGACGGCTACGCCGACCGCTGGGCCAGCGCCGTCCCGGCCGGCCTGACGACTGCCNGCACGGCGCTGTACAGCGCGGTGACCCGCTTCAAGAACGAAGGCGACGGCTACGCCGACCGCTGGGCCAGCGCCGTCCCGGCCGGCCTGACGACTGCCGACGACCGCAACATCACCGAGTTCACAGCGGGCATCCGCCACAGCTTCTGATGTCCCACCCCCGAGGCGCTCACGCGCCTCCCCCTCAAGGGGGCGCCGCCAGCGGCCCGGCAAAGCCGGTTCCGCGGCGGCCGCTGGGGTTGTCTCGCTGAACGCTCGACAACAAAAAGCCCGCTCGTTGAGCGGGCTTTTTGCTGGTCACCGTGGTTCGAGTCGGTCGGGTTCCGCCTCGCGTGCGAATTGGGCAAGCACGTCTTCCTTGACCCGCGAGAACGCGAGGCCCACGCGGTCGCGCGGATGGTCGAGCTCCACCGGCACGATGCGGCGGATGCGGCCCGGCCGCGGCTCCATCACGACCACCTTGTCGCCGAGGTAGACGGCCTCCTCGACGTCGTGCGTCACGAGGATCATCGTGATCCCCTCGGCCTGCCAGATGCGGTGCAGCTCCTGCTGCAGGTGGGCGCGCGTCAGCGCGTCGAGCGCGCCGAAGGGCTCGTCGAGCAGCAGCACCTCGGGCCGGGTGACCAGCGCGCGCGCAATCGCCACGCGCTGCGACATGCCGCCCGACAGCTGGTGCGGCCACGCCGTCTCGAAGCCGCCGAGCCCGACCAGCGCGATGTGCTCGCGCACCGTGTCGGCCTTCTGCTTCTCGCCGAGCTCGCCGTTCAGCAGCCCGAGCCCGATGTTCTGTTCCACCGTCAGCCACGGGAACAGCCGGTGCTCCTGGAACACGATGCCGCGGTCCAGGCTGGTGCCGACGATGCGCTCGCCATCGAGCAGCACCTCGCCCTGGTAGTTCTCCTCCAGCCCGACGATCAGCCGCAGCAGCGTCGACTTGCCGCAGCCGCTGCTGCCGACGATGCTGACGAACTCCCCCGGATTGACGGTCAGCGTGATGTCGTCGAGCACGGGCAGGGGGCCGCCCTGGACCTCGTACTGCTTGCTCAGGTGCTGGATTCGAAGGGTGCCGGTGTGCGCCATGTGCAGGATCCTGGCGGCAGCGGCAGTCGCCGTGAACTGCGCTTTTCGCGTTTGCTTATCTGCGCGGCGCGTCAGGGGCGCGAACCCGGCCGCATCCGTCCCATCAGCGGATCGCTGATGCTGTCGTCGCCGTTCTCGATGTGGCCGGCGAAGCGCGCGGCGAAGGCCGCATCGCCGTCGACGGTGATCTCCAGCTCGTACCAGCCGCGGCTGCGCTCCAGCGGCCAGTACTTCGAGGTCGACTGGTTGACCTGGAGCCGGTCGCCCCAGCGGCCGTCGCCGTGGCCATCCTGGTGCTCGTGGTGCTCGCCGCCGGCATACGCGTCGCGCATCCGCAGGCTCACCGGCTGCAGCCCGAGGTTGGTGATCGTCAGCGTGATGCCGAGCCGTCCTTCGTCGTAGCTCGCGCGAACCAGCAGCTTGCTGCTGTCGGCCCGCACCTTGCCCTTGAACGCGCGCAGGAAGCCGTTCGGCCCGCTGACCGACAGGTCGTAGGAGCCGTCATCGGTCGCCGCCGCCCAGCTGGCCGACAACAATCGCTGCGGCTCGACCGTGAAGTTCCGCGGCGCCTGCGACGCCAGCCCCGATCGCACATGGAACACCGCGGCCGCCTTGCCGGTGTTGCCGAAGTTCAGCTGGAACGACGCCGCCGCGGTGTTCGCCGCGCCGTCGGCATGCAGCACATACGGCAGCGCGCGCGCCGGCCGCACGCCGGGCTCCTGCACCGGCAGCACCGGCGAGGCCGGCGGCACGATCGTGTAATCCGGATGCCGCACCAGGTCGGCCGGCATCAGCCCGGCGGTGCTCGGCAGCCGCACGCGGTCGCGGTCGGGGCGCGAGAAATCGAGCGTCGACGTCAGGTCGCCGGTCACCGCACGGCGCCACGGCGTGATGTTGGTCTCGACCAGTTGCGGATGCGCCTTCGCATGGCGCGCCTCGATGAAGCGGATCACCGACGTGTGGTCGAACACCTGCGAGTTGACCCAACCGCCCTTGCTCCACGGCGACACCACGATCATCGGCACCCGCATGCCGAGCCCGTACGGCGCGCTCGGGTGGGCGGCATCGCCGGCCGGGTAGATCTCGTTGATCGTGTCCACCGTCGACCCGCCATGCCCGGCGAACGGCGGCGTCGGCGGCACCATGTGGTCGAAGAAGCCGCCTTCCTCGTCGTAGTTGATGAACAGCACCGTCTTGCCGAAGACGTCCGGGTTCGACGCCAGGATGTCGATCACCTGCGAGCTGTACCAGGCGCCGAAATCGGCCGCGTGGTTCGGGTGCTCGCTGAAGGCCTCGGGCGCGACGATCCACGACACCGCCGGCAGCCGGCCGCTGCGCACGTCCTCGCGCAGCGTGTCGAACAGGCGCGCCGGGTCGCGGTTCAGCGCGTTGACCTGCGTGCCGGTGCGCGCCCCGAGCGCCAGCGGCGAGCCCTCGGCGGCGTTCTGGTACTGGTGGAAGTACAGCAGCGCGTTGTCGCCGTAGTTGCCGATGTACGCGTCCGAGGTCCAGCCCCAGTAGCCGGCAGCGTTCAGGCCCACGCCGATGTCCTGGTAGACCTTCCAGCCGATGCCGGCCTGCGTCAGCCGCTCGGGGAAGGTGGTCCAGTCGTAGCCGGCTTCGGCGTTGGTGATGACCGGCCCGCCTTGCCGGCCGTCGTTGCCGACCCAGCCGGTCCACAGGTGGTAGCGGTTCGGATCGGTCGGTCCCATCACCGAGCAGTGGTAGGCGTCGCAGATGGTGAACGCATCGGCCAGCGCGTAGTGGAACGGGATGTCGCGGCGCGTGTGGTACGTCATCGTCACCGCGCCCTTGTTCGGTACCCACTGGTCGAAGCGGCCGCCGTTCCAGGCCGCATGCGTGTCGTTCCAGCCATGCGGCGGGTCGGGCAGGAAGGTCAGCCCGACATCGGCCACCGGCGGGCGGAACGGCAGCAGCGTGCCGGTCGGTGTCGGCTGGTACCACACCGGCTTGCCCGACGGCAGCGTCACCGCCCGCGGATCGGCAAAACCGCGCACGCCGCGCAGCGTGCCGAACAGGTGGTCGAACGAGCGGTTCTCCTGCATCAGGATCACGATGTGCTCGACGTCTTCGATGGTGCCGGTGCGGTGATGGGCCGGCACGGCCAGTGCATTCGCGATGCTGCCGGGCAGCGCGCCGCCGAGGCCGCTGGCGCCGATGAGCTTGAGGACCTGGCGTCGATCGATGTCTGTCATGCGGAGGGTCTCCTGGAAGGGACGCTCACCGTAAGCGGGCCGCATGACAGCACGGTGTCGTGCCGGGTAGCTGATCGGATCAGTCGATCAACGGGCCGTCATCGTCGTGAAACGAGGATGTGCCCGCGTCATGGGATATGCAAAGGTTGCATCTGATGGGGCTAACCCGGATGCCGCGACCGCACGACCCGTCGCACACTGGTTGCGTTGAAATCGATTTCAACAGCAGTTGTAGACAGACCGTCCAGAACATCAACGGCGCGCCGTCGCGAGACCGCCGCGCCGAGGAAAAGGAGACACGGAATGATGCAGTTGCAGTCCCCCCGCCGGCCATCGGCCACCCCAGAGCGCCCGGGCATCCCCAGCCCGTCCTGACGCGCTCGAACGACCCGCGAATCGTTGTACCCGCCGCTGCGCCCTGGCGCCGCGGCGGCGCTGTGCGCTTGACCGCAGTTTCATTGCAGTGAAAACGTTTTCACAACAGGAGACATTTCGATGAAAAGCAGACTTCCCTTTCTGTCGGCCATTGCGGCCGCCGTGCTGGCCCTGTCGCTCGCCGCGCCGGCGCGCGCGGCCGATGCCGAGTACACGCAGCGCTTCCTGACGCAGTACAACAAGATCAAGGACCCGGCGAACGGCTACTTCAGCAGCGACGGCGTGCCCTACCACTCGATCGAGACGCTGATGGTCGAGGCGCCGGACTACGGCCATGAGACGACCTCCGAGGCCTACAGCTTCTGGCTCTGGCTGGAGGCGCAGTACGGCCGCGTCACCGGCGACTGGGCGCCGCTGAAGGCCGCCTGGGCGAAGATGGAACAGACCATCATCCCGCCCACGGCCGACCAGCCCACCAACAGCTTCTACAACCCCGCCAAGCCGGCCACCTATGCCGGCGAGTTCCCTCTGCCCAAGGACTACCCGGCGCCGCTGGACAACGCGGCGACGGCGGGGCAGGACCCGATCGCCACCGAACTCGCGACGGCCTATGGCACGCGCGACATCTACGGCATGCACTGGCTGACCGACGTCGACAACTGGTACGGCTACGGCCGCTGCGGCGACGGCAGCACCAAGCCGGCCTACATCAACACCTTCCAGCGCGGGCCGCAGGAATCGGTGTGGGAGACGATTCCCCATCCCTCGTGCGAGACCTTCCGCTGGGGCCGCAGCGGCGGCACGCAGGGCTTCCTGAGCCTGTTCATCGGCGACCAGAGCTATGCGAAGCAGTGGCGCTACACCAATGCGCCGGATGCGGATGCGCGCGCGATCCAGGCCGTCTACTGGGCCTCGGTGTGGGCGAAGGCGCAGGGCAAGGGCGCGGACGTGGCCGACCTCGTCAAGAAGGCGGCCCGCATGGGCGACTACCTGCGGTACTCGATGTTCGACAAGTACTTCAAGAAGATCGGCAACTGCGTCGGCGCGCAGACCTGCGCAGCCGGCACCGGCCAGCCGGACGCGAACGGCTTTCGCGACAACCAGACCTACCTGATGAGCTGGTACTACGCCTGGGGCGGCGCGACCGACACGAGCGCCGGCTGGGCCTGGCGCATCGGTTCCAGCCACAACCACTTCGGCTACCAGAATCCGCTCGCGGCCTGGGCGCTGTCGACGCAGGCCGATTTCAAGCCGGGCTCCCCGACGGCGGCCGGCGACTGGGGCAAGAGCCTCGCGCGCCAGCTCGAGTTCTACCGCTGGCTGCAGTCGGCCGACGGCGCGATCGCCGGCGGTGCCACCAACAGCTGGGGCGGCAACTACGGCGCGCCACCCGCCGGCACGGCCACGTTCTACGGCATGGCCTACGACGAGAACCCGGTCTACCACGACCCGGGTTCGAACGAATGGTTCGGCATGCAGGTGTGGTCGATGCAGCGGGTGGCCGAGTACTACCGCGCGAGCGGCGATGCGAAGGCGAAGGCGCTGCTCGACAAGTGGGTGGCCTGGGCCTCGGCGCAGACGCTGCTGAACGCCGACGGCAGCTACGCCGTCCCGAGCACGCTGAAGTGGAGCGGCCAGCCCGACACCTGGAATCCGGCGGCGCCGGGCGCGAACGCCAACCTGCGCGTCACGGTGGCCGATCGCACGACCGACATCGGCACCACCGCGGCCTTCGCGCGCACGCTGATCCACTACGCCGCGAAGTCGGGCAACGCCGCCGCCAGGACGCTGGCGAAGGAACTGCTGGACCGCGCCTGGACGCGCTACCAGGACACCAAGGGCATTGCCATCGCCGAGAAGCGCACCGACTACCTGCGCTTCGACGACGCCTACGACGCGGCCACCGGCTCGGGCGTCTACGTGCCCTCCGGCTGGACCGGCACCAACGCGCAGGGGGCGACCATCGATTCGAACGCGACCTTCCTGAGCCTGCGGCCGAAGTACCAGCAGGACCCGCAGTGGCCGAAGCTGCAGGCCTACCTGGCCGGCGGCGCGTCGCCCGACTGGGTCTACCACCGCTTCTGGGCGCAGGCCGACATCGCGATGGCCTTCAACGACTACGCGAACATCGACGGCGACGGCAGCGGCGGTACACCGGCCATCGTGCTGAGCGCCGGCACGCTGAGCGTGGCCGAGGGCGCCAGCGCGAGCGTCGGCGTCAGCCTGTCGCAGGCGCCGGCAGGAACGGTCACGGTGACGGTGAGCAAGGCCGTCGGCGGCGACGCCGACCTGAGCACCGCGAGCACCGCGCTGACCTTCACGCCGGCCAACTACAACGTGCCGCAGAACCTGGTGATCGCCGCCGCCGAGGATGCCGACCAGGCCAACGGCAGCGCGAGCTTCAACCTGGCGGCGACTGGCCACACCGGCGCCGTCGTCACCGCCACCGAGGTCGACAACGACGTGGTGGTGGCCGACTGCACGATCAGCTTCGACACCAGCAACGACTGGGGCGCGGGCCAGGTGCCGACGGTGAAGCTGGGCAACACCGGCACGACGCCGATCACCGGCTGGTCGCTGAGCTGGACCGAGTCGAACGACTTCACGCTGTCGAATTCCTGGAGTGCCACGGTGACGAAGAACGGCCGCGGCGTGGTGGCCACGCCGGCCGGCTGGAACGGCACGGTGTCGCCGAACGGCAGCGTCGAGTTCGGCATGCAGATCGGCTACAGCGGCGCCAAGCCGATGCCCACCGGGCTGGCGCTGGCAGGCCACAGCTGCACGGTCACCATCAAGTGACGACAGGGGGATGCGATGAACCACCTTCACACCGCATCGCCCCCAGGCCTGTCCCGGGGCCGGTTCGCCGCGCTGGCCCTCGGGCTGGCGCTGGCGGCCGGCGCCACGGCCTGGGGCTCGCGCCTGGTGATCCGCCTTGGCGAGGCCCGCACGGCCAGCACGGCCGCGTGGGACGAGATCGGCGGGATCTACGCCGAACGCCACCGGCTCGCCGTACCGGCGCTGCAGGCGGCCGGCCACGCGCCCGACCTCGACCCGCAACTGGTCGAGGCGGCACGCGGCGCGCTGGCGCGTGCGGCGGCGCTGCCCGGCAGTCCGGGCCTGCTCGACGACCCGCGTGCACTCGATGCCTTCAAGCGCAACCAGGGCGAACTGACCGGCCTGCTGTTCCGGCTCGTGCTCGCGGCGCAGCGGCAGCCGGCGCTGCGCGATGACGCCGCGGTGCTGGGCCTGCACCGGCAGCTGCTGGAGTCGGAACCCCAGCTGGCCCAGGCGCGCGAGCGCTACAGCCGTTTCGCCGACCACTACAACGCGCTGACCCGGTCGATGCCGGATGCCATCGCCGCCCGCCTGGCCGGCTATGCCAGCGTGCCCACCCACCTCTGACCTGATCCAGGGAGACGACCATGAACGAGAACCTCTTCCAGCGCCCGCGGCGCGCGGCCCTGACCCGCAGCGCCGCGGCCGCGATCGCGCTTGCCTTGAGTGCCTGCGGCGGCGGCGACGCCCCCGCGCCCGACGACACGGCAACGCGTGGTGAGTCGCATGCCCGCGCGATGGCTGCCCCGTCGGCCGCGCCGCACTTCAACTATGCCGAGGCGCTGCAGAAATCGGTGCTGTTCTACGAAGCGCAGCAGTCCGGCAAGCTGCCGGCCTGGAACCGCGTCACCAGCTGGCGCGGCGATTCGCGCCTGTCCGACGGAAGCGACATCGGCCGCGACCTGACCGGTGGCTGGTACGACGCCGGCGACCACGTGAAGTTCGGCTTCCCGATGGCCTTCAGCGCGACCCAGCTCGCGTGGGGCGGCCTGCGCTTCAAGGCCGGCTACCAGGCCGCCGGCCAGTACGACGCGCTGCTGGCCAACCTGCGCTTCGTCAACGACTACTTCATGCGCGCGCACACCGCGCCGAACGAGCTGGTGGTGCAGGTGGGCAACGGCGGCACCGACCACAGCTGGTGGGGCCCGGTCGAGGTCTACCCGCTGGCGGCACCGAGCTACAAGATCACGGCCAGCTGCGGCGGATCGGACGTGGCGGCCGAGACCGCGGCAGCCATGGCGGCCGCGTCGATGCTGTTCTCGCCCAGCGACCCCACCTACGCGGCGCAACTGCTGACGCATGCGCGGCAGCTGTACACCTTCGCCGACACGGTGCGCGCGAAGTATTCCGACTGCGTCACCGACGCGGCCAACTACTACAACTCCTGGTCGGGCTACTACGACGAGCTGGCCTGGGGGGCGGCCTGGTTGTACCGCGCCACCGGCGAGGCGGCCTACCTGCAGAAGGCCGAGTCGTTCGTGAGCAGCTTCGGCACCGAAGGGCAGACCGCCTACCTGCCGTACAAGTGGACGCTGGGCTGGGACAGCAAGCTCGTCGGCGTCTACCTGATGCTGGCCGAGAGCACCGGCAAGGCGCTCTACAAGGACGCGCTGGAGCGCAACCTCGACTACTGGACCACCGGCACCTCCGACGGGCAACGCGTGACCTACACGCCGGGCGGCCTGGCCTGGCTGGACCAGTGGGGCTCGCTGCGCTATGCGATGAACGAGGCCTTCATCGCGCTCGCCTATGCCGACGTGGTGGGCGACGCGGCCAAGCAGCAGCGCTACCGCGACTTCGCGACGCGCCAGGTCAATTACGCGCTGGGCGACAACCCGCGCCAGGGCAGCTACCTGATCGGCTTCGGCGCCAACCCGCCGCAGCATCCGCACCACCGCACGGCGCACGGCTCGTGGCTGGACAGCCAGGCGACGCCGGCGAAACATCGCCACCTGCTGTACGGCGCGCTGGTGGGCGGGCCGGGCGCCGACGATTCGTACAGCGACGACATCGGCAACTACGTGTCGAACGAGGTCGCGACCGACTACAACGCCGCGTTCACCGGCGTGCTGGCGAAGATGAACGAGCTCGCGCCCGGCGGTGCGCCGCTCGCGGACTTCCCGCCGCGCGAGGTGGCCACCGAGGACGAGTTCTTCGTCGAGGCTGGCATCAACAGCTCGGGCGGCATCTACACCGAGATCAAGGCGCTGTTGAACAACCGCTCGGGTTGGCCGGCGCGCCACGGCGACAAGCTGTCGCTGCGCTACTACGTCGACCTGGGCGAGGTGATCGCCGCCGGCGTGCCGGCCTCGGCGATCGCGTTGAGCACGAACTACTCGCAGGGTGGGACGGCGAGCGGGCCGTTCCGTTGCGGCAGCAGCAACGTCTACTACGCCGTCGCCGATTTCACCGGCACCGACATCTACCCGGGCGGGCAGTCGGCGCACCGCAAGGAGATCCAGTTCCGCTTCTCCGCGCCCTCGGGAACGGCGTACTGGAACCCGGCGAACGACCCGTCGTATGCGGGGCTGGCGGCCGGCAGCACGGTCAAGACGCTGGCGATCCCGGTGTACGCCAATGGCGTGAAGATCTTCGGCAATGAACCGCCGGCCTGCGGCGGCAGCCCGGTCCTCCCGCCGGCCGCGCCGCAGGGGCTCACGGCCACCGGCGGGGCCGGGTCGGTGACGCTCGCGTGGACGGCGGTGGCGAACGCGACGAGCTACTCGGTGAAGCGCTCGGCCAGCGGGGCGGCGGGCAGCTTCAGCGCCGTCGGGTCGCCCACCACGGCGGGCTACACCGACACCGGCCTCGCGGCGAACACCACGTACTGGTACCAGGTGACGGCCGCGAATGCGGGCGGGGAGGGCGCCGCCAGTGCCACCGTGTCGGCCACCACGCAGCAGGGGACGACGCCGCCGGTCGGCTCGTGCGCGGTCAGGCTGGACGTCAGCAACGACTGGGGCGCGGGGCAGGTGGTGGCGATCCGCCTGAGCAACACCGGCACGCAGGCCTTGAGCAACTGGCAGCTGTCGTGGACCGAATCGAGCGACTTCACGGTGACCAACTCGTGGAGCAGTGCGGTGACGTCCAGTGCGCGCACCATCACCGTCCGGCCGGCGGACTGGAACACGACGGTGGCGGCAGGCAGTGCGGTCGACTTCGGGATGCAGCTCGCGTACAGCGGCGCACGGCCGATTCCATCGAACGTGCAGGTCCAGGGGCGCGACTGCAGCATCGCCGTGGTGACGGCGCAGTGACGCGATGCCCGGCGTGACGGCTGGATGACAAACGCCCGGTTCGGCCCGTCGACGGCCGACCGGGCTTCGCATTCGCGACAGGGGCTTCGGCGCGCCCGGAAAGGTGACACCGACGCCCGAAGACAGTGCGTCCATTCGATCACTCTCGCGTTCCACACCATGTCGATGCCGACGCTCCCGAAGCTGACCGCCACGCCCAGCCGCGCGCCCTCGGTCAGGACCCCGTCCGACCAACCTCATCAACCCGACACCGGCACGCGGTCGTCCCCGCGATCGCTCGACGGCGACCGTCCTCCGGTCTCGCGTCCACCGCGCGCCCCTGCAGGCACGCGCCCGCGCCAGGCAGCCAACCTGGCCGCGCTGGGCACGATGGGGTCGCCGCCCGTGGACGTGAGCCTCGCGCGCAACCTGCCCGATTTCGAATGCAAGCTCGCCGCGCAGCGCGCGACCACGCCGGGCGACGCGCAGTTGAGCGCCGCCGCGACCCTCGTCAACCAGGTGCGCCACAACCCGCTCGCGTCCGGCAGCGGCGACGGCACGACGCCTTCGCACGACCAGCTGGCCCAGCTGCTGTCGCCCGCGGTGATCCGCCGGTTCCTGAAAGAGGCGTTGCAACTCTCCGACGCGAAGATCCAGGCCATGGACGACATGGCGACGAAGGGCGGGCGCTACATCCCCAGCAGCGGCTCGCTGTTCCAGGCGGTGCTGTACGGTGCGATCCCGTTCGCGGCGCTGGAGAGCACGCCGACCAAGGTGCTGGGCGGCAGCGTCGCGGCGCTGGCGGCGCAGCCCTTCGTGACGGCGGGCCTGCAGACCCCGATCGTCTCGGCCATCACCGTGATGCGGCAGAAGGGCGGGCCGATGGGCAAGATGCCCGGCAACATCAAGGCCAGCACGACCCTGCAGCAGATCGAGGCCGATCTCGTGGCGCTGAAAGCCCTGGCGCAGAAGGATGCCACCGCGATGGGCGACCTGCTGCGCGACCTGGCGAGCCGGCATCCGGAGCACGCGCTGCCGGCCGATGCGGCACCCACCGAAGAACAGCTGCGGAACTTCCTGCGCGCGCTGACCCCCGACGAACACCGGGACCTGGAGAAGATCCAGAACGACCAGACCGCTCGCGCCGTGCAGGCGGCCGGGCTCGTGCTGGACGGCCTGCGCCTCGAAGGCATGCAGAAGCGCCAGAAGAACTCGACGGACGCGCAGGTGTTCTGGCGCACCTTGCGCGGCCTGAGCGGCATCCTGGCGCCGGCGATGCAGTCGAAGCACGTGCCGGCGGCGGCCATCACCGGCGTGTCGGTCGCGATCGCGCTCGGCGCGCTGCTCGGCCAGCACGTGGGGGCCGGCCAGGACGAGCGCACCGCACAGGCCGATGAAATGCGGCTGGGCATCCTGTACGGCGACATCTTCAACGCCGAAGGGCAGGCCGACTGGAACGCCGGCCAGCCGATCCGGCCGACCGGCATCGACCCGAAGAAGCTGCAGGGCCTGGTCGTCGAGCCCGAGATGCTGATCGCCGGCCGCGTGAGCGCGATGGTCGACAGCCACCGCAAGGAACTGCAGGCACGGCTTGCGGCGCGCCAGGCGCAGCCGCCGGCGCCGGGCACCGATCCCGAGGCCGGCGACCGCGTGGCCACCGACCTCGCGGCGGAGATCGCCGACTGCGACAGCGATCTCCAGAAGATCGCCGACGGCAACCTGGGCGGGCTGGAGGAGAACGGCTTCGCACGCCAGCTGTTCGGCAAGGCGATGCAGAACACCGCGGTGGCTTTCGCGTGGTCGGAGGGCTGGGCCAAGCTGCGTTCGCCGCTGGAGTATTCGGCGCAGGTCGGGCAGCGCCTGTCGCAGCAGTTCACCTTCGGCGTGCTGGGCGGCGCCGGCGCCTTGCTGCTCGGGCGCGGCGTGAACATGGCGGTGTACGAGGTCAACAAGCACCTGGCCGCGCAATCGCACGACCGCGCGCAGGCCCACAAGCCGATCAGCGGCACCAGCAGCCTGCCGGCGTGGGGGCAGGTGATGCTGGCGGCCGGTGCCGGCGGCATCGCCCTCTATTCGGCAATGACGCAGTACAGCGCGGTGAACGTGAAGAACGCGCGCCGCGACATCCAGGGTGGCAAGGACAACGACCCGGGCCTGGGCGACCAGATGGGCAAAGGCTGGATCAGCCCGCTGTGGCAGCGCCGGGCGAACAGCGCCGGCGCGTCGGCCAAGGCCGCCGGCAACGACGTGCTGCAGTCCGACTGGCGCAACACGGCGGCACTGCGCTCGGCGCTGGCGGCCGACGCTGCGCTGGCCGGCGACGACTGACGCCGGTTCGCGCTACTGAAGGCTCAGCGTCAGCGTGTACTGGTCGCGCGTCTCGAAGTCGAGCGGGCCGCTCGACAGCCGGATCCAGACGTCGCGCGCGGCCGCGCCGTTCGTGTACGCCACGCTGACCTCGCCCGAGCTGGGCCATGCGGCATCGCCGGAGAGCTTGTCGCCGTTCGCGTCGACGATGGAGACGGAGAAGAACTGGTGCTGCGGTGTCAGCATGCGCACCGTCAGCGTCTGGCCGGCCGGGATCGTCAGCTTGTAGTAGTCGCTGTCGGTGTGCACGATCTTCGTGGATCCGACGAGTTCGGTCTCGTTCTTCAGCGTGCCGTAGATCGGGAGCTGCACCGACGCCACCGCGTTGGCGGTGGCCAGCGTGTTGTTCGGCTCCGTCTCGGCGAGGCCGGCGGCCGGGTCGACGTTCAGCACGAGTTCCGCCAGCGTCGCGTGGTTGGCGTTGTCGCGCGCGCGGGCGACGACGGTGTGTGCGCCGGGCGACAGCGTCGTCGTGTCGAACAGCACGTAGTACTGGTCGGCCGGATCGGTGCTGATGTAGTGCAGCGAGGCCCAGGAGCCGGTGAGCTTGCCGTCGACCATGAAGTCGACGCCGAACAGCCGGGTTTCGTCCTTCGCGATCGCCGTCAGCTTGACCAGGCCGAAGTTGCCTTGCACCGCGGCGGTGATGGTGGGCGGCACGGTGTCGTTGCTGCCGGGCGCGCTGACCGGGTTGCCGACCGTGAAGCCGGCCGCGGCCGAGGTGGTGCTGTTGCCGGCGGCATCGACCGCGACCGCGACGAAGCTGTGCGTGCCGCTCGTGATCAGGCCGATCGGCAGCGACGACGTGTACGAACCGTCGCTCGGCGACTTCTGCACGCTGCCGGTCTGGATAGCGCTGCCATCGACGAGGAAGCTGACCGACGCGATGCCGACGTTGTCGGTGGCGAGCGCGGCGAGGACCACGGCGTCGGTGGACACGGTGGCCGATGCGGAGACGACCGGCGGCTGGGTGTCGGCGGTCGACGGGCTGGAGGCCGACAGGTCGGGTGGGGCGGGCTTCTGGGCGTTGTCGTTGGTGCTGTCGCCACCTCCGCCGCCACAGGCGACGAGCAGCAGCGTGAGCAGCAGGGCGGGCAGGGCGCGGGTGGCGCTGACGGTTCGGGTCATGGGCGGGGGCATGTTTTGCGACGGGCGATTCTGTCACCTTGGCGACAACCTGTCTGACACGCTGACGGGCCGTTACGCTTTGATCGGCGAGCCGCAGCGCCTAGACTGGGTCGGCACCCCTCAACCCGAACAGGAGCCCACGATGAGCATCTTCAGCAAGATCAAGGACGCGATCTTCGGCAAGAAGGACGAGGCGCCCGCGGTGGCGCAGGCGCCGACCCCGGCCACACCGGCCGCCGCGGCACCCGTCGCGATGAGCGAGGTCGATGTGGAGGCGGTGCTGACGAAGCTGGCCGCGGCCTCGTCGCAGAAGCTGAACTGGCGCACGTCGATCGTCGACCTGATGAAGCTGGTCGGCATGGAATCGAGCCTGGCCGAACGCAAGCAGCTGGCCGGCGAACTCGGCTACACGGGCGATACCGGCGACACCGCGACGATGAACATCTGGCTGCACAAGCAGGTGATGAAGAAGCTGGCGGAAAACGGGGGGAAGGTGCCGGCGAGTTTGCTGGGGTGAGGGCGGCGCCGCTCCCCGGATTGGCATCCGGGCGACATGACGACCCCTCGTCCGGCGGGTACGCCGGCCGGCCCCCCGGCGGGGACGCCCGACAGGGAACCTACAGCAATCGCCAGTCGTGATCGACCGTGCCGCTGTCGGCGAACTGCTCGACGTTCGCCGAATCCGCCGCCGACATCGCATGCACCGCCAGCACCTTGCCGCTGTTCACGTTCTGCAGCCGCAGCGTGCCGGGGTTCGCGGCGTTCACGCGAATGCGCCAGTCATGGTCAGCGGTGCCGTTGTCGGTGAACTGCACCACCTGGGCCGAGTCGGCGAGCGACATGCCGGCCACCGCGAGCACCTTGCCGCTGTTGACGTTGCGGATGCGGAAGCTGCCATCGGCATTCGGCAGGAAGGTCCACGCATGGTCCGGCGTGCCGTTGTCGGCAAACTGCTGCACGCGCACCGAATCGGTGGTCTGCATGTTCTCCACCGCCAGCACCTTGCCGCTGTTCACGTTCTGGATGCGCAGCTCGCCGTTCGGGACGAGCCGCCAGTCGTGATCGGCTGAGCCGTTGTCGGCGAACTGCACCACCTGCGCCGAGTTGTTCAGCGACATGCCAGCCACGCCCAGCACCTTGCCGCTGTTGACGTTGCGGATGCGCAGCCAGCCATCCCCCAGGTCGATCAGCTGCCACAGGTGATCGGCCGTGCCGTTGTCTTCGTACTGCTGCACGCGCGCCGAATCGGCCGTCGACGCCGCCTCCACCGCGAGCAGCCGGCCGGAGTTCAGGTTCTGGATCTTGACCCGGCCGCTGCCGGCATCGACCAGCCGCCACAGGTGGTCCTGCGTGCCGCTGTCGTCGAACTGCACCACGTTGGCCGAGTTGGCGAGCGACATGCCGTCCACGCCCAGCACCTTGCCGGAGTTCCGGTTCTGGATGCGCAGCGATGCGCCCGGCGGCAGCCACGGCCGCGTGCCGCCGGTCTGCGGGAACGAGGTGATGCGCAGCCGCGCCGCGCCCATCGGGATCAGCGTGACCTGCTCGACCGCGGCACTCGACGCGACCGGCCCGTCCTGCAGTGGCGTCACCACGTGTTCCGCATCCGCCTGCCAGCCACCGATCTTCTGCGCCGACGCCAGCAGCCGCAGCGGCGCGTTGCCGGTCATGAACGGATCGGCCAGGTTGCCGCCGGTCGTCACCGTGATGGCGGTGTTCGGCACCAGCCCGTAGTTCCAGGTCGAGCCGGGGTGCACATCCCATTCCGGCCATTGCGCGTTGCCGCCGGTCTGCACCCAGTTCTCGCCGATCTGCAGCGAGAAGGCGAGGGCTCCCTGGTGCACCGACACCGCGTTGTGCTGCGCCGGCCAGCGCTTCACCACCGGCTGCGCCGGAAAGCGCAGCGTCACCACGTCGCCGTTCGCCCACAGCCGGTTCACCGTGACGAAGCGCGGCCCGGCGCCGGCCGCGACCGGCGCGCCGTTGACCCGCAGTTCCGGCGCCGCGCACCAGCCCGGCACGCGCAGCACCAATGGGAAGGTCACGGCCGCGGGCAGTTGCAGCCGCAGCGTCACGCTGTCGGTGAACGGGTAGTAGGTGGTCTCGGTGATCGTCACCCGCGTGCCGCCGGCCACCGATGCGCTGACGGTGCAGGGCCCGTACAGCGCGGCGCACAGGCCGCCATCGGGCGTCGCGAGCCACATCTCCTCGACGTAGTACGGCCAGCCCATGCCGTAGTTGTGCGGGCAGCAGCGGTACTGGTCGATGCCAGCGCGGTACGACTGCATCGCGAAGCCGTTCTGGAACTGGCCGCTGCGCTTCGGCACGTTGTCGAGGTCGACGCTGTTCGCGCTGGTCACGTAGTGCACCGAACGGCCCAGCGGGTCGAGCGCAGCCGGCAGCGAATTGAACGCGAGTTCTTCGGTGCGGTCGCACCAGGCGGCGTCGCCGGTGATGCGCGCGAGGATCTCGTGGCTCATCATGTACTCGACGATGCCGCAGGTCTCGAAGCCCTGGCGCGGGTCGCCGAAGCCCGGCCGGGCGTTCTCGTCGCCCGCGAAACCGCCGCCGGGGAACTGGCCCCACGCGGCCTGCACGCCGTCGTAGCGCGCATAGGTCGCGTTGCGGTGCGCCGCATCGCCCGACAGCACGCCGAACTGCGCCGGCTCGCGGAAGCCCTGCGCGATGTTGACGTTGTGGCGGTCCGGCAGCCCGCCGACCCAGTCGGCCGAGTTGGCGTGGATGCGCCGCACCAGGTCGAGCAGGAAGGCCTCGCCGCTGCGGTTGTAGAGCCAGTAGATCGAATCGATCGCATCGCCCCAGCGCCAGGTGCCCCAGCCGTCGCTGAAGACGCCGTTCGGCTGCGTGGTCAGGAAGCGGAAGAAGCGCGTCAGGAACGGCGCGACGCGCGCATCGCCGGTGTACTCGGCATGCGAGCGCAGCGCGTGCAGCATCGGCAGGTGCGGCCAGACGTCGGCGTGGCCGTTCAGCGCGCTGCGCAGCGCGGTCGGGCCGAAGAAGCCGTCGGACGCCTGCGTCGCGAGCACGCCGTCCATCCAGCGGCGCGCGGTGGCCAGCGCCGCCGCGTTGCCGGTCACGTAGGCGAGGTCGACGAAGCCGCGCAGCCAGTACGGCACCTCTTCCCAGCCGCCGCGCTCGGGGTGGATCCAGCCGGTGCTGTCGTAGCCGAGGAAGTGCGACACCTCCGGGAAGCGCCCGCACAGCCCGTTGAGCTGGCGCTCGAGCTGCAGTTGCAGCCAGTCGCGCGCCTGCACCGCACCGGGCGGCAGCCGCAGGAAGGCAGCCGGCGCAAGCGGGCTGCGGTTCTGTGGGTAGGGGGCCACGGCGGCCTGGCCGGGCAGCGGGCTCAGCGCCACGGCGGCCACGGCCGCTTCGCCGGCGACGGCGACGCTGCCGCGCAGGAAGTCACGTCGATCGAGGGTCATGTCTGTCTCCTGGGGTGGTTCGTCGGAACGCGGGCAGAGCGCTCATCGCCACGACAAACCCCACAACGAGACCTCGCCCTGCGCGGATTGCATCCGAACCGGGCGAGTTGCGGTACTAATAATCAGGTAACAATCGGTAAATTAATGCCGGGCGCCCTGGTTGGTTTCGCAAGAAGAATTAGTAATCTCGCTAGGCCGGCTGCGGCTGCGCGCGTGCCTTCAGCAGGAAGGCCGCCAGCTGCCACGCGATGAACACCGCGATCAGCCCGATCAGCGTTGCGCTGATCGGCCGCGTGACGAACGCGCTGAAGCTGCCGCGGCTCAGCAGCATCGCGCGGCGGAAGTTCTCCTCCAGCATCGGCCCGAGGATGAAGCCCAGCATCAGCGGTGCCGCATCCATGTCGAGGCGCGAGAACAGGTAGCCGCCGAGTCCGAACGCGGCCGTGATGAAGATGTCGTCGAGGTTGTTGTTGACGCTGTAGGTGCCGATGCAGCAGAAGAACAGGATCGACGGGAACAGCACGCTGTACGGGATCTTGAACACCGACAGCCAGTAGCGCACCAGCGGCACGTTCAGGATCAGCAGGAAACAGTTGCCGACCCACATGCTGGCGACCAGCCCCCAGAACAGGTCCGGGTGGCCGGCGATCATGTTCGGTCCGGGCTGGATGCCCTTGATCACGAAGGCCGCCATCATCAGCGCCATCACCGCGTTCTCCGGAATGCCGATGCTCATCAGCGGGATGAAGCTGGTGCGGGCCGCGGCTTCGTCGGCCGCGGCCTGGCCGGCCACGCCCTCGATCGCGCCGGAGCCGATCTCGTGGCGGTACTTGCTGACCTTCTTGTCGACCGCATAGGCAGCGAACTGCGCGATCACCGGCCCGCCGCCCGGCAGGATGCCGAGGAACGACCCGATCACGCTGCCGCGCAGCGCGCTCGGGATGATCCGCTTGAACTCGGCCCAGGTCGGCATCAGGTGGATGGTGCCGTTGAACGGCGAGCGCTCCTCGCGCGAATCGAGGTTCTTCGTGATCTCGGCGATGCCGAAGCAGCCGAGCGCGACGCTGACCAGGCCGACGCCGTCGGCCAGCATCGGCAGGTCCCAGGTGTAGCGCGCCACGCCGCTGTTGACGTCGGTGCCGATCTGGCCGAGCAGCACGCCGATCAGGCACATCGCCATGCCGTTGAGCAGGCTGCCGGTGGTCACGAAGCTGACGCAGACGAAGCCGACCAGCATCAGCGCGCAGTAGTCGGCCGGGCCGAACAGGAAGGCCACCTCGCCGAGGCTGGGCGCGAGGAAGGTCAGCACCACGATGGCCACCGTGCCGCCGATGAAGCTCGACACGCCGGCGGTGAACAGCGCCAGGCCGGTCTTGCCCTTCAGCGTCATCTGGTAGCCGTCGATGCAGGCCACGATGCTGCTGGCATGCGGGATCTTCATCGTGATCGCGCTGACGCTGTCGCCGTACTGCGCACCGTAGTAGATGCCGGCCAGCATGATCAGCGCGCCGTTGGTGGGGATCGAATACGTCAGCGGCAGCAGCAGGCTGATGGTGGCCAGCGGGCCGAGGCCCGGCAGCAGGCCGACCAGCGTGCCGACCGTGCAGCCGATGGCGCAGAACAGCAGGTTCTGCATCGTCAGCGCGTGGCTGAAACCGAAGGCGAGGTTGTGGAGGAGGTCCATCGTCGTCGGCTCTCAGTACAGGTTCAGGCTGAGGCCGAGCAGTTTCTGGAAGGCGAGCGCCACCAGGAACAAGCCGACCGACACCTTCAGGTTGCGGACGATCGAGTATTTCGCCGTGCCGGCGAAGCCCGAGATGAACACCAGCGCGACGATGCCGGCCGTCATGTTCAGCACCCGCGACACCAGCGCGAACGCGCACAGGCTGGACAGCAGCAGCGCGATGTTGACCGGGTTGAACGCGAACGGCGGCCCGTTCCCGGCGAGCCGCGACCGCACGACGGTGGCGACGGCGATCAGCAGCAGCAGGCCGCTCATCATCAGCGGGAACAGCCCGGCACCGGCGCGGCTGAAGTCACCGATCGGGTAGCGCAGCGCGCCGAGTCCGAAGGCCAGCGCGATGGCGGCCAGGAAGAGTCCTCGGGCAAGGTTTCTGTCGATCATGGTGGCTCCGTGAGAGGAGGCCCACTCTAGGCAGTGCGCCCTCCGCAGACGCCATCGGTTTTTACCTACGACAGGTTGGCGACAGGTTCGGGGCTGCAGGGCAGCGTCACGGTGGCGGCCACGCCACGGCCGTCGATGCCGGGCTGCAGCACGGCATCGCCGCCATGCAGGCGGGCGATGTCGCGCACGATCGCGAGGCCGAGGCCGGTGCCCAGGCCGCCGGCCGCGGCGCCGCGGCGGAACCGGTCCCACACCTGCGGCAGCTCGTCGGCCGGCAGGCCGCGGCCGTCGTCGATGACCTGCAGCAGCGACTGCGCGGCTTCCGCGCGCGTGCGCACGGTGATGCGCGACCCCGCGCCGGCATGCTCGACCGCGTTGTGGATCAGGTTGCCGAGCAGCTCGCGCAGCAGCAGCGCATCGCCGTCGACCCAAGCGGGTTCGAGGTCGAAGCCCAGGTCCTGCCCGGCGGCGAGCGCGGGGCGCAGCCAGTCGTCGGCGGACGCGGCGGCCAGTGCCGCGAGGTCGACCCGCGCGAGCGGCGTGCCGGCGCCGAGTGCCGCGCCGTCGGCGCGCGCCAGCGTCAGCAGCTGCTGCACCAGGTGCGCACCGCGTTCGGCGGCCGCGTGCAGCCGCAGCAGCGTCGGCTGCAGCTCGGGCGGGCAGGGCTGCGCCAGCGCCTGGGCCGACTCGACGCGCAAGGTCGACAGCGGCGTGCGCAACTGGTGCGCAGCGTCTTCGACGAAAGCACGCTGTGCCGAGGCCGCCAGCCGCAGCCGCGCGAACAGGTCGTTCAACGCCGCGACGAAAGGCGCCACTTCGCGCGGGACGGAACCGGGCTCGATCGGGTCGAGCCGCTGCAGCGAGCGCGAGCCGATCTCGACCGATGCCCGTTGCAGCGGACGCAGCCCGCGCCGCACCGCCACCACCGACAGCAGGCCGAGCGACAGCGCGAGCAGCACCGCCGCGGCCAGCGCGGCCCAGGCCACGGCGCGTTCGGCATCCTCGCGCTTGCCGAGCGATTCGGCGACCAGGATCGTGCAGACCTGCGCCGGTCCGCCGCAGCGCGCGCCGAAGGCGGCAGCCCGCATGTGCCGGCCGCGCAGCGTGGCATTGAAGAAGCGCCACTGTTCGGCCGCCAGCGGCGGCGCCAGCGCGAGCAGCGCGCCGTCGCCACCCAGCGGCCGGCCCTGGGCATCGCCGACGACGAAGGCCACCTCGTCGATCAGGTCGGCGCGCAGCGCGCGCAGGGTCTGCGCACTGAGCGGCAGCGTGGCCTGGCCGTCGTGCACTTCGAGGATGCCGTTCAGCGCGACCGCGGTGTCGGTCAGCGCGCGGTCCAGCCCGTCGAGCGCCGGGCGCACCGCGAGCGCGTAGACCACTGCGGCCGACAGGGGCACCAGCGCGACCAGCGGCAGGATCAGCCAGCGCAGCAGCGTGCGGCGCAGGCTGCTGGCCGGCAGCGGCGCCTCGGTCATGCGTCGTCTCCGGCGTCGAGCAGGTAGCCGAGCCCGCGCACGGTGCGCAAGCGGACGCCGGCGGGTTCGATCTTCGTGCGCAGCCGCGACACCAGCAGGTCGAGCGCGTTGTCCGACGTGGCGCCGCTCCAGCCCGGCACCAGCGCCACCAGCTGCTCGCGCTGCACCACGCGGCCGGCCTTCAGCATCAGGTACTGCAGGATGTCGCACTCGCGGCGCGACAGCTTCACCGGCTGGTCGCCGACGCAGGCGCGCAGCGCCTTCGGGTCGAAGCGCAGCGTGCCGACCGACAGCACCTCGGCCATGCGGTTCTCGTGGCGGCGGGTGAGGGCGCGCAGCCGCGCCACCAGCTCGACCGGCGCGAACGGCTTGACCAGGTAGTCGTCGGCACCGACCTCGAGCCCGTGCACCCGCTGCTCGACGGTGTCGCGCGCGGTCAGCATCAGCACCGGCAGGCGCGAGCCTTGCGCGCGCACGCGGCGCAGCGTCTCCAGCCCGTCGATGCCGGGCAGGCCGATGTCGAGGACCAGCGCGTCGTAGTCGTCGCGCAGCAGCGAGGCCGGCACCGGCTCGCCGAGCGGACTGATGTCGACCCGCCAGCCCTGCGCGCCGAGCGCGCCGGCGATCGACGCGGCGAGCGGCTGGTCGTCCTCGACCAGCAGGATCAGCATGGGGGCGGGGCGCCGTCGTCGTGGCGTGGGCGGCTCGTGTGGATCGGTGTCTTGCCGACCATGTCGTGTCTCCTGCGGATTGGGATCCTCGGGTCGCCGAGGCGGACAGTATCTCTTCCCGCGCTGCGTCCTGCAGAGGGCGCGCGACTGTTGTTGAGTCGACGAGATCGACGGCACGCGGCCGGCGGCGTGGTTTGCGCCTCTGGAGCGGGGTCGGCGTTGTTGCAGAAGCCGGGCTTGCGCGATCGCGCCAACTTGGCGAGGGGGTGGCTGCGGTGGCGGGCCCCCTTGATCAGGGCCGCGGCGCTGCCGCCGGGACTGCCTCAGCGCCGGCGCCTGCCGGCCAGCACGGCCGCCAGGCCGACGGCCGCCGCGGCACCCAGCGTCCACACCGGCAGCAGCTCGGGCTGCGGCACCGGCGCGAGCGTGCCGCCGGTCTGCGTTTCGAGCCATGCCAGGAAGCGCGGATCGCTGAGCAGCATGCCGCCGCCGATCGTGCCGAAGCGGAAGTCGACGGCCTGGCCGGGGGACGCCGACAAGGTCACCGTGCTGATGCCGAGCAGCCAGCGCCGCCCACCGATCTCGGCATACGCCGCAGCGCCCGAATCGCCGCCGGCGACGCCCGTCTCGACGGCATTGCCGAGGCCCGGTCCGCCCAACGGCCCGGTGCCCGACGGCCCGTCGAAGTCGTACAGGAAGAACAGGCTCTGGCGGCCCGAGCCGTCGACCCGCTTCTGCACTTCATCCAGCACGTTCCGGCCGACGCGCTTGATGCCGGCCGAGGCTCGCACGCCGATGCCGACGTCACCCTGGCCGCTGGCGCCGTAGCCGACCAGCGTCAGCACGGGGCGCGTCGACGGCGCCTCGCGGTAGATCGGCAGGATCTCGACGCCCTCGGGCACCGGGCTGGCCAGCGTGATCAGCGACAGGTCGTCGTACGGGAACGAGGCGCCGGGGAAGGGGGTGACGGCGGCGGCACCGATCTGCAGCGGCGTGGCCTCGTGGTTCAGCTGCACGCTGACCGTGCCGGGTGCCGCGCCGCCCGTCACGTGCGACGCCGTCAGCACGAAGCGCGGCGCGACGACCACGCCCGAGAAGACACCGCCGGGCGTCAGCACCGCGACCGCCGCGGTCCACGGCGACGAGGGCGTGTTCGCATCGATGCGTGCTTCCGGCGAGTCGGGCGCGGCGCCGGCCATCAGTGCATGGACCGGAGCCGCCATCGCCAGCCAGGGAACGGCCGCGAGCAACCGGCGTCGGAGGAGTTCCATCGGGCAAGGGTAGCCCATCATGTTCCGGCCGGCAGCGCGGTGAAGCGGTTGCCGGAGGCCAACAGCGTGGGGAGCCTGGTCAGACCGCGGTCGGCGCACCGCCTGCCGTCGCGCCGGAGGCCTCGGGCGGATGCGTCACGATGCTCTTCAGCTCGGGCCGTGGTGCGCGCAGCGCGTCCAGGTCGGGCCGCGGCCGGCGCAGCGCAGGGCTTGCCTCGAAGCAGTGCTCGAGCGCCTGCGCGGCCGCGAGCAGCGAGGCATCCCCGCGCAGCCCCCCGATCACCTGCAGGCCGAAGGGCATGCCGTGTTCGTCACGCCCGCAAGGAAGCGACAGCACCGGGTTCGTCGCCAGCGTGACCACATAGGTCAGCCCGAGCCAGTGGTAGTAGTTGCGCATCGCCTGGCCGTCGATGCGCCGGGCATACAGCTCGGTCCATGGGAACGGCGTGACCGGCGTGGTCGGCGCGATGATCAGGTCGTAGCGCTCGAAGGCGTGCGCAAAGCGCCGTGCGATCCGCGTCTGCTCCAGGTGCGCCCAGGCGCGGTCGGCGAGCGTGATCGACGCCGCCATCTCGACATTGGCGCGCACATTGGGTCCGAGCGTCTCGGGGGCGCTGCGGTAGGTGTCGGCGAAGGCGGCGACGAAGCTCTCGGCGCGCAGCGTGTCGAACGCCCGGTCGGCGTCGCCCAGCGCGAGGTCGACCGGCTCGCAGCAGGCCACCCACGGCCGGATCGCTTCGACGCGGGCTCGAAACACGCGCCGGATCTCCGGGTCGACGATGCACAGGCCGAAGTCTTCGGTCGTGCCGACACGAAGCCGCGCCAGGTCCACCCCGGCGAGCGGCCAGAACGACGTGCCGTGCTCCGCATGGGACAGCGGGTCGCGTGCGTCGAAGCCGACCGTGGCGGCCAGCTGCAGCGCGGTGTCGCCGACGTCGCGGCCCATCGGCCCGAGCACCGAGAGCACCGACCAGCCGAGCGGCCGCGCATCGTTGGCCACCAGGCCGGGCGACGGCCGCAAGCCGACGACGCCGCACAGGGCTGCCGGGATGCGCAGCGAACCGCCGGTGTCGGAGCCGGTCGCGATCGGCAGCATGTCGACCGCCAGCGCGGCCGCCGAGCCGCCCGACGAGCCGCCGGCATTCAACGCCGGGTCGAAGGGGTTGCCGGTCGCGCCCCACACCGCATTGCGGGTGTTGGCGCCGGCGCCCATGTCGGGCACGTTGGTCTTGGCGGTGACGATCGCTCCGGCCGCGCGCAGCCGTGCGACGAGCGCGTTGTCGTGCGTCGGCACATGGGCACGCCGGCCGACGTTGCCGTGGGTGGTGAGCAGCCCTGCGGTGTCCAGCAGGTCCTTCACGCCGAGCGGCAGGCCGTGCAGCAGGCCCAGCGGCGCACCGCGCATCACGTCGGCCTCGGCCTGGCGGGCGCTCGCGCGGGCGCGCTCGAAGTCGGTGGCGGCGATCGCGTTGACGGCCGGGTTGAACGCTTCGATGCGCGCGATGCAGGCGTCCATCAGCTCGACCGGCGAGAGCTGCCGGCTGCCGATCAGGCGGCGCAGCTCGACGGCGGAACGCTCGGGCAGCGTGGGGTCGTGGCTCATGGTGCTCACTCCAGCGGAATGTTGGCCTTGTGGACGTAGGCCCGCAGCAGCGGCAGCTCCTTCGCCACGCGCGCATCGTAGAACGAGCCCGGCTCGTACGACACGTCGACGCCGGCCTTCTCGAGATCGGCCCGGATGGCGGCGTCCGCCAGCGTGTCGGCGAGCGCCTTGCCCAGCGTCTTCTGCACCGCAGGCGGCAGCCCGCGCGGCGCGACGATGGTGATCCACGGCAGCATCTCGAAGCCGGGGTAGCCGGCCTCGGCGATGGTCGGCACCTGGGGCAACGAGGGCGAACGCCGCGCCGACGTGACGGCCAGCGCCTTCACATGGCCGGCCCGCAGCATCGGCAGCGCGGCGACATTGGTGTCGAAGCTCAGCTGCACCTGGCCACCGATCAGGTCCGTCATCGCCGGCGAGCTGCCCTTGTACGGCACGTGCAGGATGTCGACGCCCGCCACCAGCTTGAACATCTCGCCGGCCAGGTGCGCGGTGGTGCCGTTGCCGAACGATGCGTAGGCCAGCTTGCCGGGTTGCGCCTTGGCGAGCGCGACCAGCTCCTTCACGCCGTGGGCCGGCAGCGACGGATTGGCCAGCAGCACCAGCGGCGAGGTGCCGATCAGCCCGATCGATTCGAAGCTCTTCTGCGCGTCGTAGGGCAGCTTCGCCTTCAGCGCCGGGTTGACGGTGAAGGTGGTGTTGGAGCTGATCAGCAGCGTGTAGCCGTCGGCGGGCGCCTGGGCCACCGCGCCCGCGCCGATCGTGGTGCCGGCGCCGGCCTTGTTGTCGACGATGACGGTCTGGGCGAGCCGCTGCGCCATGCCCTTCGAGATGATGCGAGCCATGGTGTCGGTCGCGCCACCCGGCGGGAAGGGCACGACCAGCGTCAGCGGCTTCTCGGGAAAGCCGGCCGCCAGCGCCGGGCTGCCACCCAGGGCAGCGAGCCATACAGCGAACAACGGGGCGAGGCGGGTGGTGGTACTCGACATGGACGGTCCTTTCGGAGGGTGGTCAGCGCAAGCGTTGCGGCGCCAGTGCGCGCGGGTCGACGCCCTGCCGCACCAGCTCAGGCGGCAGCGCGGCAGCGCGCAGCAGCGAAGCAGCCAGCGCCGCGGCACCGGCCGCGCTCTGGATGCCGTAGCCGCCCTGGCCGGCGAGCCAGAAGAATCCGGGGCAGTGCTCGTCCCAGCCGATCACCGGCTCGCCGTCGCGCACGAACGAGCGCAGGCCGGCCCAGGTGCTGGCGGGCCGGCGGATCGTGAGCGTCGTGACGGCCTCGATCTGGTGGATGCCGAGCGCGATGTCGAGCTCCTCGGGCACCACGTCGTGCGGCACGGTCGGGTCGGCATTCGCCGGCGAGCCGAGCAGCCGGCCGGCGTCGGGCTTGAAGTAGTAGCTTTCGTCGACGCCGACCACGGCCGGCCAGCCCGACACGTCCGATCCTTCGGGCGCGTTGAACGTGAAGGCGCTGCGCCGGTGCGGCACCAGGCCGATCGGCGCCGCGCCGAACACGGCCGCCACGTCGTCGGCCCAGGCACCCGCGGCATCGACCACGGTCCGCGCCTGCACCGCCTCGCCGTCGGCCAGGCGCAGCGTCCAGTGGTCGTTGCTGCGCTGTGCGGCGATGACCTCCGCATTGGTGCGAAGCTCGCCGCCGCGGGCACGCATGCCGCGCAGGAAGCCCTGGTGCAGCGTGTTCACGTCGATGTCCTGCGCGCCGGGCTCGTGGAGCGCACCGTGCACCACCTCGGGCCGCAGGCAGCCGACACGGGCCAGCGCTGCATCGGCGCCGATCCGCTCGAGCACGCTGCCGCTGGCGGCCAGCGTGCGCTGCATGGCGTCCAGCAGGGCTTCCTGGCCGTGCGTGGCGAGGTACAGCACGCCGCGCGGTGCCAGCAACGGGGCGGAGGCGAAACCGTCCGGCGGCGCCTCGTAGAACGCCCGGCTGGCCCGCGTCAGCGCGCGCACGGCCGGCGGGCCGTAGCTCTCCATGAACATGGCGGCCGAACGGCCGGTGGCGTGGTAGCCGGGCTGGCTTTCGCGCTCCAGCAGCAGCACGCTGCGCTCGCCGGCCAGCTGCCAGGCAAGCGACGCACCGGCGATGCCGGCGCCGACGATGGCGACATCAAATTCTCTCATACGAGAATTCTCACATGCGAGAATCGTGCCCGCAACCCCTTCGACCGAAACGATGCCCAAGCTTCGAACGACGAGCCGCCCGCCCGCGCGCACGACGGCAGCCGCCTTGCCCGACCGCGAGCGCGTCGGCGAACGCCTGCGAGCCATCCGCAAGCGGCACGGGCTGACGCTGGGGGCGCTGTCCGCCCGCTCGGGCGTCGCGCTGTCGACCTTGTCGAAGATCGAGCTCGGGCAGATCTCGGTGAGCTACGAGAAATTCGCGGCGGTCGCGCGCGCGCTCGACGTCGACATCGCCTCGCTGTTCGATCCGGGTGCCGACGCGGCGCCGGCCGCGGGGCGCGGGCCGGTGGTCGTGCGCACCACGCTGGACGCGGCGCCCCGCTACGACGCCGAGAACTACGACTACCGCATGCTCGCCACCGGGTTCCCGGCCAAGCGCATGACACCGCTGCACGGCATCGTCGTCGCGCGGCAGATGGCGCAGTTCCCCGACTACATCCGGCACCCGGGGCAGGAGTTCGTGATGGTGCTGTCGGGCCGCGTTCGCATCCACTTCGAGACCGGCGAGGTGATCGACCTCGCGCGCCAGGAGTCGGCGTATTTCGACAGCGGCGTCGGCCACGTGTACCTGTCCACCGGCAAGGCGGACGCGCGCGTCGTCGTGGTGATGGCGGAGTGAGGAACGGCGTGACGGGCGAGACGGAACCCGGCCGGGCTCATCGTCATTCGTGTGGATGGCGTCGCCCCGCAGCGTGAGCAGAATGGGGCGCTTGCAGGGAGAGCTTCCACATGAGCCATGACATCGCGTCGCAGCGCCGGCGCCTGCTGCTGTTGTCCGGCCTGGGCGGATCGGCCTTGGCGGCCGGGCCCGCCCGTGCCGAGGCCCAAACGGATTGGGCCCACGGCGGCCACCACCCGCCCAGCCTGGAGACCCGGCTCACGCGCCACTACGGCGTGCGCCATCCCTTCGTCGGCGCCGGCATGGGCTTCGTCGCGCTGCCGTCGCTGGTGGCGGCGGTGTCGAACGCCGGCGGCATCGGCGTGCTGGGCAACGGCATCGAGCCGCCGCCCGGCACGCAGGCGCTGATCCAGTCGATCAAGGCCACGACAGCGCGGCCCTTCGGCGTGGATTTCATCTTCGACGACTCGGCGTTCGGACCGCTGGTGACGCAGGCGCACATCGATGTCTGCATCGCCGAGCGGGTGCGCCTGGTGGTGTTCCACATGAACGTGCCGCCGCGGGCCTGGGTCGACCGGTTGCATGCGGCGGGGGCCCGGGTGTGGATGCAGGTGGCCTCGGTGGCGCAGGCGCTGGAGGCGGCAGCGGCCGGGATGGACGCGGTGATCGCCCAGGGATCGCAGGCCGGCGGCCACAACAAGAGCACCACGCGCACGCTCCAGCTGCTGCCGCAGGTGGTCCGTGCGGTGCGGCCGTTGATGGTGCTCGCCTCGGGCGGCATTGCCGATGGGCGGGGCGTGGTCGACGCGCTGTCCCATGGCGCCGATGGCGTCTGGGTGGGCACGCGCCTGGTCGCGTCGAGCGAGGCGCATGCGCATCCGGAGTACCAGCGCCGCATCGTCGAAGCCCGCGGGCATGCCACCGTCACGACCACGCTGTTCGGGCCGGAGTACCCCGGGCGGCCGTACCGCGTGCTGCGCAACCGGGTCGTCGACGAATGGGCCGGCAGGGAAGGGCAGGTGCCGAACCCGCCACCGCCACCCGCCGTGATCGGCAGCACGCTGCTGTTCCCGCTGACGCTGAAGCAGAACTACAGCATGCCCAAGTTCAGCGCGATCGTGCCGACACCGGAGACGAGCGGCGACTTCGAGGAGATGGGACTGCCGGCCGGCTCGGAGAGCGTGAAGTTCATCAAGCGGGTGCAGCCGGCGGCCGAGATCGTGCGGGAGATGATGGAAGAAGCGCAGGCGCTCATCCGCGTGGCGTGACGCCAGCACCGGGATGCCCGGCGATCTGCCGCGTTGTCTGCCCGAGGAATCGCTTCAGCTAATGCGTCAGGTGGGCCTGGTCGGTGAATTCGAGCTCGGCGGCCACTTGCGACGGCGCCAGCCCGCGCACCAGCGCCAGCGCCAGCGACTGGCCACGACCGAAGCCCGGGTCCACCGGTTGCGGCCAGCGGGTGGCTGCGAGGCGGCGCTGCAGCTCGACGATCTGCGCTTGCGCGATCTCGATGCGGAACGGGCGGATCGTCGTGTTCATGTCAGCGGGTTTGACACGTGCATTTACTGTAGCTACAGTAAACGATGCGAATCGAGTTCGATCCGTCCAAGGACCGCGAGAACAAGGCCAAGCACGGTGTCTCGTTGGCCTTGGCGGCTGAACTCGACTGGGACGCCGCACTGGTCTGGGTCGATGATCGCTTCGAGTACCTCGAACTGCGCATGATTGCGCTGGCCCCTGAGACCAACACGCTCTACTACGTTGCCTTTGTCGATCGTGGAGACGTGCGGCGCATCATCAGCTTGCGCAGGGCCAATCGCCAGGAGGTCAACCACTATGTCGAAAGCAGTTAAGCGACCCGTGATTGCAGTTCCGACTGCAGCAGAAGACAGGGCCATCACCGCGGCGGCCAAGGCCGACCCTGATGCGCAGCCCCTGACGACCAGGCAATTGAAGGCCATGGTTCCGTTGCGAACCCTGCGCGGTCGGCCGAAGGTGGAGAACCCGAAGCAACTGGTGTCCGTTCGCTACAGCCAGGAGGTGCTGGCGTTTTTCAGGGCCACCGGCGACGGCTGGCAGTCACGCATGGATGGGGTGCTGCGCGAGTACGTGACGCGCCAGTCGCGCAAGGCACAAAGGTAGCGCCCGGTATGCGGGCAGGCTGGGGAAGGGACGAGTTGTCCCGTGGATCGCTTCTTGCTACCGTCTCCAGCTTCACTGACCACGGACTGCAGAGCATCACATGCCAGGAAGTATTTCCCTCGGGCCCGTCGGCCGATCGCTGCTGGCCGCCACCGCGATCGTCGCGGGCGCCTCGTTCGCAAGCGGTGCCGCGGCCCGCGACCTCGTGGTGGCGCTGAAGACCGAGCCCACGTCGATGGACCCGCAATACCACGCGCTGACGCCGAACATCCAGCTGTCGCAGACGCTGTTCGAACCGCTGGTCTGTGTCGATGCCGACCTGAAGCCCGAGCCCTGCCTCGCCGAATCCTGGAAAGCCGACGGCAAGGTCTGGACCTTCAAGCTGCGGCCCAACGTGAAGTTCTCCGACGGCTCGCCGATGACCTCGGCCGACGTGCTGTTCACGATGGACCGCGTGCCCAAGGTGCCCAACAGCCCGTCGTCCTTCAAGGTCTACCTGCAGAAGGTCGAGAAGATCGAGGCCCCCGATCCGCTGACGGTGCGCATCACGACGACCGAGCCGTACCCGCTGCTCGCGATCAACATGGTCGGCCTGCCCATCATGTCGGCCAAGGCCGCCGCCGGCTCGGCCCCCGAAGGCAAGACCACCACCGAGCTGAACGCCGGCAACGGCCTGGTGGGCACCGGCCCGTACAAGTTCGTCTCGTGGAAGCGCGGTTCCGAGGTCATCTTCGAGCGCAACCCCCACTACTGGGGCAAGGCACCGGCCTGGGACAAGGTCATGTACCGCCCGATCAGCAACCCGGCCGCGCGCGTCGCGGCGCTGCTGGCAGGCGACGTCGACCTGGCCGAAGACCCGCCGACCGACGACCTGGAGCGCCTGCGCAAGGAACCCAAGCTGACGGTGGAGACCAAGGCGTCGAACCGCATCATCTACGTGGCGCTCGACCAGAACGGCGACACCACGCCCGGCATCACCGCCACCGCCGGCGGGCCCGTGGCCAAGAACCCGCTGCTCGACAAGCGGGTGCGCGAAGCGCTGTCGCTGGCAGTCGACCGCACGGCGCTGGTCTCGCGCACGATGGGCGGCGTCGCGACGCCTGCCGCGCAGCTGCTGCCCTACCCGATGTTCGGTGCGAGCAAGAACCTCGTCACCGCCGCGAAGCCCGATCCCGAGAAGGCCAAGGCGCTGCTGAAGGAGGCCGGCTACCCCGACGGCTTCACGCTGGTGCTGGGCACGCCGAACGGGCGCTACATCAACGACAGCAAGGTGGCGCAGACGCTGGCGGCGATGTGGACGCGCATCGGCGTGAAGACCTCGATCGATGCCAACGCGCCGGCGGTGTTCTTCAAGAACCGCGACACCTACACCTACAGCGCCTACCTGGCCGGCTGGGGCACTGCGACGGGGGAGATGTCGAACACGCTGATCGCGCTGCTGGTCACGCCCGACAAGGACAAGGGCCTGGGCACCACCAACCGCTCGCGCTATTCGAACCCCGCGATGGACAAGCTGGTGGCCGACGCCTCGTCGCAGATGGACGACGCCGCCCGCGCCGCGACGCTCGCCAAGGCCAGCGAACTCGCGATGGCCGATTTCGCGATGCTGCCGATCCACTTCGAGCACTCGGTGTGGGCGATGAAGAAGAACGTCAGCTTCAAGGGCCGCGCCGACCAGCAGACGATGGTCCAGTACGCGGTGCCGGCGAAGTGACCGGCGTGCGAGCAGGGCAGTACCGGGCACGCTGATGTCGGCTTTCATCATCCGCCGCCTGCTGCAGGCGGTGCTCGTCATGGCCGTCATGTCGGGCCTGGTGTTCGTCGGCCTCTATGTCGTCGGCGACCCGGTCTCGATGATGGCCAGCGCCGAAGCCACCGAGCAGGACCGCGCCGAGATCCGTGCCAGCTTCGGCCTCGACAAGCCGCTGTGGCAGCAGTACGGCATCTTCATGTCGCATGCGCTGCGGCTCGATTTCGGCAAGAGCTTCCTGACCGGGCAGTCGGCGATGGGCCTGATCCTGGAGCGCATGCCGGCCACGCTGGAGCTCGCGCTGGTGTCGATGGGGCTGTCGGTGGGAGTGGGCATCCCGCTCGGCATCTGGGCCGGCCTGCGGCCGCAGGCGATCAGCACGCGCGGCATCATGGCCGGCTCGGTGCTCGGCTTCTCGCTGCCCAACTTCTGGGTCGGGCTGATGCTGATCATGGTGTTCGCGGTGCAGCTCGGCTGGCTGCCGGCCAGCGGGCGCGGCGCCACGGTGCACCTCGGCCCGCTCGACCTCAGCGTGCTGACGCTCGACGGCTGGTCGCGCCTGCTGCTGCCGGCGGTGACGATCGCGCTCGCGAAGACCGCGCTGATCATCCGCGTGACGCGCGCCGCCACGCGCGAGGCGCTGCCGATGGACTACATCAAGTTCGCACGCGCCAAGGGCCTGGGCTGGGGCCGCATCCTGCGGGTGCACCTGCTGAAGAACATCATGGTGCCGATCGTCACCGTCGGCGGGCTCGAATTCGGCCAGGTGGTCGCCTTCGCGGTGGTCACCGAAACCATCTTCGCGTGGCCCGGCATGGGCAAGCTGCTGCTCGATTCGATCATCACGCTCGACCGGCCGGTGGTCGTCGCCTACCTGATCCTGATCGTGTTCTTCCTGGTGATGCTGAACCTCGTGGTGGACGTTCTCTATTCGGTGCTGGACCCGCGCGTGCGGCTGCAAGGGGTCAAGGCATGACGACCGAAGCCTTGGCACCTCTGTTGCCGCCGCCCGAGACACCGTGGCAGCGCCTGCGCCGCGAGTTCATGGCCGACCGGCTGGCGGTGCTCGGGCTGGTGCTGCTGGCGCTGGCGCTGTTCGCCGCGGTGTTCGCGCCGTGGATCTCGCCGCAGAACCCCTACGACATCGGCAAGCTCGACATCTTCGACTCGAAGCTGCCGCCCGGCAGCCGCGACGCTGCCGGCACGATGACCTACTGGCTGGGCACCGACGGCCAGGCGCGCGACCTGCTGTCGGCCATCCTCTACGGCCTGCGCACCAGCCTGCTGGTGGGCGGCGTCTCGGTCGCGGCGGCGCTGGCGATCGGCAGCGCGGTCGGGTTGGCAGCGGCCTATTTCGGTGGCTGGATCGACGCGCTGCTGATGCGCATCGTCGACATCCAGCTGTCGTTCCCGGCGATCCTGGTCGCGCTGATCCTGCTGGCCATCCTCGGCAAGGGCGTCGACAAGGTGATCCTCGCGCTGGTGATCGTGCAATGGGCGTATTTCGCGCGGGCCGCGCGCGGCGCGGCGCTGGTGGAGCGCGCGAAGGAATACATCGAGGCCGCGCAGTGCATGTCGCTCGGCTGGCCGCGCGTGCTGTTCCGCCACATGCTGCCCAACTGCCTGCCGCCGCTGATCGTCATCGCCACCATCGACCTGGCGCATGCCATCGCGCTGGAGTCGACGCTGTCGTTCCTCGGCGTCGGCGTGCCGGTGACCGAGCCGTCGCTCGGCATGCTGATCGCCAACGGCTACGAGTTCCTGCTGTCGGGCAACTACTGGATCTCGTTCTTCCCCGGCATCGCGCTGGCGCTGGCGATCGTCGGCATCAACCTGGTGGGCGACCACCTGCGCGACATCCTGAACCCGCGCAACGCGCATTGACACGATGACCGTCCTCGACGTCCAGGGCCTGCAGACCCATTTCTTCACGCACGGTGGCGTCGTGAAGGCGGTCGATGGCGTCGACCTGCGCATCGGGGCCGGCGAGATCCTCGGCCTGGTCGGCGAATCGGGCTCGGGCAAGAGCATCACCGGCTTCTCGATCCTCGGGCTGATCGACCCGCCCGGGCGCATCGTCGGCGGGCACATCCGCTACCTTGGCGAGGAACTCGTGGGCGCGCCGGAGCGCCGGCTGCAGGCGCTGCGCGGCAAGGAGATCGCGATGATCTTCCAGGACCCGATGATGACGCTGAACCCGGTGCTGCGCGTCGACACGCAGATGGTCGAGGCGATCCACGCGCACGAGAAGGTGACGGCGA
The DNA here is from genome assembly GCF_001425825.1 of Rhizobacter sp. Root1238. Classification (GTDB taxonomy): domain Bacteria; phylum Pseudomonadota; class Gammaproteobacteria; order Burkholderiales; family Burkholderiaceae_C; genus Rhizobacter. The sequence continues at coordinate 33,022 of NZ_LMDM01000020.1, forward strand.
AGGCGGCGCTCGCGCGGGCCCGCGATGCGCTCGCGATGGTCGGCATCCCGTCGCCCGACGAGCGGCTGCAGGCCTACCCGCACCAGCTGTCGGGCGGCATGCGGCAGCGGGTGGCGATCGCCATCGCGCTGCTGAACCACCCGCGGCTGCTGATCGCCGACGAGCCGACCACCGCGCTCGACGTGACGATCCAGGCGCAGATCCTGTACGAGGTGCAGAAGCTGTGCCGCGAGACCGGCACCGCGATGGTGTGGATCACGCACGACCTGGCCGTGGTGTCGGGCCTGGCCGACCGCATCGCGGTGATGTATGCCGGCCGCATCGTCGAGAGCGGTGCGACGGCCGACGTGATCGCCACCCCGTCGCACCCCTACACGCGCGGCCTGATCGATTCGATCCCGACGCGGGCCACGCATGGCACGCTGCTGCGGCAGATTCCCGGCATGACGCCGTCGATGCTGCAGCTGCCGCAGGGCTGCGCGTTCCGGCCGCGCTGCGGCCGCGCCACCGAGGCCTGCCTCGCGGTGCCGCAGGCGGCGCCCGGCCCCGACGGCAAGACGGTGCGCTGCTGGAACATGCTGACGCCCGAGCCGGCCTGAGGACCGCATGGACACCGTTCTCGACCCCATCCCCGTGGACCACGCCGGCACCGCCGCGCCGCTGCTGCAACTGCGCGGCGTCTCGAAGCGCTTCGTGCAGGACATCGACCTGGCAGCGCGCATCGCGAACCTGCTGGGGGCCGGCCACCGCGCGTCGGTGGTGCAGGCGGTGGCCGGTGTCGACCTGGAGATCCGGCCCGGCGAGGTGATCGGCGTGGTCGGCGAATCCGGCTGCGGCAAGTCGACGCTGGGCCGCGTGGTCGCCGGCATCACGCCGCCGACCGAGGGCAGCGTCAGCTTCCTCGGCAAGCCGGTGGACGCGATGGATGCCGCCGAGCGCCGTGCCTGGGGCCTGGGCGTGCAGATGATCTTCCAGAACCCGATGGCCTCGCTGAACCCGCGCATGCGGGTGATGGACATCGTCGGCGAGGCGCCGGTGGTGCACGGGCTGGTGAAGGCATCGCAGAAGGGGGAGTACGTCGAGGGCTTGATGCGCCAGGTGGGGCTGGACCCCGGCTACGCGCAGCGCTACCCGCACCAGTTCTCCGGCGGGCAGCGCCAGCGCATCGGCATCGCACGTGCGCTCGCCCTGAAGCCGCGGCTGATCGTCTGCGACGAGGCGGTGGCGGCGCTGGACGTGTCGATCCAGGCGCAGGTGCTGAACCTGTTCCTCGAACTGCGCCGCGAGTTCGAGCTGACCTACCTCTTCATCAGCCACAACCTGGGCGTGGTGGGCCACGTGTCGGACCGGGTGGTGATCATGTACCTGGGCCGCATCGTCGAGGTCGCGACGACCGAGACCATCTTCAGCGCGCCCAACCATCCGTACACGCAGGCGTTGCTGTCGGAGCTGCCGACGCTCGAGACCGCGCGCCGCGCCTACCTGCCGATCCAGGGCGAACTGCCGTCGCCGCTGGCGCCGCCCCCGGGCTGCGCCTTCCACCCGCGCTGTCCGCATGCGATGCCGCGCTGCAAGGTCGAGGCGCCGGTGCTGCGCCCGCTGCAGGCGGGCCACACCAGCGCATGCCACCTCAACGATCCCCCGCCATGACTGCCGTCCTTCCAGGCGTTCCGACGCCGTTCCCGCCGTTCACGCTGCGCCTGCCCGAGGGCGAGCCGGTGCCGCTGGTGTGCGACTCGCCGCACAGCGGCGTGTTGTACCCCGACGACTTCGGCCACGTCGTGCCGTTCGAGCAACTGCGCGGTGCCGAGGACACCGACGTGCACGCGTTGTGGCAGGCGTTGCCGTCGGTCGGCGCGACGCTGCTGGCGGCGAATTTCCCACGCGCCTACATCGACCCGAACCGCGACATCGACGACATCGACCCCGGCATGCTGGCCGAGCCGTGGCCGACACCGCTGCACCCGAGCGAGAAGACGCGCCTGGGCATCGGCCTGATCTGGCGCGATGCGGGCAAGAACGGCACGTGGCCGATCTATGCGCGCAAGCTGCCGGTGGCCGAGGTGCAGCGGCGCATCGCGACCTGCCACGCGCCGTACCACGCCGCGATGCGCGAGCAGATCGAGGCGGCGCATGCGCGCTTCGGAGCGGTGTGGCACCTGAACCTGCACTCGATGCCCGCCGATTCGTACGAAGGCCTGCAGATCCGGAGCGACCATCCGCTGGCCGACTTCGTGCTGGGCGACCGCGACGGCAGCACGGCCGCGCCCGAGTTCACCGCACTGGTGGCCGAGGCATTGCGCCGGCGCGGCTTCAGCGTGGCGCTGAACGACCCGTTCAAGGGCGTCGCGCTGATTGCGCGGCTGGGCCGGCCGGCCGAGCGCCGCCACAGCCTGCAGGTGGAGATCCACCGCGGGCTCTACATGAACGAGACCACGCGCGAGCGCAGTGCCGGCTTCGCCGCCTTGCAGAATGCGCTGACCGCCGTCTCCCGAGAGATTGCCGACTACGTGAAGGACCAGGTCCCATGACGCTCATCGCCGAAATCGAAGACAGGCACGCCGAGTTCACCGCGCTGCGCCGCGACATCCACGCGCACCCCGAGCTCGCCTTCAAGGAGACGCGCACCTCCGACCTGGTGGCCGAGCGGCTGGCCGCGTGGGGCATCGAGGTGCACCGCGGCCTCGGCAAGACCGGCGTGGTCGGCGTGCTGCACGGCACGCGCGGTGCCGGCGAGCGCGCGATCGGCCTGCGCGCCGACATGGACGCGCTGCCGATGCCGGAGCACAACCGCTTCCTGCATGCATCGAAGGAGCCGGGGCGCATGCACGGCTGCGGGCACGACGGGCACACCGCGATGCTGCTGGGTGCAGCGCACTATTTGTCGACGCACCGCGATTTCGAGGGCACGGTGAACTTCATCTTCCAGCCGGCGGAGGAGGGTGGCAATGCCGGCGCGAAGGCGATGATGGACGACGGGCTGTTCGCCCGCTTCCCATGCGAGGAGATCTACGGCATCCACAACATGCCGGGCTTCGAGGCGGGGCATTTCGCGTTCCGCAAGGGGCCGACGATGGCGTCGAGCAACCGCTTCGACATCGTCGTGCGCGGCACCGGCGGGCATGCGGCGCAGCCGCACAAGGCGGTCGACACGATCGTGATCGCGGCCGAGATGGTGGGGGCGCTGCAGACGCTGATCTCGCGCCACAAGAACCCGATCGACGTCGCGGTGGTGAGCGTGACGCAGATCCATGCGGGCGATGCGTACAACGTGCTGCCGGGCGAGGCGGTGATCCGCGGCACGGTGCGCACCTTCAGCACCGAGGTGCTCGACGAGATCGAGAGCAACATGCGCCGCATCGCCGAGCTGCTGCCGCAGGTGCACGGCGGCGCCGGCGAGCTGAAGTTCCACCGCGCGTATCCGCCGCTGGTGAACTGGGACGCGCAGACCGATTTCGCGATGAAGGTGGCGCAGGACACGTTCGGTGCCGACAAGGTCGACGGCAACACGCCGCAGCACGGCGGCGCCGAGGATTTCTCGTTCTACCTGCAGAAGGTGCCGGGCACCTACCTCTTCGTCGGCAACGGCGGCGGCGGGCACCGCGAGGCCACGTACCACGGCATGGGGCCGTGCGAGCTGCACAACCCGAACTACGACTTCAACGATGCGCTGCTGCCGGTGGGCGGGACGTATTGGGTGCGGTTGGTGGAGGCGTTTTTCGCGCGGGGGTGAGAGGGCTTCGGGTCAGTGACGCAGCGGGTGATGCACCACAGCAAAGCGCTCCGACAAGGCCGCCAGCCGCTTGTCCAGCGTCCACAACTCGGTGCCCGGCATCATCAGGGTCGATGCCAGGAGCGTGATGTCGATCAGCCCGCAACCCAGCCCGAACAGACCTTCACTCTCCACGAAGGCCAGCACCTCCCGCATGCTGGCCTGCTGAGCCGGCTGTAGCCGCGCCAGGTCGGCAAGAGTTTGCGCTCGAGACGGCGGTGTTCCGCAGGCCAGTTCGCCCAGGATCATCGGATGGATCAGCACCAGGTCCATCGCAAGCAGGTTCATCAAGGCAGTGTTGCGCTGCCGAAAATGGGCGACCCACACCGATGTGTCGACGAGCACCCGCGTCATCGGCGGGCGCCCTCTCGTTGCCGGGGAATGTCCGGCATGTCCGGCATCGTCGATCCGAGCGCGGAGAGGCGCTTGGCGGCCTGCACCCTCACAAAGGTCTTGATGGCTTCGCGGAACAGGTCGGCCTTGTCCATGTCCGGTTCGGCCACTTCAAGGGCCTCCTGGTACAGCGCATCGTCGATGGTCACGGTCGTTCGCATGGCAGCCTGTCAGCATCAAAAACGATGCCATTTTGAATCAAAAAGTACATCAATTCAACGGGTGCCGGCACCGCTCGACGAGCCCGATCGCGTTCGACGCGCAGCTCCCCAACCCTGTGGATGCGCACGTGCACGGCCTTGCCTACGATCTCGTCAACAAGATCCTCAAGAAGGAGCCGACGATGCAAACCATTGCCCTGGGCTCTCGCTGGCTGAGCCTGGTGTTGCGGATCAAGCAGCCCATCCAGCTGACACAGGGGATGGTTGCCGACGTTGAGGCCGGGCAGCGGACGCTGCAGGTGCTCGGAGTGGCTTAGCTCGGGCTCGCATGCGAATCGCAGTCTGGATCGCCGTCACGTTGCTGGCCGCGACGGGCCTCCCGGCTGATGCGCAGGAACGCCCGCAGCCAGCAAGCACACCGGCGCAGACGCGCGTGGGCGTCGGGCAACCTGTCGCCGTCGTCGCCGCGAACAGCGACGAGGCTGTCGTGCGCGTCGTGTTGCGCGATACGGACGGCGAGCCGTCGAACGAGGATCTGTCGACCGGACTCCTGGTGGCGGCTGGTCAGCCGGGCCTGGTTGTCCGGCCCGGCGTCGTGCTGCTCGACAAGGAGCGGGTGACTGCGACGAAGGGCGATTTCGCCGTGACGCTGCGCGTGACAGGCCTCTTCGCCTTCGGCGAGAGCAGCGCCTCGTTGCTCTACAAGGGAAGGCAGGTCGAGGTGCTGCGCTTCTCGAAGGTCGGGCTTGCGCTCAAAGCCGCGAATCCGCCGCCGTACATCGCGCACGAAGACCACGCGCTGATGCTCTCGCTCGAGAACCCTTCGGGCTTCGAGTACCGGACGGTACGGGTGCGCCTGCGGGTGGCGGACAAGGACGCTTGCCGTCTCGAAGCCGATGCCTTTCCAGGTCTTGTGCCTCAGGGTGCAGCACAGGCGCCGAGCCCGGCGCCAGGGGCCTCGTCGGCTCCGCACCCGGAGTCGGCTGCGTTGTCGGCCGCGGGCGACGATCCCTGCAAATCCCATCTCGCCTGGAACGCCTTCTCGGTACCGCGCTACGCCGCGATGACGCTGCGGGTGCAGCCGCCGGCGGAATGGTTCGTCGACCCGGCCACCGGGTATCTGCGCAGCGCCAAGCGCAATGGCTTGCTGACGTTGCGCTTCGAAGGCGGCACGGGCGGCCTGATTCACGAGCAGAACCTGCCGATCGAGGTGCAGTTCGAGCCGTCGCCGTGGTCGCTGTCGAAGACGCTGGCGCGAGTCGGTGCCTTGTTGCTGGCCGGTGCGGTGCTGTCGCTGTTCCTGCACGTCTCGGTGCCGAACATCAAGCGCAAGAACCTGTTGAAGGACCAGCTGACAGAGGCCGCGAAGCTGACGACCACGATTTCGAGCGAGGTCGACAGCACGCTGCGGGTGCTGCTGCGCGTCGAGCGGCTGGCGCTCGACGAATTGCGGCAGTCCGAATGGCCGATCAGCCCGAGCTATGCCCAGTGCGCCCGCCGTGTCGAGCAGGCGTTGCCGACGCTCAAGCGCCGCATCGATGCCGTGCGCCGCCTCGACGCCACGCTGATCCGCCTGAAGCTGGCAACCACGCAGAATCCGGCGCCGACGCGCATCGAGCAGATCGAGTCCTACATCGCATCAGTGTCCGAGGTGCTGAAGCAGGACAGCCTTTCCGAGGAGGAATGGGTCTTCCTCAACCAGCGGCTGGAGGCGGCCCAGAAGCTTCTCAGGGAGCCCACGCAAGCAGAGAAGGAGGCCTTCGAAGCACTGCTGTCAGGGCGATGGAAAGCGATCAAGGCGCACTTTCAAATCGACGAACCCGGCAAATTCCATCTGTCGTCCAACCTGACGCAGAGGATGTCGGCATGCGTTCCGGACGCGCGCTTGTTGCCCAACGCGGACGACCTGGATGGCATCAAGTGGATTCGGGAAGTCGGGCCGACGCGTGCAGACCTGCAGCTGTACGCGCTGAACCTGCTGTGGGAGTTCGAGTTCCTGTTGCCGACCCAGGCGAAGGACCATTGGCAGAAGGAGCAGGGCGAGCTTGCAGACCTGCTGGCGACGCCGGTGCTGGACAACCTTCGCAAGGCCAAGTCGTTGCTGCGCGAGTTGGCCGAGAACGTCTCGGAAGAGACGGTCGTCGAGGCGCTTCAGACCGGGATGGCCGACATCGCGATGGATCCGGCGATTCCGCGCCCGAACCAGCGCATCCGCTTCAGCGTCCGGTTCCGCGATGCACGACTCAACACCGCGGCGGCCCGTGGGCAGGTGACCTGCCATTGGACGTTCTGCGACCGGCGGCGGTGGAGCCTGGGCAGGGCCATGTCGAGGCAGTTGCATCGGTTCGGGGGCTGGATGGTGGGCATGGAGGCGCCGGTGCCGGAGAAGCCGCTCGGCGAGCAGGGTTGGTCGGTGCACCACTATGTCGAACGCGACATCAAGCGCAGTGACATTTCGGTCAGGTTCAGCAAAGCGAGCGGCAAGTTCATCGACCTTTCGCCCGCAGCCCCGCCCGCCGGGCCGGTCTGGCACACGCAATCCGAACCCGTCTACCGCAGCCGCCGGTCGCGCGAAGGCTCGCAACGCTTCTGGATCGAGATGCTGCAGATCGGCGCCGCCCTGCTGGTGCCGCTCGCTACGCTGGCGTCGCAGACCGTCAGCGAGGGCAGCACCGGCGGGAGCTGGTGGCAGCTGGTCGTCATCGGCTTTGCCTCCGACACGATCAAGAGCATTCTCGTCGGCCGGCAAGATCCGCCGGCCGGTTCCACCCCATGAGTCCAAGGAGGGAGCCGTGAGCCTGCACCCCATCATCTACATTCGTGGCTATGCGATGACCGAAGCGGAGCGCAACGAAACGGCGGCGGACCCGTTCTGCGGATTCAACGTCGGCTCGACCGTCTACCGCGCCACGCCGGACAAGACTGCCCGCGCCGACAAGTTCGTCTTCGAGTCTCCAGTGCTGCGTCTCGTCACCGACTACGGCTATCGCCACGTCTACCAGAATGGCGCGGACATCCTCGACCCCGACTGGGCACCGGCACCCGGGCCGAATGGCGAGAAGCGAGAGGGCATTCCTGCGCAATCGGTGATCGTCTATCGGTACTACGACGACGGATCGGGCGTGCTCGGTGACGGCGAGGCCAAGAGCATCGAGACCTATGCCCAAGGGCTGAGCGACCTGATCCTCAGGATCAAGGACTTGGTGGGCGCCTGGCGCAACGCCGATGGCACGATGATCGCCCCGGAGAACTTCCGCTGCTACCTGGTGGCGCATTCGATGGGGGGCCTGGTGGCGCGGGCATTCCTGCAGAACCCGCAGCTGGGGCACCGCGACGCGCGACGCAGCGTCGACAAGCTGTTCACCTTCGCCACGCCGCACAACGGCATCGACGTCGGCGGCTTCAATGTGCCGTCCTGGTTGTCAGCCGCCGAATCGAACACCTTCAACCGCACGCGCATGGCCGACTTCCTGGACATGGCGGACGTCGCCGAGGCCAACGGCAATCGCGTCGACTTCATCCCCGAGGATGTGCTGAGTGCCGACCGGACCTTCTGCATGGTGGGCACCAACCGGGGTGACTACGAGGTGGCCCAGGGTGCCGTGCGTGCCTTCGTGGGCCACGGCAGCGACGGGTTGGTGCGCATCGCCAATGCGTCGTTGTGGGGAGTGGACCGCGCCACGCTGCGGCCGACACGGCCCGTCGCCACGGCGTACGCCTATCGCTCGCATTCGGGCCACTTCGGGATCGTCAATTCCGAGGAGGCATTCCAGAACCTGGTGCGTTTTCTCTTCGGAGATCTGCGCGTGGATATCTGGGTGGACATCGAAGCGCTGAGGTTGCCGGCCGGGCTGGAAGACCAGGCCGAGAAGGTCGATGCGCTGTACCAGTTTGAACTGCTGGCGGCGGCGCGTGGCAAGCGCTGGTTCCTGAGCCGCAGGGTTGCCGAGGAAGACTCTCCAGCGTGCCGTACGCAACGCCAGCTCGCCGCACCCGAGCGGCCCGAGGACGCGTCGATCTACATGTCGACGGTCTTCCTGTCGAACCGGGCACGGGTCAACACGGACCGCCCCTCGCTGGCCTACGCGATGACGTTCGCCGCCCGGGTGCCCGACTACCAGGTCGAGAAACGCTTCTGGCCCGACCAGCACTACGAAGGCGGCAACCTGTTTCGCGACACCGCGATCATCGAGATGACGCCGCCGCAGGCTGCCGGCGACGGATGGGCGGTGAAATACAACTGGCTCAGCAAGTCGGACGGCGTTGCCACGAAGAAGCTCAGGTATTCCGAGCTGGTCGGCAACGCGGTGCAGATCGAGATCCCGTTCGACAACCCGAAGAAGCCGGGCATCAAGGGAAAGATCAGGCTTGTCGTTCGCCCGTGGAACACTGCGTGAACACGCATCTGTCGGATGAACTCGCGATGGCGCCGACCGGCCACCTGCACCTGCCGATGCCGGTCGATGCCCGGCTGCGCAGGATCGTCGAGATGATCATCGATGACCCGGCCGACCGCGGAACGACGCAGACCTGGGCGCAGCGCGCCGGCCTGAGCGAGCGGACGATGGCGCGCCTGCTCGCGAGGGAAACCGGCATGAGCTTCGGCCGCTGGCGCCAGCAGCTGCACCTGATGCTGGCGGTGAAATGGCTGGGCATCGGCTCGTCGGTCCAGCAGGTCGCCGATCGGCTGGGCTACGAGAGCTCGGGCAGCTTCGTCACGATGTTCCGCAAGGCGATGGGGACCACGCCGGGGCGCTACATCGCGCCGTGAGCCCGGATCGCCGGATCGCCTTCGCGCGATGTGCCCGACCCCCACGGAGGTCCGCCGGTCAGGCCGATGGATGGAGCGCAGGATCGGCGCGCAGCCCCTCGATCAGCAGGTCGAGCAGCGCCCGGACCTTCGCGTTCGGGCGCCGGCCTTGCCGGTGCAGCACGTGGATCGGGACCGGACCGGTCTCGTACGCCGCGAGGATCAGTTGCAGCCGGCCGTCGCGCAGCGGTTCGCGCACCTGGTACGACATCAGGCGCGCGATGCCGAGGCCGGCGGCCGCGGCCGTGATGGCCGCGTCATTGGAGGTCGTCATCAGCGTCGGGCGCAGGTCGCAGACCAGCGTGTCGTCGCCGTCGGCGAAGCGCCAACGCGTGGTGGCGGTCAGGCCGGTCGAAGAGATGATGGTGTGGTCTGCCAGCTCGCGCGGGTGCTGCGGCATGCCGCGGCGTTCGAGGTACGCCGGCGAGGCGCACAGCACGCGGCGGATCGTGCCCACGCGCACGGCCTGCAGCGACGAGTCGGGCAGGTCGCCCAGGCGCACCGCCACGTCGACGGCTTCGTCGTCCAGGTTGACCACGCGGTCGACGAAGAGGCACGCCGCCTGGGTGTCCGCGTGGCGGCCCAGGTAGTCGGTCACCAGCGGGGTGACGTACAGGTTGCCGAACATCGCCGGTGCGGTGATCGTCACGCGGCCGCGCGGCGTGCCGTGCACGCCGGTCACCGCGCTGTCGGCGTCGTCCAGGTCCGAGAGCAGGCGCCGGCCGTCCTCCAGGTAGCTCGCGCCGGCGTCGGTCAGCCGCACGACCCGCGTCGTGCGCGTGAACAGCGGAACGCCGAGGTGCTTCTCCAGGTCGGCGACGGCGCGCGTCACGCTGGCCGGCGAGAGATTGAGCTTGCGTGACGCGCCGGCGAAACCGCCGGCCTCGGCCACCGCGACGAAGACACGAAGTGAATGCAGCTGGTCCATCGCGCCAAGGATAAACATCAACTCGATCGGATCGGCACCGAACCCGAGGGTTGCCGCACCGAACCGCGGCGGGTCGGACCCTAGACTGGACGCGTTCCAACTTCCCGTCCACCGGTCCACGACATGCTTTCAAGCCCGACCCGTCGCACGCGCCCGTTGCCCGACGGTGCCGACCTGGCGCGCAGCCTGCACGTCCGCCCCGGCGTGGGGATCGCTGCCCACGTGCTGCAAGGGCAGGGCCTGCAGATCCTGCGCATGCGCGTGGACCAGCCCGCGCTGATCGTCGTCGACCGCGGCGTCAAGGCCATCCGCACCGAGCGCGGCGCCTCCGTCGAGGCCATGCCGGGACAGGCCGTGGTGCTCGGCGGCAACCAGACCGTCGACTTCACGAACTCGGTGCCGGACGGCACGCACTACGAGGCGCGCTGGCTGCTGTTCGACGACGCGCTGCTGGCCGATGGCCACTACGCCGGGCTGGCGTCGCAGGTCGGCCCACGGGGCAAGCCGCCGGCACCGGTGCACCTGCTGCGGCGGGTGTCGGCCCACCTGGCCGACGCGTTCGAACGAGCCGGTCACGCGCTGGCGCTGGGCGAGGAACTGCCCGCCGCAGTGACGCGCCTGCGCATGCTCGAGGTGATGCAGTGGCTGCTGGAAGACGGCATCGTGCTGCGCCGCGCACCGGTCGATCCCGGTGTCTCGATCCAGCTGCGTGCGTTGATTGCCGGCCGCCTCGACGAGGCCTGGCCGGCGGGCAGGGTGGCCGGCGACCTGGCGCTGTCCGAGGCCACGCTGCGCCGGCGCCTGGCCGCCGAAGGCACGTCGCTGACCGATCTGCTGGCCGACACGCGGATGGCCACCGCGCTGACGATGCTGCAGGCCACGACGCAGCCCGTCTCGCAGATCGCGCTGGCGGTCGGCTACGAATCCCCCTCCCGGTTCGCGGTGCGCTTCCGGCACCGCTTCGGCTTCGCGCCGACGGCCGTGCGCGGCCATGACCGCGCCGGCTGAAGCTTTTCAAACCCCCAGGTCCATCGACGCCCATGATCACGATCCACCACCTCGGCCATTCCCAATCCGAACGCATCGTCTGGCTCTGCGAAGAACTGGGCCTGCCGTACGAGCTGCGGCGCTACGCCCGCGAGCCGGTGTCGCTGCTGTCGCCACCCGAGCTGAAGGCGCTGCATCCGCTCGGCTCGGCGCCGCTGATCCAGGACGGCGCGCTGTGGCTGGCCGAATCGGCGGCCATCGTCGAATACCTCATCGTCAGGCACGGCAGCGGCCGCTTCAAGCCCGGACCGGCGCATCCCGACTTCGCGTCCTTCCTGTACTGGTTCCATTTCGCCAACGGCAACCTGCAGCCGGCGATGGTGCGCATGATCTTCCTGCGCCGCGTGAACCTTCCCGCCGACCACCCCGTGCTGGTGGCGCTGCAGGGGCGCCTGGCCCGGATCTTCGCGCTGGTGGAAGCGCGGCTCGGCGAGGCGCCCTGGTTCGCCGGCAGCGAATTCACCGCGGCCGACATCATGAGCGTGGTGTCGCTCACCACGATGCGCCTCTTCCAGCCGGTCGATCTGGCGCCGTTCCCGAACATCCGGGCGTACCTGCAGCGCATCGGCGAACGGCCGGCCTACCGGCGCGCGATGGCCCACGCGGATCCGGATCTGACGCCGATGCTGGACTGAAGCCAGGCCCGCTCACACCCGCGAGCGCAGCGCCCCGGCGTTCGGCGGGATGTCCTTCGGGTAGGTGAACGGCGTGAACGGCACGCCCCAGTTGACGGCCATGTCCATCACCTCGTGGAAGCGATGCACCCAGGTCGACGAGGTCGGGTAGCACTGGTTCCAGAACGCGAAGATGCCCCAGGCCAGCGCCTCGTACTCCTGTGCCGAGGCGCCGGCCCATTCGGCCATGCGCATCAGCCGCCCGGTCGTCAATGACGGCCCGGCCCACAGCGGGATGCCCTGCACCCGCGCGGCCATCACGAAGCCGCTGTGCTCCTTCAGCGTGTAGCGATCGGGATCGCTCTCGTCGCCCTTGTAGCGGAAGGCCTCGGTGCCTTCGATGCGGCGGCGGCCGTATTCCGGCTTGCCGAAGTCGTTGATGCTGAACCAGGTGCCGTAGAGCTTGTCGCCGGGCACCTTCACGATGTCGGCCTGCTTCTTCTTCATCAGGTCGGACACGTCGTGCAGCGTCACCACCAGGTCCTGGAAGTAATGCGCATCGGGCGCCTGCAGCACCCGCGCGAGGTTCGCGCCCGGCTTCCTGAACAGCGGCTGGTAGGGACCGGCGCCGCAGGTCTTCTCGTCGAGCAGCGTCTTCAGCGCCGACGAACCGGACGGGCCGCGGATCTTCAGCCGCAGCTTGTCGACCAGCGCGGCAAGGTGGGCCGCGATGTAGCGCGAGTTGACCGTGTCGCGCGCCAGACGGGTCTCGGTGCCGTCGAGCGCTTCGCTGGCCAGGAACTCGCCCATCACCGCACGCGCGATGTTGGTGTAGTCGCCGAAGGCCAGCAGGTGGCGTTGCTGGCCGGCCGCCTTGCGCGCGTCCCAGTCGGTCGGCGTGTCGCCCGGCAGCGCGGCGATCCAGGTCTTCAGGATCGGGATGATGTCGCGCTTCGCGTGGATGAAGAAGACCTTGAAGCCGCCCGAGACGTTGTCGCGGATCGCGGCGTAGGCTTCTTCGGCATCGGTGAACTGGAGGGTCTGGCCATCGGCCCCGCGAAACTTCAGCATCCAAGGCTCCTCGATTCGTCGAAGGGTAGGGAAGGTGTCGGCTGCGACCTGGTCCGCCGCATTCTGACCCGAACCACCGATCGAACACAGCCTGCGCTTGCAGGCCGGTCCCCAACTCTGGGGATGCGCATGCGCAGGGCCGTGTCTAGGATCGCGTCGACACGATCTTCGAGGGAAGGCAGACGATGCAAACCGTTGTCCCGGGCGCTCGCTGGCTGAGGCTGTTCGCGGCCGCCGTGCTGGCCGCCGTGCTGGCCGGCATGCTGGCCGCGTGCTCGGGCGTCAAGCTGGTCGCCGACCATGACGCCGACGCCGCCAGGTCGATCACCGACACCTCGGCCGAGGTGTTCGCCTTCTACGATCGCCTGATCGAAGCCAAGGCCCGGGCCAGGACCCAGAAGCTCGCCTACAGCGGCTTCAACGAGGACTGGGGGAAGATCGAGACGCGGCTGCGGGTGCTGATGGTCCGCGAGGAATCCCGTCCGCTGAACAGCGAGTCGCAGCGGATTGCCGGCACGATCCTCGAGTTCTGGCAGAAGTACCGCGAGGCGCATCGCAGGAACGACGACTATGCCGCGGCGCTGCTGCCGATCCACCGGGACCGGTTCCAGCGCCTGTTCACCGCCGCGCTGCTGGCCGAGAAGGCCAAGCGCCTGGCCGACCCGGACAGCAATCCGAAACTCGACGGCAATTGAGGCCGAGGAGACGCGTCCATGAGCATCGACATCGGGGCCATCCTGGAAGGCGCGGTCGGGGCGGCCGCAGGTGCGGTCCGCGAGACGGCACCCCAGGTGGAAGACTTCCTGCGCGAGATCGGCCGCGGCCATGAAGCCGCCATCCGGGCCGTCGCCGAGGCGTTTGCCGTCGGCGACATCGACGAGGACACCTTCGCGTCCGAGATGGACGACGAAGCGAAGACGCTCGAAGCGGAATTGCAGGCGGTGGCCGTGCTCACCAAGGCGATCGCCCAGCGCGCGATCAATGCGTTCCAGCGCGCCCTGGTCGACGGCGTCAAGGCCGCGATCGCCACCGTGGTTTGAACGACAGGAGACGCGACGATGGCAACGGGCAACGAAGTGCTGGCACTGGCGGCGCGGCATGTCGGCGACGCCTATGTGCTGGGCGCGAAGGTGCCGAAGGACAACCCGGGCTGGACCGGCCCGTGGGACTGCGCCGAGTTCGCGTCGTGGTGCCTGTTCCAGGTGAGCGGCCGCCTGTTCGGCTGCGACCAGGACCGCGATCCGCGCACGGCCGACGCCTACACCGGCTACTGGCGGCGCGACGCCGAGGCCAGCGGGCGCGGCACGGCGCTGGTGGTGGCGAAGTCGATCCCCGGCGCATTCCTGCTGCGCTTTCCGGCCAGCAACCTGATCGGCCACATCGCGATCTCCGACGGCACCGGCGGCACGGTGGAGGCCCATTCCAGCAAGACCGGCGTGATCCGCGGCCAGGTCGATGGCCGGCGTTGGGACATCGGCGTGCTGCCGCCGATGCTGCAGTACGCCGAGCCGGACCTGATGCGGCCCGCGGCGCCGCCGGGCCTGGTGCTGCGGCTCAAGCAGCCGCCGATGAAGGGCGCGCTGGTCGAACGGCTGCAGCGGCGGCTGGCCGAACGCGGCTTCTCGCCGGGGGACGTCGACGGCAGCTTCGGCCCGCACACGGCGGCAGCGGTGCACGCCTTCCAGTTGACACAGGGGATGGTGGCCGACGGCGAGGCCGGGCGGCAGACGCTGCAGGCGCTCGGGTTGGCGTGACGCGGCTGCAGCCGCCCGCGACGGGCGCGCTGCGCTGGTGTCGGATTTCTACAAGATCGGAATGCGCTTTTGCCGGACAGTGAAGGCCTCATCACTGATCACGACCAGGAGCCACGATGAACACCACCATCCGCCCGTTTCGCATCGACATCCCGCAGGCGCAGATCGCCGACCTGCGGCAGCGCCTTGCCGCCACGCGCTGGCCTCAGCCGGTGGACCCCGGCTTCGGGCAAGGCCAGGCCTTGTCGCTGGTGCGCGAGCTCGCCGCCTGCTGGGCCGACGGGTTCGACTGGCGTGCGCAGGAGGCCCTGCTGAACCGCCACCCGCAGTTCGTGACCGAGATCGACGGCCAGACCATCCACTTCATCCACGTGAAGTCGAAGGAGGCCGACGCGTTCCCGTTGATCCTGACGCACGGCTGGCCCAGCTCTCCGGCCGAGTACCTGGACCTGATCGGACCGCTCACCGACCCCCGCGGCCACGGCCTCGGTGCCTCGCCGGCCTTCGACCTGGTGATCCCCTCGGTGCCGGGCATGGGGCTGTCGTCGCCACTGGCCGCCACCGGCTGGGACGCGGCGCGCTGCGCAGCGGCCTGGGACACGCTGATGAAGCGGCTCGGCTACACCCGCTACGGCGCGCAAGGCGGCGATGCGGGCGCGCTGATCGCGCGCGAACTGGGCATCCTCGCGCCCGACGGCCTGGCCGGCATCCACGTGCAGCAGATCTTCGCGTTCCCGCAGGGCACCCCCGGCGAGATGGACGCGTTGTCTCCCTTCGAGATGGAAGGCTTCAAGAACCTCGACTACTTCCGCAAGTACGCCGGCTACGTCGACATCCAGTCCAAGCGCCCCGGCACGCTGGGCTACGGGCTGGTCGATTCTCCGGCCGCACTGCTGGCGTGGAATGCCGAGCTGTTCTTCGGCTTCGAAGGAGAGCGCGCCGCGGAGGTCGACCGCGATCGCTTCCTCACGCACCTGTCGCTCTACTGGTTCACCGGCACCGGCGGCCAGGCCGCGGCGTTCTACCTGGCCAACGCGGCCAGCGGCGCAGGCTATCGCGAGCTGCCGAACCCCACGCCGACCGCCGTGGCGGTGTTCCCGAACGACTTCCGCTCGGTCCGGTCCTTCGCGGCGCGCTCGCACACCCGGCTGGTACAGTGGTCCGAGATGCCGCGCGGCGGCCACTTCGCCAACGAAACCGATCCCCGACTCGTCGCCGACGAGCTGCGCCGCTTCTTCGGCGGGCTGCAGGGGCAACAGGGCTCCGATGGAAGGAACGATCACTGAGGAACAGCGCGCGGCGGACTCGCCCCTGGTGGCGAAGGTCCGCCGCGCCCGCTACGACGCGGATGCGCGCGAAATGGCCGTGCCCGACGGCTCGTGGGACCTGCTGTTCCTGCGCCGCGCTGGCGGCCCGCTGATCGTCATCCAGACCGGGCAGATCGCGGCGCCGCTGGCCGTGGACGGCCAGGCCGGCGACGAGATGCTGACGATCGCGTTCAAGCCCGAGGTCTACATGCCCCGCCTGCCGGGGCGACTGACGTTCAACCAGGGCGTGGCGTGCCCGGTCGAGGCCGATCGCCGTTTCTGGATCGGCCCGGAACGCTTCGAGATCCCGAGCTTCGACAACGTCGAACACCTCGTGTCGGCGTTGGCGCGCAAAGGCCTGCTGGAGCGCGATCCGGTGGTCTCGCGCGCGCTGCAGGGCGTGCGGCAGCGGCTCGACGAGCGCAGCATCCAGCGTCACTTTGCCGAGGTCACCGGCCTCGGCCTGAAGGTCTTCCAGCAGATTGCCCGGGCCCACGAGGCGGCGCGGCTGCTGCGCGAGGGCCGGACGCCATCGCAGGTCGCCGCCGAGCTGGGGTTTGCCGACCAGGCGCACCTGACCCATTCGCTCAGGCGGTTCCTTGGGCAGACGCCGCGGCAGGTGGCGCGGCCCGCGGGTCCTGCGCAGCGATGAGCGCGCCGCCCGTGCCGGGCGGCGACCCGCGCGGTTCCCTCCGGCGCCGAGGCCGAGCCGACGCGTTCCTCACGCGACCGTCAGCACGATCTTCCCCTGGATGTGCCCGCGGGCGGCCCGCTCGTGCGCCTCGCGGGCCTGCGCCAGCGCGAACGTGCTGTCGATCGCGACGCGGACCGTGCCGGCGTCGAGCAGTTGCCCGAAGGCCGCGAGCTGCACGCCGTTCGAACGCACCTGCGTCATCGACACGGTGACGCCCCTCTCGTCGGCCTGATCGGCGTCGCGGAAGCCGATGAACACCGGGAACAACGCGCCGCCGCGCTTCAGCGTGCGCAGGAAGCGGCCCGTGGTGGCCGCCGACGGTGTCGACGACGAGGTCCAGCTCGCGCACCGCGTCCTCCGGCGCGCGCCGGGTGTAGTCGATGACATCGTCAGCGCCGAGCTGGCGCAGGAACGACTCGTGGGCGCCCGACGCGACCGCGATGACGTGCGCGCCTTGCACTTCGCCAGCTGCACCGCGAGGTGCCCGACGCCGCCCGCCGCGCCGTTGACCAGCACCTTGCGGCCGGCCAGCGGCACCGGGCGATGACGCTGCGCTTGCAGCGGGTTGGGGTGATCGTGTCCCAGCTCGATCAGGTACTGCCAGGCGGTGAGGCCGGCCATCGGCGCCGCCGCGGCCTGCAGGTGGTCGATGCCGGCGGGCTTGAGCGCCAGGTGCGACGCCGGCGCGGCGACGTACTCGGCATACGCCGCGCTCTCGCCGCCCAAGCTCGGGAACCGGACCATGCCGAACACCTCGTCGCCCACCGCGAAGCCGGTGGCGCCGGGCGCGACGGCCTCGACGACCCCCGACACGTCCCAGCCCGGAATGGCGGGGAAGGGCACCGGCGGCCTCCAGTCGGCAGGCAGGCTCCGGTGGCGGCATCGGCATGACGGCGTCGTGGATCGCGGCGCCCTATGTGGAGCGCGGCCTGCTGGTGCCGGTGCTCGGCGAGTTCTCGGTCGACCGGTCGGCGATCACCGCCGTCTGGCCCGAGAGCCGGCGCGGCAGCCCGAACGTCAAGGCGTTCATTTCGTTTCTGGAAGAGGTGTTTCCGCGCGCTGCAACCTGAGCGGGCCCGGTGGCGACGGCTCAGGCGCGGACCAGGCCCGCCAGTTCGTCGACCAGGATGTCCAGCGCGCGGCGGTCGAGCGCCTGCAGTGCGGCGCGCTGCGTGCCGTCGTCCGGCAGCAGCGATGCCGCCCCCAGATCGCTGAGCAGGGCGCGGCCATCGCCATCGACCAGCAGGTTGTGTGCATAGAGATCGCCGTGGCTGAGCCCGCAGGAATGCAGGTGTTCCAGCGCAGCGGTCGCCGCCCGGGCCACCGACCTGGCGTGGTCGACCGGCAGGCGCTGGTCGACGCCATACACGTCGCGGCTGCAGCTGGCCATGCTGGGCGGGGCGGCCAGCGGCTTCCAGTGCGGCGCCAGGCGCGGCAGCACCAGGCCGGGCGTCCCGTGCGGATGGCCGGCGAGGGCGCCCAGCACGCCGACGAGGTGCGGGTGGCGGCCGGCCGTCAGCGTCGCGGCGATCTCGCAACCAGGCAGCCCGTCGCTGGTCACCGCCCCCTTGAACAGCTTCACCGCCACGTCCCGGGCCGGGCCGTCGGCCGGCTGCCACTGCGCGGCATGGATGTGGCCGGACGCGCCTTCGCCCAGCAGCGCCTGCAGCCGCAGTTCGTGCCACGCGATCGGCTCGACGGTCGCCAGCGCCTGTGCGGCCTGTTCGCGCGCGGCGCTGAACGGGTTGCCGGCATGGGCCAGCCAGGCCAGTCGAGGCAGCGCCAGCAGTTCGTCGGGCAGGGCATGGTCGGCACGCTCGAAGGCGTTGGCCGACAGCCGCAGCAGCTCGAGCCGCTGCAGGCGGCCGATGCCGGCCGGCAGCCGCGCGAGCCGGTTGCCGGCCAGCATCAGCTTCTGCATCCGCCTGCAATCGGTCAAGGTCGACGGCAGGTCCGCGATGCAGTTGTCGGTCAGGATCAGCCAGCGCAGCGTCGGCGCGAGCGACGCGGCCGGCACGTCGGCAATCCGGTTCGCCTTGAAGCCCATCGTGTCGAGCGACGGCAGGCGGCCCAGCACCGGCGGCAGCGCGCCGAAGCGGTTGAAGGATGCAAACAGCGTGTGGAGCCTGGCCAGGCGCGCCAGCCCGTCGGGCAAGGTACTCAGCGCGTTGCCGGACAGGTCCAGCACTTCGAGCGTGTCGGCCAGCGTCAGCACCTCGGGCGGCAGCTCGGTCAGGCCGCAGCCGCGCAGGTCGAGCCGGGTGCAGCCTTGCAGTTCGCCGGCGCGCAGGCGAGCGAGGGTCTGGATCGGGGTGAGGGCGGGCTGGAGGGCGGTGGGATGCATCGGGCGGGTCGTGCAGGCGACCCGCATTCTCGTCGACCGCTCAGGGCGGCTCGCGGTCATCGTTAATCGCCTTTGCATCTGAGCTTCGCTTCGTTGTGCCGGCCGGGGTCGGTGCGTAGCCTGCAGCACCTCCGATTCATCCGACCGAACCATGCCCACCGCTGCGACAGCACGAACCGTTTCGACCCCCCCTGTTTCCACGCTGGCCGCGGCACTGCTGCTGGCCGGGCTCGTGCCGCTGCCGGCCGCCGCGCAGGACGCGGTGACCACGCCCGGCGTGCAGGTCACCGGCTCGCGCCTGCTGCGCGCGCAGGCCGAGGGGCCGAGTCCGGTCACCGTGATCAAGGGCGACGACATCGAGCGCCTGGGCTACAAGAACGTGTTCGACGCGTTGGCCGGCCTGACGCAGAACACCGGCTTCACGCAGGGCGAGGACTTCGGCAACACCTTCACGCCGGCCGCCAACGCGATCAGCCTGCGCAGCCTCGGGCCGAACCACACGCTGACGCTGATCAACGGCCGCCGCGTCGCCGACTACCCGACCGCCTACGACGGCGAGGTCAACTTCGTGAACCTCGCCAACATCCCGTCGGTGCTGATCGACCGCATCGAGATCCTCGACGGCGGCGCTTCGGCGATCTACGGGTCCGACGCGATCGCCGGTGTCGTCAACATCGTCCTGAAGAAGCAGCTCGACGGCCTGCACCTGAACGTGAAGGCCGGCACCACGCAGCAGGGCGGCGGCGAGAACCTGCGCGTGCAGCTCAGCGGTGGCCTCTCGGGCGACGCCCTGACCGGCGTGTGGGGGCTGGAACTCGGCAAGCGCCAGCCGATCTGGAGCCGCCAGCGCGACTTCATGGCCGACACCACGCGGGCCGGTGCCGCGCCGACGGCGATCGCCTCGCGCCGCAACGCCGACACCGGCGCGTATGTCGACCCCGGCACCGGCTGCGACGCGCTCGGCGGCCTGTTCGCCGGCAGCACGCAGCACTACCAGGCGGGCAGCCGCAACTACTGCGCAAGCGGCCGGGCCCAGCCGACCTACTGGACCACGCAGACCGGCAACGAGACCGTCAACCTCGGCGGCCTGTTCGACCTTGCACTGACGCCGAAGACCACGCTGTTCGCCGAGGCCCTGATCGGCGTCGCGAAGACCGAGAACAACACCCGCGGGCCGAGCTGGACCTCGCTCGGCGCGACGAGCAGCTACTTCCGCAACGCCAACACCGGCGACCTGGAGACCTGGACGCGCCGCATCGCCCCCGAGGAACTGGGCGGCGTGACGCGCTTCAACCGCGAGTGGCGCGACAGCACCGGCAACCTCGCGCTCGGCGCGCGCGGCGAACTGGTCGACGGCTGGAACTACGAGGTCGCCTACAACGCGTCGGGCTACCGCAGCAAGACCGTCACGCCGCGCCTGCTGTCCTCGGTCGACAGCTTCTTCCTCGGGCCGCAGCAGGGCACCGATGCCGACGGCATCCCGATCTACGCACCGGATCCGGCGCGGCTGTACACGCCGCTGACGGCCGCCGAGTACGGCGCGATCAGCGGGGCGAGCAACGGCGACAACCGTTCATGGAGCCACGCGCTGAGCGCCAGCGTGCATGGCGACCTGCTGCAGTTGCCGGCCGGCCCGTTGCAGCTGGCGGCGGTGGCCGAGCTCGGCTCGCAGGGCTTCAGCAACCGCGCCGATGCACGGCTGGGGCAGGGCGTGTTCTACAACACCAAGGAGGTGGCCGAGGTGAAGGGCACGCGCCAGCGCCAGGCGCTGGGCGCCGAGCTGAACGCGCCGCTGTCGCGCCAGCTGACCGCCACGCTCGCCGGCCGCTACGACGACTACGCGTTCGCCGGTCGGCATGACGACAAGCTGACCTGGCAGGCCGGGCTGGAGTTCAGGCCGACCCGCGAACTGCTGCTGCGCGCGAACCACGCGACCAGCTTCCGGGCGCCGGACATGAACTACATCTACACCGCCGAGAGCCGCGGCTACTACTCGTCGTCGACCGACTACCTGCGCTGCGCGCAGGCCGGCCAGCCGGTGGCGACCTGCGAGTTCGCGAACGTGTCGCCAGGCTTCAACTACGTCAGCAACGGCAGCGCCGACCTGAAGTCGGAGAACGGCCGCAGCTGGGGGCTGGGCGCGTTCTGGTCGCCGAGTTCGCAGTTCGAGGCGTCGATCGACTTCTGGAAGATCGAGATCGACGACCTGGTGACGACGCTCGATGCCGACAAGCTGCTGCGCGACGAGGCCGATTGCCGCAGCGGTGCGCGGGACCCGGCGAGCCCGAGCTGCGTCGACACGTTCTCGCGCGTGCGCCGCAACCCGGCGAATGTGGTGGTGCGGCCCGGCGAGGTCTACGAGATCGCGGTCAACCCGATCAACGCGGCGCAGGAGAGCACCCGCGGCTTCGACCTCGGCGTGCGCTACCGGTGGGCGACCGACGGCTGGGGCCGCTGGCAGGTGGGGGCGAAGTACACGCGGGTGCAGAGCTTCAGGTACCAGCAGTTCGCCGGCGACGCCGCGATCAACCAGATCGGCACGCGCGATTTCGCCGGCTTCCCGACCAAGCTGATCGCGACGCTGGACGGCAGCTTCGGCGACTGGGGCGCGACGCTCACATCGAGCCGCTACGGCCGCATCGCCGACGGTGACGAAGGGTTCGTGCCGCCGCAGTGGTTGCACAACGCCAGCGGAAGCTACCAGTTCGCGAAGAACACGCGGCTCACGCTGATCGTCAACAACGTCGCGAACAAGACGGTGCGCGACGACACCGGCGGCTGGCCGTTCTACCCGGTGGGCTTCTACAGCCCGCACGGGCGGCAAGGCTGGCTGGAGTTCGAGCACCGGTTCGGCGGGAGCTGAGCCCCGGCGGGTCGGCTCGGCGCGCGCAGGGCCCGCCGGCAGCGGCACGCCGGCCTGCACCGGGTACGGCGTTTGCCCACGCAGGCATGCGCCTCATCGAGGTGACAAGGAGCATCGATCATGAGCAAGTCCCCCGGCCACCGGCAGCATCCCGAGCACAAGGTGCTGGAGTCCCGCGTGCCGCACACGATGAAGGTCGAGGTCGACGGCGTGACGGTGGCGCAGTCCGCCGACGTCGTCCGGGTCGACGAAGACCAGGCGCCGGCACGCTATTACTTTCCGCGGTCCGATGTGCGCATGGAGATGCTGGCACCCTCCAGCGTGACCAGCGACTGCCCGTTCAAGGGCCATGCCACCTACTTCGATCTGAAGGCCGGTGCGAAGCCGCTGGAGGGCGCGGTGTGGACCTACGAATCACCCTACGACGAGCACCTCGCGTTGCGCCAGCGGGTGGCCTTCTACGACG
Organism: Rhizobacter sp. Root1238; assembly: GCF_001425825.1. Classification (GTDB taxonomy): domain Bacteria; phylum Pseudomonadota; class Gammaproteobacteria; order Burkholderiales; family Burkholderiaceae_C; genus Rhizobacter. The sequence continues at coordinate 55,246 of NZ_LMDM01000020.1, forward strand.
ACAAGTACCCGCAGATCCGGGTGCAGGGCGGGTAGCAGGTCAGGCGGCCGAGTGGGGCGGTGGCGCCGTGGTTCCGCGCACCAGCAGCCGCAATTCCAGCGAGCCGATCGGCGTGTCGTTCAACTGCTTGACGCCCAGCAACCGAAGCAGCTCCCGGGCGGCGGTACAGCCCATCTCGTAGATGGGTTGCCGGACGGTGGTGGTCGGCGGCACGGAATACTCGGAAGCAGGCAAGCCGTCGAACCCCACCAGCGAGACCTGCCCCGGCACGTCGATGCCTCGATTGAACAAGACCAGCCGCGCGCCGTTCAAGCTCTGGTCGTTCGCCGCGAAGACCGCCGTCAACCCGATGCCGGAATCGAGCAGCGTCTGCATCGCCTGCATGCCACCCACCTCGGAGAAGTCGCCGCGCACGATGAGACGCTGGTCCACCGGGAGACCGACGTCGCGGTGCGCATCCATGTAGCCCTGCATGCGGGCGGTCGCGTCGGGCTGGTACTCGATCCCCGAGATGTGGGCGATGCGCCGATGCCCCAACTCGATCAAATGACGGGTTGCCATGTAGCCGCCCTGGCGCTGGTCGACATCGAGTGAACGCAGGCGGGGGCCGTGGCATTCGCGGCCGATGACGACAATGGGCTGCTGCTCGGAGAGATCCAGCAACTGCTCGTTGCTGAGCCGTCCGCCGATGACCACGATGCCATCGATCTTGCGCGACATCAGCAGGCGCACGCGGTCGGTTTCGTCGGCGGCGCGGTTCCAGTGGCCCGAGATCACGATGGGGGTGTAGCCACCGCTCATCAGCTCGTCTTCCACGCCTTTGGCTGCACGCGACGCATAGGGGTTGTCGAAATCCTGCGTCAGCACGCCGATGGCCATGCTCACCCCACTGCGCAGGCTTTTCGCCACCAGGTTCGGCTTGAAGCGCAGCTTCTTGATCGCGGCGTCGACGGCCTCGCGCCTGGGCGAGTCGACGTGGCCGTTCAGGATGCGCGACACGGTGCTGGCCGACACGCCGGCCAGCCGAGCCACATCCTGCAGGGTCGAACTTTGCTCCGAGGCGCCCCGGTTCACCAGGGCGCCGGGCCTTCCTTTGGTAGGGCTGGTCATTGAAATGCGTGCCCGGACGGGCGCTCCTTAGCGGTTCCTGGAAACGATTGCACTAGGCATCTTCCACGAACTGTTGCTTCCGTTTCGCAAGTCGGTGCCGGCATGGCGGAAAGAGTCGCCCGCTGCCCAGTAATTCACGGTATCCCGATGATAGGGCACTGCCCCGTTGACACCAGCAGTAACTTCACTGCAACATCCTCTTCGCTTGCAATCGATTGCAGACCATTTCAAATCTCATTGACCGGAAGTTGAACGAATGATGAAGACCGATGTAGTCTCGACTTGCGGCCGCTCTGGCAGTCCTGTTCCGGGTTTTCCCTTCCCCTCCGTGCAATCGATTGCACGACTCGCCCTGACCGCAGCCCTGCTCTCGGTGGGGCTGTCGGCCTGCGGTGGCGCGGGCGGGGCGACGGCTTCCGATGCGGGGTCGCTGGCCGACTATCCGGCAGCGGCCACCGGCACGCCCCCTGGCGCCTCGGCGCGAGCCAGCGCCGCTGCGGCAGCGTTCGGTCGCGGGGTGAACTTCGGCAACATGCTCGAGCCGCCGAGAGAAGGCGACTGGGGCCTGACCGTGGAGCAACGCTTCATCGATCTGCTCGACGGCAGCACCTTCGACAGCGTCCGGCTGCCTGTCCGGTGGAGCAACCACGCCTCGGCCGATGCTGCTGCAGTGATTGACCCGGCCTTCTTCGCACGCGTGGACAGCGTCATCGACCGCCTGCTGGACAAGGGTGTCTACGTGCTGCTGGACATGCACCACTATCGCCAGCTGGACGGCGACGTGCTGGACGCCAACGAACGCTCGGTGGACCCCGCCGTCGTGGAAGTGCGCTTCCTCGCGATGTGGCGCCAGATCGCGGCTCGCTACAAGAACCGCAGCGACCGGTTGATCCTGGAGGTCTACAACGAGCCGCACGGCAACCTGACCGATCGCTGGAACGATCTGATGGCGCGAGCGGTCGGCGTGATCCGCCGCGACAACCCGCAACGCCTGATCGTCGTCGGCCCGACCAGCTGGAACAGCGCGGCCGACCTGTCCAGGCTCGTGCTGCCCAACGACGCCAACCTGATCCTCACGGTTCACAACTACGAACCGTTCAACTTCACCCACCAGGGTGCCACGTGGGTCACCCCGGCGCTGCCTGTCGGGCAGGACTGCTGCACCGCGGACCAGCTGTCGCGCATGACCTGGGGGCTGGACGTCGCGAAAGCCTATGGCGCCAAGGTCGGCTACCCGGTCTTCGTCGGCGAGTTCGGGTCGTACTCGGCCGCGGACAACGCCGCACGGGTGCGCTACTCGCGCGCCATGCGCGACCTGATCGAGGCCCGCGCCATGAGCTGGCATTACTGGGAGCTGGCCTCCGGCTTCGGCGTCTATGACCCCTCGGGGGCCGGCGCGTTCCGTGCCGACCTGCGAGATGCCCTCTACGGCCGATGAGCACGCGCCGGGCCGTCCACGCCGGCAGGGCCCGGCGCTTTCGTGTCCATCGTCTCCCTGTTGATTTCCCGCGTTCGCCACGTCGTGGCGCAACGCTGATCCGTCCGCCCGCCCTGTGCAGGCAATCGTCTACCACCCCCACAGACAAGAAGTCCCCATGAACATCGACAACTCCCATCGCATGGCCGCCATCTCGACCCTGTTCCTTCTGCTGGCAGGCTGCGGCGGCGGCGGAACCCCGGTGCCGCCCGCCGGCGGCGCGCCTGCGCCTTCCACGCCCGTCACCATCAATGGCCAGGTCGTCGCGTCGTTCACCGCGGCCGACGGCAGCACCGACCAGGGGCGCACGGCCTCGGCATTCGCCTATGCCGAAAAACCGGGCGACCTGCCCGTCGTGCCGACGCTGGGCGTCGCCGGCAACATCCTCAACGTCAGCAGCAGCTTCAGCAACACCGGCGGCAGCACCTTCGGCGGCGTGGGCATCGACATCCCGCTGCGCGACGCCGATCGCAACCAGGTGCAGGCCGGCGCGACCAAGGTGCAGTTCTCGCTGGCGTCGACCGGCACCAACAAGACGCTCAAGTTCAAGATCAAGGCGCTGGGCGCAACCCCCAACGGTTGCGTGCCGGCGGCCAGCGTGACCGTCACCGCCACCCAGACGAACTACGAGCTGGCGCTGACCGACGCCAACTTCAAGCTGCCCGACTTCTGCACCGGCCCGACCGTCACCAACCCCGCGCTGGCCGGCACGCTGGCCAACATCGGCGCCCTCGAGGTGTCGGACGAAGCCTTCCCGACCACCGGTTCCGCCACCGTGGGGATCCATGTGGGAAGCATCGCCTTCGCGCCCAAGCCGGCGACGCCGGCCACGTCGGCCCTGTCGATCACGGGCCCGTTCGCGTTCGAGTACGGCACCGGCGCCACGGGGAGCGCTCTTGCTGAAAGCAACTCGGCGTACACGCTGACCGGCACCCGGACTGCGGCCACCGAATCGTGGGCGGCCACCGTGGCCGTGCTGCCCCTCGCCGCCACGAGCGACGTGTCCGGCTGGCCCGCGCTCAGCATCAACCTGGCCTCCACCAGCAACAGCCAGGTCGTGGTCATGCTGCAGTCGGCCGACGCCGTGGATGACGGCTGCTTCCCGAGCTATGTGGTCACCGGCCTGAGCGGCACCGCCGCCACGCGCGTGATCCCGTTCTCGTCGTTCAGCTTGGCCAACAACCCCGATGCCAACTGCGCCGCTGCCAGCGCCACGCGTCCCGACACCGCGCTGGCGCTGACCAAGCTCAAGCAGTTCCAGATCCGCGAACTCAAGGGCAGCGCGGGCCTGGATGCGGTATCGGTGGTCATCGGCAAGCCCGTCCTGCTGTCGGGTCAGTGACCGGCGTCGACCCACGCAACAAGGAGACAACATGAAGTTCGGCACCTTCCTCGCCCTTGGGGCGTGTGCCCTGCTGGGCGCTTGTGCCCGGTTCCAGGCCGGCTCGCCGGCCGAGCCGGCACCCAGGCTCATGGTCGTGCCGCTCGCGTCGCAGCCCGCGCTGCCCAGCGTGCAGGCCGACCCGGGCGATCGTCTGTGGGCGACGTTCAAGAACCCGTCCCGCACGCCGGAGGGCGGGACGATCGCCGCCTTCACCTTTTCCGAGAAGCAGGGCGATGCGGTGGTATCGCCCCTGGCGGTGCAGGGCGACGTCCTCGCCGTGGCCGGGCAGTTCATCGCCAAGGGCGCGAGCCAGTGGGGCGGTGTCGCGGTCAACATCGGTGCGCCGAAGGCGATACCGGTGAAAGCCGGCGACTACAAGTTCCTGACGATCAGGCTCAGCTCGGCCACCAGCACCCGGCTTCGCGTGCGGGTTGTCGGGCCGGACGAGGCCACCCAGAAGCTGGGCTGCTATCCGATGGTGATGCAAGCCGTGAAGCCCGAAGTGGCCGAGTATCGGATTGCACTGGAGCGCTTCGCGCCCGATGGCTATTGCGGCACCAAGGGCATCACGATCAAGCCGACGCTGCAGAGCGTGACAGCCATCGAAGTGACGGACGTCGCGGCGCCGGTGCGCGATCGCGCCGTGAGCTTTGGCGTGGGCACCATCGGTCTCGCACGCTGAGTCGAGGAGGCAAGCCATGCGCCATCTGAAACGCACGCCCCTTCTCAGCTGCGGGCTGGCCACCGTGTTCGCTGCGCTGGCCCTCGAGGCGACAGCACAGGTGCCGGCCCACATGCCGGATCCGGAAAAGGCCGATGAGCAGGCCAAGCGGCTGGCCATGAGCCCCTTCCGCCGCATCCTGGAAGCGGGCCGGGTCGAGGTCAAGCTGCGCCGGGAGACCGAAGCGCCCGCTCCAGCGGTTCCGGCACCCCGGCGCGTCACCGCTGCAGCGCCGCCGGCACCGAAGCCGCACCTGTCCCGCGCGGCGCCGGCCGAGGCACCGGCATCGGCACCCGCGCCGGCCCCGTTGTTGGCACTGGCGCCGGCGAGCACCGCGCCGGCGGTGTCCCCCCTGCCAGTGACGGTGGCCGCAGGCGAGCGCCTCTGGACCGCATTCAACGCCACGACGGCGGCCGTGGAGGGCGGCACCATCGAGGGCCTCGTCTATGCCGAGAAGCCGGGCGATGCGGCGTTGGGGGACATCACGGTTCGCAACAGCGGCGTGCTCAACGTCACGGGGCAGTTCACCGCCCGCGGCGGGAGCCAGTGGGCCGGCGTGGGAATCGTGCTGGTCGCGCCGGGAACCGTGGTGGCCACCGAGTACAAGGCGTTGAGGATTCACCTGGCGGGCCATACGGTGAGCAAACTGCGCCTGCGCCTGGTGGGCGACAACCCGGCCGTTCAGCAACGGGGCTGCTACCCGATCCTGATGCTGCCCGTGAAGCCCCAGGTCACCGAATACCGCATCGAGTTTTCGCAGTTTGCAGCGCCGGAGTACTGCGGGGCCGACGGCGTCGACGTCAAGTCGACGCTGGGGGCGCTCACCGCCATCGAGATTGCCGACGCGCCCGAACCGGTGGCGGATCGCACGGTGAGTTTCAACGTGGGAACGCTGTCGTTGCTGAAGTAGGGAACCTGCAGCACGCGCCCGCCGGGAACGCCAGAGGACTCGACCCAGCATGAGCGTTGCCGACGACATCCCACGTCTCTACGACGCCGCGCTGGCGCAACGGGTGCGGCAGGGCATCGGCCAGGTGCCCGGCGGGGGCGGCGTGCACGGCGGCGTCGGCCTGGTGGCCCAGCGACTGGCGCAGGTCCAGGGGTCGGCCCTGCCGCGGCTGGAGAGGCCCCAGTTGGTGGTCTTCGCCGCCGACCACGGCATCGCGGCGCGGACGGATTCGGCCCCCCTGGTGGATGCAGCGGCGCTGCGGGTGCGCAACCTGCTGGCCGGCCGCACGGCCGCGTCGATGTTTGCACGCCGCAACGGCCTGTCGTTGACGGTGATCGACTGCGGCTTGCGCGCCGACCTCGATCCGCACTTGCAGCTGGTCCGCATCAAGATGGCGCGAGGCACGCTGGACAGCAGCCGGGGTCCCGCGATGACCGTCGGGCAATGCCGTGCCGCCATGGAGCGCGGCACGCGCCTGGTCACCCGGCTGCCCGGCAATGTGCTGCTGCTGGGCGAGACCGGCATGGGCAACGAGGCGGCTGCGTTGTTGATGAGCCGGCTGACCGGGATCCGGATCGCCGAATGCGCCGGCTTCGGCAGTTCCGGCCGGGCGAGGGAGTGCACGGCGCTGCAGGGCGCCCTCGATCTGCATGTCGACCTCGCGAACCCGGTGGCCATCCCGGCGGCACTGGGCGGCCTGGAGATCGCCGCGCTCGTCGGGGCGGTGCTTCAGGCCGCGCGAGAGCGCCGCGTGATCGTCGTCGGCGGTTTCGTCACGACGGCCGCCGTGGCGCTTGCCGCCAGGCTGGCCCCGGCACTCCTGGAGCGCTGTGTCTTCTCGCACGGCTCGCAGGCCAACGGACATGCGCGGTGGCTGCAGTCGCTGGGTGCCGAGCCGCTGCTCGATGCAGCGCTGTGCACCAGCGAAAGCTGCAACGCCGTGCTCGCCTGGCCCTTGCTGAAATCGGCGGAACAACTGCTCGCGGCCGCGGCATGCGCCGAGCAGGCCCGGGACTCGGCCTGACGACGAGCGCACGGTGCGGCCGCGCGGCACGCTGCCGTCAGCCTCCGACCCAGCGCTCCTCCGACATCTTGAGGTGCGTGTGCATCGCGGACTGGGCCGCCAGCGGATCGCGCGCCTCGATGGCCCGAAGGATGGCCTCGTGCTCCTTCAGCGCGAGGTTCCAGGTGCGCGAGTTTTCGTAGCGCGAACTGATCTTGGCCGAGATCGGGCTGTGGCGTTCGTCGAACAGCTCCGCCACGATGCGCACCATCACCGAGTTGCCGCTCATCTCGGCGATCGTCAGGTGGAACTGCCGGTCGTGGTCGATCGGAATGCGCCGCCGGGCGACCTCGCTGCGCATGCCCTCGACGATGTCGCGCAGCCGCACCAGGGCAGGCTCGCTCGCATGGGCGCACGCGAGCATGATCACCGACCCCTCGAACGCAGCCCGCGCCTGCATCAGCTCGCTCGGGCTTTCGCCCAGCGCGGCGGTCGTCTCGGGTGCCCGTTCCGCCCGGGGGCACACATACACGCCGGATCCGCTTCGAATCTCGACGCTGCCTTCGACGTCGAGGGCGATCAGGGCTTCACGCAGCGAGGGCCGCGACACACCCAGCTGCTGCGCGAGATCGCGCTCCGGCGGCAGCCGCATGCCGGTGTCGAAACCGCCTTGCTGGATCAGTTCGCGGATCTGGTCGGCGATCTGTTGGTAGAGCCGGCGGGGCTCGACCTGCTTCAACTGGAGGGTCATGGCGGGTCCGGCGAAATTGGCCTGACCATGATAGCCACATCGCGTCGCATGCCGCCGTTCTCCACGACGGAACGGCAGGGACCTTCACTCGTGTTCAGGGAATGTCCCAGGTTTCCTTGCCAGTTTTGGTCAGGCCAAATTGCTTTTGCTTGGTAAGGTGGACTGACCAAGCGATGCCCGCCCAGATCGCCAACTCGACAGGAGACACGACTTGCAGCTTCACGCAAAGCCGGCCGGGGCCATGGACTCGCCGGGCCCCGCATCGCCCGAACCCTTGCTGAGCCTGCACGGCATCGGCAAGCGTTTCCTGGCGGTGACCGCCCTGAGCGATGTGAGCTTCGACCTCCGTCGCGGCGAGGTGCATGCCGTGTGCGGCGAGAACGGCGCCGGCAAATCGACGCTGATGAAGATCGTCAGCGGACAGCTGCAGCCCGACGACGGCCACATCGCGTTCAAGGGCACGCGGACGCGTTTTGCGTCGACGCGCGAGGCCGAGGCAGCCGGCATCGCGATGATCCACCAGGAGCTCAATCTCGTGCCCCACCTGTCGGTGGCCGAGAACATCTTCCTGGCCCGCGAGCCGCGCCGCGGCTGGTGGATCGACCGGGCGAGACTGCATGCCGACGCCCGGGCCTGCCTGCAGCGGCTGCGCGTGGACATCGACCCGACGCACCCGGTGCGCACGCTGTCGGTGGCGCAGCGGCAGATGGTCGAGATCGCCAAGGCGCTGTCGCTGGAGGCGGAAGTGCTCATCATGGACGAGCCCACCTCGTCGCTCACCGAGGCAGAGACCGAACAGCTCTTCAAGGTCATCCACGAGCTGAAGCGCGGCGGTGTCGGCGTGGTCTACATCTCGCATCGGCTCGACGAGATGGCGCACATCGTCGACCGCGTGACGGTGCTGCGCGATGGCCGCCACGTGAGCACCGACGACTTCGCCGCGACGACGGTCGACAGCATCGTTGAGCGGATGGTCGGCCGCCCGCTGGAAGACAAGTTTCCGCCCCCGACGCGCGTGCCGACGACCGAGCCGCTGATGCGCGTGCGCGACCTGACGCGCAAGCAGGTGTTCGAAGGCATCGGCTTCGAACTGCGGCGCGGCGAAATCCTCGGCTTTGCGGGGCTGATGGGGGCCGGCCGCACCGAGGCCGCGCGCGCCGTCTTCGGCGCCGAGCTGCCGGACGCCGGCGTCGTGCAGCTGGGCGACGAGGTGCTGCGCATCCGTTCTCCGCGCGACGCGATCCGCCACGGCATTGCCTACCTGTCGGAAGATCGCAAGCACGACGGCCTCGCGATCGACATGCCGCTGGCGCACAACGTCAGCATGGCCAACATGGCCGCCGTGTCGGGCCGTGCCGGCTTCATCCGCTTCAAGGACGAAGAGGCGTGCGCGCGGCGCTTCGTCGACACGCTGGCCATTCGCACGCCGTCCGCGCGCCAGCTGGTGCGGCTGCTGTCGGGCGGCAACCAGCAGAAGGTCGTGATCGCCAAATGGCTGTTCCGCGACTCGCGCGTGCTGTTCTTCGACGAGCCCACGCGGGGCATCGACGTTGGCGCGAAGTACGCCATCTACCAGCTGCTCGACGAACTCGCCGCGCAGGGCATCGGCGTGGTGCTCATCAGCTCGGAGCTGCCCGAGATCCTGGGCATGACCGATCGCGTGGCGGTGTTCCATGCCGGGCGCATCACCGGCACGCTGGAAACGCGCACGACCTCGCAGGAAGAAATCATGCATTTCGCGTCGGGGCGGTCGCTGCGCGCGGCCGCCTGACAGAGACAAGCACCCCATGACCGACAAGCAGAAAGACCTGTTCCAGAAATTCGCGGCCCTCGCGAGCCTGATCGCGCTGACGGCCGTGTTCTCCTTCGTGAGCGACTCGTTCTTCTCCGTCGGCAACGGCATGACCGTCGCGCTGCAGGTGACGTCCATCGCCTACCTCGGCATCGGCGCGACCTGCGTGATCATCACCGGCGGCATCGACCTGTCGGTGGGCGCCATCCTCGCGTTGTCGGGCGTCGTCGCCGCGATGGCGGTGAAGGCGGGGATGCCGGTGGCGCTGGGCATGTCGTGCGGACTGGCCGTGGGGGCCATGTGCGGCCTCGTCAACGGCCTGTGCGTGACCTGGCTCAAGCTGCCGCCGTTCATCGCGACCCTGGGCATGATGCTGGTCGCGCGCGGCGTGGCGCTGCAGATCACCGATGCGAAGGCCATCGGCGGACTCGGCGACGGCTTCGCGGCGCTCGGCAACGGCTCGCTCGGACGCGTCGTCAACATCGGCGCCGACGGCTTTCCCGATGTGGTGTTTCCGGGCATTCCGTATCCGGTGCTGCTAATGGTCGCGCTGGCCGTCGCGGTGGCGGTGCTGCTGAACCGCACCACGCTCGGCCGCTACATCTATTCGGTCGGTTCGAACGCCGAGGCGGCACGCCTGTCGGGCGTCGACGTGCGCGGCGTCACCGTCTTCGCCTACGTGCTGTCGGGAACGCTCGCCGGGTTGACCGGCTGCGTGCTGATGTCGCGCCTCGTCACGGCGCAACCGAGCGAGGGCCTGATGTACGAACTCGACGCGATCGCCGCCGCGGTGATCGGCGGCACCTCGCTGTCGGGCGGCGTCGGCACGATCTCGGGCACCGTCATCGGCGCCTTCGTCATCGGCATCCTGCGCAACGGCCTGAACATGGGCGGCGTGTCGGCCTTCACGCAGCAAATCATCATCGGTCTGGTCATCCTGCTCACCGTGTGGATCGACCAGATGCGTCATCGCAGATGACACCTCACCGGCGGGTCCGCCCGGGAATTGGAGAGAGACAAGCTCGTTCACCACAAGAGGACTGACATGAAAAAACTTCTGACCACCCTGTTCGCATCCATGTTCCTGTTCGCCGCCTCGGCGGCATCGTCCGCCGACAAGGAGATCGCCGTCATCGTGAAGACCGCGAACTCCGATTTCTGGCAGAACGTGAAGAAGGGGTCGACCGCGGCCGCCGGCGAGCTCAAGGGCTACACCGCGAGCTTCCAGGGCGCGGCGTCCGACACCGATCTCGCGGGCCAGGTGGCGCTGGTCGAGAACGCGGTGAACCGCAAGGTCGCGGCCATCGTGCTCGCGCCGTCCGACCCGGACGCGCTGATCCCCGCGATGAAGAAGGCCTGGGAAGCCAAGATCCCGGTGATCCTGATCGATTCCGCGGCCAGCGACGCCGGCAAGAGCTACTACCAGTCGTTCCTGGCGACGGACAACCAGAAGGCGGGCGAGCTGTGCGCGCAGGCCTTGATCGACAAGGTCGGCACCACGGGCAAGGTCGCGATCATGTCGTACACGGCGGGCTCCGGCTCGGAGATCGGCCGTGTCGGCGGCTTCCGCAAGTACATCGAAACGCACTCCAAGCTGCAGATCGTCGGCCCGTTCTATTCGAACTCGCAGATGGGGACCGCGTTGAACCAGACGACCGACGTGCTCGCGGCCAACGCCGACCTGAAAGGCATCTTCGGCGCCAACGAGCCGACCGCGATCGGCATGGGTCGCGCGCTCGTGCAGTCGGGCAAGGCCGGCAAGGTGGTGGCCATCGGCTTCGACGGCAACGGCGACCTGCAGGGGTTCATCAAGGACGGCACGCTCGAAGCGATCGCCGTGCAGAGCGCCTACCAGATGGGTCACCTGGGCGTGAAGACCGCGGTCGAAGCGATCCAGGGCAAGTCCGTGCCGAAGTTCCGCGACACCGGCGTGGTGATGGTGACCAAGAAGAACATCGACTCCACCGAGGCGAAGAACGTCTTGTACTGACCGACAGGAGCGTCATGCTGACCGTGATCTGCGACACCCCGGGCACCTTGCGTGCCGTGGAAAGAGCGATGCCCCTGCGCGGCGAAGCGGAGGTGCTGATTCGCGTGCGACGGGTGGGGGTGTGCGGCACCGACCTGCACATCTTCACCGGCACCCAGCCGTATCTCGACTACCCGCGCGTCATGGGCCACGAGTTCTCCGGCACCGTCGCCGAGGCGCCCGCCGGCAGCGCGCTGGCGGTCGGCGATCCGGTCTTCGTGATGCCCTACCTGTCGTGCGGCCGCTGCATCGCCTGCCGCCAGGGCAAGACCAACTGCTGCGTGGCGATCCAGGTGCTGGGCGTGCACCGCGACGGCGCCTTCACCGAGTACCTCAGCGTTCCGCAGGCCTTCGTCCACAAGGCGGAAGGCGTCACGCTCGACCAGGCGGCCATGCTCGAGTTCCTGGCCATCGGCGCGCACGCGGTGCGGCGTGGCGACGTGCAGGCCGGCCAGCGCGTGCTGGTCGTCGGCACCGGGCCCATCGGCATGGCGGCGCTGACCTTCGCCGTGCTGCGCGGCGCGACCGTCACCGCGCTCGACACGCGCCGCGAACGGGTCGACTTCTGCTGCCGGCACCTGGGCGCCCATGCCGGCGTGGTGATCGGCGACGGCGATGAAGCGGAGCTGGCGCGGCTGACCGACGGCGACTTCTTCGACATCGTGTTCGATGCCACCGGCAACGCCCGCGCGATGGAGCGCGGCTTCGGCTTCATCGCCCACGGCGGCAAGTACGTGCTGGTGTCCGTCGTGCGCGACACCATCGCGTTCGCCGATCCCGAGTTCCACAAGCGCGAGGCGACCCTGCTGGGCAGCCGCAACGCCACGATGGAAGACTTCGACACCGTGCTGGCCGCGATGCGCGCGGGCCGGATCCCGCACCAGGCGCTGAACACCCATCGGCTCGCCCTCGCGGACCTGCCGGCGGACTTCGCGCAGCTGCTCGACCCGTCGCGAGGCGTGGTCAAGGCCATCGTCGAGTGCTGAGGCGTGGTTCCATGGCGCCCCCCATTCTTCAATTCGGCACCGGGCGATTCCTGCAGGCGCATGTCGACCTGTTCGTGTCGCAGGCGCTCGCGCGGGGCGAGGCCCTCGGCGGCATCGCCGTCGTGCAGACGACCGGCAACCCGCAAAGCAGCGCGCGAACGGCGGCGCTGGCGAACGGCGCCGGCTACCCGGTGGAGATCCGGGGCCTGCTGGCCGGGCGCCGCGTGAACGAGACCGTGCACGTCGATTCGGTGCGGCAGGCCTGGCATGCGGACACCCATTGGCCGCAGATCGCGGAGGCCGTCGCCACCGACGTGCGCGTGATCGTGTCGAACACCGGCGATCGCGGCTATGCGCTCGATCCCGCCGACGGCCCGTCGCTGCTGTCCGGCGGCACGGCCGCGCCGCGCAGCTTCCCGGCGAAGCTGGCCGTGCTGCTGTATCGCCGCTGGCGACAGCAACCGGGTGGCGGCCCGTCGCTGTTCCCGTGCGAGCTCGTGCCGGGGAATGGCGATGCGTTGCGCGCGGTCGTCTGCGAGCTCGCGAAGTCGTGGCAGGCGCCGGCGTCCTTCATCGACTACCTGCACGACGAATGCGTGTGGGTCAACTCGCTGGTCGATCGCATCGTGTCGGAGCCGCTGGATCCGGTCGGTGCGGTCGCCGAGCCGTATGCGCTGTGGGCGATCGAGCGGCAGCGCGGCATGGTGCTGCCGTGCACGCACCCGGCCATCGTGCTGACCGACGCCCTGGGCCGCTTCGAGCGATTGAAGCTGATGCTGCTGAACCTCGGCCACACGTTCCTTGCCGAACGCTGGCTGGCCGGCGGCCGGCCGCGCGACGAAACCGTGCTGCAGGCGATGGGCGACGCGTCGTTGCGCGCCGAGCTGGAAGCGGTCTGGAACGAGGAGGCGATGCCGGTGTTCGACGCGCTCGGCGAAGGCCGCGAGGCGCGCGACTACCTCGTCGCGCTGCGCGATCGCCTGCTCAACCCCTTCCTGGCCCACCGCCTGGCCGACATCGCGCAGAACCACGCCTCGAAGAAGCGGGCGCGCATCGGCCTGCTGCTGTCGCATGCGGACCGGCTGGGGCTGCCGCCGACGCAGGCGCGGTTGAGGGCGGCGATGGCCACCGACGAGGAGCTGCATTCATGAAGCGGGCAGGCGAGGGCAGGGGACGGATGCTGGTGACCGGCGCGGCCGGCAAGGTGGGGCAGGCGTTTCTCGCTCGCGTGCTGCGCGATCCGGCGTTCGACCGCTTCGTGTTCCGCGCCCTCACGCACCGGCGCGCACTCGCTGCGCACGATCGCCTCGAATGCGTGCAAGGGTCCATCCAGGTCCGTGCCGACGTCGGCCGCGCGATGGACGGCGTGACCCATGTGCTGCACCTGGCCACCAGCAAGGAGACGCCCGACGACGTGATGGACGTCGCGGTGAAGGGCATGTTCTGGATCCTCGAGGCCTGCCGCAGCAGCCCGGACTTCGAGCAGTTGCTGCTGGTCGGCGGCGACGCAGGCATCGGCCACTTCTTCTACCCGCACCCGGTGCCGGTCGTCGAAACGCAGCCGCACAGCGCCTACCCGGGCTGCTACGCCCTGTCGAAGGTGCTCGAGGAAGTGATGCTGCAGCAGTACTTCGTCCAGTACGGCCTCAACGGCTGCTGCCTGCGCGCGCCGTGGATCATGGAGAAGGACGACTTCAGGTTCCAGCTGTCCTTCGGCCCCGATGTGTTCGGCGGACCGCGCTGGTGCGACCTGGTCGGCCCCGAAGCCGCCGCCGCCCATGTCGCCAGCGGCGCGGTGCCGGTGATGCTCGACGCGGCGGGCGTGCCGCTGCAGCGGAACTTCGTGCACGTGGACGACCTCGTCGACGCCATCTGCCTCGCGGTCGACCACCCCCGGGCGCGCCAGCAGCTGATGAACATCGCGATGGACGAGCCGGTCGACTACGGCGTGCTGGGCGAGTACCTCGCTCGCACGCGCGGCCTGCCGCTCGTGCCCGTCGGCACGCCGTACCACTCGACCTGGCTCGACAACACCAAGGCCAGGTTCCTGCTCGGCTGGCGTCCGGCCTACGACATGGCCAGGCTCGTCGAGGACGCGTGGTCGTATCGCCGCAGCCCGGACGACCCGCGCTTGGTCTGGTACCCGGGCTGATCTAGAGCCGGGTGGCATCCCGCCGCACCGGCGTCCTGTGGTCCATCGGAAGGAGACATCATGCAGATGAACAAGAGAACGCTGGTTGCCACCTTGCTCGCCGCAGCCGGCTCGACGCTCGTGCCCGGCTGGTGCGCCGCGGCAGGCAAGCGGCTGGTGATCGGCTTCGCGCAGACCGGCGCCGAGAGCGAATGGCGAACGGCGAACACCGACTCGGTGAAGTCCGCGGCGAAGGCCGCCGACGTCGACCTGAAGTTCTCCGACGGGCAGCAGAAGCAGGAGAACCAGATCAAGGCGATCCGCGCCTTCATCGCGCAGAAGGTCGACGTGATCATCCTCGCGCCGCTGGTGACGACCGGCTGGGACACGGTGCTGAAGGAAGCGAAGGCCGCGAAGATTCCGGTCATCCTCGAGAGCCGCAACGTCGAGGTCCAGGATACGACGACCTGGGCCTCGTTCGTCGGCTCGGACTTCGTCGACGAAGGGCGCCGCGCCGCGCACTGGCTGCTCGACCACACCAAGGACACGCAGGGCGACGTCAACATCGTCGAGCTGCAGGGCACCGTCGGCTCGGATCCGGCGAACGACCGCAAGAAGGGCTTCGAGGAAGTGATCCGGACGAACCCGCGCTACAAGATCATCCGGTCGCAGACGGGGGACTTCACGCGCTCCAAGGGCAAGGAGGTGATGGAAGCCTTCCTGAAGGCCGAGGGCAGGAAGATCAACGTGCTGTACGCGCACAACGACGACATGGCCATCGGTGCCATCCAGGCGATCGAGGAGACGGGACTGAAGCCGGGCAAGGACATCCTCGTCATCGGGGTCGACGCGGTGAAGGGCGCCTTCGAAGCCATGATGGCCGGCAAGATGAACGTGTCGGTCGAATGCAGCCCGCTGCTCGGGCCGCAGCTGATGGAGGCCGCCAAGAAGGCGGCGGCCGGTGAAACGCTGCCGCGCTGGATCAAGACCAACGAGGGGGTGTTCCCGCAGGAGGTCGCGGCCAAGGAGTTCCCGAACCGGAAGTATTGAGTCGCCGGCCGCCGGCGCGGTGAGCGCGCCGGCAGCCGATCCGCTCAGCGAGGAAACGGGGCCGGGTTGGCCAGGTAGGCCTGGAACAGGCGTGCGAACTGCCCGCCGTCGGTCGAGATGCTGGCCGAGGTACTCCCGCCGCCGCTGAACACGATCGCGAACACGCCGGCCGCGGTGTACTCGGTCGGGTGCGTCAGCATGTAGCGCACGTGGTTGTCCCGGTAGTGACCGGAGGTGCCGCCCGGGGTGGCCGAGGGCACGCCCATCGGCGTCTGCCAGAACAGGACCGGCAGGTTGCCGAGGATGGTTCGCACGGTGCTCCACTGGCCCAGGTCCTGGTGGAAGTTGGGTGTCGCGACGTTGTTCTCGTCCCAGTAGAACGGACCGTTGCCGCGTCCCGCGCACTCGGCCACCGGAGAAGCGAGCTCGAAGCAGCCGGCATCGCGGTCGCTCGTCTGCCCCACCATGAAGTCGGCCTTGTCGGCACCCAGCTTCAACATGAAGTTGCCGACGGTGGTGGCGTCACGTCCCCAGAAGGACGGCGGAAACCCGATCTTCGCCTTGGGCGCATGGGTTCGCCCGAGCAGCAACAGGCATTGCGCGAACCCCACGGCGTTGTCCGGCTGGCCGNAGAAGGACGGCGGAAACCCGATCTTCGCCTTGGGCGCATGGGTTCGCCCGAGCAGCAACAGGCATTGCGCGAACCCCACGGCGTTGTCCGGCTGGCCGGCGCACTCGCTCACCATGCTCACGCGCGCCGGCACCTTCGTCGGGTCGCCGCCGGGAGCGCCTGTCATCAGGAAGCCCCAGAAGTCCGGTTCGAGGTTGACGAGCGTGGGCTGGCCCGTCGCGCCGATCTTCTGGTACATCAGCTTGACCTGCGACCAGTAGCTGGTCATGAAGCTCGCGTCGTTGATGGCGCCGAGGTTGCCTTCGCCCGGGGAGGCCATCTGGTAGAGCGTGAACATCGGGACGGCGCCGGCCGCCTTGACGTTCGCGGAGACATAGATCAGGTCGACGTATTCCTGCATCGCCTCGTCCTGGTCATGAAGCTCGCGTCGTTGATGGCGCCGAGGTTGCCTTCGCCCGGGGAGGCCATCTGGTAGAGCGTGAACATCGGGACGGCGCCGGCCGCCTTGACGTTCGCGGAGACGTAGGTGACGTAGGCCCCGTCGGGGCTGTTCCAGTACGGCCACGAGCCGCCTCCGACCCCGACCAGGTAGGTGTCGATGATGTCCGGGTGGATCTGCTGGCTCGTCATGTCGGCGATGGGGTTGCCGGCGCCCAGGCCCGCCAGCAGCCGGCCGGGCATGCCGAGCGCGGCGTTGATCGACGAGCCGGATGCGGGCGCAGGCGACGGCGATGGCGACGGCGATGGCGACGGCGATGGCGATGGGGCGGCAGGGGACCCCGCGGAGGTCGTCACCGCGGCGTCGCCTGAACCGTTCGATCCTCCGCATGCGGCAAGAACGGCGGCAGACAGGGCCGCGACGAGGCGCTTGGTGCCCGTGCGAGTCAAGGTTGACATGTGATGTGCAAAAGGTGGGAGTCGTTTGCCGATTTCAGTTGCTGTAGAGCACGCCTCGGCAGCTGCCACCCAGGTAGATCCGCCCATAGGTGTTCTGATCGGCCGCCATCACGCCGGGGCCGGCGAACTGGTGGGCATCGTCATTGAAGCGCGCCCAGGTGGTGCCGCCGTCGTCGGAGCGGTACACGCCCCACACGTTGTTGATCACGCCGATCACGTAGATCGCGGCCGAGTACGGTGCGCCGGCCTTCGCCTTGCCCAGCGAGACCACGCTCGCGCCTTGGACGTCGGGGTATTGCGAGGTCGGCCGGCCGCCCCAGATGGACGCGAAGTTGTTGAGCTTGGTCCAGCTCGCGCCCGAATCCACCGAGTGGTACGCGGCGTTGCCGTCGACCAGCCAGAGGTCGCCCTCGACGTACGGGTTGACCGCCATCGACGTGGCCCAGAAGGGGTTGGCGCGCAGGTTGGCGGACACCGAGCCCTGGCTCAGCGTGAAGGTGTGACCGCCGTCCGTCGACACGTACACCTTGCCCGGGGAGTTGCTCCACCATGCGCCGCCCGAGTCGTAGGCATAGACCTTGTTCGGATTCTTGCGGTCGGCCACCATGCGGTAGCTGCGAGGCGAACCGGAGATGGCAGTGAGCGCGGGCAGGTTGGTCGCGGTCCAGGTGGCGCCGTTGTCGGTGGTGTACGACGGCACCGAATCGGCCGGCGCCCACACGGCCTTGTTGCGCGCGGTGACAGCGATGTTGGTCGATCCGGAGGTGTTGTCCAGGCCGCCGGCCGGCAGCGTGGCGAAGGTCGCCCAGGTCTGGCCGCCGTCACCGGACCAGTAGCCGGTGCCGCCCGCCTTGCCGGTGCCATTCACGACGCCGACCGCTGCGATGTACTTCGAGTCGGACCAGTCCGTGTCGGCCGAGTTGCCGCTGCCCCAGCTCTTGTAGGGGCTCAGGGTCGGCTTCTTCGAGAGGTCGGTGTGGATCCAGGTGCCGACGTCGCCCGAGCTGTTGAGCAGCAGGTACGGCGCGCCCGCAGGCGGCGTGTTGAGTGCAAGGGTGCAGGTTTCCTCCAGGCCGTCCACCGCGGCGGCCCAGGTCGGCGTGGCAGAAGAGGCGTTGCGGGTCTCCACGATGCCGCCGCCGTGCACGTGCAGGACGTGGTCGCGGTTGGACGGATCGATTTCGACATCGTCGACCCAGCCGGACGCGGTTTCCCCCGGCATCGTCGCTTCGATCTCGCGCCAGGTCTTGCCGCCGTCGTCCGACAGCTGCACGATCTGCTGGCCGCTGTAGTTGCCCCAGGTGCCGCTCACGCCCAGCGCAATGCGCGTGGTCGAGCCCGTGCCGTAGACCGACAGACCGCCGTAGCCGGCCGAGCTGTTGCTGGCGAGCAGGGTCCAGGTGCTGCCGTCGAACTTGTAGAGACGAGCCGGTCCGCTGTCACCGGGCCCTGCGCCCTTGGTGAAGAGCACATAGAACATGCCGTCGGCCGCGCGCACCATGTGCGGAATGTGGTAACCGGACACCGGCGTCGATACCGCGGCCCACGATGCGCCGCCGTTGGCGGACTTGTAGAGATTCGACGTCAGACCCGCGACATTGACGTAATCCGGGGCAATCGCGACGTAGAGGGTTGGCGTCGCGGTTCCGGTCCCCTTGGTGCCCGTGTCGTAGACCGCCAGCTCGACGCCCATGGCGTGGCCGCCCACGGCACTGATCTGGTCCGAGCTCATCTTCACCGACGACAGCGAACTCGCCTGCGACCAGTTGCGGCCCGAGTCGGTGCTCTTCCACAAGCCCGCCGTGCGCGAGCCGTAGAACAGCGTCGACGGCAGGTTGGGATCGAGCGTCAGGCGCTCGCCGATGCCCCGGCCATTGTTGTTGCCGCCCGCCGAGAACGGCAGGCTGACCGAGGTCCAGCTGTTGCCGCGGTTGCTGGAGCTGTACAGCCTGGCGGTGGCGTCCGCCGAGTTGTACATGCCGGTGACCATGTACACGAGCTGGTCGTTGTTGGGGTCCAGCGCGATGCTTTCGACGCCGTGCTGGAAGCTCTCGGCCGCGCTGAAGCCGTCGGTGACAGGAATCCACGACATCGTGGCCTGGTTCCATCGGTAGGCGCCGCCGACATCGGTGCGCGCGTACAGCAGGTTGGCCGTCG
This sequence comes from Rhizobacter sp. Root1238, assembly GCF_001425825.1. Classification (GTDB taxonomy): domain Bacteria; phylum Pseudomonadota; class Gammaproteobacteria; order Burkholderiales; family Burkholderiaceae_C; genus Rhizobacter. The sequence goes on from NZ_LMDM01000020.1 coordinate 74,314, forward strand.
TGGGATGGAAGACGAGACCGGTGACGTAGCCGCCGCCGCCGTACTTCACGTTGCTCCAGGCGGTGCCGTGGGGCGCAGGCGCAGGCGCAGGTGCAGGTGCGGGTGCGGGTGCGGGTGCGGGTGCAGGCGCGGGTGAAGGTGCAGGCGTGGGTGAAGGTGAAGGTGCAGGTGCGGGTGCGGGTGCGGGTGCGGGTGCGGGTGCGGGTGCGGGTGCGGGTGCAGGTGCGGGTGCAGGTGCAGGTGCAGGTGCGGGTGCAGGTGCAGGTGCAGGTGAAGGCGCGGGTGAAGGCGCGGGTGAAGGTGCAGGTGCGGGTGCAGGCGCCGGCGCAGCAGGCGGCGCAGACGTGGCCGAGGGGGCGTCGCCTCCGTTGCCACCACCACAGCCCACCAGCAGCGCCACGAGGCCAGCCGACAGGCAGCGTGTCGCGGTTGGCACCACATCCGCAAGCTCGGCCTGCAGCATCCGGGTCACGAGGGGAGTCGACTCAGGCAAGGGCGTGTCGACGCGCTGCCGCGAAGTGAAGTGTGATGGGTTCATGGCGTTGCAGTCTCGGCACAGCTCGGCCCGCATTCCTGATCGAACCGTGACGGGCCGGGCGCCGAAAAGAACTGTTACTGACATGGGTGCGATCCGCCCAGGCCAATGACGTGCTTGCGCAACAATTCAACCTTCACTTTCTGCCAACGATGCCCAGCCTCTTCCTCCCCGGGTTCCGATCTGCCCCCCTGCGGCCGATGGCAGTGCGACGCCCGCACGGGCACGCACCGGCGCGATGAGCGAGCTTGTCATCGAACTGCCTGGCGGGTCGCTCGACCTGCTCGGAGGGCGCGTGCTGCGCGACGGCGAAGCGGTGAAGGTGGAGCCGCGGGCGTGGCGCGTGCTGGAGCGGTTGGCCCGCTTCCGCCACCGCGTGGTCACGAAGGAAGAGCTGGTGGCGGCGCTGCGCCCCGAGGGCACGGTCTCCGAAGCCGCGCTCCGGCAGGCGATCCGCGCAGCGCGACGGGCCATCGGCGACGACGGGCCGCAGCCGATCATCCGCTCGATCCCGCGGGTCGGCTACATCTTCGACGTGCCCTCGGCACCGGCGTCGCAGCCAGCCGCGGCGGGTCGGCCCCGGAACGACGGCGTCCCCTCGCTGATCATCGGCCCGTTGCGCGATCACACCGGCCGTCCGGGCCTGCAGTGGGCGACGCAGGGCCTGGTCGCCTGCATCGCGCACGGCCTGTCGATCGACGGACGCATCCAGGTCCAGGACGCGCTGTCGCTGGAGACCTGCTGGCCCGACGAGCCGCGCCGCAGGCTGCAGATGTTGCGTGCCGCCGGCGCGCGCCATGCCGTGGTCGGTTCGCTGACGCTCGCCGGCGGCGACCTCGTGCTCGAGCTGGACCTCCACGACCAGGACGAGAAGCGCGTCATTGAGATCCGCGCGGCTGCGCCTGCCGGGCTCGTGCTGCCCGCCATCGCAGCCTTGCGGCAGGCGGTGCTGGGCGTCGGCAAGCGCCAGGCGCTGGTTCACGGGATTCACGGCATGCACGGCTGCTCGCCGCTGTCGATCGAGTTGTTCGCGCGGGCCAAGCACGCCGCGGCGATGAGCCGGCACCCGGCGGCGCTGCGGGCCCTGGCGCTGCTGCAGCAGCTGGAGCCGGGCTTTCCCCGCCTCGACCTGGAGCTGCTGCGGGCCCAGGCCTTCTGCGGCAGCGACGATGCGCCTGGCAGCGCGGCGCGGCTGCTGGAAGCCGCGCGACGCGACGGCGACCGGTGTCTCGAAGCGCAAGGGCAGCAGTGCCTCGGCACGCTGCACCACGTGAAGGGCCGCCTGCGCGAGGCGGCGCAGAGCCTGGAGCACGCCCTCGTGCTGGGCCGCAGCTGCATGCCGGCGCACTGGCAGGGTTCCACGTTGACGCTGCTGGCCTCCGTCGAATGCCGCCTCGGCGAGCTGCATTCCGTCGCGGCCCGCCTGAACGAGGCACAGGCCGTCTTCACGCGCACCGGCAGCCACTGGGGCTTGCTGAAGGTGCTGTGGCTGCGGGCGATCATGAGCTCGCTGTCCGGCCATGCCGAGCAGTCCATCCGCTGGAACAGAAAGCTGGCCAACGTGGCCCGCCGGCTCAATGCCAACACGGCCCTGGCGAGCGTGTGCCTCAATCTCGCGGGCGAACTGGTCTACGCGGACCAGCTCGACGAGGCGCGGGAGTGTGCAGAGGAGGCGACCGCCACTGCGCTGGCGATCGAGGCCGACCCCGGCCTGTTGAGCACGGTGGCTAACATCCATTGCCTGCTCCATCGCCTGCAAGGCCGCCCGGACGCCGCCGCGGAGCTGCTGTCGTTGCTGCCGGATCCCGCCGGGGTGCAGGACGACGGCTTCCTCTGGCAGGCCCACGGGCATGCCGCGATGGCGGCCGGGCGCATCGACGACGCGGCCGACTGTTTCCTGCGGGCGGCGACCGAATGCCGTGGCCAGGGCAACCGCGCGGGCGAGGTGCCGCTGCTGCCGTGGCTCGTCGAGGCGCTCGTGCGCAGCGGGCGCCTGTCCGTCGCGCAGGCGGAACTCGAGCGCGCCGACACCCAGGCCCATCTGCAGGACGAGACCACCACCGCGAACCTGCTGTACCCGCGCGCGTTGCTGGCACGCCGGCGCCAGCAGGAACCCGAGGCGCAGGCGCTGCTGGCGCGGCTCGCCACGGCGCCGGCAGCGCTGCCTCTGTTCCGCCGGCTGGGGCAGGGGCTGTCGGCGGTGCCCGGCGACCCGCAGCGCGAGTCCCCGACGCCGATGGCGCCGCCCAGCGGCGCGATGCGGCGGGAGTACCGGTTCGCCCACTGCCTGCTCGACGTGGAGCGCCGGGAGCTGTGGGTCGACGGCCGGCGCCACGCACTCGCACCGCTGCCGTTCGACGTGCTCGTGCACCTGTACCGCAATCGCCATCGCGTGGTGACGCAGGAGGAGCTCCTCGACACCGTGTGGCGCAAGACGTCCGCGTCGCCGGAAGTGGTCGCGCAGGCGATCGCCAAGATCCGCCAGGCGATGCGACGCAGCAAGACGCACACGGTGCGCGTCCAGACCCTGTACGGCAAAGGCTACCGGCTGCTGGCCGATGCGCACGTGGAGCCGGACGACGACGCGGCCGCGGCGCTGCTGTCGGACCTGCGCGCGGCGCAGGAGCACCCGCTCGCCATCGTGCCGCTTTTGACCGGCACGCCGGGCGCCGGCACCGACGATGGCGACCTGGGCTACCCGCTGGAGGTGCTCGGGCACGCGCTGGCCGTGCACTCGCGGCTGAAGCGCCTGTCCGCCGCCGAGGTGCAGGCGGGCGTCGATGCCGCTTCGGCCGCGACGCCGGAAGCGATCGCGGATGCGCTGCGCACCCGCAGCCCCGGCGTGCATGTCCTGTTCGCCCGGCTGGCGCGCCATGCCGATACCCTGGCACTGGACTACATGTGGGTGTCGCCGGAGGCCCGGGCCGAAGGCAGCCTGCGCGACCGGTCGCCGGCCGCACTCGGCCGGCGGCTGGCGTCCAGGCTGCTGCGGCCGCAGGCCGATGCCGCGGACGAGGGGGCATGGACGACGCAGATGCTGGACCTCGCATCGCGCGCCGCCGAAGAACACCGCTGGAGCGCCGCGCTGCACATCCTCGAGGTGGTGCTCGACCAGGATCCCGACCATGACCTGGCGGCGCAGCTCAAGGCGCGCATCGGCGCCCCGTGTTATCCAGGGCAGGACAATGCGCGCGGGGAGCGATACTAGCCGCCGGAACCGGAGCTGCCAGAGTGCGGAAAGGTGCGCGGCGTATGAAGCGGTGGATCGGAAAATTCGTCGCACTGTCCGCCGCTCTTGCCTCGCTTGCGATCTGCGGGCTTGCCCGATCGCAGGAGATCCCCGTCGTCGACCTGGCTCTCGTCGCGGCCGCACCGATCCAGTTCCACCCGCTGCAGCCGCCCCCCGTGTCCCAGGCGGTACAACGGCTGGCGCAGGACCGGTACGGGTTTCTCTGGCTGAGCGCCGCCGACGGATTGCAGCGCTACGACGGCTACGGATTCATGAAGGTTCCGGACGGCCGGAACGCGAACAGCGTCGGCTACATCATCGGCCAGTCGCTGACGGCAGACCGGGCAGGCCGGCTGTGGATCGGCGCCGACAACTCGCTCAATCGCTACGACCCCGCGACCGGCAGCTTCACGCAATACCGGTCGCCGAACGAGGCCTGCGGCACCGTCGCGATCGCCCACGACATCACCGAGGACCAGGACGGAATCATCTGGCTCGCGACGGACGACGGCGTGACGGCCCTGGACCCGGTCACGTCGAAGACGACCTGCCATCGGCCACGCCACACGCCCTCTGTCGGCGAGACGCGCGTCATCGCGACGCTGCCCTTGAACGACGGCACGCTGTGGGTCACCAGCAGCGAGGGGCTCTACGCGCTCGACCGGCGCTCGGGCAAGGTCATCCGGCACATCAAGCTCTCGTCGCCGTCCGGACGCAAGTTCGTCTGCACCGGCTTTCCGTCGCGGCCGTTCCTGGACAGCCGCGGAACGCTGTGGGTCGGGCTGTCGTCCGGCGGCGACCTGGCCTCGGTCAACGTCGCCAGCGGCGAGGTCACGGTCCATGCCTTCCGGGGCGCCGGGCTGGCGCCGAACGTGTCCTCCGGCGTCGTGTCGATCCAGGAGGATCGCGAGGGGGCGCTCTGGCTCGGCACCGACAAGCTCGGCCTCGTGAAGTTGTTGCCGGACCGCACGCAGGCGATCTGGTACCAGAGCAACCCCGACGATCCCGACGGCCTGCGCGGCGACCTCGTCGTCGGCCTGTTCAAGGACCGCGACGGCAGCTTCTGGGCGACGACCAGGGCAGGGGCCGTCCATCGCTTCGACACCGAGCGTCCGCGCTTCCGGTCGTACCGCCACCAGCAGACGGGGCCGCAGGGCCTGGGCAAGGGCTCGGTGATCGCGGCCTATGCGGAAGATCCCGACACGCTGTGGATCGGCACGGACGGCGGCTTGAACCGTGTCGACCGCACGACGGACCAGGTCACGCAGGTCGACCAGCCGGTCTTCGCGCGAGGCGTCAGCGCGATCGCGCGCGACCGCTCCGGCACGCTGTGGCTCGGCACGAAAGGCAACGGCCTCGTTCGCTTCGATCCGGCCTCGGGCGGGTACACGACGTACACCCACAATGCGTCCGACCCGCGGTCGCTGAACCACGACCGCATCACCGCGTTGCGGATCGATCGCGGCGGCAGCCTGTGGGTCGCGACGGATTTCGGCCTGAGCCGCTGGGAGCCGGCGACGAAGGATTTCACGACCTTCAGCCCGCAACCGAAGAGCCTGCTGCAGTACCGCTCGATCGCCGAGGACGCGAGCGGCGCGCTGTGGCTGGCGACGTCGTCGAAAGGCGTGCACCGCTTCGACCCGCGCACGAGCAGCTTCAGGGTCTTCGAAGCCGAGCTGCGCGCCGCGCATCCCCCCGGCCATGAGCGCGTCAATTCGGTTTATGTCGACCGCGCCGGGATGGTGTGGGCCGCGACGTTCCGCGGGCTGGGCAGGCTCGATCCCCGCGACGCGACATTCACGTCGTACGGCTCGCGCTCCGGGCTTCCGGCGGACACGGTGGTCGGCATCCTGGAAGACGACGACGGACGCCTGTGGATGAGCACCCCGAACGGGCTGTCGCGCTTCGACCCGCACACCGGGAGCTTCACGAACTACCACGCGTCCGATGGCCTGCTGACCGATCGGTTCGCGGCACCCGCGGTTGCCGCCAGGAGCTCGAGCGGGGAGATGTTCTTCGGCTCGCAGAAGGGGCTGGTGGCGTTCTTCCCCGGGCAGGTCGTCGAGCGCAAGCTCGCGCCGCCGGTGCTGCTGACCGACTTCCGCCTGTTCGGCGAGCCGGTGCTGCCGGGCAGCGCGCCGCTGAAGCAGCCCATCTGGTCGGCCGCTTCGCTGGCGCTGGAGCCGCGCAGCATCGTGTCGTTCGACTTCGCCGCGCTGAACTACGTCGACCCGGCGCGCACGCGCTACCGGTACCGGCTCGACGGGTTCGAATCGAAATGGAACGAGACGGACAGCGCCCGGCGCAGCGCGACCTACACGATGCTGCCGACCGGCGACTACACGTTCAGGGTGCAGGCGCGCGGCGCCCGTGGCGACTGGGACGACAGCGCGCTCGCGCTCGGCATCCGCGTTCCGCCGCCGTGGTATGCGACGTGGTATTTCCAGGCCCTGGTCGCGGCCTTGCTGCTCACGGCGCTCTGGCTCGCGTACCGCTTGCGCGTCCGCCAGTTGCACCGCCGGTTCGATCTCGCGCTCCATGCGCGGCTCGACGAGCGTGCACGCATCGCGCGCGAGGTGGCCGAAGGGCTGGAGCAACGCGTGCTCGAACGCACCGAAGAGCTGGCCCGCGCCCGGCACGCCGCCGAGGCCTCCACGCGCGCCAAGAGCGAGTTCCTGGCCAACATGAGCCACGAGATCCGCACGCCGATGAATGCCATCCTCGGCATGTCGTACCTGGCGCTGCAGACCGGGCTGGACGCGCGCCAGCGCAACTACGTCGACAAGGTGCACCGCGCCGCCGAGTCGCTGCTGGGGATCATCAACGACATCCTCGATTTCTCGAAGATCGAGGCCGGCCGGCTGGAGATCGAGGACATCCCGTTCAAGCTCGGCGACGTGCTGGACCAGCTCGCCACGCTGGTCGGCATGCGGGCCGAGGAAAAGGGGCTGGAGCTGCTGTTCGCGCTGCCGCCCGGGCTGCCGACCGCGCTCGTCGGCGACCCGTCGCGGCTGGGCCAGGTGCTGCTGAACCTGAGCAACAACGCGGTCAAGTTCACCGAGCGCGGCGAGGTCACGGTGGCGGTGACCGAGCAAGCGCGCGAAGGCCAGCGCGTGACGCTGCACTTCGAGGTGCACGACACCGGCATCGGCCTCACGCCCGAGGCCCGCGCGGGCCTGTTCCAGCCCTTCACGCAGGCCGACGCCTCGACCAGCCGGCGCTACGGCGGCACCGGGCTCGGGCTGGCGATCTGCCGCCACCTGGTGCAGCGCATGGGCGGCGAGATCGGGGTCGACAGCGCGCCGGGGCGCGGCAGCTGTTTCCACTTCAGCATGCCGTTCGGACTGCAGTCCGAGGCCGCACCGGCGCCGCAGGACGCCGAGCTTCGCGGCATGCGGGTGCTCGTCGTCGACGACCACCCGGCGGCGCGCGAGCTGCTGCGCACGCTGTCGACGGCCTTCGGCCTGGAGGCGCAGACCGCGGCCGATGGTGCAGCGGCGCTGCAGGCGGTGGCGCAGGCCGACGCGGCGGACCGGCCGTTCGGGCTGCTGCTGCTGGACTGGCACATGCCGGGCCTGGACGGCATCGGCTGCCTGGAGCGCCTGGGGCGCACGGCCGGTCGGCATGCACCGCCGACGGTGCTGATGGTGACGGCCTTCAGTCGCGACGAGGCCGAACGCCAGCTCGCCGCGCGCGGGCTGCGGGTGGCCGGGCTGCTGCCCAAGCCGGTCACGCCCTCGGGGCTGCTGGACGCCTGCGCCACCGCGCTGGGCCGTGCGCGCGTGGGGCCGAGCCGCAACGAGCAGCGCCAGGAACTGCTGCAGGCGCGCCAGGCGGGACTGGCCGGCGCGCGCATCCTGCTGGTCGAGGACAACCCCATCAACCAGGAGCTGGCGCGCGACCTGCTGAACCGCGCCGGCATCGTCGTCAGCATTGCCGGCGACGGCCGGGAGGCGCTGGCGATCCTCGCGCGCGAGCGCTTCGATGCCGTGCTGATGGACTGCCAGATGCCGGTGCTGGACGGCTACGAGGCGACGCGCGCGCTGCGCCTGCGCCCCGAACTGAAGGACCTGCCGGTGATCGCGATGACGGCCAACGCGATGGCCGGCGACCGCCAGAAGGTGCTGCAGGCGGGCATGAACGACCATGTGGCCAAGCCGATCCGCGTCGACGATCTGTTCGGCACGCTGGCGCGCTGGGTGCATCCGGCGCTGCCCGCGCCGGCGCCCGAGGCGCAGCCGCCATCGCTGGACATGCGGGCCGGCGTGGCCGCGCTGATGGGCGACGAGGCGCTGTACCGGCGGCTGCTGGCGCTGTTTCGCGAGCAGGAAGCCGATTTCGTCGCCCGCTTCCGAGCCGCCTGCGAGCAAGGGGACGGCCGCGCGCCCACGCGGTACGCGCACGACCTGAAGAGCGTCGCGGGCACCCTGGGCATGCCGGCGCTGCAGCGCGCCGCCGCGGCGCTGGAGGAAGCCTGCAACCTGCGCAGCGATGCCGCGGCGCTGGAGCCGCTGCTGCTGGCCGTGCAGCGCCAGCTCGCGCCGGTGCTGGCCAGCGTGCAGGAGGAGGGCCTGGCCTGAACGCGCCGACCTCGCGCAACGGCCTGCGTCTTCGCGGCGATCCCGCGTTCGCGTCCCGGAGGGAACCGGTCAGCAGGGCGAGTTCGTCTGCGTGAGCACGCCCAGGCGGTAGGGCAGCTTCTCGTAGCTGTCCTTCGCGCCAGGCGTCAACCCCTGGTAGAGGAAGCGCATGTTGCACGCGCTGATCTCGACGTTCTGGTCGTACCCGGTGCGCAGGATCTCGCCATGGCTGATGCCCTGGCTCCACTTGCCGGTCGGGAAGCTCACGTTGGCGTCGCCGGCAAACGGGTTGGCTTCGGTGGCCGCCAACGGCGTCCAGCTACCGCCCAGGCTGCTCGCGGTCCACGAGCGGAAGTACCGGCCGCTGCCGCCGATGGCCTCGACGATCAGCAGGTACTGCCCGGTCTCGCGCACCTTGTAGACCTGGGGCGCCTCGAAGACATTGTTCGGGTTGGCGTCCTGCACGGCGATCACCGTATCGCCGAAGCCGTTGGGGAAATTCGCCAGCGTGGTCTGCGAGCGGTAGATCTGCCCGTTGTCGCCGGCGGAGAACAGGTGGCAATTGGCCGCATCGCAGGCCACGGCGAAGTCCAGCCAATTGCCACGGCCGTTGGCGGTGTTCTGCTGGACGATCGCCGGCACGCTGCCGTAGAAGGTCTTCAGCGGGCTCCATCCGCCCGGGTTGGCGATGTCGGGGTTGGTCGAGTACGCGGCATTGCCGTTCTGGGTCACCAGGTACCACAGCCGCCCCGGGTTGGCGATGTCGGGGTTGGTCGAGTACGCGGCATTGCCGTTCTGGGTCACCAGGTACCACAGCCGCGAAGGCGCATGGAAGAACACGAACGGGGCGGCCCGGTACCCGCCGCCGATCGCGGTGGAGTCGAGGAAGTAGGGCGTCGCGGCCCCGGCGTTCGACCAGTCCGTGAACGAGCGGTATTCGAGGCCCCACCCGTTGCCCTTGGCCTGCGTCGAGAACACGTGCCACAGCCCGTTGTAGTACACGACCGACGGGTCCTTGATCGCCACTTCCGGGAATTGCGCCGCGGGCTTGGCCACCATCAGCGCCGCGCTCGAGGTCCAGCGGAAGCTGGTCGGGAGCTTCACCGCCCCCGTTCCGCCACCGGGCGGCGCAGGCGCAGGCGCAGGAGCGGGAGCGGGAGCGGGAGCGGGAGCGGGAGCGGGAGCGGGAGCGGGAGCGGGAGCGGGAGCGGGAGCGGGAGCGGGAGCGGGAGCGGGAGCAGGAGCAGGAGCAGGAGCAGGAGCAGGAGCAGGAGCAGGAGCAGGAGCAGGAGCAGGAGCAGGAGCAGGAGCAGGAGCAGGAGCAGGAGCAGGAACGGGCGCTGGCGCTGGCGCTGGCGCTGGCGCTGGCGCTGGCGCTGGCGCGGGTGCGGGTGCGGGTGCGGGTGCGGGTGCCGACCCAACCGGCGCGGCCGCGGTTCCCGAATCGCTGCCGCCCCCACAGGCAGACAACACCATCGCGCACAGCAGTGCACTCGTCGCAGTGGCGCGTCGGGGGCGGTGGTTCGGCATGCTCATCGTGAAGATCCTGTTGCGTCAAATCATCATCACCAGCCGAGCCGCACGACAGCCGCGAGCAGGTCGCGGTGTCGTGGCCGGCTCGTTCCCCCACAGGGGATTCAGCTCAGCAGGGCGAGTTGGTCTGCGTGAGCACGCCCAGGCGGTAGGGCAGCTTCTCGTAGCTGTCCTTCGCGCCAGGCGTCAGACCCTGGTAGAGGAAGCGCATGTTGCAGGCGCTGATCTCGACGTTCTGGTCGTACCCGGTGCGCAGGATCTCGCCATGGCTGATGCCCTGGCTCCACTTGCCGGTCGGGAAGCTCACGTTGGCATCGCCGGCGAACGGGCTGGACTCGCTCGCGGCCAACGGCGTCCAGGTGCCCGCCAGGCTGTTCGAGGTCCACGAGCGGAAATACCGGCCGCCGCTGCCGATGGCCTCGACGATCAGCAGGTACTGCCCGGTCTCGCGCACCTTGTAGACCTGGGGTGCTTCGAAGACCTTGTTGCGATCGGCATCCTGCAGCGCGATCACCGTGTTGCCGAAGCCGTTCGGGAAGTTCGCGAGCGTGGTCTGCGAGCGGTAGATCTGCCCGTTGTCGCCGGCGGAGAACAGGTGGCAGTCCGCCGCATCGCAGGCCACGGCGAAGTCCAGCCAGCTGCCACGGCCGTTGGCGGTGTTCTGCTGGACGATCGCCGGCACGCTGCTGTAGAAGGTCTTCAGCGGGCTCCATCCGCCCGGGTTGGCGATGTCGGGGTTGGTCGAGTACGCGGCATTGCCGTTCTGGGTCACCAGGTACCACAGCCGNGTAGAAGGTCTTCAGCGGGCTCCATCCGCCCGGGTTGGCGATGTCGGGGTTGGTCGAGTACGCGGCATTGCCGTTCTGGGTCACCAGGTACCACAGCCGCGAAGGCGCATGGAAGAACACGAACGGCGCGGCCCGGTACCCGGCCCCGATGGCGCTGGCGTCGAGGAAGTAGGGCGTTGCCGATCCGGCGTTCGACCAGTCCGTGAAGGAGCGGTATTCAAGGCCCCACCCGTTGCCCTTGGCCTGGGTGGAGAACACGTGCCACAGGCCGTTGTAGTACACGACCGACGGGTCCTTGATCGCCACTTCCGGGAACTGCGCCGCGGGCTTGGCCACCATCAGCGCCGCGCTCGAGGTCCAGCGGAAGCTGGACGGCAGCGCCACGTTGCCGGTGCCGCCGCCCGGCGGCGGTGTGGTGGTGGTGCCGACGGGCACGAGCGCCCAGGTCTGGTTGCGGCCGCTGAAGTCGGTGTACTGCGTGACGTCGCCACCATCGGCGGTGGACGCGCCGGCGACCTCGAGCGCCTTGCCCGAATTGCGGTTGATGAAGCGCACCGCGTTGTTGTCGGTGCCGACCAGCTGCCACTGCTGGTTGCTGCCGTCGTGGTCGGTGTACTGGTTGACGGCGGCCCCGTCGGCGGTGGAGAAGTTCCACACGTCGACGACCTTGCCCGAGTGCCTGTTCTTCAGCCGGTAGCTGCCATTGCCGGAACTCACCAGCTGGAACTGCTGGTTGGCGCCGTCGTGCCGGCTCCACTGGCGGAACTCGGCGCCGTCGCCGGTCATCCAGTTGTAGAGGTCGAGCGCCTTGCCGCTGTTGGCATTGACGACGACGTACCAGGTGTTGGCGTCGACCGTGACGGCGGCCTGTGCCGGGGCGGCCACCAGCGCGCCCGCCGACAGCACGAAGGCCGCCAGCGTCGACAGCGTGTTGCGAAGTTGCATCGTGTTCTTCATGACATGTCTCCGTTCAGGTGAGAGGGGCTCACAGGTCACCGAATCCGATGGCGCCATTGCAATGCAGCCATTCGCTGCGGCCGCTGCCGCCGCCGCACCGGCCGTTCTGGTACACGCCGGTGTTGTAGGTCTGGTTCTCGGCCTGCCGCACATTGCCGTTCACGCTCAGGTAGTCGACCTGGACGTCACGGCCCGCGGCGTCGTTGGTGAACTCCACCGTGCTGCCGCCCGACAGGCTGGTCGTGAAGGTGTAGTTGGTCATGGTCCTGCCGAGCGTCCAGCTCTGCACCGCGGTGCCGCCGATGCGCAGCGTCACGCGTTCCTGGCCCGAGGTGCCGCGTGCGCGCACGACGATGGACTTGGTGGTCGTGCCGCCGCCGCCGCCGGGATTGCTGCTGCGCACGTAGTTGGCGAGCCAGGTCAGCGCCGGCCGCTCGCTGCCGTCGCGGCGCACGAGGTGGGAGTTGGCCACCCAGGTCTGGCCTTCGATGTAGCCCCACAGCGTGACGCCGGCGACGGCCGGGTGCGTCCACAGCAGCGGGAACTTCTCCCGATAGCGCGCCAGCTGCGTGGCGTCGTCACCGGTCATGTCCAGCTCGGACACGTAGATCGGCAGGCCGGCCTGGGCCAGCGAGTCCAGGTTCTGCGTGATCGTCGCCGGCGCCAGGTTGTCCATGCTGAAGTAGTGCGACTGGATGCCCACGCCGTCGATCAGGCCGCGCGACTTCAGGATGTTGACGATGCCCTTGTAGCGGTTCACCGCATTGGCGTCGTTGATGATCCCGTACTCGTTGATCAGGAGCTTGGCGTTGGGGCAGTGCTGGCGCGCCTTCTGGAACGACCAGACGATCCAGTCCCAGCCGGTCGCGCCCGCGCCGCCGAGGGCCTCGCGGTAGCTGGCCGGCTGGTGCAGCGGCTCGTTGACCACGTCGATGTACTGCGTCTGCGGGTAGCGCTGGCAGTACTGCCGCATGAAGTCCTCGACCTCTTCGGCCTGTTGCGCGGGGCCCAGGCTGCCGATCCATCTCGGCTCCTGCGAACCCCACACGAAGGTGTGCTGCTTGAACGCGAAGCCGTTCGAGCGGGCGTAGTTGTAGGCCTGGTCGAGCTGGCCCCAGTTCATCTGGCCGCGCGCCGGCTCGACCGACTCCCACTTGCCGGCGTTCTCGGGCGAGACCTGGTTCCAGTAGGCGCTGAAGTTGCCGGGCGGGTTGCCGGCAATGATGTTGCCCAGGAACTTGGGCTTGCCGACGGCGATCTGTGCGTGCGCCAGGCCGGCTGAACCCAGCAGGCCGAGGGTGGCCGCGGTGCAGATCGTGGTGCGGCCCATGGCCGTGAAGATGCGTGAGGTGTTCACTGTTCGTCTCCCTTGATGTGTTGAACGGATCGGATCGACTTTCTCAGTTGACCAAGGTCGTGATGCTCTTGGCCGGCAGCGAAATGGAGAAGGTGTTTGCACTGACGCCGATGGCGGGCTGCCGCTCGAACGTGGCGTTCGCGGTGGTGCGGTACGGCGTCAGGCTGGTCAGCGATCGACCGGCGGGGGCGATCGAGGTCGTGAGGGTGACGTCGGCCGCGTTCTCGTTCACGAGCACGACCACCGCCTTGCTGTCGGCCGCGCCGGGCGGCGTTCCGAACGCCGAGACGCGGACGCCCTTTTGCGGCAGCGAGGTCGCGTCGTAGTGGACGTAGCCCGGACGAATGAAGTACGAGAAATGCTTCAGGCCGATGCCGAAGTAGGTCGGCTTGTTGTTCGTGCCGATCAGGCCGGTCGGCGTCGCGTCGTTGGAATTGACGAGCCACCAATGGACGTAGGCGTTGTACTGCGACAGCGTCAGGCCGTCGTGGACTTCCTTGGCCATCGCGATGGCGTCGTCGACGCTGGTCGGCCATGACGTCTTGCCGTCGGCCTTGTTGACCGAATCGAGGAAGTGCTCGGTCATCCAGACCTCCTTCCCGAGCTTCTGGGCCGCGCCGGAATAGTTCGGTGTGCCGCCGTACAGGTGACCGCCGACGATCGAGAGGGCGCTGGCGGCCTTGGCGTCGGCCAGCAGCGTGTCGGTGGTGGCCTGCGAGTAGTAGAACGACTCCGGCGCCATCAGCTTGGTCGTCGTGCCGGAGATGGCCGCTGCGCCGTAGCCGCCGACCCAGGCCGTCATCTCGTCGGCGTTCCACAGACAGGACTCGTAGTCCTTGGGATCCCAGTCGGGCTCGTTCTGCAGCGAGACGGCGTAGAGCTTCACGTTGCGGCTGGCGGCGTACCGGATGTAGGCGTTCAGGTACTGGGCGTAGTCCGCGTACTTCGCGGGATCGAGGCGCCCGCTGTAGAGCGGGTTCGTGCGATCGGCGTTGACGATCTTCAGGCTCGCGGGCGGCGACCACGGCGAGGCGAAGACCAGGGCGCCGCGTGCCTGCGCGGAAATGCCGTTCTCGAGCTCCGCGGTCCATTGACCGGTATCGGCCGTCCTGGCGGAAGCGTTCCAGTCGGCGGGCGCGATCCGCAGTCGAAGGATGCTCAGCCCGAGGCTGTCGGCGCCGCTGGTGCCGAACAGGACGTTCATGCGGTCGTCCGTCATCTTGTTGTAATACCAGGCCGCCGAGCCGCCGAACCCCTGGACGGTCTGCTTCGCATCGCCGAAGTCGATGGCCGCCATGGCCGGGGCGGGCGCGATGGTCAGCGTGGTGCTGATCACCGACGAGATGTAGTGCGCGCTGTCCTTCGGGACGAACGTCGCCTGGACGAGCGCCGTCCCGGCGGCGGCCGTCGTCGCGGTGCCCAGCGGCTTGCCGTCGGCGGTCATGTAGGAGGCTGGATCGGCGGTGCCCTGGATGCCATAGATCGCGTACGGCGCGGTGGTGATCTGCGAGGACGTGAGCGCGGTCCCCTGGAGCACGGCCGACGGAAGGTCCCAACGGACCGGCGGCTGCGCCTTGTGGACCGTCAGCTTGCGCACGACGGTGGTCGTCGGGTACTTGGTCTTGTCCTGCGGCGTGAACGTGAGCGACAGCGTCTGGACGCCGACCTCGGGCTTCGCGCCAACGGCGGGTGCATAGGTGAACGTGCCTGCGACGCTCGCCTTCGCGTTCAGCTGGGCCGTGCTGAGGGCCGTTCCCCAATCGATGGCGGCTGGATCGGGCCAGGTGATTTGCACAGCGGGCGCAGGCGCAGGCGCAGGCGCAGGCGCAGGCGCAGGCGCAGGCGCAGGCGCAGGTGCAGGTGCAGGCGCAGGCGCAGGTGCAGGTGCAGGTGCAGGTGCAGGTGCAGGTGCAGGTGCAGGTGCAGGTGCAGGCGCAGGCGCAGGCGCAGGTGCGGGTGCGGGCGCAGGTGCGGGCGCAGGTGCGGGTGCGGGTGCGGGCGCAGGTGCGGGTGCGGGTGCGGGTGCGGGCGCAGGCGCAGGCGCAGGCGCAGGTGCGGGCGCTGACCCGACCGGTGCGGCAGCGGTGCCCGAGTCGTTACCACCACCGCAGGCAGACAGCACCATGGCGCACAGCAGTGCACTCGTTGCAGTGGCGAGTCTGGGTCGTTGGCTGGGCATGCTCATCGTGAAGATCCTGTTGCGTCAAAGTGCGGGCGCCATCTCTTTCGATGTGCAACGCCCCCGATTTCCGGCGCGATTGTGTGAGTCGCGATGTGAGGAAAATTGACGAAACTTGCGGAAACGATGGATGCCCACGCAGGGCGTTGGCGCTGCGAGACGCAGTGCAACAGAGTGCAATTTCAACGCATCCGATTTACATCGAATCGGGTCGATGCCCCGGATGCACCGGCCCGCGTACTCATGCAGATCGGCGAGGGCGGCGAGGGCGGCGCATCGAGATCATGAATCGATCGACAGCCGATCATTTCTTCGGTAGGCGCGACCGCCAGACTTCGGGCCTTTGGCGGAGTCCAGGTCATGTCTTCATTTCAGCCCCGCGCGTTGCTGTGCCTGCTGCTGCTTGGTTCCACCGGCGCCGCGTGGTCGCAATCCCAGGGCGACACCCTGGCCAGGATCCGCGACAGCCGGACCATCACCATCGGCGTGCGCGAATCGGCCCGGCCCTTCTCGTTCCTGAACGCGCAGAAGCAACCCATCGGCTACTCGGTCGAGTTGTGCATGAACGCCGTCGAGGAGATCAAGCGCGAGCTGAAGCTCGGCGAACTCAAGGTGCAGTTCAAGGTCGTCAGCGGCGCGGAGCGCATTCCCAAGCTGCAGAGCGGCGAGATCGACCTCGAATGCGGCTCGACGACCAACACGCAGGCGCGCCAGCAGAAGGTCGATTTCAGCTACTCGTTCTTCGTGGCCTCGATGCGCGTGCTGACGCCCCGAAGCATTCGCGTGGAGTCCGTGAAGGACCTGAACGGATTGCCCATCGCGCTGATCAAGGGCACCACTTCGGAGAAGCTGTTCAGGCAATTGGCCGATGGAGAACTGCGTGCGGAGTTCCAGTCCTATGCCAGCAATGCCGAGGCGTACCAGGCGCTGAAGGAAGGCCGGGCCCGGGCCTTTCCGCAGGACGACTCCTTGCTGCTCGGCCTGGCGTCTGCCGACAGGGCGCTCGATTCGCTCGAGGTGAGCCCGCTGGCGCTGTCGGTCGAACCCTATGCGGTGATGGTCCGAAAGGGCGACAAGGCCTTGCTGGCGGCCGTGGACCGCAGCTTGATGCGGCTCTACGCGAGTGGCGAGATCAACGCGCTGTACGACAAGTGGTTCATGACCGACACGCTGACGATCCGGATGAGCCGGCTGACGCGCGACGGTTTTGCACGCCCCAACAAGGAGGCTGGCGTCGCGGCGCTGCTCGGCTTCTCGCTCTGATTCCGACGCCGTTCAGCGACCCAGCGCGAGGCGCCCCACCTGGAAGTCAACGTCGCGCTTGCCGCCACCCACCTTGGCGTCGGCCACTTCCACGGCCGACAGGGCGCCCTGCGTGACCGCGATGGTTCGCGCATTGGCACCGCAGTACGACTCGGAGGCGAACCTGGCCAGCGGGATGCTGTACTCGCGCAGTTCCGGCGTGACCGGCTGCAGCACGACGGGGTAGCAGCCGGCATCGCGAATGGCCTTCTCGTCGCCGAGCACGCGGATGCGCAGCACGCCCGGCGTGCTGGCGGCGAGTTGCAGCGTCAAGGTCTTGTAGGCCGAGGCGTCCACCGGTTTGCCTGCGCGGCCCACGCCGACGGTGAAACCGACCCCGGCCCAGGTGCTGCCCTTCTGCGGCCAGATCACCCCCGTCACGCGGGCGACCCCATCGGCGGCCGCCAGCTTGCCGACCGAGGCATCGCCGGCCTTCTCGGCATACGCGAAGGCATCGGTGGAGCCGCCTTGTTCGGTCCCGGCGCCGGCCTTCATGGTCGCCAGCACGAGGCGGGTGCCGTCGACCGCCGGCTCGGCGGCCGTGCTGGTCGGTGCGCGCGCGGCGTCGTTGCTTGCGGCGGCCGTCGGTGCGCGCGCCGTGGTGCAGCCCGCGGCCAGCACGGCGACGATCAGGGTGGCGAGCGCTGCAGGGCCCGTGGCGCTTCTGGTGTTCATGCCGGTTTCCTCGTGGTGGTGATGGACAGCAGCGCGTTCCCATTGCCGCGAATGGACGCGCGGCGAAGGCCCTGGATGGCGGCGCGCCAGCAGTCGTTGCTGGAGGTCAGCGCCCAGCTGGTCTCCTTGACGATGTCGAACCAGGTGAAGGCGCGGACGTTGGGCAGCGTCTCGATGTCGCTGAACATGCGCTCGATCCACGCGACCTTGTCGCCGCCGATTTCCGAGCAGCCGAGTTCGGCCAGCACGATGGGCTTGGACGGCGCGATCTCGCGCGCCATGGCGACCGCAGCGCCGAAGACCTGGCTGAAGGGCTTCCAGTGCGACCAGCTCTGGCTGGTGCCGAAGTTGTAGCCGTCGATGCCGATCCAGTCGACGTACTCGTCGCCGGGGTAGGCGGCGCGCGGGTCGTTCCAGGACTCCGCGGGCGTGCTGTCGTTGTTGAAGCACCAGACCCAGCGGACCTTGTGGGCGCCGGCCGCGCGAAAGCGCTCGACGATGTGGCGATGGGCCCGCGCAAAGAGCTGGGGCTGGCGCCCGTTCTTCACCAGGCACCAGGGGTACCAGTCGCCATTGAATTCATGGCCCACGCGCAGCATGAAGGGGTGGTCGATGCGTGCCGCGCCCTGCGCCCACGCGTCGATGGTGGCATCCCACTTGCCTGCGACGATGTCGGCGAGCGGCACGGGGCTGTTGTCGAAGCCCCAGGGCTCCCAGGTCACTTGCGCCGCCACGCCGTGCTGCGCGAGGAACCGGATCTGCGACTCCGGAAAAGCCGCGCCGAAGCGGGTGAACCACATCGCGGCCGCCGGCTGGCGGCGCAGGTCGGCTTGCGCGTCGTCCAGCAGGTCGGGCAGCGCGCTCTCGCGGAAGAGGCCGAAGAAAATGCCGCGGGCGCTGTCCTCGTCGCGGTCGACGATGACCGGCAATGCCAGCGCATCGTCGAGCCCCGACGCCTTCTTCGGCGGACTGCCGCAGGCCGGCAGGCCCAGGCCGAGCGCCGAGGCGGCGAGCAGGCGGCGGCGCAGGCGTTGATCGGGCCTCATGGTGCCAGCTCCAGCCGGACGATCGCCATCGAGCGGGCGGGCAGGGTGATCGTGCGCTCCGCCTGTGCGGCGAGCGGCTGCAACGGCTTCTCGTCGTCCGCGATGCCCGCGTCGAAGAAGCGTGCGTCCTTCAGCGTCAACGCGGCCTGGCCGTCGATGCGCACCGGACGGGCCTGGGTGCCGGTGTTGAACAGCACGAGTTGAAACTGCGAGCCTTTCTTCGTCGCATGGGCCCACAGCATCGGGTCGCTGCTGGTCGCTTCGACGAAGGCGCCGTCCAGCTCGCCCAGCATGCCGAAGCCGTAGTAGGTCGGGCGCGGCACGCCCGCGGTGTCCAGCAGCCCGTGGAAGCCGGTGCCCATGTAGGCGAAGTAGTGGGCCAGGCTCACCCCTTGCTGCGCCATGCGCAAGGCCGATTCGGCCGCCCACATCGCACCCACCTGGTCGGACAGGAAGCGCGGCCGGTCGGTGTGCCACGACAGGCCGTATTCCGTCACGCCGAACCGGATGCTTCGCTTGTGGCCGAGCGGGTTGCGTGCGCGGTCCTTCCACAGGGCGGAGAAGCGTGCGGTCAAGCGGTCGACCTCGGTCACCGTGGCGAGCGCGGCCTCTTCGGTGCCATCGCCTCCGGTGGGGTAGATGTGCCAGGTGAGCACGTCCACGGCGTCGCCGCAGAGTTCGACGAAGCGCTCGAGGAAGAGCGGGGCGCCGGGCTGGTCACCCGAGACGGCGGGGCCGGCGATCAGGGCCTTCGGGTCCTCGCGGCGAATCGCCGCGGCCTGCTCACGAAAGACGTCGCAATAGCGCCGGACCGTCCAGCTCGCGTCGCCGCGCACGGTGCTGAACAGATCGGGCTCGTTGCCGATCTCCCAGATCCTGACGTCCAGCCCGCGGGCGCGGGCCAGGCGCACGGCGCGGGCCGCGTCCTGCGGCGTGTTGGCGCCCGGGCGGTCGGGTCGCCCCTGGAACACGCGCGTCTGCACGAGCAGCTCGCGTTCGCCCGCGACCTGCGACAGCAGCGACTTGAACGCGTCCAGCGTCGGCTCGTCCATGTCGTGGTCATCGCCGACGTTGCCGCCAGGAAAGCGCAGTGCAGCGGCCGGAACCTTGGCCAGTTCATCGCGGAATTCCGTCACCGACATCCAGTTGCCGAAGTTGAACCCGGACAGCACCTGCCGATTGACGGGTGGACCGGCGCGCGACGGGTCGATGCGCACCGTGGCGACCTGCGCGTTCGCCCAGGTCGCCACCGTGACGGCGAAGACGCCGACGCAGCGCGCGAGCGAGCGGAGGGGGAGGGGGTGAGGGAGGGCTTTCGGCTTCATGGCCGGCACGATAGCGCGCCGTGCAAGCGCTTGCAACAGAAGGGCCTGACCGTTCTTGCGAATCGTCGGATGCAAGCGGGAAACCCCGTGGTTTGCCGGGCGTCATACCCCGACCCGCGCGGCCCTTTTCCTTCCATGCGCCAGAAAGTCAAGCGCTATCATCGAGCCATGCCCATCGAAAACACCAGCGTCACGCTCGAAGAGGTGGCGCGCCTGGCCGGGGTTTCCACGAGCACGGTGTCGCGCTACCTGAGCGGCACCCATGTCGTCGCCGAAGAAAAGGCGGCGGCGATCGAGAGCAGCATCAAGCGCCTGAACTACCGGCCCAACCTGGTCGCGCGCGGCCTCGCCAAGGGCCGCACGATGACGGTCGGCGTGCTGACGCAGGAGATCTCCAGCTCGTTCTTCAACGAAGCCATGCGCGGCGTCGAGGACGGGTTGGCCAGCCACCGCTACGAGGCCATTTTCGTGAGCGGGCACTGGAACAAGGTCGAGGAAGAGCAGCGCTTGATGTCGCTGATGGGCCGCCGGGTGGACGGCGTGATCCTGCTGGTCGGCGACCTGGACGACGAACTGCTGGACCACCATGCGCGCGGCGTGCCCACGGTGCTGCTCGGGCGGCTGTCGGCGTCGATGCGGGTGCATTCGCTGTGCTTCGACCACCATGCCGGCGCCAGCGAGGCGGTGCGCCACCTGCTCGAACTCGGCCATCGCCGCATCGCCTTCATCGCCGGCCCGCCGGGACGCCAGGACGCGGAAGAGCGCCTGCGCGGCTACCACGACACGCTGGTCGCGGCCGGGCTGCCCTTCGACGAGCGGCTGGTGGCGCCGGGCGGCTACGTCGAGACCGGCGGCGTGACGGCGATGAACATGCTGCTCGATCGCGGCCTGCCGTTCAGCGCGGTCTTCGCCGCCAACGACGACTCCGCCTACGGCGCGATGCTCGCGCTGTACCGGCGCGGGGTGCGCGTGCCCGACGACATGTCCATCGTCGGCTACGACGACCTGTCCCATTCCTCGTTCTCGCTGCCGCCGTTGACCTCGGTGCGGCAGCCGCTGCGCGACCTCGGCCGCGAGGCCGCGGGGGCCGTCGTCGCGCTGATCGAGGGCCGCAAGCCGCCGCGCGCGACGATGGCGAAGCTGGAATTGATCGTCCGCGAATCGACCAAGGCGGTTCCTGTCACAGGTTGACGCAGGGCGCCCCGTCCCGGTGCACCCCGGCCGCGAAACCGCAAGATCGGTCAGGTCCGTTCAGGGTTCCTCCCTGGGCCGGCACCGGCAGACCGTTCATACACTGGCCATGCAAGCGCTTGCATGAACGCTGCCACGGACATGACCATGACCCACCCGACTTTCCACGGCATCGAGAGGCCATGCGGCCCGGGCCTGCCACCTGTTCGCCCGCGCGAGCAACCGTCGCTGCGCAGCCACCACCTGCGGCGCATGGAGCAGGTGCTGGACCACGTCGAGTCGCACCTGTCGAAGGACCTGAGCCTGGAGCGGCTGAGCGATTGCGCAGCGTTCTCGCCCTTCCATTTCCACCGGCTCTTCCTCGCCTGGAGCGGCGAGACGGCGAAGGAGTTCGTGCGGCGGCGCCGGCTCGAGACGGCGGCCGGCCGGCTGCGCCACTGCCCGAACGAGAAGGTCACGGCCGTCTCGCTCAGCTGCGGCTTCGCGTCGCCGGAAGCCTTCGCCCGGGCCTTCCGCGAGCACTTCGGCATGACGCCGTCGCGCTGGCGTTCGGGCGGGTGGAACGACTGGCGGACGCCGGCCGACGAGGGCCGGACCGCCACCAGCGGCCGTGTCGAACTCAGGCACTTCGAGGCGAAGGAATACCTCTACATGCGCGAGCGCGGCGACTACGGCCACAGCTCGGAGATCCTGCGCATGCGCTTCGTGCCCTGGGTCGACAGCCTGGGCCTGTCGGACCGGCCGATGCTGTCCATCGGCCTCGACGACCCGGCCATCACCTGCGCGGCGCATTGCCGCATGGACGCCTGCGTCGAGCTGCCCGCGGGCTGGCAGGACCCCGGCCTGAGGGCCATGCGAAAGAGCCTGCCGGCGCACTGGGCGGCCTGCCTGCGCTACGAGGGCCCGTCGAGCGAGATCGGGCGCGGCTGGAACACCTTGCTCACCGAATGGCTGCCGACCTCTCCCTTCGCGCTCGCGGAAGGACATTTCATCCAGCGCTGCGAACCCGGCTCGCCGCCGCCCGGTTCGCCGTTCGTGCGCTGCGAGCTGTGCATGCCGGTCATTGCGCAATGAAGCGCGCACCGTGGTACCTGGCGGCGCTTGCCGCGGCATGGCTGTCCGTGCCGGCCCGGGGCGCCGACGCACCGTCGGTGGTGTGGGCCGATTTCAGGACCGCTCCGGCCGGCCGCGCGCGCCCGCCGGTGAATCTTCTGCAGATCTCCGAGAAGCCCGGCGATGTCGCGGCCGATCCGCTCGGCGTCCACGACGGCGGAGTGCGGGTGTCCGGCCGCCTGAGCCGTGCGCACGGCAGCACCTGGAGCACGCTGGGCGTGGACGTGGGAGCAGCTCGTGGCGGGGCGGCGATCGACCTCTCCGCGTTCCGCAACCTGCGCATCCGGCTCGTGTCGCCGACCGAACAGGTGCTTCGCATCCGGATCAAGGGCACCGACACGAGGCTGCAGAACACCGGCTGCTACCCGGTGCTGCTGCAGAAGGTGCGGGGCACGATGGACATCGACATCCCGCTCGCGGTCTTCGAGCCCGAACCCTATTGCGCCGGCAACGGCGCGAGCATCGCGCAGACGCTGCCGGCCGTCGCGAGCGTGGAGGTCACGGCCAACGAACCGTCGGACGAGCCGGTGCGCTTCGAGGTGGGACGCATCGAGTTCTCGAATGCCGCGAGCGAGGCGGCGGCCGTTCCCCGCGAGACGCGGGACGCGGCGTGGCGGCTCGCCTGGGCCGACGAGTTCGATGCGGCGGCCACGGGGCGGGTCGACGAGAAACGCTGGCGCGTGCACAAGGCGCCCGGCGGCGCAGGCCCGCAGCTCGACGGCGCCGGCCACTTGCTGCTGCCGCCCGCGAGCAGCCTTCGCGTGCGTCCGACGGGCGCGATGGTCTACGGCCGCATCGAGTTGCGCGCGAAGCTGCCGGCCGGCAGCGCACGCGTCTCGCTGCAAGGGGCCCCGCTGGCATCGCTCGACTGGCTGGAAGCCGGCGAGATCGCACTGGTCGAGAAGGAGGGGGCCGACCTCGGCCTCGGCCTGAATGCGCCGGGCATCGGCGACGAGCCGGCGTTCCATGCGTCGGTGGCATTGACGCCTTCGGATGACGGCTTCCACCGCTTCTCGCTCGAATGGGACCCGGTGAAGATCCGCTGGGCCGTCGACGACGTGGCGGTGAAAGCAGTGCTGCGCGCCGACGTGCCGGCCGGCGCGCGCGATGTCTTCGAGCAATGGCCCTTCCTGCTGAACCTGGAGGTCGGACCGGGCGCCGAGCCGATGCTCGTCGACCAGGTCCGCATCTACCAGAAGGACGAGCTTGCTGCCGTGTCGCGCGCGCGGGTGGCGGCCTGGAAGACGGCCTACGACTCGTTGAACGTCGCGGCGCCGGTCGCCCGTCCGGTGGCGAAGCCGACGGCGCCGCGCGCGGCCGCCGAGCCGGCCGCACGCACGCGCGTCGTCACCTGCGAGCGCAACAAGTTCGGCTTGATGATGTGCTACTGAGCAGCGGGCGCTGAGCGCAAGAACGGCACGGTCAAACGCAAACCCACGACGGCGCCGCAGGCAGCGCGAGAACACCATCCACGTGTCACTTCAGGAGACACCAGTGGATCAGATGGTTCGGCGTTCAATTCGACATTCATGCACCGCCTTGACCGCGCTCTTCGGCGCGGTGGCGCTCACGGCTTGCGGCGGGGGAGGGTCCAGCGTCCCCACCTCGGCCGCCCCCACACCGGCCGCGTCCGCGCCGCCGTCGGCGCCCGTGCCGGCATCGCCCGCCGGTCCTTCGGCGGGCGATGTCGCGTTCGCCACCCCGGCCAGCGCGACGGACACCAGCGAGGCCGGCAAGATCGAGACCTACTTCTTCGCGGAGAAGAGCAGCGAGATCGTTGCCGGTGCGGTGACCCAGGCAGCGGGCGAGGTGGACTTCAGCGCGTCGCTGTCGGGCAACCAGGCCTATGCCGGTACCGCGATCCGCGTCTATGCGCCCGGCAACACCGGCGTGGCCCCGGTCAGCGCCTTCAATGCCTCGGGGTTCACCAAGCTGAAGATCCGGTTGAAGTCGTCGAGCGACGGCGTCCTGTCGATCAAGCTCCAACCGAGCCCGGTGGCCGGCGACGGCTGCACGGCGACGGCCCAGGCCATCGTCGACGCGACCTTGTCCGAACTCGTCATCGACCTGAACGACGCGATGTTTGCGCTGCCGGACTACTGCAACGGCACCGGCTCGAAGGTCGGCACCGTCAAGGCCGGTCTCTTCGCGATCGACGTGATCAACGGCGCCACCACGACGGGCTCGCACAACCTGGGCGTGGGCACCGTGAAGCTCGCCCCCTGATCGCGCACGACAACCACAACGAGGAGACAAGCATGATCAATTCCATCGTCAAGGGCGCCTTCGCCACGGTGCTGGCCATGGGCCTGCACCTGAGCGCGCAGGCCACCAATTTCTTCGACGGGTTCGACGGCACGGGCGGCCCGAACGGGTCGGTCTGGGAGACCGCCAATTGGGCCAACGGCGACATCTTCGGCTGCACCTTCGCGTTCAGCGAAGCGTGGCTGACGGGGTGGGGCGGGCTGGACCTGAACGTCAACGGCAGCAACCGCAACGCGGTGAAGTGCGCCGAGGTGCGCACCTGGCAGAGCTTCCAGTACGGCAAGTTCGTGACCCGCCTGCAGCCCGGCACCATCCCCGGCGGCAACAGCTCGTTCTTTCTCTACACCGGCAACGCGGGCACCTCCAACCACTTCGAGATCGACCTCGAGTTCATCAAGGGCGGCACCGTGCTGCACACGAACGTGTGGACAGGCGGCCGGCAGAACTTCCAGCAGTTCGCGATCGCCACCGGCTGGCGGACCATCGGCTTCGAATGGCGGCCGACCTACGTGCGCTGGTTCCACGTCAACGATGCCGGCGCGGAGATGGAGTTCCGGCGCGTCAACACGGCCTTCTCGGCCCCGATGCGCCTGATGCTGAACCACTGGGTCGGCAACAACTCGTCGGGCGCGGTCGGCTTCGTCGGAACCTACAACGGCGGCGGCGGTCCGGCCTACTACGACTGGGTGAAGGTGTCGGACTGACATTCCGACCGGCTCAGCGGGGGAACGGAGCCGGATGGGTCAAGTAATCCTGGAACAGGCGTGCGAACTGCCCGCCGTCGGTCGAGATGCTGGCCGAGGTACTCCCGCCTGCGCTGAACACGATCGCGAACACGCCCGCCGCGGTGTACTCGGTCGGGTGCGTGAGCATGTAGCGAACATGGTTGTCCCGGTAGTGACCGGGGGTGCCGCCCGGGGTGGCCGAGGGCACGCCCATCGGCGTCTGCCAGAACAGGACCGGCAGGTTGCCGAGGATGGTTCGCACAGTGCTCCACTGGCCCAGGTCCTGGTGGAAGTTGGGTGTCGCGACGTTGTTCTCGTCCCAGT
This sequence comes from Rhizobacter sp. Root1238, assembly GCF_001425825.1. Classification (GTDB taxonomy): domain Bacteria; phylum Pseudomonadota; class Gammaproteobacteria; order Burkholderiales; family Burkholderiaceae_C; genus Rhizobacter. Next base: position 99,438 of record NZ_LMDM01000020.1, read on the forward strand.
AGAACGGGCCGTTGCCGCGCCCCGCGCACTCGGCCACCGGAGAGGCGAGCTCGAAGCAGCCGGCATCGCGGTCGCTCGTCTGCCCCACCATGAAGTCGGCCTTGTCGGCACCGAGCTTCAACATGAAGTTGCCGACGGTGGTGGCATCACGTCCCCAGAAGGACGGCGGAAACCCGATCTTCGCCTTGGGCGCATGGGTTCGCCCGAGCAGCAACAGGCATTGCGCGAACCCCACGGCGTTGTCCGAGAAGGACGGCGGAAACCCGATCTTCGCCTTGGGCGCATGGGTTCGCCCGAGCAGCAACAGGCATTGCGCGAACCCCACGGCGTTGTCCGGCTGGCCGACGCACTCGCTCACCATGCTCACGCGCGCCGGCACCTTCGTCGGGTCGCCACCCGGAGCGCCCGTCAGCAGGAAGCCCCAGAAGTCCGGTTCCAGGTTGACGAGCGTGGGCTGCCCCGTCGCGCCGATCTTCTGGTACATCAGCTTGACCTGCGACCAGTAGCTGGTCATGAAGCTCGCGTCGTTGATGGCGCCGAGGTTGCCTTCGCCCGGGGAGGCCATCTGGTAGAGCGTGAACATCGGGACGGCGCCGGCCGCCTTGACGTTCGCGGAGACATAGGTGACGTAGGCCCCGTCGGGGCTGTTCCAGTACGGCCACGAGCCGGCTCCGACCCCGACCAGGTAGGTGTCGATGATGTCCGGGTGGATCTGCTGGCTCGTCATGTCGGCGATGGAGTTGCCGGCGCCGAGGCCGGCCAGCAGCCGGCCGGGCATGCCGAGCGCGGCGTTGATCGACGAGCCGGATGCGGGCACAGGAGCGGGTGCTGGACCGGGTGCTGGAGCGGCGGGGGACCCGTTGGCGGTCGTCACGGCAGCGTCGCCCGAATTGCTCGATCCACCCCCGCACGCGGCCAGGACGGCGACAAACAGGGTCGTGGCAAGCGGTCTGATGCGGGCAGGGGTCAGGGTCGGCATGGTGGGGGTCTGTGGGAAGGGCGGGCGGGCCGACGCGAGGCGAGGCGTGCGGAGTCCATGGCGCCGCAGTGTTCACAAGCGCCGGCGCGCCGTCTTGATCGATTTGTGACGGCGCCGAGGTCTCGACATCCACCGACGCGCCTGCGCAACAGTCCGGCGTGTCCGGGATGCCGCCGGCTTGAAGCGTCGTCGCGCCCATCACTCCACCTCGACAGTGCGAAGCCGCAGCGCGTTGGCGACCACGCTGACCGAGGACAGCGCCATGGCGGCTGCCGCGACGACGGGCGACAACAGCAGCCCGGAGAAGGGGTACAGGACGCCTGCCGCGAGCGGGATGCCGGCCACGTTGTAGGCAAAGCTCAGGAACAGGTTCTGGCGGATGTTGCGCATGGTCGCGTGCGACAGCGTGCGGGCGCGAACGATGCCCATCAGGTCGCCCTTGAGCAGCGTGATGCCGGCGCTCTCCATCGCCACGTCGGTTCCGGTGCCCATCGCGACCCCGACCGTCGCCTGCGCCAGGGCAGGGGCGTCGTTGACACCGTCGCCGGCCATGGCCACCACGCGCCCCTCGCCCTGCAGGCGCTTCACGACGGCGGCCTTGTCTTGCGGCAGCACATCGGCCACCACGTCGTCGATGCCAAGCTGGCGGCCGACCGCCCGTGCGGTGGTCTTTCCATCGCCGGTGAGCATCACGACGCGCACGCCGGCGGCCCGGAGCGCCCGCAGCGCCTGCGGTGTGGTTGCCTTGATGGGGTCCGCAATCGCGACGAAGCCGGCGAGCTTCCCCCCGACGCCGACGAAGATGACCGTCGCGGCCTGTTGCCGCAGCCCATCGGCGTTCTTCTCCAGCGCAGAGGTGGGAATCGAATGTTCCGCCAGCAATGCCGCGCTGCCCGACACGACGGGCACGCCCGCCACCGTCCCGACGACGCCCTTGCCCACGGGCGAGTCGAAGTCCGTCACCGGCGACAGGGCCAGCCGGCGCTGCTGCGCCTCCATCACGATGGCCATGGCCAGCGGATGCTCGCTGGCGCGCTCGACGCTCGCGAGCTTCTGCAGGACCTCGTCGGCCGTGAAACCGGGCGCCGGCTCGATGTGGACGACCTTCGGCCGGCCCTCCGTCAGCGTGCCCGTCTTGTCGACCACGAGCGTGTCGACCTTCTCCATCTTCTCGAGCGCCTCGGCGTCGCGGATGAGCACGCCGTGCTGGGCGCCCTTGCCGACACCGACCATGATGGACATCGGCGTGGCCAGGCCCAGCGCACAGGGACACGCGATGATGAGCACCGCCACCGCGGCGACGAGTGCATGGCTGAACGCCGGCGCAGGGCCCCAGACCCACCAGGCGACGAAGGTCAGCATGGCGACCAGGATGACCGCCGGCACGAACCAGCCGGCGACCTGGTCCGCCATCCGCTGGATGGGCGCGCGGCTGCGCTGGGCCGCAGCCACCATGTGGACGATCTGCGAAAGCAGCGTGTCGGCGCCGACCTTCTCGGCCCGCATCACGAAGCCGCCGGTCTGGTTCAGCGTCCCCGCAGTGACCCTGGAGCCGACGGCCTTGGCCACCGGGATGGGCTCGCCGGTGACCATCGACTCGTCGACGTTGCCCTTGCCTTCGGTGAGTCCACCATCGACCGGCACCTTCTCGCCGGGCCGCACGCGCAGCAGGTCGCCCACCTGGATCGCGTCGACCTGCACGGTCTCGTCGTTGCCCTGTGCGTCGACCTTGACCGCCGTCTTCGGTGCCAATCCGAGCAGCGCCTTGATGGCGCCGGAGGTTTTCTCGCGCGCCCGCAGTTCCAGCACCTGGCCGAGCAGCACCAGCACCGTGATGACGGCGGCTGCCTCGAAGTAGACCGCGACCGCACCGTCCTCGCCTCGCAGGTCCGGCGGGAACCAGCCCGGCGCGAGCGTCGCGACGATGCTGTGGAGCCACGCAGCCCCCGTGCCGAGCGCGATCAGCGTGAACATGTTCAGGCTCCGGTGCCTGACCGAAGCCGCTGCGCGAGCGAAGAAGGGCCAGCCGGCCCACAGCACCACGGGTGTCCCGAGCAGCAGTTGAACCCAGTTCGACGCCTGTGGGGCGACGAGGCGGTGGATGTCGACGAGATGGCCGCCCATCTCCAACGCGAAGACGGGCGCCGTCAGCACCGTGCCGATCCAGAACCTGCGCGTCATGTCGCGCAGTTCCGGACTTTCTCCCTGGTCCGCCGTCGCGACGACCGGTTCGAGCGCCATGCCGCAGAGGGGGCAGTGGCCGGGCCCCCGCTGTCGCACCTGAGGGTGCATGGGGCAGGTGTATTCGAGGTCGTGCATTCCACCGGGCTTGTGCATCTCATCGTGCATCGGCTTCTCCTTTCAATCGGTGCAGCGCACTGTGGGCCTTGATATCGTTGGAAGGTCAAGGGGGTGACCGTCGCGACCTGACCCGGCGCACGGCACCTTGGTGGAGGGAAGCCGGGGCCGGACGGCCCGGCATCCCATGAATATGTGAGGCCGCAGGCCCGGCCTGCCGCCAGGGCGCGTCCGCGCCTTAAGCTCCGGCCCTTGAACCAGTCGAAGGTCTAGCCATGGCAACACTCAGTTGGCGGGTTGCGCTGCTTGAAGACGACGCGGAAATCCGCGGCTACTTCAAGGAATGCATCGCCGGCCACCCCTCGCTGCAGTTGGTGGCGTCATTCGGATTGCTCGCGCATGCGCGCAGCTGGTTCGACTCGCACACCGCCGATGTGCTCCTGACCGACCTGGGCCTGCCGGACGGAAACGGCATCGACCTGTTGCGCCACCTGGCGACGACGCAGCCGGCTTGCGAAGTGATCGTGGTGTCGGTGTTCGGCGATGAGGACACGGTGCTGGCCTGTGTCGAGGCCGGCGCGGTGGGCTACATCCACAAGGACGCCACGCCGGCCGATGTGGCGCAGACCATTCTGGACGTCAAGGGCGGCGCCTCGCCGATCTCGCCGATGATCGCCCGCAAGGTGCTGGACCGTGTGCGCCAGGCAGCCGCGCCGCGTGCCCAGGCGCCCGATGCGCTGAATGCCGACCTGCTGTCCCCGCGCGAGGCCGAGGTGCTGGAGCTGATCGCCCGCGGCCTGTCGTACGCCGAGATCGCGCAGCTGAAGGGGGTGACGATGCACACCGTGCAGACGCACATCAAGAACCTGTACGGCAAACTGGCCGTTCATTCGCGCAGCGAGGCCGTCTTCGAGGCCGGTCGCATGGGCTTGCTGAGCAGCCTGAAATCCCGGGACTGAGCCGGTGCTGCTCCATCGGGTCCTTCGGTGCCTGGTGGCGTCGGCACTCCCTTTGTGCGTCGCGATCTGTTTCACGATGTGCGTCGCGACGGGCGCGACGGCGCGGCCTGCGGGCAGCACGGCCATCGAACCTGCATCGGCACCGGTTCTTGTGCTCGGCGGTGGCCTGTCGCCCGTGCAGGTCACGCGGGTCGATGCGCTGGTCAGCGCCTCGCGCACCCCACCCGGCGGCGATGCGTCCTGGGCCGCTGCCAGCCTGCCCGATGCGTGGGCGCAGACGCGCCCGGCTTCAGCGGGCACCGTCTGGTATCGCTTCAACGTGCGTTTCGCGGGCTCGCCGGACGGGCCATGGGCCTTGATGCTGCCAGGCGTCAGCATGAACGCCGACATCTGGGTCAACGGGGTCCTGACGGGGCGGTCCGGACGCATGGACGCAGGCCTCACGCGGCACTGGAACACGCCCTTGCTGTTTCCGATCCCCGACCGTGCCTGGGCCGCGGGCGACAACGTGGTTCACGTCCGCGTGCGGGCGGCCGCCGAGCACCGCGCCGGCCTGGCGCCGATGCTGATCGGGAGCGTCGACGCCATGGCGCAGCGACATGCCGAACAGGTGTTCTGGCAGAACAGGCTGGTCAGTGCCGCCAATGCGTTCGTGGTGGCCCTGGGCTTGTTCATCCTGTTCGTCTGGCTGCGCAAGCGCGAATTGACCGACTACGGCTACTTCGCGGTCGGCACCATTCTCTGGGGCTTCAGCAATGTCGACATGACGATGCAGGACCCGCCGATGCCCGACGCGGCCTGGCAGTGGTTGATCGTCGTGACGAGGATGTGGTCGGTGGTGCTGATCAACCTGTTCTGCCTGCGCTTTGCCGGGCGGCGCATCCCGAGGCTCGAAGCAGCCGCATTGGCGTTCTCGCTGATCGCCGCGCTCGTCGTGGCCGTCGCGCCTGCCCATGGCCAGGGCGTCAACCCCCTCCATGCGCTGTTGATGGCGCCCGTGCTCGGCACCGGCGGCTGGGTGCTGGTGGTGATGCTGCGCAGTCTGGTGACGGACCCGAAGCGCGACGATCTCCTGCTCGTGCTGGTGGTGATGGCCACCTGGCTGGCCGGACTGCACGACATGATGGTCGCCGCAGGGCTGCTGCCGTTCGGGCACATCCATGCGCTGCCTTACGTCGCGCCCGTGCTGGTGTCGGCACTGGGCTGGATGATCGCCGGCGAATACAGCCGTGCACACCGCGCGGTCGACGCGCTGAACGGCGACCTGACCGCACTCGTGCACGCACACGAGGCCCAGCTGCATGAATCGCTGGACCGACTGGCGCGCAGCGACCGCACGCTGGCCGTGGCCGCCGAACGTGCGCGCATCCTGCGCGACATGCACGACGGCGTGGGCTCGCTGCTGACGAGTGCCGTGCGCCAGCTCGAAGGCGGGCGCATCTCCACCAGCCGCGTCCTGGAGTCGCTGCGCGAGTCGATGAGCCAGCTGAAGTTGTCCATCGACGCCATCAACCTGCCGGTGGGCGATGTCAATGCCTTGCTGGCCAGCCTGCGCTACCGGCTCCAGGCGCGCATCGAGGCCTCCGGCGTCGAGCTGCACTGGGATGTGGGGCCACTGCCGCTGTGGCCGACGGGAACCCATGACGCGATGCGCCACCTGCAGTTCCTGTTGCTCGAAGCACTGTCCAACGTGATGCAGCATTCCCAGGCCACCGCAGTGACCCTGGCCGCGCGAGGCGTGGCCGCGGGCATCGAGGTGAGCCTCAGCGACAACGGCCTCGGCACGTCCGGCGACGAAGGCAACGGCCTGCGCTCGATGCGCGAGCGTGCCGCGGCGCTGTCGGCCCGGCTGAGCGTCGTGGCGCGCGATCGCGGTACGCGCGTCGAGATCCTGTTGCCGGTGCCACCGCAGGCGCAGGCGGTTTCGACGCCCTGGCCCCCCTGAGGCGCGCGGCCCGGGCATCGCTTCCCATGTTCATGGGAAGCGCGTGCCGCAACGACTCCCTAGCATCAGGCCGCGCTACGCCGCCTCGGCCATCCGCAGTCGAGGGAGGCGTCCACGGACCCACCATGCGCGACGATGTTGCGCGAAGGAAGCCTGACGATGTCGCAGCAATGCCAGTACGTCTTCCCGCCGTTCCGACTGGATCCGCTCGACGCGACGCTGTGGCGCGATGACGAACGCGTTCCGTTGACGGCGAAGAACTTCGCGTTGCTGTCGTACCTGGTGACGCACGCGGGACGGTTGGTCACGCACGATGAGATTCTCGACGCTGTCTGGGCCCATCGCTGCGTCAGCCCGTCCGTGCTGAAGGGCGCCGTCGCGAGACTGCGCGCGGCCCTGGCAGACGATGCGAAGCAGTGCCGCTTCATCCAGACCGTCAACCAGCGCGGGTATCGCTTCGTGGCGAACGTGGACGTCTGCCCGCGTGGCGAGTCTCGGCCGCAGCCCGGGACCGATGACGCCGGCGCCGCCGCAGGTCCATCGAATCGGTTTCGGCACGAGGCGCCGGGCCGGGAGCTCGAACGTGTTCTGCAGGCAGCCCCGCACGCGGGTCCGCGCATCGTGGTCCTGACGGGCGAAGCCGGCTCCGGCAGGTCGGCCCTGGTCGAGATGCTGCTGCGCGATCCGATCGGCATCCCTGCGCCCTGGGCTGCGCTCGGCCTCGGCGACTGGTGCTCGCTCATCGAAGCGCTCTGTCGCGAGCAGCGGCTGATGATCGTGATCGATCCGGCTCACTGGAACGGCGCCGGCGGAAGTTCGATCGGCGCGACGCGGTGCCCGCCACAAGGGTCGGGACTCGGACGGCACGTCGAATGAACCCAGATGTGACGTCGACGAGACCACGCGGCGCGGCTCGCGGCCTATCGTTCCTGCACGCCCAGCGCCAGCGCGCCGGGTCCCAACCGCGAGGAGTCACCATGTCGAACAAGAGCTACGCGCTGCAAGACGTGCAGGACTGCGTCATCCAGGCCCTGGCGAAGCAGGCAGGCTGCGAGGCGCGGGCCATCGGCCCGCAGCATTCGTTGAAGCACCTGGGCCTCTCGTCCATCGAGGCCACGGCGTTTGTCGGCCACATCGAGGAATCCCTCGACCTGATGCTGGACCTGACGATCCTGTATGACCATGCCACGGTCGAAAGCCTCACCCGATACCTGTTCGATCGGCTGGTGGCCAAGACCGCCGCCACCGCCGTGGCCGTGCCGGCCGGCCTGGACTGATGCGGCGTCCACGCCATCCCCTTCACGACCCGGGAGCCACCGATGCCGATCGTTGAACCGAATCGCGATCTCTACGTCGTCCTGCGGCCACAGGCCCACCGGAAGGAGCGGCTGGCGATCGCGGCAGCCGTGCTGGTGTCGACGGTCATGGGCCTGGCCGCGATTCCGTGCGCCTTCGTGTGGGGGGTGTCCGGCCTGGATGCGGGACTCTTCGTCCTCTTCTACCTCGCCAGTGGATTGGGCATCACCGTCGGCTATCACCGCCTCTTCGCGCACCGCAGCTTCCGAGTGGGCCCGTTCTGGCGCGCGCTGCTGGCGGTGTTGGGCTACACGGCGGGGCAGGGGCCGGTGGTGTACTGGGTGGCCCACCATCGCCTGCACCACGCCCGCACGGACACCGACTCCGATCCCCACAGCCCCATCGACCAGACCGGCGGCGTCAGCGCGCGATCGTTCCTGCACGCCCATGTCGGCTGGATGTTGATGAACAGGAAGGCCAACGCCGGCGCATTGGCGCCCGACCTGCTGAGGGATGCGGCCCTGGTGCGGCTGGAGAAGCACTACCTGCGGATCCACGTGGCGTCGATCCTGTTGCCCGGCGTCATCGCGGCACTGGTGACCGGGTCGCCGGCGGCCGCCGCGAGTGCCGTGCTGTACGCCGGGTTCTTTCGGCAATTTGCTGTGCTGCAAGTGGTCTACGCGATCAACTCCGTCTGCCACGCCTTCGGACGGCGCAGCCACGAAACGGATGACGCCAGCAGAAACGTCTGGTGGTTGAGCGTGTTGTCGCTGGGCGAGTCCTGGCACAACAGCCACCACGCGAACGCCGGGGCGGCCAATTTCGGCCGGCACTGGTACGAGATCGACATCGGCTATGCCGCCATCCGGTTGCTCGCCGCACTGGGCGTGGCGACGGAAGTCGTCCGCGTCAAATGAACATCGGCGGACATCGATTCGTGGAGCCCAAGATGCCCATGCGCCATGCATTTGCCGAATCCCTGACCCAACTGCTGGCCGCACGAGCATTCCAGTGCGGTGGTCGCGTGGCCTATCGCTTCCTGGCGCGCGATGCCGACGGCGATCCGTCGATCACCTACGGCGAACTGCATGAACGTGCGCAGCGGGTTGCGGCTTCGCTGCAGGCCGCCGGCCTGCGCGGCGAACGCGTCCTGCTGTACGTCGGCACCAGCGTGGACTTCCTCGTCTCGTTCTTCGGGATCCTGCTGGCCGGCGCCGTCGCGGTCCCGTTGAGTCCGCCCCACTTGTCGCGCGCGCTCGCGCGCTCCGAATCCATCGTGCGCAACGCCGGGGCCAGGATGGCCATCGTGCCCGGCACGATGCTGAAGCGATTCGTGCAACTGCAGGCGAGCAACGAAGCCTTTGCCGCGCTGCAGTTGACAACGCCGGACGAGCTCGCCGCCGGCACCTCCGGCCGCTGCATCGACGCGACGGCCTCCAGCGAATCGCTGGCCGTGCTCCAGTACACCTCCGGATCCACCGCGACGCCCAAGGGCGTCTGCATCAGCCACGGCAACTTCCTGCACAACGCGGCGATGATCAGTCGGGCGATGGGATTGAGCGAGCGCACCGTGGGTGTCAGCTGGTTGCCCCTGCACCACGACATGGGCCTGATGACGGGCGTGATCGGTCCGCTCTTCAATGGCTGCCTGATGACGCTGATGCCGGCCAGCGCATTCGTGTCCGACCCGCTGGCGTGGCTGAAGGCCCTGACGCGGCAACGGGCCACGGTCACCGGTGCGCCGAACTTCGCGTACGAGTTGTGCCTCGAGAAGGTGCTCCCCGAGCAACTCGCCGACCTCGACCTGAGCAGCCTCGAAGTGGCCTTCTGCGGTGCCGAAACCGTGTGCGCCGACACGTTGACGCGATTCGCATCGCGTTTCGAGGCCTGCGGTTTTCGCAGCCGTTCGTTCTTTCCATGCTACGGGCTCGCCGAGGCGACCTTGATGGTGTCGGGCGGGCCTGCAGGCGAGGCGGCACGCTTCGTCACCGTGGCCACGTCCGCACTCGGGCAGGGCCGCGTCGCCGCCCCCCGGGCCGACGAGCCGGCGCAGCGGCTGGTGAGTTGCGGACAGGCGCTGGCCGGCCTGGATGTGGCCATCGTGGACACGGACACCCTGCGGCCGTGCCCCGCGGACCGGGTGGGCGAAGTCTGGGTCCGTGGCAGCAGCGTCGCGCGCGGCTATTGGGGCCTGCCGTCGGAGACCGAGGCGGTCTTCAACGCCCGGATGGCCGGGGAGGGCGGCGCAGGGTTCCTGCGCACCGGCGATCTCGGCTTTGTTCGGGACGGCGAACTGACGATCGTCGGGCGCCTGAAGGAATTGATCGTCATTTGCGGCGTCAACCACCACCCGCAGGACATCGAGGCGACCGTCGAGACCTGCCATCCGGCGATCGGCCGGCATGCCGGCGTCGCGCTGCCGTTGGAAGAGAACGGGCGCGAGTCGCTGCTGATCGTGCAGGAGATCAAGCGGACATGGCGCAGCGATCCCCAGCCCGTCCTCGACGCCATCATGGCCGAGGTCGCGCAGCGGCACGGCATACGTCCCGCCGTCGTGGTGCTGGTCAGCCACGGCAGCCTTCCCCGGACCACCAGCGGAAAGCTCCAGCGCTGCGTCGCGCGCGCAGCCCACCTCGGCGGCCGCCTCGATGTGGTGGCCCGCAGCGACGTGCCCGCGCCCGGGCCGGGCCCCTTGCATCCCCAACCGGTCGCCGCCTGAAAGGAGCTGCACGTGCTGGATCAATCCGAGAACTGCGACAACCCGGTGGCCACGATGACGCACGCTGAGCACGCTGAACACGAGCGTCGCACGACGACCCGGGGCCCGATCGACTCGCGGCATTCGAGCCTGTACGAGTTCCTCGTCGCGTCGCAACAGGATGCCTTGGCATTCACCGAGCGCTTCGACCAGTTGTCGGAGTACGTCGACGACCTGATGCGCCGCAGGCACTACCACTACCGGCGCGTGAGAACCAGCGGCTCGTCCGGGTTCGCCACGCTGCAGGACCGCGACAGCGGGCGCGTCGTCGAGGTGGTCAACCTGGCGTCGAACGACTACCTGGACCTGTCCCAGCACCCGGCGACCATCGCGGCCAGCATCGCGGCGACCCGGCGCTACGGCGCCGGAACCAGCGCGTCGCCCGCCGCCATCGGCAACACCGACCTGCACGAGAGGCTGGAGCGCGAGCTCGCCGACTTCACGAACTGCGAAGCCGCGCTGCTGTACAGCTCCGGCTTCGGCATGAACTGCGGCGTGCTGTCGGCGCTGTTGCGGCGCAACGACCTCGCCATCGTGGACAGCTGCGTGCATGGCAGCGTCATGGAAGGTTGCCGCGGCGCGCCGATGCGGATCTTCGAGCACAACGACCTCGACTCGCTCGAGCGCATCCTGGTGCGCTCGCGAGGCCAGTACGTCAATCGGCTGGTCGTCGTCGAGGGCGTGTACTCGATGGACGGCGACCTGGCGCCGCTGGCGGACATCGTCGAGCTCGCACGCCGCCACGGCGCGATGCTGATGCTCGACGAGGCGCATTCCACCGGCGTGTTCGGCGCTGAAGGGCGAGGCACCGCCGAGCACTTCGGCATCCTCGGCCAGGTCGACATCGTGGCCGGCACCTTCAGCAAGAGCCTGGGCAGCGTCGGCGGCTTCGTGGCGGGGTCGCGCCGGCTGATCCGCTACCTGCAGATGGCCAGCCGGCACTACGTGTTCTCGGCATCGGTGCTCCCGTGCGTCGCGGCTTCGGTCCTGGAGGCCCTTCGCATCCTCAAGGACGAGCCCGCGATCCGCGAGCGCCTGTGGCGCAATGTCGAGCACTTCGGGCGCGGATTGCGTGCCCACGGCTTCGACATCGGGGCCGGCGCCTCGGCCATCTTTCCGGTCATGGTCCGCGACGATCTGAAAGTCAAGGCGCTTTGCAGCTGCCTCTATGACGACGGCATCGTCGTCACACCGGTCGTGTTCCCGGGGGTGCCCGAGAAGCAGTCCCGCATCAGGCTGAGCGTGACCAGCGGACTGGAGCTGCAGCACATGGACCATGCCCTGGAGCGCCTGGCACACCACGCCAAGGCACTGCAGATCATCTGAGCACGTGCAGACACTGCACCAAGGAGACGTCGATGGGTCGAATTCGCAATTCAGACACGGTCCTGATCGTCGGGGGGTCGCAAGGCATCGGCCTGGCCATTGCGCGGCGGCTGTGCGTGTTGGACTGCCGGATCGTCATTGCCGCGCGGCACGTCGCGGCCCTGGACCAGGCGCGCGCCGAGCTGGCCGGCATCGCCGGCAGCCGCGCCACCATCGAGACGCTGGTGGTCGATGTCTGCCGCCACGACAGCGTGCTGGCCCTGCGCGATGAGCTGATCGCCCGGATCGGCACGCCCACCCATGTCATCAATTGCGCGGGGAGGGCGGTCGCCGCCTATCTCGAAGAGCAGCCGCTGGAGGACTATCGCTCGATGATGGACCTGAACTTCATGGGCACCGTCCACCTCAGCCATGCGTTCCTGCCGCTCTTCCGCGCGCGAGGAAGCGGCCATCTGATCCATGCGTCCTCGATCCTCGGTTTCGTGGGCTCGTTCGGTTGGGCCGCCTATGCCGCGACCAAGTTCGCCGTGGTCGGCTATTGCGAATCGGTCTACTCCGAGTACCGCAGGCACGGCGTCGAGGTCTGCGTGCTGTGCCCACCGGCCACCCTCACGCCGGGATTCGACACCGAGAACAAGACCAAGCCGGCCGCGGTGCGCGAGGCCGAAGCCTGGATCGAGCCGGTGACGGCAGACTACGTGGCACGCGCTCTCCTCAATGCCATCGCCCGCAAGCGCTTCATGGTGGTTCCCACGCTGAAGGGGCGCTTCCTCTACCGCGCCACGCGCTGGTTGCCCGGTCTCGTGCGTCACCTGGCGGCAGCCCGCTGATCCCGATTCCCCGGTCGCTCGCGATCGAAGGAACGGAAGGAACTGAAGGAACCCAACGACGTAACAGGCCGTAAAACACTCGCGAAGCGGCCGTTCCTGCATGTCCCCCGCAGGCGGCGCGCGGCTGATGTCGCGGGGCAGCGACGTCCCAACGCGTCCCGCGAACATGTGAGCGCAGGGTGCAAGGTGGGGACGGACATCGGCTGACTTCGGGCTTAAGCTCCCGTCATGCAGTACGCCGCGTGGTCCTTCTCCGAATCGCTTTTGATATTTCGATGGGGTCGGCGTCACCGCACGCACCGGACCTGTTGATGACGATGGGACGCCGCCTGCGCGTGCTGATGGCCGCGTGGTTGCTGGCTGACGCAGCGCATGCCGCTGGCGTCGTCGCGCTGTCGCCACCGAAGAACGTCGTGTCCATCGCGGACCTGGAAGCCGTCGTGTCCGTGAGCGAACAGCCACCACCCGACACCGCGGACTGGCGGCCGGTCCGGCTGCCTGACCGCTGGGCAGAAAACGGCCGGGCGCGCGCAGGGACCGTGTGGTACCGGCTGCGCGTTCACATCGATCCCGGGCAGCGCGACCTGTGGGCCTTCGAAGTGGCCTACGCGACGATGAACAGCGACCTGTGGGTCAACGGGATGCTGGTCGGGAGCGCCGGGCGCATGGAACCGGGCAACCTGACGCGTCACTGGAACACACCGCTTCTGTTCACGGTTCCGTCATCGGCATGGACGGCAACGGACAACCTGGTCTACCTGCGGGTGCGCTGCGGGACCAGCAGCGACGGCGGCCTGGGCCACCTGTTCGCGGGGCCGGCCGATGAGCTCTCGAAGGTCCATGAGCAACGCGTCTTCTGGCGAACCGGCCTGCTGACCGTCGCCGACGCCTACATCTTTGCGCTCGGGGTGCTGTTCGCGATCATCTGGTTGCGCCGCCGCGAAGCCCTGCAATACGGCTATTTTGCGGCGGCGACTCTGTTGTGGGCCGTCTGCACGAGCAACGACCTCCTCAGCGACCCGCCGTTGTCGCAGCATGCCTGGCAGGTGTTGATCTTCGTCTGCAACATCTGGACAGCGCTGTTGTTCGCGCTGTTCTTCCTGCGTTTCGCGGGCCGGGTATTGCCGCGCCTGGAGCGCGGCGCGATCGGCTTCGTGCTCGTTGCCAACGCGGTGCAGATCCTGGTCAACCCGGACTGGCAGCAGATCGCCTTCGCGGTGGCGATCCTCGGTGTGCTGCTGCTGTGCGGCTGGGCGACCGTCGTGCTGCTGTCCGATGCGCAGGGCCGGTCGCGGCGCGACCGGCTGTTGCTGGGCATCGCCGCTGCCATCGGGATGGTCGTCGGAGCCCACGACTGGCTGCTCACGATCTTCGTCCTGCCGTTCGACGGGACTCACCTGGTGGCCTACGCCGCTCCGCTGGTGCTGTCGATCTCGGCGTGGGTGATTGCCGGCGACTACACCCGCGCCCAGGAGGACCTGGCACGGTTGAATCGCCAGCTCGCCGATCGCGTGCGGCAGCGCGAGGTGGAACTGCGCGCGTCCTTCGCCCACCTCGCCGAGGCCGATCGCGATTTCGCGGTGGCGACCGAACGGGCGCTCGTGCTGCGCGATCTGCATGACGCCGTCGGCACCCGCCTGGCCATTGCCATGCGGCAACTCGAAGAGGAGCGCGCCGCACCGCTGACGGTCGCCCAGACGCTGCGCGAGACGCTGGACCGGCTCAAGCTGCTGATCGATGCGCTGACCATGCCGCCCGGCGACGTCAATGCGTTGCTGGCCAGCTTGCGCTATCGCCTGCAAAGGCGCATCGAAGCCGCCGGACTGGACCTGCGCTGGGAAGTCGATCGGCTGCCGCACTGGGAAGCCGGCGAGCATGGCGACACGATGCGCCGCCTGCAGCGGCTGTTGCTCGAGGCGATATCGAACACCCTGCGACACTCGCAGGCCACCGAACTGCACCTGGCGGCGAGCGCCACCGATGGCGGCATCCGCGTCGCGCTCACGAACAACGGACGTGGCCTGGACGACGTGCCGGTCGCAGGGCTGCGAACGATGCACGAGCACGCGGTCGGGCTCGGTGCCGTGCTGGAGATCGGCTCGACCGACCTCGGCGGTTCCATCCGGCTGATGCTGCCGCCGACCCGTTGAGCCGGTCATCCGGGTCGCACCCGGGTTGGCGTCACACCGGTCCCTGCTGCAACTCCCTGCGGAGCTTCGCCCGGTCGACGCCATCGGCACTTTGCACGACCAGCAGATGGAAGAACTCCGCCCGGGTGTGCGCCCGGCCGGCGGCCCTCTTGACCACCACCGCGGCAATCGGCCCCATCTGGCTCGCCAGCACGCGGCATGCGTGGGCCAGCACATCAGGGCCCAGGGGTTCGCTGCCGGTGACGTCGGTGGTGCCGAAACACGAGTCCAGGCCCGCCCACGATGTCGTGATGGTGGCGTCGGCGAACCACGGCGCGGCCAGGGCCTGCACCTCGATGCCATCGACGCAGGACGAGATCGCGGGCGCCACCTCGGAGCGTTTCGACAGTGCGTCGCGAAACTGCGCGGCGCTTGCGAACCGGGCGCCCGGGTCCTTGGCCAGGGCCGTCGAGACGATCGAGTCGTAGAAGGCATGCCGGGTCGTCGTCGCGGTCGCGCTCGGCACCGGTGGATCGTCGTCCAGCGTTGCGCGCATCACCGACCGCGAGCGCCCCTTGAACGGCACCTCGCCGGTCAGCAGCCGGTACAGCAGCACGCCGGCGGCGAAGATGTCCACGCGATGGTCGAGCCCCCCTGCGGTGTACTGCTCCGGGGCCATGTACCCCGGCGTTCCGACCCCGGGGCTTCCCTGCGTCAGTGCGACGTCTTCGACGCGCGCAATGCCGAAGTCGGCGAGCTTGACCTCGCCCCGCGGCGTGACGATCAGGTTCTCGGGCTTGATGTCCCGGTGCCAGACGCCGTGCCGGTGCACGCACTCCAGCGCGTCCAGCAACTGGTCCATGATGCGCAGCACCTCGGCCTCGGACAGCAGCGGCGTGTGCGACAGGATCCGTCCGAGGCTGCGCCCTTCGACCAGTTCCATCGCGATGAAGGCGCAGGCGTCGTCCTCGCCGTATTCGTAGATGGCCACGATGCCGGGGTGGGACAGCCGGCCGACCGCTCGCGCTTCGTTCCTGAAACGCGCCGCGACGAGGGCTGCCGTCCGGTCGTGATCGAGGAGCTTCCGCAGGATGACCTTGATGGCCACCGGCCGCTGAATCGCCGGATCGAAGGCTCGATAGACGACGCCCATCGCGCCATGTCCCAGTACGCCGGTGATGGCGTATTTGCCAACGTGCGCAGGGTGAAGGGCACGCCGGGGCGCATCAGCAAAGTCGATCATCGAGCGTCCAGCAGTGGGGGCCGTGGTCCGATGGTAGGGAGTCGCCGGCGCTCGCACCTGCCATGAATATGGGAAGCGACGCGTGGGAAAGGCTGATGAAATGGCCGCCACTGCAGCTTCACCGTTGCCGACCTGCCCGCAACGCGCACGATGGCCATCAACTACTACCCGGTCGCTGCCCCGGATCGCATGCGCTCTCACTTCGGCGTGGTGCCGCCTGGGGGTGACATGGCGGCACGAAGTCTCCCGCGCTATCTCGCGCCATTCATCTCGCGGGCGCCGGATGGGATCCGGCCCGGGCGCGACAGGCCGCGCTGCGGCTGCGAGCCTTCTTCGTGTCGTTGCAAGACGTTGACGCTCGGCCGGCGCGCCCAGGACGCGCCGGCCGACATCGCCGGTGAGCTGGCCTTGTTTCGCGGGGCGTGGCATCGCGGTCAACGCTGCATCGTCCCCACCGAGGCCATCTACGAACTCGACTACCAGACCGGCAGGCCGGTTCGGTGGCGCATCACCCGCCGCGATCGCGCGCCGATGGGGATTGCCGGCCTCTGGCGCTGGTGGACGGACAGCACGACCGGCGAGGAAGTCCCCAGTTTCACGATGCTCACCGTCAACGCGGACACGCACCCGCTCATGATGCAGTTCGGCAAGCCATGGCAGGAAAAGCGGATGGTCGTCATCCTGGACGAGGCGGACCACGACGCCTGGCTCAGCTGTCGCGCCGAGCAGATGATGAGCTTCATGCAGCCGTATCCGTCCGACCAGCTGACGGCAGAGCCCTGGCCCAAGGGCCGTTCGGGTGCCACGCCCACCTGGCCCGGCGGCATCACCGTTCTCTGGGACGCCGAGCGTCTTCCGGCAGGCGAAGAGGGGTGACTCTCCAGGCTGCTGGCGGTCATTCCTGCCGCGCGGCCTCCACGGCGTCGAAGGTGAGCCCGCTCAGCCGGCCTGCGCCGTGAAGTAGTCCGGATGCGCCAGGCGGATCGCGTCGATCTGCCCCAGCGTGCCGGAGAGGTGATCACGCAAGCTCGCCTGCGCCGCGGCAACGTCGCCGCTGGCGATGGCGTCGACGATGCGGCGGTGGTCGCGCACGATCGCGCGCTGCTTGCCGAGGGAGGGCAGGTTCAGCATGCGCAGGCGGTCGACGTGGCCGCTGTGCTTGCGCACCAGGTCGAACAGGTCCGGCACGCCGGCGGCGACATACATCAGCCGGTGGAACGCCCGGTCGGCCGCGATGAAATCGAGGTAAGCCGTGCTGCCCGTCAACGCCGTCTGCACGTCGATCTGCGCGCGCAACTGGCTGAGCAGCACGGCGTCGGCATGCCCGGTCAGGGTGAGCACCACCTCGGCCTCGATGGAACGGCGCAGGAACTGCGCCTGCGTGGCAGCCGCCGCATCGATGCGGCTCACGACCGTGGCGTGCTGCGGAAAGATGTCGACCAGGCCCTCTTCGCCGAGCTTGATCAGCGCATCGCGAACCGGCGTCTGGCTGAGGCCGAAGTGCGCCGCCAGGTCGGCCCGCGACAGCACCGTTCCCGGGGCCATCTCCAGCGACAGGATCAGGTCGCGCAGGCGCTCGAAGACCTGCGGCGCCGCATGGCGCGAGCGATCCAGGGCAGCGGAACGGCTGGGGGACGAGGCAGGCATGGCGCTCATTCTAGCGGCGGGGTCGGCGCATTGACACACTAATATATTAGTGCTTCACTTCGGGTCAGCGAGCCCCGCCCATGCAGCGCGGCCCCCATTGCCACCACCGGAGACTGCCTTGAATCGTCGAAGCCTCGTGTCGTTCCTGTTGTTGCCAGTGTCATTGCCACTGTCGTTGCCACTGTCCCTGGCCCTCGCCGGCACCGCCGCGGCCCAGACGCCGGAGTGGCCCCAGGCCAAACCCATCACCTACATCGTTCCCTTCACGGCGGGCGGGTCCACCGACGTGGTCGGGCGCGTCCTCGCCGAGAAGCTGCAGCTCGCGCTGAAGCAGACCGTGGTCGTCGACAACAAGCCCGGGCAGGGCGGTGGCATCGGTGCGAGCTTTGCCGCCAAGGCCGCACCCGACGGGTACACGCTGTTCGGCGGCACCATCAGCACGCACGCGATCAACGCCAGCCTCTACAAGAACCTGGCCTACGACCCGGTGAAGGATTTCGAGCCGGTGGCCCTGGTGGCCACGCTGCCCAACGTGCTGCTGGTCGACCCCGCGCTCGGCGTGAACTCGGTGGCGGAGCTGATCGCCCTGCTCAAGAAGGACGAGAAGCGGCGCAGCTTCGCGTCGTCCGGCGCCGGCACCTCCACCCACCTGGCGGGGGAGCTGTTCGCCGACCTGATCGGCGTGCCGCTCACGCATGTGCCGTACAAGGGGACGCCACCGGCGATGGTCGACGTGTCCGCAGGCCAGGTCACCTTCATGTTCGACCAGATGACGGCTGCGCTGCCGCTGCTGCAGTCCGGCAAGCTGAAGCTGCTGGCGGTGACGACGGGCAAGCGCATCGCGCTGTCGCCCGGCACGCCGACGATGATCGAGTCGGGCGTGCCCGGCTTCGAGATGTCGTCGTGGCAGGCGGTCTACGCCCCCAAGGGCACGCCGAAGGCCGTCGTGCACCGGCTGCATGCCGAGATTGCCAGGGCGCTGAAGATGCCCGACGTGCAGGCCAAGCTGGGCGGGCAACTGGGCATGGAGCTCGTCGGCGGCACGCCCGAGGAGCTGTCGGCGCTGATGGCCCGGGAGATCCCGCGCTGGGGGGCGCTGGTCAAGAAATCCGGTGCCACCGCCAACTGAGATTGCCACGAGACCCGCCATGACCCGAGACATCCGCATCACCGACGTCCGCATCACGCCGATCGCCTTCCGCGACGGCCCGCTGCTCAATGCCGCCGGCATCCACGAGCCATGGGCGCTGCGTGCGATCGTCGAACTCGAGACCAGCGACGGCCGCGTCGGCATTTCGGAGACCTATGGCGACGAGCCGATGCTGCGCGTGCTGGCGCAAGCGAACGAGCTGGTCCTGGGCCTGTCGCCGTTCGACCTCAATCGCATGGAAGAACGCGTGCGCGCCACCATCCGGCCCGCCCCGGGCGCCATCGAGTTCGAGCTGGCGCCCGGTTCGCACACCGCGAAGAATGCCGCCAAGGTGACCAGCACCTTCGAGGTGGCCATGCTCGACCTGCAAGGGCAGCTGCTCGGTGCGCCGATCGTCGACCTGCTGGGCGGTGCGGTGCGCGACACCGTACCGTACAGCGCCTACCTGTTCTTCAAGTACGCCGAGCACATCGGGCGGCCCTATGCGGCCGACGCCTGGGGCGAGGGCATCGGCCCGGCGCAGATCGTCGCGCAGGCGCAGCGCATGATCGACGCGTACGGCTTTCAAAGCATCAAGCTGAAGGGGGGCGTGTTCGAGCCCGCGCACGAGATCGCCTGCATGCGGGCGCTGCGCGCAGCCTTTCCGGGCCTGCCGCTGCGGCTCGATCCGAATGCGAACTGGTCGCTCGAGACCAGCATCCGGGCCGCGCCCGAACTCGACGAGCTGCTCGAGTACTACGAAGACCCGACGCCGGGCTTGAAAGGCATGGCCGAGCTTGCCCGGCACACCCGCCTGCCGCTGGCCACCAACATGGTCATCACGACGCTCGACGACTTCCGCAAGGGGGCGGAAACCGGCGCGGTCAAGGTGCTGCTGTCGGACCACCACTACTGGGGCGGGCTGCGCGTGACGCAGACGCTCGCGCGCATGTGCGCGCTGTGGGACCTGGGCATGTCGATGCATTCGAACTCGCACCTGGGCATCAGCCTGATGGCGATGACCCACGTGGCGGCCAGCATTCCGAACCTGACCTATGCCTGCGACACGCACTACCCGTGGCAGGAAGAGGAGGTGATCCGGGGCGGCCGCGTCGCCTTCGAGAACGGCGCGGTGCGCCTGCCCGGCACGCCGGGGCTCGGCGTCGAACT
The DNA here is from genome assembly GCF_001425825.1 of Rhizobacter sp. Root1238. GTDB lineage: Bacteria > Pseudomonadota > Gammaproteobacteria > Burkholderiales > Burkholderiaceae_C > Rhizobacter. The sequence goes on from NZ_LMDM01000020.1 coordinate 119,147, forward strand.
CGACCGCGGCAAGCTGGCCGAACTGCACGCGCAGTACCTGGCCTGCGGCGTGCGCAACCGCGACGACCTGGCCCAGATGCGCAAGTACGACGCCGGCTTCTCGGGGCGCACGCCGAGGTTCTGAGCGGCGTTGCGGGCGAGTCTCGAGTCCTGCCCGGCTCAGCGCGGGGCCGATGCGGCGGCCGGCGACGCGAGCAGGCGCCGCAGCTCGCGCAGCTTCGCCTTGACCCGGCGTTCGTTGACGGGCCCGGTGCGCAGCATCAGGCGCTGGCCGGCACTCAGCGCCTGCAACGCCGGGTCGTTGAACTCGTACAGCACCCACGGCCGCGTCGGCTGCACCGGGCTGTTGACGGTCGGCAGGTGCACGCCGATCGGCGCGGCGGGATCGGGCGTGACCAATAGCTGGTCGATCACCGCGACCAACCGGTCGTTGAAGTACCCGCCCGGGTAGCCGAGGTCTTCGTAGGCTTGCTGGAACTGCGGATAGAACGCCGCGTAGAGCGCGACGGCCTGCCGCAGGTCCACCGTCTCCAGCAGCAGCACGTACGGCGTGTAGCGCTGCCCGTTGTCGGCGCTGATGGTGTCGCCATCGCCATGGCGCTCGACCGTGAAGCGGCCTGCGGCGGGACTGAGCGGCCACAGGCGAGGGGACGCCTGCTCGCGACCCAGGCCATCCACCGTCGCCGCCACGCGATGGGGCAGGTCGTTCATCTGGAACAGCGCGAGCACCGCATCGCGGCCGAACAACGCCGTCACCGCTGAAGGGAGGTCGACCGGGGCCGCGGCGGCGTCGGCCTGCAGGTTCTCGATCGGGTGCTGGATGCCCGAGCTGGCCGCCGGCGGGGCGGCAGCCACCTGGGCGGGCGCGGGCTGCGGCGGTGCCGTGGCCGCAGGACTGACAGGGGCGGGGCGCGCCAGCCAGAACCAGGCGGCTGCGGCGGCGAGGGCGAGGGCCCCGAGGGCGAGAGCAATCTTCAAACCGGGCTTCATGCCGCCGCAGCTTACGCTCGATCTGCATCTGACTCGGACGAGGAAGACTCCTCGTGCTCCGACGGCGCCAGTCGCGGTGCTCTGCTCAGAGCGCTGCCCCGGCTTGGTGGATTGCTGCCCTGATGCGCGGGTAGGCGCCACAGCGGCAGAGGTTGCCGTTCATCGCGGAGTCGATGTCGGCGTCAGTGGGCTTTGCGGTTTTTTCGAGCAATGCAGCGGCGGCCATGATCTGGCCCGATTGGCAGTAGCCGCACTGCACCACATCGAGTTCGACCCATGCCTTTTGCACGGCAGCCAGGGCTTTGCTTTTGAGGCCATCGATGGTGTCGACACGCTTGCCGGCAACCTGGGCCAGAGGCGTGACGCAGGCACGCGTGGGTGAGCCATCCACATGCACCGTGCAGGCTCCGCACAGCGCGATGCCGCAGCCAAATTTGGTGCCGGTCAACTTGAGTTCATTGCGCAAGACCCACAGGAGAGGCATGTCGTCTTCGACATCGAGGGTGGTGGCCTTGCCATTGAGAGTGAAGGTGGTCATGGTGCTTGGAATCAGGGGTTGTGCGGTCAGATCATCTTCAGCGGCAGGTTGCGCAGGCGCTTGCCGGTCGCCGCAAAGATGGCATTGGCCAGCGCCGGTGCCACCGGGGGCAAGCCGGGTTCGCCCATGCCTTCGGGGTCTTCGTCACTGGCGACGATGTGGGTTTCGATCACCGGGCATTCGCTCAGGCGCAGCGGCGCGTAGTCGTGAAAGCTGCCTTGTTGCACGCGGCCTTGTTCGATCGTGATGTCGCCATGCAGCGCCGCCGACAGGCCATACACCACCGCGCTTTCCATTTGCTGCGCGACGATGCGCGGGTTGACGACCAGACCGCAATCGACCGCGCACACGACGCGTTCGACGCGAATGCCCTGATCGCTGCCCACGCTGGCCTCCACCACCTGCGCCACCCAGGTGCCGAAGCACCAGTGCAGTGCGATGCCTCGCCCGCGCTTGCGGCCATCGGCTGCAGGCGCGATCGGTGAACCCCAGCCCGCCTTTTCAGCGGCGAGCTGGAGGACGGCGCCTGCGCGCGCATCGCTGCCGAGCATGGCTTGGCGGAACTTGAGTGGATCGGTCGCCGCGGCGTGGGCCATTTCGTCGATGAAGCTCTCCTTGAAGAAGGCCTGATGCGAATGGCCCACCGAGCGCCAGAAACCCACCGGCACCGGAAACTCCATGAACCGATGCATCACGCGCAGGTTGGGGATGTCATAGGGCTGGTCAAACACGCCCTCGGCCACCGTCTTGTCCGGCCCCGCTGGCGGCATCTGCCCGGCGATCGGCAAGAAGGCTCCGACCCTGCCCTGAATGGCGCGCGGAGCGTACTTGCCAAACAAAGACTGGCCGGCCGAGCACGCCTCGAGGGCGATGAGCGCGCCGTTGGCATCGAGGCCCCCCCTGAAACTGGCGGCACAGGCCGGGCGGTAGAAGTCGTGCCGCGTATCTTCCTCGCGCGACCAGAGCAGTTGCACGGGCAGGCCGGAGAGTTCCTTGGCAATGAAGGCGGCCTGAGCGGCGAAGTCGACCTCCAGGCGCCGTCCGAAGCCGCCGCCGAGCAGGGTCACATGGATCGTCGTGTCTGCGGGTTCAATGCCGCACACCTTGGCCACCGCAAGCTGCACTGAATCAGGCACTTGCGTGGGAGCCCAGACCGTGGCCTTGCCGTCCTTGAACAGCACGGTGCAGTTCATGGGCTCCATCGTGGCGTGGGCCAGCCAGGGTGCGGTGTAGTGCGCTTCGTGCTTCCTGGTGGCGGTGGCCAGTGCCGAGCCGGCATCGCCTTGGCCACCAAAGTTGCTGCCCTCGAAGAGCGCGGCGGCCTGCACCATCTGCTGCAGCATCGCCGCGCTGCTGGCAGCCCCAGCCGCACCGTCGACCCACTGCGGCTTGAGTGCCTCGACGGCCAGTTTGGCGCGATACCAATTGTCGGCCACCACGGCGACGCCGCCGCTGGCGCCGTGGAGTGGCGGCACGACGATGACTCTGTTGACGCCCTTCATCGCCAGGGCGGCGGCGCTGTCCACGCCAGCCACTGTGCCGCCGAGTACGGGGCTCATCGCGATGGCCGCATGGAGCTGCCCCGGCTGCTGCACATCGATGCCGAAGCCGGCCGTGCCGGTTGCCTTGGCGCTCGAATCGAGGCGCCCCAAGGGCTTGCCGATGAGTTTGAACTGCGCCCGCGTCTTGAGCGTGGGCTGGCCCCGCGTGATCGGTGCGACGCCTTTGGCAATGAGCTCACCAAAGCGCGCCGACCGGCCGCTGGGATGCGCCACCACGCCCGCGCTGACCGTGCACTCCGCCTCAGGCACCGTCCAGTACCTGGCGGCGGCAGCCAGCAGGCTCATGCGCGCCATTGCGCCGGCTCGGCGCATCGGCTGCCAAGTGTCTTTCACGCTTGAAGAGCCGCCGGTCATCATGTTCATGAGGTTGCGGGCCATGTAGGCGTTCTGCGTCTGCACCATGGCTTTGAGCAGGCCCCGATCGCGCGGGTGATAGGGCACCGAATCGCGCACGGCGGCGACGTTGTTGTAGATCTTGTCCACACCCGACGCCTCCACGCGCACGCGCGACCAATCGGCGTCGAGCTCTTCGGCCACCAGCATGGCCAACGCGGTGTAGATGCCCTGGCCCATCTCGGATTTGGAGCAGACAACGGTCACCCAATCATCGGCGCCGATCTTCACCCAGCCGTTCAGCGCCAGTTGGCCTTCGCTCACGGGCATGGCCTGCGCCGTGAGCAGGCGTTCATCGGGCGAGTCGGTCACGCCATAGATCAATGCGCCCGCGGCGCCAAGGCCAGCCAGAAGGAAGTAGCGACGTTTCATGGGTTTGCGCTCTCGGCGCTGGCGCCGTTCAGCGCGAAATCGACGGCTGAACGGGCGTGCAGATCGGTGGTGTCAAGCAGCGGCACCCGGCTGTGCTGCGGTTTGATCAACAAGGTGATTTCGGTGCATCCGAGGATGATGGCCTCGGCGCCACGTTGCGCCAGTCGGTCGATCGTTTGCTGGTAGATCCGGCGAGACTCGTCATTGACGATGCCGACGCACAACTCGTCGTAGATGATTCGATGGACTTCCTGTCGTTCGATCGGTGGGGGGACGAGCACGTTGAGCCCGTGAAGCCTGGTCAGCCGATCCTTCATGAAGTCCTGCTCCATCGTGAAAGAGGTCCCCAGCAACCCGATCGTCTTCACACCGGCACGTGCGGCGGCACGCCCCACCGGATCTGCAATGTGGAGAAATGGAATCGTCACGGCCGCCTGAAGGTCATCGATGACCTTGTGCATGGTGTTCGTGCACAGGACGATGCAGTCGGCGCCCCCGGCCTGCAGCTTCCGCGCGGCATCCTGGAGAATCTGCGTCGTCAGATCCCAGCGGCCCTCGTGCTGCGCCCGTTCTATCGGGCCGAAGTCGACGCTCTGCATCAGCGATCGGGCCGAACGCAGCGGCCCGAGGCGCGCGCGAACCCCTTGATTGATGATGCGGTAGTACTCCGCGCTGGACTCCCAGCTCATTCCGCCAATCAGACCGATCGTCAGCATTGCTTGGGTGCTTCCGGGTTGATGTCTTGCACGCAGTGTCGAGACAACCGGGCCAGCGAGCTATCAAGAAATTTCAGAAGCAGCGAACGTGGCTTGGCGGACAATTTCCGCTGCTTGCGACAAGGAAACTGCCATGCCTTCCTCGCGTTCACTGACGGTCTTGAACGGCCGTCTCAACGTTCATCTGCTTCCCAGTGCCCCTTACAGTGCACGCGACCCCGTGCAATCGCAGGCCCTCGGGGTGGCTCTGGAGCGGCAGACGGGGGTGCACGCCATCGATTCGGACCATCGAGTCGACTTCGACACCTGGCCCGGTGTCCTGACCTACACGCCTGCGGGGTTGCCCGTGTTTTCAGAATCGCAAACGGGCGGCGAGTACCTTGTCGCCAGGTGGACGAGGCCCGTCACCACCGACGACGCCACCGTGTTGCCCAATTTCCGCAAGGAGATGCCGGGACACCGTCAGGCCTTGGTGCTGGGTCGAGCGATTCGCAAGGCCATGATGGATCCAGACATCGACACGCTTGCGCTTGAAGAACTCGCAGTCCGGTTCGTGAGCCTCTGCTCGGCGCCACGAACAGCGCCCAAGAACATCGACCGGGCGAGTTGCGCCCGAGTGCTGGATCGGATTGCCGCGGAGTTCGACCAACCATTGACACTGTCCCAACTGGCAAGCGCCGAAGGGGTGGCGGAAGTCCATTTCCTGCGCGAGTTCTGTCGAGTGGTTGGCATGACTCCCCACGCCTTCATCGTTGAAACCCGCCTGCAGGCCGCGCGCGCCCTGATCGAGCGAACGGACATGCCGTTGGCGATGATCGCGTTGGAATGCGGGTTTTCGCATCAGTCACACATGGGCTCGGCATTTCGGAATCTGCTGGGCTTGACGCCACGCCGCTACCGAAGCTCGTTTCGTGATGGTGGCCGCGCCATTCATGCTCACGAGAGGGGCAGGGGGACATGACGGCCGCGTGACTGCAGCGCGACGTTTCGGGCCGAATACGCCTACGCTCCGGTGCGACTTGTCGCGGGCTGGTCGCGCGACGGCCGCGATGTCACTACAGTGCAGGCATGTTCCGCGTCCACCCCATTGCCGCACCGCGCGGCCTGCCGTGCCCGGCGACCCCCCGTGTCGCTGGCCGGCTTCCGGCCGCACATCCCTGAGCCCGGCGATCACTTCCATCCTCTTTGCGCAAACTTCAGATCGCCGGGCCCGCAGCCCGCGCGATGGCGTGTGTCGGCGACTGCCCGGCATGCGACCGATGACTGAAGGAATGCCCGATGGAAGTCCTGGCACTTGAGCGCACGCTCACCGAACTCGACCACGTTCGACTCCTGAACCTCCTGCGCCGCGACCGGCGCGGCGAAGGCTCGTCCACAACCCGGCCGGCGATCGCGCAGGTGCTCGATGCCTGTGCCATCGTGCCGTCCCGCCAGGCCCCGCCCGACCTGGTGACGATGTACTCGCAGGTGCTGTTGAAGGACCTCGAGACCGGCCGGCTCAGCAAGCTCTCGCCGTGCTATCCGGCGGATGCGGAGCCCGCGGCCGGGTTCGTCTCGGTGCTGTCGCCGGTCGGCGCCAGCCTCCTCGGGCTGAGCGTCGGTGCCGTGGCACGCTGGTCCACGCCCGCGGGCGAGGAGGGGGCCGCCGAGCTGGTGGACATCCTGTTCCAACCCGAGGCCAGCGGCGACTACGCGTTGTGAGGGACATGCACATGAAATCGTTCAAATCCATCGTCGTGGCCACCGACTTCTCGATCGACGCCAACAACGCCGTGCGCCGTGCGGCCTTGCTGGCACACGAGCACGGCGCACGCCTGAAGCTCGTGCACGTGCTCGACCCGGCCGGCTGCAAGCTGCTGCGAGAGTGGTTTTCGCCGCGGATCGACATCGACCTGAAGGCCGCACAGGCACGCGACTCGCTGCGCCGCTTCGCGATCGAGATCGCCGGGCGGTACGACGTGAGCGCGACGGTCGAGGTGGTGGTCGGTGAGCCGCTCGAGGCCTTGATGCAGGCCTCGGTGCACGCGGACTTGCTGGTCCTCGGCCGGCGCGGGCGCAGCCGGGTCCGGGTCCTGCAGCTCGGCGGGACCGTGCATCGCATGCTCAGGATCAGCCGGCGTCCGGTGCTGGTCGTGAAGGCGCCGGTCGACGGGGCGTACCGGCGTGTGCTGGTGCCGGTCGACTTCACGGCCACGTCGGATGCCGCCGTCCAGGTGGCGACCCGGTTGGCCGTCGGCAGCGGTGTCCATGCCTTTCATGCGATCGACCCGCACCGGGATGCCATGCTGCGCAGTGCCGACGTGCCCGGCCACATCATTCGCGAGGCCCGCCTGCGGCGCGAAACCGGGACCCTGGCGCGCATGCGCCGCAGGGCCGCGGGACTCGGCCTGGACAGCACCCGGTTGGCCTTCGCGGTGGCCCACGGCCACCCGGCGTGGACCACCCTGGGGCAGGCGAGGGAACTCGGCGCCGACCTGATCGTCGCCGGCCGGCAGGGGCGATCGACCCTCGGCCAGTTCCTGCTCGGCAGCGTCAGCCGTCGACTCCTGGCCGAGTCCGGGTGCGACATGCTGATCGTTCCGCGGCCGCGCGATGAACCCGCTGCATCCATCGCGGCGCACGACACCTTCGGGCCGGTCTTCATCCCGCCTGGCTGATGGCGGCCGACTGGGCGGGCCGTCGACGATCCGAACGTAGACTGCCCGCCCATGTCGCTGCTTTTCCTCGTCCTGTTGCCCTTCATCGGCAGCGCGGTCGCCGCGCTGTTGCCGACCACCGCCCGCAACCTCGAATCGTTGTGGGCCGCGGCCATTGCGCTGGCGATCGCGGTCCAGCTGGCGCTGCTGTACCCGGACGTCGGGGCCGGCACCGTGGTGACCGAGCGCCTGGCCTGGCTGCCCAGCCTCGGCATCGATGTCGTCGTCCGGCTGGACGGCTTCGCGTGGATGTTCGCGATGCTGGTCAGCGGCATGGGCCTGCTGGTCATCGTCTATGCGCGCTACTACCTGTCGCCGGAGGATCCGGCGGCGCGCTTCCATTCGCTGATGCTCGGCTTCATGGGCGCGATGCTCGGCGTCGTCGTCTCGGGCAACCTGGTGCAGCTGGTCGTGTTCTGGGAGCTGACCAGCGTCTTCTCGTTCCTGCTGATCGGCTACTGGACCCACCGCAAGGACGCGCGCCGCGGCGCACGCATGGCCTTCACGGTCACCGCCACCGGCGGGCTGGCGCTGCTGGCCGGCGTGCTGCTGCTGGGGCACATCGTCGGCAGCTTCGAGCTCGATGCCGTGCTGCGGGCGGGCGACGTGGTGCGCGCGCATCCGCTCTACCCGCTGGCGCTCGGGCTGGTGCTGCTCGGGGCGTTGACCAAGAGCGCGCAGTTCCCGTTCCACTTCTGGCTGCCGCACGCGATGGCGGCGCCGACCCCGGTGTCGGCCTACCTGCACTCGGCCACGATGGTCAAGGCCGGCGTCTTCCTGCTCGCGCGCCTGTGGCCGGTGCTGTCGGGCACCGACGAGTGGTTCTGGATCGTCGGCAGCGCCGGCCTCGCGACGCTGCTGCTGGGCAGCTACGCCGCGATGTTCCAGAACGACCTGAAGGGGCTGCTCGCCTATTCGACGATCAGCCACCTGGGGCTGATCACGCTGCTGCTCGGCCTGAACAGCCCGCTGGCCGCCGTGGCGGCGGTGTTCCACATGATGAACCACGCGACCTTCAAGGCCTCGCTGTTCATGTCGGTGGGCATCATCGACCACGAGAGCGGCACGCGCGACATGCGCCGGCTCGACGGCCTGTTCCGCTTCATGCCGATCACCGGCACGCTGGCCATCGTGGCTTGCGCCGCGATGGCCGGCGTGCCGCTGCTCAACGGCTTCCTGTCCAAGGAGATGTTCTTCGCGGAGACGGTCTTCGTCACGGCGCATCCCGCCGTCGAGGTCGGCCTGCCTGCCGCCGCCACGCTGGCCGGCGTGTTCGCGGTGGTGTATTCGCTGCGCTTCGGGCACGACGTGTTCTTCGGCCCACCGCCCACCGATTGCCCGCGCCAGCCGCACGAGCCGGTGCACTGGATGCGCGTGCCGGTGGAGTTGCTGGTGCTGGCGTGCGTGGTCGTCGGCACGCTGCCGGCCTGGTCGATCGGCCCGCTGCTGGCGGTGGCGGCGCAGCCGGTCGTCGGCGGAACGCTGCCCGAGTACAGCCTCGCGGTCTGGCACGGCTTCAACACGCCGCTGGTGATGAGCCTGCTGGCCACCGTCGGCGGCCTGCTCGTCTACCTGCGCTTCGCGGATCGCTTCAAGCAGCGCCGGGCGCGCGGCGCACCGCTGCTGCAGGGGCTGGACGGCAAGCGCATGTTCGAGAACCTGCTGGCCCGCGCCTCGGACGGCGCGCGCCGGCTGGTGCGCCGGCTTGGCACGCGCCGCCTGCAGCCGCAGCTGTTCGCGATGCTGCTGATCGCCGGCCTCGCGGGCCTCAGCTCCGCGCTCATCGTCCCGCTCGCCTGGGGTGACCGCACGCGCGTGCCGGCCACGCCCGAATTCGTGCTGCTGTGGGTGATCGCCGGCGCCTGCGCGATCGGCGCCGCGATGCAGGCCAAGTTCCACCGGCTCGCGGCGCTGACGATGCTCGGCGTCGTCGGCCTGGCGCTGTGCATCACCTTCGCGTGGTTCTCGGCGCCGGACCTGGCGCTGACCCAGCTCGCGGTCGAGGTGGTCACGCTCGTGCTGTTCCTGCTCGGCCTGCGCTGGATGCCCAAGCGCGTCGCGCAGGACGAGCCGCGCACCGCCGAACGCGCATGGGGGCGCCGCGGCCGCGACCTCGTGCTGGCGGTGGCGATCGGTGCCGGGTTGGCGGCGCTGTCGTATGCGCTGCTGACGCGCAGCGCGCCGCTGTCGATCTCGCCGTTCTTCATCGAGAACGCGCTGCCCGGCGGCGGCGGCACCAACGTGGTCAACGTGATGCTGGTCGACTTCCGCGCCTTCGACACGCTGGGCGAGATCACCGTGCTGGGCATCGTCGGGCTGACGGTGTATGCGCTGCTGCGGCGCTTCCGCCCGGCGGACGAGGCGGTCGAGCCGACGCCGCAGCAGCAGGCATCCGCCGAGGCCGCTGGCGCCGACCTGGTCGACCGCGACGGTGACGGCGACGACTGGCTGCCGCCCTACCTGGAGGTGCCGGCCGTGCTGGTGCGGCTGCTGCTGCCGGTGGCGGGGCTGTTCGCCTCCCACCTCTTCATGCGCGGCCACAACGAACCCGGCGGCGGCTTCGTCGCCGGCCTGGTGGTGGCCATCGCGTTCATCGCGCAGTACATGGTGAGCGGCACGCGCTGGGTCGAATCGCGGCTGCACCTGCGGCCGCGGCGCTGGATCGCCGCCGGCCTGCTGATCGCGCTGGCGACCGGGCTCGGCTCGCTGGCGCTCGGACATCCGTTCCTGACGACGTACACCGCCCACGTGACCTGGCCGCTGGTCGGCGAGGTCCACCTGCCGACCGCGGCGCTGTTCGACCTGGGCGTGTTCGCGGTCGTCGTCGGCTCGACCCTGCTGCTGCTCACCGCGATCGCCCACCAGTCGCTGCGCGCGCGCCGCCGCCAGGGCCTCGCGGCCGCCGAGGGGAGGGCCGGCTGATGGAAGTCGTGATCTCCCTCGTCATCGGCGTGATGGCCAGTGCCGGCGTCTGGCTGGTGCTGCGGCCGCGGACCTTCCAGGTGCTGATCGGGCTGGCGCTGCTGTCGTATGCGATCAACCTGTTCATCTTCAGCGTCGGGAGCCTGGCCGTCGACCGCGAGCCCATCGTCAAGCCGGGGCTGGTGGCCGACCTCGTCAACTACAGCGACCCGCTGCCGCAGTCGCTGGTGCTGACGGCCATCGTGATCGGCTTCGCGACGACGGCGCTGTTCCTGGTCGTGCTGCTGGCGCTGCGCGGGCTGTCGGGCGGCGACCATGTCGACGGGCAGGAGGAGCACCCATGACGGCCGCCGCGAATCACCTGCTGGTGGTGCCGGTGCTGCTGCCGCTGGCCACCGCGGCGCTGATGCTGCTGCTGGGCGAGGGCCGGCGCGGCCTGAAGGCGGTGGTCAACGTGCTGTCGACCGCCTGCGGGCTGGCGATCGCCGTGAGCCTGCTGCTCGGCGTGGCGCAGCGCGAGGCGCCGGCCGCCTTCGGCATCTACCTGCCGGGCAACTGGCCGGTGCCGTTCGGCATCGTGCTGGTGGCCGACCGGCTGTCGGCGCTGATGGCGGTGCTGACCGGCTGCGTGGGCCTGGCTTCGCTGCTGTACGCGCTGGCGCGCTGGCAGCACGCGGGGGTGCATTTCCACGTGCTGTTCCAGCTGCAGCTGATGGGGCTGTACGGCGCCTTCCTGACGGCCGACCTGTTCAACCTGTTCGTCTTCTTCGAGGTGCTGCTGGCGGCGAGCTACGGGCTGCTGCTGCACGGCGGCGGGGGCGAGCGGGTGCGCGCCGGCCTGCACTACATCGCCATCAACCTGGTCGCCTCGCTGCTGTTCCTGGTCGGCGTCGCGGTGCTGTACGGCGTCACCGGCACGCTGAACATGGCCGACATCGCGCAGAAGCTGCCGGCCGTGCCGGCCAGCGACCGCGGGCTGCTGCATGCGGGGGCCGCCATCCTGGCCATCGCGTTCCTCGCCAAGGCCGGGCTGTGGCCGCTGAACTTCTGGCTGCCGCCGGCCTATGCCGCCGCCAGCGCACCGGCGGCGGCGGTGTTCGCCATCCTGACCAAGGTCGGCGTGTACGCCGTGCTGCGCCTGTGGACGCTGTGCTTCCCGGCCGATGCCGGTGCCTCCGCCGGCTTCGGCGGCGAGGTGCTGGTGTGGGGCGGCATCGTCACGCTGGCCTATGGGGCGGTGGGCATGCTGGCCTCGCAGCAGCTGGCGCGGCTGGCCGGCCATGCCGTCATCGCGTCATCGGGCACGCTGGTCGCGGCGATCGGCTTCGACGCCCCGGCGCTCAGCGGCGGCGCGCTGTTCTACCTGGCCAGCTCCACGCTGGCCGGCTGCGCGCTGTTCCTGCTGGTGGAGTTGCTGGAGCGGGCACGCGAGGTCGAGGTCGGCCCGCAGCATCTCGACGACGGCCACCATGCCCTGCCGGCCTTCCTGGATGCCGAGCCGCCCGCCGGCACCAACCTCGACGACAACGAGGAGGCGCTGATCGGCCGCGCGATCCCCGCGGCGCTGGCCTTCCTCGGCGTGGCCTTCACGGTCTGCGCGCTGGTGACGGCCGGCCTGCCGCCGCTGTCCGGCTTCGTCGCCAAGCTGGCGATGCTGTCGGCGCTGCTGGGGCAGGGCACGCCGGCCGCCTGGGTCCTGTTCGGGCTGCTGATCCTCTCGGGCCTGTTCGGCGCGATGGCGCTGATGCGCGTCGGCATGCGCCACTTCTGGACGGTGCAGGACCGCCCGGCCTTGCGCCTGCGCGTGATCGAGACGTTGCCGATCGCCGGCCTGCTGGCCGCTTCGGTGGCGCTGGTGCTGCAGGCCGAGGCAGGGCTGGCCTACACCCGCGCGGCGGCCGATTCGCTGCATGCGCCGCGGCTGTACATCGATGCGGTGATGGGTGCGCGGCCGGTCGTCCACGGTGCGGGGACCGCGCGATGAAGCGCCTGCTGCCGTCGCCGTGGCTGTCGCTGGGCCTGCTGGGCGGCTGGCTGCTCCTGACCCGCAGCCTCGGCATCGGCCAGGTGCTGATGGGCGTCGCGGTGGCGGTGGCGATGCCGCTGCTGATCGCGCCGCTGCGGACGCGGCCCGGGCCGCTGCGGCGCTGGGGCGTGCTCGTGCGGCTGATCCTGCGCGTCGGCCGCGACGTGCTGAGGTCGGCGACGCAGGTCGCCATCGGCGTGTGGCGTGCAGGCGCACACCCGCCGCGCGGTGCCTTCGTCGTCGTGCCGCTCGAGGTGCGCGACGTGCATGCGCTCGCGGCACTCGCGATGATCACGGCCGTCGTGCCGGGCACCGTCTGGGCGGAGCTGGCCCCCGACCGCAGTGCGTTGCTGATCCACGTCTTCGACCTCGATGACGAGGCCGCCTTCATCCGGCACTTCAAGGCCGACTACGAACAGCCCCTGAAGGAGATCTTCGAATGAGCGATCTGCTGTCGCTGGCGATCACCGCCACGCTGGTCCTGTACGCCGTCGCGATGGGCATCGGCGCGGTACGCCTGTTCCGCGGCCCGAGCGCGCAGGACCGCGTGCTGGCGATGGATTTCATCTACGTGGTCGGCATGCTGGTGATGCTGGTGCTGGCGATCCGCTACGACAGCGAGATGTACCTCGAAGGGGCGCTGCTGATGGTGCTGTTCGGTTTCGTCGGGTCGTTGGCGCTGGCCAAGTTCCTGCTGCGCGGCGAGGTGATCTGAGCATGGGCGAGGTGGCCGAGATCGTCGTGGCGGCACTGCTGGTGGGCAGCGGCGTGGTGGTGCTGATGGCCGCGCTCGGGCTGTGGCGGCTGGGGGACTTCTTCCTGCGCATGCATGCGCCGGCCCTCGCGTCCACGCTCGCGGCGTGGATCGTCGCGCTGGCCTCCGTCGTGCACTTCAGCTCACAGGGTGAAGGCCTCAACCTGCACGCGTGGCTGATCATCATCGTGATGTCGATCACGGCCCCGGTGACGACCATCGTGCTGGCGCGCGCCGCGCTGTTCCGCCGCCGGCAGGCCGGGGATCGCGTGCCGCCGCCGTTGGAGCGGCGCAGCTGATGTCCGCGGGTGAGGGTCGCCTTGCCGTCCCCAGACGCCGCGTGCGCTGATGGGACACGGATGCGCTGCGGCAAGCGCTGACGAATCTCTCCGGGGCCGCTGACAGAACCTGGCCGAGCGAAGATGCGCACCGCATTCTCGGCCGTGCGCACGGAGCTTGCGGACAAGGGCCTGTGGAACATCCAGACGGTGCCCACGGATCCCGCGCAGATGCAGTGGCTGAAGAGGTACTGGTACCAGTCCTTCGACGAGTGGTACATCACCCAGAAACTGCACCGCTTCGCACTGGGCAAGCTGCGGAAGTCCTACTACCGGGCAGCCATCTCCCACGCACACCAGAACGAGGCGCTGCGCCAGGCGCTGGTGCTGGCCGAGCTCGACAGCAAGAACCCGATCGATGCCGAGTTCGTTGCCGTCGTGAGGGGCTTGGGAGGTGCGTCTGCCATGAATGCGGCGCCAAAGGCAGCCAAGTCAACGCTGGAGTCCTTCCGGCGAACGGTCCCATGTTCATGGGACGCATGGGCCGACGTGGATCCCTAGTATCGGATGCATGGCGTGAAAGCCAGCATCAATGGCAGGCGAACTGGCAACGCCCGCGAACCATCATGGATCGGAGAACTCGTGAACGTTCCGCAATCGCTATTGGCCTTCTTGCGTCTGGCCGCAACGAGCAAACGGGCTCCAAATTGAAACAAAAGTGGTGGCCAATTCACATGAATACCCTCCTGAGATTCATATTCAGGGCGCTGACACTAATTTACCCCGTCGGCGTCTTCACTAAAGAAGCAAGAACAATCGAAGAAAGACGAGCCGTCTATCGATTTCGATACTCCATTTATTCCAAGGAGCTAAATAGAGATGTAGAAGGAGTCAATCACAGAGAAGAAATGGTTAGAGATGAACTGGATGAATTGGAGTTCACCAAGGTCTTCTATACAGGATCAATCAACAAAATAACCTCAACCATTCGCTTCTTGATTTTTGAGAAGAACTCCTTGACAAAAGAGTTGGTCGACGAATACTCATTGAGTGACTTTGAAGAAATACGCAATCACCCGATCATATTTATTGGTCGATTCATGATAGCCAAGAATCTCAGGGGCGGATTTTTTTCCATCAAGGTACTAATTACATTGCTCCATCACCTCGTCGCGAAGTACGAACCAAAGGCCATGCTCGCGTCCTGCAAACCAGGCCTTGTCCCCCACTATCGCAAATTCGGCCTGTTCCCATACACCAGCAAATTCGTCGTCTATCCTGATGGAATTGAAATACCTCTTCTTGGGGTTGCCGATAGAAGACTTCTAGTCGACAGAGGATGTTTCATAGCCTTACTGGTGAAGAATCAGCACCTCTCGAACTTCAGCCAGGCAGTGGACCGCATCGATTCGTATCGCGGCACAATCGTTGAGCCGGCTGAAATAGAAGGAAGGTTGATTGAGTTTTATGGGCAAAACGAAATCCTGACTCGAACCCTTCCTTTGATAGACGCCAAGGATATTGCAAGACTTGGGGCCTATCTGCTCGATATAAAGACTCCTACAAAGATAATTCACAAAGGAATTGTCGAGCCCTCGGTCTATTTTGTGCTGAGTGGGTCTGTAACCATCAGGACCGAGAGCGGGTCTTCTTCAGAAGAATCCGGAGCGCTGATTGGACTTCAGGAATACTTCTCATCGTCAAAGATCAGAAAATACGAGGCGATCTGTGTCAATGCGTCCCTTCTGGTGATGACCAAAGGATCACTCGACAAGCTCTTCAAAACTCACCGTTCGCTGCGGAGTATTTTTCATTCATTGCAAACTTCCAGAGCAGTGGAAAGACCGCTCAGCTATGAGTGATCAATTCAAAATCCCTGAAGTGGACTTCAAGGCTCTGAGTTGGGACGATTTTTCCCGCGAATACTTTGAACCCGAAGCGCCTCTGCTGATCAGAAACGTGGGAACTCACCTTGACAGCCTTCGCAGGGTCACCTCAGAGGTGGTACACGATAGACTGGTAAAGAAGGGGCTTATCAATAGGAGCACGTATTGGTACGAGGGGAGGGGCCCTGAGCTAGAGGACTATTTTGAGATTCCCAAGCTTGTGAGAAATTCGCTTGGAAGGTCTTTTGTGAGAGAGCGGTTCTGCAGAATCTGGACCAGCACAGTTGGGCACGTCACTCCTTGGCACTACGATGGAAACTTCGTCTACGTTTTCAATTTGCAGGTCAAGGGCAAGAAACATTGGCGAATTGTTTCCCCAGAGACACCGGTCAGTGTCTATCCATTCAGAAGGATAGCCAGATTGATAGATGATGCCGAGCTGATAGGGCCCTCTCGGCTATCCGCAGAATTTGAGTTGAACGAAGGCGATATGGTATTCCTGCCGCCCCTCTGGTTTCACAAGGTGACCTCGATTGGAACTGAAAATATCAATGTAAATTGGGTGGCCACAAAGCAAGACGATTATAAAAGGAGCAGACTCTTCCACAGAGAGATTGAGTTGCTGAAACTGGGGATCCTGTTTACCAAAGTTGCGGGTCGGAGAAGGGTCGTTGATACACTTCTTGGCGAAGGAGTTGACGATTACCTGGAGAATTTTGGCGGTGTTGGATTCAAATTTGTCGAGTCGATTACGAGCGAAGTCTCAAACGCTCGCGCATTGGGCCGGCTTGCAAAGGAAGCGATGGCCGTTCCCTTTGTATATCTTGATCGAAGGAGCATCAAGACAACCCGGGCAGCTTTCAAGCAAGTCTAACGAGGAATCAAGATGGCGATATTCTGTGCATTATCTGTCTTCGTCACTGGCTTGGTCTTTGTGTTTGTATTGCTCCAGTATAAATCTCTTCGGGATAGCATAGACTTGGGTGACCCCATGCTTTCGGAGGGGAGGGGAGCCCCGCCTCCAAAGGTGTCCATAGTCATACCCGCTTACAACGAAGAAGAAAACATCAGAGGGTGCGTACTTTCGGCCCTGGAGGATTCTGAAGGTCAGTCCATTCCCCATGAAGTCATTGTAGTGGATGACCTGTCTGTAGATAAGACGTGGAAAATCCTGGTCGCTTTGAGAGATGAAATCAAGAACCCTCGACTTAAAATTGTAAGAGGGGAACCCAAGGACTCAGGCCAGCCTTGGCAGCTGGGGAAGTCATGGCCGTGTCAGCAGGGTGCGGATATCGCATCAGGCGAGTATCTTTTGTTTGTCGATTGTGATGTCAGATTAAAAAGCGGCGCAGTCGCAAGGCTTGCGCACGAGATGTCGGCCTGTCAGCTGGATTTACTCCTGGTCCGACCGAAAGTAGTGTGCAGAAGCCTCGCAGAAAAGATGTTTTTGTCGAATTACTACAGCGTCCTGCTTTTCTATTACCAATCATCTCGGGTGAATGATCCAAAGAGCAAATCTGCTGCAGCCGTAGGGCAAGTCATGATGTTCTCCAGGAAGTGTTACGACATGATCGGCGGGCATAGAAGTGCTCCTCACCCGGTATTGGAAGATGGCTTTCTGGCCAAAGCGGTGAAGACGTCCGGTTTTGCCCTCAAGTATTGCACTGGAAAGCTGCTGTGCGAAATGACTCCATACAGTTCATTTCGAACCCTATGGGAGGGACAGACCAAGGAACACTATATCGCCCTTGGGTTCAGCAAGACAAGAACAGCGGTCTATTCGATGGGCATATTTTCAGTATTTTCGATGCCGTTCATATTGATCGGTTATGGGCTGATTGAGTTGAAGTTGTTTCATGACCAGGCTTTTGCTGGTTTTCTGGCTTTCCACCTATTTTCTCAGTACCTCATGAGGAGATTTGTGTATCTCTATGTCGGTATAACTCCGACGTATTGGTGGTTAAATGGGTTGAGCGGCTTGTTTACAGCAAGCCTTTTCATTGCTTCGATGATAAAAGTGGAGACCGGGATATTTTGGACATGGAGAGGGAAAAAGATGAGGCTGGATTGAAATCGTTCTGCGTGGGCTTATCCCATGTTCATGGGAAGCCTGGGCGGGCTGCACTTCATAGCATCGCGACAACTCGCACCCTCAAGGCGGCCATGAGATCCACACCCTTATCTGCCCACCGGGAGACTCGACGTACCGCCATCGGCGGCCGGAGCTATGGCGCAGGCCCGCAGCCCGCAGGGAAGGGCGCAGCGAGATGAGGCCGTCACGCATCACGGCCCTGTTGCTGCACAGCCTGTGCAGCACCCCTGACGAGTTCCTGCTGGTGCAAAGCGAGTTGCACCGCGCCGGCCACGGCGCGCGCGCACTCCGAGTGCCGGGCTACTCCTTCGACGGCGCGGCCACCTCGGCAAACCGGCAAAGCCATCAAGCCTGGGTGCGTACGGTGCTGCAGCAGGTGCGCGAAGAAGCCGTGGCTGGCAGGCGGGTGGTGTTGGTTGGGCTGTCGGCCGGGGCCGCGCTCGCGCTGGGCGCGACCTTGACCAGTCCGGGCCTCGTGGCGGGGCTTGTTCTGATGTCGACCACGCTGAATTTCGACGGCTGGGCGGTGCCGGGCTACGGCCGCCTGGTGGCGCTGCCCCTGTATACGCCGCTGGGCCGCTTCTGGAGCTACCGGGAGCGTCCACCGTTCGGCGTGAAGAATCCCCGCGTGCGCGATTGGGTCCAGGATCAGTTGCGCAAGCGCAGGGAGGCCTGCGCCGGCGCGGCGGTCATCAGCGTGGCCCACCTGCGCGAGTTCGACCGGCTTCGTCGCCTCGTCCGGCGCCAACTCTCGGCATTTGCCTGCCCGCCCGTGCTGGCCCTGCACGCCCAGGAAGACGACGTGGCCAGTCCCGACAACGTCCGGCTGCTGCGCGAGCGGCTTCGCACGAGTTCCTTTCGCAGTGTGCTGCTGCATGACAGTCATCACATGATCACGATCGACAACGACCGCCTGCAGGTGGCCCGCGAGACAGTGGATTTCGTCGATGCCCTGGCCTTCAAGACTTCCGCAACCGCCACCCCCCGACAAGGAGCCCGTCCATGAGCACCACCACTTTCGAAGCCGTTGCCGATCTGTTGAACACCAAGTTCGACGTGCCGCGCGAGAACATCCAGCTGCAGGCCGAACTGCAATCCCTGGGACTGGATTCGCTCATGCTGATGGAGTTTGTATTTGCGGTTGAAGATAAGTTTGCAGTGCGCATTCCCGAAGAGAACCTCGACCCCCGTCAGGCTCATCTCACACTGGCCGATCTATGCCGGGCGGTGGACGGCTGCCAGGCGCCGGGTGCCACTCTGGCTGCCGCCGCATGAACCACGGATCCGTCTGCATCACCGGCTACGGCGTGCTCAGCCCCTTGGGGCCGGACCTGGAGGCCTTCGACGACGCCCTGTTCGGTGGCGACTCCGCCGTGTGCGTTGAAGAGCTGGTGCTGCCTGGCATGGCGCCATGCCCGGTGCCGCTGGCGCGCTGCGACTTCGACGAAAGCCAGGTGCAGGCACCCTCCAAGGTCGCGCTGGACCGTGGCAGCGCGATGGCCTTGGCCGCGGCTGCCACTGCCACGCGGCAGGCCGCTTGGGCGGTGGGCGACACGGACCCCGAGCGGGTGGGCATCTATTGGGGCAGCGGCATGGGCGGGGGGGCCAGCTTCGACGCCAACTGCCACACCGTGTACGCCGAGCAGCGGCGGCTGCGGCCGACCAGCGTCGTGACAACCATGCCGAACGCCGCTCTGGCCGAGCTGGCCCTGCGCTACGCGGCGCGGGGTGCCGCGATCGGCTACGCCTGCGCCTGCGCCTCGGCCGCCGTGGCCATAGGCGAAGCGCTGCACGCCCTGCGCGCCGGCCGCCTGGACCTGGCCATCGTCGGCGGCAGCGAGGCTCCGTTGGCGATCAGCATCGTGGGCGCCTGGCACGCGATGCGCGTGCTGGCGCCCGTCGGAGACGCCGGCAACGAGCCAGGCCGTGTGGTTTGCCGGCCCTTCGCGGCAGATCGTGCCGGGTTCGCCCTGGGCGAAGGCGCCGCCGCCCTTGTGTTGGAGAGCGAGGCCCATGCGCGTGCGCGCAGGGTGGGCTGGGATGTGCAACTGAGCGGCTACGCCAGCACCTGCGACGGCCTGTACATCACCCAGCCCGACCCTGCCGGGCAGGTGCGCGCGATGCAGGCCGCGTTGCGCGACGCCGGGCTGACGCCGGGAGAGATCGGGCACGTCAATGCCCACGGCACGGCCACCATCGTCGGTGATGCGGCCGAGGCCGAGTCGTTGGGGCGGGTCTTCGGTGGCAAGCCGCCTGCGGTCACTGCCACAAAGGCGGCGATGGGCCACCTGCTGGGCGCCGGGGGCGCCGTGGAACTGGTGGCGACACTGCGCGCGCTGCAGCGGCGCATGGCGCCGCCGACGGCGCACCAGGCCGCATTGGACGCCGGCATCGAGATCGACCTTGTGCGCGGCCAGGCGCGAGAACTGCCGCGGCTGAAGCACGCCATGTCCAACTCATTCGCCTTCGGCGGCACGAACGCGGTGCTGGTGGCGTCTCGCGTCGAGTAGGCGCCAGAGTCGAAGCACGGTTGCGTCGCTCGCACGGGCTGAATCGCCCCGGGTTCCGATGAGGCTCCTTCGATTGAGAGAATGAAGCAATGAGGAAGTCCCCGAAGTTTTCACCCGAGGTGATGGAGCGCGCAGTGCGCATGGTTCTTGAGTCGCAGGGCCAGTACGAGTCGCAGTGGGCGGCCATTGAGTCGATCGCCGGCAAGATCGGCTGCACGAGCGAGACGCTGCGGCGCTGGGTGAGGCAGGCCGAGCGCGACGAGGGACTGCGCCCCGGGCCGACGACGAGCGAGCAGCAGCGCATCAAGGAGCTCGAGCGTGAGGTACGCGAACTGCGCCAGACCAACGAGATCCTGAAGCTGGCGAGCGCGTTTTTCGCCAAGGCGGAGCTCGACCGCCATCACAAGAAGTGAGAGCGTTCATCGACGCGCAGCGCGGACGCTACGGGGTCGAGCCGATCTGCAGGGCGTTGCAGGTTGCCCCATCGGGTTACTGGCGCCACGCAGCGCGCTTGCGGCACCCGGCGCTCGTGCCGCAGCGGGCCAGGCGCGATGCCGTGCTGGTCGATCAGGTCCAGCGGGTGCACCGCGCCAACCTGCAGGTCTATGGCGCGTGCAAGGTCTGGCGGCAGTTGTACCGCGAGGGCGTGGCGGTGGCGCGCTGCACGGTCGAGCGGCTGATGCGTCTCAAGGGCCTGCAAGGTGCGCGACGCGGCAAGGCGGTGCGGACCACCACGCCGGACGCGAAGGCGCCGTACCCGCTGGATCGAGTGAACCGGCAGTTCCACGCAGAGCGGCCGAACCAGTTGTGGGTCAGCGACTTCACCTACGTGTCGACCTGGCAGGGCATGGTCTACGTGGCCTCCGTGATCGACGTCCATGCGCGCTTCATCGTGGGCTGGCGGGTGAGCAGTTCCATGCGAACCGACTTCGTGCTCGACGAGCAGGCGCTGTACGCACGCAAGCCTGAACGGGACGGAGCGCTGATCCACCACTCCGACCGCGGCTTGCAGCCCGCATTCAACGAGTCGTCGGTTGGCTCCAAGGGCGACAGCTACGACAACGCGCTGGCTGAGACCATCAACGGGCTGTACAAGACCGAGCTGATCCATCGGCGCGCGCCCTGGAAGTCCAAGGAAGCCGTCGAGTTGGCCACGCTCGAATGGGTCTCATGGTTCAACCACCATCGGCTACTCGCGCCCATCGGCTACATCCCGCCGGCCGAAGCCGAGGCAAACTACCACCGGCAACTCGCCGCGCGTCAGACCATCCCGGCCTGACTCACACCAACTGGCCTCCACGAAAACCGGGGCGATTCAGACCGCGGCTGGTTCGCCATTCGCCGGCTGAAGGGCGGCATGGACTCAATGCAATACGAAGCATTGCGAAAGGCCCGCGACAGACTACAAACCCGAGCCGAGCGACCCCTTGACGCCAGCCAAGGCGAATTCTCCCGGGCTCGGTCACCGACCGCAACAGCTTTAAAGTCAACGTTCGGGAGGGGTCGACTGCTTTAAGCTGGTCGCAATCACTCAGATCCGGACGAAGCGACGGCGTTCGTCAGGACCGGCTGTTCAGCTTTCGCCAACAGAAATTTAGGACGTGTTGCTCGGAGATTTGTCGTTGGAGGCAAACAATTCCGAGGAGATTGCCCTTGGATCGAAGCCGAGGTCTGCATACGTGTAGATGATGATCTCGGGCTTTCGCTCTACCTGGTCAATCTCCTCAGTCGTGAACGGGAGATCGGAAACAAGCCTCATGCCGTCCTTAGGAACCACGAAGATGAGGACTCCGCGCGCTTTGCGCCCCGTAATCATCTCGTACGTGGAAGTCGCTGCGTCGACTTGGCGCACCCAGATCGGGGCATCTAGATATCGTTTTCGAAGCCATCGAACCTCAACTATGACATCCTCAGCAAGATCGTCATCCTGTCGAATAGCGTCCAATTGAAGCGAAGCGTCGCCTTTGAATATCTTCGGTTGACGCTCGAGTAGTAGATTGGACTCGCGTTCAAACTTTGCGAGCGCGATCTGCTCGAGGGTCGCATACATCAACAGTGAACGACGGGCAACTGTCTTTGTCGGCAAACTTGGATCAGCTTGCATCACCGGTGCAGGAGCCGGCGCCACCTCTTCCTCTGTTTCCAAGATCCTGCCTTGTTCCGTGAGTTCTTCAAGGCGACGAATCCTTTCTCCCAGACTCGATGAGTACGTCTCCCGCAAAAGGCGCTTGTACTCGCGAAGCGCCTTTCTGTCGATAACGCCAGCGTGGGCCATCTTGTGGTGCTTGTCGCACAGCAGCACCAGATTCTCGACGCGGTTGTCTTCGCGGTTCTCGTTGATGTGATGGATTTCGAGGTACGTATGCTCCCCGCAGCGGCCGATGGCACAGGCGTGGCCTGACTCAACCTCTACGGCCCGGCGAAGATCGGCAGTGATTGGTGGCCTTGGACCCTCGTACTTTTGCATTCGCAGCGCCAGAGTCGTGGTGGAGCGGTCTAACGTGATGTCCTTAAGCAGGATACATGGAGATTGCTGGAGAATGGATCAGCGCGTCCACAACACGGCTTGTGCGCTCGACGACTGCCACCGCCCAATCAGCGGTCAGTCACCTAGGATTGCTTTAAGGCAAGCACAGACCTCCGCCTGGCCCGTCGATGCATCCCTTCTACGAATCCCATCGCGCCGCCATGGAGGCCGCCATGCGCCAGCGCCTCGACTTGGCCGAAGCGATGCTGCGCGAGCGCGCGCAGCTGACCGACATCGGCGGGATCCGGCCGCAGGTGATGGACGAATTCGAGACCGTGCTGACCCAGATGCCCTATGTCGGTGGCGAGGGCCAGCCGCATGAGCGATTTCTTCATGCGCCTGCTGGGCTTCATGGCCATCAGCCGGGTGCTCCGGCGGCACGGCGTGCCGCTGGCCGTGATCGGCGACATCGAGCGAGAAACCTACAAGGCGCAGTTGCTCACCGTGCCCGAGACGGAACGCCTCGCCGCCGGGAGCCAGTTCATGTCGCCGGAGAACCAGGCCTTGCTGCGCGAGCAGGCCGCCGAGAGCGCCACCGCCAGCCATCAGAGCGAGTTTCAGCAGGATTTCGTCTACGACTTCGTCGAGCCGGGCCCGGGCGACACCTTCGAGTTCGGCATCGACTACAAGGCCTGCGGCTTCTGCAAGTTCGCGGCGAGCCACGGCGATGAAGACATCCTGCCCAACATCTGCGGGCTCGATTTCGTCGCCTATGCCGCGCGGACCATCCAGCTGGAACGGACGCAGACGCTGGCGGGCGGTGCGAGCCACTGCAATTTCGGGTTCTCGCGGCTCCCGTCTTGACGCATCGCTTCGCGAAGTGGTCGATGGTGCCTGGAGTCGACGATCGTCGAACCAGGGCATGCGCGAGAGGTGTCGAGCGCGCATGCTAAATTGCGCTCGCCCATGCAAACACATGGGCCGGGTTTGGAAGCCCGAATCATTGATCGACAAGGCCACCTCAGCAGTGGCCTTGTTGTTTGCGCCTTGGCGCCCGTTTCTACGGCGGCCCAGGGCGGGGGAGCCTTCGGGCTCGCCGTCCAATGGTTCGGTCTTCCAACCCTGCTTTGGGCTGCCACCCTCGTTGTGAAACGGGGTGGCAGACGGTACGTGTTCAAGGAGCCCGGCGATGTCGTCCCCCCACTTCGAAGCCTTCCGATGGACCCGACCCGAGAGCGACGAGCTCCAGGTCGACGCCCGTCACCTGAACCGCCTGATCGGCCAGGTGATCGACGTGACCCACGGCGTGCGCGTGCTGCTCGAACTGATGGAGCAGGACGAGATGGCCCTCGTCGACGACGAGCCCACCGTGCTCGATCCGGTCAACACCGGCGCATTGCGCCGCCTCGGCGTGGTCTCGCTGCAGATGCTGAACAACGAGGCCAGCCGCCTGTGCGAATGGGTCGAGGCCTCGGCGGATCGGACTGCTTCGGACGCAGGGTAGCCGTTAAGTGCCCCAAGATCGCCGCCGTCGGCACGAACTGGGGTCGGAGGCAACGTTGGCGCCAGGTCCTGCTTTTTGCCTCATCCCTTGGTCCCAAGCGAAAAACAAGACTTGACCCCAAGCCTGCTCGAGTTTCGTCGCTGCTATGCGGACATGAATCATTTCAAGCTGTTCAACGACCAGTACGGCTACTGGCGGGGCGACGAGATGATCCGGCTGGCGGCGCGACTTTCGTTGACGCATTGCGACGCGCAGTAGGATTTCGTCGGCCACGTGGGCTGCGATGACTTCATCTGGATCTTCCAGAGTGAGGATTGGCAGGCGAGGGCGATGCGCATCATCGACGGCTTTGCGCCGCTGGCGCTGCAGCTGTTCGATGGGGACGCGCAGCAGCGCGGCGGCATCGAGGCGGAGGACCGGCATGGGGTGATGCGGTTCGTTCCGTGCACGACGATTTCAGAGGAGGCGGTGGGCGGGGCAATAGGGGAGCTACCCGACTGCCGAACAAGTGGCGAATGCGGCTGCAGTGGCGAAGCACGAGGCGAAGGGGGGGCGGTGGGCGGTGGCGTTGGCGTTTGTGAAGGCGGTTTGAGTTGGACGGACGCCGTTTCTCGATACTGCGGGCCAGTTCACGATCGTCGGGATGCAGGTACCGCGTAGTCGCGATATGCAGCGGTCGAGCGCGCGGATTGAAAGCCATAGGGTAAGTGCTCTCGAGCGAGTTGGCCGACTGCTGTCTTGGCGCGCTAATCCACGCTGGTGACCGTGCGGGGATTGACTGCAAGCGCTGTTTGGGCGTCAATAGAGTCTGTTTGCTATGCAGTCCCTTCTAGACCTTTCTACCAACGATCTTCTTGCAAAGTTCGGCATGGGGGGACATGCGCCGGGCTCTGGAAGTGCGGCAGCTCTTAAGGGTCTTCTGGCTGCCGAATTGATAGTTACCGTCGGTGTTCTGACCCTTAAGAAAAGCAAGTATTTGAACCACCATCCTTGGATCAAGGATGCCGTCGACAGGGTTCAAAATCACTGCATTCCAACTCTAAAAAGACTCTTCCAAGAAGATGCAGATACGTTCGATGGCGTGATTAAGGCGCGCATATCTCGCGACAATGAGCCAGACCCAGAAGTCAAGGCGCGACTCGACGTAGCTGCAGGCGAAACTCTCAAAGAAGCAACCGCGATTCCATTTCGAATCGCGGACGTTTGCGTCGAACTGATTGGGTATGCGGCTGGCATGTTTGATTCCGGCTTTCGCGCCGCCCGCGGAGACAGTGGGGCCGCATTTAGCGCTGCTATTGCCGGGACACTGTCTGCGGTGTTCATCATCAATCTTAATTTAATTAAATTTAACGGCACCTACTGGGCACGACAACAGCAAAAGAGATGCGACGAATTACAGCGAAAAGTTTCGGAGCAGCATCAGAAAGCACTAGCGCGCATAACCTACTTGCGTACTGAGGCACTCGCTGATCACGATCCTACTGCGCTAGTCGGCAAAATCTTCACCGGGTCGAAGGCGCGCTATACTCGCAGAGACATTGACACGCGCGTTGCTGATGTTCAACGTCTCGTTTGGGGGCTTCGAGATGGGATTTGGCTCGATGGTCAATCATCGCCAGATGCTGTCTCACTCCTCGATCCAGAGATCGCGTTACGCCGCCTGGGTTACAGGCTCGAGGAGCATGATAGTCTTGGGGTATTTAGGTCTGGCACAGATGTATTTGAAGTAGCGGGTTTGCTGGAATCAGACATAGGTCGAGTTCGGATCTCTGCACAAATGAATCCCAATGTCCGGCGCTTCACCGCCGCACATGAACTTGGGCACGTCGTGCTTCATCCTCATCTGCTGGAAGCCCATCGTGATCGACCGCTGGATGGCTCGACAATATCGAAGGCCAGTATTGAATTGGAGGCTGACAGATTTGCATCCAGCTACTTGATGCCTGCCAACCTTGTTCGAACTCGCTTCATGAAGACATTCGGCAGCGTTCCCTTCGTATTGTCTGAAGAGGCCGCATTTGCTCTTGTCGGCACTGCATCTCCCAAGGTGCACCAAGTGCTTCGTTCTCGTCGTGGATTGGCCCGCACGCTTGCGGCGGCCGTGAGCTATAACGGACAGCAGCTTATATCTCTTGCCGCCCAGTTCAAGGTGTCCATCGAGGCATTAGCCATTCGTCTAGAGGAATTGGGGCTGGTTGCGCCTTAAGGCTAAACCCCCGAGTAGTTTGATCGCATTCCGAAATGCTAATCATGAATTTATTTGTTAAATCGATTTTCATCTCGGCACTGTTTTCTTCATACGAAGCTTGCGCACTGGACGCCTCAGACTTCTCTGAACTCGAGGGGTGGACGGTGTCCGCTGTAACGGCGGTTAAGGAACCACTGATTTATTCGGGCAGATCTCGATGGCCGAATGAGCTGCGGACGGCGAGGATGGCGGCATGAAACAGACGAGCTTTGCGAGCCTGGAG
>NZ_LMDM01000021.1 GCF_001425825.1 Rhizobacter sp. Root1238
CCTGCCGGTGGGCACCGTCGTAGTCGAAGCCCACCCAGCTGCCGTTGTCGAACGTGACCTTCTTCAGCTGACCGGCTTCGTCGTAGGCATACGTGGTCGTCTCGCCACCGATCTTGTTCGTCAACAGCCGTTGCCGCAGGTCATAGGTGTTCACCGTCACGATCCCCTGCGGGCCGGTGCTCTGCAGCACCTGGCCGTAGCGGTTGTAGCGGTCGAAGGTCGTCACCTTGCCGAGCGAGGTCGTGATCGACTTCAGGTCGCCCCGCTGGTGGTCCTCGTTCGTCTCGGCGTGGTACGCCAAGGTGGTCGTGTCGGTGTCGCTGTCGGTCGAGCTCAGCACCCGGCCGTCCACGTCGTACGTCCAGGTCTGCACCGTGTCGAGTGTCGCTGTCGGTCGAGCTCAGCACCCGGCCGTCCACGTCGTACGTCCAGGTCTGCACCGTGTCGAGGGTGCCGGCCTGCCGCGTGGCGGCGAAGCCGAGGTGGCCGTCGGCATCCGTCGTCGCCTGCGTCACCCGCTTGCACAGCGCGGCCATCGGCTGGCCGTCCAGCAGTCTTGCCGTGGTCGGTGCGCAGCTCGCGACCGCGTCGGCGTTGAGCGGATCGGGCTGGCCGTTGTAGACGTAGCTCGTCATCTGGCCAGGCGCTGCCACCTTCGTCGGCAAGCTCCAGTCCGGGTGCCACTGCGTGCTGGTCTTGAGCGCCCCGGCCGGCAGCGCGGCGTTGCTTGCCGTGACCGCCGCACAGTCCTGGCCCGTGCCCAGCGAGGCGACGCTCACCGTCTGCAGGTTGCGCGTCAGGTCGCTCAGGTAGCAGCTGCGCGTACCGTTGAAGTCGTCCCGGCTCGCGATGTTGCCGTTCGCGTCGTAGCTCTGCGCCCGGCTGCTGGCCAGGCTGCCCGCACCGGCCGGCTGGCCCTGCGCACTGAAGTAGTTCTTGCCGTTCAGGCTGATCGCGCTCCAGGTCGTCGTGTGCCCGCTCGGCTCGGTCATCACCATGCCTTGCGGTGCGATCCAGTCGTAGGTCCGCGCCACGTAGAGGCCCTCGCGCTGCTCCGTCACGCGGATGCTCGGCGGCGTCGTGTAGCTCACCGTGTACTTGTCCACCCCGCCGGCATGCTCGGTGCTGATTGCTCTTCCTTCGGCGTCGTAGCCGAAGAAGGAGTACCGCACACCGCGCTCGTCACTGACGCCGGTCAACGCCCAGGGCAGATCCGTGCGCTCGTACAGCAGGGTCTTGGTCCTCCCGTCGGGCCAGGTGACGCTCGCGAGGTTGTTCTGGCTGTCGAAGCCCAGCGTCGTCACCTGTCCGTTCGCATCGGTGATCGCGCGAATCCGGGTACTGCTCTCAGGCCCGGCGATGTACGCGAAGTTCAGACTGTGCCCGCGGTTGTCGCTCGCCTGGGTCAGCAGGCCCGCACCGTCGTGGCTGAAGTTCACCTGCGTGCCGTCGGCCCAGGCCATGGCCGTCAACCGGCCCGCATCCGTGTACGCCTCCTGCACATTGCTCTTGCTGTCGATATAGACGTGGCCTCCGCCGGCGAGCGGGATGAATCGGTCCGCGTTGCTCGGCTCGGCCGTCAACGGAGCGGTTCCGATGCTGGTCATCGTCCTGAAGACACCATTGCCGCGGTTGAACACGGTGGGTGTAGGCAGCGTCGGTGCCATCCCTTCCCGGCTCTGCCCCGGGCTCACGCTGCGGTGCAGGTTGCTGAACCACAGCCGGCTGCCCAGCCAGCCATAGGATTGCTCGGTGCCAGGGACGTTCGGCGGCAAGCCGCTCCACACCCTGGGAATCTTGCCGCCGTTGTCATAGATGAACCGCAGCGTCGTGTTGCCTATCGGCAGGCCGGTGTCCACCATCTCGCGCTTGGCACCACGCAACGGGTAGATCGGGTTGCCCTTGCAAACCTCGCACTCCGGAGGCGGTGGATCCATCGCCAGCAAGACCGGCAATTCGATCTCGCAATCCCACGCAGACTGCGCCTCGTCGCGACCCAACCCCGCACGCATCGTGCTTCCATGGCCACAGAGGAATCGCGGGCCCGCCGTCCACATGAAAGTCGCGCCGTCCCCCAGGCCGGAGGAATGAATCTGTACCACGCAACCTCCCCCGGGTGTGGGCGGCGGAACGAGGATGCTCACCGTCGCATTGGGAAAAGGCAGCGGGCAGGACGCGGCGGCCGCAACACACGCCGCCGTCGAATCCTCACGCCAGATGTATGGCGCGCTGCAGTACGTGAACTCCTCGATCAGCGGCCACGGCGCAATGGCCACCTGGGCCTGAGTACACAGGCTTGCGACGCACAGCAGCGCTACACCAACGCACCGACTGGCGCGCAGCGTGATTGAAAACGGCACGGAAACTCCCTCCTCGATCGACCGGATGACACGATCGCGGGGCCACACGACACGCCCCACTTGCCGCATCGAGCCTTCGGGCTGGACTGCTTCTGCGACGCGGCAGGCGCATTAGACGTGAACGAAATTACCGACGCAAGTGGCCGGTGCGAGCGGCTAACAATCGTTGAAGATCTGCAGTTTCTTCACGGAACGCAAGCTTGCGTCATACCGGCGCGAAATGATGAGATCCGTCGCATTTCAGCTGCGCGACCAATCCGAATTCCCAATCAAGGTACGCCTGCATCGCGGCCTGCGCGTTGTCCGTACCCTCATACGGCCGGCGGTAGCGATCGGTGCGAGGCGACGCGAGCCGCTGTTCGCCCGCCTCCACCGGCAGCCCGGCATCGGCCCATGCGGCCGTGCCGCCTTGCAGCACATGCACTTCGGCCTGTGAACCCAGCAGCTCCTGCAGATCCTGCGCCGCGAACGGCGCGAGCAGGCTGGTGCCGCAGGTCACCACATGGCGCTTCGCCGCAGGGAGAACTTTCAGCGCCTCGCGCAGCTGCGACCGCAGCACGAACCACGCGCCGGGGATGTGGCGCTTCACATGGCTCGCACTGGTCGCCACGTCGATCACCTGCACATCGGCGCCGGGGCTCGCGAGCC
The DNA here is from genome assembly GCF_001425825.1 of Rhizobacter sp. Root1238. GTDB lineage: Bacteria > Pseudomonadota > Gammaproteobacteria > Burkholderiales > Burkholderiaceae_C > Rhizobacter. The sequence goes on from NZ_LMDM01000021.1 coordinate 3,009, forward strand.
AGTCGGCCAGCGTCGCTGGCGTGATGCCGTGCACCTGCGGCGGCGCCGGGCGCGGCGGCGCATCGGCGCCTGTCTCCAGGCCATCGGATGCCGCATCGGCATCAAGCAAGGCCACCTCCCAGCCCATCTGCGCCAGCCACGACGCGCTCATCTCGGCGCGCACGCCCGCGTCGCGCGACCCGGCCGGCGTGCCGTCGTGGTCCACCAGCACGATGCGCGCGCCGCGCACCGGTGCGTGCACGTCGGTCTCCTGCACCAGCTGCCCACCGGGCGCACTGCGGAAGCCTTGTCGATGACCAGCCGCGTACTCCTCCGGCGTGCGCACGTCGAAGCGATACGTCGTGCGGCCCGGCTCGGCCACCCAGTGCGCCAGCTGCGCGGCTCCGATGCGCCGCACGCCGGCGCGCTCGGCCACGGCCCTTGCATCGTTCCGCGCGGCATCGCGTGCCGCCGTGCTCGCCGGCTTGAACCGTCGCGCAGCACCCTGCTCCAGCGCCTGCCCGGCCAGCGTCCAGCCGATCGTGCCGTTGCGCAGTGCGCTCACCGGGTTCGGGATCCCCGCATTCACCAGCGATTGCGTGCCGATGATGCTGCGCGTGCGACCCGCGCAATTGACGATCACCCGCGTGGCCGGATCGGGCGCCAGATCGCGCACCCGCAGCACCAGCTCGGCACCCGGCACGCTTGTCGAGCCGGGGATGTTCATCGTCTGGTATTCGTCGAAGCGCCGCGCATCGAGCACCACCACGTCGGCCTTCGCGTCGAGCAGCGCCTGCACCTCCTCGGCCGCCAGTGATGGCGTGTGGCGTGCCGCTTCGACCCACTCGCCGAACGACTTGCTCGGCACGTTGACGTCGCGGAACAGTTCCAGCCCCGCCGCCTCCCAGCCCGCCAGGCCGCCGGCCAGCAGGTGCACCTGCGTGTAGCCGAGGCCGCGCAGGCGCTGCGCGGCACGCACGGCGTCGTCCGCGCCATCGCCGTAGACCGCGATGCGCGTGTCCCGCCGCGGGATGCGCCCCCACGCGTCGAGCTCGATGCGCCCAAGCGGAAAGTTCGCTGCCCACAGCGGGTGCGATTGCGCGAACGGGTCTTCCTCGCGCACGTCGAGCAGCGCGATCTCGTCGCGTGCCAGCAGCGCGGCATGCACGTCGGTCGGGTTCAGCGCGGGGATCACGGTGGTGTCGGTCATGGTGAAGATCTCGAATCAAGGCAGGGGCGAATAGCCCGAAACGAAGCTGCGTCGCTGGCCGTCCTCGGTGTAGACCGAGCGCTCGACCGCGCCGATGTCGGCGCCATAGACGTGGATGCTGATCGACGTGCGGTCGACGAAAGCGTTGGCCACGCGGTGGATGTCGCCGACGCTCGGCGACACCGCATCGACCGCGCCCTGCTCCAGCCGCACCGGCGCGCCGGCCGGCACCAGCCTGCCGGGCCCGGCGAAGCGATACCCCTGCGACACCTCCGCGCCGCGCAGCACGCCGATCAGCCCCCACACCGTGTGGTCGTGGATAGGGGTCGCCTGCCCCGGCCCCCAGACAAAGCTGACGACCGAGAACCGGCCCTGCGGATCGCGGTGCAGCAGGTACTGCCGGTAGCGGTCGGCACCGGGCTGCGCATGGGTTGCCGGCAACCAGTCGTCGTGCGCCACCAGGTCGGCCAGCAGCGCGCCGACATCGCGGCGAACGGCCGCCTCATCGCCGCGCTCGTCGAGCCGGTGCGAGACCTGGCCGATGAAATCCTGCAGCGCACGGTCGCCATGATCGGTCGGCATCGTCGAGTCTCCTTCGTGTCCGCAAAACGGTGACCGGGACCGCACAGGCTACACGGACGCGCGCCTTCTGCGAATCATGCAGATCGCATAACCAGCCCCGAAATCGTTCGTTGCGGCGATCGCGCCGTCGTCGCTACTGTCCACCTCCTCCGACATCTTCCGACAGCAGGCACGCAATGAGCATCGAATTCATCGGCATGATCCAGACGCAGAAAGTCTCGGAGACGCATGCCGCGCACGGCCCGGCGATCGACCGCGACTACGTGCGCCGCTTCGCGCAGGCGCACGAGCAGGCCGGCTTCGACCGCATCCTGGTGCCGCACCATTCCACCGGCCCGAGCGCGACGCTGACGATCGCCTATGCCGCGGCGCACACCGAGCGCATCCACTTCATGCTGGCGCACCGGCCCGGCTTCACCGCGCCGACGCTCGCGGCGCGCCAGATCGCGTCGCTCGACCAGTTCAGCGGCGGGCGCCTGGGCGTGCACTTCATCTCGGGCGGCTCCGACGACGAGCAACGGCGCGACGGCGACTGGCTCACGCACGACCAGCGCTACGAGCGCACCGACGAGTACCTGACGGTGCTGCGCCGCATCTGGACCGAGGACCAGCCCTTCGACCACGACGGCAGGCACTACCGCTTCCAGGCCGGCTTCTCCGAGGTGAAGCCGCTGCAGCAGCCGCACGTGCCGATCTACTTCGGCGGCGCCTCCGATGCGGCGATCCCGGTGGCCGCCCGGCATGCCGATGTCTATGCGCTGTGGGGCGAGTCGCTCGACCAGGTGGCCGAGCTGACCACGCGAGTGCGCGCCGAGGCTGCGAAGCACGGGCGCAGCGTGCGCTTCTCGGTGTCGTTCCGGCCCATCCTCGCGGCCACCGAAGCCCAGGCCTGGGCGCGCGCCGAACGCATCCTCGAAGAGACCCGCCGGCTGCGCGTGCAGGCGGGCTACAGCCGTGGCGGGCCGCAGCAGAGCGTCGGCGCGCAGCGGCTGCTGGCGGCCGCGGCCCAGGGCACACGCGTCGACAAGCGGCTGTGGACGGCCATCGCGCAGGAGACCGGCGGCCGCTCGAACAGCACCGCGCTGGTCGGCACGCCCGAGCAGGTGGCCGAGGCCTTCCTCGATTACCACGCACTCGGCGTGACGACCTTCCTGATCCGCGGCTTCGACCCGCTGGAAGACGCGATCGACTATGGCCGCGAGCTGATCCCGCGCACCCGCCAACTGGTGGCCGAACGGCTGGCCGCCGGCACCCGCCGCGCCGCCTGAAGGAGACACCATGACCCACCGCCACATCACACGCCGCCACCTGTTGATCGGCAGCGCCGCCGTGCTCGGCGTCGGCGCGGGCCCGGTGCACGCCGCCGAGCGCGTGCTGCTGAAGGCCGGCGACCAGAAAGGCGGCCTGCGCGCGCTGCTCGAATCCGCCAACGAACTGCAAGGCCTCGCCTATGACATCCAGTGGGCCGAGTTCCCCGCGGCCGCGCCGCTGGCCGAGGCCCTGAACGCCGAGGCCGTCGACCTGGGCCCGATCGGCGATGCGCCGCTGATCTTCGCGCTGTCGAACGGCGTGCGGGTGAAGGCGATCGGCGTGAACCGCTCCGATCCGTACGGCACCGCGGTGCTGGTGCGCCCCGATTCGCCGCTGAAGAGCGCGGCCGATCTGAAGGGCAAGCGCATCGCGACCAACCGCGGCTCGATCGGCCACCACGTCGCGCTGAAGGCGCTGGCCTCGGCCGGGCTGAAGCCCGATGCCGACACCTTCCGCTTCCTGCCGCCGGCCGATGCCAAGCTCGCGCTGACACAGGGCTCGGTCGACGCCTGGGCCACCTGGGAACCCTACACCGCGATGGCCGAGACCGCAGGCCACGCCCGCGTGCTGGTGAACGGCCGCGGGCTGTCATCGGGCCTGAGCTTCCTCGCGGCCACCGACAGCGCAATCGCCGCGAAGCGCGCCGCGCTGCAGGATTTCGCGCAGCGCGTCGTGCGCTCGCAGCGCTGGTCGTACCAGCACGTGCCGGAGTTCTCGGCCGCGCTGGCCCGCATCATCGGCATCCCGCCCGAGGCGGCGCGGCTGCAGTTCGAGCGCCGCCAGCAACGCTGGGTTGCGGTCGATGCGCAGGTGCTGGCCGACCAGCAGGCCACCGCCGACTTCTACCTCGAGGCCGGGCTGCTGAAGCAGCGGCTCGAGGTGCGCCAGACCTTCGACGGCGGCTTCGCGCCCGCCGGCTGAAAGGGTCGCTCAGCGCAGCCCGGCCACCAACGCCTCGACCGCCTTCGGCACCTGCTCGTCGATCAGCGCCTTCAGCGCATCGATCTTGCCCTTCGGCGTGAGGGCGTCCCAGGCGTCCGGCGACTGCGCGACGCCGGTCGACGCGCGCGAGAAATTCGCCTTGATGCGGGTCTCCTTCACGACCTCCAGCGACGCGAGATCGATCAACGACACCCGTGCGAAGAAGTACGGCGCAAAGAACCCGCGGCCGGTCTCGCCGGTGTCGGGGTTGATCATGCCGACGGCACGGTCGATGTAGAAGCCCAGGCCCTCCAGTTGGCCGCTGCCCAGGCTGTCGTGATCGCCGGCCTGCAGCCGCGCCGTCGCGAGTTGCTTCGTGACGAGCAGCAGGTGCGTGGCACCGTCCTTGCGCATCGCCGCGACCACCGCCGGCGAGAACTTCAGCCGACCGCCGTCGAGGAACCGATCCTGCTGCTCGAACATCGCCGGCGACGAGAGGTCGTAGAGCGACACGCGCGCACCGGCATCGAGGCGCTTCAACGCCGCTTCGGCCTGCGTCATCGCGTCGGCATCGAACACCCCGCCGCTCACCGGCAATGCCTGCGTGCGGTTGCGCTCGATCGTGGTGCCGGTGCCCGCCTCGTGCGTCACCACTGAGAGCTTGTCGCCGATCAGCGAAACCACCGCATAGCCGGCCGGCGGCACCGCTTCGGCAGCCATCGCCACAGCGCAGGCCGCCAGCAGCAGGCCCCCGAAAAACCCACGGGCCATCCGGCCCCCCATCACCACGCCCATCACTGCTCCCATCAGGTTTCCTTCACGCAATCCACGTGGTATGTGCGCGAGCCTTCGCCGCTGTCGTGTTCCACCAGCCCGTGCACGTCGGTGTCGAAGCCGGGAAACTTGCCGTTGAACTCGCGCGTGAACTTCAGGTAGTCGACGATCTTCTTGTTGAAGCGCTCGCCGGGGATCAGCAGCGGGATGCCCGGCGGGTACGGCGTCAGCAGCGAGGTGGTGACGCGGCCTTCGAGGTCGTCGATCGCCACCCGCTCGGTGTCGCGGTGCGCAATGCGCGCGAACGCATCGGTCGGCTTCATCGCCGGCTGCAGGTCCGACAGGTACATCTCGGTGGTCAGCCGCGCGATGTCGCCCTTCGCGTACATCTCGTGGATCGACTGGCTCAGGTCGGCCAGCCCCATGCGCTCGTAGCGCGGGTGCGCGGCGACGAACTCCGGCAGCACGCGCCACAGCGGCGCATTGCGGTCGTAGTCGTCCTTGAACTGCTGCAGCGCGGTCAGCAGCGTGTTCCAACGGCCCTTCGTGATGCCGATCGTGAACATGATGAAGAACGAGTACAGCCCGGTCTTCTCGACCACCACGCCGTGCTCGGCGAGGAACTTGGTGACGATGGACGCGGGGATGCCGGTCTTCGCGAACTTGCCCGAGACATCGAGCCCCGGCGTGATCAGCGTGCACTTGATGGGGTCGAGCAGGTTGAAGCCGCCCGCCAGGTCGCCGAAGCCGTGCCACTTCTCGCCGGCCTTCAGCACCCAGTCGGTGCTCTTGCCGATGCCTTCGCCGACCAGCTTGTCCGGGCCCCAGACCTTGAACCACCAGTCCTTGCCGTATTCCTTGTCGACCTTGCGCATCGCGCGGCGGAAGTCCATCGACTCGGCGATGCTCTCCTCGACCAGCGCGCGCCCGCCCGGCGCTTCCATCATCGCGGCGGCCACGTCGCAGCTCGCGATGATCGCGTACTGCGGGCTGGTCGACGTGTGCATCAGGTAGGCCTCGTTGAAGAGGTGCGTGTCGAGCTTGCGGTGCTGCGCGTCTTGCACCAGCACCTGCGAGGCCTGGCTGATGCCGGCCAGCAGCTTGTGGGTGGACTGCGTCGCGTAGACGATCTGGTCCTTCGGGCGCGGCCGGTTGCGGCCCATCGCATGGAACTCGCCGTAGAACTCGTGGAAGGCGGCGTGCGGCAGCCAGGCTTCGTCGAAGTGCAGCGTGTCGATGTAGCCGTCGAGCGATTTCTTGATGCTCTCGGTGTTGTAGAGCACGCCGTCGTAGGTGCTCTGCGTCAGCGTCAGGATGCGCGGCTTGACCTTCTTCGCATCGACGCCGGCCAGCAGCGGGTTCTTCGCGATCTTGCGGCGGATGGCCTCGGGCGAGAACTCGGCCTCGGGGATCGGGCCGATGATGCCGTAGTGGTTGCGCGTGGGCGGCAGGAACACCGGCACCGCGCCGGTCATGATGATCGAGTGCAGGATCGACTTGTGGCAGTTGCGGTCGACCACCACCACGTCGCCCGGCGCCACGTTGTGGTGCCACACCATCTTGTTGCTGGTGCTGGTGCCGTTGGTCACGAAGAAGCAGTGGTCGGCATTGAAGATGCGCGCCGCGTTGCGCTCGCTCTCGGCGATGGGGCCGGTGTGGTCGAGCAGCTGGCCGAGTTCGTCGACGCTGTTGCAGACGTCGGCGCGCAGCATGTTCTCGCCGAAGAACTGGTGAAACATCCGCCCGACCGGGCTCTTCAGGAACGCGACGCCGCCCGAGTGGCCGGGGCAGTGCCAGGAGTACGAGCCGTCCTGCGCGTAGTCGACCAGCGCGCGGAAGAACGGCGGCGCGAGGCCGTCCATGTACGACTTGGCTTCGCGGATGATGTGGCGGGCCACGAACTCCGGCGTGTCCTCGAACATGTGAATGAAGCCGTGCAGCTCGCGCAGCACGTCGTTGGGCAGGTGCTGCGAGGTGCGCGTCTCGCCATACAGGTAGATCGGGATCTCGGCGTTCTTGAAGCGGATCTCTTGAATGAACTTCCGCAGGTTCAGCACCACCGGGTCGAGCTCGGGGCCCTGGGTGAACTCGTTGTCGTCGATCGACAGGATGAAGGCGCTGGCGCGGCTTTGCTGCTGCGCGAACTGCGACAGGTCGCCATAGCTGGTGGCGCCCAGCACCTCGAAGCCCTCTTTTTCGATGGCCGCGGCCAGCGCCCGGATTCCCAGGCCCGAGGTGTTCTCGGAACGGAAGTCTTCGTCGATGATGACGATCGGAAAGTTGAATCGAAGCATGGTCACCTCAAGGAAACGCCGGGGGGCAACGGAATGGAAGGCGCGAAGTGTAGGGCCGTTCGATGACGGGCGTGGGGCCCCCTTACACTGCCCTTCGGTGCGTGCGGGGTGGACGCAACAGACCTTCAAACGAGGAGAGGCCATGGACATGAGCCCGTCGACGTTCTGGTGGGTGGCAGCGGGGCTGGCGGTGGCCGCCGAGCTGGCCACCGGCACCTTCTACCTGCTGATGTTCGCGCTCGGCCTGGCCGCCGCGGCGCTGGCGGCCCTGCTCGGCTTCAAGCTGCCCGGCCAGCTGGTGATGGCGGCCGTGGTGGGCGGCGGCGCGGTCGCGCTGTGGCACTGGCGGCGCCTGCAGCGGCCGGCGTCCGGCCCGGTGCGCGAGAACCGCGACGTCAACATCGATATCGGTGAGCGGGTGAGCGTTGCGGCCTGGGCCGACGACCGCACCGCCCGCGTGCCCTACCGCGGCTCCACCTGGACTGCGCGGCTCGCCCCCGATGCCCCCGCGTTGCCCGGCGAGCACGTGGTGCAGGCGGTGGAAGGCAACTGGCTGGTGCTGGTGCCCGCCGCGGGCCGCTGATTCCCTCTCCCCTCCCCTACTCCCTGGAAAGCCCCTCATGGAAATCGCGTTGATTCTGGTGGTGATCGTCGGCATCTTCATCGTGCGCACGCTGAAGATCGTGCCGCAGCAGCATGCCTGGGTGGTCGAGCGGCTGGGCAAGTACGACCGCACGCTGGTGCCGGGGCTGAGCTTCGTGGTGCCCTTCATCGAGCGGGTGGCCTACAAGCATTCGCTGAAGGAAGTGCCGCTCGACGTGCCGAGCCAGGTCTGCATCACGAAGGACAACACGCAGCTGCAGGTCGACGGGATCATCTACTTCCAGATCACCGACCCGATGCGCGCGAGCTACGGCTCGAGCAACTACGTGTTCGCGATCACGCAGCTGGCGCAGACGCTGCTGCGCTCGGTGATCGGCAAGATGGAGCTGGACAAGACCTTCGAGGAACGCGACACGATCAACGGCGCGGTGGTGAGCGCGCTCGACGAGGCGGCCGGCAACTGGGGCGTGAAGGTGCTGCGCTACGAGATCAAGGACCTGACGCCGCCGGCCGAGATCCTGCGCTCGATGCAGGCGCAGATCACCGCCGAGCGCGAGAAGCGCGCGCTGATCGCCGCGTCCGAAGGCCGCAAGCAGGAGCAGATCAACATCGCGACCGGCGAGCGCGAAGCGTCGATCGCCCGTTCCGAAGGTGCGCGGCAGGCCGAAATCAACAAGGCGCAGGGCGAGGCCGCGGCGATCACCGCGGTGGCCGACGCGACGGCCGGTGCCATCCGCAAGATCGCCGAGGCGATCCGCGAGCCTGGCGGTGAGCAGGCGGTGCAGCTGAAGGTGGCCGAGAAGGCGGTCGACGCGTATGCCCACCTGGCGCAGAAGAACAACACGATGATCGTGCCGGGGAACATGACCGAGGTGGCGGGCCTGATCGGCACCGCGATGGCGCTGATGAAGGCCAAGGCACCGGGCCAGCCCTGAGCGAAATTCCCGCGGGGCCGGGTCGAAGGCCCCCCGGACCTGGGCTAAACTCGCCGGCTCCGGAGAGATGGATGAGCGGTTTAAGTCGCACGCCTGGAAAGCGTGTGGGGGTTAATAGCCCCCCGCGGGTTCGAATCCCGCTCTCTCCGCCACTGGTTTTCCAGGGCCGCTCGCGCCCTTCCCGCCCCACCCCGACCGTTCGCCCTGAGCAGGGACCGAGCTTGTCGAGGGGCCGTGTCGAAGGGTTGCAGCCGAAGCGCGTGTGCCAGCGCCGACGGCGCCTTCATCCCGCTATCCGCCTTCCACGCGGCGCTCCGTCGACGCATGTCGTGGATTGCGTTGATCTTGATGTAGTCGATTCAAGCAGACAGCCGTATTGGGCCGACGGGCTCGAAAGCTGTCTTCAGGACTGAAGAACCTCATCCCGCTGGAGGGTTCAGCCGAAAACTTGAGTCCCAAGTGTCTCGGACGTGACTTGAAAACCCGTCGGGCCGGTGACCTCTTGGACCTTCCGCTGCGCGCCGGACCTGCTCAGCCGGTCTCCAGCTGCGCGGTCGCTGCGGCCCAGGATCCGTTGATCGAGCGTGACAGCCATGGGACCATCCGGTTCACAAGCTGACGTCGGCAGCTGCCCGCGACCGACCGTGGAGATCGCCCGCCGCGCGCGGCAGCGGCCGCCTCGCAGCAACTGGGGCGCCCGCCGCATCAGCAAGAAGCTCGAGGAGTTGGTGGGCGTGAAGCGCCTCAGGTCGGAACCCTCGCGAGTGCCAATGACAGCGATGACTTCTCGGACGGTGGCAACGTGCTCGCTGCGGCGGGATTCCGCTGATTGGCCGCGTGACCAGCATTCAAATCAAAAAATGCCGGCAACCACTCGCGCCCCACACTATCCGATTCGCACCACGCGACACCCCTCGACCTACCCCCATCCCGGAGTCGCTCAGACCTCCCTCCGATGGCATGGCCAACGAGGCGACGATCCTCACTGAGGCGCTGCAGAGCAGCATGGCGAACGAGAGGAAGGCTTGGGAGTCCAGGTGGCGAAGGTAGCCACGCCATCCGCCTACTTGTGAAAAAGGGCGTATCCACCGCCGCCATCCACCGTCACCATCAACCAACCCTCTTGCATGACTTGTGCAAACGTCATCTGTTTCGTGTCGGTCGGCGCCGAGCCCTGAACGCAATTTGCCGGCGGCGCACCCGGCAGCGCGCGAACCCAGGCAGCGACGGTCGACGCTGTGACACAAATCAATTGGTCGGTCGGCTTGGCAATCGCCACTTCGAGCTTGGTGAGTCGGCCGTCCTGCGCATCGACCTGCGTTTCCAGCTTGGTCAGCCGGCCGTCTTGACCGTCGGCCTGCCCCTGCAATGCGCTGAAGTTCCCATTGACCTCCGCCGACTTGATGGCCGTTCCGGCACTGAAGGTGTATGGAATCGCCGCGGTCGCCGCAGCGGCCGCAAAAGCCAACGCGCCGAGCGCAATCATGGCATTCTTCTTCATCAAGTTTCCTCCTCAGTTCCAGGTTGCAGAGTCCCAAGCCGCGGTGCCGTCCCAACGGCTTGTTGCGTCTGGAGGTGTAGTTGAGTTGCTCGATGAACCGCCGCCACATGCCGGCACCGCCAGCACGAGCAACGTCATGAGCGCCGCAGCGATGCGTCGCATTCGGATCCCTCCACGTGAGTGACTGCGATTCGAGCAGCCTTTGGTGGGTCGATCATAACGGGTCGCGCTCCGGATTCGCTATTGCGCATCCGAGTAAGAGGTCGCATGGCGTACTGCTCGGAATCGGAGATCTTCCTAGCATTCGCAAGCATGAGGCAGAAGCGCGCGCACCTCCGTTCGCCGTCAACGCTGCGAATGTCAGCCGGTCTGGCGCCCTCTACATCGTCAAGGACGTGCTGCGCGGTCGACGACATCGCGCTGTCGATCGGTGCGAGCGCGACGCTCGACGTCACGCAGGCTGAGGAGGCGTCGACGCTGATCGCGTCGGCGTCGGCGATGCTTCAAATCCGTCTGCCTTCACGCCCTTGTCAGTAAGGAAATCAACGGGCTTTAGTACCAAGTCTAAGTTGTTGATAAAGGTTCTTTGCCTCCAGAAAAACAGGCAATTCGGTCCCGGCATATTTCCGGCCGCGCCACGTGCGCCAATGCTGGCGGTCACGTCCTTGCGAATCATCGCGGGTGGAAAGTTCTGGTACGACCGCTCGGTGCCGGCAAGCGACCCGCCAAGGAACTGCAGCGCAAGCGCGTCGCTCTCTCCGCCAGTTGTCAGTCGCAGGACCTCTCTGGTCCTCGATTCGCTCGGCACAAGCGCTCAGCGACAGCCCTGTCACTGGACTCAAGGAGTAGCTCCGGCCTGTCATGATCGTGAGGCGGCTACCGAACACCCCACGAGCAGCTCGTCGCGCGCAAGCCTTGCCTTTCAGCGAATCTGCAGGTTCTCCAGCGCCAGCGGCACCGCGTTCCAGGCGGCCCCGCAGCCGGTCGGCGACGCGTACTGAAAATCGAACACCAACTCGTGTGCCGCGTTCAAGCCCATCAGGCGGGCGCCCCATTCCGACCGTTCGCCCTGAGCAGGGACCGAGCTTGTCGAGGGGCCGTGTCGAAGGGTTGCAGCCGAAGCGCGCGTGCCAGCGCCGATGGCGCCTTCATCCTGCGCGCCAGCGGCCAGCACTACTTCGATCAAGGTGCGCGCTCTAGGGCATCCGCTTCGGAGGCCCCAAGGTGCCACAAAGCACGTATGCGAGCGCCCAGCTGGGAAGGGTCACGAGGCCCCAGACGACTCCGACGATGAGGACCTTCTTGTCCAGGTTGGGGATGAAGATCGCTGCGGCCGCCGCGCCAAAGGCGCCGAGGGCACCGAACCACCAGATCACTTGACCAAGTCGAAACAACATTTCCTTCATGTGATCCCCACTCGATGCCGCTGTAGCCCGCGGCAGGCACTGCGAAAGCCAGCCGATCAGAGGTTTCCGCCGCGCCGCCGCAGCACCAACTGGTCGTCCACGCTGGGGCCACTCGATGAAGACTTCCATGCATCCTCCCCGGCCTCGGCAGGCTCGCTGCGGTTCGACCGACTGGGCGTGAACCAGCCCGCGGCCACGGGCGAGATCATCACTCGCGCTGCCGCGCGCGTCAAAGCCGACCTCGGGCGAGCGCCTCGGTGTTCACCCGCAGCCGGGGCCTCACCTATGAACAGGGGTAGCACGACCAGTCTGTATCGAGGAATAAAAGTCCTGGCGCCAGTTGTCAGTCGCGGGGCCAGCGCACGGTCACCCGCAGCCCGCGGCCTTCGGGGCCTTCAAGGCCATCCGCCAGCTCAACCGTCGCCCCATGCCGATCGGCCACCGACTTCACGATGGCCAGCCCCAGCCCACTGCCCGGCTGCGCCTGGTCGGGCACGCGGAAGAAGCGGTCGAACACGCGCTCGCGCCAATCCGCCGCGATGCCCGGACCGGCATCCTCGACCACCAGCGTCGCATCGCCCCCCACCCGCACCGACACCGTCGCCCCGGCCGGCGAGTACTTGATCGCGTTCTCGACCAGGTTGTCGACCAGCGACGTCAGCCCTTCACGCTCGGCCTCGATCTCGCAGCGCTCGGCGGACACCAGCTCCAGTTCGACACCACGCTGCGTCGCCAGCCCCGACAGCGCCGCCAGCCGGTCCTGCACCAGCCCATCGAGCGACAGCCGCACGGCCTGCGCGCGCCCGCTGTCGCTGCGCATCAGCCCCAGCAACTGCGCCACCAGCCGGCTCGCCCGCTCACCGCTGCGCACCAGCCCGTCGAGCAGCTCGGCATCGCGCGCGTCGCCGCGGTGGGCCTGCAGCGCCTCGACGTTGATGCGCATCGCGGCCAGCGGCGTGCGCAGCTCGTGCGCCGCGTCGGCGATGAAGCTGCGCTCGCGCGCCAGGCTCGCCGCCACGCGCGCGAGCAGCGTGTTCACCGCATCGGCCACCGGCCGCAGCTCGCGGTAGGCGCTGCCGAAGCGCAGCGGCGCCAGGTCGCCGGGGCTGCGCGTCTCGATCTCCTGCGAGAAGCGGCGCCAGGGCCGCAACGCCAGCCGCACCGACCACCAGGCCGGCAGCACCAGGAAAGGCAGGCTGATCAGCAGCGGCAGGATCAGGATGCCGCGTTCGCCCAGCGCGAACAGGATCGACACCGCGTGGCCCGAACGGATCAGCGTGACGCGTGCCGCGGACCGTGCCGACTGCTGCGTGTAGGTGCGCCACGGCAGGCCGTCGATGTCCAGCTTCTCGAGCCGGCGCTGCTGCGTCGTCGGCACCACGCCGGGCGAGCCGGGCGAGGCATAGAGCAGCCGGTCGCCGAGCCAGACGTTCATCGACATGCGCAGCGCCAGGTCGTCTTCTTCATGGTTCTCGCGGCGCTGGAACACGTCGAGCTTGCGCAGCACCTCCTGCAGCTGCTCGGGCCGGTCGGCCAGGCTGTCGACCAGCGCGAGGATCATGTCGGCCCGCGGGCCCATGTGGCCAGGCTCGAAGATCTCGTCGTAGCGCGCGGTGTCCCAGACGAAATAGGCCATCGCCGCCGACCACAGCAGCAGCACCGTCAGCATCTGCGCCGCCACCAGGCGGCTGACCAGCGAGCTGCGCAGCCGCTGCCACAACGCCGCGGGCGTCATGCCCCGCCCTTCGCCGGAGCGGCCCGGTCGATCACGTAGCCCACGCCGCGCACCGTGCGGATGTAGCCCGGCCCGATCTTGCGGCGCAGGTTGGACATGTGCACGTCGAGCACGTTGCTCTCGTTGTCGAGCCCGCCGGGCAGCACCTGCTCTTCGAGCACGCGGCGCGTCAGCACGCGGTCGGCGCGCTTCATCAGCAGGCACAGCAGCTCGAACTCGCTGCGCGACAGCTCGACCGCCCGCTCGTCGACCGTCACGCGCATCGTCGCCTCGTGCAGCGCGAGCTGGCGGATTTCGATCGTGTCGTTGACCAGGCCGAAGCTGCGCCGCGCCAGCGCGCGCACGCGCGACAGCAGCTCGGCCAGCGCGAACGGCTTCACCATGTAGTCGTCGGCACCGCTGTCGAGCCCGGCCAGGCGGTCTTCGAGCGCATCGCGCGCCGTCAGGATCAACACCGGCATCGGCAGGCGCTCGCGGCGCAGGCGCGCCAGCAGCGCCAGGCCGTCGCCGTCGGGCAGGCCCAGGTCGAGCAGCACCAGGTCGCAGGCCTGGGTGTCGATCGCGTGCAGCGCGTCGCCCAGCCGGCGCACCCAGGTGACCTGCAGGCCCTGGTCTTCGAGCGCGATGCGCACGCCGTTGCCCAGTTCGAGGTCGTCTTCGATCAGCAGGATCTTCATGGCATGGCTCATGGACACCGATTGGAGACGCCGAACCTGAAGGTTCGGTGAAGCCGCGCCGGGGTCGCGGCGGGCGCCTTCATCGAACCTTCATCAACGGTTCAGGTTCGCTTCAGGCGGGGTTCCGACACTGCCGTCCATCCCAACGTTTTTCACCTGACCCCCAAGCAACCGAGCGAGACTCCCGATGTTCACCGATTCCAACGCCTTCCGAAAGACCTGCATGATGCTGCGCCAACGCCTCTTCCATCCGATGACCCCGACCCTCCTGACCGGCGCGCTGGCGCTGCTGAGCGCGACGCTCGCGCTGGCAGAGGAACCCGCCGCGCCGGCCGACGACGGCTGGCAGTTCACCGCCGGCCTCGGCGTCGGCAGCATTCCCAAGTACCCCGGCAGCGCCGAGCACAAGGTGCGCGCCTTCCCGGTGCTGGCCGCCAACCACGGTCGCTACTTCATCGGCGGCGTGCCCGGCGCCGGCGTGCCGGCCGGCATCGGCGCGTTCATCATCACCGACCCGCACTGGCGCGTCGGCCTGGGCATCGGCGGCGACCTCGAGAAGCCGCGCAAGGAATCCGATGCCGACCGCCTGCGTGGCCTGGGCGACATCGACGGCACCGCGCTCGGCGCGGTGTTCGCGAGCTACTCCGACGGCTGGTTCACCGCCCGCGGCAACGTGGTCGGCGACATCGGCGGCAAGCACCAGGGCGGGCGGCTGTCGTTCGACGTCGAGGGCAAGTACGCCCCGGCGCCGGGCCTGATGCTGTCGGCCGGCCCGGGGGTGACCTGGGCCAGCCGCAGCGCGATGCAGACCTACTTCGGCATCGACGAGCAGCAGGCGGCGCGGTCGGGCCGCGCGGTGTACACGCCGCGCTCGGGCATCGAATCGGTGGGCTTCACCGTCGGGGCCGACTACCAGATCGACAAGAAGTGGGGCATCGGCACCCGCGTGTCAACGCGCCGCCTGCAGCGCGACGCGGCCGACAGCCCGATCACCGAGAAGAAGTCGCAGAACAGCGCCGTGGTGTTCACGGCTTACCGGTTCTGAGGCGTTGGTCAGGCTCTGCGAGTGCTGGGCCGCTTGGCTCAGCCCTGTCGGCGCCCGGCCCCATCGCCTTGCTTGCCGCTTGAGCGACCGGTGTCTGGTGAGGCTTGCTGCCCCTGCTCATGCCGATGCACCGCGCGATGCATCGACTCCCCGATGCGCGCCCAGTCCGACGCAAGCGCAGCCGCGATCTCCCGACCCGATGCAGGTGGCTCCACCCTCTGAACGCCGGGCAGTGACGGCGCTTCGTTGTGCACGAACAAGATCACGGGCGACGCCAATCCACGCATGAACCCCCGAGCGAACGCCTCCTTGGGATCCAACGCGAAGTCGATGATGAAGCCCATGGCCTGGATGCTCCGATGTTGGGTTGCACAGAAATTCTCTCATGCAGCTATGTGACTTCGCAGCGTGCTCGGTTCCACATGCTGGCGGGCAAATCATTGCAAGTGGTGGCACTTCGAGATGCTGGGGGGATGGGTGTCGATGGTTTCGCAGCGCATGAGGGTCACGCCAGCCAAGGTCAAGATCATCATCCGATCGACCCATTTACATCCACCCGCCCCCGGTTTCAGCTTTAGTACCATTTAAGTACCACTGAAGGTCCTTCGCGGTTCCAGACTTCATGTCGGGAGATGTCTTGCCCGCCAACAACGAAGGAAACTCCATGAAGATCAACAGGACGGCGTGGGTAGCCGCCGCGTTGCTGGCGGGCTTGCCGCTCGCGTCGCAGGCGGCATCGGTGTGCTTCTACGAACACGCCAACTACGTCGGCGAGAGCTGGTGCGCCGAGGCCGGCAGCGCGACCACGCCGGCCGGCTGGAACGACCGGGTGTCGTCGGTTCGCGTGCCCGCGGGATGGTCGGTGACGCTCTACGAGCACATCGCGCAAGGCGGCGCCACGCTCGCGCTGACGGCAGACGAGCCGAAC
This sequence comes from Rhizobacter sp. Root1238, assembly GCF_001425825.1. Taxonomy (GTDB): domain Bacteria; phylum Pseudomonadota; class Gammaproteobacteria; order Burkholderiales; family Burkholderiaceae_C; genus Rhizobacter. The sequence continues at coordinate 18,910 of NZ_LMDM01000021.1, forward strand.
CTGGTCAACCGCGCCTTCAACGACAGGCTGTCGTCGTACCGCGTGGTGGCGCCAACCGTGCCCACCGCAGCGGCACCGGTGTGCCTGTACGAGCATGTCGGCTTCGCCGGTGCATCGCTGTGCCTGGCCGAGGGCAGTGCCTCCCTGCCGGCGGCCTGGACCGACTTCGCCTCCTCGGCGCGCATGCTCGCCGGCTACCGGGTCGAGCTGTTCGAGCATGCCGGCTTGCAGGGCCGGCGTCTGGTGCTGGCCGCCGACGAGCCCAACCTGGTGCCGAGCGATTTCAACGATGTCGCCAGCTCCTACCTCGTGGCCAAGGGCGCGTCGGGCTGCGAGCCGAACTGCACGATCCAGGCCGACGTCATCGCGATCGGCGTGACGAATGCCGCCGGCCAGGCACCGGCCAAGGGCGATGCGTTGAAGGTGTCGATCACCGTGCGCAACCTGAGCGGCAATGCCGGCACCGTGAAGCTCACGCCGACGCTCGCCAGCACGCGCTTCAGCGATTTCAGCACCGTGCCGCTGGGCACGATCGAGGTCCCACTGGCCGCCGGCGAGACACGCACCGCATCGTTCGGCGCCGGCCCGTTCATCGACGACACCGCGCGCGCCAAGCACTATGCCGTCGGGCGCGGCGCCTACCGCATCGACGGGGTGCGCCTGCAGAGCGGAGGCAGCACCACGGTGGACACCGCCTACAGCGGCGCGGCCTTCAGCGTGGCGCCGAGCAGCCACGTGCTGGTGAGCACCGTCTACGACCAGAGCTACTTCACGCGGCTGAACTACACGCGCTCGCCGGAAATCTTCCTCGGTGAGGTCTTCACGCGGCCTGGCGAGGTCTTCACGCCGACGACCGCCGGTGGCAACGCCGGCACCTACCAGTCCTTCCCGGGCGGCTTCGATCAGATGATGGGCGTGACGCAGCACTTCCGTGCCATCCCGGGCCTGACGCTGGACACCAGCAAGGGCCTGTGCGAGCAGGCCGCGGCCTACGGCGGCAAGGTGCTGGGTCTCGCGCGCGACTGGACCACCGGCGGCTCGGTGCGCACGAGCGTCGACAACCACGGCTTCGACTACCTGATCGCGATGTCGCCGCAGATGGTGGGCGGCGTGGCCTGCGGATGGCTCGGCGTGCAGGTGAGCGGGCAGTTCTTGTTCGACATGTCGATGAACCGCACGCAGATCCTCGCGGTGCACGAGTCGGGCCACCTGTTCGGCGCGCCGCACTGCGATCCCTTGCAGGGCTACGTGATGTGCGCCGGCGAGCTGCACGACCATTACCGGCAGAACGGGATGTACGTGTGGCACCGCGTGTCGCGCGACGCGATGAAGGGCACTTTGTTCGACTGAACGCTCAAGTGGCGCGCGCTTCGGTCGACAACCCGAAGAGCCCTTCACCCCCGGCCACGACCCATGCGTTCACTGCGATTGACCCTGGTTCTCCTCATCGGCTCGGGCATCGCCGCGGCCAGCGTGCTGATGGCGGTGTCGCTGTGGGGCGCCGGCGCGGCGGCCGATGCGGCCCAGCGCACCTTCGTCGCGAAGGACGTCACCGCCGACATCCTGCCGCCGCCGATGTACCTGATCGAGCTGCGGCTGGTGCTCTCGCAGGCGGTCGAAGGCAGCATCGCGCCCGAGAAGGCGCAGGCCGAGGCGGCTCGCCTGGAAAGGGAATACCAGGAGCGGGTCGCCTACTGGCGCGCCCACCCGCCGTATGGCCTGGAAGCGCAGTTGCTGGGCCCGCAGCACGAGGCCGGCGAACGCTTCATTGCGGCGTCGCGCGCGGTGCTGAAGGCCACTGCCACTGGCGACGCCTCCGCCGCGCAGGCGGCCCTGAAATCGGCCGACGCGCTGTACCTGCAGCACCGCGCCGGCGTCGACGCCACGGTCAAGGCCTCGACCGCCTTTGCCGACGCGGCCTCGGCCACCTTCGATGCGACGCTCACGCGCGTGGCGTGGTCGCAATGGAGCGTCTTCGCCGCGGCCGCCGTGCTGCTGCTCGGCTTCGGCCGCTTCGCGTGGAAGTCGGTGTGGGGCCAGGTCGGCGGCGAACCGGCCGACGTGGCGGCGGTGGCCAATGCCGTCGCGGCCGGCGACCTGCGCCAGCGCGTGCCGCTGGCGCCTGGCGACGACACCAGCATCATGGCCGCGATGGCGGCGATGTGCGAACGGCTGACGCAGGTGGTGGCCACCGTGCGCGCCAGCAGCGATTCGATCGCGACCGGCTCGCAGCAGATCGCGCGCGGCAACGCCGACCTGAGCCAGCGCACCGAGCTGCAGGCCGGCAACCTGCAGCAGACCGCCGCGTCGATGGAACAGCTGACCGGCGCCCTGAAAGCCAGTGCCGATGCAGCCCGCAGCGCGGCGCTGCTCGCCGCCGAGGCAGGCGCGGCCGCGAGCCAGGGCGGCGCGGCGGTGCAGCAGGTGGTGCACACGATGGACAGCATCGCCGAGGGCTCGCAGAAGATCGGCCAGATCGTCTCGGTGATCGATGGCATCGCGTTCCAGACCAACATCCTGGCGCTCAACGCGGCGGTGGAAGCGGCGCGTGCCGGCGAGCAGGGCCGCGGCTTCGCGGTGGTGGCCGCCGAGGTGCGCGCGCTGGCACAGCGCAGTGCCGCGGCAGCCAAGGAAATCAAGTCGCTGATCGGCTCGAGCGTCGAACGCGTGCAGGCCGGTGCCGAGCTGGTGAACAGCGCCGGCCGCCACATGGGCGGCATGGTCGAACAGGTGCAGCGCGTGGCCGGCCTGATCGCCGAGATGGGCCAGGCCAGCCAGCAGCAGACGGCGGGCGTCGACCAGCTGAACGCGACGGTGGCCGGGCTGGACGAAGCCACCCAGCGCAATGCCGCGCTGGTCGAGCAATCGGCCGCTGCCGCCGACAGCCTGCATGTGCAGGCGCACCAGCTGGTGGCGGCGGTCGGGGTGTTCCGCCTGGCCTGAGCCGTAACAAAGCCGTGACAGCTTCGCCTGCGCGCCGCAGGTAAGCTCGCCCTCCCCGCCCCCACCGGGCGGACAGGGAGCCTCGATGGAAGCAACTGCACGCAGCGGCGACGACCGCGCGGCCGGGACCGGCAACGCCGCTTGCGATCCCGCGCCCGACCAGCCCATGACCCTCGACCGCGAACGCTGGCAGCGCCTGAAGGAGCTGCTGGCCGACACGCTCGAGCGCCCCCCGCGCGAACGCAGGCACTTCATCGCGCAGGCCTGCCCCGACGATGCCGCGCTGCGCGCCGAGCTCGAATCGCTGGTCGCCGCGGCCGAAGGCACCGGCCCGCTCGACCAGTCGCCCGCGGCCGGGTTGCTCGATGCGCTGTCGGCCGAAGCCGCCGCGGCGCCGCACGACGCGAGCGGCCAGCGCCTGGGCGACTACCGCCTGATCGCGTTGATCGCCCGCGGCGGCATGGGCGAGGTCTACCGCGCCGAGCGCGCCGACGGCCAGTACGAGCAGCAGGTGGCGGTGAAGATCGTGCGCGAAGGCGCCGACACCCGCTTCCTGCTCGACCGCTTCCATGCCGAACGGCGCATCCTCGCGACGCTCGACCATCCGAACCTCGCGAAGCTGCTCGACGCCGGCGTGTCGCCCGAAGGCGCGCACTACGTCGTGATGGACCTGGTCGACGGCGGCCTGCCGATCGACGCCTGGTGCACCGAGCACGCGCTGCCGGTGGCCGAGCGGCTGCGCCTGTTCCGAAGCCTCTGCCAGGTGGTCGACTACGCGCACCGCCAGGGCGTGGTGCACCGCGACCTGAAGCCGGGCAACATCCTGGTCGGTCGCGACGGCGTCGTGAAGCTGGTCGACTTCGGCATCGCGAAACGCCTGGACGCCGGCGCCGGCGATCGCACGGCCACCGCGATGCGCGCGCTGACGCCGCAGTACGCCAGCCCCGAGCAGGTGCGCGGCGAAGCGGTCACCGCGGCCAGCGACATCTACTCGCTCGGCGTCGTGCTGTACCGCCTGCTGACGCAGGCGAGTCCCTATGGCAGCGCGACCGAAGACAACTACGCGCTGACGCGTGCCATCTGCGACACCGAGCCGCCGCCGCCGAGTCGCGCGCTCGACGATGCGCCGCGCGCGCGGCGGCGCCAGCTCGAAGGCGACCTCGATGCGGTGGTGCTGATGGCGCTGCGCAAGGATCCGTTGCACCGCTATGCCTCGGCCGAGGCGATGGCCGACGATGTGTTCCGCCACCTCGAAGGCCTGCCGGTGCAGGCGCGCCGCGGCGCGTGGAGCTACCGCGCCGGCCGCTTCGTGCTGCGCCACCGCGCGGCGGTCGGTGCGGTGATGCTCGCCAACCTGGCGCTGGTCGCCGGCATCGCGTTCGCCGGCTACCAGGCTTACGAGGCGCACCGCCAGCGCGAACGCGCAGAGCGGCATTTCGCGAACGTGCGCAAGCTGGCGAGCTCGATGATGATCCCGATGCACGACGCGATCCGCGTGCTGCCGGGCTCGACGGCGGCGCGCAAGCTGCTGGTCGAGAACGGCATCGCGTACCTCGAAGGCATCGCGCCCGAGGCGCAGCAGGAACCGGCGCTGCAGGTCGAGCTGGCGAACGGCTACCGCAACATCGGCGACATCCAGGGCCGGCCCGGGGTGGCGAGCCTCGGCGATCCGCAAGGCGCGCTCAGGAGCTACGGCCGCGCCATCGAGCTGCTGGCGCCGGTGCTCGCCGCGCGTCCCCCGCACGATGCGGTGTACCGCGACGCGCAGCAGGAAGCGGCGGTCGCGCACCAGCGCGAAGGCGCGGTGTTCGGCTTCATCGGCAAGTTCCCCGAGGCCGTGCGCACGCTGCGCGCCGGCATCGCGGTGGCCGACGACCTGGCGGCCGCCGACCGGTCGAACCGGGTGTACCAGCTGCTGCGCGCCACGCTGTACGGGCAGCTGAGCCAGGTGCAGATGTTCTCGGGCGACATCGACACCTACCTGAAGACCTCGGACGACGCCGCCGCGCAGCTGGAAGCCCTGGTCGCGCGAGACCCGGATGACACCGACGCCGGCCTGAACCTCGCATCGAACTACTCGACGCGCGGCGAGCAGCTGATCCAGCGCGACGCCACCCCCGCCAGCGCGCAGCTCGCGCTCGCCGCCTTCCGCAAGAGCCTGGCGGTGCTGGAGCGGCTGGTGGCGAAGAACCCGCAGAACACGTCGCTCGAGCGGCACGTCGCGACCGACCTGGAGAACATCGCCTGGTGCCTGCGCCGCCTCGATCAGCCACCCGAGGCGGTGGCGCACGCACGGCGCGCGCTCGACATGATGCGCGGGCTGAGCGCGAAGGACCCCGGCAACACCCAGTTCCAGGCCGACGTGGCAAGCATGCAGACCTCGCTCGGCGAGGCCTTGCTGGCCGACCGCGACGCGCGCGGCGGCGTGTCGGTGCTGACCGAGGCGGTGGCGTCGTTCGCCGCGTTGCCGGCCGGCCTGCGCGAGGACAACTACGTGCACCACCACCAGGGCCTCGCGCACCACCTGCTGGGCGTGGCGCTGCAGGCGCGGCAGCAGCCGGGCGATGCCGGCGCGGCCTGCGCCCAGCAGCGGCTCGCGCTGCCGATCCTCGAAGAGATGGACAAGCAGGGCATCCCGCCCGGCGTCACCGGGCCGGGGCCCGTGCGCGACGCGTTGAAGGCGTGCGGATAGCGGGAGCGGCCGTCAATCCACTCGCATGAACTGCTGCCGCACGTGATGCCGGTCGAGCATCTCGAAGTGCCACCATTCGTTGTCGATGCCGTTGAAGCCGGCCGCGGTCAGCGCGTCGCGCAGCAGCCGGCGGTGGCCGACCTGCGCCGGCGTCAGCGCGCCGCTCGCGAGGTGCGCCGCTTCGAGCACCGGATGCGACAGCGCCGTCATCTCGTCGAAGCCGCTGCCCATGTCGAGCTCGCGGCCCTGCGTGTCGAGCACGGTCGCGTCGAGCGCCATGCCGAACGAATGGATCGAACCGCGCGCCGGGTCGGCAACGTACTGGCGCAGGCCGGTGCCGTCGAGGTGATCCCACAGCTCGATCTGCACGCGGTGCGGGCGCAGCGCGTCCAGCACCAGCAACCGGTGCCCCGGCGCCGCTTCGGCCAGCCGGGCCGCGGCCCGTGCGAGCCCGTCGGCCGCCAGCCGGTGCAGCCAGGCGCAATCGAGCGCGCCATACAGGTCGCGCCCGACGAAATTGCGCACGCTGGCGTAGCGCAGGTCCACCGCGACGCCGGCGATCGTCGACAGCCGGCGGAAATCGGGATGGGTGGCGATGGCTTCGCAGCGCATGGCTACTTCGGCTTCGAACCGCGGTCGACGATGCGCGGCACCAGCGCCAGCACGATCAGCGCGAGCAGCGTGCTCAGCAACGCCGTCGACTCGCGCCCGAGCCCGCAGGCCACGCCGATGGCGGCGGTCATGAAGACGCCGGCCGCGGTCGTCAGGCCCAGCACCTGTTCTTCCGATCGCAGCTTCAGGATCGCGCCGGCCCCGAGGAACCCGACACCCGCGACCACGCCCTGGATCACGCGGCTCAGGTCGGCCACCTGCATGCCGCCCTGCTGCGGCACCAGCACGAACAGCGCCGCCCCCATCGCCACCAGCATGTGCGTGCGGACGCCGGCCGCCTTGCCCTGGCTCTGCCGCTCGTAGCCGAGCACGCCACCGAGCAGCGCCGCGAGCGTCAGGCGCAGCAGCACACGCGTGATCTGCTGCGGATCGCCCAGGTCCGAAAACTCTTCGCGCAAGGCCCGCATCACCTGATCCATCGGCACTCCTTCGTTCACGTCGTCGGATGCTACTGCCCGCGTGGCGATCCCACCCACGGTAACGAGCCGATACGACCGTAGGAGCGCACCTACGCCGAGTCGCGCCAATCCGCCTTGTTGGTGCCAGGGCCGGCTCCTACAGTCGTCTCAGGTTCGCGCCGCGGCGCGCGTTCAAGGGGGAGAACCATGAAGACATCCGCGCGCCTGCTGGCGTCGCTTGCGCTCGGTTGCGGCCTGGCGGCATCGCTGCCCGCGCAGGCCACCGACTACACGCTGTTCGATCTCGGTTCGCTGACGCCCGGCCAGGCGATGTGGGCGACGGGCATCAACGATCTCGGCCAGGTCGTCGGCTATTCGTATGGCGACGGCCGCAACGGCGATTCGTCCAGCAACCTGTACAACGCCTTCGTGACCGGAGCGAACGGCACCGGCCTCACCGGCCTGGGCACGCTGGGCGGCAGCTGGAGCCGCGCGTTCGGGATCAACAACGCCGGGCAGGTGGTCGGCGATTCGCAGACGGCGTCGGGCGGGTTCCGCGCCTTCATCGGCACGGCCGGCGGCCCGCTCAACGACATCGGCACACTCGCCGGCAGCATCAGCAGCAGTGCCACCGCGATCAATGCCAGCGGCCAGGTCGTCGGTGTCGCGATCGACCCGATGGGCGGCGACCCGCGTGGCTTCGTTTCCGGCCCGAACGGCAGCAACCTGCAAGCCCTCGGCACCCTGAACGGCCAGCCACTGCATGGCCACGACATCAACGACAGCGGCCAAGTCGCCGGCGGCGTGAGCTACTCCTACCTCAACACCAGCTTCGTGACCGGCCCGAATGCCACCTCGCCCAGCGGCGTCTTCGCCGACACCAGCCGCGTCAACGCGATCAACAACCACGGGCAGGTGGCCGGGACGTACGGATCGGACTTCACCTACACGGACGCCTTCGTCGGCACGCCCGGGGGAACCGAAACCCACCTCGACTTCCACGGCGTGGCGAACTACGAGTTCGGCAACCTCGGCGGCTTCGGCCAGTACGGTCCGATCTCGCAGAGCCAGGCGCTCGCGCTGAACGACAGCGGCCAGGTGGCCGGCACGTTCAACAACGGCCGCATCGCGGACTACTTCGCCTTCATCACCGCCGCCAACGGCCAGGGCGTCGTCAACCTCGACAGCCTGTTCACGCTCGGCGACGGCGACCATTTCATCTACGCGACCGGCGTCAACAACGCCGGCCAGTTCATCGCGAACACCGCACTGGGGCATGCCTACCTGATCTCGCCGATCCCCGAGCCGGTCACGCTCGCGCTGTGGACGGGCGGGCTGCTGCTGATCGGATGGCGTGGCCGTCGCGCCACCACAACCAGGGAAACCACATGAAGACTCCGAACTTCCTCGCCTCGCTGGCGCTCGCCGCCGGCCTCGCCTGCACCGCGACCGCCCACGCGCAGACCACGCAGTACCAGCTGTTCGACATCGGCCAGCTGAGCCCCGGCGACGGGATGTACGCGACCGGCATCAACAACAGCGGGCAGGTCAGCGGCTATGCGTACACGAACGGCTTCAACGGCTGGTCGTCGGTCGGCGACTATCGCGCCTTCAGCACCGGCGCCAACGGCAGCGGCGTGACCGCCCTCGGCACGCTCGGCGGCAGCTGGAGCAAGGCGTACGGCATCAACGACGCCGGCCAAGTGGTCGGCACGGCCCAGACGGCCGGCGGCAGCTTCCACGCGTTCCTGCGCGGCAGCACCGGTCCGATGCAGGACCTGGGCACGCTGGGCGCGGTCAACAGCATCGCCACCGCGATCAATGCCAGCGGCCAGGTGATCGGCCGCACCGGCGGCGGCCCGTTCTCCAGCGATCCGGACTCGCTCGACCCGCAGCAAGGCTTCATCACCGATGCGAACGGCCAGGCGATGCGCTCGCTCGGCAGCCTGAACGGCCAGCCGCTGTTCGGCAACGGCCTCAACGACGCCGGCCGCGTGGTCGGCCACATCGGCTTCAGCGAGCTGAACCAGGCGGGCACCTTCGTGACCGGCGCGAACGGCAGCGCACCGGTGGCGCTGCCGGCGGCGGTGCACTACCAGGAGAGCTCGATCAACAACGCCGGCCAGATCGCCGGCACCTACATCGGGCCGCAGGACCAGATCGGCCGCAACGCCTACATCGGCAACGATTCCGGCACCGTGAAGCCGCTCGATTTCTCGCATGTCGCGAACTACGCCCAGGGCAACCTGGGCGGCTCGGGCCAGTACGGCCCCGCGTCGTTCAGCGACACCGCCGGCATCAACGAGTTCGGCCAGGTGGCGGGCACGATCCACAACCTCCGCTTCGGTCGCGACTTCGCATTCATCACCGGCGCCAACGGCCAGGGCGTGATCGACGTCAACAGCCTGTTCACGCTGGCCGACGGCGACTGGTTCCGCACCGTGACCGGCATCAACGACCAGGGGCAGTTCGTCGTCAACAGCGGCTACGGGCACGCCTACCTGATCTCGCCGATCCCCGAGCCGGCCACGCTCGCGCTGTGGGGCGTCGGCCTGCTGCTGATCGGCGGCGCGGCGCGGCGCCGGATCAATGCAGCAACGGGGTCAGCAGGCCGCCCCACTGCCACAGCGCAAAGCCTGCGAGCAGCAATGCCGATGCCTTGTTGATCGCCCGCCGCCACGCGGGCCGGAAGCTGTGGCGCAGCCGACCCACCGTGACGGACAGCAGCAGCCACCACAGCGCCGAGCCGACGAACACGCCGGCCACCATCACCAGCGGCGAACCGCCGGCCACCTGCGCGCTCATCGCGCCGAAGATCGCGATGAAGGACACGATGGTCATCGGGTTCGACAGCGTCAGCGCGAAGGTGGTCGCGAAGCAGCTCCACAGCGCCGGCACCGGGGCCGGCGCAGCACCGGCGTCGTCACCGGCCGCCTGGTTCCAGCCCGACCACGCCAGCCGCAGCAGCACCAGTCCGCCGAATACCGCGAGCCAGAGCTTCGCGCCGACCAGCCACGCGATCAGCGCGGTGGCGCCGAAGGCCCCGACCGCGCCGTAGACGGTGTCGGCCGCTGCTGCGCCCATGCCGGTCGCGAGGCCGGCGCGCCAGCCGCCATCGAGCGTGCGCTGGATCGTCAGCAGCCCGATCGGGCCGACCGGGGCCGCGATCGACAGGCCGATCAGCAGCGATTGGAAGAAGAGAAGCCAGGACGTCGAATCGGTCATGGCCGCATTGTCGTGCGACGAAGTCCAGGGCCCGGTCAGATCACCGGATCCAGCGTGCTCAGTCGCGGCTCGCTGCGCGGCGACCGCCAGCCTTGCGGATCGTCGTGCCGCAGCTGGTGCGCCGGCACCGGCCGGCCGAGCAGGAAGCCCTGGATCTCGTCGCAGCCGTGGGCCCGCAGCCGCGCCAGCTGCGACGCCGTCTCGGCCCCCTCGGCATTGACCTTCATGCCCAGCGCATGCGACAGCGAGACGATCGAGCCGACGATCAGGTCGACCTTCGGGTCGCGCTCCATGTTCTGCGTGAACGCGCGGTCGATCTTCACCTTGTGGAACGGGAAGCGCCACAGGTAGGCCAGGCTCGAATAGCCGGTGCCGAAATCGTCCATCACGATGCGCGCGCCGAGCGCCTGCAAGGTCCGCAGCGTCTGCAGCACCTGCTCGGTGTTGCGCATCAGCAGCGATTCGGTGATCTCCAGCTGCAGCCGCTGCGGCGCGAGGCCGGAGCGCACCAGGCATTCCGACACCACGCCGACCAGGTCGCCCTGGAACTGCGCGGCCGACAGGTTCACCGAGACGTCGAACTGCGACGGCCAGCGCACCGCCTCTTCGCAGGCGCGCAGCAGCACCCAGCGGCCGAGCGGCTCGATCAACCCGGCCTGTTCGGCCAGCGGGATGAACTCGGCCGGCGAGATCGCGCCGCGATCGGGGTGCGACCAGCGCGCGAGCGCCTCGTAGCCGCTCAGGCGCAGCGCCTCGGCCTCGAACAGCGGCTGGAAGTGCAGCGTCAGCTGGTCCGCCGCGATCGCATGACGCAGGTCGTGCACCAGCGCGCGTCGCAGCTGCAGTTCGGCATCCATCGCGGCGTCGTAGAAGCTGAACTGGCCGCGGCCGTCGGCCTTCGCGCGGTACAGCGCCAGGTCGGCCTTGTGCAGCAGCTCGTCGCGCGTGAGCCCGTCGGTGCCGTAGATCGCCGCGCCGACGCTCGCGCCGCCGTCGACGCGGGCATCGCCGAGCTCGTGCGGCGCCGCCAGCACCTCGACCACGCGCTGCGCGAACGACGACACGTCGTCCGAGCCGCGCACGCCGCCCTGCAGGATCGCGAACTCGTCGCCGCCCAGCCGCGCCACCAGGTCGAACTGCCGCACCACCTCGCGCAGCCGTGTCGCCACGCTGCACAGGCAGGCATCGCCGGCCGCCTGGCCGTGCGTGTCGTTGATCAGCTTGAAGTGGTCGAGGTCCAGGCACAGCACCGCGAACTTCGGGCCGCCCGCACGCGAGCGTGCCTCGGCCTCGCTGAGCGCGGCATTGAAGCTCGCGCGGTTCATCAACCCGGTCAGCGGATCGTGTTCGGCCAGGTAGCGCACCTTGTCTTCGGCCTGGCGCTCGCGGCGCGTGCGCACGATCCACTGCCACAGGCTCAGCCCGAGCAGCAGCGCCAGCGCCGCCACCACCGCGATCGCCACCCGCAGGAAGGCCGACGCGATGCGCGCCGCCCGATCGGCCTGGTCGACATACACCTCGACCACGCCGCCGATGTTGCCGTTGCCGCCCTGCACCGGGATGTAGGCCTCGCTGTACACGCTCGGCCGGTCGACGCGCTGCCCGTGCCGCAGGTACACGATGCTGCGCCCGCTGAGCACCAGGTCGCGCACCTCGGGGCTGCGGGCGAGCGTGTCCAGCGGTGCGGCGGCGCGCGCCCGTGCGAGCTCGTCGGCGCCGAGCCCGAGCTGCTCGGACACCAGCAGTTCGCGGCCGTGCGGGTCGTAGAGCTTGAAGCGGAACACCTCGCCCAGGTGGCGCAGGCGGTTGAGCTGCTCGATGGCGGCCGGCGTCAACGGCCCGCCGGCGAAGATGGTGTCGAGTTCGGGCACCGTGTCGCGCACGTAGCTGGCCCACTGCAACGCGCTGTGTTCCGCATCGGCACGCAGCTGCGCGCGCGACGCCGTCTTCATCGCCCAGGCCACCATCGCGCAGGCGAGCGCGCCGGCCAGCAGCCAGCCGAGTAGTGCGCGCCAGGTGGGATTGAGCGAGGTCATTCGAATTCGAAACTCCGGCAACCGTTCGAGCCCGGTCCAACGGTCGGGCGACGGCTTTCCATCGCGGGATATCGGCAGCGCCGGCCACGACCTGAGGCGCTGCAGGCACACGCCCTCCCCCTTCGCGTGAGGTATGCACGGCCGCGCGCCCCCCGGTGGTGCGGCCGTGGACGATGGCACGCGCCGCCTGCTCAAGAAGCAGCCTTGAAGGCCGAGATTGAAGGCGTGCCCACCCTGCCCCACAGCCTGCAAACCGTTCCATTCCCCGCCGCCGGCAGCCACCTGCCGCCGACCGCACCGGAAGACCCTGAGGCCCGCGCGCTGCGCCGCCGCGGCGAGCGCATGCGCATGCTGCGCATGGGGGTCGGCAGCTGCGCGATCGATGCGGTGCTGCTGTTCCTGCTGCATGCCGCCGGTGCGGTCGGGCTGCTCGCCCCGTGGGTCTGCCTGGTCGGCGGCGCGCTCGCCGGCGGGGCCTTCTACCTGATGCTGCACCGCGGCTGGAGCGAGCGCTTCGCCGACCCGTACCTGACCGGGCCGCAGATGCTGACGGCCGCGGGCCTGCAACTGGTGATGGTGGTGCTGGCCCCCGAGGTCGGCGTGCTGTCGATCACCATCGTCTTCATCGTGTTCGCGTTCAGCGCGCTGCGGCTCACCCCGCGCCAGCTGATGCCGCTGTGGATCGCGATCTCGCTCGGGCTGGCGCTTGCGATCGGGCTGGCGCGCAGCGCGCCGGCATTGCCGTGTGCCACGCCGTGGCAGGCGGCGCTGTCGGCCATGTGGCTGTCGCTGGCGATCGGGCGCTGTGCGGTGGTCGGGCTGTACGGTGCGTCGGTGCGGCAGCTGCTGGGCACGCGCAACCGCGAACTCGCGCAGGCGCAGAACCAGCTGCATGCGCTGGCGACGCGCGACGAGCTGACCGGCGCGCTGAACCGCCGCGCGATCCTCGGCGCACTGGACGACGCGCTCCGGGCCGGCGCGCGGCCGTCGGTCGCGCTGATGGACCTCGATCACTTCAAGCAGGTCAACGACGGCCACGGGCATCTCGTGGGCGACACCGCGCTGCGGCGCTTCGTGCTCGGCGCGGTGCGTTCGCTGCGGGCCGACGACCGCATCGGCCGCTATGGCGGCGAGGAGTTCCTGCTGCTGCTCGCGACCAGCGAGCCGCCCACCGCCCTGGCGATCACCGAGCGGGTGCGCCGCGCGGTGGCCGGCGAGAGCTGGGGCGATGTCTCCGACGGCTTGCACATCACCGTCAGCATCGGCCTGGCGACGGCCCGCGAAGGCGAGAACGCCGAGCAGCTGCTGCAGCGCGCCGACGAGGCGCTCTACCGCGCCAAGGCCGAAGGCCGCGATCGCGTGGTGGCGGGATAGCACCGACTTGAAACCGCGGGGATCCGCTCCCAGATGGGCAGTCTGGAGGATCTCCCCGTGGGTGCGAACGACGGCTTTCTGCTCGATGCCTATTCACAGACCGTGTCCGACGTCGTCGAGCGCGCCGGGCCGAGCGTCGCGTCGGTCAAGCTGGTCGGCAGCAGCAGCAACCGCGATGCCGCGGTCGGCGGGGGTTCCGGCTTCCTGTTCACGCCCGACGGCTACCTGCTGACCAACTCGCACGTGACGCGCGCCGGTGCGGCCACGCTGCCGTCGCCGCAGGTCACGCGCCAGCGGGTGTCGCTGAGCGACGGCCGCGAGTTCGACGCGCGCTGGGTCGGCGACGATCCCGACACCGACCTCGCGCTGCTGCACATCGACGGCATGTCGCGCGGCGGGCTCACGCCGCTGCCGCTCGGTCGCTCGGCGCTGCTGCGGCGCGGCGAGATCGCGATCGCGATCGGCAACCCGCTCGGCTTCGAGCACACCGTGACGGCCGGCATCGTCAGCGCGCTCGGCCGCAGCATGCGCGCCGGCACCGGGCGGCTGATCCCCGACGTGATCCAGACCGACGCCGCGCTGAACCCCGGCAACTCCGGCGGCCCGCTCCTGAACTCGCGCGGCGAGGTGGTCGGCGTCAACACCGCGATCATCCGCGGCGCGCAGTCGATCAGCTTCGCGGTCGCCATCGACATCGCCGAATGGGTGATCCCGCAGCTGCTGCAGCACGGCCGGGTGCAGCGCGGCTACCTCGGCGTCGGCGGCAGCACGACGGCGCTCGACCGCCGCATCGTCGTCGGCCTCGGGCTCGCGCAGTCGCACGGCGTGCGGGTCTCGGCGGTCGAGCCCGGCAGCCCGGCGGCGCGCGCCGGGCTGCGCGAAGGCGACCTGCTGATCGGCATCGACGGCCTGGCGATCGAATCGGTCGACCGGCTGCACCAGGCGCTCGACGCGAGCCGCATCAACCGCGACTGCGTGCTGAAGCTGCTGCGCGGCAACGCCACCGGCCAGCCGACGTACCTGACGGTGCGGCCGCTACCGCAGGCCTCGCGCTGAACGCGGCGGCGGCGCATCCCCAACCCTGACGACGGCGCCGCGGCCCGGGCGGCCTATGCTCGGTGCAGCCCTGAACTTCGCGCGGCAACGCGCCGGGAGAACCGCGATGGCCACACGAGAGATCCTGATCGACGGCGTGCTGCTGAGCGTCGAGGTCGATGCCACCGACGTGATCGTGACGCCGCCCCCCGCCGGCCTCGTCGAGCGCGGCGGCCTGGTCGAACGCGGCGTGGTGGCCGACAAGGTGCGCGACATCGGCCAGGAGATGCGCAGCCTGCTGTCTGCGGTGACGCGGCCGGTGCGCGAGGCGCTGGAGGCCACGCAGCCCGACAGCTGGAGCGTCGAGCTGAACCTCGGCTTCAAGGGCGAGGCCGGCATCCCCTGCCTCACCAAGGGCGAGGCCAACGGCTCGATCAAGGTCAGCGCGAGCTGGAAGAAGCCCGCCGCGGCGTGAGCTTCTTGCCCAGGCAGCCGACCGGCGCGCCGAGCAGCCGGCAGCGCTCGCCGGGGTCGAGGTCGCGGCTGGCCTGGGCCTGCGCTTCCTCCATCACGCGCCGGCCGTCGGTCGGGACGATGCGGCCGTTGCGGTCGACCATGTAGCCGCCCTGCGGCGTCAGCTGCGTCGCGGAAAAGCCCTGCAGGTCGGTCTCGAGCACCGGCTCGGTTGACGGCAGCCGGTAGAGGCGCAGCCGCTGCTGGTCCTGCAGGCGCACGGCCATCACGTTGCCGCTGCGGCTGAAGGCCGGCTGCGCCGGCCAGCCCTTCAGCACGATCGGCGGCGCCGCCGGGTCGTCGAGCAGGCGCAGCTCCAGCCCGTCGCCGGACGCGCTCTGGCCGAACGCATGGCGCCCGCTCGGGTCGACGTCCATCTCGGCGCGCAGCCCACCGAGCAGCGCACCGCCGTGCAGGTCGAGCAGGTCCCAGCCGGACGGAGTGCGCAGCGCGACGAGGCCGGTCGCCTCGTTGACGACCAGCCGGCCGCGCGCCGACGCGCCGAGCTCCATCGCCGGCGTCGGCGCATCGCTGCGCAAGTCCCACAGCTCGGTGTGCCGCGCGTCCCTCAGCTGCAGCACCCCGCCGCCGCCGAGCAGCGCGATGTTCATGCCGTCCGGCGCCGGCCGTTCGATGCGGCGCAACACCCGCGCCACGCCCTGCTCGATCGCCTGCACCTCGATCCGCACCCGTCCCGGCAGCACGGTCTTGGTCGCGAACAGCCGGGCGTGGCCGAGCACCAGCGCATCGGCGCGCGGGTTGGCGCGGCTCACGCGGCTCTCCCGGGCAGCGCCCTCGGGCTCGGGCATGCGGAACACCGGCTGCTCGGCGGCGGTGTACAGCAGCCACTCGTCGCCGTCGCGCACCAGGTGCAGGTCGTCGGCACGGGCGATCACGCCATCGTGCCGGTGCCGCGACAACGGCCGGCCGCTCGCGAGGTCGAAGCCGCTCAGGCACCGCCGCTCGGCGCTCTCGCAGCGGCCCGACAGCACCAGCTGCGACTCGTCCGGCGACACGCCGATCTCCGCCGGCGAGTCGTGCAGGTCGGGGGTGTCCAGGTGCTGCAGCAGCTGGCCGTCGCGCAGCCTGCGCAGTTCCAGCCCGTCGCCCGCCGGACCGCGCATCGCGACCAGCATGCGCGTCTCGTCGCGGCTGACCCACCAGGGCGCGACCCGGTCGCCCAGCGGGCGCAGCCGCGGCCGCAGGTCGTAGATGCGCACCGCGTCGTCGGCCGCCTTGATCGCCAGCCGGTTGCCCTGCTCGCTCAGGCTCACCAGCGACTCGTAGGAATCGCGCACCGGCATGTCGAACGCCCCCTGCAGGCGCCACAGCCCGGTCGACACCAGGTCCGACACCTGCACCTCGCCGGCGCCGCGCAGCAGCTTGACGATGCGCCGGCCGTCGCGGTTGATGACGATGTCGTCGACGCCGCCCGATTCGCTGCGGTCGATGTGCTGGTACGGCACCCGCCGTTCGCCCTGCAGGCGTTGCAGGTCGAGCAGGCACAGCTGCGGGATGACCGACACGCCCAGCGTGCCGCCGCCTTGCGCGAAGGCATAGCCGAGGTCCTTGCAGGGCTGCGCGTCGACGCTCGAGGCCAGCGTCCCGCGGGCGTCGTAGCTGAACAGGCGCACGCCGAAGCCGGGCCAGCCGGGCCGCTGCGCCGCGACGATCTCCTGCCCGCCGTTGCGGAACACCGCGCCCATCAGCCCGCCGACCAGCCCGGTGTCGACGTTCTCGGGGCGCCGGCTGAACAACAGCCTGCCGTCGTCGACCGACCACACCCGCAGTTCGTTCGCATCGGCGGTGATGCCCGCCAGCAACCGACCGTCGGGGCTGAAGTCCAGGTGGCCGACATCGCCGCTGCCGTCGAGCGCGCGCGGCGCCGCCGCGGCGGTGGCCGTCGATGGCGCCGGCCACAGCACCACGCCGGCGTCGGTGGCGGCCACCACCTGCCCGTTCGGGCCGTAGGCGACGTGGTGCACGGTGCCCGGCGTCGCCGGCCAGGCCAGGCGGCGCTGCGGCCGCAAGGCCGGCAGCCCGAGTTCCCATTCGCCGATGCCGTCGGCCCCTGCCACCAGCAGGCGCTGGCCGTCGGGCGCCAGCGCCAGCGCGTCGACCGGCCCGAGCTGCTCCCGGGTCAGCCGCTGCGAGGCCCAGCGGTACTGCGTCGCCTCGATCACGGCCGGCGCCACCGCGTTCTGCCGCAGCGGGTCGTGCTCGACGACGTCGTTGGCGAGCGCCAGGCTCTGCTCGGCGTTCACCGCGGCGACGCTGCCGGCGCGCGAGGCCAGCATCGACAGCCAGGTGTCGTCGCGCTGGCGCTCCGCCCTCGCCGTGGCCGCGTTCGCCGCGGCGGTCTGCCGCTGCGCCGTCGCGGCCTGTTGCCGCGCCTCGTTGCTGACCTGCGTCGCTTCTTCGCTGGTCTTCACCGCGGCCTCGCTGATCTTGCGGGCCTCGACCTGGGCGGCGTTGGCATTGGCATAGGCCACCTGGGCGTCCGCCTTCGCCCTGCGGAGCAGCGCGACGGCCTCTTCCTTCGCCCTGTCCTTCTCGCGTTCCGCCTGCTTCTGCGCGGCCGACGTGGCGATCCAGCCCAGGATCGCCAGCACGAACAGCCCGAGCGCCGAGAAGCCGGCGATCGTGGCCCAGCGCAGCCGCTTCGCGATGCGGCGGTTCGCATGCTCCTGGGCCGCCTTGGCCTCTCTGGCGATCAACTCGCGCGCCTCCGCCAGGTCGGCGCGCTCGCTCTCGACGGCGATGCGCCTGGCCTCCTCGTCGGCCCGCGCGTACTGCAGCGCCAGCTCCGCCGCATCGCTCGCATCGAGGAACTCGCGCTCCAGCGGCGTGATCGCGCCGCGGTCGAATTCCGCATTGGCCTGCTCCAGCGCCAGCCCGCCGAGCAGGAACGCCTTGTCGAAATCGCCCTCGCGCCATTTCTCGGCCTGCTTGCGCAGGAAGGCGCGGCGCTCGCGCTCCACCCGCTGCTCGGCGAACAGGTGGTCCAGCAGGTCCCAGTTGCGCAGCAGCGATTCGTGCGCGACCTCGGCCACGTCGTCCAGCGGGTCTCCCGACGCGGCCGGCGTCAGCCGCACCAGCCGCGCCCGCACGAACTTGTCGAGCACCGCCTCGACGTTGGTCGGGTCGGCCACGCCGTGCAGCACGCGCCGCGTCGCGCGGCTGCGGAACACGCTGGCCGCCTCGCCGGGGCGCGACAGCGCGAGGAACACCTTCTGCGCGGCCAGCTGCTGCTCGCGCGACAGCTGGTTCTCGTACACCCGCCGGGCCGCCTCGGCCATCGCCTGGCGCGGGCTGCCGACCTCGCGGTAGGCGTCGCGCGTGATCAGGTTGCCCTTGCGCCGCGCCCACAGCGAGGTCAGGCTGAACTGCAGCAGCGGCAGGCTCGCGTCCTCGCCGACCACGCTCTTGATCAGCTCGTCGACCAGCCCGGCCTGGAACTTCAGGCCGACCTGCTGGGCCGGGCGCTCGATCGCCTCGCGCAGCCGCGCGGCCTCCATCGAATACACCGAGAACTCGGCCTCGCCGTAGCGCCGGTTCAGGTCGGGGTATTCGCGCGCCAGCTGCGGCTCGACGTCCTTGCGCATCGTCGCGACGACGCGGTGCGCCGCGCCGGGCGCGTCGACCACCGCGCACAGCGCGGCGACGAACGCCAGGTGCGAGGCCGAGGTCTGCTCGGTGCGCAGCGTCAGCGCCTCTTCGAACTGGTCGACGACCAGCGCCGCCGGCTGCACCAGCGGCGACAGCATCGCGACCGCATGGTCCGGGTCGCGCAGCAGCCGCGCGGCGTGGTCGGCGATCGTCGCATCGTCCGGCTCGGTGGGGCCACCCGCCGCCAGCAGCAGCGCGTGGGCCAGCTGCCGCAGCGGCGTCACGCCCGGCGTCAACGGCGGCGGGTAGACCCAGCCGGCGCTGCCGTCCACCGCACCGCTGCGCAAGGCCGGCAGCAGCCCGGCCAGCACCAGCGACGACTTGCCGCTGCCCGACGCGCCGGTGACGATCAGCAGCCGCTGCCGCCGCAGCCGCTCCAGCAGCGCGGCGATCTGGTCGTCGCGGCCGAAGAAATGCTTCGCATCGGATTCGCCGAACGCGGCCAGCCCGAGGTAGGGGCAGGCCTCGTCCGACAGCTGCGGCAGCAGCGCGGGGTCGTGCGGCACGAGCAGTGGCCGCGTGACGTCCAGGCCGTGGCTGTAGCAACGGCCGGCCCAGTAGTCGAGCATCGCCTGGCAGGCGCGCCGCTCGCGGGTCTCGTCGAGGTAGGCGCCGCCGGCCGCGCCGCGCTGCAGGAACGCGGCGACGTCGGGGAACATGCCCAGCAGGTGCTGCCGCTCGCGCTCGGCGTGCCCGTCGTCCCGGGCGTCGCCCACCTCGGCCATCACGTCGGCCTCGATCTCCACCTGGTCCATCCGCAGCATCAAGGCCTCGTGGACCTCCTGGAACTCGGCGATCGTCTGGAACGGCAGTCGCTCCGGCAGGTTCATGCGCGCCGCCCGCCGGACACCCGGTCCTTCATGTCGCCGCACAGGTTCTTCAGGTCGGTGTCGATGGTGTAGAAGCCGTAGTCGAAGTCGTCGCAGAACTCGCCGAAGGCGGTGCAGGTCGACAGCGCATCGTTGGCGGCGACGCCGATGCGCAGCAGCTCGGCATGGCGGCCCAGGTCGGCGCAGCCGGCCGAGGTCCAGTCGGGCAGCATGCGCGCGATCGAATCCGACAGCATCCGCCACTGCCGGCGGATCTCGTGGAAGCGCTGCGCCTCGGCCGCCTTGCGGATCACCGCGAGCCGGTTGTCGAGGCCCTGGCACAGCGTGTGCACCGTGGCGCCCTTGCGCAGCCTGGCCCCCAGCGCGCGGATCTCCTCGACGGCGCCGGCGTCGAAATCGGCGCCCATGCTGCCGAGGAAGGCCAGCAGCAGCTCCAGGTCCAGGTGCTTGGCGAGTGAGGCCATCGTCGTGTCGACCAGCGCCGGCTGCACCGTCAGCAGCGTGTCGAACGCGGCCAGCGCATCGTCGAGCCCCTCGAGCGAGCGCTCGACCAGCGCCTGCTCCAGCGTGCCGAGCGCGGCGGCGAATTCGGCGATCAGCGGCTGCATCAGCTGCGCGTCGCAACGCTCCTGCTGCGCGACGCGCCGCACGTCGAACAGGCACTTCTTCATGTCGCGGCAGTGCGCCGAGAACTGCGCGACCGAGCTGCCGGCCGGAAATTCGTCGCGCCGCAGCTGGATCATGTTGAAGTCGCCGCGCGCGGAGTGCAGTGCGTCGTGCACCACCTTGTGGTCGTGCAGCTCCGCGATCTCCGACAGCACGATGGCCACCTCGCTGCTGGTGCCGGACTTCGCGGCGGCGGGCGGCGCGGCCGGCGGCGCGGCAGCCGGCACCGCGAGCGCGGCCCGCAGCCCCAGCTCATGCCCTTCGGCGATGCGCATGTACAGCACCGGCGTCGCGAAATCGCGGCCGGTGGGCAGGTTCAGGTTCAGGATCGCGCCGCGCGCCTCGGCCATCGCCTCGTCGATGGTGTCGACGCGCGACAGCGCCAGGTACAGCATCTTCGAGAACGCGACCGCGCTCGCGTCGTACACCGAGTACTGCATGCCGATCACCACCGGGATGCCGGCCCGCACCAGCGACGGCGCGACGCCGGCCCACTTGTTGCGCCCGTCGCTGCGCGCCGACTGGCAGGCCGCGAGCACCGCGAGCCGGATGCCCTTCGACGCCAGCGAGCGCGCCAGCGCGTCGACCTCCCACGGGTCGCTGGCACCGTCGTCGCGCTGCATGACCAGGTGGGCCGACGGCGCACCGCCGTGGGCCGGCGTCACGAACTCGCCGTGGCCGCTGAAGTGGAAGATCTCGGTGCCGTCGAGCAGCACGCGCTGCAGCGCTTCGCGGGTGGCCGGCTGGCAGACCCTCATCTCCAGGCCCGCGACGCCGGCGATCGCCTCGCGCAGGTTCTGCAGCTCCTGGTCGACCTGCAGGGGCTGGCCCGGCGTCCGGCGGTCTTCGGGCTCGCACGGCACCGCCAGCAGCCGCCAGCCGGCGCGCCGGCCCTGCACCGGCACCGCGAGCTGCGAGCAGACCTCGTAGCGAACCACCGAGACGCGGCTGTCGCCGACCAGGAAGCCGCGCAGCCCGAGCGCGTCGCCGCTGTCGTCGAGCCCGCGCTCGACATAGGCGAACTCCCAGGGCACGGCGTCGAGCTCGATCGCGCTGCACTTGATGCGCAGGCGCAGGCCCTGCGTCGCGCCCAGCCGCGCCAGCGAGTTGGTGAAGAACTCGCGCGCCTTCGGCGGCAGCAGCAGGTCGCCGATGCGCTGGCCGAGCGCGACCAGCTCGCCGCGCTGGCCGCCCAGCCGGCGCGCGTCGAGCGCCGCGAGCTGCTGCGCCAGGTCGGGTGGCACGCGGACCTCTTCTTCCTTCTCCTGCTCGCCGACCGGCGACGCCATCACCTGCACGCGAAAGCGTTCCTCGCCCGCGGAGCGGACGTGGTCGGACAGTCGGATGTCGAGGTTCAGGTACTCGTCGATCATCGGGGCGCCTCGGGGGAAACAGGCCGAGTGGACGCCACCCGATGGCGCTGCGCATCCTCATTCGAACGGACGCCGCAGCCCGGTCCCCCTGTTTCGGGGGCCTGCTCGCGCCCCCTGGTTCGAGCTGTCGGACTCCCGCCCGCCTTGGCGTTTTCACGGTCGAGAGAGGCCGTGCCGCGACGCGCAGGTAAAGTCGCCAGCTCGATCGACTCGCCCGTCCTGCCGTGTCCGCTTCGTCCGATTCGCTCAAGTCCATCTTCTTCGCGCTCGGTGCCAACTTCGCGATCGCGATCGCGAAGACCGTCGGGGCGGTCTTCACCGGTTCGTCGTCGATGCTGGCCGAGGCCATCCATTCGTATGCCGACTGCGGCAACCAGGGCCTGCTGATCTGGGGCCTGAAGGAAGCGAAGAAGGCACCGACCGCCGACCACCCGCTCGGCTACGGCAAGGCGATCTACTTCTGGAGCTTCATCGTCGCGCTGATGCTGTTCAGCATGGGCGGCCTGTTCTCGATCTACGAAGGCGTGCACAAGCTGCACGACACCGAGCCGGTGAAGTACGCCGGCGTCGCGATGGCCATCCTGGCGTTCGGCGTCGCGGCCGAGAGCGTCTCGCTGTGGGGCTGCCTGCGCGAGATCAACAAGGGCCGCGGCACGCAGACGCTGTGGCAGTGGTTCCGGCGCTCGCGGCAGAGCGAGCTGATCGTCGTGCTCGGCGAGGACCTGGCGGCGCTCGGCGGGCTGGTCGCGGCGCTCGGCTTCATCGGCCTGGCGGTGCTGACCGGCAACCCGATGTGGGATGCCGTCGGCTCGATCGTGATCGGCGTGCTGCTGGTGGTCGTCGCGATCCTGGTCGGCACCGAGGTCAAGTCGCTGCTGGTCGGCCAGAGCGCCGAGCCGACGGTGCTGGCCGCGATGCGCGCGCACATCGCCGCGCAGCCCGAGGTGGCGCAGATCTACAACCTGCTGACGCAGCAGCTCGGCAACGACGTGATGGTGGCGGTGAAGGCCCGCATGGCACCGCAGCCGTCGGACGTGGCGCTGATCGACGCGATCAACCGCGTCGAGGCCGGGTTGCGCACCGCCTTTCCGTCGATCCGCTGGATCTTCTTCGAGCCCGACCTGAAGGACTGAACCGGCTCAGAACAGCTCTTGTTGTCCGTTGGCGGGTGGCAGCCGCGGCTTGCGGAACTGCGTCAGGTCGAGGTCGGTGCGCACCCGGTTCATGCCGTGGCGCGCACAGGCCTTGTGGAAGCGCTGCGAGATCAGCTCGGCCCACACGCCCTCGCCTTTCATGCGCTTGCTGAAGGTGGCGTCGTAGTCCTTGCCGCCGCGCATGTCGCGGATGCGTGCCATCACGCGGGCCGCGCGCTGCGGGAAATGCTGGTCCAGCCACTGCTGGAACAGCGGGTTCACCTCCCACGGCAGCCGCAGGATGATGCTGAAGGCCGAGCGGGCGCCGGCCTCGGCGGCGGCTTCGACGATGCGCTCGATCTCGGGCTCGTTGATGAACGGGATCACCGGCGAGATGCTGACTCCGACCGGCACGCCGGCCTCGGCCAGGGTCTTGATCGTGCGCAGCCGGCGCTGCGGCGACGCTGCGCGCGGCTCGAGAATGCGCGACAGCCCGGCATCGAGCGAGGTCACCGACACGTAGACCGCCGCGAGGCCGCGCGCGGCCATCGGCGCGATCAGGTCGAGGTCGCGTTCGACGCCGGACGACTTGGTGACGATCGAGAACGCGTGGTCGCACGAATGCATCACCTCGATCACCGAACGGGTGATGCCGAGCTTGCGTTCGATGGGCTGGTAGGCGTCGGTGGCCGAGCCGATGTTCAGCATCTGCGGCTCGTAGGCGCGGCTCGCGAACGCCTCGCGCAGCCGCTCGGCGGCATTGACCTTCGCGATGATGCGGGTCTCGAAATCGAGCCCGGGCGACATGTTGAGGTAGCTGTGCGTCGGCCGCGCGAAGCAGTAGATGCAGCCATGCTCGCAGCCGCGGTACGGATTGATCGACAGGTCGAAGTGCACGTCGGGCGATTCGTTGCTCGCGAGGATGCTCTTGACCCGCTCCTCGATGATCTGCGTGGCGGGCGGCAGCTGCTCTTCGCTCGCCTGCTGGTCCAGCGTGCCCCAGCCGTCGTCGAAATCTTCGCCGCCCTGCGTCGTGAAGCGGTGCTCGATGGCCCAGGTGGTGCCGCGGCCCTTGGCGGCGCCGGGCGCGGGCATCGGCACGAGCGGCTGGATCGGCGGGCGAGGCTGGATGGGATTGAATTTCGGCGGCATACTGTCAATATATACAGTATTCACCGCCGAAGCCAGCCGGATCAGATCGCGCCGACACTCCCCGTCACCGGCAGCACGATGCCGGTGATGTAGCCCGAACACGCCGGCGACGCGAGGAACACGTAGGCCGGCGACAGCTCCTCGGGCTGCGCGGCGCGCCGCATGTCGGTGCTCTGCCCGAACTCGGCGACCTTCTCGGCCGGCGAGTCGGCCGGGTTCAGCGGCGTCCACACCGGCCCCGGCGCCACCGCGTTGACGCGGATGCCGCGCTGCAGCACGTTGCTCGCGAGCGATTTCGTGAAGGCGTGGATCGCGCCCTTGGTGGTCGAGTAGTCCAGCAGGTGCGCGCTGCCCTCCAGCCCGGTCACCGAGCCGGTGTTGATGATCGCGCTGCCCTTGCCCATGTGCGGCAACGCGGCGCGGGCCATGTGGAAGTAGCCGTAGACGTTGGTGCGCAGCGTCTCGTCGAAGCGCTCGTCGGTGATGTCCTCGATCGACTCGGCGTGCTCCTGGAACGCGGCATTGTTGACCAGCACGTCGATCTTGCCGAAGGCCTTGACCGCCTGGTCGACGGCATGCCGGCAGAACGCCGGGTCGCGCACGTCGCCGGGAATCAGCACGCAGCGGCCGCCTTCGGCCTCGACGCAGCGCTTCGTTTCCTCGGCGTCTTCATGCTCGTTCAGGTAGACGATCGCGACATCGGCGCCTTCGCGGGCGAACAGCACCGCCACCGCGCGGCCGATGCCGGAGTCGCCGCCGGTGATCAACGTCGCGCTGTCCTGCAACTTGTGGCTGCCTTCGTAGTACGGCGCGAGGAACTTCGGCTTCAGCTGCAGTTCGGCCTCCAGCCCCGGCTTCTCGATGTGCTGCGCCGGCAGCTTGACCGGCTGCTCGCGCGCGCCGGCCTGCACCGGGGCCTTGTCGGCCGGCTTGCCGCCGGGCGCCTTCTTCGCGTCGGCGTGGTCCTGGATCGCCTGGATGCGGCGCTGCTTCACGGCCACCGCTTCGCCATCGTCGGCATGCGGCCGGTCGGCCTTCACGGTCTTGGCGGTCTTGGTGGTCGGCGAGGTCTTGCTGGAAGTCTTGGTCGGCATGCTGCGCTCCGGTTCGGGTCGATGCCCGAACGGCGGCAAGCCGCATGCCTGCGGCGCCGGGATCCGTGCGCCGCCCCTGCCGGGCGGCCTGTCAGATCAGACCGGCAGCAACTGGCTGTCGCTGCGCCAGCTGGCGCGCACCGCGTTGTGCGTCAGCGCGCGCGCGGCACGCACGGCGGCGGTGGCGCCGGAGCGGCGGCTGGCCACCTGGTCGAGCCAGGCGGCGAGGATCGGATTGCGGCGCGCGAGCGTGGTCCAGCTGCTGCGCCAGCAGCGCGCCAAATCGGCGTGCGGGTGCAGCTGGCGGCGCGCGCTGCGCGGCAGGTCCTGGCCGGCGTGTTCGCTGAACACCTTGCCGAGGTCGAACAGGAACGCGCTGGCCGAGCACACTTGCTGCAGCTCCGAGACGATCGGCGGCAGCGGCTTGCGGCTGCGCGCATCGTGGTCGGCGTTCATCGCGAACTCGGCCGCGGTGATGCTGGCTTCGAGCAGGCCGTACATCTCCGGATGATGGTCGGTCGCGGCGGGCTGGGTCAGGAAGTGATCGAGGTTGCCGCTGCGCTCCAGCACCTGCGCGATGAACTCCTGCAGGTCCGGCGACCAGCGGCTGCACAGGCAGGCCAGGCGGTAGACCAGGTCGGCCGGCACGCCGAGGTAGGCGAGGTTGCCGGCGTTGATGCGGCGCACCAGCGTGGCCAGCAGGTTGTCGACGCCCTGCCCGTGCTCCTCCAGGAAGCCCGACAGCGGCAGACGCAGCGCCGGCAGTGCGCGCCAGGAACGGTCGATGGAATCAGAGTTCATGCAGGTCTCGCTGGTGTATCCCTGAAAACGGATTCTGCGGGGACCACGCCGGGGCGAGAGCGGCAATAGCGCGGCAATAGCGTGTCTATTCCGCAAGGGCGTCGGATGGGGAGTAACAGGTGTGAAACACCTCGCGATCCGGTGCATCAACCGGACATCGTGGCGCTGGCCTCCGACAGTTCGGTCCGCAACGCGCTGAACCAGCTGGGCGCCAGCAGCCAGTGCTGAACGCGGTGCGCGTGTTGTCTGGCCCGGTCGAGCTGCTGTCGGCAACGCAGGCCGCAACCCGCATCGAACCACAGTGCAGCGCACATCAGCCGTGCGAGGCTCGCGGCTTCGAAGCTGTCGGCCACGGGCAGCGGCTTGTCTTCGATCAGGTAGAGGCAGGTCAACAGCGCCGCGAATGCGAACAGCCCTGGCTCGCCCTTCGACCTGATCGCGCGCCCTTCCGAACTGATCGCCCGCCCGCCTTGCGATGTGATGACCGATTCGACTTCTGCCGGGTCGCTCAAGGGTGGGAAGAGCCGGAAGAAGGCCCGCGATGCTTCCCCGGGTCTTTCACGAATCAGGCGCAACGTCAGTCGAACGATGTCCACCAGGTGCTGCGCTTGCTCGCGGCCATCGGCCGATGCCGCGCCCGGCAAGGCTTCGTGCAGAAGCAGCAGGCCATCGGCCAGCGGCGCGTTGTTCGGGTTCCGCGACGACGCGCGTTCCGAAGCGCCCAAGGAATCGGCCATCGCTGCACCCAGTGCCGCGATTCGCAGGCGCCGATCGGGTTCGATCTCGCCCATGCGCCTGAGCAGTTCGCCGATGCCTCCCTGGCCAACCCGCCCGCCTGGGACGAACAGGAAGGACAGGTCCCGCGGCGGCTCGAATCCGATCGTCTCCGCACGCTGCTGCCGCTCGTGCAGTGGCAGCAACAGCAGGCACTCGAGCACGGCCGGGCCGACCTGCTTGTCGGATCGGGCCAGGGTCTCGAACAGCACCGGATGCAGTGCGCGGCTGGCGGGATGAACGCGCTCGGCGCCGAGCAGACGGTAGAGCAAGTCGCGCACCGGTCGGCGTTCCAGCAGCATGGGATCCGCCATCACACGGACCAACAGATCGTCGAGCATCCGGCGACCCGGCACGGAAGCAGCTGCGCGGTTGAACATATCGCTCCCCATCAGGTGCTTCAGCAAGACGCGCACCGTGTTCGATTCAGGCCTGACCAGCTTGTGCGCCGCCAACTGGACGCTCGACTCCAACGCGTCGACACCGCACCGGGCGATCGCTGCATGGACGGTGCGCGGCTCCAGCGCAAGCTTGTCCAGCCCTTCCCGCAGCGCGATGCCGTCGAGCAATTCCTTCGACCGGCCGATCGCGCGCACCGCCAACGCGAGCAAGGTCGCCCGGTCCTTCGAATGCTGGAGCCGGCGGTCCACGCGCACGATGTCGAACCACTGCTGCATCTCCGCCGGGTCCATCTCCGATGACTGGTCGAGCCGAGCATGCGCGAAGGCCATGAACGCATCGCCGTGCCGTGCCCAGGTGAACCCGGGTTCTCGCCGGGACAGGTCGGCTTCCCAGGAAACAGCAGACGACCCGGAAGTGCGAACGATCGTGAACGGAAAGCCGGCCGCCAGCAACCTGCTGCAAGCCGCCTTGATCGCACCCTGGTCGCGTCGTTCCGCCAGGGTCGCCAGGAACTCCGGATGCCAACGGCCGGCGACGGCCTTGTCGCAGCATCGGACCGCCTGCTCGATCGCTTCGCGTCCCCAACCGGCGCCATCCGATGCCACGTCGGCCGCGACGCGGAGAATCGACGTCCGGCGGCAGGCGAACCACTCATTCGACGCGGCCGCCTGCAAGACATGGCCGACGCTGGCCAGGTCGTCGAGGCGCATCGGCCTGCCCTCGAGGGATGGCAGCGAGATCTCTTCGAGCAGGCGTGTCGCGTTCCTGGCTTGCCCTTCCCCGCAGACCAGGCCGCAGTCGATCAGCAGCCGCAGGTGCCGGGCGATCCGCAACAAGGTCCGTTTCGACACATCGTCTGCGCCAGCCTGCCTCCACAGCGTGGCGCACAGGCGCAAGAGACGATCGAAGCCGCCATCGTCCTCGTCGACCAGCGATCGGCTCAGCGCATGGGCAGCAAGCAACTGGACAGCCAGCGGGTGCGTGTCCTGGGCGGCAACGGCACTCGCCATCTCGGCGACATCGGCCGAAGACACCGCGACGATCGGCGCGAAGCCGGCGACACGCGGCTTGCCGTCGGACCCGCGCTCGAACTCCGGTTGCAAGGCCAGCGCATCGGACGCCCGGATGAAAGCCCCGAGCGCGTCCTCGTCGCGCAAGCAATCGTCGATCTGCCAATGGGTCAGGCCCCAGCGCTGCAACGCCGCGGACACCTGCCGGGCCTTCCGGCCGTTCACCTTGGCCTCGAGTTCGCCCACCTTCGTCCGGGCGAGGCCAATTCCAATTCCACCGCCACCGCCATCGCCACCACGGCGCTCGAGCTGTCCGAGGATCTGCCGCGCGGCAGCGAGCTTTGCCGCGTTCTGCTGCTGAGGATCGAATTCCGCGACATCGAGCAAACCGTGGATCAGATCGGTGAGTGGGTCGGGGTTCTCCGGCACGAGCAGTTCTTGCACCACGCGGCAGTGGTGCAGCAGGTCACCCAATCGGCACTGCGACGCGACATCGAGCGCACCTCGCACGGAAAGCTCGCGGGCCTGCTTCAGGCAGTCGTCGGCCTCGGCAATGAACTGCGCGGCATCGCCTGCACAAGCGAGCGCCGACGAGATCGACTTCTGCAGGCCGCCGGTCGTCGGGCTGCCTTTCAGCATCGACGCGAGCAGCGACCATCCCGGCGTGGAGCCCGCGTTCGACTCCATCGTCTGCGCCCGCCGAGGCTCGGTGGCCTGCGCAGGCTGCAAGGCATTGCCATGGACCCGCTCGGGCAGCGTGTTCCTCACCGTCGGATCAACGCCCTCGTGCGACGGCGCCAGGGTCAGGCGAAAACGCTTCAGGAACTGGCGGCTGCCGTCGCACTGGGCTCGATGCTTCTCAGCCGGCTCCCGCGGCGTGTTCGGCGGGGTGTTCGGCGGCGTGTTCCGCGGTATCCGCGTCGACTTCGAGGTCCTCCTGATGACGAACACCTGCTGCGTCGATTCCATCCGCCACCCCTCGCGCGTTCAACAAGCCGATGAGTGCCTGCATCGCTGCGATGGTTCCATCGGATGGCGAATCACCGCTCCACGCGGCTCACTCCGTCCCCTTCTCCTGCCCTGGCCCCTTCAACAGCGACCACGCCATCGCCGCCATCAGCGCGACGCCCGCCACCAGCGCGCCCCACAACCACGCGCGCGACAGGTCCGGCTGCACCGCGGGCATCGGCACCGACGCCGCCTTCACCACCGCTCCCACCGGTGATGGCGGCGTCGTCTCATCGGCCTGCAACACCGCCCGGTCGGCCGGCAGCAAGTCGCCGCTGCGGCGTGCAGGCATCAGTTCGGCCAGCGTCATCGACGGCGCGGCGGCCGCCGGTTCGACCCACGCGGTGCGGTACGGCGCCGCACCACGCGCCAGCATCACCAGCGTTCGCGGGCGCACGCCGATGCGCAGCCGCGGCGGCTGCGTGCCGAGCTGCGCGACGCCGCCGGCCACCTGCAGCCGCAGCTGCGGGTGCACCGCGCCATCCAGGTGCTGCACCGGCGAGCGCGATTCGCCGGTCGGCAGGCGCAGCCACCAGACGCTGCCCTCGGCCAGCGGCTGCCAGCCCGGCTCGGGCGCCGGCAGCGGCGGAATGCGCTTGTCGCGCAGCGCGTGCAGGTTGTGGTGCAGGCTGTGGTGCAGGTGCCGGCGCAACCCGTGCCGGTGCGACTGCTGCAGCGGCGCCCCCTCGCCGCGCGCCAACCAGCCGACCTGCGCCACCGTGTTCGCATCGTGCGGCAACACCTCCACCGCCTCCAGCGCCACCGCCGGCAGCGCGTAGTCGCAATGCTGCGCATCGCAGCCGGTCGGCGCGATCGGCTCGCTCCATTGCAGCGCGGGCTGCGGCCACTGCAAGGTGGCCGTCGTGACCTCGGCACCGGTCAGCTCGGGCACCGGGCCGCTGCCGAGGCTGCGCAAGCGGAGGTAGGTCGCACGCACGCCGCCCAGTTCGAGCACGCTGCTGTCCAGCCGCTGCCCCTGGTGCTGCAACGCCACCAGCTGCACCTCGCTGCGCACGGTGCGCCAGTGCGTCAGGTCCTCGCTCGCCTCCACCGCCACCGGATAGACGCCGTTCGCGCGGTCGGGCAGCGCGAGCGCCACCTCCATCACGGCGCCCTTCGCGCCCCGCAGGTCCAGCACCCAGCCGCGCGGCGTGTCGTCGGGCGCGTCCTTCTTCGCGGGCTTCGGTGCCGGCAGCTTGAAGACCGGCACGCTGCCGGTGGCCAGGCTTTGCTGCGCCGGCGCGGCATCGGCCCAGGCGTACGGCAGCGGCTCGCCGAGCGCGTTGCGCAGTTGCAGCCCGCGCAGGTCGGTCGTGCCGGCCTGCACCTGCCACGCGAGCGGCAGTTCGAGCGTGTAGTACGGCCCGACCCCTTCGAGCCGCAGCACGCTCGACGGCGCGGCGGCCACCGCGGCCACCGTCAGCGCGGCGGCTGCCGACACCGCCGCCATCGCCAGCCGGTTCGTCTTCATGCGGCCACCTCGCCTTCGGCCACCGCCGCCGCGCGCCGCGGTGGCACCGGCGCAAAGTAGCCGACCACCAGCAGCAGCACGCCGACCACGATGAAGGACACGATGCGGTACAGCCCGCCCTGGTCGGCCAGCTCGACGAAGAACAGCTTCAGCACCACCACGCCCAGCAGGCCCGCGCCGACGATCCACACGGTGCGCATCGCGCGCCGGTGGCCGAGCAGCATCAGCCCGACGCCAACCAGCGACCACGCGACCGACAGCATCGCCTGCGTCAGCGTCGATTCGAACAGCGAGGCCTCGTCCCACGGCACGCCGGCCGCATGGTGGGCGAGCCGCAGCACCAGGCCGGTGCCGACCGCGAACGCACTCAGGCCCAGCACGCCACGCACCACGGCCGGCGGCACCTGGTCGCGCACCGCCTGCGGCAGCGCCCGCCCCCACAGCGCGAGCACCAGCAGCGCCAGGCACAGGCCGATCTCCAGCGGATTGAGCAGCGGCAGGTACGGCAGCGGCGCGGCCGTGCCGTCATGCGCATTCGCCGCCCACACCCACAGCAGCAGGACGAGCGCGAGCGGCGCGGCGCCGGCCACCAGGTAGGCGTCGCGGAAATCCGCGACCGGCCAGCGGCGCAGCACCGCCGGCCGCGTCAGCGCGAACACCGCGGCGGCGATCACCGGCACCCAGCCGAGCACGCGCCAGGCCGAGCCGGGCTCGCTGGCATCGGCCAGGTGCTGTGCCAGCTCGGTCGACGCCAGCCCGACGAACAGCCACAGCCCGAGCACATGCAGCGCCTGCAGCGGCCAGCCGCCGAACCAGCCGGCCTGCCGGCGCAGCAACAGCCCGTGCCACAGCAAGGCCACCGGCCACGCGAGCCAGCCGAGGTGGGCCGACGGCGTGAGCTCGAGCGCCGCCATGCCGAGCGCGACCAGCACCAGGGCCGGCAACGTCAGTGCGGTGGCCTGCCCGAGCACGCGCCAGTCGCGCCAGGCCGCGAGCATCGTCGCGAGCAGCGAACTCGCGACCACGCAGCCGACCATCGCGGCCGGCCAGCCGTGCAGCGCCTGGGCCTGTCGCAGCAGGTGCAGCACCTGCGGCACCAGCATCAGGCTCCACCACGCGAGCGACCAGCCGACGATGCCCCATTGCACGACCGCCTGCCGCGTCCATGCGAGCGCCGGGCTCGAAGCCGGCCGTGCCGC
Organism: Rhizobacter sp. Root1238; assembly: GCF_001425825.1. GTDB lineage: Bacteria > Pseudomonadota > Gammaproteobacteria > Burkholderiales > Burkholderiaceae_C > Rhizobacter. Next base: position 50,380 of record NZ_LMDM01000021.1, read on the forward strand.
ACGCTGCAACGCATCGCCGGCCAGCAGCCCGGTCAGCGCGAGGCCGAGCGGCAGCCCCAGGCCGAGGCCGCCGAACGGCGCGTCGGCGAGCAGGTCGGGCCCGAACGCCAGCGTCGCGATGGCCGCGCCCACCTGCAGCAGCAGCCAGCCGAGCGCCAGCGCCGGGTGCGCGATGCGCAAGCCGAGCCACAGCGCGCCAACGCCCAGCCACGGCCACACCAGCGCCGCACGCTCTGCCGGCAACACGCACAGCAGCCCGAGCGCCACCACCGCCAGCCCGGCCAGCAAGGCCGCGCCGCTCGCCAGCGACCAGCGCGGCAACCCGTCGCGCTCGTCCAGCGCTCGCAGTTGCGCACGCAGCTCCAGCCACGCGGTGGCCAGCAGGCTGCCGCCGACCAGCAGGGCCGCGACCAGCCCCGGCCAGCCGTCGCGCGGCGCGTTCCCGGGGTCGAGGTGCAACGAACCCGCCAGGCCGGCCAGCGCGACCAGGTGCAAGGCGCCCGCGCACGCCGCCAGCACGCGCAGCGCAAAGCGGTGAGACAGCGCGGCCAGCACCAGCGCGAGCAGCGCCGTCGCGACCGAGGCCCACAGCGGTACCAGCAGCATCCCGCCCGGCAGTGCCGCCGCCGCGGCGGSGAGCCACGGCAGCGCGATGTCGTTGCCCTGCTCCCAGGTCGCGCGCTGCGCGACCGGGTGGCGCCGGTGCACGCGCCACATCGCAAGCACGCTGCCCAGCAGCAACAGCACGCCGATCAGCGAACCGTCGATCAGCGGCGTGCCCGGCCGCAAGTCGAGCGACAGCGAACTCGCCAGCCGGACCGCCGCGCCGGCCAGCACCGCAAGCGCGAAGGCCCGCGTGTAGAGCCGGTGCTGGCGCACGCCGAGCCAGAACATGCCGGCCGCTTCGACCGCCCAGGTCGCGCCGGTCCACGAGCCTTCGAGCGCCAGCGGGATCGCGAGCGTTGCGAAGATCACGCCGACGATGGCATGCGCCTCACCGAGCAGCGCATAGCGGCTGCGTGCACTGCGCAGCAGGCCGCCGCCGATCAGCAGGTAGAAGAACGCGAAGCCGAGCGCCGCCCAGGCCGGGCCGAACTCGGTGTGCTTGACCATCAGGTACTGCAGTCCGAAGGCGGCCAGCGGCACGCCGAACACCAGCGCGCTGTCGACCCGACCCACCTGCTGCAGCGCCTGCCGCGCGCGCTGCGCCAGCGGATCGCTTGCGACGCTGTCGTCGCCGAGCGCCAGCGCGCGCCGCGCGAACAGCACGCCGATCGCCGTGAACAGCACGAAGAACAGCAGCAGGAAGGCCTGCGTCGACGCATACAGCGCATCGGTGTAGTGCGCCTGCGCCCACGCGCCGGCGAGCGTGAAGGTGCCGACCGCGCCGATCAGGTTCAGCGGCCGCCAGGCCTTGTGCCAGGCCATCAGGAAGATGCCGACGTCGAGCACCGCGAGGTAGCTGAACAGCGCGATGTGGTTGCCGCCGCCGGTCGACACCAGCACCGGCGCGAGGAAGCCTTCGGCCACCGACACGTAGGCGAGCCACGGCGCGTTCTGCAGCACCGCGAGCGCCGCGCCGAGCACCGCGACGACCGCCATCACCACGAAGGCGGCCGTCGGCGGCAGCAACGCGTTGAGCCGCAGCGCGGCCAGCGCCGTCAGGTAGAACACGCCGATGCCCGCGCCCTGCAGGATCAGCCCGTAGCCGGTGCCGCCGGCGGCATCGCGCCGCTCGCGCAGGCGCCAGCCGATCACCAGCATCACGACGCCGACCAGCGCGACGCCGGCATAGCGGAACTCGACCGGCAAGGTCGCGCGCTCGGCCACGTAGCGCAGCAGGAAGGCGAGGCCGAGGAACAGGATCAGCACGCCCACCTTGACGATGGTGTTGCCGCCGAAGATCCAGCGCGCGACGAACGGCGGCAGGCGATCGCGCAGCGGCACCGGCGGCGGCGGTGCAACCGGTGCGGGCGGGTTCGCGCGCGAAGGCTCGGTCCAGCCCGGCGGCACGGCCGGCTCCGCGGCAGCCGCCGCGGCCACCGGCTCGGCGGCCGGTTCGACGACGGGCTCGAACGCCGCGACGGCAGGCGGTGCGGCCGGCGGCTCCACCACCGGCCCGGTCGCGAAGCGGCTCGCCTGGCCGGCGATCTGCGCGGCTCGCGGGTCGAGCAGCGGCTCCAGGTCGATCTCGAGGACGCGGTCGGCGACTGGCTGCGCAGCCGCTTCGGCCCCCTCCGCCACGGCACCACCCGACAGCCGCTGCACCTGCAGCCGCAACGCGCCGACCTCGTGCTCCAGCGCAGCCACGCGCTGCGCGAGATCGGGTGCCTTCGGCGCAGAAGCCTCCGGCACGGGTGGCGTCGCGGCGGCGGCCTCGTCCGGCATGTCGGGCCACGGCGCCGCGGCCGGCGCGGCGGCGTCGGCCTGCTTCGATTTGCGGATCTGCCAGATCACGATCGGCGTCACGATCAGCATCACCAGCCCACCGGCCGGCCCACCGAGCGCCAGGCCCACCAGGCCGCCCAGCACCGCATAGACGAAGTTCATCGGCCCTCCACCACTGTCCTTGTGGCGGCGATTATGACGACCGGTCCAGGCCCGTCCGGCCGCTCGCCGGCCCCTCTTCCGAGGGGGGGCCGGTCAGCCGGCGGTGAGGTAGGCGACCAGCTGCCGCTCGGCGACCGACCAGCCGCGCCGGCCGCGCAACGCGGCCAGGCGCTCGCCCGCGGCACGCAGCAGCTGCGGCGTGGCCTGCAGCACGCCCGGGTGCACATACGACTTGCGGCACACCGCGACGGTGTTGCCCAGGCGCTTCGCGACATCGGCCAGCACGTCGTTCAATTCGCGCCGCGTGAAGCCGGCGTCGTCGACGCGCTCGCCCGGCAGCTCGCCGAGCAGTGCCAGCGCATGCACGCTCGCGTGCCAGGTCCTGAAGTTCTTGGCGGTGAACTCGGCACCGCTGGTCTCGCGCAGGTAGTCGTTGACGTCCTCGCTGCCGATGCCGTGCAGCTCGCCGTCGTCGCCGACGTACTGGAACAGCGCCTGGCCCGGCATCGCCTGGCAGCGCCGCACCACGCGCGCGACGCGCGGGTCCTCGAGCGCCACGCGGTGCAGCACGCCGCTCTTGCCGCGGAACTGCAGCGTGATCTCGCAGCCGTTCACCTGCGCATGGCGGTTGCGCAGCGTCGTCAGCCCGTACGAGCCGTTGCTGCGGGCGTATTCGTCGTTGCCGATGCGGACCAGCGTGGTGTCGAGCAGGCGCACCACCGTCGCGAGCACCGTCTCGCGGCCCGGCCGCGGCGTCGCGGCTTTCAGGTCGCGCTGCACGCGCGCGCGGATGCGCGGCAGCGCATCGCCGAACTCCAGCATGCGGTCGAACTTGTCCGCATCTCGCACACGCCGCCATTCGGCGTGGTAGCGGTACTGCTTGCGTCCCTTCGCATCGCGCCCGGTGGCCTGCACATGGCCTTGCGCCGACGGGCAGATCCACACCTGCGTGTAGGCAGGCGGGATCGCCAGGCGTCGGATGCGCTCCAGTTCGCTGCGCTCGCGCAGCGGCCGGCCGTCCGGTCCGATGTAGCTGAAGCCCTTGCCGCGGCGCGCCCGGCGGATGCCGGGCACCGTGTCGCTGACGTACTGCAAACGAGGGGGGCGCTCGGCGCGTTCGGTGGCGGGCACGATTTCAGTGCAAAAACGACCGGGTGAAGTTTTCTGACGCCGGTAAGAACATCGGCAGCATTTACGCGCCGCCGATGCCCATCTGTTACGACGAACTCTTCGCGCGTTCGCGGTCGCGCAGCATCTTGATCTGGTCGTGGTTGCGCTGCACGCCGAGCTGCATGCGCGCGACGATCGACTTCACCGGTTCCGGCAGGTCGTCGTCCCGCAACGCGGCGCGGTAGCGGGCCAGCGCCGCGTCTTCGCCGCGCTCGCATTCGTCCAGCATCGCCTGGTCGGTGTACCCCACCAGCGATCCGCGCACCGCCACCCAGCCGCGGTGCAGCGAGCCGGCGGTGGTGCCGTCGTCTTCCGGTTCGCCGCCGTATTGCGCGACCAGCGGCGCCAGCTCTTCGGCAGCGCGGCGGCATTCGTTGGCGCGTTGCGTGAACAGCGTGCGCAGCTCTTCCGACTGCACGTGCTTCGCGCAGGCGAGGAAGCCGAATTCGCCGTCCTTCGAGGTCTCGATCAGGTCGTTCAGGGTGTCGACGATGTCTTCGTGGCTCATGGTCAGTTCCTTTCAGTGGGAGGCCGCGAGGCCCGTGCCTTTCTTCGGCAGTTGGCGTGCCCGACGGGGTGCGCCGTCCTCTCGTTGAAGGGGTGGTGGCATATGTGTTGCAGAGTGATGACTGCACATCCTCCCGTGCGGGGCATCGTCCTACGGCGCCCTTCCGATCGGGAGCAGGGAACACAGCACAACGAGCAGCCAGGAGACCGCGTACATGAATGCACCGATCCTTCGAACCGACGCGCGCCAGGTCCAGGGACTGACGCCGCGCCTGCAGCGCGCCGTGCGCCTGCTGCAGCTGTCGTCGCAGGACTTCGTCCAGGAGATCCGCGACAGCATGGTGACCAACCCCTTCCTCGAGCTCGAGGAGCCCGGCCCCGAGGCCACGCCGCCGGTGCTGCACGACCCGGTGCTCGCCGAGCCGCTGCCGATCGCCGACCTGACGGCGCTGACGCCGGCGAACGACGCGACGATGGACACGCTGCCGTCGGCCGAGGTCGAGGCCGACATGGCCTTCGAGCGCGACAGCTGGCAGGCCGGGCCGGGCAGCGTCGGCAGCGGCGGCTCGGGCGACAGCGACATCAGCGCGATGGAGCTGGTCGCGGCCGACGTCGACCTGCGCCAGCACCTGCGCTCGCAGATCAACATGCTGCCGCTGGTCGCGCGCGACCACGTGCTGGCCTGCACCATCATCGAGTCGCTCGACGACGACGGCTACCTGCGCACCGGCCTCGACGAACTGGCGGCGCTGGCCGCGCTGTCGCCCGCGGTCGAGGACTGCGAGATGAGCACCGCGCTGAAGCTGGTGCAGTCGCTCGAACCGGCCGGCGTGGCCGCGCGCAGCGTCGCCGAATGCCTGCTGCTGCAGGTGCCGCAGATCGAGGACGCCGACGAACGCGCGCTGGCCGAGCGCATCGTCGCTCAGCACCTGGCGCAGCTCGCGCAGCGCGACATCGCCGGCATCGCGAAGGCGCTGGGCGAGCCCGCCGCGCGGGTGGGCGCCGCCTGCGAGCGCATCCGCCACTTCGACCCACGCCCGGGCTGGCGCTACGGCGCCGAGAACCTGAACTACGTGACGCCCGACGTGATCGTCAAGAAGGTGCGCGGCACCTGGGCCGCCGCGCTGAACCATGCGGTGATCCCGCGCGTGAAGCTGAACCAGATGTACGCCAGCCTGTTCCAGCAGCACCGCGGCGGCGGCCACGGCGAGCTGGCGGCCCACCTGCAGGACGCGCGCTGGACGGTGCGCAACGTGCAGCAGCGCTTCTCGACCATCCTGTCGGTGGCGCAGGCGATCCTGAAGCGGCAGCACCGCTTCCTCGACGTCGGCCCGCTCGCGATGAAGCCGCTCGGGCTGCGCGAGATCGCCGACGAGGTCGGCATCCACGAATCGACCGTGTGCCGGGTCACCAACAACAAGTACATGGCGACGCCGGTCGGCGTGTTCGAGCTGAAGTACTTCTTCTCGCGCGGCATGCACACCGCGAGCGGCGGCAGCACGTCGCCGACCGCCGTGCGCGGCGTGATCCAGGGGATCATCGAATCGGAAGACCCGAAGAAGCCGCTGTCGGACGCCCAGATCGCCCGGTTGCTGCTGCGCCAGGGCCTGACGGTGGCGCGCCGCACGGTCACCAAGTACCGCCAGCTGCTGAAGGTGGAACCCGTCGAACGGCGCCGGCGAGCAGCATGACGACCCCTCGGTCGGAATACCGACCGATCCCCCGGGGGGATGCGGGTCGGCTTGGGGCGGCCCGGCGCTCGGCCCCCGCGTCGTTGAACGTTTCGCCATCCACAACCGACCCGACAGACTGCACAAAAAGTCACAAACTGCGCGGGCACGACACTTGCCAGTAGAAGTCAAGCGGCCAGCCGACATCCGGTGTCGGCCCCGTCCGACAGACCCCGGTCCGCGCACCCGCTCGGGCCCCCGAAAGCCTTTCATGCAGGACTGCGCCCAAACGCTCAACGCCCTCGGCCCCACGCTGTTCGAACGCCTGCCGCAAGCGGCCCTGCTCGTCGACGCCCAGGGCCATGTGCTGGCCGCCAACCGCGCGGCCCAGTCCCTGGCGCGCGGTGGCGACCTGCCGTCGGACCTGCTGCGCTTCGTGCCGTCGCTCGCGATGGGGCGCGCGCTGGGTGCCGGCGAGGAGTGGTCAGGTGAAGTGCAAGTCGGCTCCGGCGACGGCGTGCGGCCGTTCGACGCGCAGCTGTTGCAGCTCGGCGTGCAAGTTCCGCCGCAAGATTCGCAGGGTGCCGACGGCGCCCGCTTCATCTGCCTGCTGCAGCCGTCGCCGGTGCGCGGGCGCGACGGCGAGCGCGATTTCCGCAGCATGGCCGATGCCGCGCCGGTGATGATCTGGCTGGCCGGCCCGGACCGCTGGTGCGAATGGGTCAACAAGCCGTGGCTGCAGTTCACCGGCACGACGCTGGACGAAGAACGCGGCAACGGCTGGACCCAGGTGGTGCACCCGGAGGACCTGGAGCGCTGCATGGGCATCTACTCGACCAGCTTCCACGCGCGCCAGCCCTTCGTGATGGACTACCGGCTGCGCCGCCACGACGGCATCTACCGCTGGGTGCTCGACAACGGCGTGCCGCACACCAGCGGCGACGGCCGCTTCCTCGGCTACGTCGGCAGCTGCGTCGACATCCACGAGCGCAAGGAACTCGAAGAGCGCCTGGCCGAGCGCACGCAGGCGATGCGGCTGTCCGACCGGCGCCAGGGCGAGTTCCTCGCGCTGCTGTCGCACGAGCTGCGCAACCCGCTCGCGCCGATCGCCAACGCGGCCAGCGTGCTGCGCACGATGGAGGCCGAGAACCCGACCATCGGGCGCCTGCGCGAGATCGTCGAACGGCAGGTGACGCGGCTGCGCCGGCTGATCGACGACCTGGTCGACGTGACGCGCGTCGCACAGGGCCAGATCACGCTGATCAAGGAGCCGGTGGCGATCGACACGGTGGTGCGCGGCGCGCTCGACGGGCTGCGCACCAAGCTCAGTGCCGCCGGCCACACGCTGAAGACCGAGTTCCCGAAGGAGCCGGCCTGGGTCGACGGCGATGCGCTGCGGCTGGCGCAGGCGGTGTCGGCCATCGTCTACAACGCGTCGATCTTCTCGCGCGACCCCGGCGAGATCCTGGTGTCGGTGCAGGCGCGCAGCGGCCCCGCCAGGGACCAGGTGCAGGTGCGCGTGAAAGACCGCGGGCAAGGCATCTCCGCCGATTTCCTGCCGCATGTGTTCGAGCTGTTCGCGCGCCACGATGCCGGCACCGCGGCACGCCGGCCGGGGCTGGGCGTCGGGCTGACGCTGGCGCGGCGCATCGCGATGCTGCATGGCGGCGACATCTCGGCGTCGAGCGACGGGCCGGGCCTGGGGGCCGAGTTCGTGATCAGCCTGCCGCAGGTGGCATCGCCGGCGGCCACGACGGGCTCGCGCCAGAAGCCGCTGGTGATGGTGCCCGAGGACACCTACCGCGTGCTGGTGATCGACCCCGATCCGGAGACGCGCGACGTGCTGCGCCTGCAGATGGAGCTGTGGGGACACGAGGTGCAGACCGCCCCGACACCGGAAGCCGGGCTGCGCATCGCGCGCAGCACGCGGCCGCAGATCGTGCTGTGCGACATCAGCCATCCCGATTTCGAAGCGGCCGAGCTGCTCGAACCGCTGCGCAGCAGCCTGGTCGGCATGCCGGTGTTCTTTGCCGCACTGAATGCGCGCGGCCGCAACGACGACGACGAGGCGCGCGCGCTGGAGGCCGGCTTCGACGCCTACCTGGTGAAGCCGCTGCGCCCCGAGAACCTCGGCCGCCTGATCCACGCCTTCGCGACGCGGACCACGTAAGCACGGATCAGGACGACGCCCAGCTCCGGTCCTCGAGCCCGGCCGGACGCGTGTCGAGCACGTCGACGGCACCACCGGCGGCCTGGTATTCCTTCAGCCGGTTGTAGAGCGTCTTCAGGCTGATGCCGAGCGTCGCCGCCGTCTTCTCCTTGTGGCGCCCGAGGTACTCGAGCGTCGCCAGCGTGACCTGCCGTTCGATCTCGGCCAGCGGCGTGCCGACCCACACGGTGATCGCCGGGGCCCCGCCTTCGATGGCGGCCGCCGGCGAGGTCGGGATCGACGCACCCGACACCTCGCCGTCGGGCGACTGCGGCAGGCATTCGTCGTCGATCGTGCTGTCGAGCGCCATCACGTACGAGCGGTACACCACGTTGCGCAGCTCGCGCACATTGCCCGGCCAGTCGTAGCGCGCAAGGCGCTGCAGCGCCTGGGGCGAGAAGCGCTTGGCCATGCCCTCGCGCTCCGAGATCTGCTGCACGAAATGCTCGGCCAGCAGCGGCACGTCTTCGGCGCGCTGGCGCAGGGCCGGCAGGTGGATCGGGAACACGTTCAGGCGGTACAGCAGGTCTTCGCGCAGCTTGCCGCTGGCCACCGCCTGCAGCGGGCTGCGGTTGGTGGCGGCGATCATGCGCACGTCGGTCTCCAGCGTCTGCGTCGAGCCGACCCGCATGAAGGTGCCGGTCTCGAGCACGCGCAGCAGCTTGACCTGCAGGTCCAGCGGCATCTCGGTGATTTCGTCGAGGAACAGCGTGCCGCCGCTCGCGCGTTCGAAGAAGCCCTGGTGCTGGCGATCGGCGCCGGTGAAGCTGCCCTTCTCGTGGCCGAAGATCTCGCTTTCGATCAGGTGCGGCGAGATCGCGCCGCAGTTGACCGCCAGGAAGGGCTTGGCGCGCCGGCGGCTCAGGTCGTGCACCGTGCGCGCAACCACCTCCTTGCCGGTGCCGCTCTCGCCGGTGATGAACACCGTGACGGCCGTGGCGGCCACGCGCGCCACCTGTTCGTAGACACGTCGCATCGGCGCCGCGCGGCCCCACAGCGCGCCGAAATGCCCCTCGCTCTCCAGCGTGGCCATCAGGTCCGACGATTCCGCCTTCAGCACCGACGGCTTGGTCACGCGCGACAGCACGCCCTTCAGCTGCTTCAGGCTCATCGGCTTGACGAGGTAGTCGGCCGCGCCCAGGCGCAGCGCCTGGATCGAGGTGTCCAGGCTCGCCTGGCCGGTCATCAGCACCACGTCGGTGTTCGACATGCCCTTGGCCTCGTTCAGCAGTTCCATGCCGTTGCCATCGGGCAGCATCAGGTCCAGCAGCACGATGTCGGGTTCCTGCAGCGCGAGTTGCCGGCGCGCGTCGCGCAGCGACCCCGCGGTGGCCACCGTGAAGCCCTCGCTCGCGATCAGCATCGCCATCGTCTCGGCCGAATCCGGCTCGTCATCCACCACCAGGGCGTGCGGCATCACAGTACTCCTCTTGCGGACGCCGACGCCCGCAGCAAGCGGCCCGGACACGCCGGGACCACGCGGAACCGCCGGGCACAACGATTGCCCTGACGGTTCATCGACCACTCCACCGCTGACCATGCACCGGTCACCATCCAAAGCTTCCTCTCGAGCAACCCACCGCAGCGACTACCGCAGCGCCGAGTCGGTGGACGACCTGACGCAAGCCAATGTGAAGGCCATCCAGCGACTCGAGCACGAAGCGAGCCGGGTCCGCGGCCCGATGGACCGCTTTGCCGACCAGGTCAGCCGTTTCTGCGGCAGCCCCGCCTTCTTCTGGGTGCACGTCGTGTGGTTCGCCGGCTGGATCGCGTTCAACGCACGATCCGGCCCGGGCACCTTCGATCCGTATCCGTTCACGTTCCTGACCCTCGTGGTGTCGCTGGAAGCGATCTTCCTGTCGACCTTCATCCTCATCAGCCAGAACCATGCCGCCCGCATCAGCGAACGGCGCAACCAGCTCGACCTGCAGATCAACCTGCTGACCGAACAGGAGAACACCAAAATGTTGCAGATGGTTGACCGCATCGCGCACGCGGTCGGTGCGATCGACGACCAGGACCCGACGCTGCAGGTGCTCGAGCAGGCGATGCGGCCCGAGAAGCTGGCCGAGCAGATCGACAGGGCGGCCGAGCGCAAGGCGTGAGGCACCCCGCTCGCCATCGACGGTGCGTTGGCAATCTCTGCCGTCTTCGTTACTGCTGATCACCGGGTCGTTCCCTTGTCGAGCCGAGCCAGCGGCCAAAGTGCGCGACGATAGCGTGCGTCGGCGGGCCCTCCGGCCTGCAGTGGTAACGAGGCGTCAACGCGGCCGTCGGCAGTGCTGCGGCACAGCTTGCGTGTTGTCACACACGCGGTTCGGGTGCGCGTCGGCGTGTGTCGCCGCACCAACGCGCCACGCGGCACCTTCACTCCGGGGATGGACACGAGAGGGCAGCACATCGGAACGACCCACTGCCACCACATCAGCCGAGCGCGAAGCAACGCAGGTGCAGGTCTGCACCCGGCGCAGCACCGGCTCCGCTGCGACGAACCTGCTTCGCACAGGCCCGCAACGCTTGTGAAACCGCTGCCACGAGTCTCGACGGCGGGCGCACCGCACGGCCTTCGCGCAGCAGGCTGTCGACCAGGAACCCGTCCTCGTCGATCATCTCGGCGAGCAGGCGCTCTTCTTCGTCGAACAGCACCGCCCGCGGCGACTCCTTCGAGCCGAAGAGCAGCAGGTACCGGGCGCAGTTGTTTCTTTTCATGGCGGCGATCTGGGGAGTCAACATCTGGATGGCGGATGCTCCCCCAGCTCGGCGGTCCGGACCAGTCGCCGGCACCGGATTCGAGCGTCGGACAACGCCTACGCGGTCCTACAAGGGCCGGGCCGCGCCGAAACGCAGCGAGCCGGCCTACGCGACGCCCTCCTCCCCTCCTACACCGCCACGGGTGCGCGGCCGCTGTGCCGGCAGCCCACGCCCGCCTATCGTTGCGCGACGCGATTCGCCACCCGGATCGCCGCCCATCCACCCGGGAGTTCACCCACATGCGAGCCCAAGCCGCCCCCATCGCCACCCGCTCCCGAGAGGCCGGCTTGCCGATGCCGCACGACGTGCACCCGTGGAATGCCCCGGGCCTGGATGTCGGGCTGGTCATCGACCGTGACCGGCAGTTCGTGCAGATGCTGCGCCACTACCGCGAGAGCGGCGGCCTGGCGCGCGGCGACGAGGTGGTCGAGCGGCTGGCTCAATGCGGCAGCCGCGGCGTGCCGACGCTTGCGCGGCAGATCGTCGAGCGCAGCGTGCTGAGCTTCGAATGGCGCGGCGAGCTGTGGCTGCCGATGTTCCAGTTCGAGCGCACCGACATGGCGGTGAAACCCGGTCCGCAACAGGTCGCGATGGAACTGGCGTCGGTCTTCGATGCGTGGAACACCGCGTTCTGGTTCGTGCAGCCCAACCCGTGGCTGACGGGGCGCATGCCGGTCGACGTGCTCAACACGGACCTGGCCGAAGTCATCCAGGCCGCAAGAACCGACCGCTTCGTCGCGGCGGGCTGATGACGACCCCTCGCCCGGCGGGTACGCCGAGCGATCCCCCGGGGGATGCGGGCCGGCTTGGGGCGGCCCGGCGCTCGGCCCGCCCTACGACGTGACGCTGCCGGCCGGAACGGTCGGCGCGGGCGCTTCGGCGGCTGCCGTGCCGCGCGCCGGCGGCAAGCCCATCGCACCGATGCGCGCGACGCATCGGTTGCGGCCGCCGCGCTTGGCTTCGTAGAGCGCCTCGTCGGCTCGCCGCAGCACGCTGCTGACGGTGTCGCCGCTCTCGGCGAGCGTGATGCCGATGCTGATCGTGATGTTGCGGTCGGGCAGCCAGCGCGACACGTCGAGTTCGGCCACCTTCAGGCGCAGCCGCTCGGCCGCGGCGATCGCGGTGTCGAGGTCGACCTCGGGCAGCACGACGATGAACTCCTCGCCGCCCAGCCGGCCCAGCTCGACCGGCGCTCGGCCGCTGTCGCGCAGCACGGTGGCGATGGCCCGCAGGATGTCGTCGCCGACCAGGTGGCCGTGCGCGTCGTTGATCATCTTGAAGAAGTCGAGGTCGACGATCAGCAGCGCGCAGGGCTGCGCCTGTGCCAGCAGGCCCTGCAGCTTGCCCAGCACATGGCGGCGGTTCGGCAGGTGCGTCAGCTCGTCGGTCATCGCGAGGTCCTGCATGCGGTGGCTGGTGCGGCGATGGCGCCAGACCAGCACCCCCATCACGACCACCAGCAGCGCGGCCAGTGCGATCACCACCGCGCGCAGCGCGCTGGCGCGGCGCTCCTGGTCGAGCGCGCGCTCGGTGGCCGCCTTCTCGCGCATCAGCAGCTGGTTCTCCTTGTCCTTCGCCGCGCTGTCGAACTCGACCTTCAGCGTCGCGAAGCGCTGGTCGAGCTGGCGGTGGAGCAATTCGTCGGAGACGGCCTTGTACTTCTGCTGCTGCTCGAACGCGCCGCGCCAGTCGCCCTGGTCGGACAGGGCCGTCGCCAGCTCGCCGTAGGTGGTGGCCAGCTCGGCGCGCGAATCGGCGCTGGAGAACACCTTCTGCGCTTCGCCCAGCGCGGCCAGCGCCTCGGCCGGGCGGCGCAGCAGCCGCATCGCGATGCCCCGCTGCAGCAGGATCTGCGCGCGCAGGCGCTCGTCGGGCGTGCGGTGGTGCAGCTCGCTCGCCTGGTCGAGCAGGCCGAGCGCACCGGCCGCATCGCCGCGCGCGTTGCGCACGCTGGCCAGGCCGCGCAGCGCGTAGGCCTCGCCGCGCGGGTAGCCGATCTCGCGGCTCAGCGCCAGCACCGCCTCGAAGGCGTGCTGCGCGGCGTCCCAGTCCTTCAGGTTCTCGAGCGCCCGGCCCAGGTTGTGCTGCGTGACGGCCTGTTCGCGGCGCAGACCGGCGGCCTGCTGCGCCTTCAGCGCCGCCTCGAAGTAGTAGCGCGCCTGGGCGTGGTCGCCCATGCGGTTGTAGAGGATCGCGATCGCGTTCAGCGAGGTCAGCGCCTGTTGCGGCATGCCCAGCCGCTCGTACAGCTGGTTGGCCAGGCGCAGGTCGAACAGCCCGTTCGCGAACTCGCCGCGCACGCCGCGCAGGTAGCCGCGGCGGTACAGGCCGTCGGCGCGCTGCTCGTCTTCGTGCATCTGCTCGGCGACCGCGACCGACTGCTCGTACAGCGCCATCGCCTGCACGCTGTCGCCGGCCAGCTCGCGCAGGTCGCCTTCGCAACCGAGCAGGCTGGCGCGCAGGCGCGGTGCCCGCGGCAGCAGCGCCCGGGCCTGGCCGAGGTGCACTTCGGCGGCCGCGCGGTCGCGCTCGGCGTGGTAGTCGCACAGCAGCCAGTGGGCGAGCACCAGCGCATCGGGGTCGGCGGCGGCACCGGCCTGGTCGAGGTCGGCCAGCGCCTGCTCGGCCAGCTTGCGGCCCTGCTCGGGGTCGCTGCGCATTGCGGCGCGGCTGCGCTCCAGCATCGATCGCGCCGGCGTCTCGGGCGCAGCCGCCCGCGCCTGCGGCGGCAGCAGGCTCGGCAGCACGACCAGGAGGCAGATCAGCAGGCGCGGCAACAGCATGGATTCCGGAGGAGTCGGGTCGGGATGGCGCGCAGTGGCGACAGCGGGGGATTGTCGCCCGGGTGTCGCCCGATGCAGCCGGTCGCGGCGAGGAATGTTCACGGACTGCGCCGGGGCCCGACCCGGAGGGCGCTGGTGGCGCCGAGCGGCGCCGCTATGATCCGCGACAGCCATTTTCACTTGGTGATTAGGTGCGGATGGTCAGGTCGGGCCGGATGTTTGCGCATCCGGCCCGACCGCTTTTGACGACCTGCATTCCGTGAGCACCATGAGCCTGGCCGACCTGCGTGAGGCCCTGAACGCCGAACTGGCGGCCACTCCCGAGTACTACGACTTCAAGGTGCTGCGCAGCGAGCGCGACGGCCCGCTGTGGCGCGTGACGCTGGTGCCCGGCCACGTGCATGCCGAAGGCCAGCGGCCGGGCCAGGCATCGGCCCAGGCGCTGCTGGACGACAGCCTGGACGGCGCTTCGGCCTGGTGGGGCGCGCCGGCCAAGGGCGGTGCCAGCGTGCTGGCCGTGCTGCCCGAAGACGACCAGCTGGTGTTGCAGAACGCGAGCGCCCCGCCGCCCGGCCCGGACTTCCTGATCCGCCTCTACCCGACCCGCTTCCTGAATGCGGTGGCCGACGCCTGGTGGGACACGCCGTGGGCCGAACGCGCGCTGGCCTGCCTGCCCGACCTGGCCCGACCCCGCCCGCTCGACGACGGGCCGGCGCTCGGCGGCACGCCGTTCCGCTGGCTGCGGCCGGCGCAGCGCGAGGCGCTGTCGCTGGTGCGGCACGGCAGCGGCTTCCTGTGGGGGCCGCCCGGCACCGGCAAGACGACGACGCTGGGCGTGCTGCTGGCCGAATACCTCGACGCCCGGCCCGCCGCGCGCGTGCTGCTGCTGTCGACCACCAACCAGGCGGTCGACCTGGCGACGCTGGCGGTCGACAAGGCGCTGCAGAGGGGTCGGCGAGAGCACTGCCGGCCCGCCGTGCAACGGCTGGGCACGCGCTTCGACGCGGCGGCCTATGCCGGCCGCGAGCACCTGATCCCGACCGACGACCACGACCTGATCGCGCGGCTGGCGCGGGCCGAGGCGGCACGCCCCTCGTCGCGCGACGCCACCGGGCTGAAGGCCTGGGCCGACCGCGTGGCGGCGCTGCGCGACGAATTGCGCCGGGCATCGCTGCGGGTGCTGCAGCGCTGCCGGCTTGCCGCGATGACGACGACGCGCGCGGCCTTCACGCTGAAGACGCTGCGCGAGCTGTCGCCGGGCGACGAGCCGCCGTTCGACCTGGTGGTGTTCGACGAGGCCAGCCAGGTGAGCCTGGCGCATGCGCTGGCGTTGATGCCGCTGGGCCGCGCCCGGCTGTTCGCCGGCGATCCGCAGCAGCTCTCGCCGGTGCTGCGCAGCACCGACCGCGGCGCGCGGCGCTGGCTGGGCCGCTCGGCGTTTGCCGAGATGCCGCGCGGCGGGCCGTCGGTGGTGCTGCTCGACGAGCAGTCGCGCATGGCCGGGCCGGTCAGCGAGCTGGTCAGCCACCTGTTCTACGACGGGGCGTTGCGCGTGGCCGCCGATGCACAGGCCTCGCCGGCGTGGCAGGCGGCGCGCCGGCGGGCGCTGGGGGTCGTCGATGCCGACACGCATGTGCATGTGCATCGGCTGAAGACCGATGGCGCGTGGTCGGCTGCCGAGCGCGGGCCGGTGCGGCGCGAATCGGCCGATGCCATCGCCGAGGCGGTGGCCGGTGCGCTGGCGAGCGGCGACTGGCAGCCGCCGGAACTGATCGTGCTGACGCCGTTCCGGGCGCAGCGGGCGCTGATCCGGCAGCGCCTGCGGGCGCGCGGGGTGCCCGAGGAGGTGAGGGTCAGCACCGTGCACCGCGCGCAGGGCAGCGAGGCGCCGGTGGTGCTGTTCGACCCGGTCGACGGCGCGCAGCCGTTCCTGCAGACCGAAGAGGCGCAACGGCTGGTGAACGTGGCGCTGAGCCGCGCGCAGGCCAAGGTGATCGTCTACCTGTCGCCGGCCGATGCGACCAACCCGCTGCTCGCGCCGATCGTGCAGCGGATGCGGCTGGCGGGGGACATGCGCGAGGCGGTACCGTTGCTGGCGCTGGCTCGCCACGCGGAGTTCCCGGCCAATGCGCTGGGACGGCGCGTGGTCGCGGGCCGGCACACCGGCGAGGTGTGCGGGCTGAGCCCCGACCGGTCGCAGTTCTGGATGGTCAACGAGCGGACGGGCGCCCGGCAGTTGTTCGACGCGGCGTTCTGGCGCGAGCGGGCGCTGGGCTCGGGCTGAAATGCGGCCGCGCCACGGTGGCCAGCCATGCTTGCGAATGACGAGATCGCCCGGCGGACGCGCTGCAATCGGCGCATCCGGACAAGCCACTCCAGTTGTTTCCCAACGAAGTCGGCGTATCGGCGCGGTACCGTCCACACGTGGAAGCTTGGCGACAAGCACAATGGCGCCTGACCGTTCCGGCTCAACCTTCCTTCCAACGCCTTCTCGCATGACCCCTCTCACCTGCGTGGCCACCGAGGTCATCACCACCCACCAGAAGCCTGTCGGCTATGCCTACCGCACCGCCCCGGCAACGCCCACCGACAGCGGCTGGCGTTTCCTCAGCGGCAGCGAAAGCGAGAAGTACATGAACCAGCCCACGCACTACATCACCTGCGTGCTGGCGGACTTCGCACGCGAGCATCCCGACATCGCGCCCCTGCTGGACCACCCGGCCGGCTCGGCCTTCGAGCGCGCCGATGGGAGCGAGGTGTTCGAGGCGGTGCCGCTGGATTGAGCGGGCCGATGGCGATCCCGCAGATCGACCTTGCGAGCCTGGCCACCTCCTGACGCCGCAGCCCATGTTCAGCCGATGCCCCAAGTGCGGTCATGCCCCGCTGCCTGCCGACCAGTCGTTGCCGGCCGCGTGCCCGGCGTGCGGCGTCATCCTGGCCAAGCTGGCAATGGTGCCGGCGGGCAGCGAGCCGGCGGTTCGCGCAGGCCGGCGAACGGCGCCGGCCGACGACGCCGAGGGGCCGCAGCCGGGGTGGTTGGCGCGGCTCGCGCACGTGCCGCCGCGCGTCGATGCCGTGCGCTGGTGGCTGCGGGTCGCGCTGCTGGCCGGCTTCGGCCTCTGGGGGCTGTGGCTGATCTCGATGGATTTTCGCGACGGCAGCATCGCCCAGTCCTTCGTGCACGGGCCGCTGCTGGTCTTTCACGAAGCCGGGCATGTCGTGTTCATGCTGTTCGGCGAGTGGATGACGATCGCGGGCGGCACGCTCGGGCAACTGTTGATGCCGGCCATCCTCGGCGGCGCGCTGCTGCTGAAGAACCGCGACCCGTTCGGAGCGGCCATCGGCCTGTGGTTGCTCGGGGTGTCGCTGCTCGACGTGGCGCCGTATGTGTACGACGCGCTGGTGCCGCAGCTGACGCTGCTCGGCGGTCACACCGGCGAGGACGGCCCGCACGACTGGATCTACCTGCTCGGCTCGATGGGCCTGCTGAAGAAGGCGCAGGGGCTCGGCAACCTGGTTCACAAACTCGGCGCGCTGGTCGTGCTGGTGGCGCTGGCGTGGGGCGCATGGCTGCTGAAGCGCCAGCACGCGCGGATCGACGACAAGGTCCTGTTCGAGGAGTGAGGGTGCCGTGAAGACGGCGCCATGAAAACAAAAAAGCCCCGCAACACAAGGTTCGCAGGGCGTCGTCGGTGTCCAGCGAATCTCGGGGACGAGGCTCGCTGTACACAGGTCTAGGTCTGGCGGAGTCGGAGGGAGACATCCGACACGCCTGCAACCCGCATGAATACTGGCTTCCCGGCCTTCCCACTTCTTCCGGGGTCACACTCCGGGGTCACAGTCGGGGTCACGCCTGTGATCGGCGATCTTACCCGAGACCACTGCAATTCCGCTGGACCATCCCTGGTTCAACCCTTCCTCGTCTCGCCACGGCCCGCTTCCACGGCTCCTGAAAAACAGATGCGGAAAACACGCTCTGGCACTTTGGACCGTCACTCCGGTGGACAGCCACTGGGCCGAGTACGACGGTGCCGACACCTTGCGGGCCGCGCTGCAATCGCTGTCCACTTAGGCTGAAAGCGGTCTCTGAAAGTCA
This sequence comes from Rhizobacter sp. Root1238, assembly GCF_001425825.1. GTDB lineage: Bacteria > Pseudomonadota > Gammaproteobacteria > Burkholderiales > Burkholderiaceae_C > Rhizobacter. The sequence goes on from NZ_LMDM01000021.1 coordinate 68,116, forward strand.
GGCTTTTCCTTTGGGACCGCTGCTCCGACCGGCAGGTGCCAGTCTTCCGCTACTCCATCAATCGAAACCAGTCACGAACCGTTAGCTGAAGACGAAGTTGCTCATCCTCTGCGAGCGGCGAGCAGTGGGCGATGGGGTTGCGCAGGGCATTCAAACTCGCCATAACTTTCTGAACCGCCCGCTTGCTCGTAAACAGCGTCCCTCCAAAGATGTCCCAATTCGCTTGAATCAGGTCGGAGAGTTCGCCGAACGTTGTGTAGTCGAGCTCGTCCATCGACCTGCGAGTCACGCCTGCGTCAAGTTCCTTTTGTATGCGGCTCGTCACCTCTTGCTTGATCGCCTGCGGGACCCGGGCAGACTTCCACCATTCATCAGTTTTTTCGGCCGCCTCGATGGTCTGCGATATCAGCACGCGAATAGAGGTCTCTAGTGAATAAAAGACTTCGTAGTGTTTCGCCATTTCTGCAGCCTCAGCACGCACGGCAGCGTCGAACTGAGGGTAATACACAGCCTCCACGGCCTGAGGTGCTGACGGCATGTGTCCCAATTCGATTCCGTGCACGCGTGAGATGCGCGTGAGATCCTCGGTAAGCATTTGGTTCGTCATCCCAAACGCCTTGATCTCATGGAGTGCGTCTTTATTCATTGCTCGACAGCAGATGCTCTTTAAGACTGCGGAAAATGGCGTTGAAGACAGCTTGATCGGCCGTTGCCGGAAGGTTCAAATTGATCGTGTACGACAAGTTAAGACCGAGCTTTCCGTCTGAGGGGAGTCGCGGTCCTGGCAGCGCCACGGTTTGACTACCTTCTAAGGAACCACTGATTTATTCGGGCAGATCTCGATGGCCGAATGAGCTGCGGACGGCGAGGATGGCGGCATGAAACAGACGAGCTTTGCGAGCCTGGAGTAC
>NZ_LMDM01000022.1 GCF_001425825.1 Rhizobacter sp. Root1238
GCTGCACGATCGAGTTGTTCGAGAAGTTGAAGTACTGCAGGTCGCGGCCATCGCTCGCATGGCACGACGAACACGCGGCGCGGATCTTCGCGTTGACGACCGGCGACTTCAGCAGCAGGTTGGTGCCGCTCCACAGCGCCTGGCCGGCGGTCGAATCGGCCGACGCGGTGCGGCCGGCCGTCTTCTCGGTGCCGATGTCGGCCCACTGCTTCGGCATCGCCAGCAGGTTCTTGCCGCTGTCGTCCTGAAGTTGCAGGTCGAGGATGCGGTAGCCGTTGGAGCTGCCGTCGGTGCCGTTGAAGCGGAACTCGATGCGGTTGCCGCCGGACGCGACGAGGCGAGCGCGCGTGGCGGCATCGAGCGGCACGCTGAAGCGGATCGTCAGCAGCCCGCCGTTGACGCCGCCGTGCGAGCGCTCAACGTCGGGCAGCGTGACGGTCGAGTCGCCGATGTCGATCCACGGCGCCGCGCTGCCGTTGCGCGCGCCGACGATGCGCAGGCTGCCGGCGATCTTCGTCACCGGCTTGTCCAGCGCCTGGTATTCGGGTGAGTTGTAGAAGCCGCAGCGGTGGCATTGCACCGCGAGGCGGGTGGCCTGCGCGGCGGCGGTGGCGTCGAGCGTCAGGTCGGTGGCGACGATGGTCGGCGCGTCCGGGGCGCCGGGGCCGAGCACTTCGATCGGCAGTGCGAGCGCGGCGGGTGAAGGTGAAGGTGAAGGTGAAGGGGCGGGCGCGGGAGCGGGCGCAGGAGAAGGTGCCGGTGCGGGCGAGGGAGCGGGAGCGGGAGCCGGCGACGGCGAGGGAGCCGGTGCCGGCGCGGGCGGGTTCGCGCCGCTGTTCGGCGCCGGCGCGGCGTCGTCGTCCTTGGCCCCGCCGCAAGCCGCCAGGGCCACGCAGGCTGCCAGCATCGCCAGCCTGCTTCTCGTGATCAACCGCTTCTGCATCCACTGCCCCTGTGTCGAGTTGTTCGCGCGTGCGCGATCACACGGCTCATGCAGGAAACGCACCGCGCGGAGATCACGGTGTAACCGGTTCCAACCTCGAATTGCCACGTTTCCTGACAGGACGTCGGCATCAGAAGCCGATGGATTCGATCGATCGGGACGATGACGCCGACGCACCCCGTCAGTTGCGTATGGAACCGTTACCAGTCGCGGCGACGGGATCGCCGGAGATCATCAGGTGATCGGGCGCGAGACCATCACGCAACCGCTGCATCATCGCGACATAGGCCCGCTCGATCCCGCGGGTGAAGCGGTCGGTGTCGAACAGCGGGCAAGTGGAGCGCGCCTCTGCCAGCCGGTGCCGCAACTCGGCCAGGCGTTGCGGGTCATCGGCCAGCCGGATCGCCAATTGCTCGTAGTCATGCAGGTCGTCCACCACCAGCTCGGGCAGTCCGCAGGCACGCAGCAGGCTGGCCGCCACGCGGGCGGCAAAGGTCTCGCCGGCACGACTCAGCAGCGGCAAGCCGGCCCACAGCGCGTCGCTGGCGGTCGTGTGCGCGTTGCAGTACAGCGTGTCGAGGAACAGGTCCGCAAGCCTGTGGCGCGCCAGGTGCTCCGGCATCGCCACGCGCGGCGCGAACACCAGGCGCTGCGGATCCACGCCGCGGGCGTGCGCTTCGCGGCGCAGGTTCGCCGCGGCCGCCTCGTTGTCCTGCAGCAGCCACAGCACGCTGCCCGGCACGGCCTGCAGCACGCGCATCCAGGCGTCGAACACGTCGGGGGTGATCTTGTAGTTGTTGTTGAAGCAGCAGTAGACGAACCCGTCCGGCGGCAACCCGGCGTTGGTACGCGTCGCCTGCAGCGATGCGATCGGCCGCTTCGAGTCGTTGACCTGGTAGCTGTCCGGCAGGAAGACGAGCTTCTCGCTGCACGCCTGCTGGATCGCCCCGCCCGGGGGCACGACCGTCGCATCGGCCAGCAGGTAGTCGATGAAGCCGGCTCCCATCGTGCCCGGGTAGCCGATGTAGCTGACCTGCAGCGGCGCCGCGCGGCCGGCGAAGATGCCCGGGCGGCAGTCCTCGGTGAAGCCCTTGAGGTCGACCGCAATGTCGATCTCCAGCTCGCGCGCGCGCTGCACGATCTGCGCATCGTCGAGGTCGTGCACGTCGACGAAGCGGTCGAATGCGCGCTCCAGCCGCTGGCGCATCGCATCCTGCGAACGCGGGCCGAACGAGAAGGCAATGACCTCGAAGCGCCCGCGATCGTGGCGCTCGAACAGCTCGACCATCAGGTACGAGGTCGCATGCTGGTGGAAATCCGCCGAGAAGTAGCCGATCCGGATGCGGTCGTGCGACGCATGCGGTGGCAGCGGCGGCAACTGCGGCCATCCGTTCGACGCCGAGTAGATCGTCGACACGGCCAGCTGCTGCGCGGCCGACAGAGGAACCGGCAACGCGGGCCACGGCGTGGTCGCGCGCTCGCCACGGTCGATGCGGCGGGCGAGTTCATCGAAGCGTGACGGCAGGTCGGTCCAGTCGCAGACGGCCATGCGGCCGTGCAACCACGTGCCGTACAGCCACGGCGCCTGGTCGTTGAGCGCCATCGCCCGCTCGATGACGGCGTGCGCTTCGTCGCGCCGCTTCAGCACGCCCAGCGCCTGCGCGAGGTTGACGGCCGCATCGGCAAAGTCCGGCTTCAGGGCCAGTGCAGCCTCGAAGCAAGGCAGGGCGTCCTGCGCACGTTGCAGTTTGATCAGCGCGTTGCCCAGGTTGTTGTGCGCGCCCGCCAGCGTCGCGTCGAGTGAGACGGCTTGCCGGCCTGCCTGTTCGGCCGCCTGCAGCCGGCCCAGCTGCAGCAGAATGCTGGAAAGGTTGCTGCAGGCAACCGCATTCCGAGGGTCCAGCACGAGCGATGCCTGCAATGCGTCGGCCGCCGCCCGCAGCTCGCCCAGTTCGTAGCGGCTGCTGCCCAGTTCACGCAGCGCATGAGCCTGGGTCGGGTCGAGCTGGACGGCCTTCTCGAAGGCCGCGACAGCGTCGTGCGGACGGCGCGCGCCCCGCAATGCCAGGCCCAGCGCCGTCCAGGCACCGGCATCGCCGGGCGCGAGTTCGACCGATGCTCCGAGGCGTGCCAGCGCGGGATCGTGCCGGCCCTCCTCCAACTCGATCCGGCCGAGCAGCAGGTGGTGATCGGCAAATCGCGGTGCCCGTTCGACCGCCTCTTCGAGCAGCGCACGCGCCGCTTCGCGCTGGCCGTTGCGGACCAGCACGCGCGCCAGCGCCGCGATCGCGACGTCGAACCGCGGCGCGTTGAGGATCGCACGCCGGTAGTGATCGATCGCCGCGGCCAGGTCGCCGGTCTGCTCGCACATCGACCCCAGCATGAACAGCGCATCGTGGGCGACACCTTCGTCCCGGCTGGCGGAGGTGAGCAACGCGACAGCCTCCGCCGTGCGCCCTTGCTGCATCCGCACGAAACCCAGGCTGGTCTGTGTCGACGCATCGTTCGCGGCACGCGACAGCACGCGTTCGTAACCGTCAGCCGCCCCGGCCAGATCGCCGCGCTTCAGTGCATCGTCGGCCTGCACCCGCCATGCCGCGACGTCGTCGGCCGGCGATGCTGTCGGCGCCGGGGTTGCCGCCGCCTTCACCTTCACGAAACGACGCAGCCATCCCGGCACGCCACCCTTCATGGAAGCAAACGACGGGTCGACTCACGCGTGACCAGCACCGGCGGCGGCAGTTCGCCTTGCGGCGCCTCGCCGCGCAGCATCGCCAGCACCGCCTGCGCGCCCAGCTCGCCGAGCTGGTAGACCGGCTGGCGGATCGTCGTCAGCGGCGGGATCGAATACTGCGAGCCCGACAGGTCGTCGAAGCCGACCATCGCCACGTCTTCCGGAATGCGCAGGCCGCGCCGGTACAGCCCGAGCGCCGCGCCGTACGCGGTCTGGTCATTGGCCGCGAAGATCGCCGTGAAATCCTTGCGCGATTCCATCAGGTGGCTCACCGCCTTCAACCCGCCGGCCTCGCTGTAATCGCCCTGCACCACCAGCGACGCGTCGTACGCGATGCCGGCCTCCTTCAGCGCGCGGCGATAGCCTTCCTTGCGCTCGCGCGAATCGGCATGCTCGCGCGGGCCGAGGATGTGCACGATGCGCCGGTGGCCAAGCTCGATCAGGTGCCGCGTCGCCATGAGCGCGCCCTCGACGTTCGCGAAGTTCATGCTCAACAGCCCCGGGCCCGACAGCTGGCGCCCGGTCACCACCGTCGGCACCCGGCGCGCCACCTGCATCAGCGTCTCGTCGGGCAGCCGGCCGGTGAACACGATCATGCCGTCGACCCGGCGCGACAGCAGCAGGTCGACGCACTTCTTCTCGTCGGCCGCAGTCCAGTGGCCGCTCGCGAACAACGGCATGTAGCCGGCCGCGCCCAGCACCGCCTCGATGCCGCGCAGGCCTTCGCCGTAGAACGGGCTGTCGATCGCCTGCGTGACCACGCCGATGCTCAGCGTGCGCCCGCCGGCCAGGCCGCGCGCCACCGGGTTCGGCATGAAGCCCAGTTCCGCGATCGCGGCATCGACCGCCTCCTGCTTGCCGGGGCTCACCTTCGCGCTGCCGTTCAGGATGCGCGAGACGGTGCTCGACGACACGCCCGCAGCGTCGGCCACCATCTGCAGCGTCACCGTCGTGTCGGTCACGGTGGCCGCGGGCGCGCGCCGGCGCTTCGCCCTGGCGCCGCTCGGCGGGGTGGTTTTCGGAGATGCCTTGGCGTGCACCTTCGAGGGGACCTTCCGGGTGGCCTTCTTGGGGACCTGCTTCGAGACCGCCTTCATGCGTGGCCGTGCTGATGTGAGTGAATCCAAAAGTGTACGTTCGTGCATCCACGCCGGGCCATCTTGAAACACCCCCGAAGGAGCGTATCGGCACCCGCGCAACATGAGGGAAAACCATGGCTCGCAACTTGCATACAAGATCGCATTCACTTGGATCGATGCCTGCCTTGCCCTGTTGTGGAGCCGCCCCCATGCCCCTCGAGCCACGGACCTTGCGTGAACTGCAGCAGGCGCTGCGCGATGGCACCCTGACGGTGCGCCGCCTGATGGAGCGCGTGCTGCAGGAGCGTGCATCGCATGCGGCCTCGGCGTGGATCTCGCTGCGGCCCGCCGACGATTTGCTCGCAGAGGCCGATGCCTGCGATGCCCGCGCACGCGGCGAAGGCGCGGCGCTGTGGGAGCGGCTGCCGCTGTTCGGCCTGCCGTTCGCGGTGAAGGACAACATCGACGTGGCCGGGCTGCCGACCACCGCCGCCTGCCCGGGCTTCGCGAGCGGCCCGGCGGCGCGCCATGCGACCGCGGTGCAGCGGCTGGTGGATGCCGGGGCGATCGCCGTCGGCAAGACCAACCTCGACCAGTTCGCGACCGGCCTGGTCGGCACGCGCTCGCCGTACGGCGCGGTGCCGAACCCCTTCGATGCGGCGCGGGTGAGCGGCGGTTCCAGTTCGGGCTCGGCCTATGTGGTCGCGACCGGCCAGGTGCCGTTCGCGCTCGGCACCGACACCGCCGGCTCGGGCCGCGTGCCGGCCGGCTTCTGCCACATCAGCGGGCTGAAGCCGACCAAGGGCTGGCTGCCGTCGACCGGCGTCGTGCCGGCCTGCCGCAGCCTCGACTGCGTCTCGGTGTTCGCGCTGACGCCGGAAGACGCCTGGGCGGTTGCGAGCCAGGCCGCCGGGCCCGATCCGCAGGACCCGTTCAGCCGCACCGCGCTGCCGCCGCGGCTGCGGCTGGAGGCGCTGCAGGACCTGGCGGTCGGTGTGCCCGACCCGCTGGAATTCTTCGGCGATGCGCAGGCGCGCCATGCCTTCGATGCCGCGCTGGCGCATCTGCGCGAACGCGGCTGCAAGCTGGTGCCGGTGCCGTTCGAGCCGCTCGCGCGGGTGGCCGCGCTGCTGTACCAGGGGCCGTGGGTGGCCGAGCGCTATGCCGCGGTCGGCGCCTTCCTCGACAGCGATCCGGCCGGCGCCGACCCGACCGTCTCGGCGATCGTGCGAAGCGGCCGCGCGCCGGCCGCGCACGAGTTGTTCGACGCGCAGTACGCGCTGGCCGCGGCGCAGCGGCAGGCGCTCGCGCTGTGGTCGCAGGTGGCGGTGCTGATGGTGCCGAGTGCACCGACGCACCCGACGCAGGCCGACTTGCAGGCCGATCCGTTCGAGCCGAACCGGCGGCTCGGCCACTACACGAACTTCGTCAACCTGCTCGACATGGCGGCCCATGCGCTGCCCGGCCCGATGCGCCGCGACGGCCTGCCGGCCGGCGTGACGCTGATCGGGCCGGCGTTCAGCGATTTCGCACTGGCCGGCCTCGCGGCCACGCTGGCGCGCGTGTTCGAACCGACCGCCGGCCTCATGCGCCAGCCGATCGGCGCCGCGCCGGTGCTGGCGGCGAGCGCGCCGGCCCAACCGCTGCGGCTGGTCGTCGTCGGCGCGCACATGAGCGGGCTGTCGCTGAACTGGCAGCTGACCGAACGCGCCGGCCGGCTGCTGCGGCGCACCCGCACCGCGCCGGCGTACCGGCTGTACTCGCTGACCGGCCATGCGCCGACGCGACCCGCGCTGGTGCATGTCGGCCCCGAGGCGGGTCGCGCGGTCGACGTGGAGGTGTGGGAGATCGACGCGGCGCACGGCGGCAGCTTCCTGCAGATGGTCGGCGCGCCGCTCGCGCTCGGCACGGTGGAGCTGTCCGACGGCACGCAGGAGCGCGGCTTCGTCTGCGAGCCGCGCGGCGTGGCCGAAGGCGGCAGCGCGCTCGACATCACCGCGTACGGCGGCTGGCGCGGCTTCCTGGCGTCGCTCGGCTGAGCACGGTCCTTGCTGCACTTGCGCGCAAGGAGGTCTCCCGCCATGACCGACGCCGCCCCATCCGACATCCTGGAGTTCGTGCGCGCCAGCGCCCGGCTGCTCGAGCTGCCGCTCGACGATGCGCAGGTCGCGCGCGTCGCGACCCACCTGGCCCGCACGCGCACGATGGTCGCGCCGCTGCGGCTGCTGCCGCTCGGCGCCGAGCTGGAGCCGGCCGAACTCTATTGCCCGGCGCCGTTCCCGGCCGAGGACCCGGCATGACGGCGCGCCATGCAGCGCACAACGGCGGGATGGGCACCGGCATGTCGGTCGTGCGCGCGGTGCGCAGCGGCGAAATGCAGGCCGAAGAGGCGCTCGAGCATTGCATCGCCCGCATCGAGGTCTGCGATGCGCGCGTCAACGCCTTCACCGACGGCACCTTCGAGCGCGCGGTGCGCGAGGCGCGCGCGGTCGACGCACAGCGCGCCCGCGGCGAGGTGCTGCCGGCGCTGGCCGGGCTGCCGTATGCGGTGAAGAACCTGTTCGACATCGAAGGCCTGACGACGCGCGCCGGCAGCAAGGTGCGGCAAGGCGAGCCGCCGGCCGCCGCCGACGCGGTGCTGGTCGAGCGGATGCGCGCCGCCGGCGCGGTGCTGGTCGGCGCGCTGAACATGGACGAGTTCGCCTACGGCTTCACCACCGAGAACAGCCACTACGGTCCGAGCCGCAACCCGCGCGACCTCGAACGCACGGCCGGTGGATCGTCCGGTGGCTGCGCCGCCGCGGTCGCGGCCGGCCAGGTGCCGGTGACGCTCGGCTCCGACACCAACGGCTCGATCCGCGTGCCGTCGTCGCTGTGCGGCGTGTGGGGGCTGAAGCCGACCTTCGGGCGGCTGTCGCGGCGCGGCAGCTTTCCGTTCGTCGCGAGCCTCGACCACCTGGGGCCGTTCGCGCGCAGCGTCGAAGACCTGGCCGCGACCTACGACGCGATGCAGGGCCCCGATGCGCTCGATCCCGGCTGCCACGCCACCCGCGTGCAGCCGGTGCTGCAGCAGATCAACCACCCGCTGACCGGCCTGCGCATCGGCGTGCTGGGCGGCTACTTCGACGACCACGCCGGGCCGGCGGCGCAGCGGGCCGTCGCGATCGCGGCCGAGGTGCTGCACGCGACACGGGGCGCGCTCTGGCCCGACGCCGCGCTGGCGCGGGCCGCCGCCTTCGTCACCAGCGCGGCCGAGGGCGGCGCGCTGCACCTGCCGACGCTGCGCGACCGCGCGGCCGACTACGAGCCGCTGTCGGTCGACCGCTTCATTGCCGGCGCGCTGCAGCCGGCCGAGTGGTACGTGCGGGCGCAGCGCTTCCGGCGCCTGTACCGCGAGCGCGTCAATGCGCTCTTCGCCGACTGGGACGTGCTGCTCGCGCCGGCCACGCCGGTGCAGGCCACGCCGCTCGGTGCCGAGCGTTTCGACCTGAACGGCGTGCCGATGCCGACGCGGCCGTCGATGGGCCTGCTGACGCAGCCGGTGTCGTACGCCGGCTGCCCGGTGGTCGCCGCGCCGCTGTGGCCGGACGGCCTGCTGAGGCTGCCGATCGGCGTGCAGGTGATCGCCGCGCCGTGGCGCGAGGACCTGGCGCTGCGCGTCGCGCGCGCTCTGGAGGCGAGCGGCGCGGCGGTGTCGCCGGTGGCCGGGATCTGAGGGCATGGCAACCGGCCTGGAGATCAACCGACCCGACGTGCTGGCCGCGCTCACCGCGGCCTTCGAGCGCTACGAGCGGGCGCTGGTCGGCAACGACGTCGCGGTGCTCGACGAGCTGTTCTGGGACAGCCCGCACACGCTGCGCTACGGTGTCGGCGAAAACCTGTACGGCATCGAGGCGATCCGCGCGTTCCGCACGGCGCGGCCGGCGACCGGCCTCGCGCGCAGCGTGCTGCGCACGCAGGTCACGACCTACGGCGAGGATTTCGCGACCACCCACATCGAGTTCCAGCGCGAGGGTGGCACCCGGCCCGGCCGGCAGACGCAGACCTGGATGAGAACACCAGCCGGCTGGCGCGTGGTGTCGGCCCATGTAAGCTTGCTCGGATGAAACCGCTGGCCACGAAGACCGCCCCGCGCGCCAATCCCCGCGAACTGACCCGCGCCGAAGGCGCCTACCGCCGCATCAAGGCCGCCATCTTCGACTTCGTGCTGCTGCCCGGCGACGGCTTCACCGAGAGCGACATGGCCGAGCGGCTCGAGATGTCGCGCACGCCGGTGCGCGAGGCGCTGTTCCGGCTCGAGCTCGAAGGCTATGTGCAGGTGGCGTTCCGCAGCGGCTGGAGCGTGTCGCCGTTCGATTTCCGCAAGCTGGAGGAGCTGTACGACCTGCGGGTGGTCCTCGAGGCCACCGCGGTCGACCGGCTGTGCGCGGCCGAGCCGATGCCCGACCTCGGGCTGCTGAAGGCGACCTGGCTGGTGCCCGAGAAGGAGCGCAAGGCCGACACCGCCGAAGTGGCGGCGCTCGACGAGGCCTTCCATGCGACGCTGGTGTCGGCCGCCGGCAACCTGGAGATGGCGCGGGTGCATGCCGACGTGACCGACGGCATCCGGATCGTGCGCCGGCTCGATTTCACGCAGCCGCCGCGCATCAGCGCGACCTACGACGAGCACGCGAAGATCCTGAAGGCGATCCTCGCGCGCCGCGCCGATGCGGCGAAGCTGATGCTGCGCACGCACATCGAGGCGAGCAAGGCCGAGGTGCGCAAGATCACGCTGCACAAGCTGCACAGCGCGCGGCCGGCGGCCGGAGAATTGTGAGACGAGGGCTTCGGCAGGCTCAGCCCGGCCCTTCGACAGGCTCAGGTCCTTCGACAAGCTCAGGATGATCGGGCCCTTCGACAGGCTCAGGTCCTTCGACAAGCTCAGGATGATCGGGCCCTTCGACAGGCTCAGGGCGAAAGGGGAGTTTTTTGGCTGGAACGGAATTCTCCGTTCGGGCTGAGCTTGTCGAAGCCCTGCCCTGAGCCTGCCGAAGGGCCCGTCACCCACTGCCGTTATGCTTGTCGGCCCCAAAACCCACGCCCACGAAGCGAAGGTATGCCCATGTGGCTGAAAACGTTGTGGAGCCTGCTGCTCACCGTCCCGCTGTTCGCCGCGGCCGCGCCGCCGGCCGCCCCGCTCGCCACGTTGACCATCGTCGACGGCGAGGCCGTGCTGATCCGTGAGGCTGCCCGCTACGCGCCGGCCGAAGGCGTGCGGCTGCTGCGCGAGGACATCGTCGAGACCGGCACGCAGGGTCGCCTGCTGCGCATCGAGTTCCCCGACGGCCTGATCGCCGACCTCGGTCCGGCCACCCGGGTGCAGATCGCGCCGAAGCTGGCCGGCCGCCCGCCGGGCCGCTTCTACCTGCTGCAGGGCTGGGTCAAGGTGACCGCGCCGGCCTCGGTGACCGGCCCGGTCTTCAACAGCCCGCTGTTCGATGCGAACGCCGTCGCACAGCGCGCCGTCGTTTCGGTGCAGGCGCAGGACGCCTACGTGTTCGCCGAGGCCGGCGAGGTCGCGCTGGTCGAGCTGCTCGACGGCCGGCCGCTCGGCAACGTCACGCTGAAGGGCGAGCAGTTCCTGACCCGCGCCGGTGCCCCGAAGGCGAGCATCGCGGCCCGGCCCAGCGCCACCTTCATCCAGCGCGTGCCGAAGGATTTCCTCGACACGCTGCCGTCGCGGCTGGAGCGCTTCAAGACCCGCGAGGTCGAGCCGGCGCGGCTGTCGGGCATCGCCTATGACGACGTGTCGGCCTGGATCGACGCCGAGGCCGGGCTGCGCGCCGGCTTCGTGCCGCGCTGGAAGGGCGAGGCGCGCAGCGCCGATTTCAGGCGTGGCCTGGTCGGCACGCTGCGCTCCCACCCGGAATGGGACCGCACGCTGTTCCCCGAGAAATACCTGCCCAGGAAGGTCGAAACCCGACCCTGACGCCGAGGCATGCGTCCGTCCGGCCATCACTCTCGTAAATCCCGGCACCACCCCCAAGAGGCCCCATGAAGCTGCTGCTCAAATTCAACCTGGTGTTCCTGATCGTGTTCGCGCTCGGCCTGGGCGCCGCCGGCACCATCGCCCGTGGGCTGCTGCAGCAGAACGCCCACGACGAAGTGCTGGACCGCGCGCGGCTGCTGATGGAGAACGCGCTGGCGGTGAGCTCCTACACCGCGACGCAGATCGCGCCGCTGCTGGAGACGCAGATGAAGTACACCTTCCTGCCGCAGTCGGTGCCCGCCTACTCGTCGACCGAGGTGCTGAACACGCTGCGCAAGAACCACCCGGAATACGCCTACAAGCCGGCGATGCTGAACCCGACCAACCCGCGCGACCGCGCGCAGGACTGGGAAGAAGACGTGATCCAGCAGTTCAGGCAGAACCCGGAGCGCAGCGAGTTCGTCGGCCAGCGCGCGACGCCGTCGGGCCCGGTCACCTACATCGCGCGGCCGATCAAGCTGTCGAACCCGGTGTGCCTGCGCTGCCACAGCACGGTCGACGCGGCACCCAAGCCGATGGTCGACAAGTACGGCCCGGCCAACGGCTTCGGCTGGACCATGACCGAGGTGCTGGGCGCGCAGGTGGTGTCGGTGCCGATGTCGGTGCCGCTGGAGCGCGCCGACCGGGCGTTCCGCGTCGTGATGGCACTGCTGGCGGGGGTGTTCCTGCTGATCGTGCTGGCGCTGAACCTGATGCTGTGGCAGTTGGTGATCCGGCCGGTGAGCCGGCTGTCGACGCTGTCGGACCGGGTCAGCCTGGGCGAGCTCGACGCGCCGGAGTTCAACACGAAATCGCGTGACGAAATCGGCGTTCTGGCCGAATCCTTCGCGCGCATGCGCAAGAGCCTGGTTCACGCGCTCAAACTCCTCGAGTAAGGATGGACCCACCCCCGGAGGCGCTTCGCGCCACCCCCTCAAGGGGGCGCCCCCAGTGGCCCGGCGAAGCCGGTTCCACGGGGTCCGCTGGGTAAATCACTGCATGCAACACCGACATGAAGCACCCTGAGCAACTCGGCAAGTACCCGATCACCGGCGTGATCGGCGAAGGCGCCATGGGCGTGGTGTACAAGGCGTTCGACCCGATCATCCAGCGGCCGGTGGCGATCAAGACGATCCGCAAGCACCTGGTCGGCGAGGACCTGTCGGGCTCGTCCACGGCAGATCGCTTCCGCAACGAAGCGCAGGCGGTCGGGCGCATGTCACACCCGAACATCGTGCCGATCTACGAGTACGGCGAAGACGACGACACCGCGTTCATCGCGATGGAGTATGTCGAGGGCCGCACGCTGTCGAAGATCCTCGCGGCCACGCCCCGGCTGCCCGAGGTCGACATCCTGAAGCTGATGGACCAGCTGCTCGACGCACTGGACTGCGCGCACCGCCATGGCGTGTGGCACCGCGACATCAAGCCGGCCAACCTGATGGTCACGACGGCCGGCCAGCTGAAGGTGACCGACTTCGGCATCGCGCGCATCGAGTCGCAGGTGCTGACGCAGATGACCTCGACGATCGGCACGCCCGGCTACATGGCGCCGGAGCAGTACGTCGGCGAGAGCGTCGACCATCGCGTCGACGTGTTCGCGGCCGGCGTGCTGCTGTACGGCATGCTGGTCGGCCAGTCGCCGTTCCGCGGTTCGCCCGAGGCGGTGATGTACAAGGTGATGAACGACGAGCCGGTCGCGCCGAGCCGCATCGACATCGCGCCGCGGCCGGAGTTCTACGACGGCATCGTCGCGCGCGCGATGGCGAAGAAGCCGCAGGACCGCTTCGCGAGCGCGGCGCTGTTCCGCCAGGCGCTCGCGAAGCGCGTGCTGCCGGTCACCGACGACGAATCCGAAACGACCATCATCATGGCGCCGCCGCGCGTGGCCGCGCCGCCATCGGCCGACCCGCATGCGCCGACGGTGGTGATGTCGGCCGGATCGGCCCGCACGACCACGCCGCTGACCGGCTGGGATCCGCAGGCGCTGGCGCGCGTCGAGCTGGCGCTGGCCTCGTTCGTCGGGCCGGTCGCGAAGGTGCTGGTGCGCAACGCGGCGCGTTTCAGCACCGACCTGCCGAGCCTGGCGGCCAAGGTCTGCGAGCACCTGGGCAGCGATGCCGACCGGGCGCGCTTCACCGCGAAGCTCGGCGCGACCGGCACGCAGGCGCTGCAGCATCCGGCGAACCCGTCGCTGCCGACCGGCCACCACGCGCTGACCGACGAGATGGTCACGCAGTCGCGCAAGGTGCTGACGGCGCACCTCGGGCCGATCGCCGGGGTGCTGGTGAAGAAGGCGCTGGCGAAGGCGCAGTCGCAGGAGCAGTTCATCGCGCTGCTGGCGGAGAACGCGGCAGCGGGGAAGGAACGGGAGAAGTTGATCGAGGCGCTGCGGCGCGGGGTTTAGTTCAAGGGGCAATCGCGTCTCATCAAAGCGTTTGGTATGCAACCTCTCGCTTGCGTGCCGGTCAGTACTCCGTCACCTACTGACGAGATGCCACCACCTCCCGAACACGCTCACACGCCGCCGGCAGGTGGTGTCGAACGAGTAGTTCGTTCACGACAACGACCGACCACTTCGCCGTAGCAAGAAGCCGCTCTTGGACTGATTCATTGAGCGCTACATCTCCCGACAACGGGGCCGAGAGTAAGACGGCGACAGTAGTTCCATCGACGCGAGTCGCGACGATGGGGACCAGCCCGATCGACGGCACGTCTACGTCACGCGCATAGGTCTCGCCGTCTGCCTGCTGCTGAAGCGAAGCCAGCAACAGGCCAGTTGCCGCCGCAATCCGTTTCCCGTCGAACTGCGGCACCCTGCCAGTCTGAAGGTGCTCCAGCAGTTCCGCTCCAACGTGTCGGTCCAGCAGACGATGCTCGATCTTGTTCTTGAAGCTTCGCAGGCAGCGATAGCAGGAGGAGTCGCATCCATCTGCGCAGTTTCGCATCACGTCCAACGCTAGCGAGAAAAGCGTCTGCGAATCAGCGGCGGCCAGACGAGCGAAACCCGCGCCACCGGGGAGCGTGTCGTACAGGAAGACTTCCGCCTGAAGCCCCTCTCGGCCAGCGGAGTCTTCGGTAATCGCGGGTCGGTACTCCGCCAGGACCTCACCGGGTTCAACGCCGAGCATCGACGCTGCGGCCTTTGCCAGCGCCTCGCAAGTGGTGCGAAGCGCTACGTTGGCCGGGTAGGTGCCGGGACGGAGTTCTAGGGGTCGAGCGAGCTGGAGAGAAAACAAGGCCACGTCTGTGATGAACTGTGTTCCCAGCACCAGATGCCTAGTGGCGTGGGTGCCATCACAAATACTCTCCTTGTCCGGATAGGGCTTCGTGTGCGGGCTTCTGAGCCTCGGAGTTGGGTCAGTCTCAGCTTGTATGCCTCCACACCATGAGCAGTAGGTGTACCCCTTCTTTTCGGGGCCTGTATTGGAGACGAGTAGATGCTGTCGAGACGGGAACACGCGGACGCGCTCGTTAACCCCCAGCCAGCTTGCGTCCGCGGCTGGAGTCGGAATCATCAACTTGGCGCGGGTCGCGTACGAAGTCTCAGGCGAGTCATCCGGTGAAGTCACCGGAGGGCGGTTGTAGGGATGAGCGAACCCTGGTGGCCTCATCCAGTACTGAGCGGGCCCGAAGGTTCCCGCGTCGCCGCAAGCAATGCAGTCACTAACGGTTCCTCGCGAAACGATTGAAAGATCCTTGGTCTCTGCAAAGCCACAGGTACTGCACTCCCGATAGCTCATTCGCTCCTTGTAGGCCTTAAAGCGCTCCGATCGCATAGGCGAGTAGACCGCGGCAGAGGTGTAGCACTTGTTGGCAATCCAGACCTCTTTCCCCGGCGCGTACTGGGACAGCGCAATGGGCAGGCTTTGGCTCGGAGAGAACCTTGCGACGTGACGAAAGCTGTTCGACTTCTCGTCGAAGACTGTGAACGTTGCGACGTCGGTAGGAAATGCGTAGCGCGGAAGACTTCCGAAGTACAAGAGGCGGTTCAATAGCGTCGCCGGAGCGGCACCAACAGTCGGACGCTCTTCGCCCTCTTCAAATCCGTTCTCGCCCTCTATCGCATTAACCTCCTCGTTCTCGTCCTTGCGCTCCGAGGTGGCGTCCGACTCAGAGTCGGCCAGCGCTGTATCAATTGCGCGAAGGCAGTCCTCAACGAAGTCAGACACCAGGCTCTCTCTAGCATCGCCTAACTCCAGCGGCAACCAATCACGAAGCGAATGCTGAAGGCTCTCTGTGTTGTCAACAAGCCATGCTTCAAAGTCGCCACGATTCAGTCGCCCGGAAGGAGACTTGAAGTCCGCTACCGTTCCAAGCACAGAGAAGAGGTCCTGTGCGTCGGCAGGGTTGACAGCTTGAATCCGTGCTTGGTGATAGGACTGCAGCAGAAAGGCGCGGACATGGCGTTTTGCTATGTCGGCATTCGCGAGAGCCAGCTTCGGGTCAACGACCTTCCCGCTCACCATGCCCTGCGGATTTGAAAAGTAATGCTCATCGTGGCTGTCTGCACTTCCGAACGAGACGACGGTCGCCACTGCATTTCCGCGTCGACCCGCCCGGCCGGCGCGCTGTTGATAGTTTGCCCGTCCCGGCGGCATGTTTCTCAAAGCAACCCCGGAGAGTGCGCCGATGTCGATGCCAACCTCCATGGTTGTGGTGCTTGATAGGACATCGATTGCTGTAGGGCTTCGAACAATCCCGTTCCAGATCAGTTCGACATCCTGAAACAGCAGTTCATGCTCTTCAGCCCTTGAGAACGCCTCTTCACTTCCCACAGAATTCAACTGCGCCGTATGTTCTGCGGCGATCAACGATAGCAAAGGCGCACCGTTCTTGGTTTCTATGATTGGCTTGCGATAGTTGCCCTTGCGCGCCACGAAAGCAGCGTCGCCGTCAGGATCCAAGTGCGCAATGCGATCACTACCGCAGTCCAGACAACGGGGTAGAGCCGAAACCGGGCGATGGACTGACTTGCACGTGGAGCAACGCTGCCAACTCCCGCCAAACCGAAGGGCAAGGTTGCTTGCCAAAATTCGCCGCTGGCCGGCTTCGACTTCCGCAGTCAACTCGGTCATCAGCTTAGGAAGCCAATCGTTGGTGAAAGCTTTAACCAGACCCTTGCTCGCGAGGAACTTCTTCATCGGCTCGAAGCTACCCTTGTGGGACTTCACAGAAGTCCCCGACACATGGCTGCGCTGCCACCACGACTCTGGCATGTCACGCATCCAAATGCCCGCACCTGGTGATCTCCACCAACACCTCAACCACGCCTCGACCAGTTCAAGCTTCTGCTCAGCACTTACAGCTACTTCCGGAATATCCGGGAGCTCGGATAGCTTCTTGAGCTTGTCGCTCCTAAGGGAAACGGAGGCGAGCGCTAATGATTCAAGGCCAAGGTGCTTGTCGAAGAGTGATTTATAGATGTCCTCGAGCAACGACGATGGCGACTTTTCGGCTTTCATGTCGAGCCACAGCTCGAACAATTGGTCATCATCCTGCTCGACTTTCCCTGCGAGGGCCTTCCTCACTTTGTAGGCGCCTGCGAGCGATTCCCCTGGTACGAGCTCGGGCCGGAGGCGCACATTGCGTGTTACAGATGCCAGCAATACGGCGAGATAGGCATCATCCAAACTGAGCCTCTGCTGGATTGCCTTTACTTCGCCCAACTGCTCAAAGCCGAGAACGAGCATCGGCCTCAGCGCATCCCGCGTCGAATACATCTGAAGGTTGGGCCAACCTCGCCGCGACCTGGCGCGAATCCGAGAACGCAAGCACCTTCCTCCCTTGAAGCGGTGCGAACGACGTGCTCGCCTGCTGGCCGGGTGGTTGAACCTGGAGCTGCCGAGAAACCAAAGCCTGGAACGGCTGGTCGCCCTTTGTTTGATGGTCCTGAACCGTTGAACGGGCGAACGCCGCGGTTCCGCCGCAAATGCCGCATGGCACGAACTCGCCTCGCGCCTCGGCCCTTGTGTCTTGGTTGCCATCGTCATCGCTCGCGCCGGACCTGCGGTCGCGGCGGACAAATACATCCCGCCTGCGAAGCCCTTCGACGTTCGGGTCCAGCGCGGCGGTAACTAGATCAAGGCTCTTTACCTCTACGACGTCTTCCCGAAGCGGCTCTTCCAGCAGCAGGTCGAGCGGGAAAAGTGGCTCGACATCCCCGGTGCTCAAGCGGAGCTTGCTTCCTGGATGGCTCCAGAGGTGGCGAGGCGTCTCAATACTGTCGGTGTAGCCGCGGGCATAGGACGATCCACAGTTCCTGCAGGTGAAGTACTCCAGTACTTGAGCGCCACAACCGCAGCGTTCCCGAGGTTGGGAATACAGCCTTCCGCAGATGCCACTCCTCTCGTCGTCGGTCAAGTCGCTGCAGTCTGCATCAAGGCAGACCCACAGCCCCGGCAGGCCCCTGAAGAAGTTGTGAATTCGGCATGGCAGCAGTCCAGCCGCGGTGGGGGTGGGGCGAGCAACGCTGCCAAGTGCGAGGAGGGCCGTGACCGCACGGTCGGCCACCTCTGACGAGGAGTCGGGGAATATAACTCGCGCCAGCTCCTCCAACGGCATGGCGTTTCCCATCGTCAGATTGACCAACTGTCCAAGCGGAGGGAAGCCGACGAGGGCCGCGTACAGATCACGTTCAACTTCGCCCGTTTCCGCAACATTACAGTAGGCTAGGAGCTTCTTCACCGCCAGCTTACGAAGCGTCGGAGGGCCGTAGAACCCATCTAAGTCTACGTTTGCCAACACCTTGGCGTCCTCGTCACTGCCGCAATCAGCGTGTTCGGCTTCAGCGAGGTCACCTGTAATGGCCACGAACGTCGTTTCAGAAGCGCCGCTCAGTTGAGCGCCGAACGAAGGGGCATAAGACTTCTCGTCGAAGCTAGCCGTTGCACAGATGACTTGCAGCCGTTCAGTTTTAATCCCCAGCCTAGCTCTTAGACGCCTGAGCAGAAGTCCAACCTCTGCGCCTGGCGCCCCTCTGTACAGATGAGCCTCGTCCAGAACTACAAGAAAGGTCTCATCTGGATTTTTTTTCAACCACTCTGCCGTCCTGTCGAATATCGACCTTTCAATAGGCCGCATGAGCATGTACTCGAGCATCGAATAGTTGGTGACCAGCAGGTCTGGCGGCGCGGCCTGCACTTCATGCCGGGTGACCAATTCGACGTCCAGCGGCTGCGTTACCGCCCTCGCGGGCTTCTTGTCCTTGTCCTCCCAAAGGGACTTCTTCTCGCCGAACCACTTGAGCAAGTCAGGCTTTGCCGGCCATTTTCCACGCGACTTGAGTTCGCGTTTCAGGTCGGTGGCCAGTTGATGATCAGGGTCGGCACCATTTCTCGCCGCCCGCTCCAGGTCAACATAGAACTCCTCGAAGGACTTGAGGCGAGTCTGGTCTTTCTTGCGTGTCCTCACCCCCGCATATGGAGTGCGGCTGGTGTACCGCGCAAACCGAGCGGGGCGTCCGGACCAATTCGAGAAGAGTTCGGCCAGCCGCGGGTCTCCGAACATGGCTCGCAGGCGGCCGAGTTGGTCGTTGACCAGTGCATTCATCGGATACAGGATGAGCGCTCGCATGGCTGGCTGGTCACGAAACGCCCCCGGGCTCTCGGAGGCTTCGCGCGCGAGTTTTCCGAGGATGGGCAACAAGAACGACTCGGTTTTTCCGGAGCCAGTACCCGTCATGATGACAAGGTTCCGACGCTCAACTAGGCAACTGGCGATGGCTTGAACTTGGTGCGTGTACGCCGGATCGTGAATCACTCTTGGCTGACCGGCACTCTCGTTGGCCAGGAGTTCGAATGCCTCAAGTGCTCCCGCCGGGAGCCCTTTGATAGCTCGAAGCTTGTTGCTCGAGCGGTACTTCGGTGTCGACTCGATGTATGGAATTTGATGAATAACGCCGGGAGAGGCAAGAAGCCTTCTTCGCTGCGCGATCAGCTTCGGATCTGCGATGTGGTACGTGGCCTCTATGTAGTCCTTGAGCGCCGTGTGAAGCTGTTCGATGGTCTCGTGAATCGTTGCGCTCATGTCTCCTCCTTAGCTTGTCCTCTTGAGCCAAAGCCGTTGCTCAAGGAAGCCACTGGCTTCGCCTAGCAATTCCGCTGGCACCTGAAAGCTGCAGATGCTCTTCTGACGGGTTACCTGTTGCCCCAGCACCAGTAGGCGTCGGTGTGCCCAAAGCGGAACCGGGAACAGTATGTCGAGATACACCGCTGAAGAGTCTTGGCGTACGCGAAACCTCTGCGGCCGCCCGCGTACGGCGTCAAGCGCAAGCTGAGTTGTCCAGGCTTCGTCACACCCTCTGAATGACGAGCCTGGCGAAGGGAGAAGCGCGCTCTGAACAACTCGACCGCCGTTCAACTCGGCGAGCATCCACTGCCAATTTCCGTAGGCTTTAGGGCGTCTGGCGATGAACAGACCGCTCTTGCTTCCGGGCACACCCCAACAGGCTGAGTAGATTCCGTCGCCGGCACTATCGAAGATTTCCAACCCGTCGATAACAGCATCTACTGGTTCAGTCGCCTTCAAGCGCTTCTTTGCCGCGGAGAGGAAGTTGGTTGCGGATTGGCCGACCGGTTCTCGAAGCCACGCCTGCACGGAGAGCTCGCGCAACCCTGCCACGCGAAGAGTGGCCTCCAACGCCTCACCAGACAGGGCTGTGACCCGTCGGGACGCTCCCTCGTGAACGACACGCCCTCGTAGTGCGGGTAGCCCTTCCAATTCTTCCTCGTTCGCAACGCCGAAGAGCTGTGCGACCCCTTCAGAGAGCATCGCGAATGACGGGGGCGCTGGGAATAGCCAGCCTTTGGGCAACTCTTCAGCATAGGTCACCTGGCCGGGCTCCAGAAGGTCGCCGGTGGCAATCAGAGACTCAAGAACCTCCGTTAGTCGGACTGACACTTTGGAAGACTCTGCAACTAGGCCCCTCAGGCACCGCTCAGCTTCTCTCAGCAGGGCGAAGGGCCGGCAGGGGCAGGTGGACCAAGCGACAGCTCTGAGCAACTGAGCCAGCATCGCTGCGTCAACTGCCTGGCCGTCCTTTGCCGGCGCGAGATCCAGTGCCGCGCGAGCGTTTGAGAGAACCTGGTCTGGCGAAATCAGTCTCACAGCTATACCCAATCGCGCGCCAATAGTTGACCACGGCTGCCGAGGACAAGCGCCAGCAGCCGGGCCGACTTCACCAAAGGCTTCTGATTGACGATAGCGTCAATTCGAGGGCAGGCGTCCTCGCCAGCCCAATCGACAAATCCACAAGGAGCCATTGCAAGACGAAGCGCAAGTTCGCACAGAGCACGGTCATTGCATATCGAATATGGACCGACGTGGTCGAGGAGATGGTTGCAGGTCTCCTGAATTGAGCTGGTGACGACTGCTTCAGCTTGGCGTACCAATCCAATTGCGAAGGATGGGTTGTGCCACACCGCGGCCTCCAAGGATTCCCTCACTGACTGCTGCCCACCGGAGTCTATGAAGGCAAGCTCGCTCCTTGCCCACCAATCACCGCACATGGTGGCATACAACTGCCGATGCATTTCGCGAAGCACCTTTTTCTTTCGATGCTCTGCGAGCGGCCCGATAAGTCTGGCATCGGTCCAATCTCGAATCCAGTATAGAAGCTCCACAACCTGTTGAGCGTTTGACAGGTGCGGAGCAAGCATCGGAGCGCTGTGCTGCCAATCGGCCAGAGACATCGTTGCGGGGGGCGCGTTGACAATGATGGCGCTTCTGTGGCCGTTCGCGGCGACAACATAAAGTCCACCGTCGCCTTCCACGTGGATGCAGTCCGCCTGCGGGCCTTCCCAAGACGAGAGCCGCCGCGATGGCTGCACGAATGGGGCGTGATAGGCACGGACGGGGTCGGTGTGGTCGGTGTCGTCCACCAGATTTAGGCGCACCAGCTTCGAGCTACGAGACACCTGCCATCGAATCGGTGAGACCGAATGCCTTAGCGAGATCGTGGCCTTGCCGAGTTCATGTCCGTCAATGACGAGCCGTCCTTCACATGCTTTGAAGTAGGCCTCGCCAACCGCATCGGTAACGTCGTGGCGAATGTTCACGAGTTGCCGCCAAGCCGCCCGATCCACCGGCAGCCCCAACTGGCCAAGTTCCTCGCTGTGAATGACAGCCCCTGAGCCATTCAGCAGTTCGAGTCGGAAGTCGACCGTGCGTCCCTGTGGCCCGTGCACAGTGCATGTCGCCAAGCCACTCATCATCGAGTCGAGACTCGCACCGTCGGGGTCAGCAGCCACAACCAGGACAGGAGCATGGCGTCGGCTGGCGTACCCGCTTACAGGGGTGCGGACTGCCAGCGAGAAGGAGCGTTGACTTGCCTGCGTTCTGAGCTTCGACGTTCCATCAGCCGAGCGGAACGTTGCTGCGATAGCGACGTGATGCAACCCCGGAGGTAGCTTCTCGAGCTCTACAAAGGAAACTTTGCGGCCATTGATGCTGAACGTCGTGCCCCTGCCGTCGATGCTCACTGAAAAACCGTTACATGTCTCATCGTGCTCGATGCCGAGCATCAATGGAAGGCGTGCGGACCATTCGAGAACATCAGCATTTCCAAGTCCGAGTGCTGGTAGCCCAGCTGACCAAACAAGCAGTCCTCGAGTTGCGGACAGCCCAAGTTCGTGGAGGCAACGGGTAGAGTCAGCTGTCGCTTGAATGGGCACATTGAGGAGATGAGCCGTCCCGCCTTTTACGTCCACCGCGACTGGGACGAGGATTTCGCTCGCTGTGAATTCACCCGAGTGCACTACGATGTAGGTGCATCCCGGCCTTACGTTCCCCCACTTGGCTTGGTATGCGTCGCCATCTTCGGCGACACGAAAGAGCCACGGCTTAGAAGCAACGCGGCACTTCTCGTCGATTAGTTGAACCGTTCCTTCTTCGCGCTCTTCGAAGCGAATCCAGGAGGTACCTTCCGCTGGCCAATCAAGTAGACGCTTCTGCTGCGCTCCGAAAAGCAACCATCGTCTGGTTTGCCAGACATCCTCTGCACCTCTTATCTTGCATCGCGTGCGCCGGATAAATCCATCGATGTTCGGATTGTGCCGAGCCCAACCTGAGAACGACGGAACTTCCACGAATCCTTCCCATGAGCCACCCTTGGACCGGCGAAGGCTGACTGTTGGCACAACACAAAGTGCCTCAGCCGCTTCTTCAGCTTTCTTCCTATCGAGCTGCTCCCGCTTGGCGTCCTCTGAGCGCTTGAAATTCAGGCGTATCCGGACATCTCTTGCAACCGCGCGGGCCTCCTTTAACCAAGCCTTTGCGTCCCAAGAGGCCTCGAGGTCTGACACGATTCTTGCCAGCGTGGAAGGAAGCAGGACTGTATCGGCTTCCTCGGCTTCGGGAACTAGCAAAGCTCGCGCGATGAGCCCCACCAACTCTTCGTGCTCTAGGAAATTTCTAAAGCGGGCAGACGCTCCATCTGCGTGTCGGGCAACCAACGAGCCTAGCTGCGCCGCTGGTTGATTGGTGGCTTCAGCTATCTCATAGCGGGAATCAAAGAGCGCTCGGGCCATCTGTGACTGAAGGTCGCGAGGCAAAATCGCCTGCGTGATTGGCCAAGCGATGATTGAGAACTGTCGCGCCCAAGAGCCTGTAGGTGTAGAGGCCCCGAATTTTGATTTGAATCGCTCAAAGAAGCTGCGCAGGAAGCGACGGCGATTTACGTCCTGCGTCCAGTGGGGTGTTCTCCTCTCGAACGACTGCCAATACTCTTCGCCGTCATAGTCGTATCCAAGCTCAGTGGCGTAGACCACCCAAAGTAGCCAGAGGGACGAGAATCTCCCGCCGAATTCGAGGCTCTTGCGCAGCCCATTCGCTACATCTCTAAGTTGGTTCTTGCTGAGATTGTGCTCAAGCGTGAACAACGGCAATCCAAAACTTCGCCTCTCGGAGGCAAGCCCGTCAAAGTGCTTCTCGACGGCTGCCTGCAGGAGCTCCAAAGAGTTGGCGTTCATGGAGCTCATCCCAACTAGGTGTTTCCTGTGTTTCGCCCCGCCTCGGTCATGCTCTGGGTTGAACCGAGGCGAATGAGATCTCGTAGGCCGCTGCTGCTCCAATCATGATATTGAGGCCGCCGTTCCCCCCGGCCTTTCATCCATCGTGATACAGCTAGCGCGCCGACGTCCTTTACCGAAAGCAGCTCGGACAGGAGTGGGCGCTTAGCCTCCCCTCTCAGAATCTTCAGGCTGTTGCTCGCGGTTGCACTAAGAAAGACTTCGCGCTGAATTCCATGTTTTAGGACGTCTTCCTTGAACCCAAGAGCGCGAAGCGCAGCACGGACCGTTCGCAGGCGCCAGTTTGGCCCCTCTCCGAACGCATGCATATCCGCATACCCATGATCTATGCTGCGCAAATAGACCCGCATTTCATCGAATAGATCATCCGGTATATGGAAATGCCCCCATCCACCGGTAAACCCTATAGACGTGAAGTACGACGTGTCACCGAGTCTTAGTCGGTTATAGATGGATGAGCGGCCCATTGAGGAAGACGTTGTGACAGCGAGCAGCCTAGCGTTCTTTGACGCGCCGGAGATGATGCCCTCCTTTCCGCCGTATCTCATTCGGAAGTCTTCGTAAACCTCACGTGTGCGGACAAGACAAGCTACGAGCTTGCCACCAAGCAGCATGTTGTACGGCGGCACTGCTCCGAGGACGTACGCATCCATCAAATTGACGAGCCGCTGCTCTCTGTCCGCGATGCTCCACCCGATATGACTGTCCCGAGCGCCCAAGTTGTACACCGGGTCCCCAATTGCGAAGATTCCAATCAGCTTGCCGTTGCTCTGGTCGACCACCAGATAGCGCATACGGCGACCGAAACCAGCCGATACCGGCACGGACCAAGTGAGTGAAGCTAGCCGAAATAGACGAGCGTGTAGCCCTTCTCCCGTCACAGGCTCCAAAACAGGGCGAATGGCTTCCGGTCGTACATCGGCGCCGGAAGCGAAATACCTCTGGAGGTTGGGTAGATTGGCGGAGACAAATGCAGCATTCTCAGCCAGCTTGTCCTCACGCTGTTTTCGATGCAGCGTTCGCACGGTGTCCTTTGAGGCGTCAGGCAGTACGAGAGCACCACTCTCATCTTTCGTGAAGCCTAGGTCGATGAGGTGCTTTCGAAGATGGCGCTTAATGCGCGCCTCAGGCGTAAAAGCCGCTACAGCATTCTTGACCGTCATACTGTTCTCGCCATCGCCTCCCGAGCGCGGTATCTGATAGTAACCGAGCGCGGCTGTCGCCAGTACGACTTGCGGGCGCGCCGATGGCGGACTACGTGTGCCGCTTGGCGGGCATAGAAGAGCAGGCGTATCCGAGTGCGTGGGCGGTCCTACGACCGAGCCCTTCCTGGATTCAACGCGCCAACAACTCGATGTACGCCCGGTAGCTGAAACTGCGATTCTTCTTCTGCCCGGTCAGCTCGGTCACGATCCCCTGGTCTTCCAGCAGATTTACCGCCGCGGTCGCCGTCGGGAAGGTGGTGTCCAGCTTCTGCCGCACCTGCTCGATCGTGAAGCGTGGCATCACCGGCAGCAGCTCGAACAGGCGCAGGCTCACGGCACCGATCCGCGGCACCGCCAGCAGGCGACGTCGATCGGCCGCCACCAGGCTCGCTATCGCGACGATGCCGCGCTCAGCTTCGTTGGCCGCGGCCTCGACGGCCTCCAGGAAGAAGCCCGTCCACCCTTCCCAGTCGCCGTCGGTGCGCACGGCGGACAAGCGCCGGTAATACTCGCGCTGGTGTTGCTTCAGGTAGCCGCTGAGGTACATCAACGGCTCGCGCAGCAGGCCCCACTGCTCCATCAGTGCCGCGATCAGCAGGCGGCCGATGCGGCCGTTGCCGTCGAGGAACGGATGGATGGTCTCGAACTGGACGTGCGCCAACGCCACCCGCACGATCGGCGGCAGCGACGGTTCAGGCTCGTGGATGAAGCGCTCCAGGTCGCCCAGCAATTCCGCGACGCGCTCGGGCGGCGGCGGCACGAACACCGCGTTGCCCGGGCGCGTGCCACCGATCCAGTTCTGCGAGCGGCGCAGTTCGCCCGGCTGCTTGCCGGTGCCGCGGGCGCCATCCAGCAACAGGCGGTGCGCGTCGCACAGCAGGCGCACGCTCACCGGCAGGCCGTGCGGGTCGCGCAGGTTCTCGCGCACCAGGCGAAAGGCGCGCAGGTAGTTGGTCACCTCCTCCACGTCGTCGGCGTTGGCGATGGCCAGGCCCGCTTCGTCGTCGAAGAGATCCGTCAGCGTGGCCTGCGTGCCTTCGATCTGCGAGGTGAGCAGCGCTTCCTTGCGGATGGCGCTGTACAGCAGCCATTCGACCGACGGCACCAGGCCCGACACGCCCGACAGCCGGGCCAGCGCCAGCTCGGCGCCGCGCGACCGGGCTTCGCAGGACTCCGGCGCCAGCACCGGGCGCACCGGCGGCAGCGGGCGCGGCACGAAGGCCCGCACGGCCTCACCTGCCGTGGTGCTCCTGACGTAGGTGCCGGTGCTGCGCATCGTATGAAAGCGGCCTTGAATGAGGCGCTATCATACTAAAGACTTCTTTAATTTGCGGCCTGCCTTTGAAAGGCCGCTTGAACAGCCCGCAGCGACGCCGTCCACCCGACGATCCCGCCCTGCGCGCGGATCATCGCGAGCGTCGCCGCCTTGAACTGCGGGAAGTACGACCCGGTCGCCTCCTCGACCAGCAGGCATTCGTAGCCGCGGTCGTTGGCCTCGCGCATCGTCGTCTGCACGCACACCTCGGTCGTCACGCCGCCGAAGATCAGGCGCGTGATCTGCTGGTCCTGCAGCAGCTCGGCCAGCCGCGTGCCGTAGAACGCACCCTTGCCCGGCTTCGCGATCACCACATCGCCGGGCTCGGGCATCAGCTCGGGCACGAAGCCCGCGCCCGGTTCGCCGTCGATCAGGATGCGGCCCATCGGCCCCGGGTCGCCGATGCGCAGGCTCGGCTTGCCGCGCAGCCGCTTGGCCGGCGGGCAGTCGGACAGGTCCGGCCGGTGGCACTCCTGCGTGTGCACCACCAGCACGCCCATCGCGCGGCACAGCGCCACCAGCTCGGCCGCCGCCGGCACCACCGGCGCCAGCAGCGAGACGTCGTTGCCGAGCGCCGCGCCGAACCCGCCCGGCTCGATGAAATCGCGCTGCATGTCGATCATCACCAGCGCGGTGTGCGCCGGCTCGAACTCGAACGGGCCCGGCAGGGCGTCGACCTGGATCATCGATGGCTCCCGCCCATGAACCCGCCCAACACGTGGCGGTCGGCCTGCAATGCATCGGCCTCGTGCACGATGCGCCCCTCGCTCATCACCGCGATGCGGTCCGACAGCGCCAGCAGTTCGTCGAGGTCCTCGCTGATCAGCAGCACCGCACCGCCGCGGTTGCGCACGTCCATCAGGCGCTGGTGGATCTCGGCAACCGCCGCGAAATCGAGCCCGAACACCGGGTTCGACACGATCAGCACCTCGGCCTCGTCGCTCAGTTCGCGCGCCAGCACCGCGCGCTGCACGTTGCCGCCGCTCAGCGTGCGGATCGGCGCCAGCTCGCCGCGCGTCTTGACGCCGAACTCTGCAATCAATCGGCGTGCGCGCTCGCGCAGCGCCGACGTGCGCAGCCAGCCACCGCGCGCGGCCGGCGCCTGGTCGAAGGCGCGCAGGCCGATGTTGTCCGACACGCTCAGGTCGCCGACGCAGGCATTGCGCAGCGGCTCCTCCGGCAGGCTGCGCACCTTCAGTCGCCGGTTCTGCGCACGCGTCGCGGCGAAGCGCTCGCGCTGCTCGCCGTGGCCGACCCACACCTGGCCCGACACCCGGCGGCGCTGGCCGACCAGCGCCTCGGCGAACTCCCGCTGGCCGTTGCCCGACACGCCGGCCACGCCGACGATCTCGCCGGCATGCACGCTCAGGTTCAAGCCGTCGACGGCGGTCTGCCCGCGGTCGCCGTCGACCGTCAGCGATTCGATCGTCAGCCGCGCGGCACCCCGCTCGTGCACCGCCCGCTGCGGCGGCGCGAACTCGCGCTTCGACACGGCAGCATCGGCATCGACCGCACCGACCATCTCGGCCGCCAGCTGCCGCGGATCGGTCTCGGCCACCCGGTGCGCCGCCACCAGCCGGCCGCGCCGCAGCACGCTGACATCGTCCGCATACGCCATGACCTCGCGGAACTTGTGCGTGATCAGCACGATGCTGCAATCGCCCGCCTGCGCGCGCTCGCGCAGCAGGCCCAGCACCTCGTCGGCCTCCTGCGGCGTCAACACCGAGGTCGGCTCGTCGAGGATCAGGAGCCGCGGCTTCAGCAGCAGCTGCTTCAGGATCTCGAGCTTCTGCTTCTGCCCGGCCGACAGCTGCTGCGGCGTCGCATCGAGGTCGAGCCTGAACGGCGTCGTCTCCAGGAAGGCGGCCAGCTCGGCACGCACCGTCGGCCAATGGATGACGGCCGGCAGCCGGCCGCGCGCAAGCAGCAGGTTCTCGGCCACCGTCATGCCGGGCACGACGGTGAAGTGCTGGTAGACCATGCCGATGCCGAGCTCGCGCGCGACGACCGGCGACGCGATGTCGCGCTCGCGGCCGTCGATCAGCACGCTGCCCTCTTCGGCGCGCTGCCAGCCGACGACGCACTTCACCAGCGTGCTCTTGCCGGCGCCGTTCTCGCCGAGCAGCGCGTGCACCGTGCCGGGCCGCACCGCGAGCGACACGCCGTCGAGCGCGGTGAAGGCGCCGAAGCGCTTCGTCAGTTGATAGGTGTCGAGCGCCAACGCACCGGTCGGTCGCGCCACCGGGTCCATCGGTGCGGTCACGCCTTCATCTCCCTGCGGAACACCTCGAGCGTGTGCGCCTTCACGCGCACGAAGCGTTCGTCGGCCACCGCCTCGGGCAGCCGCGGCCGCGGCATGTCGAAGGGCACGAACTCGGCGATGCGCGTCGGCCGGCGCGTCAGCAGCAGGATGTGGTCGGCCAGGAACACCGCGTCTTCCAGGTCGTGCGAGACGATCACCATCGTCACGCCGGTCGCGAGGTGCGCCTCCTGCAGCTTCTCGCGGATGAACAGCGTCATCTCGAAATCCAGCGCCGAGAACGGTTCGTCGAGGAACATCACCTCCGGCCGCGGCGCCAGCGCCCGCATGATGCACACCGTCTGCATCTGCCCGCCCGACAGCTCGTACGGGTAGCGCTTCAGGTCGAAGCGGATCTCGAACAACGCCACCAGCTCGTCGACCCGCGCGCGCACCTGCGCCTCCTTCATGCCCTTGCGGCGCAGCGGGTAGGCGATGTTGTCCCAGGCGGTGATCCATGGGAACAATGCGTCGCGGTAGTTCTGGAACACGTAGCCGATGTCGGTCTGCTTCAGCGTCTTGCCATCGAACAGGATCTCGCCGGCGTCCAGCGGGATCAGCCCGGCGATCATGTTCATCAGCGTCGACTTGCCGCAGCCGTTGGGCCCGAAGATCGAGACGATCTCGCCGCGCGGCAGGTCGAGGTCGAAGCCGGTGTACAGCGGCACGCCGGCGAACGACTTGCAGAGGCCGCGGATCGTCACGTGCGGCAGGTTCATCGGACGGGCGTTCATGCCTTGCCGCTCCAGTGGATCAGCTTCTTCTCGACCAGCAGGAACGCGAGGTTCAGCAGGTAGCCGAGCGCGCCGGTGATCAGGATCGAGGTGTACATGTCCTTCACGTTGAACACCTGCTGCGCATCGATGATGCGGTGGCCGAGCCCGGTCTCGGAACCGATGAACATCTCGGCGACGATGACGATCACCAGCGCCATCGAGACCGCGCTGCGCAAGCCCACGAAGGTCTGCGCGAGGCTCTCCATCAGCATCACGTCCTTGAACACATGCCAGCGCGACACGCCCATGATCTGCGCCGCCATCACCCGCGTCTTCTTCGCGTTCATCACGCCATACGCGCTGTTGAACAGCACGATCAGCATCGCGCCGAAGCTGGCGATCGCGATCTTGTTGATGTCGGTGATGCCGAAGATCAACATGAACAGCGGGATCAGCGCCGAGCTCGGCGTCGAGCGGAAGAAGTCGATCACGAACTCGACGCTGCGGTACGCCAGCTCAGAGCTGCCGAGCAGCACGCCCAGCGGCACGCCGACCAGCACCGCGATGCCGAACGCGGCCAGCGTGCGCCAGAGGGTGGACAGCAGGTCCGGCAGGATTGCGCCGCTGGTCACTGCGCCCCACAGGTAGGCCAGCGTCTCGCCGGGCGGCGGCAGCAGCACCGGCTTGATCCACCGGGCCGAGATCACCAGCTCCCACAGGCCGAACAGCAGCAGCGGGCCGACCAGCGGCAGCAGCCGTCGGTCCATCAGGCGCGAGACGTTCATGGCGTGCCCTCCGGATGATCAGGCGGTGTAGAGCAGCGGCTTCACCGGCACCGCGCGCGAGAAGATCTTGCGCTCGGTGAACACGTCGAAGAACTTCTGGAACGCGTCGATGTCGCTGGTCTTGAACTCGTTGTAGAGCGTGAAGCCCGACAGCGGCACTTCCTTCACCAGCGACGCGTCGATCGACGTGAAACCGTCGAGGTGGTTGCGCGATTCGTCGGGGTTCTTGCGCACGTGCTCCACGGCTTTCGCATACGCAGCGATGTACTTCTTCGCGTCGGCCGGGCGCTCCTTCAGCAGCGTGCTCGTCACGCTGGCCGAGCCGCCGAACCACGGTGCGTCGGCATCGCCGAGCACGTACTTGCTGATCACGCCGGTCTCGAGCACGCGCGTCAGGCCCTTCAGCCGGCCCGCGGTGCCGGTGGGCTCGAGCGTGTAGACCGCGTCGATCTGCCCGCCGACCAGCGCCGGCACGTGCTGGCCGACCGGCAGCTCGGTGACCTGCGGGTTCGTGACGCCGTTCTTCTCGAGCATGATCTTCGCGAGCGTGACGTTCTGGATGCCGGGGCCGCTGGCGATGCGCTTGCCCTTCAGGTCGGCGAGCGACTTGATCGGGCTGTCCTTCGCGACGACGAACTCGTCGAGCACCAGCTTGTGGTTCGACGGGTTGCTGCAGATGATCTTGAACAGGCCGGGCGAGGTGATCTCGGCCAGCGCCAGCACCGCCGATGCGGTGCCGTTGGCCGAGCCGTGGATGCGTCCGGAGATCATCGCCTCGGCCACCTGCTGGGCGCTGGAGAACTTGACGCCCTCGACGTCGAGGCCGGCCTCCTTGAAGGTGCCGAGTTCGAGACCGGCATACAGCGGCAGGCCGCTCGCGATCGGCCAGTAGCCGATCAGGATCTTGTCGTCGGCGGCGCGGGCGAACGAGGCCGCGCCGAGCGAGGCGGCGGCGAGGGTCTGCAGGGTGCGGCGGCGGGTGATCATCGTGGCGTACTCCTGGGGATGTGTTTCTGTGCGCCGGCTTCGACAGGCTCAGCCCGAACGGAACCAATCCGTTCGCCCTGAGCTTGCCGAAGGGTTGCCCTGAGCCTGTCGAAGGGCCTGCTCATCCAGCCAACCCCGCGATCAGCGCAGCCGAATCGGCGACCGCGCCGAACACCCCGCCCTGCATCGTCACCATCTTCAGCGCCGCGAGGTGGTTGCCGAGGTCGGTGGCCGCGGTGCAGTCAGCCACGATCAGGCACTCGTAGCCGCGGTCGTTGGCGTCGCGCATCGTCGTGTGCACGCAGACGTCGGTCGTGATGCCGGTCAGCACCAGGTTGCGGATGCCGCGGGTGCGCAGGATCAGGTCGAGATCGGTCGCGTAGAAGGAGCCCTTGCCGGGCTTGTCGATCACCGGTTCGCCGGGCAGCGGCGCGAGCTCGGGGATGATCTCCCAGCCGGGCTCGCCGATCGTCAGGATGCGGCCGCAGGGCCCGACGTCGCCGATGCCGATGCCGTCGGTGCCGATCCGGCGCGAACGCCAGCGCTTGTTGGCCGGCAGGTCGCTCAGGTCCGGGCGATGGCCTTCGCGGGTGTGGATCAGCAGGTGGCCGGCGGCGCGCATCGCCGCCATCAGGCGCTGCAGTGGTTCGATCGGCGCGCGCGTCAGGCCGATGTCGTAGCCCATCTTGTCGACGTAGCCGCCCTTGCCGCAGAAGTCGACCTGCATGTCGATCACGATCAACGCGGTGTTGTCAGGCCGCAGGTCGCCGTCGAATGGCCAGCGGTACGGGTCGGCCTGCACGAAGCGGCTCATCGAGAAACTCCCAGTTCGGCCGGCGCACCCTTGACGGCGCGCGTCGGCGAGCAGGTCCACACCAGGATCGCGAGCGTCAGCACGTACGGCACCGCGTTGAACAGGTGGTAGCCGCCGCTGATGCCCACCGACTGCAGCGCCGGCCCGAGCGCGCCGGCACCGCCGAACAGCAGCGCCGCACCCAGGCAGCGCCAGGGGTTCCAGCGCGCGAAGATCACCAGCGCGACCGCGATCAGCCCCTGCCCGCTCGACAGGCCTTCGTTCCAGCTGCCCGGGTAGTGCAGCGACAGCGAGGCACCGCCCAGCCCCGCGATGAAACCGCCGGCCACCGTGGCCGCGATGCGGATGCCGTTGACCGAGTAGCCGAGCGAGCGCGCCGCATCGCTCGAATCGCCGGCCATGCGCAGCACCAGCCCGAAGCGCGTCGACCGGAAGCCCCACGACAGCAACGCCGCGAGCGCGACGCCGACCGGGAACAGCGCGTTGATCTGCAGCGCCGAGCGGATCTGCGCCGAGCTGCTCCACTCGCCGAGCGCCAGCGCGGGAATCTGCGGCGCCTGCGGCTGGATCAGCGGCTTGCCGAGGTAGAACGCCAGCCCGCTGCCGAGCAGCATCAGCGCGATGCCGGTGGCGATGTCGTTGACGCGCGGCAGCGAGCACACCAGGCCGTGCAGCAGCGCGAGCGCCGCGCCCGACAGCCCACCGACCAGCACGCCGATCCAGGCCGAGCCGCTGAGGTACGCGCCGCCGAAGCCGCTCATCGCCGAGAACACCAGCACGCCTTCGAGCCCGAGGTTGATGCGGCCGGCCTTCTCGGTGACGCATTCGCCGAGGCTGACCATCAGGAACGGCGTGCCGACGCGGATCGCGCCGCCGAGCACCGCGATCAGTACGTTGAGGACAAGCTCAGTCGTCGTCATGACAGCGCCTGGGCAGCGATCGGCGTCGCGGTGGGCAGCGAGGCCGGCATCGCCCGCGCGACGAACAGCTTGCCGCGCAGCGCCTCGCTCGCGAGGATCAGCAGGAACGCGAAGCCCTGCAGCACCAGCACCGACGCATCGGGCAGGTCCATGCGCCGCTGCAGCAGGCTGCCGGCCGCGCCGAAGCCGCCGAACAGCACCGCCACCGGCATCACGGCCCACGGGTTGTGGCGCGCGACGAAGGACACCAGGATGCCGCTGTAGCCGAGGCCGGCGATCAGCGCGGCGTTTGCGCTGGTGTGCACCGCCAGCACCTCGATGCCGCCGGCGAGCCCGGCACACGCACCGCCCAGCGCGCAGGCGATGACGATCAGCCGCGTGCCCGGCAGGCCGACCAGCAGCGCGGCGCGGGCGTTGCCGCCGACCACGCGCGTCGCGAAGCCGGACGGCGTCTGGAACAGCCACAGCCCCGCTGCGATGCAGGCGACGACGCCGAAGGCCAGGCCCCAGTGGATGTCGCTGCCGCCGATGCCGCCGATCAGCAGCGCGTCGGCGATCGGCCGCGTCGACGGCTTGTTGAGGCTGGCCGGGTCGCGCAGCGGGCCTTCGACCAGGTGCTTGAACAACGCAACGGCGATGTACGCGAGCAGCAGGCTGCTGATGGTTTCGTTGACGCCGCGCCGCTGGCGCAGCAGGCCGACCAGCGCGATCCAGCCCGCACCGGTCACGCCGGCCGCGGCCAGCAGCAGGGCGCTGCCGAACGCACCGGCCGGCGGCGTGACGACGTACGGCAGGGCCGCGCCAGCCAGGCCGCCCAGCACCAGCGCGCCCTCGCCACCGATCACCACCAGCCCGGCGCGTGCGGGGATCGCGACGCACAGCGCGGTGAGCATCAGTGGGGCCGCGCGCTGCAGCGAGTTCTGCCACGAGAACCAGTCGCCGAACGCGCCCTTGAACAGCAGCGTCCACGCGTCGACCGGGCTCTTGCCGCCGACCCAGACGAACACGCCGAACAGCAGCAGCGCACCGCCCATCGCGAGCAGCGGCAGCGCGACGGACTCCAGCGATTCGGCAGTTCGCAGGGTTCCTATCCAGCGACCGCCGTGGAACCGGCTTTGCCGGGCCACTGGCGGTGCCCCCTTGAGGGGGTGGCGCGAAGCGCCTCCGGGGGTGGGTGTCATCACTAGGCGCCGGTCTTGCCGACGACGCCCTCGACCAGGTAGTTCATGCCTTCGAGGGTGGGGTCGGTCTGCTTGAAGACCTTGCCCGCCTCGATGATCGTCTTGCCTGCGTTGTCCTTCAGCGGCCCCTTGAAGATGTCGAAGCTGCCCTTCAGCATCGCGGCCTTCACGTCATCGGCCGCCTTCTTCGCCGGGGCGGACACCATCGAGCCGTACGGCGACGGCTTCACGAAGCCTTCCTTCAGGCCGCCGCGCACGAAGTTCGGATGCGGCTTGCCGCTGCGCGCCGCGTCGATGATGGTCTTGTACGCGGTGATCCAGTTCCACTCGGCGCCGGTCAGGTACGCGGCCGGCGCGAGCTTCGCCTGGCTCGCGTGGTAGCCGCAGACGAACTTGCCGCGCTTGGCCGCCGTCTCGACGATCACCTTCGGCCCGTCGACGTGCATCGTGAAGACGTCGATGCCCTGGTCGGCCAGGCTGTTGGTGGCCTCGGCCTCCTTGACCGGCATCGACCAGTCGCCGGTGAAGATCACCGTGGTGGTGATCGACGGATCGACCGAGCGCGCGCCCATCGTGAAGGCATTGATGTTGCGCAGCACCTGCGGGATCGGCTTGGCCGCGATGAAGCCGAGCTTCTTGCTCTTGCTCATGTGCCCCGCGACGACGCCGTTCAGGTACTGGCATTCGTCGATGTAGCCGAAGAAGCTGCCGGTGTTCTTCGGGTGCTTGCCTTCGGTCCACATGCCGCCGCAATGCGCGAAGCGCACGTTCGGGTTCTTGCCCGCCACCGCCAGCATGTGCGGGTCGAAGTAGCCGAACGAGGTCGGGAACAGCAGCGTCGCGCCGTCCTGCGAGATCATGCCCTGCATCGCCTTCTGCACGGCCGTGGTCTCGGGGACGTTCTCCTCTTCGACCGCCTTGATGCCGGGCAGCTTCTTGATCTCGGCCACCGCCTCGGCATGCGCCTGGTTGTAGCCGAAGTCGTCCTTCGGGCCGACGTAGATGAAGCCGACGGTGATCGGTGCCTGCGCGTTCGCGAGGCTGCCGAAGCCGCCGAGAGCGAGCGCCGCGCCGGCGCCCTTCAGAACGTCCCGACGATTGAATTCCGCTGTCGCCATCACATCGCTCCTGTGCGTTGCCCGCATGAAGGGGATCGCAGGACTCGTGCCCGAAAGCACGCGCTGTCCGCCCGCCCCGTTTAGAACACCTTCTTGTATACATGCAACGGGCGTGCCAGCCGGACGGACCGGGCGCAGCGGGGTGGGACCTCGAATGAGCGCGCAGCGAGGATCCCAAACGGGGGCATGCTGCGGACGCAGAAGCGCCAAGCGCGGGCGGCGCGGCACCAAAAGCGACCAGGGCGATGGCTCGCCTCTCAGGGCGTCTTGTCGACCTCGTCGTGCGCGCCTTAGTTGGAACCCTTGATCAAACGCCCGCTCGCCGACTGGATCGGCCGCGCGTTCATCGGGTACAGCCGCGAGAAGATGCCGATCTGTTCCGACGAGATCCCCACCGGCTGCTTCATCACCATCCACAGCACGCCTTCGCTGCACGGCGGCGTCGTCAGCGAGCCCATGTAGGTGTAGTAGCCGCGCTCGGTCGGCAGCAGCGCGTTCAGGTCCAGCGTCGCGCGCGCGGCGACCTCGTCGCCCTTTTCGAGCGGCAGGTTGTTCCACACCGTCTGCACGACCTGCTGCGTGTTGCCGCGGTCCAGCAGCACCGCCACCACCGCGAGCTTGCCTTCGAGGTCCTTGTGCACCAGGTGCGCGACCATGTCGAACTGGCGGCCGTTGATGCGTTCTTCCGACGGCCGATGGAAGTGGAACTGCAGCAGCTCGAAGCGCCGCCCCATCACCTCGATCGAGTTGCCCGGCGCCACGTTGACCTGCACCGTGTGGCCGTTGTCCAGCACCTTGAAGCTGCTGGGCTTGTAGTCGAACTGCACCGGATCGAGCTGCACCGAGATGCCGTCTCGGATGTCGATCGGGCTCTGGCGCTTGCCGGCCGAACAGGCGCTGAACTCGGGCTTCAGCTTGCTCCAGTTCTCCGGCGCGCCGTCGCCGCTGTAGTCCCAGTGCGGCGAGGCACCGTGCGCGGCGACGACCGAGCGCGCCGGCCGCCCGGCGGCGATCGCGCGCGGCTCGGCCGGCTGGTGGGCATCCAGTGCGGCCGCAGTGCCCCCGCCACCGCCCGCCTGCGCCACCGCCGCGCGCACCGGCGTGGTCGATGCCGCGCCAGGCCGGTTGGCCACGCGCACGATGTCGGGGTTGGCCTCGGCCTGCTGCGCGCCGAGCTTCTCGGCCAGGCGCTGCCGCAGGCGGTCCATCGGATCCTCGAAGCCGCGTGCCTTGGCCGCCTTCGCGGCCGCCGGCTTGTCGGCATCGGCGTCCTTCATCGGCTTGACCGGTGAACTGCGCAGCTCCGGTGCACGGACGTCGGACGCCTGCGCCGCAGCGCCGCACAAGCTCAGGCCGAGCACGGCCGCAGCGACGCGGCCTGACAGGATGGTGGACATGGTGGATGCGCTCCCGGCACGCCACCGGAATTCGGGGCGCCTGTCGCGATATCGACCGTCAGGCGGCCGGCTTGAGCTTCACCACGACGCGCGGCTTGACCCAGATCCACGCGAAGACGCCGATGCTCATCATCAGCAGCGACGCGATCGCGAGCCAGAGCGTGGAATGCATCACCAACGGCGCGATCAAGCCGGCCACCAGCCCGTTGGCAAGGCTGCCGATGCAGGCCTGGAACGACGACGCCATGCCGCGCCGTTCGGGCACCAGGTCGAGCGTCATCAGCGTGACCACCGGCACCATCAGCGCCCAGCCGAACGCGAAGATGCCGATCGGCAGCAGCGCCCACCAGGCCTGCGGCACGAACAGCAGGTTCAGCGCCAGGTTGACGACCGACACCACCAGCATGATCACGAAGCCGTGGCGGATCTGGTGGTGCGGCTTGATCTTGCCGGCCAGCCGGCCCGAGAACCACGCGCCGCCCATGATCCCGCTGATCGTGATCAGGAAGAACCAGAAGAACTGGCCGGGGTGAAGGTGCAGGTGGTCGCCGAGGAACACCGGTGCCGACAGCACGTACAGGAACATGCCGTTGAACGGGATGCCGCTCGCCAACGCGAGCATCAGGAAGCGCGGGTTCGAGCCGAGCTGCCGGTAGCCGCGCATCAGGTGCCGCACGTTGAACGGCTGCCTCTGCGACGCATGCAGCGTCTCGGGCAGCAGCCGCCAGTTGCCGATCCACAGCGCGATGCCGATGCCGGTCAGGAACCAGAAGATCGCATGCCAGCCGACGTTCACGAACAGGAAGCCGCCGACCATCGGCGCGATGGCCGGCGCGATGCCGAAGTAGATGGTGACCTGCGACATCACGCGCTGCGCGTCGGCCGGCGGGAACATGTCGCGGATCACCGCGCGCGAGACGACGATGCCGGCACCGGCCGACATGCCCTGCAGCGCGCGGAAGAACACCAGCGCGCCGATGTGCTGCGACAGCGCACAGCCGGCCGAGGCGAGTGTGAACACCGCGATGCCCCACAGCACGACCGGCCGGCGGCCGAGGCTGTCGGACAGCGCACCGTGGAACAGGTTCATCACCGCGAAGCCGAACAGGTAGGCCGACAGCGTCTGCTGCATCTCGACCGGTGTCGCGCCGATCGACTGCGCGATGCCGGTGAAGGCGGGCAGGTAGGTGTCGATCGAGAAGGGGCCGAGCATGCCGAGGCAGGCAAGCAGCGCGGCGAGCGCCCAGCGTGGGGCGCGCCAGAGTTGTTGTGCGTCGGGATTCATGCGGAGCGTCGAGTGTAGCGGGCACGCCGTGGCGCCGTGCGGGTTTGCGGGGTCGACCGGCGACGCCGCTTGCCTCACACTCGCCGCATGGGCTCCTCGACAGACCGCGTTCCGCTGGTCCAGGTGCGCGATCTGTTGCACGTGGGCGAGCCGCTGCCCTTCCGCATCCTCGACACGCACGAGCGGCTGCTGCTGAACGCCGGGCAGGTGCTGCTCGATGAACGCCAGCTCGACGGCCTGAACGAACGGGGCGCCTGGGCCGAGCGGTCGCTGGTCGAGGCGGCCCGGCAGGCGCAGGCCGCCGCGGCCAAGAAATCCCAGGCCGCTGCCGCCCTGTCGGTCTTCGACCGCTGGGAGCGGCTGATGCTTCATTTCGACCAGGTGCCGCGGGCGCTGCAGCGCCGCGAGGCACAGGGCACGGCGGTGACGACGTTCTTCGGTGCGTTGCAGGCGCTGGTCGACCGCGATCCGGACCTGGCGCTGTTCGAATGCATACGCCAGGAAGAACGCCGCTTTGCGCTCTATCCCTTCCGCCACGCCGTTCGCGTGGCCGTGCTGGCGCTGCTGACGGCCCGCCAGCTCGGGTGGACGCCGGAGCGATGCGCGTCGCTCGGGTGTGCCGCGCTGACGATGAACCTGTCCATGGTCGACCTGCAGGCCACGATGGCCGCACAGGACACGCCACCCACCCGCAAGCAGCTGGAGCAGATCCGCGCGCACCCCGCGGCCTCGGTCGCGATGCTGCAAGGCGCCGGCGTCGAGGACGAGACCTGGCTGGCGACCGTGCTCGGGCACCACGAGCAGTTGGGCGGCGGCGGTTACCCGCAGGGGCACGAACCCACGCCGGAAGCGCGCGTGCTGCGCGCGGCCGACGTCTACATGGCCAAGATCAGCGCGCGCGAAAGGCGTCCGGCGATGACGCCGCAGATGGCCACGCGCCAGCTCTTCCAGCAAAGCGCCGGCGATGAACTGGCGATGGCGATGATCAAGACCGTCGGCGTGCACCCGCCCGGCAGCCTGGTGCGGCTGCACTCCGGCGAGGTCGGCGTCGTGATCCGCCGGGCGACCGCCGGGCCGCACCCGATCGTCGCGACGCTGAGCGACAAGAACGGCAAGCCGGTCGGCGAGACGCACCGCCGCGATTCGGCGCAGGCAGGCTTCGCGGTCGAAGGCGCGGCCGAGAACGCAGCCGCCTTCCCGCGGATCCCTCCGGAGCGGGTGTATGGCCTGATGGCCGGTTGAAAGTGTGAAGCGGACCGATAGGCCGGATTCTGTGCAGCCGCCGACCCTTGCGAGCCTGCGACCGTGACCGCCATTCCTCTGGGCCGGGCATCGCTGCCCGGCTCGGTGCTACCTACCCGCACACTCCTCGGGCCGAATCAACGTGTGCCTATTTGGTATTGCTGCGCGTAGAGATTGCCCGTTTCACCCGCCGCGCCGGCCTTGCGGCCGATGCGGCGACTCGTCTCTGTTGCTCTGATCCTCACCTCGCGGTGGACAGCCGTTGGCTGCTACGCTGCCCTGTGCAGTCCGGACCTTCCTCCAGTGCGCCCTTTCGAGCCTTGCACCAGCGGCGGTCTGGTCCGCTTCACGGCGCGCATTATCCCCTGCTCTTCGCCAGGCGCTTGTCGCGCAGCACCACCTGGCTGCCACGGCGGTCGAGTTCGAACAGCTGCGTCGCCTCGATCAGGTCGATCAGCTTGCGGTAGCCGTAGTTGCGCGGATCGAACGAGGCCTGGTTGCCGATCTGCTGGCCGACCGCGCCGAGCGCCGACCAGCCGTCTTCGCCGGCCGCCGATTCCACCGCATTGCGCAGCAGCGACACCAACCGCGCGTCCTGCTTCAGCGCCGCGGTGTCCTGGCGCAGCGCCGCGGACGGCTCGGCCGCCGCCGGTGCGGGCTCCGGTGCCGCCTTGGCGCCGCTGCGCGTCTTGCGGCCGGCCGCCGGCTTGGCCTTCGCAGGCTTCGGTGCGCTGTCGGCCTCGACCACCTCGACCGGCTGCCCCAGGTTCTCGAGGTACAGGAAGCGCGAGCAGGCGTTGACGAACGGCATCGGCGTCTTCTTCGCGCCGAAGCCGTAGACCAGCGCGCCCTTGGCCTTCAGGTGCATCACCAGCGGCGTGAAGTCGCTGTCGGACGAGACAATGCCGAACGCATCGGGCTGGTCGGTGTAGAGCAGGTCCATCGCCTCGATGACCATGCCCATGTCGGTCGCGTTCTTGCCCTTGCTGTAGTCGAACTGCTGCACCGGGCGGATCGCGTACTCGTGCAGCACCGCCTCCCAGCCCTTCAGCCCGTCCTTCTTCCAGTTGCCATAGGCGCGGCGGATGTTCGCGACGCCGACCTTGGCCAGCTCCGCGAGGATCACGTCGATCTTGCTGGCCGGCGAGTTGTCGGCATCGATCAGCAGCGCGATGCGGGCGGGCTTGTCGAGCAGGGTCATGCGGTCTCCAGTTTCCAGCCGAGGGTCTCGCCGCCGCGCAGCGGCTTCAGCGTGGCGTCGCCGAACGGCAGGGCTTCGGGGAGTGTCCATGTTTCGCGGCGCAGCGTCACGCGGCCGGCGTTGCGCGGCAGGCCGTAGAAATCGGCGCCGTTGAAGCTCGCGAAGGCCTCCAGCTTGTCGAGCGCGCCCACCGCGTCGAAGGCCTCGGCATACAGCTCCAACGCCGACAGCGCGGTGTAGCAGCCGGCGCCGCACACCGACTGCTCCTTCAGGTGCGACGCGTGCGGCGCGCTGTCGGTGCCGAGGAAGAACTTCGTGCTGCCCGAGGTGGCGGCCTGCACCAGCGCCTGGCGGTGCAGTTCGCGCTTGAGCACCGGCAGGCAGTAGTAGTGCGGCCGCAAGCCGCCCTGGAAGATCGCGTTGCGG
Source organism: Rhizobacter sp. Root1238 (assembly GCF_001425825.1). GTDB lineage: Bacteria > Pseudomonadota > Gammaproteobacteria > Burkholderiales > Burkholderiaceae_C > Rhizobacter. The sequence continues at coordinate 39,684 of NZ_LMDM01000022.1, forward strand.
TTGTACAGCAGGTGGTGCGCGGTGACGGTGGCGGCGGTGTGCGCATCGGCCTGCGCGACGTACTGCGCCGCCTCGCGCGTGGTGATGTGCTCGAACACCACCTTCAGCTCGGGGAAATCGCGGCGCAGCGGCTGCATCACGGTGTCGATGAAGACGGCCTCGCGGTCGAACACGTCGACCGCCGGATCGGTGACCTCGCCGTGCACCAGCAGCAGGATGCCCTCGCGCTGCATCGCCTCCAGCGTGGCGTAGGTCTTGCGCAGGTCGGTGACGCCGGCGTCGCTGTTGGTGGTGGCGCCCGCCGGGTAGAGCTTCAGCGCGACGACACCGGCGTCCTTCGCCCGGCGGATCTCGTCGGGCGGCGTGCGGTCGGTGAGGTACAGCGTCATCAGCGGCTCGAAGGCCGAGCCCGCAGGGCGCGCCGCGAGGATGCGCTCGCGGTAGGCGACGGCCTGTGCCGCGGTGGTGACCGGCGGGCGCAGGTTGGGCATCACGATCGCGCGGGCGAACTGGCGCGCGGTGTCGGGCAGCACCGCGGCGAGCGCGGCGCCGTCACGCAGGTGCAGGTGCCAGTCGTCGGGCGTGGTGAGGGTGAGTGAATCGGTCGTCATCGGCCGATTTTGACACCCGGGCCCGCCCGTTCAGTGCTGCAGGATCTTCGAGAGGAAATCCTTCGCACGCGGCGTGCGCTCTTCTGGCTTGCCGAAGAAGCTGTCCTTGCTGCAGTCCTCGACGATCTTGCCGGCGTCCATGAAGATCACGCGGTTGCTGACCTTCTTCGCGAAGCCCATCTCGTGCGTGACGCACATCATCGTCATGCCTTCGTTGGCCAGCTGCACCATCACGTCCAGCACCTCGCCGACCATCTCCGGGTCGAGCGCCGACGTGGGTTCGTCGAACAGCATCACGATCGGATCCATGCTGAGCGCGCGGGCGATCGCGACGCGCTGCTGCTGGCCGCCCGACAGCTGGCCTGGGTACTTGTCCTTGTGCGCGCTCAGGCCGACGCGGTCGAGCATCTTCATGCCGCGCTGCTTCGCCTCGTCGGGCTTGCGGTTCAGCACCTTGATCTGCGCGAGCGTCAGGTTCTCGGTGACCGTGAGGTGCGGGAACAGCTCGAAGTGCTGGAACACCATGCCGACGCGGCTGCGCAGCTTCGGCAGGTTGGTCTTCGGGTCGGAGATCGAGATGCCGTCGACGACGATGTCGCCCTTCTGGATCGGCTCCAGCGCGTTCACCGTCTTGATCAGCGTCGACTTGCCCGAGCCCGACGGGCCGCAGACGACGACGACCTCGCCCTTCGCGATGCTGGTCGTGCAATCGGTCAGCACCTGGAAGCTGCCGTACCACTTCGAAACGTTGTTGATCTGGATCACTTGGCAATCTCCTTGTTAGCGCCTCGGACGAGCGCCGGGCCGTCCCAAGCCGGCCGAGCGCCCCCTCGGGGGGCGGCTGCGGTACACCGCAGCCGGGGGTTCCATTTCTAGCGAATGATGGCGATCTTCTTCTGCAGGCGACGCACCAGCATCGACAGGGAGAAGCAGATCACGAAGTAGACGACCGCGGCGACCAGGTAGGTCTCGACCGGGCGGTTGAAGTTCTTGCCCGCCACCTCGAAGCCCTTCAGCAGGTCGTAGGCACCGATCGCGTAGACCAGCGAGGTGTCCTGGAACAGGATGATGGTCTGCGTCAGCAGCACCGGCAGCATGTTGCGGAAGGCCTGCGGCAGCACGATCAGCTGCATCGTCTGGCGGTAGGTCATGCCGACCGCGTAGCCGGCATACACCTGCCCGCGCGGCACGCTCTGGATGCCGGCCCGCATGATCTCCGAGTAGTAGGCGGCCTCGAACACCGTGAAGGTGATGATGGCCGACAGCTCGGCGCCCATCGGCCGGCCGATCAGCAGCGGGATCAGCAGGAAGAACCACAGGATCACCATCACCAGCGGGATCGAGCGCAGCGTGTTGACGTAGAACGCCGCCGGCATCACCAGCCACTTCTTGCCCGACAGCCGCATCAGCGCGAGCAGCGTGCCGAGCGCAATGCCGCCGATCATCGCGACCAGCGTCAGCTGCACCGAGAAGATCATGCCCTTGGCGATGAACGCCGAGACGACGTTCCAGTTCAGGAAGGCAAAGTCGAGGTTCATTTGCCGCCTCCGATCATGCCGGGCACCTGCACCCTGTTCTCGATGAACAAGGCCAGGCGGTTGATCGCGAACGCGGAGATGAAGTACAGCCCCGTGACGGCGAGGTAGACCTCGATGCCGCGCGAGGTTTCTTCCTGCGCCTGCATCGCGAACATCGTCATCTCGGAAATGCTCACGGCGAACGCCACCGACGAGTTCTTGATGATGTTCATCGACTCGCTGGTCAGCGGCGGAATGACGATGCGGAACGCCATCGGCAGCAGCACGTAGCGGTAGGTCTGCGGCAGCGTCAGCCCCATCGCGAGGCCGGCATAGCGCTGGCCCTTGGGCAGCGCCTGGATGCCGGCCTTGACCTGCTCGGACACCCGTGCCGAGGTGAAGAACCCGAGCGCGAACACCACCAGCACGAAGCTCGGCACGGCGCGCAGGCTCAGGAACAGCGAGGGGATCACGTGGTACCAGAGGAAGACCTGCACCAGCAGCGGAATGTTGCGGAACAACTCCGTCCACGCATTGGCGAGGAACACCAGCGTCTTGCTGGGAACCGTGCGCAGGATGCCCACCAGCGAACCGACCACCAACGCGACCACCAGCGACAGCGATGCCACCGACAGCGTCCAGCCCCAGGCAGACATCAACCATTCAAGGTAGGTCTGCCCGCCCCCCGTGTCCTGCAGGAATATCTGCCAGTCCCACTTGCCCAAGGCGTTGCTCCAATTCTTGTGAGGGGTCGCAGCACGATCGCGCTGCCCCAAGAAAAAGCGCGACGCAGGTCACCCGCGCCGCGCTGGGAGGACTGTAAGCAAGTGTCGCGCCCAGTGGCGTCAGGGCTTACCTCAGTCCCCCTCCATCGCAAGAGCCCGCCTTATTTCTTGGCGTAGTCTTCCATCGGCTTGTCGTTCGGATTCGCCCAGGCCGCCTTGGTGGCTTCCGACAGCGGCAGGCCGACCTTGGTGTTGCTGGGCGGGATCGGCTGGTTGAACCACTTGTCGTAGGTCTTCGCCAGGTCGCCGGACTTGATCTGCGCCTTGATGCTGTCGTCGACCGCCTTCTTGAAGGCCGGGTCGTCCTTGCGCAGCATGATCGCGATCGGCTCGACGCTCAGCACTTCGCCGACGATCTTGAAGTCGGCCGGGTTCTTCGCGCGCGAGATGTTGCCGGCGAGGATCTGGCCGTCCATCACGAACGCATCGGCGCGGCCCGATTCGAGCAGCAGGAAGCTGTCGGCGTGGTCCTTGCCGAACACTTCCTTGAAGTCGAGACCGGTGGCGCGCTCGTGCTTGCGCAGCGTCTGCACCGAGGTCGTGCCGGTGGTGGTGGCCACCGTCTTGCCGGCCAGCTGGGCGATGGCGGTGATGCCGGAGTTGGCCTTCACCGCGATGCGCACCTCTTCGACATAGGTGGTGACGGCGAACGCGACGTCTTTCTGGCGGGTCGCGTTGTTGGTGGTCGAACCGCATTCGATGTCGACGGTGCCGTTCTGCACCAGCGGAATGCGGTTCTGCGAGGTCACCGGCTGGTACTTGATGTCGAGCGGCTTGGCCAGGCCCAGCTGCTTCTGCACGTCGGCCAGCACCTTCTGGCAGACGTCGTAGTGGAAGCCGGCGTACTTGCCGTCTCCGAGCGTGTAGGCCAGCGCGCCGGACGATTCGCGCACGCCCATCGTGACGGTGCCGCTGTCCTTGATCTTCTTCAGCGTGTCGCTCTGCTGCGCCTGGGCAACGCCCGCGACGGCCAACAGGACGGCAACGCTCAGCCATGCCTTTTTCATACGATCTCCTTCAGGGTGGAAAAGAGGGGGTTGGGGGGGACCCCCCTACAACGAAATTCTAGGGACACGGGGTCTACGCACTTCCACGTAGACGGGCCGGCCGTGGCGGGGTCAGCCGGGCACCTGGTCCGACGGGTACTTCCAGAAGTCGCGCAGCAGGTAGTTCATCGGCAGGTTCAGCGGCAGGTTCTTCGGCGGGATCGGCTTGTTGAACCAGTGATCGTAGATCGCATAGGCCTCGCGGCTGAGGATCAGGCGCTTCATTTCTTCGTCGCAGATCTTCTTGAACTCGGGATCGTCCTTGCGCATCATGATCGCGAGCGGCTCGATGGTCAGGAACTTGCCCACCACCTTCAGCTTGCCCGGGTCGGCACTCGACGAGATCAGGCCGTAGAGCAGCACGTCGTCCATCACGAAGCCATCGGCCTCGCCGGCCAGCACCATCTGCATCGCCTTGGCATGCTCGGGCGCTTCCAGGATGGTGATGCGCAGCAGGCGTTCGCGGTTCGCGCGGTCCACCTCCTTCAGCGGCGTCGTGCCCTTGGTCGACACCAGCTTCTTGCCTTCGAACATCGGCAGCTCGGCGATCGGGCTGTCGGCCAGCACCATGTAGCGCGCCCCGGTGATGTAGTGCGGGATCGTGAAGGCCACCTTCTGGCGGCGCTCGGCGTTGTTGGTCGTCGAGCCGCATTCCAGGTCCGCCTGGCCGTCGACCACCTTCTGGATGCGGTTGCCGGCGGTGACGAGCACGAACTCCGGCGCGAGGGCCTTCATCTCGAGCCGCTTGCGCACCGCCTCGGCGAGCTTCAGGCACAGGTCGACCGCATAGCCCACCGGCTTCTTGTCGGCATCGAGGTACGAGAACGGCACCGACGATTCGCGGTGAGCGATCAGGATCTTGCCGGTCTGCCGGATGCGGTCGAGCACCGGGCCCGTGGGGACCGGTGCCGCCACCGGCGGCGCCGCGCCGGCCGGCATCGCAAGGGTCAGCGCCGCGAGCGCGACGAGTGCTGCAGACGCGAATGCCGAGGAGCGGAACAGGCGGTACTTCATGGGGTGAATCTCGCAACCTTCGTGCCACAAGCCGGGTCGGCGGGGGTGGGTGAAAGCCGCCACGATCAGCGCACGGCCGGACGCCAGTGTGCCTGCAAGTGGGCGTGAGATCGATCACGCTTGCGCAGTGTCGGCGGGGCATGGAGGCGGATGAAGGTTCGAGAGGCGATGGGCGCGGACTGTATGCGCGTGCCTGCCGGAACGCCAATGCGGATTCGCGGGCAAGCCATGCATCGAATGCATGCCGCGCCAGGGAAAACCCTCTGGCTTCGCGTCAGCCCGCGGGCCTCAGGAAGTTCCACAGCGCGCGTGCCCCGGGCTTGCCGTTGTGGCGCGACAGCTCGGGCAGCTCGCGGTACATGCGCACTTCCATCGTCAGCTCGAGCGTGCCGGGTGCCGAGGCGCGCACCAGGCGCCGGCTCTTCAGTTCCTTCTTCACCGAGCTGACCGGCAGGAAGGCCAGGCCATGGCCTTCGAGCGCCATCGCCTTCAGGCCTTCGGCCATGTCGGTCTCGTAGATCGGGTCGAGGTTCAGCGGCGCCGGCGAGAGCTTGACGATCTGCTCGACCAGCCGGCCCAGGTAGGCGCCGGTGCCGTAGCTGAGGAAGGGCACGCGCTCGCCCGGCGAGCCGGGCAGGCGGAACAGCGGCTCGCCTTTCGGGTCGGCCTTGGCGTACACCGCGAGCGTCTCGTGGCCGAGGCTCAGCATCTCGTAGCGCTCGGGGCTCAGCTGCAAGGGTTGCGACGGGTGGTGGTAGGCGATCAGCAGGTCGCAGCTGCCTTCGGTCAGTTGCATCACCGCGTCGTGCACGTTGAGCGCGATCAGGCGGCTCTTCAACGCACCGAAGCGCTTGCGCAGGTCCATCACCCAATGCGGGAAGAAGGTGAACGCGAGCGAGTGCGGCACCGCGAACTCGATCATGTCCTGCGCGGCGACCTGGTGGCCGCGCATCATGTTGCGCGTGGTCTGCAGCGCGCCGAGGATGTCGAGCGCCTGCGCATGGAAGGTCTCGCCGGCGGGCGTCAGGCGGGTCGGGTACGACGAGCGGTCGACCAGGTCCAGCCCCGCCCAGGCTTCCAGCGCCTGGATGCGGCGCGAGAACGCCGGCTGCGTCACATGCCGCATCTGCGCCGAGCGCGAAAAGCTCCGCGTCTCGGCCAGGCTCACGAAGTCTTCAAGCCACTTGGTTTCCACGGCCGGCAGTGTAACGACGGGGCCGATCCCTACTTGCGGCTGAGCGTCAGGTCCAATTCGTGGACCAGGTCGTTCACCAGCTGCGTCGACGCCTGGCGCGAATCGGCGGTGGGGCCGTGGGTCTGCGCGACGACGTCGGCATTCCACGCGCCACCCGACTTCGCGCTGACACCCGAGACGCGGAACACCACGCGGCTGGCCAGCGTGTTGCAGTCCTGGCCGCCGTCCACCGGCGTCAGCGTGACGAACTGCTGGCTCGCCGGCGTCACGCCGTTGTTCAGCATCATCGGGCCGAGGTCGCTCATCAGGCGCTCGCGCAACGCGCCCATCACCGCCGCCACGTGCTCGCTGCCGGCGGCGGAGCAGGTGTCGAACGCAAAGCTCTCGTTGTCGACCCACACCACCTTGGCGTCGGGCAGGCGCAGGCTGGCGGAGGACACGGCATCGGGCGTCGCCGCCCTCGCCGACGTCCAGATCGCGCCGGCAGCCGCCAGCAGCGAAAACAGGACCATCGTCTTCAAAGTCATCGGGAGTTTCTGAGCAGTCATCGCATCCGTCCTCTGTGGGTGAATCGGTGCCGCGACTCTAGAAGTGCAACAAGATGTGTGCACGCCGGCGCCGTAACGATTGCTCACAACTGCCCGAGACTTCACGCTCGTTTGTCACGAAACGGCCAAGAACCTGAACGGCTGTCCTACAGGCGCCGCGTCCAGGCCGGACCGATGTCACGCCAGCGCATCGTCGGTGCTGCTCTGCTGCAGGCGCCACATGTCGGCGTAGCGGCCGTCGAGCGCCAGCAACTGCGCATGCGTGCCGCGCTCGACGATGCGGCCCTGCTCCATCACCAGGATCTGGTGCGCATCGACGACGGTCGACAACCGGTGCGCGATGACCAGCGCGGTCTTGTTGCGCGCGACGCCCTGCAGTTCGGCCTGGATGGCCCGCTCGTTGGCGGAGTCGAGCGCCGAGGTGGCCTCGTCGAAGATCATGATCGGCGGGTCCTTCAGCAGCGTGCGCGCGATCGCGACACGCTGCTTCTCGCCACCGCTGAGCTTCAGCCCGCGCTCGCCGACCGTCGTCTCGTAGCCCTTCGGCGTCGACACGATGAAGTCGTGGATGCGCGCCGCGCGGGCCGCCGCCTCGACCTCGGCCGCACTCGCGCCGGGCCGGCCGTACGCGATGTTGTAGGCCACGCTGTCGTTGAACAGCACGGTGTCCTGCGGGACGATGCCGATGCGCTGGCGCACGCTGCCCTGCGTGACCGAGCGCAGGTCCTGGTCGTCGATCGTGATCACGCCGGCCTGCACGTCGTAGAAGCGGTACAGCAGCCGCGCAAGCGTGCTCTTGCCCGAGCCCGACGGCCCGACCACCGCGACCGTCTTGCCGGCCGGGATCTCGAAGCTGACGTCGTGCAGGATCTGGCGGTTCGGCTCGTACGAGAAGTCGACGTGGTCGAAGCGCACTTGCCCGTGCGGAACCTGCAGCGGCAATGCGCCGGGCGTGTCGGCGATCTCGCGCTCGCGCTCGAGCAGCGCGAACATCTTGTCGAGGTCAGTCAGGCTCTGCTTGATCTCGCGGTAGATCACGCCGAGGAAGTTCAGCGGGATGTAGAGCTGGATCATGAACGCGTTGATCATCACCAGGTCGCCGAGCGTCATGTGCCCCGCCACCACGCCCTGCGTCGCGCGCCACAGCATCGCGACCAGGCCGGCCGCGATGATCAGCTGCTGCCCGGTGTTCAGCATCGACAGCGTGGCCTGCGATTTCAGCGCGACGCGGCGCAGCCGCTCCAGGCTCTCGTCGTAGCGGCTGGCCTCGAAGTCCTCGTTGTTGAAGTACTTGACGGTCTCGTAGTTCAGCAGCGAGTCGATCGCGCGCGAGTGCGCGGTCGAATCGAGCTCGTTCATCTGCTTGCGGAACTGCGTGCGCCAGTTGGTGAAGACGATCGTGAAGCTGATGTACACCGCCAGCGCCGCCAGCGTGATCCAGGCAAACCAGGCGTCGAACTTGACGGCCAGCAGCGTCAGCACCAGTACCATCTCGACCAGCGTCGGCACGATGCTGTAGAGCGAGTACGAGATCAGCGAATGCACCGCGCGCGTGCCGCGCTCGATGTCGCGCGTCATGCCGCCGGTCTGGCGCTCGAGGTGGAAGCGCAGGCTCAGCGCATGCAAGTGGCGGAACACGTTCAGCGAGATGCTGCGCGCGGTGCCTTCGGTGGCCTTCGCGAAGATCAGCTCGCGCAGCTCGGTGAACAGCGAGGTCGACAGCCGCAGCAGCCCATAGGCCGCCAGCAGCCCGATCGGCACGACCAGCACCGCCTGCAGGTCGCCCGGCTTGAGGGACAGGCTGTCGACCAGCTGCTTCAGCAGCAGCGGCACGCCGACGTTGGCCAGCTTGGCGCCGACCATGAAGCCGAGCGCGATGCCGACGCGCCAGCGGTAGCGCCACAGGTAGGGCAGCAGCTTGCGCAGCGTGGCCGCATCGGAGCGGGGTGCGGCAGGCGTCACGGCATCGGGCGCCGGCACAGGGGTCGAGAGGGATCGCATCGTGGAAGAATCGTGGGGTTGCACCCAGTTGAAGGCGTCCAGTATGAATACAAGCCAGCCCCGGCACGACCCCGCGTTGGCGGTCAGCCTGCCGAAAGACCTCGACCTGGTGCTGCGCGTGATGCCGATGCCGGCCGATTCGAACAGCAACGGCGACATCTTCGGCGGCTGGATCATGGCCCAGGTCGACCTCGCCGGCTCCGTGCTGCCGGCGCGCATCGCGAAGGGCCGGGTCGTGACGGTCGCCGTCAACGAGTTCGTGTTCAAGCAGGCGGTGTCGATCGGCGACCTGCTGAGCTTCTACGCCCGCGTCGACCGCATCGGGCGCACCTCGATCACGGTGCACGTCGAGGTGTATGCCGAGCGCAACCCGGCCGACCTGAAGGTGGTCAAGGTCACCGAGGCCAACCTGACCTATGTCGCGATCGACCGCGACGGGCAGCCGCGGGTGATCCCGAGGGACTGAGCGCGATGCGCCTGGTCGACGCGGCGCAGACGGCCGCGCTGCTGCCGTGGCGGCCGCTGGCCGACGCGGTGATGCGCGCGGCGATCGAACGCGATGAAGGCCGGCTGCAGGCGCCGCTGCGCAGCAGCTTCGCGCTGTCGGGCGACGACAGGCTGCTGCTGATGCCGGCCAGCGATGCGTACTACGCGAGCGTCAAGCTGGTGACGGTGAACCACGGCAACCCGGCGCAGGGGCGCGACCGCGTGCAGGGCGAGGTGCTGCTGATCGACCGCGCGACCGGCGAGCGCCTCGCGATGTTCGATGGCGTCACCATCACGGCGCGCCGCACCGCGGCGGTGTCGCTGGCCGCGGCCCTGGCGTTGAAGGTGCCGGCCGGCGAGCGTTTGCTGATCGTCGGTGCCGGCGCGCAGGCGCTGGCGCATGCGCTGGCCTTCGATGCGGGGCTGGCACCGGCGTGGATCGGCATCGCGGCGCGCTCGCGCATGTCGGCCGACGGGCTGGTGGCGACGCTCGCGGCGCACGGTGTGAAGGCGCATGCGGTCGACGACATCGGCGCCGAGATCGGCCGCTGCGGGTTGATCGTCACCGCGACGACGAGCCGCTCGGCGGTGATCCCCGATGCGTTGCGCCCGGGCGCGCGGGTGTTCGCGGTCGGCGCGTTCACGCCGGCGATGTGCGAGCTGCCGGCCGCGCTGGTGCGGCGGGCTGCGTTGCTGGTCGACGACCTCGACGGTGCAAAGGAAGAGGCCGGCGACCTGATCCAGGCGGGTGTCGACTGGTCGAAGGTGCGCGGGTTGGCGCAAGCCGCGGAGCTTGCCGACGCAGGCGATGCGCCGGTGGTGTTCAAGAGCGTGGGGAGCGCGGCGTGGGACCTGGCCGCGGCGCGGATGGCCTGGGACCGGTTGAACACCTGTTGATCGCCGCCCCAACCCGTTCGCCCTGAGCCTGTCGAAGGGCCTGCTCGCAAGCCACCCAGGCTTCGACAAGCTCAGCCCGAACGGAGATCTCCTCAGTCGACGAAGAAGTCCGGCACGAACTCCGTCGTCCCCGGCGTCACGCTGTACTTCTCCAGGTCGGTCACGCCGTGCCGCGCCAGCAGCTCGTCGTCGATGAAGAAGTTGCCGCTGGTCTGCCGCGCATCGCTCGTCAGCACCAGGTACGCCGCATCGGCGAGGATCTCCGGCGTGCGGCAGCGGGCGATGTCGGCGCCCGGGATCATCTGCAGCGCGGCCGTCGCGATCGCGGTGCGCGGCCACAGGCTGTTGACGCCGATGCCCAGCGGCCGGAACTCGCCGGCATGGCCCAGCGTGCATTCGCTCATGCCGTACTTGGCCATCGTGTACGCGACATGCGGGCTGAACCAATGCTCGCGCATCGACAGCGGCGGCGACATGTTCAGCACGTGCGGGTTGCGCCCCGCCTGTGCCGCCTTCGCCAGGTGCGGCAGGCAGGCCTGCGTCACCAGGTAGGTGCCGCGCACGTTGACACCGAACATCAGGTCGAAGCGCTTCATCGGCGTCGCCGTCGTCGGCGTCAGGCTGATCGCGCTGGCGTTGTTGACGAGGATGTCGATGCCGCCGAAGCGCGCCACCGCCTGTTCCACCGCGGCCAGCACGCTGGCTTCGTCGCGGATGTCGGTCTGCACCGGCAGCGCCTGCCCGCCGGCCGCCTCGATCTCGGCGGCGGCCGAATGGATGGTGCCCGGCAGCTTCGGATTGCTCTCGGTCGTCTTGGCCGCGATCACGATGCGCGCGCCATCGGCCGCGGCGCGCTTCGCGATCGCGAGGCCGATGCCGCGCGATGCGCCGGTGATGAACAAGGTCTTGCCCGACAGGTTGCTGGACTGGCTCATGCAGGTCTCCGCGTGGGGGTGGTGGCAGGCAGGCGCGGCGCGAGATCGGTCGCGATCATGCCGGCCAGTTGTTCGGCCCACAGCGCATACACCGCCGGGCCGGGATGGAAGCCGTCGTCGGCCATCAGGATGCTGTCGGACATGCGCTCGTTCTCGAACGGCACCGGCAGCCACCAGCGATCGGGCCAGCGCTTGATCCAGTCGGCCAGCGCCCGGTTGTAGCGCCGCGCATCGCGCCCCAGCACCCAGCGCAGCGGGTTGGGCAGCAACGGAAACGAATGGATCGGCGGCACGCCGCTGTGCACCACCTGGCGCACGCCGGCACGCCGGATCGCGACGCCGTCGAGTTCGTCGAGCTGGGCCAGCCAGCGCCGCACCGGCACCTGCGAGATCACGTCATTGACGCCCAGCGCGGTGACCATCACGTCGGCCGGGTGCAGCGCCGCGCTCTCCAGCGCGATCAGCGCGTCGCGGGTGGTGTCGCCGGTGTGGGCGACCAGTTGCCACACGACCGCACCGCCCAGCCGCTGCGACAAGGCCTCGCTGAGCCGGCCGGCCAGCGCCTGGCCCTGCGTCGGCGCGCCGACGCCGGCCGCCGACGAATCGCCGACGATCAGCACGCGCAGCCGCACGCGGCCGGTGCCGGCCACGCCTTCGCGCGAGCCTTCGGCCTCCGGCAGGCGCAGCGCGAGGCGCCGCACGCGGGCGCCCTGCCACAGCAGCAGCGGCGACAGCAGCACCTTGGCCGCGGAGAGCATCGAGCGGGCCGTCTTCAGCTGAACTGCGAGAAATCGGGCTTGCGCTTCTGGAAGAACGCGCTGAAGGCCTCGCGCGCCTCGGGGCTGGTGAGCCGCGCGCCGAAGACCGCCGCCTCGGCCTCGATGGCCTGCCAGGTGGCCTCGGTGCTCGCGCGGCGCAGCAGCTTCTTGGTGTCGCGCACGGCCCCCGGCGGCATCGCGTTGAAGCGCTCGGCGACGCGGCGCGCATGCAGCGCGACCTCGCCGGTCGGCAGCACCGCGTTCGCGATGCCGAGTTCGACCGCCTCGGCGCCGGTGAACGGGTCGCCGAGCAGGATCTTCTCGGCCGCCTTCACGCGGCCCATCAGCTGCGGCACCACCAGGCTCGACGCGAACTCCGGCACCAGGCCGAGGCTCACGAACGGCATCGCGAGGCGCGCCTCGTCGGCCACGTAGACCAGGTCGCAGTGCAGCAGCATCGTCGTGCCGATGCCGATCGCCGCGCCGGTGACGGCCGCCACCACCGGCTTCTCGCAGCCGTTCAGCGCCTGCATGAACTGGTAGGCCGGCGAATCGGCGCCGCTCGGCGGGCGTTTCATGAAATCCTCGAGGTCGTTGCCCGACGTGAAGATGCCGGGCTGGCCGGTGATCAGCACCGCGCGCACGGCAGCGTCGGCCTGCGCGGCCTTCAGCCCGTCGGCCATCGCCTGGTACATGTCGATGGTGATCGCGTTCTTCTTTTCGGGGCGCGCGATCTCCAGGGTGAATACGCCGTTCAGCACGGCCGTCTTGATGCTCATGTCGTCTCCTTCATCGTGTTCAGCAGGGTGGTCATGCGCGGCCAGAGTGTCGCCTGGAACTGCTCGCGGAACAGCCCGAAATGCCCGATGCGCTTCGCCTGCACGTCGGCCGGCGCGATGCGCTCGATGCGGCGCGGCGCATTCGGGTAGCAGTCGACCAGCACGCGGGTGCCGCGCTCGGTCATCAACTCGTCGTCGGTGATCGACAGCGCGACCAGCGGGAAGCGCGCCGCCTCGAACTGCTCGCGCACCGCCGCACCTTCGGCGCCGACGTGGTAGCGCGGGTGCAGGCACCAGCGCCGCCATTGCAGCATCACGCCCTTCGGCAGGTCGCCGACCTTGCGCAGCCGCTTGCCGGGGAAGTAGCCGAACAGCGCGGTCGCGACCGGCACCAGCACGTACCAGAAGTACAGGATCATGCGCCGCAGCGGTGGCGCGTTGTCGCGCCAGTAGCCGCTGCCGGCGGCCACCGAGATCAGGCCGTCGACCTGCGCGCGGTTGCGCAGCAGGCCGGGCAGTTGTGCGCCGAGGCTGTGGCCGACGAGGTACAGCGGCACGCCGGGCGACGCTTCACGCAGCGCGTCGATCGCGCTGTCGTAGTCGCGGGCCCAGCTGAACAGGTCGGCCTTCAGGCCGCGCAGCGACCGCGTCACGCGCGACTCGCCCATGCCGCGGTAGTCGAACGTGGCGACCGCGTAGCCCTGCCCGGCCAGCCATTGCGCGAACGGTTGGTAGTAGTCCTGCCGCACGCCCATCGCGCCGCCGATCAGCACCGCGGCCTTCGCGGTGCCGGTCGGCGGGTACAGGCGCAGCGACAGGCGGCTGCCGTCATCGGTCTCGAGCTTCAGTGTTTCCATGACGCACTCCTTCGCGATCCGCAGCGGCCCGATCCAGCGGACCCCGTGGAACTGGCTCCGCCAGGCCACTGGGGTCGCCCCCTTGAGGGGGAGGCGCGTCAGCGCCTCGGGGGTGGGTCGTCAGACGCGTTCGAAGATGCCTGCGGCGCCCTGACCCGTGCCGACGCACATCGTCACCATCCCGTACTTCAGGTTGTGGCGGCGCAGCGCGTGGATCACCGTTGCGGCGCGGATGGCCCCGGTCGCCCCCAGCGGATGGCCGAGCGCGATCGCGCCGCCCATCGGGTTCACCTTCGCCGGGTCGAGCCCGACGCTGTTGATCACCGCCAGCGACTGCGCCGCGAAGGCTTCGTTCAGCTCGATCCAGTCCATGTCCTGCTGCTTCAGGCCGGCATAGCGCAGCGCGGCCGGGATCGCCTCGATCGGACCGATGCCCATGATCTCCGGCGGCACGCCGCGCGCGGCAAAGCTGACGAAGCGGGCCAGCGGCTTCAGGTCGAACTGCTTGACGGCCTTCTCGCTCGCGAGGATCAGCGCACCGGCACCGTCGCTGGTCTGCGAGCTGTTGCCGGCCGTCACGCTGCCCTTCGCGGCGAACACCGCCTTCAGCTTGGCCAGGCCTTCCGGCGAGGTGTCGGGGCGCGGGCCTTCGTCCAGGCTCACGGTGCGGGTCTTCACGCCCTGCTCGCCGGTCAGCAGGTTCGGGAAGCGCTCGACGATCTCGATCGGCGTGATCTCGTCCGTGAACTCGCCCGCCTTCTGCGCCTTCAGCGCGCGCATGTGCGATTCGTACGCGAACGCGTCCTGCGCCTCGCGGCTGACCTTCCATTGCGCGGCGACCTTCTCGGCCGTCAGGCCCATGCCGTACGCGATGCCGACGTTCTCGTCCTTCGCGAACACCTCGGGGTTGAACGACGGCTTGTTGCCGCCCATCGGCACCAGGCTCATCGACTCGGCACCGCCGGCGATCAGCACGTCGGCCTCGCCGACGCGGATGCGGTCAGCGGCCATCTGGATCGCGGTGACGCCCGACGCGCAGAAGCGGTTGACCGTCACGCCGCCCACCGGGTGCGCAAAGGCCAGCGCGACCGCGATGCGGGCCATGTTCATGCCCTGCTCGCCCTCGGGGAACGAGCAGCCGATGATGGCGTCCTCGATCGCTTTCGGGTCCAGCGTCGGCACCTGGGCCATCGCGCTGCGGATCGCGCTGACCAGCAGGTCGTCCGGGCGGGTGTTCTTGAAATAGCCCCGGCCGGAGCGGCCGATCGGGGTGCGGGTCGCGGCGACGATGTAGGCGTCTTGCACTTGCTTGCTCATGTTGTGTTCTCCGCTCAGTTGCGAACAGGCTTGCCCGTTTGCAGCATGCCCATGATCCGTTCCTGCGACTTCGGGTGTTCCAGCAGCCCGCAGAAATGCTTGCGCTCCAGCGCCATCAGGTACTCCTCGCTGACCAGCGAGCCGGCATCGACATCGCCGCCGCACACCACGTCGGCGATCAGTGCCGAGATGTGGAAGTCGTGCGCGCTGATGAAGCCGCCGTCGCGCATGTTGACGAGTTGCGCCTTGATGGTCGCGATGGCGTTGCGGCCCGCGACCGGGAACAGCGTCTTCGCCGGTGCGCGGTAGCCGCTGTCGAACATCGCCTTGGCCTGCTGGATCGCGACGAACAGCAACTCGTCCTTGTTCGGGACGATCACGTCGCTCCACAGCAGGTAGCCGAGCTTGCGGCTCTCGATCGCGCTGGTGCCGACCTTGGCCATCGCGGCATTCGTGAAGCCGTCGGTCAGGAACTTCAGGATGTCGGCGTTCGCGTTCGCGGCGCTCGCCATCTCGGCCGCGCGGCGCGCGATGTACGCCAGACCGCCGCCGCCCGGGATCAGGCCCACGCCCACCTCGACCAGGCCGACGTAGCTCTCCATCGCGGCGACGCGCTTCGCCGAATACACCGACAGCTCGCAGCCGCCGCCCAGCGCGATGCCGCGGATCGCCGAGACGACCGGCACCTGCGCATAGCGGATGCGCAGCATCGCGTCCTGCAGCTTCTTCTCTTCGGGCGCGATGCCCTTGGCGCCGCTCTTCATGAAGACCGGCATCAGCGCCTCGAGGTTGGCACCGGCCGAGAACACGTCGTCCGGTGACCAGATCACCAGGCCCTTGTACTTGGCTTCGGCGATCTCGACCGCCTTCAGCAGGCCTTCGGTGACGGTCGGGCTGATCAGGTGCAGCTTCGCGGTGATGCTGGCGACCAGCACCTCGCCGTCGAGCGACCAGACGCGCACTTCCTCGTTCTTGAACTCTTCGGTGCCGGCCTTCAGCGGGTCGGTCGCGCCCGAGCCGAGCACGGCCTCGGGGAAGTGCTGGCGGGCATACACCGGCAGCGTGCTGCGGGCGATGTACTTGCCTTGCGCGGCGCTCCACGAGCCTTCGGCGGTGTGAACCCCGTCGCGTCCGTCGAACACCCAGGCCGGCAGCGGCGCCTTGCTGAGCGCCTTGCCGGCGTCGATGTCGGCTTTCACCCATTCGGCCACCTGCTTCCAGCCGGCGGCCTGCCACAGCTCGAACGGGCCTTGCTGCATGCCGAAGCCCCAGCGCATCGCGAAGTCGACCTCGCGCGCCGAATCGGCGATGTCGGCCAGGTGCACCGCGACGTAGTGGAAGCTGTCGCGCAGGATCGCCCACAGGAACTGCGCCTGCGGGTTGGTCGATTCGCGCAGCAGCTTCAGGCGCTCCGGCGCGGCCTTCTTCAGCATGCGCGCGACGATCTCGTCGGCCTTGCCGCCCGCGGGCACATAGTCGGCCTTGGCCGGGTCGAGGCGCAGGATGTCCTTGCCGACCTTCTTGTAGAAGCCGGCGCCGCTCTTCTGGCCCAACGCGCCCTGCTCGATCAGCTTGGCGAGCACCGGCGGCGTCGCGTAGCTCGGGAAGAACGGATCGTCGGCGAGGTTGTCCTGCAGCGTCTTCACGACGTGGGCCATCGTGTCGAGGCCGACCACGTCCGCGGTGCGGAAGGTGCCCGAGCTCGCGCGGCCCATCTTCTTGCCGGTCAGGTCGTCGACGACGTCGTAGGTCAGGCCGAAGTTCTCGGCTTCCTTGATGGTCGCCAGCATGCCGGCGATGCCGACGCGGTTGGCGATGAAGTTCGGCGTGTCCTTCGCGCGCACGACGCCCTTGCCGACCGCGGTCGTCACGAAGGTCTCGAGCTGGTCCAGGATCTCCGGGCGCGTCGTCGGGGTCGGGATCAGCTCGACCAGGTACATGTACCGCGGCGGGTTGAAGAAGTGGATGCCACAGAAGCGCGGCTTGATCTCTTCGGGCAGCACCTCGGACAGCTTGGTGATCGACAGGCCCGAGGTGTTGCTCGCGACGATCGCGTGCGGTGCGATGAACGGCGCGATCTTCTTGTACAGGTCGAGCTTCCAGTCCATGCGCTCGGCGATGGCCTCGATGATCAGGTCGCAGTCCTTCAGCAGCTCGCTGTGCTCTTCGTAGTTCGCCTGCTGGATCAGCGCGGCGTCTTCCGGAATGCCGAGCGGCGACGGCTTCAGTTTCTTCAGGCCCTCGACAGCCTTCGTGACGATGCCGTTCTTCGGACCTTCCTTGGCCGGCAGGTCGAACAGCACGACCGGCACCTTGACGTTGACCAGGTGGGCGGCGATCTGCGCGCCCATCACGCCGGCGCCGAGGACGGCGACCTTGCGGACGTTGAAGCGACTCATGTTTCTTCTCCTTTGATGGTGTTTACTCGACGCGGACCCAGGTCTGCGTGCGGCCGAACAGCGGCGCGCCGACATAGCCTCGAACTTCCAGTTTCCTGCCGCCCTCGACCGGCTTCAGGCGCAGCTTGTAGGTCTTGCCGTTGGCCGGGTCGAGGATCGTGCCCCCGTCCCACAGGCCGTCGGTGTCGGCGCTCTTCTTCGCGCCGCGAATGATCGGCAGGCCGACCAGCGGCTGGCCCTTGCGGTCGTCGCTGCATTCGTCGCAGACGGCGTCCTGCTTCGCGTCGGGGTCCAGCAGCTTCTCGAGCTTGCCGCTGAGCACGCCGTCGGTGTCGACGATGCGCACCAGCGAGCGCTCTTTCTTCGTGCTGTCGTCGATCGTCTTCCACAGGCCCGCAGGCGTGCTCTGCGCGTAAGCGCCCGACAGGGTCAGCGTGGCGGCCAGGGCCAACAGCAGTTGCTTCATCGCGTTGTCTCTCCTGATTGTTTTTTGATTCGATCGATGGAGGCCGGGCCGCTCAGAACAGCGCCTCGTCCATCTCCATCAGCGGCTTCAGGCCGGAGCGCGCGGTGCGGATCAACGACGCGGTCTCGGGCAACAGCTTCGCGTAGTAGAAGCGCGCGGTCGCGAGCTTGGCCTTGTAGAACGGGTCGCCGCCGTCGAGCTTGGCCAGCGCCACCTTGGCCATGCGGGCCCAGAAGTACGCGAACACCAGGTGGCCCGCGACGCGCAGGTAGTCGACCGCCGCGGCACCCACTTCGTCGGCGTTGCCGAAGGCCTTCATGCCGAGTTCGGTGGTCAGCTTGGTGACCTTGTCGCCCAGCTCGGCGAGCGGGTTCACGAACTCCTGCATCGCCTCGTTGGTGCCTTCTTCCTCGACGAACTCCTGCACCAGCTTGCCGAACTTCTTCAGCTTGGCGCCGCTGTCCGACAGGATCTTGCGACCCAGCAGGTCCAGCGACTGGATCGTGTTGGTGCCTTCGTAGATCATGTTGATGCGGGCATCGCGCACGTACTGCTCCATGCCCCATTCCTTGATGTAGCCGTGGCCGCCGAACACCTGCATGCAGTGCGAGGTCGCAATCCAGCCGTTGTCGGTGATGAAGGCCTTGATGATCGGCGTGATCAGCGCGACCAGGTCGCCGCAGTCCTTGCGCACGTCCTCGTCGTCGGACGACAGCTCCTTGTCGAGCTGCAGCGTGGTCCACATCGCGAGCGCGCGGCCGCCCTCGGCGTAGGCGCGCGCGGTCAGCAGCATCTTGCGGACGTCGGGGTGCACGATGATCGTGTCGGCCGGCTTGTCCGGGTTCTTCGGGCCGGACAGCGCGCGCATCTGGATGCGCTCCTTCGCGTACGCCACCGCGTTCTGGTAGGCGACTTCGGTCAGGCCCAGCGACTGCATGCCGACACCGAGGCGGGCCGCATTCATCATCACGAACATGGCCGCCAGGCCCTTGTTGGGCTGGCCGACCAGCGTGCCGACGGCGCCTTCGAGCACCATCTGCGCGGTCGCGTTGCCGTGGATGCCCATCTTGTGCTCCAGGCCGCCGCACCAGATGCCGTTGCGCGAGCCGATCGAGCCGTCGGCATTGACGTTGAACTTCGGCACCGCGAACAGCGAGATGCCCTTCGAGCCGGCCGGCGCCTCCGGGAGGCGCGCCAGCACCAGGTGGATGATGTTCTCGGCCAGGTCGTGCTCGCCGGCCGAGATGAAGATCTTGTTGCCGGTCAGCTTGTAGCTGCCATCGGCTTGCGGCTCTGCCTTGGTGCGCAGCAGGCCGAGGTCGGTGCCGCAGTGCGGCTCGGTCAGGCACATCGTGCCGGTCCACACGCCGCTGGTCAGCTTCGGCAGGTACAGCGCCTTCTGCGCGTCGGTGCCGTGCGCATGCAGCGCCTCGTAGGCGCCGTGCGACAGGCCGGGGTACATGGTCCAGGCCTGGTTGGCCGAATTCAGCATCTCGTAGAAACACTGGTTCACGACGTGCGGCAGGCCCTGGCCGCCGAAGGCCGGGTCGCAGCTCAGCGCCGGCCAGCCGCCTTCGACGTACTGCGCGTAGGCTTCCTTGAAGCCCTTCGGCGCGGTGACCTCGTGCGTGGTCTTGTCGAGCCTGCAGCCTTCTTCATCGCCGCTCTGGTTCAGCGGGAACACCACCTGCGATGCGAACTTGCCGCCCTCTTCGAGCACGGCGTTGATCGTGTCGAGGTCGATGTCGGCATGCGCCGGCAAGGCCTTCAGCTCGTCGACCACGTTCAGCACTTCGCTCATCAGGAACTGCATGTCACGCAACGGAGGGGTGTACTGAGCCATCGAAAAACTCCTGGGAAAGAATGGGAAAGTGAGGGTCAGCGGCGCGCGGCGCGCACCGGCTTGTCGGGGGTGGCGGCCGCATCGACCGCGTAGTAGCTGACGACCCGCTCGAACGCATGGCGGGCGCGGTCGAGCGCGCCGGGGATGCGCAGGAAGCGCGCGTCGTGGTGCAGCGCGAGGATCAGGCCGTGGATCTCGAACAGCATCTGCAGCGGGTCGGTGTCGGGTCGCAGCTGGCCCTCGTCGACCGCAATGCGGATCGCCTTCTCGAGCGCGGTGTGCCAGGCCTGCACCATGGTCGCGAGCGCATCGCGCACGGGACCCGGCCGGTCGTCGAACTCGACCGCGCCGCTGATGTAGATGCAGCCCGAATCCAGCTCGATCGACACCCGCTTGACCCAGCGCTCGAACAGCGCGCGCAAGCGGGGCAAACCCCTGGCCTCGCGCACAGCAGGGAAAAACACTTCTTCCTCGAACTTGGCGTGATACTCGCGGATCACGGAGATCTGCAGTTCCTCACGGGAGCCGAAGTGCGCGAAGACGCCGGACTTGCTCATCTGCGTGACCTCGGCCAGCGCCCCGATCGACAGGCCTTCCAGCCCCATCGATGACGCCAGGCCGAGCGCGGCTTCGAGAATCGTCGCCCGCGTCTGCTGGCCCTTCTGCAGGGTCTTCGAGACATCGCGGGATGCGCGGCCGGTGACGGTCGCTGCCATGTTCACGGGTGTATCGGTTGTGTCGCTCACGGTGCATCCACAAAATCGAACGGTCGTTCTATTTTGCAGGTTCCGCGCAGATCACGCGCTGCTATTTCGAGCAAGCCGTCTGTTTTTATAGGGTTTAGTGCCTAGAAAGCGACGACGACGACGGCCGCCCAGGGTTAACCCGAGCCATGGGTTATCGCCGCTTCCGGTGATCCGCGTGTGACAGCGTGTCCTTGTGGCGCCGATGCACTGCAGTATTCGCGCCACGGTTGAGCGAAATGCAGTGAATGGATTACGCTCCGAGGAAGGAGATCATCCGTGGAAGTGCTCCAGCTCGATGTGTCCGGCCGGCCTCAGTCGTGGATTTCAGCGAAGGAGGCCGCCGTCATCTACGCCAGCGACGGCGTCGCGTGGACGCTGGGCGATGCGTTCTACGTGCTGCGCGGTGGCATGCAGCGCCGCACCGGGCTGCAATCGCGCATCGAGGTGCACCCGATCATCGCGGTGCGCGGCGCGGTTCCGAGCCGGGCCTGGCGCCAGACGCCGGCGCTCTCCAATCCCAAGCTCTTCGCGCGCGACCGGCAGGTGTGCGCCTATTGCGCTGGGCGCTTCCACATGGACGACCTGACCCGCGAGCACATCATCCCGACCTCGCGCGGCGGCGTCGACAGCTGGATGAACTGCATCACTGCCTGCCGCGCCTGCAACGGGCACAAGGGCAACCGGATGCCGGAAGAAGCGCACATGTCGCTGATGTACCTGCCCTACGTGCCGAGCCTGCACGAGGACATGATCCTGCGCGGCCGGCGCATACTGGCCGACCAGATGGAGTTCCTGCTCGCGAGCGTTCCGCGACATAGTCGACTGCGAGCCTGACTTCCGCTTTCTTTACATCGCCGCCGCGGAACTCGCCGCCCGGCCGACTCGTCCATGCAGATGAGTAACGAGGAGTGACCCCATGAACAAGCTTTTGATCGCCGTGGCCGTGGCCGCCACCTTGAGTGCCTGCGCCACCAGCAGCCCCGATGTCGTCTCGCGCAATGAAGCGCAGCGGCTGTCGCAGATCCAGGATGCCACCGTGCTGTCGGTGCGGCCGGTCGTGATCGACGGCTCGCAATCCGGTGCCGGCGCGGTGACCGGCGGCGTGGTCGGCGGCATCGCCGGTGCATCGGTCGGCGGGCATCGCGAGGCGGTCGCCGTTGGCGTGCTGGCCGCGGTGGCCGGCGCGGTGGTCGGCAACGCGATCGAGCGTGCCGGCACCCGCGAAGAGGCGCTCGAGATCCTGGTGCAACTGCGCAACGGCGAACGCCGCTCGATCGTGCAGGCCAAGGGCAACGAGACGCTGACCCCGGGCGAACCGGTGATCCTGGTGTCGACGAACGGCAAGACGCGCGTGATGCGCGCCCCGGCCGTCACGCAGCCTGCACCGGTGCCGGCCGCCCCGTCGACCCAGGGCTGAGGCGCTCGAAGCTGAAGCGCCTGCGCCGGGTCAGCTGCGCAGGCGGGTCAGCAGCCCGGCGGTCGAGCCGTCGAGCCCCGCGGTGTCGCCGGACGCGAGCCGCGGCAGCAATTCGTTGCACAGCGCCTTGCCGAGCTCGACCCCCCACTGGTCGAAGCTGTTGATGCGCCACAGCAGGCCGCTGACGAACACCCGGTGCTCGAACAGCGCGATGAGCGACCCGAGGCTGCGCGGTGTCAGCTCGTCGAGCAGCAGCGTCGTGCTGGGCCGGTTGCCAGGAAACGTGCGGTGCTTCGCGAGCGTCAGCGGATCGAGCGTGGCCGATGCCGTCGGCGCCTTCTCCTTCATCGCCTGTTCGGTGGTCTTGCCGACCATCAGCGCCTGCGCCTGTGCGAGCCCGTTGGCCAGCAGCTTGGTGTGCAGGTCGCTCAGCGAATGCGTCGGCCGCTTGACGAGCAGGAACTCGACCGGGATCACGTCGGTGCCCTGGTGCAGCATCTGGAAGTAGGCGTGCTGCCCGTTGGTGCCGGGCTCGCCCCAGACGACCGGGCTGGTGCCGAACGGCAGCGCTTCGCCGTCGATGTCGACACGCTTGCCGTTGCTTTCCATCTCCAGTTGCTGCAGGTAGGCCGGCAGCCGCTTCAGGCCCTGGTGGTACGGCGCCATGCTGCGGCTGGTGAAGCGGTGGAAGTTGCGGTACCAGACGTCGATCAGGCCTTGCAGCACCGGCAGGTTCTTTTCGAGCGGCGCCTGCGCGAAATGCTGGTCCATCGCATGCGCGCCGGCCAGCAGGCCGCGGAAGTTGTCGGCGCCGATGGCCAGCGCGATCGGCAGCCCGATCGCCGACCACAGCGAGTAGCGCCCGCCGACCCAGTCCCAGAAGCCGAAGGTGGTGGTGATGCCGAACTCGGCCGCCGCGCGCACGTTGGTGGTGGTCGCGACGAAGTGCTTGTGGATCTCTTCGCCGCCCTGCGCGAGGAACCAGGCCTTCGCGGCGTGCGCATTGGCCATCGTCTCCTGCGTCGTGAAGGTCTTGCTCGCGACGATGAAGAGCGTTTCCTGCGGTTTCAGCCGGCGCAGCACCGGCGCGATGTCGTGGCCGTCGACGTTCGAGACGAAGTGGAACGTGATCCCCGGATGGACGAAGGTGTCCAGCGCCGGCACCACCATCTGCGGGCCGAGGTCGGAACCGCCGATGCCGATGTTGACGACATGGCGGATGCCGCTGGCCGCGGTGTCGCGCACCGTCTCGGCGTAGGCGAGCATTGCGTCGAGCACCGCATGCACCTCGCGGCCGAACGGCGACGCGCCTTCGGGCGCGCGCAGCGCCACGTGCTGCACCGCCCGCCCTTCGGTGACGTTGACCGGGTCGCCGCGCAGCATCGCATCGCGCTGCGACTCGATCCCGCATTCGCGCGCCAGGTCGACGAGGAACTTCAGCGTCGCGGTGTCGACGCGGTTCTTCGACAGGTCGGCGAAGATCTCCGGCGCCTCGACGCTCAGCGACGCGAAGCGGTTCGCGTCGCGCGCGAACGCCTCGCGGATGTCGAAGTCGCGGCCGTGCGCCTCGAAATGGCCCGACAGCGCGGCCCAGGCCGACGTGCGATCGCAGCGCGGGAAGCTGCTCATTTCAGCCCTTCGATCAGCTTGTCGAGCTTGCCGGCGTCGACCGCGAAGGCGCGGATGCCTTCGGCCAGTTTCTCGGTGGCCATCGCGTCTTCGTTCAGCGCGAAGCGGAAGCTCGGCTCGTTGAAGGTGGCCGCATGCAGCGTCGCGGCCTTGGCCTTCGCCGGGTCGAGCTGGCGCGTGATCGGTTCTTCGCTCGCCTGCATCTGCGCGAGCAGTTCGGGGCTGATCGTCAGCAGGTCGCAGCCGGCCAGCGCGGTGATCTGGCCGACGTTGCGGAAGCTCGCGCCCATCACCTCGGTGGCGATGCCGAACTTCTTGAAGTAGTTGTAGATGTGGGCCACCGACTTGACGCCGGGGTCGTTGGCGCCGGCGTTCGCGGCTTCGTCCCACTGGCTGCCGGCCGACTTCTTGTACCAGTCGTAGATGCGGCCGACGAAGGGCGAGATCAGCTTGACGCCCGCATCGCCGCAGGCCACCGCCTGGCAGAACGAGAACAGCAGCGTCAGGTTGCAGTTGATGCCGTCGCGCTGCAGGATGCGCGCCGCCTGGATGCCTTCCCAGGTGGACGCCAGCTTGATCAGCACCCGCTCGCGGCCGATGCCCGCGGCTTCGTACAACTCGATGATGCGGCGCGCCCGCGCGACGCTGCAGGCGGTGTCGAAGCTCAGCCGTGCGTCGACCTCGGTCGAGACGCGACCCGGCACCACTTTCAGGATCTCCTGGCCGAAGCGCACCAGCACCTGGTCGACGATGCCTTCGAGCGGCAGGCTCTTGTGCTGGGCCACCGTCTCCTTCAGCAGCGGCGCGTAGTCGGCGTGCTGCACCGCTTTCAGGATCAGCGACGGGTTGGTGGTCGCGTCTTTCGGCGCGAACTGCGCCAGTTGCTTGAAGTTGCCCGTGTCGGCGACAACGGCGGTGTACTGCTTGAGCTGGTCGATTTGATTCATGGCAAGACGCTGTTGAGCACAGGAACGAAATTAGAACCCGGCCGACGTGACACATGCGCACGCGACCCTCGGTTTGTTGTCGGAACGTAACTCGAAGTTCCGCACACCGCATGATGCACCTTCGATGCCCGCCTCGCGCAGCCTGGGTTTCGTTGACGCTGCCGGGAAACTTGGGCATGATCCGACGTGAAACTAAATTACATTCGCCGGCGGCTTTGGCGGCCGGCATCTCACTGAGTCCACTGAGGCAAGGCATGTCTTTCGATCTCGTTTTCTTCGGCGGCACCGGCGACCTGACGTGGCGCAAGCTGATGCCCGCGCTGTTCCAGGCCTTCCGCCACGGCAAGCTGCCGGCCGGTGGCCGCATCCTGGCGGTGGCCCGCGACGAGCAGAGCGACGACAAGTACCGCGCGTGGCTGAAGGACCGCTTCCAGGAGGTCGAAGGGGCCAAGCGCCCGACCGACGAGGAGTTCGCCCGCTTCGCCGACATGCTGCACTACCGCCGCATGGACCTGTCGCAGCCGGAGCACTATGCCAAGCTGAAGACCTGGCTGGAAGAGCGCAATGCCGACACTGCGGTGCTGTACCTCGCGACCAGCCCGCACCTCTTTCCGCAGATCTGCGAGCAGCTCGGCGTGGCCGGCCTGAACACGCCGCGCATCCGCGTCGTGCTCGAGAAGCCGCTGGGCCACGACCTGAAGAGCGCGCAGGAGATCAACCGCGTCGTGCGCTCGGTGTTCAGCGAGACGCAGGCCTTCCGCATCGACCACTACCTCGGCAAGCCGTCGGTGCAGAACCTGATGGCGCTGCGCTTCGGCAATGCGCTGTTCGAGCCGCTGTGGCGCCGCGAGAGCATCGCCAACATCCAGATCACGCTGGCCGAGGCGATCGGCGTCGGCACGCGCGGCGATTTCTACGACCGCACCGGCGCGCTGCGCGACATGGTGCAGAACCACGCGCTGCAGCTGCTGACGATGATCGCGATGGAGCCGCCGTCGCGCAACGATGCCGACGCGATCCGCGACGAGAAGCTGAAGGTGCTGCGCTCGCTGAAGCCGTTCACCGAAGAGAGCGTCGGCCGCGACGTGGTGCGCGGCCAGTACCGCGCCGGCACCGCCGGTGGGCAGCCGGTGGTGGGCTACTCGCAGGAGGTCAAGGTGCCGGCGGGCAGCCAGTGCGAGACCTTCGTCGCGCTGCGCACCGAGGTGCAGAACTGGCGCTGGGCCGGCGTGCCCTTCTACCTGCGCACCGGCAAGCGGCTGGCCGCGCGCGACGCGCAGATCGTCGTCAATTTCCGCCCGACGCCGCACAGCATCTTCCCGGGCCACAACCAGCCGAACAAGCTGGTGATCAACCTGCAGCCGGAAGACGGTCTCGAGCTGCACCTGCTGGCCGCCAAGGGTACCGGGCAGCAGGAGCAGCTGGCGCCGGTGTCTCTGGACCTGGACTTCGACAAGGCCTTTGCCGAGAACCGCGTGGGCGCCTACGAGCGCCTGCTGCTCGACGCGATCGCCGGCCGGCTGAACCTGTTCGTGCGCAGCGACGAGCAGGAGCAGGCCTGGCGCTGGGTCGAGCCGATCCTCGATGCCTGGAGCAAGGACACCACCGGCCCGCGCCCGTACGCGGCGGGCACCTGGGGTCCGGCGGCCGCGAGCGCGCTGGTCGCGCGCGACGGTTTCGCCTGGTCCGAAGAACAGTAAGCCCCTTTGTCATCGCCCTCGACCATGCTGGACCGCATCCGCGCCTCGATCCCGGCGCTTCCTCCTGCGGAACAGCGCGTCGCGAAGCTGGTGCTGGCCGATGCCCGCAGCTTCGCGAGCCTGCCGGTCAGTGAGCTGGCCGACCGGGCGCATGTCAGCAAGCCGACGGTGGTGCGCTTCTGCCGCAGCGTCGGCTACGACGGGCTGGCCGACTTCAAGCGCAAGCTGGCCGGCAGCGTCAACGAAGGCGTGCCCTTCGTGCACCGCGCGGTCGACGAGGACGACAAGCCGGGCGACATCGTCGTGAAGGTGGTCGACAACGCGGTCAGTGCGCTGCTGAAGTACCGGAACGACGCGGCCAGCCTGGCGTTCGATCGCGCGATCACGGTGTTGACCGAAGCCGGCCGTGCCGGGCGGCGCATCGAGTTCTACGGCGTCGGCAATTCGGGCATCGTCGCGCAGGACGCGCAGCACAAGTTCTTCCGGCTGGGCGTCAATGCGCTGGCCATCAGCGACGGCCATGTGCAGGTGATGAGTGCGACGATGCTGCAGCCGGGCGACTGCGTCGTGATCATCTCGAATTCCGGCCGCAGCCGCGACCTGATCGACGTGGCCGACATCGCGCGCAAGAAGGGCGCGACGACGATCGTGATCACCGCGAGCGGTTCGCCGCTGGCGCAGATTGGTCAGTCGGGCAGCAACCAGATCCTGCTGGCGGCCGATCATCCGGAAGACTACGACCGCTACAGCCCGATGGTGTCGCGGCTGCTGCACCTGATCGTGATCGACATCCTGACCACCGGCGTCGCGTTGCGCCTGGGCAGCGAGCTGCGGCCGATGCTGCAGGAGATCAAGCGGAACCTGCGGGCGAAGCGGTACGCACAGGCTGAGTAGTTTCTGGCGTCCGGTGCGCGTGCGGCAAAGGCGCGGGTGGGGAGGCTGTGGCGCGCCGTCGGGGGCGGTCCTCGGCCCCTTGGGGGCCGAAGACTGCCCTCCGCTGACTGGCTTCATGGCCCGTCGCCGAAACTCCCTCCACTCACTTCGTTCGTTGTGGTCAAACAGTCGGCGACAGTCAGTCCACGAAGCGTGCTG